>NZ_APHW01000001.1 GCF_002741985.1 Vibrio rotiferianus CAIM 577 = LMG 21460
CCGTCGATGTCGGCTCATCACATCCTGGGGCTGAAGTCGGTCCCAAGGGTATGGCTGTTCGCCATTTAAAGTGGTACGCGAGCTGGGTTTAGAACGTCGTGAGACAGTTCGGTCCCTATCTGCCGTGGGCGTTGGAAGATTGAAGGGGGCTGCTCCTAGTACGAGAGGACCGGAGTGGACGAACCTCTGGTGTTCGGGTTGTGTCGCCAGACGCATTGCCCGGTAGCTAAGTTCGGAATCGATAACCGCTGAAAGCATCTAAGCGGGAAGCGAGCCCTGAGATGAGTCTTCCCTGATACTTTAAGTATCCTAAAGGGTTGTTCGAGACTAGAACGTTGATAGGCAGGGTGTGTAAGCGTTGTGAGGCGTTGAGCTAACCTGTACTAATTGCCCGTGAGGCTTAACCATACAACACCCAAGGGGTTTTGATGGACTCAATGTAAGAACATTGAATGTGTTAAGAACTGAAAACAGCTTTCCGAATTAAAGAATTTGCTTGGCGACCATAGCGATTTGGACCCACCTGATTTCCATTCCGAACTCAGAAGTGAAACGAATTAGCGCCGATGGTAGTGTGGGGCTTCCCCATGTGAGAGTAGGACATCGCCAGGCTTTAAATTTAGACTTAAATGTCTAACCAGTGCGGAGCGGTAGTTCAGTTGGTTAGAATACCGGCCTGTCACGCCGGGGGTCGCGGGTTCGAGTCCCGTCCGCTCCGCCACTTATTTCAAAGACCTCGCTTATGCGAGGTTTTTTTGAATCTACAATGTGATAAACTGTAGTTTCTACAGGGGTGTAGCTCCAATTGGCAGAGCAGCGGATTCCAAATCCGCGTGTTGGGAGTTCGAATCTCTCCACCCCTGCCATCTTCTAAAGCCTCAGCAGCAATGCTGGGGCTTTTTTACGTCTGAATAAAAACTATCAACTTATCTACCCCTGCCATATTTAGGGCTCTAGCAGAAATACTGGAGCCTTTCTTGTTCTTGCTAGGCGTTGCTTTTGCTTGAACTACTTTTATCATTTTTCACCACTGACCAAAGCTACTCGCAATCTTCATAAGAAGCCTTTGGCTTATAAGGAGATGTATTTGCTTTCTGCTATCTCCCAAAGAGCTTTGACTAATGGGTTTTCTAACTGACTTTTAGTACAGCAGACACCGAGTTCAAATGGCTTAATTGGAAGTACTTTAAGCCTATTTATCTTTTCTCTGACGGGGCTGTTGTTGATTACCACATCAGGTGCGATGCCAACACCACAGCCTAGAGCTACCATACTGACAATAGCTTCATGCCCTGAAACTTGAGCATAGATATTCGGCTTAATCTTCATTTGTTTAAACCACACGTTAGCTCTTTCCCTAGCGGTGCCTGCTTCTGGCAAGATAAAGGGGATCGTTGACCAGTCTGGGCTTTCCTTTTGGAGTTCTTCAGCGAAGCTACTGACCCCGAGAGGAGCAATAACAGATAGCGGAATTTCACTGATCGGCTCGAATGCAATTTTTGCTGGAAGTTGTTCAGGTTTAGCAGAGATAGCGATATCAGCTTCATCCGCTAATATCTTATCGATGGCTTGAGCTGGATCACCAGTAGAAAGTTTGAATTCAATAAATGGGTGCTGTAGGCGGAATTCAGAAATAAGCTCTGGGAGGTGGCTGTAACTGGCGGTTACCGAGCAAAATAAACGTATCTCCCCCTTTAACTCGCCTTCTGTTCCTTTGACGTAACTTTGGTATTGCTGCCACTCACCTAAGATCTTTAGGGCAACAGGTAATAGCTTCTTACCTTGAACCGTTAATTCAACGCTTCGATTGTCACGCAAGAACAGTTGTTGGTGTGTTTCTTCTTCTAGTTTCTGGATCTGTCGACTCAGTGCTGAAGGGCTTATATGCATTGCTGCTGCTGTCTTAGCGAAGCTCTTACTATCACATAGATGAATGAATAATTGCAGGCTTTTGATGTTCATTAAATCTTCACTTCCATGTTGCATTAATTGCAATAAGTAATTGTGAATATATCACTTTCAGCAACAGGATGTCTGTTTTAGTATGAACTCATTCGGTAACACAAATACCGACCTCTATGGAAGAATGTTAAGGAGCGCCCAGATGGCTAACTATTTCAATACCCTAAACTTGCGTGAGCAATTGGACCAACTTGGTCGTTGTCGCTTTATGGACCGCGAAGAATTCGCATCAGAAGCAGATTACCTAAAAGGTAAGAAAGTGGTCATCGTAGGTTGTGGTGCTCAAGGCCTTAACCAAGGTCTGAACATGCGCGATTCTGGTCTAGACGTTGCTTATGCGCTTCGCCAAGCCGCGATTGATGAGCAACGCCAGTCATTCAAAAACGCAAAAGACAACGGTTTTGAAGTAGGTAGCTACGAAACGCTAATTCCACAAGCTGACCTAGTCGTAAACCTTACTCCAGATAAGCAGCACACAAACGTTGTTGAGACAGTAATGCCGCTAATGAAAGAAGGCGCAGCACTAGGTTACTCACACGGTTTCAATGTTGTTGAAGAAGGCATGCAAATCCGTAAAGACCTAACGGTAGTAATGGTTGCACCTAAGTGTCCGGGTACGGAAGTTCGTGAAGAATACAAACGTGGTTTTGGTGTACCGACTCTTATCGCTGTTCACCCAGAGAACGACCCTAAAGGCGAAGGTTGGGATATCGCGAAAGCTTGGGCTGCAGCAACAGGTGGTCACCGTGCTGGCTGTCTAGAGTCTTCCTTTGTTGCTGAGGTGAAATCTGACCTAATGGGTGAGCAAACTATCCTTTGTGGCATGCTACAGGCTGGTTCTATCGTATGTTACGAGAAGATGATTGCTGATGGTATCGATCCTGGCTACGCAGGTAAGCTTCTTCAGTACGGTTGGGAAACCATCACTGAAGCACTGAAGTTTGGTGGTATCACTCACATGATGGATCGCCTAACTAACCCTGCAAAAGTGAAAGCATTTGAGCTTTCTGAAGAGCTAAAAGAGCTGATGCGTCCGCTATACAACAAGCACATGGATGACATCATCACAGGTCACTTCTCTAGCACTATGATGGCTGACTGGGCAAACGACGATGTGAACCTACTAGGCTGGCGTGCAGAAACGGGTGAAACTGCTTTCGAAAACTACCCAGAAACTGACGTAGAAATCTCTGAGCAAGAGTACTTCGACAACGGTATCTTGATGGTTGCTATGGTTCGTGCTGGTGTTGAGCTAGCGTTCGAAGCAATGACAGCATCTGGCATTATCGATGAGTCTGCTTACTACGAGTCTCTACACGAGCTACCGCTGATTGCGAACACTATCGCACGTAAGCGTCTATACGAGATGAACGTGGTTATCTCAGACACTGCGGAATACGGTAACTACCTGTTCGCTAACGTAGCAACACCGCTTCTACGTGAGAAGTTTATGCCAGCAGTAAATACTGACGTAATTGGTAAGGGTCTAGGTGAAACTTCTAACCAAGTAGATAACGCGACTCTTATCGCTGTAAATGATGCTATCCGTAACCACCCAGTGGAGTACATTGGTGAAGAGCTACGTGGTTACATGACTGATATGAAGAACATCGCGGTAGGAGGCTAATTACTTGCCTTAAGGTTCCATTTCGGTGTCGAAGGTGCTCATTTACTATCGTAAACTCTGCGCCTTCTCCTAGAAATGAAACCTTAATTCAGCGCAATTCGTTTAAGGGACTAAAGCTCTTAGCTTCGAATATACAATCTGCATAATTGCATAATTGCATTAAAGCAAAGCAGGAAGAACTCCAGATAGACTGGGGTCAATAAATACAAAATAAAACACAACATCTAATTAAAAGGCTTGGTCTCCGTTGACCAAGCCTTTTTGTTTTTGAGAGAGATTTCGAGATGCGGGAATGCTTGGCTTTGGAAATCTATAGGAGTATTTCGGAGATTCTGGGTCAAAGCCTTAATTTGGGAGGAGTTGACTGAATTTGTTACTAAAAAGACAAAATGGAACCGAATCCCAATAAGCAAAAAGGGCTGACGTTTTCACATCAGCCCTTAGAATTTTCTTGTCGCTTCTCGCTTATTTATCAGCTAGCTTTTCTTCAAGCTCTGCCAATTTCTTTTCCATTTCTGTCAGCTTTTGACGAGTACGCAGCAGAACTTGAGTTTGTACGTCGAATTCCTCGCGGCTAACTACGTCTAGCTTGTTTAGCTGACCTTGGATTACTTGGCGAACTTTTTGATCAACATCCGCGCCTAGTTCTTTTACTGGCTGTGGCATTGATTCGTGAATTTGTTTAGCGATTTGCTCTAATTTCTTTGGGTCAAACATAGTGGCTAAAACTCCTTTTGATTTGCCCACATTCTATGTAAATGATACGGGAAAGTCGCCATTTAGATGGCAAAAAAGAGAGCAGTAATAAAAAAGGTCACCGAAGTGACCTTTTTCTTAGTGCTTTATGCTTACTTGTTATCAGCTAATTCGCGATGAGCAGCTTTTGCTTCATCCACTCGAGCTAGCTTTTCCAAGTCTTTGTCTTCAACAAATACTGGCAGTGGTTTGTGTTTCTCAGCTAGGTAGCTGTAAATCACAGGAAGTACGAATAGCGTAAACAGTGTACCGATTGCTAGACCAGCAACGATTACGATACCGATACTGAAGCGCTGAGCCGCACCTGCACCCGTTGCATACATCAGTGGGATCAGACCTGCAATCATCGCCGCCGTTGTCATCAGGATCGGACGTAGACGAACTTTCGCCGCTTCCATTACCGCATCGATACGAGACAGTTTGTTGTGTAACTGCTCTTCTTTCGCTACCTCACAGATCAAGATACCGTGCTTGGTAATCAGACCAACCAGAGTAATCAAACCAACCTGCGAGTAGATGTTCATCGAGGCCGTACCCCACGCCAGAGCAATCAATGCACCACATACTGCTAGCGGTACCGATACCATGATTACAATTGGATCGCGGATAGATTCAAATTGAATCGCCAGTACCAAGAAGATGATTGCCAGTGCCAAACCAAATGTGGCGTATAGTGCGCTACCTTCCGTTACAAACTGACGAGCCTCACCCATGTAGTCATGGTTGTAGCCTGCAGGTAGCTTGCTCTGCGCGATATCTTCGAACCAATTTATGGCATCACCCATCGCAACACCCGGTGATGGTACTGCACCAACTGTAGCAGAGTTCAACTGGTTGAAGTGAGGTAGAGAGCGAGGCTCTGCGACCACATCAATAGTAATCAAGCTACCAAGCGGCACAGCTTTGCCATCAACAGAACGTACGTAGTAGTTCTTCATTGACTCTGGGTTTAGACGCCATTTACGTTCAACCTGAGGGATTACCTCATAAGAACGACCATTTAGGTCGATACGGTTTACGTAACCATCCGCCATCATAGTGCTTAGCGTTACACCAATATCTTGCATGGTCACGCCGTACGCGCCAGCTTTGTCCTTATCAATGCTGATCTTCATCGTTGCTGAATCGTAGTTTAGATCCAAGTCCGAGTAGACAAACATCGGGCTAGTTGACACATTCGCTAGAATATCACTTGCGATCGTAAACAAGCTTTCAAAGCTATTTGGTGTAGTAATAACGAACTGAATAGGCAGACCTGAACCTGCACCAGGAAGTTCTGGCATCTGGAATGCAGTAACAGACATACCCGGCACCTGAGAAACTAGCCCACCTACGCGTTTGGTTATCTCTGCTTGGCTTGCCTCACGTTCACTCCAAGGTTTTAGAGTCGCAAGACCGAACGCTTGGTTAGAGTTTGGTACACCGTTAAACACCTGAGCGTATTCCACTTCTGGTTGATCAGACAGAATCTTGTTTACGTCATTCATGGTATTTTGGATGTAATCCAAGTTCGCGTTCGATGGTGCAGTACCCATCAGTACGACAACGCCTTTATCTTCTGAAGGAGCTAATTCACTTGGAATGAACTTAAACAGAATTGGGAGCGTTGCGAATACGATGATCGCGAAAGCGATGATCACTGGGCGGTGCGCCATAACAGCGGTCAGCATTTTCTCGTAGCGGTTGGTCATGCCATCCAATACGTGATGTACTTTTTGTTCAAACTTGCTTGGCTCTTCATTTGCCTTAAGCATTTTTGAACACATCATCGGCGACAGAGTCAGAGCGATGATACCAGACACAAATACCGCACCAGCTAGGGTTAACGCGAACTCTTTAAATAGTGAGCCTGTGATACCGCCCATTAGCGCGATCGGTGCGTATACCGCACCTAGTGTCAGCGTCATTGCAATTACTGGTACCGCAATCTCACGTGTACCGATGATGGCTGCGCGGAACGGCGATTCCCCTTCCTTGATGTGGCGGTCGACGTTCTCAAGAACCACGATCGCATCATCCACCACCAGACCGATGGCGAGTACCATTGCCAGAAGTGTCATCAAGTTCCACGAGAAGCCCATCGCCTGCATTACCATCGCAACACCAATCAATGATAGTGGGATAGTAACGATAGGGATAATTACCGCTCGGAATGAACCAAGGAATAGGGTGATAACCACCAGTACGATGATCGCCGCTTCAAGAATAGTTTTCACAACTTCGTGAATTGATTCGTTGATAGCGATAGTAGAGTCGTACATCACGTTCATTTTGATGTTGCTTGGCAAGTTACGCTCTAACTGAGGCAGTAGCTCTAGCACATCTGCAGCGATGTTGATCGGGTTAGCACTTGGTGCCGCGTTAATCGCAGCAACCACCGCTTCCTGACCGTTTGCACTTGCGCGGTAAACATCGTGGCTCTTCTCTAGCGTTACTTTTGCAATATCGCCAAGACGAATTACGTCACCGTCACCCGTTTTTACAACCAGTGCTTCTAACTCGGCAACATTCGATACCTGAGTATCAGCACTACCGTTGTAAAGAACGAATTCACCTGTTGCTTGACCGGTCGCTGATTGGTAGTTATTGGCATTTAGAACGCCCATCACATCTGTTGCGGTCAGCTTAAGTGCACCCATTTTCGCTGGATCTAGCCATACGCGTAATGCGTATTTCATACCACCGTATAGGTCAACTTTTGATACACCGTTAACCGTGAATAGCTGTGGGTTGATTACACGTTCAAGGTAGTCGGTGATCTGGCTTGAAGACAGCTCATCACTAGTGAAACCAATATACAAAACCGCCGTTGTTGAACCCGTAGACATGGTTACTGTTGGATCTTCCGCTTCTTTTGGAAGCTGTGAACGAACCGAGTTGGTTTTGGCCAGAATATCAGATAGTGCTGCATTCGGATCGGTGTTCAACTTCATGTTGACGGTAATGGTTGATTTACCAAGTACCGACTGTGAAGTCATGTAGTCGATATTATCGGCCTGAGCCACCGCTTGCTCCAAAGGCTGGGTAATAAAGCCTTGGATCAAGTTGGCGCTAGCACCGTAATAGCTAGTAGTTACTGTAACTACCGTGTTTGTCATTTCAGGGTATTCACGAACCTGCATTTTGAAAACGGCTTGTAAACCAAGTAACGCAATCAAAAAGCTGATCGATACCGCTAAAACTGGACGTTTAATAAAAACATCAGTAAAGCGCATGATGCCTCCAATTAAAGCATTGGTGTTTCAGCAGGTGGTGTCAGTGCCGAATCTTCAACGATGGTCACTTTCGCATGGTTACTTAGACGGATTTGCCCCGAAGTTACCACCACATCACCTGGTTTCACGCCTTCTAGAATATGCGCGATGTCTTTAGTGCGTTCGCCAACTTTTACTACGTGTTGTTTAACGCGTTTTTCACCATCTTCTTCAGTCACGATGTACACGTTGTCACCGTAAAGCGTAAACGTGATAGCCGTTTGCGGTAGCGTTACTTGGTTCTCTAACTTAGGCAGAATAATGTTTGCACGCGCAAACATACCGCTGCGAAGTTTGCCATCGCTGTTTGGAATGTCAGCTTGAACTTGGATCAGACCACTTTGAACGTTAACCGCAGGTTCGATTGCCGAGATAGAACCTTTGAAAGGTCTGTCTGGGTAAGCATCAACGAAGATATCCACTTCTTGATCAAGTGTGATACGAGAGATATCTGTTTGCGGCACAGTGAAGCGCAGACGCATGACGCTAGTGTCTTCAAGGCGTACGATATCGGTACCTGCTTGTAGGTACTGACCAAGGTAAACGTTACGAATACCAACAACACCAGCAAAAGGTGCTTTGATTTCACGGCGGTCGATGGTTGCCTTCAGGCTCTCGATATCCGCTTTAAGTGAGAAGTAGTTTGCTTCAGCTTCGTCATACGCTTCTTTAGAGATAGAGCCTTTCTTGAAAAGACCTTGGTAGCGTTTGTACTTCGCTTGAGCTGCTGGTAATTTTGCTTGAGAGCTCTTAAGGTTAGCCTTTTCTACCTCCGAATCTAGGTGTACTAGAGGTTGGCCTTCTTCAACTTGAGTGCCTGAATCGAAAGAAATCTTATCAATGACACCGCTGGTTTCATTCGCAACAGTGACACCTTGGTTCGGCTCGATAAAACCAATCGCTTCGATCACCGGAATCCAATCAACCGCTTTTACATCTGTGACGGTTACTGGAAATTCTGGCTCTGGACGATTCGCCATGTATTCAGCAATTTTCTGTTGCTTGAATAAGTTGAAACCTATCACGCTACCGAATAGTAGAATTGCGATAAGCAACATAAAGAAAGTCCACTTTTTCATTCTATTAAGAACTCCAAGTTAGTGTTTAATAATTGCATCCCAGCTGGCTTCAACGGCTGCTTCCAGCGCATCGTCATCCAGCTGATAAAATCCCAAAGCATGTTTTCTAGCAAGCGCAACACTAGCTTCGAAACTCAACCCTGAAAGAATTTCGTTATCAAGAGGTTTGAATACCCCTTCCGCTTTGCCTTGATTAAAAAGACGATCTACTTGGGCAAACATTTGTCGTTCAAGTTCCCTAGTATTTCCACGACTTGCACAAGGCAGTGATTCATATTGGACACGATTGCTTAAAGTGTCTAAGTTTGAACCAGCAAGGTGCCAAATGTTGAGCCACATAGTGCGGTAACGCTCTTTCAATGGCATATCGTCAGTCACATCTGCTTGAACGGCGTCCGCAATACGTTTGGTAACAGTAAGACGAACTTCTTCCAAAAGATGTTCTTTATCTGAGAAATATCGGTAAATCGTGCCTGCAGCGACACCGGCTTCAGTCGCAAGTTTTTGCATGGAAAGACCATGAAAACCTGACTCAGCGATTAAGCGTTCAGCAGCTGTAATGATTTGCTGGTATTTATCTCCAGTAGTGTTATTGGTCATAACCCCACCACCCAATGAATGAACGTTCATTCATTATAGCGTAAAGACTGGTCACTTATGCAACAAAATGTTGCAACTATCCGTGTAAAATTTACGTGAAAATCAGCGTAGCTTTCACAAGGACACCCCTTTATCATAGGCGCCACTATTTCCACCCGCAGAGAATTTTTATGAAGCTGAACCCTAGACAAGACGAAGCCGTTAAGTACGTATCAGGCCCATGCTTGGTGCTTGCTGGGGCTGGTTCGGGTAAAACTCGTGTAATTACCAATAAAATTGCTTATTTGGTTCAGCAGTGTGGCTATAAGGCTCGCAATATTGCTGCGGTAACCTTTACTAATAAGGCGGCGCGTGAAATGAAAGAGCGCGTTGGCCAGACGTTGGGTAAGAGTGAGTCGAAAGGTCTGATGGTCTCGACCTTCCACACCTTGGGGCTTAACATCATCAAGCGTGAGTACAAACATCTCGGCTTGAAAGCCGGTTTCTCACTGTTTGATGATCAAGACCAGCTTGCGCTTCTTAAAGAACTGACAGAAAAGCAGCTAGATGGCGACAAAGATCTGCTGCGTCAGTTGCTAAGTTGTATCTCTAACTGGAAGAACGACATGCTGACACCAGAGCAAGCCAAAGCGTTGGCTCAAGGTGAGCAACAACAGCTGTTTGCGTTCTGTTTTGAAATGTATCAGAAGCAGATGAAGGCGTACAACGCGCTCGACTTTGATGACCTGATTTCTCTGCCAGTGAAATTGCTACGTAACAATGAAGAAGTGCGTCAACGTTGGCAGAACCGCATTCGTTACCTATTGGTGGACGAATATCAAGATACCAACACTAGCCAATATGACTTGGTGAAGTTAATCGTTGGCGAGCGTGGTCGTTTGACCGTAGTAGGCGACGATGACCAATCTATCTATTCATGGCGTGGTGCTAAACCGCAAAACTTAGTATTGCTTGGTGAAGATTATCCAAATTTGCGCTTGATTAAGTTGGAGCAGAATTACCGCTCGACCAGTCGTATTCTGCGTGCGGCAAACATCTTGATTGCCAACAACCCTCACGTGTATGAGAAATCACTGTTTTCGGAAATTCCTGACGGTGAAAAACTCAAAGTGTTGCTGGCGAAGAATGAAGAGCACGAAGCAGAACGCGTAACGGGTGAATTGATTGCGCACAAGTTCCTAAACCGCACCGATTATAAAGACTACGCGATTTTATACCGTGGTAACCACCAGTCACGTCTGATTGAAAAGTCACTGATGCAAAACCGTGTGCCATACAAGCTATCTGGTGGCACGTCTTTCTTTGCTCGTGCGGAAATCAAAGACATCATGGCTTACCTACGCGTGTTGGTGAACCCAGATGATGACAATGCATTTCTACGTATTGTGAATACGCCCCGTCGTGAAATCGGTCCGGTCACACTAGAGAAGCTAGGCAGCTACGCCAATATGCGTGGTAAGAGCCTGTTTGAAGTCAGCTTTGAGATGGGACTGGAGCAGCACCTTACTGGCCGTGGCTTAGAAAACCTGCGCCGTTTCACGCAATGGTTGGTGGCGATTGCTGATCAAGCAGAGCGTGGTGATACGGTCGAAGCGGTGCGTTCGCTTGTGCGTGATATTCATTATGAAGATTGGCTATACGAAACCTCAGCAAGTCCGAAAGCGGCAGAAATGCGCATGAAGAACGTTTCTGATCTCTACTCGTGGATTGTGGCGGATTTAGAAGGCGACAACTATGACCAAGAAGAGAAAACGTTAAAAGAGGTCGTTCAACGCCTTACTCTGCGTGACATGATGGAGCGGGGTGAGGAGGACGAAGACAGCGATGCCGTTCAGCTAATGACATTGCACGCGTCGAAAGGTCTAGAATTTCCTTATGTTTACTTGATTGGTTCGGAAGAGGGTATCTTGCCGCATCAAACCAGTATTGATGAAGACAACGTTGAAGAAGAACGCCGACTAATGTACGTGGGCATCACTCGAGCTCAGCGTGAGCTTACCTTTACTATGTGTAAAGAGCGTCGACAGTTTGGTGAGCTGCTTAAACCAACTCAAAGCCGCTTCTTGGATGAACTGCCATTTGATGATGTTGAATGGGAAGCAAACAAGAAGCCAGTGTCGGCAGAAGAACGCATGGCAAAGGGCCAAGCACACATCGCCAATATTCGAGCTATGTTTAAGAAGTAGAACAACGTTGTTCTAACTTGCTTAAAACAAAAAGGCTTGCCAAGTGGCAAGCCTTTTTCGTTGATGTCTTTATTATAGACCTTCAATCATGTGGTCGATTGCCGCGATGATTTCGTCATCAGAACAATCCATACACGTGCCTTTTGCAGGCATTGCATTGAAGCCTTGGATTGCGTGGTTGTTCAACACGTCTTTGCCTTGTGCAATACGCGGCGCCCAATCTCCAGCATCACCAGTCTTCGGTGCGCCGTTTACGCCAGATGCGTGACAAGCAATACAGAAAGTACCATAAACTGACGCGCCGTCGCGGGGACCAGTTGGTTCTGCTTTTACTGGTTCTGCACCTGCAAGATAAACATCACCGACAGGCTTGATGCGTTCTGCGATCGCATCGTATTCAGTTTGGCTGATGTCAGAAGCTAAAGCTGCCGTAGAAAAAGTTAAGGCAGCGAACAAAACGCTAATCATTCGTCGAGACATATCCATTAAACCCACTTCACATTCCAAAGGTAAGTGACTTACCTATTTATATAGTTAGAGTATTTAGCGCGGTTAGAGAAAGTTTCGATGCATGGCTTGAATACTATGCAGAATACCATCTCTAACAGTCTAAAGTGATTGAACAATCTGGTTGCGACTGTTAAATCAATGTAAATAATGGGTGATTATATCCCGATAAGTTGTTGCAATAAACAACAAGTTATCCATGACAGGGCGTGAATCACATCAAAAATTCACTTTAAAGGCAGATAACTGTCGAAAAAGAGACCAAACGAGAAAAAAAGTAAAAAAAGTACTAGACGGCATAGTGTGATATCCGTATTATTCCTCTCCGCCGATGGGGCATGCGCCCGTAGCTCAGTTGGATAGAGCGTTGGCCTCCGGAGCCAAAGGTCGAAGGTTCGAATCCTTTCGGGCGTGCCATTCCGGAATACAAATTAACGGCACAAAATAGTGGTGGCTATAGCTCAGTTGGTAGAGCCCTGGATTGTGATTCCGGTGGTCGCGAGTTCGAATCTCGTTAGCCACCCCATTATTTAGGTAACTCATTAAATTAATGAAGTTTCCAGTTTTGATTCAGATATCCCAAGAGTCGAAACAAAATTCGTCGGTGAATAGCGCAGCTTGGTAGCGCATCTGGTTTGGGACCAGAGGGTCGGGGGTTCGAATCCCTCTTCACCGACCACTATTTAGTTTATGGCTATAATAGAGCGGTAAACAGCAAAATTGATGGTGGCTATAGCTCAGTTGGTAGAGCCCTGGATTGTGATTCCGGTGGTCGCGAGTTCGAATCTCGTTAGCCACCCCATTAATTTAGGTGACTTCTTAGTTGAAGTATCCAGTCTGATTTGAGAGAATCAGCAAATACAGTTCGGTGAATAGCGCAGCTTGGTAGCGCATCTGGTTTGGGACCAGAGGGTCGGGGGTTCGAATCCCTCTTCACCGACCACTATTAGAAAGCCTGCTTTTTAGCAGGCTTTCGTCGTTTTAGAGCTTATTATCTCGCTTGGACTAGATAAGTCGGCGGTATTTCAATGGATTTGAACCCAAGTGGGGTTTTGCCTGAAGTTAGAATATGGCTCTTCACCGACTACGATTTAAAGCCTCAGTTGAAAGACTGGGGCTTTTTGCATTTCCCACCCTCAAAAATCTGCATTCCATTTCAAAGTCACCACAAATGTACAGCTCTGGGAGCTTTTGACAACCCATGATCCAAATGCTTTTCGAGCTGATAAAAGAAACCCTAGCACGATGGCTGGGGCTTTTTATTTCTTGAGTTGAGCGCTTTATTGAGCGAGCGTTTTTAGAATTTCTTTGAGCTCAACCGTCTCTTTCACTTCATAGCTTGGTTTTATATCGGTTGGATTCGCTGTGCCTGCCTCGTTAACCCACACACTCAGAATGCCCATGTTGTTGGCTCCCGCAATATCGGCTGGTAGAGAATCACCAATATGAATCGCTTCTTCTGGTTTCGCATCAACAAGGTTGAGTGCTTTGTGGAAGATACTTGCAGCAGGCTTCTCTTCGGGCTCTTCGCCACCCACGATGATGTGATCCACCCATTCGTGCATCTGCGTCGCTTTGAGCTTTGGATGCTGGGAGAAGATTGGCCCGTTGGTGATCACCACTAAATTGTAGTGCTGGCGAAGCTCGGTCAGCATCTCCTTCACGCCAGGGAAGAAGGTAAAAGCGCCCATTCGAGCTGAGTCGAAGAAGCTCTGTGCCTGCTGCGCTTGTTCTCCGTCGATCTCGATACCTTGCTCTGCCAGGATGGTTTGAATTAAACCACAGCGGAAAGCATTTTCATCTGGTAATAGAGCAATCAGCTGAGGAAATTCGTCATTGAGCTTTTTGTATACGCCTTGCAAGTAGCGCTGAACAAAGGCAGTTGAATCGGCGACTTGTGGGTATGTTCGAGCTATCCAATCAGCAAACTCTTGTCCTGCCACTTTATCGGCTTGGGATGTGCCACATAAAGTTTCGTCCATATCAAAAAAAATCGCTTTAAGCACAAGGGCTCCTTTATTCACTACTCTGCGTTGAAGTTTGATTATCTCTTATCTCATCCAAAATGACAGGGGAATGCGCAAAATTACCGCTTCAACTTGTGATTTTTTACCTTGAATTAGGTAGGTCACTCCGAATTTCTGACAGCAACAAAATTGCTTTAATCACAAAACCGCATAACAGACGCATAACTTAAGTTCGATGGCATATTTCATGTGTTTTGCAAAACTGCTCACGTTTTAGCCTTACCGTTGGTGAGTGAATTTTGGCTTTTTATGTATGCAGACTATTTTGTTAGTAACATTTTATGTCGAAAAGTCCTAATAAGAACGGAATATTGTTTGGTAAATGTTAATGATGACACGTGAATAATAGGGATACTATCAATAGTGAGTTTATGCGTAAATTTAGAGCATTTTTCTGTTTTTAATGGTGCGTGGCGCACAAAAATGGTGTGGTATGAAAATGGTTAAATACTTGTTAATGCATTTCTATTCGCTCATTGTGCGTGTAATTAATGTTTTTTCGGCGGAATATACTTTAATTGTTGCTTTTTTGTGTAATTTTTGCCAAATTGTCTCCGCATTAAGATTTCAGAGTATTATTCTGAATTTGAACGGATTCATTCAGGTGATGAATGGCGCTTTTATGGCGCGATTTAATACCACAGACAAGGCAGTAGAGGTCTGAAATGTCACTATTAGAGGTGAAAAACCTTCGTATTGAATATCCATCCCGTCACGGTGTCCATGCGGCCGTGAAGTCGCTTTCCTTTCATATTGATCGTGGCGAGATAGTGGGTGTTGTTGGCGAATCAGGTGCGGGTAAATCCACCGTTGGTAACGCCGTTATTGATTTGCTTAGTCCCCCGGGACGCGTTGCTAGTGGCGACGTGTACCTTGATGGGGAGAAAATTTCTGGCTTAACACCGGAAGCGATGCGTAAGGTTCGCGGCTCTAAGATTGGCTTTATCTTTCAGGACCCAATGACCTCGCTTAACCCTCTATTTACGGTTGAGCAGCAACTGAAAGAGACCATCCACGCCAATATGAAGGTGTCGGATGAAGAGGCGTATCAACGCGCGCTTTCTCTCATGCAGCAGGTTGGCATTCCTCAACCGGAAAACCGCCTAAAACAGTACCCACACCAATTCTCTGGCGGTATGCGTCAGCGTGTGGTTATTGCTATCGCATTGGCTGGGGAGCCAGATTTGATCATCGCCGATGAACCAACCACGGCACTCGACGTATCAATCCAAGACCAAATCCTAAACCTTATCCGCGAACTGTGTATCAAGAACAACGTCGGTTGTATGTTGGTGACGCACGACATGGGTGTGGTTTCAAACGTGACTGACCGTGTTGCGGTTATGTATCGCGGTGATTTGGTGGAGTTTGGTCCAACCGCTAAGGTATTGGGCGATCCTGATCACCCATACACACGCAGCCTAATTTCAGCCGTTCCTCGTTCTGATATCAAACTCGATCGCTTCCCGTTGGTAAGCTATATCGAAGAAGCGACAGAGCTACAAGAACTGGACATTAAGAACCACTGGCTAGGTCAAAGCCAAGATCAGCGTGAGTACACGGGTCCTCTATTGGACGTGAAGAACGTGAATCTTCGCTTTGTGACCAAAGATTCGTTGTTTGAAAGCCGCCGCGAATACGTGCAGGCCTCGAACAATGTCAGCTTTGAAGTGCACGAAGGCGAGACGTTTGGCTTGGTGGGTGAATCTGGCTCAGGTAAATCGACCATTGCACGTGTGATTGCCGGTTTGTACGAACCAAACTCAGGACAAGTAAGTTTTGAAGGCATTGACCTAACTGCACTGAAATCAGAAAAAGCGCGTCGTCCGCTGCGTCGTCAAATGCAGATGGTCTTCCAAAACCCATACACCTCAATGAACCCGCGTATGAAGATTTTCGACATCATCGCGGAGCCAATTCGTTTCCATAAGCTCACTAAGAATGAAGCGGAAACGCGTCAGATTGTGAATGACCTACTTGATCACGTAGGTTTGGGCAAAATGGCGGGTGTGAAATACCCTCATGAATTCTCCGGTGGTCAGCGTCAGCGTATCTCAATTGCGCGTGCACTGGCGACCCGTCCTCGACTACTGATTTGTGACGAACCGACATCAGCGCTAGATGTATCGGTACAGGCACAGATTCTAAACTTGCTGAAAGATCTGCAAAGTGAGCTCAACCTTACCATGCTGTTTATTAGTCACGATTTACCTGTGATTCGTCAGATGTGTGACCGAGTGGGTGTGATGCAGATGGGGACGCTACTGGAAGTAGCGCCAACCGAGCAGCTATTTACTGCTCCTCAGCATGAATACAGTAAGAAACTGATTTCTCTGATGCCTGAGTTCACAGGTTTGAGAGAAGAGATCAAAACGGCATAAACCAAGTTTTTCGCTTGGCTGACCATCAAGGTCAACAAACCTTAGTCATAACAAAGACGCAAACACAACAAGGGATTCGAATTCCCGCATGAAGGAGTTATGCAAATGAAAACCATGAAAAGCAAATTAGCAGTGGCGCTAATGGCAGCAGGTCTAAGCTTTAACGCATTGGCAGCAGATATCAAAGTTGGCTACGCCGCTGACCCAGTATCGCTAGACCCGCATGAGCAGCTATCAGGCGGTACGCTGCAAATGTCACACATGGTATTTGACCCACTAGTTCGTTTCACTCAAGAAATGGATTTTGAACCTCGTCTAGCAGAAAGCTGGGAGCGTGTGAACGATACAACGGTACGTTTCAAGCTTCGCCAAGGTGTTAAGTTCCACTCAGGCAATGCTCTAACAGCAGATGATGTAGTGTGGACTTTTGAGCGTCTACAAAGCTCTCCAGACTTCAAAGCGATCTTCGACCCGTACGAGAAAATCGTGAAGGTGGATGATTTTACGTTTGATCTAGTAACTAAGGGGCCATACCCACTAGTGCTACAAACCGCTACGTACATTTTCCCAATGGACAGCAAATTCTACTCAGGTCAGACGGCAGACGGAAAAGATAAGTCTGAGCTAGTTAAGCACGGTAACTCATTTGCATCGACTAACGTATCTGGTACGGGTCCATTCATTGTGACTTCACGTGAGCAGGGCGTAAAAGTGGAATTCGAACGCTTTAAAGATTACTGGGATAAAGCGTCGAAAGGTAACGTTGATAAGCTAACGCTTGTACCAATCAAAGAAGACGCGACTCGTGTAGCAGCACTGCTTTCTGGCGGCGTTGACATGATTCATCCAGTAGCACCAAACGATCACAAACGTGTGAAAGATGCAGACGGCATCGACTTAGTGACGCTACCAGGTACGCGTATCATCACATTCCAAATGAACCAAAACAGCAATGAAGCACTGAAAGATGTTCGCGTTCGCCAAGCGATTGTTCACGCAATCAATAACGAAGGCATCGTGAAGAAGATTATGAAAGGCTTCGCAACGGCAGCTGGTCAACAGAGCCCTGCTGGTTATGTAGGTCACGATGACAAATTGGTTCCTCGCTACGATCTGAAGAAAGCGAAACAGCTGATGAAAGAAGCGGGTTATGAGAAAGGCTTTACGCTGACCATGATGGCGCCAAACAACCGTTATGTGAACGATGCGAAAGTTGCGCAAGCGGCGGCAGCAATGCTGTCTAAGATCGGCATCAAGGTTGATCTGAAGACTATGCCTAAAGCGCAATACTGGCCTGAGTTCGACAAGTGTGCGGCAGACATGTTGATGATTGGTTGGCACTCAGATACGGAAGATTCAGCGAACTTCAACGAGTTCCTAACCATGACTCGTAACGAAGAAACGGGCCGTGGTCAGTACAACTGTGGTTACTACTCAAACCCAGAAATGGACAAAGTGGTTGAAGCGGCAAACGTAGAAACGGATCCTGCGAAACGTGCTGAAATGCTGAAAGGTGTAGAAGCGACGCTATACAACGATGCAGCATTCGTACCGCTACACTGGCAAAGTGAAGCGTGGGGCGCGAAGTCTAACGTGAAAGCGGCAGACATCGTGAACCCAATGGTAATGCCTTACTTCGGTGACCTAGTGGTTGAATAATCACGGTTAGTCGATTTTGAGGAGGGATAGGTGTCCCTCCTCAACTTAAAGCACTCGACTCAGTTTTGTTTCAGTCGGACTGAGTTGGTTTTACAGACTGAATTTTCTCTCTGAATAGAGATCTATGGATAGTTAAGGGGCAAGGAATGTTTTCGTTTCTGGTCAAGCGCCTGTTTCAGGCACTGATAGTGATGTTTGTGATCAGTTTGGTGGCGTTTGCCATTCAGGATAACCTGGGTGACCCGCTGCGTGAGCTTGTAGGTCAGTCGGTTTCAGAATCGGAGCGCCAAGCGCTGCGTGATGAATTGGGCCTGAACGATCCCTTTATCACAAAGTACACTCGCTTTGTGGGCAATGCGCTACAAGGTGATTTAGGTACATCTTACTTCTTCAAGCGACCTGCAGTTGAGGTGATTCTCGACAAGCTGGTGGCAACATTAGAGCTCGTATTTGGTGCGACGCTGATTATTGTTTTTTTATCGATTCCGCTTGGGGTGTACTCTGCGATTCATCCGAAGAGTATCTTTACTAAATTCGTTATGGCGATGAGTAGTGTCGGTATCTCGATTCCGGTGTTCTTAACTGCGATCATGCTGATGTACGTCTTCTCCATAGAGCTCGGTTGGCTACCTTCCTACGGTCGGGGTGAAACGGCTAATGTTCTCGGTTGGGAATCAGGCTTCTTTACCATTGATGGCATCAAGCACTTGATTCTACCTTGTGTGGCACTGGCTTCGATCATGTTGCCGTTGTTCATCCGTTTGGTCCGTTCAGAAATGTTGGAAGTGCTGAGCTCTGAATACATCAAGTTCGCCAAAGCAAAAGGCCTGAACTTAAACAAAATTTATTACCAACATGCACTTAAGAACACCATGCTACCAGTTCTGACGGTTGGTGGTGTGCAGATTGGTACCATGGTGGCTTACACCATCCTGACTGAAACCGTGTTCCAATGGCCGGGTACGGGCTTTCTTTTCCTTGAGGCAATCAACCGTGTAGATACACCGTTGATCACTGCTTACGTTATCTTTGTTGGTCTGATTTTCGTGGTAACCAATACCATTGTTGATTTGCTGTACGGCATCATCAACCCAACAGTGAACCTAACTGGAAAAGGAGCTTAATCATGAGCCAATCAAATGTAACGGCCGCTCCTGAAGCTGTACCTTCTGCGTGGCAACGTTTTAAAAACTCGGATTTCTTGTACTACTTTAAGCGCGATAAAGTCGCGATGGCCAGCTTCACCGTATTTATGGTGTTTTTGGTGTTGGCGATTGCTGCCCCTGTACTTGCTCCGACAGACCCGTACGATCTGACGTCTATCGACATCATGGATTCTGAGTTGCCACCGTCTTGGATGGAAGATGGCGATGAGCGCTTTGTGTTAGGTACCGATGAGCAAGGCCGCGATATTTTATCGACCATTCTTTACGGCTCTCGCTTGTCTCTGACTATCGGCTTTCTTGCAGTTGGTCTTCAGTTGGTACTGGGCATCATCATTGGTTTGTCTGCGGGTTACTTCGGCGGCCGTATTGATAGCTTCTTGATGCGCTTTGCAGACGTACAGTTATCGTTCTCGACCATGATGGTAGCGATCATCGTCTCGGCAATCTTCAAAGCCAGTTTTGGTAGTGATTTCTACAGCCAATATGCAGTAGTCATGCTGGTGGTGATTATTGGTGTGGCAGAATGGCCGCAATACGCACGAACCATTCGTGCTTCGGTACTGGCAGAGAAGAAGAAAGAATACGTCGAAGCGGCGCGTGTTATGGGCTTTAAAGCACCTCGCATCATGTTCCGCCATATCCTACCGAACTGTCTATCGCCAATCTTGGTTATCTCGACGGTGCAGGTAGCAAACGCAATCATGTCGGAAGCAGCGCTGTCATTCCTAGGTCTGGGGCTGCCAGTCGACCAGCCGTCATTGGGTGCGTTGATCAGCATCGGTTTTAACTACATCTTCTCAGGTGCTTGGTGGATTACTGCCTTCCCAGGTATCGTACTAGTAACGCTAGTATTGGTGATCAATCTCTTGGGTGACTGGTTACGTGATGTATTCAACCCAAAAATTTATAAAGGTTGATCTCAGTAGTTAAGAAAACAACAAGTTGAGTATAAAATACGAGCTGGATGAAAATCCGGCTCTTTTTTTGCTTGTTGTTTTATCATTCATGTTTTATTGACGCTTTGTCGCGATAATTTCATCACTAAACCTTATTAGAGTGAAGCGTATGGAAATGAAGAAGGCGCTTAAGCCATCACGTATCGCCCATCCAACTTTGAGCTTAGCTTTACTGCTAGCCTGCGCGCCGTTCGCAGAGACGGTGAGTGCACAAGAATTCCTGTGCCAGGCGACACAAGCGAGTCACCAAGAGTTGCCTGTTCTGGATAAGACTTGTCCTATTGGGAAGGGAGTATGGGGAAAGAAAGTGCCGCAAGGAGGCAATTTATTTTGGGTTCAATGCGGTTTGTTACCTAAAAAAATGCCGTTAGCCAAAGCTAAGCCACTCTATAACAAAATCAGTACTGATGTTTGGATGAAGCCGGAAGACAAAGGGTTCCGCTGTTTGATTGGCCCGTACAAAAGTTTTGAGCAAGCGAGCACAGATTTAGCCCAAGTTAGGACCGTATCTGGTTATAAAGAAGCCTTTATTCGTGTGGTGGGAGCAAACATCTCTGAGCCAGTGAAGAAGACTAAGAGCGTAAGCAAGCCGAAGCCAGTGGCTAAGAATACCTCTGCGTTCGAGCCAAAGCCGGCTGCTGTAAACGTGCCGGAGGCAACCCCTTCTGCAAAAGTGAAGCCAGCAGAACCTGTGAGTGTCAGCAACAATGTTGAAGTGCGATTGAAGGCCATCTTACAAGGTAAAACTTACGTCGTACCTTACTTGCTTGATGCAGGAAATCAGTTTTACATGGAATATGGCAAGCCATGGAATCGCTTGAGTTATGCAAGCTCACAACAAGTATGTGGCGAGTTAGGGATGGGCTTAGTATCTTCATCTGAGTTCAAAGCTTTACGTGATTCTGGAGTGATGGAAAAGAATGAATGGCCTCTGCAACTGCCTTATTGGGGAGAAAATCGATTGGGATTATTCGCCGATCGTGAGCCGAACCCATTAACAGGCATATCACTACTCAATGTCATGTGCGTCAAATAACGCAGTCCCGTAATAAGCCTCGCAATGCGAGGCTTATTACTTACTAGCTTGCATAAAAGAACAGTGCTGCTTGTTCAAGTTTGACTGACTGGGCATAATGTTACATGTAACATTACTGATAATTGAGATATTTATGGCTCAACAGAATAAGAAAGCACGAACGACGCTACAGGATGTCGCAGATAAAGTTGGCGTAACTAAAATGACGGTCTCGCGTTATATGCGTAACCCTGACTCCGTGGCAGAAAAAACACGGGTGAAGATTGCTGCGGCAATTGAAGAGATGGGTTACATCGAGAACCGAGCGCCAGCGATGTTGTCGAAGTCTTCCAGTAAAGCGATCGGCATCTTGCTGCCTTCATTGTCCAACCAAATTTTTGCGTCTTTTGTTCAGGGCATTGAAACAGTCACCAAAGCCAATGGCTACGAAACCCTCCTTGCACACTTTAGCTATGATGAATTGGAAGAAGAGCGCAAGATTGCCTCTTTGCTTTCTTACCAAGTCGACGGTTTAATCCTGACGGAAAGCCATCATACTCAGCGCACGTTGCAGATGATCAAGAATGCAGGCATACCAGTAGTGGAAACGATGGAATTGCCAGAATACCCGATTGATATGGCAGTGGGGTTGGATCATGAAGATGCGGCTTACAACGTGGTGAAGCGTATGTTGGAGTCGGGAAAACGTACGATAGTCTACTTCGGAGCTCGCCTAGATACGCGTACCAAGCTACGTATGAAAGGTTATGATCGTGCGATGACAGAAGCAGGTTTAGAGCCCAAGCATATATTAACTGGCGAACACTCAAGTTTCTCTTTGGCATCTGATCTACTAGAACGCGCTTTAAATACCTATCCAGATCTGGACGGTGTATTTTGTACCAATGATGATATCGCAATCGGTACTTTATTAAATGCACAGCAACTTAATATCAAAGTACCAGAGCAACTTGCCATTGTTGGCTATAACGCATTAGATATCGGTCAAGCCATTAGTCCCAAGTTAACCAGTGTCGATACGCCGCGTTTTGCAATCGGAGAGAAGAGTGCTGAACTGCTGATATCACGCCTCAAGGGTGAGGAGCAAGCTGATACCATTGTCGATATGGGCTATCAAATAACCGCAGGCGAGAGCGTCTAACTCACTCTGACTCACGTCTATTTTTCATCATTCGTTTCTGATAAGGACACGGGCATGCCACATCAACTTGATGCGTTAGATCTTAATTTAATGCGCTTACTTAAAGCCGTGGTAGAAAATCGCAGCATCAAGTTGGCGGCGATGCAGCTTGGCATTTCGCAACCCAGCGCCAGTCGTGGGGTGATGAAACTCAAAGACGTGTTTGATGATCCGCTGTTTGTGCGTAAAGCCCATGGGGTAGAGCCATCCCCAATGGCGATTCGCTTAGCGGCGGAGTTTGATAACATGCTGTCTCCACTAGAAAAAGTAGTGCAGGAGTTCTCTGAATTTGATCCACTCGACTACCAAGGTCAGATTGCGATTGTGACGGATCCATATCTGATGGACGAACAAGGTCAACGCCTTCTGCGCGGCTGCCATCAGGCGTTTCCTCAAGCCTCGTTTGCTTTCTCAAGTTGGAACATCTATTCCCAAGATGAGATGTTAGAGGGCGAACACGACTACTGTATTCTCGATCAAGAAACTGAATTGTCGAAAGACATCTACATGCGCCCTCTGTTTGTCGAGAAGCGCGTGATTTTGGCGCGTAAAGACCATCCAACATTGTCGCAAGTCAGTAATGACTGGGGAACGGTGTCGAAATTGCCGCTGGTATCGCTACCTGGGCCTGCGTCATACAATCCGCTGTGTACAGTGGAATCGGAATATCGTCGCATGGGTTACGAACCTGTGGTACTGCTCAAGTCCTACAATTTGCGTGTTGCTTGCCAAATGCTGCTTGAGACTGATGCCATTATGTACGCCAGCCAAAGCACTGCGCATTTGATGCATGAACTCGCCTCTTATCCAATGCCGATGGTAAACCGCGAATTCAGCCAATTTGTTGTCTCGGGTGGTTATTTGCAGACGTATCGTAACCATCCATTGCATCGTCATTTGCATCAAGTGGTCCAACAAACCCTCAATACACCATTAACGTGATCTCATAGACAAACAATCCCTAAAGATATTCAAAAATGAATATCTCAATTACCTGTCTGTTTCGCTGAAGAAGGGCTAATCTGACTACAAATAGTCAGGAGAAGCGGCTCTTTTTATCTTATCAATTCTTTGAGTGTCTGATCATTGAAAGGCATTCACCATTCTCCGTTATGCAGTTTTTTAATTTCTGGGGAGGATGAACCATGCTTATTGCACGTCTATTTTTATTGCTCGCCATCGTTGCTGAAGTTGCCGGTACCAGTACCATGTCATTTATCGGTGAAAGTAACGCATGGGAAGGCTATTTGGTGATGTATGTTCTGATCGCCATTTCTTATTATTTCTTATCAATTGCGGCAAAGAAAATTTCCATCGGTGTGGCGTACGCGACATGGGAAGGCGTAGGTATTGCCTTGATTACTCTCGTTTCTATCGTTTTGTTTGATGCCAATTTAAGCACACAGCAGTTGCTTGGGTTAGCGCTGGCGGTGGTTGGTATTATGTGTGTGACGCTCGGCGAATCACACGGTCAGCCTCAACAAAAAGCTGAGTTGCCGCACTCATCGAATGCGAGGTGTTAATCATGAGCCAATTCTTTACCGTTTCATTTGGATTTGTGGTGTTGGCGGCGTTAGTCGATATCATGGCGAACATGGCGCTGACTCGCTCGAAAGGCTTTGAGCACAAAGGTTGGGGCGTTATCGCAATAGTGCTAGTGATGGCGGCATTTACCTTACTTGCCCAAGCCGTAAAAGAGATCGATCTTGCTATCGCTTACGCCTCTTGGGGGGGGCGATAGGTATCTTAGGTACCGCGATTGGTGGTGCTTTGCTGTTCAAACAAAAGCTTAAGCCGATTGGCTGGTTTGGTATCTTTGTTGTGATTGCGGCGGTTGTGGTGATGAAGACGGCTTGATGTCGTTTGCTGAATCCCAAAGCTCGTCATTCTGAACAGCGAGGTACGAGCATGATTCAGAATCTGCCAACAAAAAGTGCTGTGGCAGAGGTATTTCCTCTCGCTTCACAGCACTTTGATAGTAGATTCCTGATCTCGCCTAGGCTCGTCATTCTGAACAGCGAGAGACGAGCGTGATTCAGAATCTACCAACAAAAAGTGCTGTGGCAGAGATCTTTCCTCTCGCTTCACAGCACTCTGATATTAGATTCCTGATCTCGCCTAAGCTCGTCGGAATGACGGGATCTTTCTCTCCGTCTTAAACAATAAAGCTTGCGCCTTCTTCTGCGCTCGAAACGCTTTGACGAATCACGCTAAAGAAACCACGCCCCCAAGTCTGTTGCTTGGCTTCAGTATCCACCTCTAACAGTTCCCGACCCGTAACGTCGCTTAGGTTATTCAGTTCGCCAGTTTGGCAATCAACGCGGATGATGTCGCCATTGCGCACCAAGCCAATCGCGCCGCCACGAATCGCTTCTGGAGATACGTGGATTGCTGATGGAATCTTACCCGATGCACCAGATAGTCGACCGTCCGTCACTAGCGCGACTTTAAAGCCCGCTTTCTGCACGTTGCCGAGAATTGGCATCAGTTTATGCAGCTCTGGCATGCCGTTCGCTGCAGGACCATTGTGCGTCACGACCACGATGCAATCTTGGTTTAGCTCACCGCGTTTGTATGCCGCTTCCACTTCGTGTTGGCATTGGAATACGATCGCTGGCGCTTCGATGATGCGCTGATCTTCTTTTACCGCAGATACTTTCACCACGGCTTTACCCAAGTTACCGTGAAGTACGCGAGTACCACCGGTGTTTTGGAAAGCTTGCGTTGGCGCAGCAATCACTTCGCCGTCTTGGCTGCCACCACATGGTGTCCAAGTTAGTTTTCCGTCGACTAGCGCAGGTAGCGTCATTTGGTCTTTGAATTCGCCGAATACTGGTTTCACGTCACGATGAAGCAAGCCAGACTCGTCCAAACGATGCAATAGAGCAGGTACGCCGCCCGCTTCTTGGAACGCGTTCATGTCTGCTGGACCGTTCGGGTAAACACGCGCCAACAGTGGCACCACTTCAGACAGGTCACTGATGTCTTGCCATGTCAGAATCAAAC
The DNA here is from genome assembly GCF_002741985.1 of Vibrio rotiferianus CAIM 577 = LMG 21460. GTDB lineage: Bacteria > Pseudomonadota > Gammaproteobacteria > Enterobacterales > Vibrionaceae > Vibrio > Vibrio rotiferianus. The sequence goes on from NZ_APHW01000001.1 coordinate 25,383, forward strand.
CTGCAGCACGCGCCACTGCCAACATGTGGATAGTGTGGTTGGTGCTGCCGCCCGATGCCAACAGCGCGATAATGCCGTTGATGAGGCTCTTTTCTGTGACAACTTCAGACAATGGACGGAAATTGGCTGAACCTGCATTCATTGCCGCGATTTTCAGAGCCGCGTGATCAGTCAGCGCCTTACGTAACTCAGTATGTGGATGGATAAATGCTGAACCTGGCAGCATCAAACCCATGGCTTCAAACACTAGTTGGTTAGTATTTGCGGTTCCGTAGAAGGTACACGTCCCCGCCGAGTGGTAAGCACGACACTCCATATCAAGCAGTGCGTCTTTACCTACTTCGCCCGCCGCGTATTTTTGGCGAACGTCTACTTTCTCTTCATTGCTAATGCCTGTTGCCATCAAACCTGCTGGCACAAACGCCGTTGGTAGATGTGCGTAAGACAGCGCGCCCATCAGTTGTCCCGGTGCGATTTTGTCGCAGATACCTAGCAGCAAGGTCGCATCGAACACATTGTGGCTCAGTGAAAGTGCTGTCGATTGAGCAATTAAGTCACGAGAAAACAGTGACATATCCATACCAGCTTGACCTTGAGTCACGCCATCACACATTGCCGGAACACAGCCTGCAACTTGCGCTGTGTGACCATAACCAGACAGTACTTGCTTGATTTGATCAGGGTAGTGTTGGTACGGCTGGTGGGCACTCAACATATCATTGTAAGCACTGATCAGCGCCACATTGGAATGAGTCAAATCCAGAATATTTTTCTTTTCAGACGAACAGGATGCTGCAACAGCGTGAGCCAAGTTACCGCAAGACAGACCGACACGACCTTTACCTGTTTCGGCTTGGACTTCGGTGCGAGCAAGAAACGCCGCACGCGCTTCTTGGCTGCGCTCAACTAAGCGTTGAGTAACATCTAAAATTACTTGATGAGTCATGCCATCGCCTCATCTTGCGTTAGGATGAGTTCCGCTGCGTTCGATACGACTTCTTCGATGGTTGCATCAATGCTGACGAAAATGGTGCGAGGCTCATCTTCTGGGCGCTCTAGCGTTTCAAATTGGCTGTTGACCATGTTCTCTTTCATGAAGTGACCTTGGCGAGCACGCATGCGCTCAAGGATCAGTTCTTTGCTGCCGTCTAGGAAGAGGAAGCTTACGTTCTCGTTGCCTTCGCGGATTTGGTCACGATAAATCTTTTTTAGTGCCGAACAGACAATAATGCCGTGCTCGTTTTTGCTTTCTAAGCTATAAGCAGCGTCACGGATACGTTCTAGCCAAGGTTTGCGGTCGTCGTCGTTCAGAGGCTGACCTGATGCCATCTTCTGAATGTTTGCTCGTGGGTGAAGATCATCACCATCAATGAATTTACGTCCCAGCTTTTTCGCCAAGTGCTCACCAATTGTGGTTTTGCCACTCGCACAAACGCCCATAACGACGACACTACTACCAGCCATAACTTATCCTCATAACAAATTTGCGCGTGATCTCAATTTTTGAATTCACTTTAAAATATGGGTTTATCTTATTCATGTTATCGGTAACATGTTACCGGTAACTCAAATAAATGTGAACCACAACACAAACAATAATTCTTAAAGGTGAACCCATGGAACAGCTAACCCAAGCTCCAGACCCTACGTTCCTACTAACGATTGCAGTCCTCGCGATTGCGGCGTTACTTGTATTGATTATTAAGCTCAAAGTGCACGCGTTTGCTTCGCTTACGGTAGTAAGTTTAGGTACAGCGCTGGCGACTGGTGTATCTTCTGACCAAGTAGTTCCAACCATGATGAGTGGTTTCGGTGGCACACTGGCATCTGTTGCTTTGCTGGTTGGTCTTGGTGCAATGATCGGTAAAATTTTAGAAGTGACTGGCGGTGCAAAAGTGTTGGCAGATACTTTGATTGGGCGCTTCGGTAAAGAGCGCGCACCATTTGCATTGGGTGTCGCGTCATTGCTGTTCGGCTTCCCAATTTTCTTTGATGCTGGCCTAGTCGTAATGATGCCAATCATCTTAAGTGTGGCAGCACGTTTTGGTGGTTCGCCAATCAAATACGCACTACCAGCAGCAGGTGCATTTGCAGTGATGCACGGCTTTGTTCCTCCGCATCCAGGTCCAGTTGCAGCAGCAGAATTCCTAGGCGCAAACATTGGTCTACTGCTTGTTGTTGGTATCCTAGTGGCTATTCCAACTTGGTACCTAGGCGCTTACCTATTTGGTCTGTATGCAGGTAAGAAATTCGATATCCCATTATCAAAAGCCTTCTTCAATGGTGATACGCAAGTTGAAGATGCACAACTGCCAAAATTTGGCACAGTAATGACCATCCTAGTGCTGCCTGTACTGCTAATCTGTTTAGACACAGTATTGAACACGCTAGCAGTTGCGGGTGTGATTGATGGCAAAACAGCACTGGTTGAGTTCCTACGTATGCTAGGTAAAACGCCAGTTGCACTACTGATTACCTTAATCGTCTGTCTTGCTGTGTTTGCAAAAGACTACGGCATGGCGAAACTTGAGAAGCTGTGTGGCGATTCATTGGCGCCTATCTGTGGCGTTATCCTAGTAACTGGTGCGGGCGGTATGTTCGGTGGCGTACTGCGTGCAAGTGGTATCGGTGATGCACTTGCAGACGTATTAACTGACACTGGCATGCCAGTGATCGTTGCGGCGTTTGTTATCTCTACCTGTCTGCGCGTTGCTCAAGGCTCAGCAACCGTGGCACTAACGACAACTGCAGCACTTATCGCGCCAGTAGTGGCAGCATCAACTGGTTTGAGTGAGCTAGACCTATGCTTTATCGTTATCGCGATTGCAGGTGGTGCAACAGTGCTTTCTCACTTCAACGATTCTGGTTTCTGGTTAGTATCTCGTCTACTAGAGATGGATGAGAAAACAACGCTAAAAACTTGGACGGTAATGGAAACTTTACTTGGTAGTATCGCGTTTATTATCGTAGCAACATTAAGCTTTATTCTTTAGAGGTTACCCATGACAACACTTGAACAACGATTAAGAGAAATCAAAATCGTCCCAGTTATCGCAATCAACGATGTAGCACACGCTCTGCCACTGGCAAAAGTGTTGGTAGAAAACGGTTTACCATGTGCGGAAGTGACATTCCGCACTGAAGCGGCGGCTGAGTCGATCCGCATCATGCGTGAAGCGTACCCTGAACTGCTGATCGGTGCTGGTACAGTGCTGACAACTGAGCAAGTGGACATTGCGATTGAAGCCGGTGTGGACTTTATCGTGAGCCCGGGTTTCAACCCAACTACAGTGAAATACTGTCAGCAACGCAACGTGACAATCGTACCGGGCGTGAACAACCCAAGCTTGGTTGAGCAAGCGATGGAAATGGGTCTACGTACCCTGAAGTTCTTCCCTGCTGAGCCATCAGGCGGCGTAAACATGCTTAAAGCACTAACGGCGGTTTACCCAGTGGAATTCATGCCTACAGGTGGTGTAAGCCCATCTAACGTGGAAGATTACCTAGCGCTGAAATCGGTTGTCGCTTGTGGCGGTACTTGGATGGTGCCAACCGCGATGATGGACAACGGCGACTGGGAAGGTATTGCTGAATTGGTTCGCGCAGTTAAGTAAAACGCGCAAACGGCTCCGAAATACCCCCGAACGTTAGAAAACGTGAATAGAAAAAGGGTCATCAAGTAACTGATGACCCTTTTTGTTTATCTGCTTAAATCAGCAAAGTGATTAACGCATTGTCACGAACTCTTCAGAGCCCGTTGGGTGGATAGCCACAACAGAGTCGAAGTCTGCTTTGGTTGCGCCCATCTTCATTGCTACGCCGAAGCCTTGAATCATTTCATCAACAGTAAAGCCGATGCCGTGTAGACCAACAACCGTTTCTTCTTCGCCAGCACACACTAGCTTCATCTTACATGGTTGACGGTGCTTAGTAACCGCTGTGTACATCGCAGTAAAGCCAGACGTGTAGACTTTGATGTTGTCTTTGCCGTACTTCTCTTCCGCTTCTTGAGTCGTTAGACCGATAGTGCCGATTGGTGGGTGGCTGAATACCACAGTTGGTACCAAATCGTAGTCCATCTTCGCGTTTGGTTTGTTGTTGAACAGACGCTCAGAAAGTTGACGACCCGCTTTAACAGCCACTGGTGTTAGCTCGATACCACCTTCCATGATGTCACCTACACAGTAGATGCCTTTCACGTTCGTTTCTTGGTATTCGTCTACCTTGATGTAGCCACGATCGTTCGTTGCAACGCCTGTTGATGCTAGGTTGATAGCGTCAGTTGCTGGGTGACGACCGATTGCCCAGATTAGGGTATCAACGTTTTGGCTCTCACCGTTTTCTAGGTGCAGAGTTAGGCTGCCGTCTGCTTCTTTTACCACTTCTTTTGGAACAGAGTGGGTGTGTAGCGTTGGGCCTTCGGCTTCCATTACTTCTACTAGCGTTTCGATGATCATTGGATCGAAGCTACGTAGCGGTGATTCTTTACGAACGAATAGGTGTGTTTCTGTGCCTAGTGCATGCAGTACGCCTGCGATTTCTACCGCGATGTAACCTGCACCGATCACTGCAACGCGTTTTGGTTGCTCAGCAAGCTCGAAGAAGCCGTTTGAATCGATGCCGTATTCTGCGCCTGGAATGTTTGGAATCGTTGGACGACCACCTACTGCGATCAGGATGTGATCCGCTGTGTAGTGCTCACCGTTTACTTCAACTGTTTTCTCGTCAACAAACTTAGCAAAGCCTTTGATAACATTTACTTTGTTGTTGCCAAGAACGCGATCGTAAGATTGGTGAATACGACCAATGTAAGCTTGACGACTCTCAACCAGTTTGCTCCAGTCGAAACCTTTTACATCTACATCGAAGCCGTAGTCTTCTGCGTACAGGTTCATTGCTTCTGCAACTTGCGCGCCGTGCCACATTACTTTTTTAGGCACACAACCAACGTTTACACAGGTACCGCCAAGGTCTTGAGCTTCGATAAGCGCTACTTTAGCACCGTACATTGCCGCACGGTTTGCTGATGCAATGCCGCCGCTGCCGCCACCGATACAGATATAATCAAAATGAGTCGCCATTACTTTCTCCAAGAGCTTATTAATTTTTGTCTGACAACAATTACATTGGGGTAGTGGGTGATGAACTCAACATCCCTAAATAAATTGTTACCTGCCTAAGCCTGTTGAAGTGACTTAAGCATGATCCGTTGTCCCTATCATAAATCGAGTCTAGCAATTTCCTAAATGGGAAAAAGTGACATTACTTATGACAAATAGCGATGAGAGGATAGCAAAGCGGAATAAGGCGCTATTCCGCTTGGTGTTTTTCATGCTTAGGGTAAGGAAAATTCATTAACCGCAGCAGCTTGATGTGCCACAGCCTGACTGGGCTTGCACGTCTTTACCATCCGCAAGATAAGTGTTGGTTAGGTAGAAATCGCTAAACAGTTTTACGAAGTCTTCCGATACCGTCTTCTCTACTAATCCTGACTCTAGGATGTGCTTTTGCCATGCCTGCATTTTTGGTAGACCACAGAAGAAGTCGTAACCAGAGTGAGCTTTGACGATGGCAGCACGATGCAGAAGCGGCAACCAAGCCATGTCTACATTGCTTAGTTCATCGGATTTAAAGAACTTGGTTTCACCAGACAGTTGGTTTTCTGCTTTTTGGAACGCTTTGATCAGTTTCTCTGCGCGCTCTTCAAAGGTTGCTTGGTCTTTACTGCCCATGGTGCCGCACTGAGGCAAGTAGTGTTTAGATCCTAGGTAGCTCCATGCTCGGTCTAGTGCGCGTTGTTCGTTTGTCACGCCTTGCTCTAACGGGCCATATTCGTCTTCGATGTATTCGATGATCGCATCCGACTCAAACAGCGCCGTGCCAGACTCTGTCACCATCACAGGCACTTGACCATTTGGTGAGATATCTAGGAACCATTGTGGCTTGTCTTTTAAGCTGATGTATTCAATCTCGTAAGGATCTGTTTTGCTTCTAGTGCCGCGGTTACGCGTTGAACAAATGGGCAAATTTTAAAACTGATAACTTTAAGCATGGTCATTTCTCTCTATGTTTTAGCTTGTTTACATCCCTAAGACGCAGGCAAAAAAGAAAAGACGAAGCGCAGACAATAATGTTTGAAAAAATAAATAAAAAAAGCGCAACGAGGTCATCGTTGCGCTTTAAGGTTATGAAATTCAGTGTTTTTTATTCTGGAACGATCCAGTCGACTTTCCAGTGGCCGGTTGCTGGTGCGATTGCTTCTTGCAGGAATGGCAGAATTTCTTTCATCTGGCTTTCCAGTTTCCACGGTGGGTTAATCACGATCATGCCCGATGCCGTCATGCCACGCTCGTTGGTGTCTGGAGATACGCCCAATTCGATTTGCAGGATTTTGCGAATGCCCAGACCTTCCAAGCCTTCAATCATGTCTTCGATATCACAGCGGTTTACCACTGGGTACCAAATCGCGTAGATGCCTGTTGCCCAACGTTTATGGCTTTGGAAAATCGCTTGCACGACGTCGCGGTACTCTTTTGCTAGCTCGTATGGTGGGTCAATCAGCACCAAACCACGACGTTCTTGCGGTGGCAGACTGCCTTTCAGACGCTTGAAGCCATCTTCTTTGTAGATGCTCACTTGACGATCGCGATGGAACTCTTGCTCTAGCAGCGGGTGATCGGCTGGGTGCAGCTCAGTCAGAACCATGCGGTCTTGTGGGCGGATTTGCGCACGTGCAACACGCGGTGAGCCTGGGTAGTAACGCAGCTTCTCACCGTTGTTTAATGTTTTGATTGAATCGATGTAGCTTGCGATGTCTTCAGGAATGTTTGGGTTGTCCCAAATGCGCGCGATGCCTTGTTTGTATTCGCCCGTTTTTTCAGACCATTCGTGAGTCAGATCGTAGCGTCCCACACCCGAGTGGGTATCGTGATAAACAAACGGCTTATCTTTCTGCTTTAGCGCATCAAGAATGAGGCTTTGAACGATGTGTTTTACCACGTCAGCATGGTTGCCAGCGTGGAAGCTGTGGCGGTAACTTAACAAATTAAACTCTCGAAACACTCTTTGACTGAGTGTGGTCTGTGATTTTCGCGATATGGCGGTATTATACTCAAGTAACTTAAAGAAGTAGAACTTCGATTCAAATCAGTATCACTGATAGGGATTCGCTATTGAAATTTCTTTAAGTCACCCATACTTAGTATGAGTAAACAAATTGAACCTAAGTGGGATTGCACCGCTCCAATAGAGTGCGAAACCTGACTTAGGCATAACAAGACTCAAGGACAGAGTAAGCACTCTTTGACCGATTTGGTCATTGCTGCATCGAGAAAGGGAACGGAGATCCCCCCCCATCCATGTTGTTGGCTTGCCTGTGCATTGAGTTCGCCTATTTCTATGCAAATGCGAATGGGCAAATACAGAGCCAAAACACAAAAGGAATTATTCATGTCTAATCCACTTCTTACGTTTACGGATCTTCCTCCGTTTTCGCAAATCAAACCAGAACACATTAAACCTGCAGTGGAGCAGGCGATTGCGGATTGTCGTGCCAAGATTGACGAGGTACTAAAAGACAACGCAAACCCAAGCTGGACCAGTGTGATCGCGCCAATTGAAGAAGCGGATGACCGCTTGAGCCGCATTTGGTCACCAGTGGGTCACATGAACTCAGTAGTGAACAGCGAAGCGCTGCGTGAAGCGTATGAAAGCTGCCTACCAATCCTGTCAGAGTACGGTACTTGGGTTGGTCAGCATAAAGGTCTTTACGAAACGTACAAAGCGATCAAAGCCAGCGAAGAGTACGCGACGCTAACGCGTGCACAACAGAAGACCATTTCGGATTCACTACGCGACTTCGAGCTTTCGGGCATCGGTTTACCATCAGACGAGCAACATCGCTACGGCGAAATCAGCAAGCGCATGTCTGAGCTGAGCTCAAAATTCTCCAACAATGTGCTAGATGCAACCATGGGTTGGACTAAACACGTTGCAGACGAAAAAGACCTAGCGGGTATGCCAGAATCTGCACTTGCAGCGGCAAAAGCGGCAGCAGAAGCAAAAGAGCTCGATGGCTACCTAATCACGCTAGATATCCCATCTTACCTACCGGTGATGACGTACTGTGATAACCAAGACCTACGTAAAGAAGTGTACGAAGCGTACGTAACGCGTGCTTCTGACCGAGGTCCAAACGCAGGTAAATGGGACAACTCAGAAATCATTACTGAGCAGCTAAAACTGCGTCATGAAATCTCTCGTATGTTGGGTTTCAACACTTACAGCGAGAAGTCTCTGGCAACTAAAATGGCAGAGAATCCTGCGCAAGTTCTTGGCTTCTTGAACGATTTGGCAACCAAAGCGAAACCACAAGGTGAGCGCGAAATCGAAGAGCTACGCCAGTTTGCGAATGCGGAATTTGGTGTCAGCGAGCTAAACGTATGGGACATCGCGTACTACAGCGAGAAGCAAAAGCAGCACTTGTTCCAAATTTCGGATGAAGAACTGCGTCCTTACTTCCCTGAATCAAAAGCGGTAAGTGGTCTGTTTGAAGTGCTAAACCGCGTGTTTGGTATGACAGTGACAGAGCGTGAAGGCGTGGATACTTGGCACGAATCAGTGCGTTTCTTTGATATCTTCGATGGCGAAGGCACACTGCGCGGCAGCTTCTACCTAGATCTATACGCACGTGAACACAAACGTGGCGGTGCGTGGATGGACGATTGCCGAGGTCGTCGTGTGACGCTAGCGGGCGAGCTACAAACACCGGTTGCTTACCTAACGTGTAACTTCAACCGTCCTGTGGGCGACAAGCCTGCACTGTTTACGCACGATGAAGTCGTGACTCTGTTCCACGAGTTTGGTCACGGTATCCACCACATGCTGACGCAAGTAGAAACAGGCGCGGTATCGGGCATCAACGGTGTGCCTTGGGATGCGGTTGAGCTACCAAGTCAGTTCCTAGAAAACTGGTGTTGGGAAGAAGACGCGCTGGCGTTTATTTCTGGTCACTATGAGACTGGCGAACCGCTACCAAAAGCGATGCTAGACAAAATGCTAGCAGCGAAGAACTTCCAGTCGGCGATGGGCATCCTACGTCAGCTAGAATTCGGCTTGTTCGACTTCACTCTGCACACTGAATACGACCCAGAAGTGGGTGCACGTGTGCTTGAAACTTTGGCAGAAGTGAAAGAGAAAGTGGCAGTTGTACCAGCGGTTGAGTGGGCGCGTTTCTCACACAGCTTTGGTCACATCTTCGCTGGTGGTTACAGCGCAGGTTACTACAGCTACCTATGGGCAGAAGTGTTGTCTTCAGATGCGTTCTCTCGCTTTGAAGAAGAAGGCATCTTCAACAAAGAAACTGGTCTAAGTTTCTTGAACAACATCCTAGAAATGGGTGGTAGTGAAGAACCAATGGAGCTATTTAAGCGCTTCCGTGGTCGTGAGCCTGAAATCGATGCGCTACTGCGTCATTCAGGTATCGCAGCGTAATCTCGATTGAGAATGAAAATGGGCAGCCAAGTGGCTGCCCATTTTTTTGTTCTTAGATTCAACTTTTTGTATCTGATTCAGAGTGTTATGGATTTACGCTGCGATTGATCGGGTTTTGCAGCGAGATCAGCGTCTCGGTGGATTGCACTTCGTCGATCGCTTGAAGCTTATCAATCAATACAAATTGCAGCTCTTCAATCGACTTGCACATCAATTTGACGAATATGTTATACGCGCCTGTGGTGTAGTAAGCTTCTACCACTTCATCGAGGGCATTGAGCTTTTCTAGCGCTGAATGGTAGTCGCGTGCAGCATTAAGGTTGATGCCAATAAAGCAACATACATCGTATCCTAGCTTTTTAGTATTGACGATAACCTCTGTTCCCTCGATGATGTCGGCCGCTTTCATTTTCTCGATGCGAACATGGATGGTGGCAGGGCTAACATCAAATTGCTTTGCCATCTCTGCATACGGCGTGCGTGCATCGGCCATCAGCGTTTTTAAAATGGCACGATCAAGGTCATCGAGTTTAGGTAGACTCGCGTTCATATTAGTAATTCCGTTAGGATATGAGGCTTTGAGTTCATTTTATACTCACCATGAATAGGATTCACAAGGTTTAAGCAGAGATAACCGAGAGTTGGCTCTGATATCACGGAGATGATGTGCAGGTTTTACTGATTTTTATTGCGATATGCTGGAGTAGCGTTGCCATCGCGCAAGAGCAAAAAGTTCTTGTTGTGCATTCCTATCATCAAGGCTTTTTCTGGACGGACTCTATTCAGAGGGGAATTGCGCAGCAAGTGGCTGACCGGTCGTTGGATATGCGCGTTTTATATCTAGACTCGAAGCGCAACCAAAGCCCAACTTTTTTCCAACAGCTTGACTCTCTGTATCGCACTAAGCTGTCCAAAGAGCGTTTTGATGCGATTGTCGTTAGCGACAACAATGCGTTGGCATTAATGCAGCGTTTAGCGCCCGTAATTAAAGACACGCCAGTTATCTTTAGTGGTATCAACAATTATCATGCTTCACTTCATCAAAATCTTAACGCAACTGGTGTTATTGAAGATATTGATCTCGCTGCAAACCTAGATCTGATTGAGCGACTGCATCCTAAATTCCAACAAATTCTGATTGTTAGTGACCACTCGGTTACTGGGGCAGCACTTAGAGCTCAGGTTGCCGATTTTCTCGAACAAACGCCCAAATATCGCCACAAAGTGGTACATCTTGTGCCAGATACTATCGATGAACTCAAACAACAGGTGTCAGAATTAACCCAAGACAACGTTGTGTTGTTTTGGACTTACTATCGCGATAAATATGGCATTGTGAGTAGTGACCGGGACTGGCGTGAGGTGAACCAAGCTTCGAATGCACCTCTCTTTATGGTGCACGATGTCGGCTTAGGACATGGTGCTGTTGGAGGCGTAATCCAGAGTGGTTACCGACAGGGGTTTGAGGCAGCTCAACTGCTTGAGCAAGTGTTAGATAACCCTAAAGCACCGTTACCATCCGTAATAAAGAGCGAATCAGAAATCAAATTAGATTATCAATCGGTGGTTCGCTGGGGCCTTGGTGTAGAGCAAGAGCCGACGGCTGTATTTCTTAATAAGCCGATGCCATTTTCACAACGTTTTGCAAAAGAAATCAAAGTCTTTGGCAGCGTATTTGTGCTGATGTCCATTGTAATCTTGCTATTGAGTTATTACTTACAGCGTATCCGTCGTAGCGAAGCGTCTGCTCGCGAGGCTCAAACGATTTTAGAATCGGTTTTCGACCAAAGCATGCAGTATATGGGCATACTCGACCAACACGGTTTATTAAAATCCGGTAACGATCGTCTACAGTCTCTCCTCTATCATCAAGATTTACGACTCGATCGTCCACTGTGGCACCACAAGCACTGGAGTGTCGATGCACGCCAGAAAATATCTGAATTCTTTCAGAATCATCACCGACAAGTGACGACTTTTGAAGCGGATATTTGGAGTAAAGAGCATGGTGCGATGGTGTTGGAAGTTTCACTCAAGCCTTTCTCTCAGAAGGTCGGAAATGAAAACCAATACTTGTTCGAGGCGCGTGATATTACCAGCCGTAAACTTATGGAAGACAAGCTTTATCAGCGTGAAGCGAGCTTGCGTAATTACTACGAACAGCAACCAGTGATGATGGTGACATTGGACAGCAATAACTGCATCCAAGAAGTAAACCGCTTTGCTCAGCAACTGTTGGGGTATCAACCGCTGGATATGCTTGGTCATCGCTTGCGAGAGTTTTATTCAGACGACAAGGCACTGTTTCCGCGTCAAGTTTTGCTTCAGCCAAACCATGTTGTCCATGGTGTGTGGCGAAGAGAGATAGAGTATCTTCATGCGGACGGTCATTCCGTCTGGGTCCGCGAAAATATTCGTCCGTTACGAGATTCTGACCAGTTACTGATCGTGGGTGAAGACATCTCAGAAACGAAAAAACTGGCCAAACAGCTAGAATATCAAGCACGTTATGACTTGTTGACCGACACTTACAATCGCAACCACTTCGAACTAGAGCTGCAAACCGCATTGCGAGAAGTGGAAAGTCATCGCCGTGTACACGCAATGTTGTATCTCGATCTTGATCAGTTGAAAGTGCTCAATGATACCGCGGGTCATGATGCTGGTGATGCGGCGATTCAGTTTTGTGCCAGTATGTTGGAAGAGGTTTTGCCTTATAGTGCCATTTTGGCACGAATGGGTGGTGATGAGTTTGCGGTACTACTCAAAGATTGTGGCGAACATGGGGCGATCATGATTGCAAAATCGATCATCTCGACACTGAGTAAACAGCCATTCATTTGGGAAGATATACGTTTGCATATGAGTTGCTCCGTTGGTATTCGGGTTATTGACCACACAGCTGAAACACCGCAAATGGTGCATGCGCAAGCGGACTCAGCTTGTCATGTGGCCAAAGAGCTAGGGCGGAATCGCTACAACTTGTTTAGCCATGATAATGAAGAAGTACAGCAACGACAGCGAGAAATGCAAAGTGTTAATTTGGTACACGATGCTCTAGCTGGTCAACGTTTGGAGCTATTCGCGCAACGCATTCTTTGCCTACAGCACGAAGATTCGAAGATGAACTTTGAGATATTAGTGCGGATCCGCAATTCTCAAGGAGAATACATCTCTCCCGGTATCTTTATGCCAGCATCAGAGCGCTACAACATCGCTCACTGGATTGATAAACAAGTGGTGAATCAAACCTTGGAGTGGTTCGAGCAAAGACCAGAAAAGGTGGAGAATCTTGGACGATGCTCGATAAATTTATCTGGTCACTCAATGGGCAATCAGGAATTTATCGATTTTCTATTAGAGCGTTTGGAAACGTCTTCTATGCCTTGCGATAAAATCTGTTTAGAGATCACTGAAACAGCGGCAATGCGTAACCTTGATCAAGCGATCGCATTTTTTACCAAAGTGAAAGCGCTTGGCTGCATGATTGCTTTGGATGATTTTGGATCTGGCCTATCTTCTTTTGGTTATTTAAAGAAACTTCCAGTAGACATCGTGAAAATTGATGGCCTATTCGTGAAAGATATGGATAAAAATGAAACAGATCGAGTCATGGTTCGTTCGATTAATGATCTTGCTAAACAGATGGGTAAAGTGACGGTCGCTGAGTTTGTTGAAAACAGCCAGATTATCGATCATTTACTAGAACTTGGTGTCGATTATGGACAAGGTTATGTTATCGGACATCCCAAACCTCTGGCGCAGTTAGTCGAAGAGCTTGAACAAGAGCGATCGTGCTAGAGTGAGTGAATAGGCTAGCCTAGCAATTCACCGGCCATTAGGTATACACTCAGCGCCAGTTAAACCGATTTTTACTGGAGCCTCCTTTTGCAACTGCAATTGATTTGTGAAGACCCATCTCAACAGTCTCACCTTGATGAACTCGCTGCGCGTTGGCAGCTTTCTCACACTGATGACAGTGACTTTGCCTTAGTCCTCACGACAGAGCGTTTAGAGCTGCGTAAAGTGGATGAACCAAAGCTGGGTGCAATCTTTGTGGATTTGATTGGTGGCGCAGTAGGTCATCGTCGCAAGTTTGGTGGCGGTAAAGGTCAGGCAATCGCGAAAGCCGCGGGTTTGAACAAAGGTGCAATCCCAACGGTACTGGATGGCACAGCGGGTTTAGGGCGTGATGCGTTTGTATTGGCGTCGTTAGGCTGTAAAGTGCAAATGGTTGAACGTCACCCAGTGGTTGCTGCATTGCTGGATGATGGCTTGGCGCGTGCGAAACACGATCCAGAAATTGGCACTTGGGTATCAGAGCGCATGTCTTTGATTCACGCTTCTAGCCATGATGCGTTGGAACAATTGGCGCAAGATAAAGACTTCGTTCAGCCAGATGTGGTTTATCTCGACCCGATGTACCCACACCCTGAAAACAAAAAGAAATCGGCATTAGTAAAGAAAGAGATGCGCGTGTTCCAATCTTTGGTTGGTGCAGATCTTGATGCAGATGGTTTGCTGGCTCCAGCAATGGCATTGGCGAGCAAGCGTGTGGTGGTCAAGCGCCCTGATTATGCGGACTGGCTTGATGAGCAAAAGCCAAGCATGGCAATCGAAACCAAAAAGAACCGTTTCGATGTGTATGTGAAGGCGTCAATGGCGTAATTCAACTAGGGTCTATTGACCTTTTGAGCTGATTTTTGCAGCCGTTTGTGGATTCTTCCTTCTTTATAAACTAAGAAAGAGGCAGAGGCTTTGAAATGTAGTTGCCCTACCTGATAAGCCGATAACGCAGTAGAAAGGAGCCACAAACGCTGCCCAAAGGGTTCGGCTAGGCGCCCCCGACTAAAAGCGTTTTACTCTTTGTTGAGAGGATTTTGCTTAGAATAACTAGGCTACAAACCTCTCGCCGCGATTAAAACGCTTTTGACTAGGCGTCCCCATCCGAACAAAATTTAACCGCAAAAGGTCAACAGACCCTAAACACCTGACGACAAAAAGCTTCTTCTCACAGCGCCTGATTTGGCGCTGTATTTGTATCTGGCGTTTGCTCCGCTTATTGATACTTTTCTCTTGCTAATTCGGCATACTGACTGTATATCTAACTAAGAATTATTATTATTACACTTGTGTGATGTCGTAGAGTAAGACAGTCGAGAATTGGGAAGCTGGAGTAGTAGCATGGCGAAACGATTATGTAAGATGAGCCGTAAACAGATTGCTGAGAGTTTGGGTGACATTCACCGCTTGGTGGTAGCACCTAAGTTTGTCTGCCGCTCTTGTGCTCGTTCTTCTGCCTCGAAAGATACCATATGTAAGCCAGCCGCGATTCCTCCTCAAAAATGCCAAGATAAGCCGTTGTCTGAACAGCAAGCATGTGGTTTGTTGGCAGAGGCGCTACCAACTCCATCCCTTACACAAGATACGCCAATCATTATGGCGCCTGAGCAAAGCGCAGAGAAAGCGGCGATCGTGAAGCGCGTAGTGGAACGAGTGAAAGAGAAAAAATTGGCAACAAAAGTAGCAGCCGTAACTCCTTCCACTCAGCTAGAGACGTCAGCGATGTTTGATTTATCAGATAAGAAAGCGCTGAAAAAGGCGAAAAAAGCGGTTAAGAAACACTATAAGCAGCAGAAGAAGTTGCTTAAATTAGCCAAAAAGCAGCAAAAATTGCTCAAACGCCAGCGCAAGCTTGAAGCGCGTAATGCCAAACTTGAGGTGCTGCTACCAACACCACCTAATGCGTTGATGAGCACAAGCTCGCAAGCCAAAGTGCATTAATCGAATCAACAAAAAACGCTCTCCAACTGGAGAGCGTTTTTTTTATGGTTGGAATGTTTGTTGGGATCGATGTGTTACTTGTTGGCGTAACTCATCTCTACGCGCTTTTTCACCCAAGTCTCATTGATCCACAGCGACAGCATGATGATCGCGCCGCCAATAGCAAGTCGCGTCACATCAACATCGCGGTTCCAAATCACTATATTCACAATCAATCCAGCAGGGACAAGCGCGTTGTTCATCACCGCAAGTGCGCCAGCATTGACCATAGTCGCGCCTTTGTTCCACGCAAAGTAACCAAAGCCTGATGCGATCAAGCCGAGGTACGTCAAAATACCCCATTGTGTTGCTGTGGTTGGCATCTTGTCTAAGTTACCCATTAGAGCAAAAGCAACGGTCGCCACGCACAATGCACCTAAGTAGAAATAACCAAACACCGTATGCTGCGGCAGATCCACCGGTTCGGTTTCCATAATGTACTTGTAGCCGACCTGACCGATGGCAAAACACAGGTTTGCCCCTTGTACGACCAAAAAGCCCATCAAGAAGTTCTCATTGATGCCTGCAAACTTAATCCACGCCGCGCCTAGCACCGCAATTGCAGCGGTAACCAAATACCAAGGCGAGAAACGACCTTTCAAGAAGTCATAAATCAAGGTGACATAAATAGGTGTAAATACGGTGAACAGCAGTACTTCTGGTACAGAAAGGAGTAGGAAAGATTGGTAGTAGAAGCAATACATCAAACCGAGCTGGAAGCCGCCGACGATCATCAGTTTTGCAATCAGAGACTTGCTTACGCCACGGAATTTTAAGAAAGGAATGAAGACGAGGCTCGCCAACGCAACGCGCATGAAAACGGAGAACCAAGAATCGACCTGACCGGCTAGGTAAACGCCGATCAGGCTAAATGAGAATGCCCAAAGCAGGGTAACTGCGGATAGATAAGCCATGGATGAGAATCTTTATCAACAACAAATGTGCCCGCAGTCTAACCAAGTTTTAAGGTCACGCCAATGCAAATTAGTCTTTTAGCGGTACGACCAGCATGTCGACTGGTGAGCAGTTAATGAGCTGTCGAGTCGATGAGAGAATCTTGCTCCAGAAGTCTTGGTGATGACCACAAACGACCAAATCGATACTGTAGTCTTGAATGGTATCGCACAGTTCGTTACTTAAATCACCGCTACCAACCAAAGTATGCGTGATTGGGTATCCCGCATATTCCTCAAAGTTGGCCAATTGTGTGCGCGACGCTTCCATTGCTTGGTGTTGCGCCTCCGCCATATTGATATCGATAAGCCCGGTGTAAAGCTCGGCGTAATTCACATCGATATGAATGAAAGAGACTTTCGCATCCAGAGGTTTAGCCAGTGATACGGCTTTCTTAATCAACACTTTACTGTCGTCTGATAGGTCAACTGCCACAAGTATGTGTTTGTAACTCATATTGCCATCTCCTTGATAAGGTCATACTGTCAGATTAGCACTAAGTCTAAGATAATTTTGCTGAAGTGATCTCATATCAATCTAGTAGGTAGAATCTCATGGCAAAGGAATCATGTTATAGTGGCGTTATACCCAAGTGACTTTGTTGTCTTTGAACCATCTCTTTTGAGGTCATTTGGGTATATTGCATGCACATAAATAGGAGTTAACATGCTGTCTCAAACTATGGTTGAACAATTGAATGAGCAAATTAACCTAGAATTTTTCTCATCCAATCTATACTTACAAATGAGTGCTTGGTGTGAAGACAAAGGTTTTGAAGGTGCGGCTGAATTTTTACGCGCTCACGCCGTAGAAGAAATGGAGCACATGCAACGTCTTTTCACTTATGTGAGTGAAACTGGCTCAATGCCAATCCTGGGTGCAATTGAAGCACCAAAGCATGATTTTGCGAGCCTAGGTGATGTTTTCCGTGAAACCTATGAACATGAGCAAATGATCACGGAAAAAATCAACAAACTAGCGCATGTTGCATTTACAAGCCAAGACTACTCAACGTTTAACTTCCTACAGTGGTACGTGGCTGAACAGCACGAAGAAGAGAAGTTATTTAAAGGGATTTTAGACAAGATCGAATTGGTTGGTGAAGATGGTAAAGCATTGTTCTTCATCGATAAAGATCTGGCACAAATGGCAAAAGAAGGTTCATCTTCAATCATGGATGCTCCAGCTGCATAACGTGTTCTCAACGCGATAAGTAGCGGGTAAAGGACGAAGCATTGGTCGTCTTTTTCTCTTGAGCATCATTGAAGATGTAGGGAGGAAAAGATGATCAGTGGAGACACAATCTTATTTGCGCTAATGGTTGTAACGGGACTGAATATGGTTCGTTACTTAACCGCTCTTCGTTCTCTTATTTACATCATGCGTGAAGCACATCCTTTGCTGTATCAGCAGGTGGATGGCAATGGATTTTTCACTACTCATGGCAACGTCACCAAACAAGTGAGGTTGTTCCATTACATTAAAAGTAAAGAATATGACCATCACCACGATGAGATCTTTACGGGTAAGTGTGAGAGGGTACGTGGACTCTTCATTTTATCGACCGCTTTACTCGGTGTAACCCTACTGGCTGCCTTCATTCTATAAGCCAGCAAGCAGTGCTTGGAATTTAAGCGCTTTTCCCGCTCGACTTTTGTCGTTAGAATAGCGCCCGCAGAAAGCAAGGATGTGCATTACGCACATCCTTTTTTATTTTTGGATTTACCAATCTAAATAAGTAATTGAGCGTTACCGATGAGTAAGAAATTTGATGTTGTTGTAATTGGCGCTGGCGCGGCAGGTTTGATGTGTGCTGCGGAAGCAGGTAAGCGCGGACGCAGTGTGCTCGTGCTGGATCATGCGAAAAAGCCAGGACGTAAAATCCTTATCTCAGGTGGTGGTCGTTGTAATTTCACTAACTACGATGTTTCCGCAAACAACTACTTATGCCAAAACCCGCATTTCGTGAAATCGGCGCTGTCGCAGTACACCAACTGGGACTTTATTTCGATGGTCAGTAAGCATGGCATCGAGTTTGAAGAGCGCGATCACGGACAGCTATTCTGTGTTGACGCGTTTACCGCAAAAGACATCGTTAAGATGCTACTAGCAGAATGCGACATGCCAAACATCCAACAACGCTACCAATGTGATGTACATTCGATTGAGAAAACCGACGCGGGCTTCCGTCTGCATGCGGGTACTGAAAATATCGAATGTGAATCTTTGGTGGTTGCCACCGGCGGTCTGTCGATGCCTAAGCTTGGCGCGACGCCATTTGGCTACAAGATTGCTGAGCAGTTCGAGCTTCCAGTGATTACCACTACGGCAGGTCTAGTGCCGTTTACGCTGCATAAAGAAGACAAAGAAGATTTCGCTGAGCTATCGGGCATTGCGATCCCGGCAGAAATCACCGCGCAAGACGGCACCATGTTCAAAGAAGCGCTGCTGTTTACTCACCGCGGCTTATCTGGTCCATCGGTTCTGCAGATTTCGTCATTCTGGAAAGCGGGTCAGAAGGTGACAATTAACCTCGTGCCAAACGACGACATCGCAGAGTTGCTAGAGCGCAGCCGTGAGAAGCATCCGAACCAATCCCTAAAGAATACACTGGCGAAAGTGCTACCAAAGCGTTTGGTTGAAGTGCTGATTGAACGTAAAGAATTAGCAGATAAACCACTTAAACAGTTCAACCCGAAAGAGATGGCAAACATCGTTGAACGTCTAGAGAACTGGGCTGTGGCACCAAACGGCACAGAAGGCTACCGCACCGCGGAAGTTACTTTAGGTGGCGTAGATACTGATCACCTGTCTTCAAAAACCATGGAATGTAAGAACATCAAAGGTTTGTACTTCATCGGTGAAGTGATGGACGTAACCGGCTGGTTAGGTGGTTATAATTTCCAGTGGTGTTGGTCGAGCGGCTTTGTCGCTGGGCAGTGGGTGTAAACAAAACTTTCTGTAGGCTGAGCATTGTTTAAGCTCAGCCTATCCTTCACTTCAAAACACCATATAGTCTCGTGGGCATGTTGCTTTGGTCGGGAACTCTTTTTCTGAGCTATGCAGCTGTACATCGATGTGCGATATCAATGCTTGGCTATTTTTTACCTCAAATTCAATATTGAACGTGATGGGCTCATCGTTTGAGTTTTTACCATTTACGCTAAGGCAGCTATAGTCGTTGAAATGCGCCTCATAAGCACTGCTCGTTGACCTCATCAAGTGTTTGAACAGTAACTGCTCTTTTGTTGTTGGAGAACTTACCTCGACACCAGCGAGTGCTTCTTTTGAGAAATACTGCCAATAAGTCTCTGAGATATTTTCCTCTGATGCGTTTGTTAAATAACTGGCGTAGGCTGCAATGAGTGACGGTGAGGTAGATTTTCCGTATACCTGGAAACAGTATGCTAGGCCGACAGCAAATAGTAATGAGCTTTTCATTTAATTATCTTTAACACTCTTTTTAGAGTGAGAATGCTCAAATACAGGCTTTTGTGTCGGACTGATTAATGAAAATTTGGAGCCCCCCCCAATGAAATCAAACTTTATTTCATTGGGGGTAAACCAGTTTTAGGAGGTGTGTCTAGTGAAACAGCCTTTCTGGCAGTACTGGAGCGCTAAATCGGTAGCCTTGCCCGTACAAACATCCTTTCTCTTTTAGGTATTTTGCTTGTTCGTCAGTTTCAATACCTTCTGCGACTACTTTCAATGACAAGCTATTGCTCATTGCGATGATGGCATCAACAATGGCTTTACTATCTTCATTACTTGGCACATCAGAGACAAATGAACGGTCTACTTTGAGCTTAGTAATAGGTAAGCCTTTTAGGTATGACAATGAAGAGTAGCCAGTACCAAAGTCATCCAGTGAAATCTCAACGCCGAGCTCTCTTAGTTGGTTTAACGACTCAATGGCATGTCGCGGGTCGTTCAACAAAAAGCTCTCGGTAATTTCTAGATCCAACAAGTTTGCGGGAAATTGAGTGCGTTCGAGAATGTCTTTCAATCGCTCAATAAAGCCGTTTTTTTGCAATTGAAGTGCTGAAACGTTGATCGCCATTTTTCCGAAGGCGATGCCTTTATCTAACCAGTATCGGCCTTGTTTGCATGCTTGCTCCATGACCCAAGGACCAATCACTTGAATCAAGCCTGTTTTTTCAGCGATTGGGATGAAATCCGCTGGAGAAACTTGGCCAAGTTCTGGATGTTTCCAACGTAGTAGGGCTTCTACGCCGATTAGGCTTTTATTACTGAGTTGATATTGTGGCTGATACACGAGATACAGTTCGTCTTTCTCAATGGCTTCGTGCAAAGCAGATTGCAGGCGGACGTGAGATACCGACTTATCGGTTAGCTCTGGAGAGTAGAAAGCATAACCATTTCGTCCATTCTTTTTAGCAAGGTACATAGCCGTATCGGCATTTTTAAGTAAGGTTTCACTGTCTCGACCATCTTCAGGGTAGAGCGCAATACCGATGCTGGTTGATACTCTCAGTGATTCGTGGTTTGCCAATGAAAAAGGCTTTTTGAAGACAGTGAGAATGTCTTTAATCGTCGTGATTAGGTGCTCATTGTCATCGATCTCTGGCAAAATGATCACGAATTCATCACCACCAATTCGAGCTACATGAGCCGATAGATCAAGGACATGTTGCAGTCTTTCCGCAAGTTTTGTTAGCAATTGGTCGCCACAAAAATGACCTAAGCTGTCATTGATATGCTTGAAGTGGTCAATATCAAGGAATAGCGTAGCAAAAGACTGTTGGTTTTTTTGTCCGCTTTCAATGTGTTGTTCTAGCAGAGTGATTAGGTGTGTACGATTTGGCAGATTAGTGAGCGGATCATAAAATGCCATGCGTTGAAGCTTCTCTTCATGCGCTTTGCGAACGGTAATATCTTCAAATACGCAGATATAATTAATCAGATGATTCTTATCATCTTTTACTGCACTGATGGTCGCTAACTGCGGATAGATACACCCATCCTTTTTGCGATTGATAAATTCGCCTTTCCATTGCCCTTTTGTTTCTAGCTGATGCCACAGCTCTTGATAAAAGCGGTCA
The DNA here is from genome assembly GCF_002741985.1 of Vibrio rotiferianus CAIM 577 = LMG 21460. Lineage (GTDB taxonomy): Bacteria > Pseudomonadota > Gammaproteobacteria > Enterobacterales > Vibrionaceae > Vibrio > Vibrio rotiferianus. The sequence continues at coordinate 46,715 of NZ_APHW01000001.1, forward strand.
TCATGATGTCCAGAACGAAGAATATTAGGGTTTTTTCCTATCACTTCTGCGGCTGAGTAACCCGTGATATGAGTAAATGCGCTGTTAACGTCTAAGATATTGGCACGACGATCGGTGATCACCATCCCTTCTTGAGAGTTATTGAATATCTTTGAAGCGAGAGAAAGTTGCGTTTCTATCATCTTTCTGCGGGTAACGTTGCGTGTCATACCCAAAATACCAATCAGCTCACCAGCATGGTTGCGGACGGGTGATTTGATGGTTTCTAGCCAAGTCGGGTTATTGTTGTCATCAATCAAAGAGCACTCTTCAACTGTGTTTTGGCTGCCTGTCGCGATCACCAACTGGTCGGTATCGATGAACTTTTCCGCGCGAGCTTGGCTAAATAACTCAAAGTCGTTTTTCCCGACAATGTCATTGCTGGTCATATTCCATGCTTGTTCCACACTGCGATTGGTCAAAGAGTAGCGGCCATCAATGCTCTTTATCCATGTATGATCATCAAGACAATCAACAAACTCTTGCAAGCTTGGTAGCAGCGACGTGTCTTGGTGCAGGTGTCTTGATTGCTCGCGATGAAAGCAAGTGCCCGCATCAAAGCTAATGCGCCCTGCGAGTGAAGATAGCCAGCCCTCTAACTCAGCGCAGTTATGGTTATCATGAACAAGAGCAATCGCTGCAAATAGCGTTTCATCGGGCAACCAGATAGGGCAGTAGCTTAATACTTGATTGGCAAAGCTGATACTTTCTACAGTTAAACTTGGGGCTTGGAAATCGCTTGTTGCAGAAGCGAGCTGGACAGCAATATCGCGACTGTGCCCAGTGGTGGTTTTAACTTCACTTAACTGCCATTGACGAGTGTAGCTAAAAGTAAATAACTGACCTTGGGCTTGATAAGCTTGGCAGCACTGCTCAAGGGCTGCTTGCCAAGTATTAAGTTGGTCTGGTGAAATTGCAAAGCGAAACATATTAAATTAATTATCCTGACATGCCCCTGTTTGGCGCGCTACCACGTGCACCAATATGAGTAGTTAATTTGGGGCTTTGGTTATATCGTATCCAAAGCCCCCATAAATCCAAGTCAAGAATGAGAGATAAGATGAGTAATTTGTTAGCTATCTCTCTTTTTAACGAAATTGCATTTGGTTTTGTAAAGTTTCGCTTTATTTATTGCTGGGGCTCTGAAAGCTGCTTTTTGCCAAATTTTACTTGTTGGATCACCAAGCCGCTGATGATCAGCACCAAGCCTATCAAAGTGGATGGATGAATCTCTTCGCCAATGATGGTGGCAAGTAGCATTAAAGAGATGAACGGTGAGGCAAAAATCAGGTTGCTAATGCGAGCTGTGTTTTCGGTTAGCTTCAGTGCTGATAACCAAAGTACGAAGGTGACCCCCATCTCAAACAGACCCACGTAGGTCACTGCCGCCCAGCCTTTCGCGGTAATTTGGCCCCAGTCTGCACCTTCGTAGATACTCAAACCAATCGCGAATGGGATGGCAACCAAAAAGCCAAGGAGTACGCCAATTACAGGATCGGCTTTGTTTTTGGTATTGAGAATCCAGTAACTTGCCCAAAGCAGAGTCGAGAGCAGAGCTAGCCCGACACCAAGCGGACTTTCAAAATCCATCCCTAACACATTGCCTTTGGTGGCAATCACGATGACTCCCAAATAACTAAAACAGCATGCGATCCAGTCTTTACCTCGGATTTTTTGGCCTAAGAAAACCGCCGCCATTAGAGTCAAGGTGATCGCCCAACTGTAGTTGATCGCCTGTGCTTGGGAGGCGGGTAGCAAATCATAGGCCTTGAACAAAATCAGGTAGTAAGCCAGTGGGTTAATTAAACCGAGCAGTAAGTAGTACCAAGGATTAGAAAGAAACGTCGAGCTGAGCTGATTGAGTTTACCCTGCACACCACACACCATGATGAGAGCGATGGCTGAGACAATACTCGCCATGGTCAGCATCTGAATTGGTGTGAATTCCGCTAAAGTCAATTTAAATGCGGTCGCTACTGTTGACCAAAGTAATACCGCTGATAGCCCAAATCCTAGGGCGCGACGCTCGTTCATGATGCCTCTGTGTGATGAAGTACCGCTCATTGTTGTTGATTTGAGCTGGTGTGAGTATGTTGTACGGAGCACCTAGTGTATGCGAGGATTTTTCATCCAACAAACTGGACATTTATCCAGTATGTAAATACCATTGTTAAAGATAAAAAACACAGGCTAACTCGCTATTATGCAATGGATTCTTGAGCATCAATCTCTCATTCTGTCTTCTCTTTTTACCGCGACTATTAGCGGCATTGCAGTGGGTTGGTGGGTTAAACAACGTTTTGCCACGCAAACCCAGCTACTTGAACAACAGCTCTTTTCTGAAAAACAACTTCATCAACAACAACTTGAACAAGTGAAGCAAAGCCTTGCTGAGGCGCAGCAAGAACTAGATGAACTTGATGATGAACGCGATAAAGCAGCATTCGAGGTGCGCCAAACCCATGGTAAATTGATGGCGGCGATGGAAAAGTTGCGCTACTTCGAAGCAGTAAAACAAGAGCGCCAGCAGTATTTTGATGAGCTAGGGCAGATGCGAGAGCACAAATCACGTCTTGAAACCCAGCTTGGTGAGCAGCAAGCGCGCCACGAGCAAATCAACCAAGCCAATGCAGAAAAGCTGCAGATTCTTGAGCAAGCAGAAGTACGTTTGAAGCAGCAATTTGAACACTTAGCGAATCAGTTGTTCGAAGAGAAAACCGCCAAAGTCGACATGCAAAACCGCCAAAGCTTGGAAGGTTTATTGTCTCCACTAAAAGAGCAGTTAGAAGGGTTCAAAAAGCAAGTCAACGACAGCTTTAGCCAAGAAGCCAAAGAGCGTCATACCTTAGTACACGAACTTAAAAACCTACAGCGCTTGAACGAGCACATGACCCGAGAAGCGGTCAATCTTACTCAAGCGCTGAAAGGTGACAACAAACAGCAGGGTAACTGGGGTGAAGTGGTTCTGGCTCGTGTATTGGCAGAATCTGGCTTACGTGAAGGGCATGAGTACCAAACTCAGGTGAGCTTGCAAAACGAAGCGGGCAAGCGCTATCAACCGGATGTGATTGTTCACTTACCGCAAAACAAACAAGTGGTGGTTGATTCGAAAATGGCGTTGGTGGCATACGAGCGCTACTTCAACGCAGAGAGCGACATTCAACGAGAGCAGGCGCTGAGCGATCATCTAGCCGCGCTGCGCGCGCACATCAAAGGCTTGAGCCTTAAGGATTACCACCAGTTAAAAGGCATCCAGAGCTTAGACTACGTGCTGATGTTTATTCCGGTGGAGCCTGCATTCCAAGTTGCGATTCAAGCCGACCCGAGCTTGGTTAAAGATGCCATGGAACAAAATATTATTTTGGTCAGTCCGACCACTTTGCTGGTGGCGCTACGTACGATAGATAACTTGTGGCGTAACGAACGCCAAAACGAAAACGCCCAATTGATCGCGGAACGAGCGGCGAAGCTTTACGACAAACTGCGCTTGTTTGTAGACGATATGGAAGGGCTTGGCGGCGCATTAGACAAAGCCAACCAAACGTACCAAGGCGCGATGAATAAGTTGGCGACAGGGCGCGGCAACGTGATCCGTCAGGCGGAAAGCTTTAAGCAACTCGGGGTTGAGGTAAAACGTCCTATTTCTCCTGATCTTGCCCAGTTAGCGCACAGTGAGTCATTTTCGGAAAATGCTTCTTTAGTAGAAAGACATCCGGCTGAGGATAAAGTAAACTAATCGCCCGCAGTACAGTGGGCGACTATATTTGTCAGCAACCGCCCCGAAGTGAGAAAGTGCTGCCCAAGAGGAATCAGAATGACGGACACAAGCGTGCAATCAAATACAGCGTTAGAAAATGACACTACCCACTTTGGTTTTACCACAGTGGCAAAAGACGAAAAAGTGACCAAAGTTGCCGAAGTTTTCCACTCAGTGGCAGCAAAATACGACATCATGAATGACCTGATGTCAGGTGGTGTTCACCGCCTTTGGAAGCGTTTTACTATTGATTGCAGTGGCGCTCGTCCAGGTCAACGTGTTCTTGACCTAGGTGGTGGTACTGGCGACCTGACGGCGAAATTCTCGCGCATTGTTGGCGATCAAGGCCACGTGATCCTAGCGGACATCAACAACTCAATGCTGAATGTGGGTCGTGACAAGCTACGCGACAACGGTATTGTGGGTAACGTGCATTACGTGCAAGCGAACGCAGAAGAACTGCCGTTCCCAGATGATTACTTTGACGTGATCACTATCAGCTTCTGTCTACGTAACGTAACTGATAAAGACAAAGCACTGCGCTCGATGTTCCGTGTGTTGAAGCCAGGTGGTCGTCTGTTGGTGCTTGAGTTCTCAAAACCAATTCTAGAGCCGCTATCAAAAGTGTACGACGCGTACTCTTTCCACCTATTGCCGAAAATGGGTGAGCTAGTGGCAAATGACGCAGACAGCTACCGTTACCTAGCAGAATCTATCCGCATGCACCCAGACCAAGATACGCTGGAAGGCATGATGAAAGAAGCGGGCTTCGAAAACACCAAATACTACAACCTAACGGGTGGTATTGTGGCGCTGCACCGCGGCTACAAATTCTAAGGATAAGCGGTATGCCATTTGAACCTCTTATCACCGCCGTTATTGAAACGACACTAAATACGCTGATTAAAGACGATCCTGAATTGGGTCGTCGTTTGTCACGTCTTAAAGGTCAGGTGATTCAAATTCATCTGAAAGAAATCAATAAGACATTGACGTTCATCTTCAGCCAGCAAATCGATGTTTTGGGCAACTACGAAGGTCAGCCAGATTGTTATCTGTCGCTGAATCTAAGCGTCCTGCCTGAGCTGCGCGATCAAGCCAACATCACCCGCCTTATCAAGCAAGACAAACTTGAGCTTGAAGGTGACATTCAATTGGCACAGAAATTCTCTCAATTAATGGTGGATTGCAAACCTGACATCGAAGAATGGTTGTCTCGCGTGACAGGTGATGTCGTGGCGCATACTTTTGTGCAAGGCACCAAAAACGTCGGCGGCTTCTTTGCTTCTCAAGCAGAAAAACATCAACGCCATCTTGCTCAAGTGGTAACAGAAGAGTGGAAACTGGCGCCAGCACCGCTGGAAATCGCCCACTTCTGTGACCAAGTGGATGACGTTCGCAGCCAAGCTTCTCGCGTTGAAGTGCGCCTAAACGCACTACTAAACAAATTCGACTCGGATAAGTCTGCGCTGGAGAACTCATGACGCCAGCAGAAATAAAGCGCTTATACCAAATCATTAAAGTTCAGCTGGAATACGGCTTGGATGAGTTGTTGCCTGATCATCAACTGACCAAAGCACCGCTTTTGATGCGCAAAAGCCTATTCTGGATTAAGAACAAGCACCCAGATAAACCGTTAGGTGAGCGTCTTCGCCTCGCTCTGCAAGAACTTGGCCCGGTTTGGATTAAGTTTGGTCAGATGATGTCGACCCGCCGTGACCTTTTCCCTCCGCATATCGCCGATCCTCTTGCGCTTTTGCAAGACCAAGTTGCGCCATTTGATGGGCAGCTTGCGAAGGAGCAAATGGAACTCGCTTTGGGCGGACCATTAGAAAACTGGTTTACTGAATTTGATATCAAACCGTTAGCGTCTGCGTCGATTGCTCAGGTGCATACCGCGCGTTTAAAAGACACTAACCAAGAAGTGGTATTAAAGGTCATCCGTCCAGATATTCGTCCGGTGATTGATTCAGATCTAAAACTGATGCACCGAATGGCGCGTATAGTCGCCGGAGCGATGCCTGAAGCACGTCGTTTAAAACCGGTCGAAGTGGTTCGTGAGTACGAAAAAACCTTACTTGATGAACTCGATTTGCGTCGCGAAGCGGCGAACGCGATTCAACTGCGTCGCAACTTCGAAGGCAGTGAAGAGCTTTACGTACCAGAAGTTTTTCCTGACTTTAGTAATGAAACTGTCATGGTTTCTGAGCGAATATATGGCATCCAAGTCTCTGATATTGAAGGCTTGGAAGCGAATGGTACCAATATGAAACTGCTCGCGGAACGCGGTGTGAGTGTGTTCTTCACTCAGGTGTTCCGAGATAGCTTTTTCCATGCCGACATGCACCCAGGCAACGTGTTTGTTAAGCCGGAGCATCCAGAGAATCCTATGTGGATTGGGCTCGATTGCGGGATCGTTGGTACACTTAATAGTGAAGACAAACGATATCTGGCGGAAAACTTCCTCGCTTTCTTCAATCGTGATTACCGCCGCGTAGCGGAATTACACGTTGATTCGGGGTGGGTGCCTGCCGATACCAATGTCGATGAATTTGAATTTGCGATTCGCATTGTGTGTGAGCCAATCTTTGCCAAGCCACTTTGTGAGATCTCTTTCGGTCACGTACTGTTGAACCTGTTCAACACAGCGCGTCGATTCAATATGGAAGTGCAGCCGCAGCTTGTGTTGCTACAAAAAACGCTGTTGTACGTCGAAGGACTGGGTCGCCAGTTGTACCCGCAACTTGATTTGTGGGAGACCGCGAAACCTTTCCTTGAAGAATGGATGATGAACCAAGTCGGTCCGCAAGCTTTAGTGAATGCCATTAAAGACCGCGCGCCGTTTTGGGCAGAGAAGTTACCGGAACTGCCGGAGCTGCTTTACGATAGCCTCAAACAAGGCAAAGCCATGAATCAACGCATGGATCTGCTTTACCAAGGTTACCGTCAGAGTAAGCGTCAGCAGGCGACAGGAAAGTTTTTATTTGGTGTTGGAGCCACTTTAGTCGTATGCTCGGCAATATTGGTGGATAACGCTTATGAGCAGCTATCGATGGCCTGCGGTATCGCAGGGGTCACATTTTGGTTGCTTAGTTGGCGAGCTTATCGTCGATAGACGTTAAACTCTTGAAATAAATTTGTTTAAAGACCCGAGGTAAAAAGAATGGGTGGTATCAGTGTTTGGCAACTTCTAATCATTGCTGTAATTGTTGTATTGCTATTCGGAACTAAGAAACTACGCGGTATCGGTGGCGATCTGGGTGGTGCCGTTAAGGGCTTCAAAAAAGCAATGAGCGAAGATGAGCCTGCGAAGAAAGACGACAAAGACGCAGACTTCGAGCCAAAAAGTCTAGAAGAGCAGCAAAAGAAAGAAGCAGCTCCTGAATCGAAAAAAGACAAAGAGCAGGCGTAAAACGTGTTTGATATCGGTTTTTGGGAACTGGTATTAATATCTGTTGTTGGTCTGGTTGTTCTTGGTCCCGAGCGTTTGCCACATGCCATCCGCAGTGTCTCTCGTTTTGTCGGAGCAGCGAAGAGTATGGCAAACAGCGTCAAAGACGAGTTGTCACACGAGCTGAAAGTTCAAGAACTGCAAGAAAACTTGCGCAAAGCTGAGCAAATGGGGATGGATGATCTATCTCCTGAGCTGAAATCTTCAGTCGAAGAGTTGAAGAAAGCGGCGCAATCTGTAAACCGCCCTTACGCGGAGCCAACCAAATCAGAAGCGGAGCCTAAACAAGAGGCACCTGCGACTGAAACCGTTGAGAAAGCGGAAGAGATTAAGGTTACAGCGGCAGATAAGAAAGCCGAATAGTCTCATTAGGAGGAGCTACTAGTGATTGGTAGCTCCTTTTTGATCAGGTTTTAAAAAAGAGGTTTGCCATGTCTACCGTCGAGCAGACACAACCTTTAATTAGTCATTTATTAGAACTTCGCAACCGACTGCTCAAAGCCATTGCTGCAGTATTGGTGGTGTTTGTTGGACTAATTTACTTCTCTAACCACATTTACGAGTTTGTCTCAGCGCCTTTGGTAGAGCGTCTACCTGAAGGTGCCACGATGATTGCTACTGATGTGGCTTCACCGTTTTTCACGCCTTTGAAGCTAACCTTGATTGCTTCGGTGTTTATTGCGGTGCCGTTTATCTTGTACCAAGTGTGGGCATTTGTTGCTCCGGGCTTGTACAAGCATGAACGTCGATTGATCATGCCACTGCTGTTCTCGAGCTCACTGTTGTTCTATTGCGGCGTGGCGTTTGCCTACTTCGTGGTATTCCCGCTGGTGTTTGGCTTCTTTACTGCTATCTCTCTTGGTGGGGTAGAGTTCGCAACCGACATCTCGAGTTACCTTGATTTTGTTCTGGCGCTGTTTATGGCGTTTGGTATCGCGTTTGAAGTGCCTGTAGCGATTATCTTGCTATGTTGGACTGGCGCAACCACACCACAAGATCTGAAAGAGAAGCGCCCATACATTATTGTGTGTGCGTTTATTGTCGGCATGCTATTGACGCCGCCGGATATGATCTCGCAAACCCTACTTGCAATTCCGATGTGTTTGCTGTTTGAGGTGGGTTTGTTCTTCGCGCGTTTCTACACACGTAAAGACGACGAACAAGAAGAAGTGGAAGAGTAAGTCTGAAGTTATAGGTCTACACCTTCCATTAATTGAATATAGAGCCCTGCTTTTAGCAGGGTTTTTTGTATTGGAATAAGGAGTACGGAGGCGTTAGTGCTGACAATGTTATGCAACAGAAAACCCCATAATGTAGAAGGCCGTCGAAAAACTATTAGGTAGTTATAAACGCTCATAGCATTTACAGACTTAAGTAGTGGAGTGAATTAGTATCCTGTGAATAACAAGGAAAGTAAGTTAATGAATCTATTGATATCTTTAGGAGTTTCTCGTGGCTGGTAAGAAGTTAATGACATATATCCTGACTTATTGTTTTGTCTTTTTTTCCAGTTCTAGCTTTGCAATCGATAACCCTGATGCTGTTGATTATACCCAACGGTATTTGGAAGTTGTGAGTCAATACGAGAGTCAGTTGAATGTAATAGATTCAACAGGTGTTGATGTGTTGGCAAAATACTCTAACTATATGGATTTTCTGGATTCAGAATTGAACAACGCCTATGGTTTGGCTAGAGAAAAAATACCTTCAAAAGAATTTGATAACTTAAAGCAATCACAACGTCAGTGGATTAAATATCGCGATGCAGAATTTGAGTTTATTGATGTTAATTGGGTACAAGAAAACTTTGGTACTTCCTCAAGGTTATCGCGATTCCATTACAAAGCGAGCGTAATTAAATCGAGAACGACCCAACTGTATGATTATGTGAAGAACTACTAGGTTTGGTCAGTTGTTTGAAGCGGTCAACAGTTTGCCGCTTCAATATGATTATCTAAAGATGGCCTTATGATAGAGCAAACAACTTTTCTGCATTATTAGTGGTGATGCGATCCACTTCCTCGATTGGCACTTCAAGCAATTCCGCTACGCGTGCTGCCACCAACGAAGTATAAGCCGGCTCGTTACGTTTACCACGATGTGGTACAGGCGCTAGGTATGGGCAGTCTGTTTCTAGAATTACCCAGTCCATATCCAGATGCGGGATGACCTTATCCATACCACCATTTTTAAACGTAGAGACACCACCCAGACCTAAGTGGAATCCTAGCTCGTTGATCGCTTGCGCTTCTTCTACGCTACCGCCAAAACAGTGGAATACACCACGTAAGCGACCGTCTTGTTCTTGACGAAGTAAGGTCAGCGTTTCTTCAATCGAATCACGAGTGTGGATAACGACAGGTAAATCCATCTCTTTAGCCCAGTTTAACTGAGTCACAAACGCCATCTCTTGCTCTGCGCGGAAAGTTTTATCCCAGTACAGATCGATACCGATTTCGCCCACTGCAATGAAGTTGTGCTTATCAAACCAACCGCGAATGATATCCAGTGTTTGTTCCACATTGCCGTCCACGTAACAAGGGTGTAGCCCCATCATTGAACGACAAACCTCAGGGTAAGTTGCTTCGGTTTTTAGCATCGGCTCAATAGATTCAAGATCGATGTTCGGCAGCAGAATTTTATCAATGCCTTGTTCTAAAGCGCGCTTCACCACCTCGTCGCGGTCGTTATCAAATTCGCTAGCGTAAATATGAGCGTGAGTATCGATCATCGTTGGTCTCTATGGGTTATCGGTGCATGGAATTAGTGAGAAGTATACTTGAGTGTGAGTGCTGGGTCATTTTCGGTTTTTTTCATGCCGTTTTTCCATATTGCTGCTCGCAAGGTGCATCAAGAGTGATATGATTTTGCCACCAGATGATTTGATCATCGTAACCTTCCAGACAAGGAGAAAGTGGTGTCTGTATCAATTCAAGGTCCATTCCCTGCACGCCGTATGCGTCGTATGCGTAAGCACGATTTTAGTCGTCGTCTGATGGCTGAAAACCAAGTTTCAGTAAACGATCTGATTTACCCAATGTTTGTTTTAATGGGTAAAGATCGCCGTGAAAGTGTTGAATCGATGCCGGGTGTAGAGCGTTTGTCGATTGATTTAATGCTAGAAGAAGCACAATACCTAGCGAACCTAGGCGTACCAGCAATCGCGCTTTTCCCTGTCGTAAACCAAGACGCTAAAAGCTTATGTGCGGCTGAAGCCTACAATCCTGAAGGTTTGGTTCAGCGCGCAGTACGTGCATTAAAAGAGCACGTACCTCAAATCGGTGTGATCACAGACGTGGCACTCGACCCATTCACTACACACGGCCAAGACGGCATCATCGATGAAGATGGCTACGTGATGAATGATGAAACAACCGAAGTTCTTGTAAAACAAGCGCTGTCTCACGCAGAAGCGGGCGCAGACGTGGTTGCACCATCAGATATGATGGATGGCCGTATCGGTAAAATCCGTGAAGCACTAGAAGAAGCGGGTCACATCCATACTCAAATCATGGCTTACTCTGCGAAGTACGCATCAAACTACTACGGTCCATTCCGTGATGCGGTCGGTTCAGCATCGAACCTAAAAGGTGGCAACAAGAAAAACTACCAAATGGATCCTGCAAACAGCGATGAAGCGCTACATGAAGTAGCACTCGACATCAATGAAGGCGCAGACATGGTGATGGTTAAGCCTGGTATGCCTTACCTTGATGTGGTTCGCCGTGTTAAGACTGAGCTTCAAGTTCCAACATTCGCTTACCAAGTTTCTGGTGAGTATGCGATGCACAAAGCGGCCATCATGAATGGTTGGTTGAAAGAGCGTGAGACCGTGATGGAATCTCTGCTTTGTTTCAAACGTGCCGGTGCTGATGGCATCCTGACTTACTTCGCGAAAGACGTAGCTGAGTGGTTAGCGGAAGAAAACGCACAAGCTGCAGAGCACCTAGTAAAGACTCAAGAAGCGACAGAAGAGTAATTATCGCTCAATGAGAAAAGCCAGGCCGACAATTGTTGTCGGTCTGAATATACCCAAGTACCCTCAAGACGGAATACACACGGCTTGAAGTTACTTGGGTATATTTATTTCTGGAGAGTAAGACAATGACAATGCTGATTCGTGAAGGCACGCTGGAAGAAGCGATCCAAGTGGTGACTCGTGTTACTGAGTTTGCACGTGGTGAGACGGTTGAATCCATGGCAGGGCGCCTTGGAGATAAAAAAAGTTTAATCTTAGTGGCTGAGAAAGCAGGCGCGATCCTTGGCTTTAAAATTGGTTATGAGCTAGATGATCACTCATTCTACAGCTGGTTCGGTGGCGTAGCGCCAGAAGCGCGCAATGAGGGTGTTGCGCAGATGTTGTTAGAAGCTCAAGAGGACTGGGTCGCTGAGCAGGGCTATAAAACCTTAAAAGTGAAATCACGTAACCAATTTCCTGCCATGCTCCGTTTGTTGCTAAGAAATGATTACATCATTGAAAAATTTGAAGAAAAACCTAACTTGCGTGAGTCTCGAGTCCACTTTATTAAGGCGCTATAAAAATAAATGAGATTTTTTCTCATTTAGCTATTGACTGTCAAATGAGAATCATTATTATTAAACCTGTCTTAGGGAATGAGGAAAGTTCACAAGGACGTTGAATTGCTAATTAACCAAGTGTTGAGAAGGTAATGAAACATTTTCCCAGAACTTGCACGAATTCTTTTTGACACGACATTGCTCACATTGCTTCCAGTGTAATTTATAGCTTCTTGGTCAAGCTGCCATACAAATGGAAATAGCTTTACCGCTTCTGCTAGGCGACCCTATATGGGTCGCTTTTTCTTTTCTAATTTTTCTATTTGACGCCATCATTTTTAACTTTTCCACATAACATGATCATTTTAGGATCGTTGATCTTTTCGTCTTTTTATAAATATTTTTTTAAAAAACAAAGGTTTAAATTGCTATTTTGCAGTTTTTTTAAGTTGAGGAAAACCAGTGGATAATTTCTACTAACAGAGTTATCCACAGCTTGGTGGCTTTTGTTTGTATGAAACGGGGATATTTACGAGAGCTGGATCGAGCGAACAAGATAGATTCGGATCAGTAGTCATGGCATTCTAAGCAGATCTATTAAGTACTGATTTGGATACAGACAATTATGGCAAGTATTCCTGAAAATCCGTTGATTCTGATCGACGGCTCTTCTTATCTATATCGCGCTTTTCACGCTTACCCTGGCACGATGAGTAACGGTGAAATCCCAACTAACGCTGTTTACGGTGTGGTGAACATGTTACGCAGCATGATGCGCCAGTTCGCTTCTGATCGTATCGCAGTGGTTTTCGATGCGAAGGGTAAAACCTTCCGTGACGATATGTACCCGGAATACAAAGCAAATCGCCCACCAATGCCGGATGATCTTCGTTGCCAGATTGAACCACTGCACAACGTCATTCGTGCCATGGGTCTGCCTCTAATCTGTATTCCTGGTGTAGAGGCCGATGATGTGATCGGTACTCTGGCTTATCAGGCATCGCAGCAAGGCATGCCTGTTTTGATCAGTACTGGCGATAAAGATATGGCGCAGCTGGTGGATGACAACGTTACCTTGATCAACACCATGACCAACGTCGTGATGGATCGCGAAGGTGTCGTTGAGAAGTTTGGTATCCCACCAGAATTGATCATCGACTACCTAGCGTTGATGGGCGATAAAGTTGATAACATTCCTGGCGTTCCGGGTGTCGGTGACAAAACCGCAACGGCTCTGCTACAAGGCATTGGCGGTCTGACAAAGCTGTACGAAAACCTTGATGATATCGCTGCACTTGGCTTCCGTGGCTCGAAAACCATGGCGAAGAAGCTAGTCGACAACAAAGACAATGCCATGCTGTCTTACGAGCTTGCCACCATAAAGCTTGATGTGGAGCTGGAAGAGACGCCAGAATCATTGCTAAAAGCAGAACCAAGCACAGATGAGCTGATCAAACTGTACGGTCAGTTGACGTTTAAATCTTGGCTAAATGAGCTCTTAGAAGGCGGCACAGGCGTGGTTGAAGCGGATGAATCAACTGGCGCAGCGCGTGGTGGTTCTGCTTCATCTAAAGCCGATATGGATACCTCAGCGGTAAAAATCGACCGTAGCCAATACGAAACCATCCTAGATGAAGCTTCATTCAATGCTTGGTTAGACAAACTAAAAGCATCGGAGTTATTCGCGTTTGATACCGAAACCGACAGCCTAGATTACATGGTGGCAAACTTGGTTGGTTTGTCATTTGCAACAGATGAAGGCATTGCTGCTTATGTACCAGTGGCTCACGACTACCTAGATGCGCCGCAGCAACTGGATCGTGATTGGGTATTGGCACAGCTAAAGCCGATTCTTGAAGATGAGGCTCAAGCCAAAGTCGGTCAGAACCTAAAATACGACGCGTCGGTGCTGGCTCGCTACGGCATTGAGATGAAAGGCATCAAGCACGACACCATGTTGGCATCTTACGTATACAACAGTGTTGGTGGTAAGCACGATATGGACAGCTTGGCACTGCGATTCCTGCAGCACAGCTGTATTTCATTCGAACAAATCGCAGGCAAAGGTAAGAACCAGCTAACCTTCAACCAAATTGAGCTTGATGAAGCTTCTCCATACGCGGCAGAAGATGCGGACGTGACACTTCGTCTACACAACCGTCTATCGGCGAACATCGATCAAGATGAAAAGCTAAAAACGGTTTACGAAGAGATTGAAATGCCACTCGTGCCAGTGTTGTCTCGTATTGAGCGCACTGGTGTACTGATTGATGACATGAAGTTGGGCGCGCAGTCGGTAGAAATCGCAGCTCGTCTTGAAGAGCTTGAGCAAAAAGCCTACGAGATTGCGGAACAAGAGTTCAACATGAACTCACCTAAGCAGCTGCAAGCAATCCTATTTGAGAAAATGGGTCTACCGGTTATTAAGAAGACGCCTTCAGGTACGCCTTCTACCAATGAAGAAGTGCTGCAAGAGCTGGCTTTGGACTACCCACTACCAAAACTGATTTTGGAGTACCGTGGTCTGGCGAAGCTAAAATCCACATACACTGACAAATTGCCGAAGATGATCAATCCATCAACGGGTCGTGTACACACGTCTTATCATCAAGCGGTAACCGCAACGGGTCGTCTATCATCGACCGATCCTAACTTGCAGAATATCCCAATTCGTAACGAAGAAGGTCGCCGTATTCGCCAAGCATTTATTGCTCCTACAGGGTACAAGATTCTGGCTGTCGACTACTCGCAGATTGAATTGCGTATTATGGCGCACTTATCGGATGACCAAGCGCTGCTTGATGCATTCCGCCATGGCAAAGATATCCATGCGGCGACGGCTGCAGAAATTATGGGCGTTGCAATTGAGGATGTTTCCAGCGAGCAGCGTCGTCGCGCAAAAGCGGTTAACTTTGGCCTTATCTACGGCATGAGTGCATTTGGTTTGGCGAAGCAGCTAGGCATTCCGCGTGGTGAAGCACAAGCGTACATGGACAAGTACTTTGAGCGTTACCCAGGCGTGATGCAGTACATGGAAGACACGCGCAGTGCGGCTTCTGCCCAAGGGTATGTAGAAACTATCTTTGGTCGTCGCCTGCACCTGCCTGAAATCCAATCGCGTAACGGTATGCGCCGTAAAGCGGCAGAGCGTGCAGCGATCAACGCACCGATGCAAGGCACCGCAGCAGATATCATCAAGAAAGCGATGCTACTGGTTGATCAGTGGATTCAAGAAGAAGGCAACGGTCGTGTGAAACTTCTGATGCAAGTGCACGATGAATTGGTGTTTGAAGTTGAAGAGTCGTCTTTGTCCGAAATTGAAAGTAAAGTACAGAATTTGATGGAATCTGCAGCAGAGCTGAAAGTGCCTCTAGTCGCTGATGCTGGTCATGGCGATAACTGGGATCAAGCACACTAGTCATTTTTAAGCCAATTTGGTCGATTTATTATGAGCCAGCGCACAAACGCTGGCTTTTTTGTGCTAATAAAAAAGCGATTTGATTGTGATAATTGTTGTTGCTTAATAAAAGATTAATGAAAAAAAACTACAAAAGTTCTTTGCAAATCTGACCAATTGTTGTACATTATCTCTCGTAGGGTACAGAGGTAAGATGTTCTATCTTTCAGACCTTTTGTTTCACGTTATTGGATTAGGCTGATTCAGCCGCCCCAGTCAGTTTTTGACTGGGGCGTTTTTTATTGGGCGAAAGGAAATTTTTCTTATTGATCAGTAATTTAAATTAAACCCTCAAAAATCTTCTCTTCTGACGTTTCTAAGTCACTGCAAAGTCTCGATTTTTCCCTCAAATTTATTGCGTTATTCATCCTGTAAATTTACACCAGTCACACTATTATTTTTTCTTGAAAGAAACTAAGTGACGCATTTTTGATGTTCAACCTGACTTAACTATCTGAATATTAAAATTATTGTAAGGTTGGGGTGGGAGTGTTTGGCTCGAGGCAGGAAATAAGATTACTTTTTAACCTATTGAAATCGAATCTTAGTTCGGTAATGCTTCGCCACATAACAATAATTACCAATTTTTCTCTCCCGTTATCCCTGCCAGGAAGGTGGGGATTTTTATTGCCTGAAATTCACAGTTTTGGGTAGCAAATAAACAAAAGCCCCACCAAAAGGCAGGGCTGTGTCGAAAAGTTTTAACAAATTTTGTTAATTATTCTTCGCCGCTCTCTTGAGCATCTTGCTCGTCTTCTTCAATCAAGTGTGCAAATGCAGGTGCAAACCAAGTGTCCAGTTTGGCACGCAGCTGATCGACACCCAGACCTTTCAGTGAAGAGAACACGTCAACTGATACGTCACCACCAAATGTCTCCACTTGCTTGCGGATTTTTAGTAGCGTTTGTTTGCGAGCACCGCTTTTCAGTTTGTCTGCTTTAGTCAGAAGAACTTGAACAGGGATGCGGCTGTCGATAGCCCAGAAGATCATTTGCTGGTCGAGATCTTTCATTGGGTGGCGAATGTCCATCAGAACCACTAAGCCTTTCAGACATTCGCGTTTTTGCAGGTATTCACCTAGTGATTTCTGCCACTTATTTTTCATCTCAACAGGAACTTGAGCAAAACCGTACCCAGGCAAATCAACAATGTGACAACCTTCTTCCACTTTGAAAAGGTTGATCAATTGAGTACGACCAGGGGTCTTTGATGTCTTGGCTAAGCTCTTTTGGTTAGTTAGACGGTTAAGTGCACTCGATTTACCAGCGTTTGAGCGTCCTGCAAACGCAATTTCGACACCTTCGTCCTCTGGTAAGTGACGAATATCGGGTGCGCTGGTGATGAAATGCGTGTTTTGGTAATGAATTTTTACGCTCACTGTTAACTCCATCTCGACTTTGTGTAGTCGATTGATTACTTTTTTGTGAAATTGTGTAAAATAACCGTGCTCGGCATAAGGTCGCCTATTGTACCATGAGTGTACACGGTATGTTCACATTCCGTGGTACTGGAAGCTTGATAATTATAATGGAATGTCATGAAGAAATTAGCGCTAATTTTGAGTCTTTTAGCCAGCTGCTCAGTATGGGCCCAAGGTAGTATTGAAGCTGGTAAAGCAAAATCACAAACCTGTGTCGCCTGTCATGGAGCAGATGGCAACAGTGCAATCGCAATGTACCCTAAACTAGCAGGTCAGCACGCTAAGTATCTTGAGAAGCAGTTGAAAGATCTAAAGCTTGGTATGACAAGCGGTGGTAAACAAGGTCGTTACGACCCGGTTATGAGTGGCATGGCTATGCCATTAACCGATACAGATATCGCTGATCTTTCTGCGTACTATGCCTCGCTGCCTATTTCAGAGCAGTCAACACCAGAAGATGTGGTGGCTAAAGGTAAAACACTGTACACAGCTGGTGATGCAGAGCGCGGTTTAACCGCATGTATCGCATGTCACGGCCCTCGTGGTAACGGCACTGAGCTTTCAGGTTTCCCTAAAATTTCTGGTCAGCACGCTGACTACATCAAAGCTCAGCTGATCAAATTCCGCGATGGTAATCGTGAAAACGATATGAACGCCATGATGCGTGATATCGCGAAAAAAATGACAGATGAAGATATCGAAACTCTGTCGAAATACGTTGGCGGTCTGCACTAAATCCCCTACAAAGTTCGAGCACAGTTATACAAATATGCCCTAGCGTTTTCGCTGGGGCATTTTTGTTCGTGATTTTGATCACTCGTGAACTTCCCTCCAAAAGCGTAGTTAGCTCGGTACTTTGTGAGACATTCGCCATACTTGATCGATGTGATTTCTCGCTTCTTGTTTTAAGTTGTTGATAGGTTGGGTAATTTGTTTTGGGAGAGAAAATCCTATCAATAATTTCTTTCTATGACTTGTCGGTTTTTATCCAATCTGTAAAGTAGAAGCTGTTCACAAGGAGTGAATCACAGGAATTTAGACCATGGATATAAGGTCTCCAAGGACGCAAACGAAGGACGTTTGGTAGTCGGAAAAGGGACTTAGATAGGCAAGGAGCCTATCAGATATGGATGGTCATCTCGTCTAACGGTTAAGACAGTGAAATGGATCAAGCTCAGGAAGTAGCTCAGTAGACAGGAAGTGAACGGATAGCCAAAACTCATCAGGAAGATGAAGAACAACACTTTTTGGCAGGGAAAGCTTGAAAAACAAAAGGATTCTTGGTGCACCAAATGAGTGCAACACAGTTTCGCCGCTATAGGTGGCATTCAGAAAGCGACAGTCTCACTGTCGCTTTTTTTATATCTTCAATTCCGATAAAAACTTTTTTAACAAAAACTGCTGAAAAAGTATCCAGTAACACTCCAATCTGAGTCTACTTTCTGGTATGTTTCGCATCCCTGTTTGAGGAAGTCAGCATGCACACCTGTCCTTTATGCCAGAATCAGCGCACTCACCACTTTTTTGAAGACAAGCAACGCGAGTATCTTCAGTGTGAGCAGTGCAGTTTGGTATTCGTCAATCCAGACCAACGTTTGGATGCGGAAACTGAAAAAGCTCACTATGATCTGCATGAGAACAATCCTGAAGATATGGGATATCGCCGCTTTTTGGCGCGAATTGCTGACCCAGTCGCAGAGCGAATTTCACCACAATCGAACGGAATCGACTTTGGTTGTGGTCCGGGCCCAACGCTTTCCTTAATGTTAGAAGAAGCGGGGCACAACATGGCGTTGTACGATCTTTACTACCACCCAGATACATCGGTGCTAGAAAGGCAGTATGATTTCATGACAGCAACAGAGGTGATCGAACACCTCTACCACCCAGATATGGTGTGGAAGCAATGGTTGAATTTAGTTAAGCCAGGTGGCTGGATAGGCCTGATGACGAAAATGGTCATCGACGTAGAAGCCTTTCGGACATGGCACTATAAGAACGATCCTACGCATGTGGTGTTCTTTAGCCGTGACACGTTCCAGTTCCTAGCAGAGCGGGATAAGCTCGAACTCGAATTTATTGGTAATGATGTAATTTTACTGAGGAAGACCCAGTAATGAGCCGTAAAAAGAAATCAAGAAAGCCGGGTGCCTCTGGCGCACCTGAGTTTGTTGTAACTCGTAACCGTACAGAATCAGATGTAGAAGGCCGTCTACGCAAGCGCGCGAAAAAGCGTAAAGGCTTGAAGACCGGTAGCCGCAACTCTGACGCTGAAGAGCAGAAGAAACAAGCAGCAGCGCAAAAACGCGATCCTCGCCTAGGCAGCAAGAAGAAGATTCCTCTGATTGTTGAGCCAGCGAAGAAGCAAACCAAACAAGAGCGTCGTCTATCTGCTGAGCAAGAGCTAGAGATGCTAGAAAACGATGCGCAATTGAACGTGTTGTTGGATCGTATCGAAGCGGGTGAGAACCTAGGTACTGGTTTACAGAAATATGTAGACGAGAAGCTAGATCGCATCGAGAAGCTGATGGACCAACTAGGTCTACTAGAGCCGGAAGAAGAGGAAGACTTCACTGCACCAGCAGCGAAAGGTTCTCGTAACGATGACGATTTACTCGCAGACTTCGACGATATCAACTTCGACGACTACAAAGGATAAGTAATTCATGAATGTAACCTTATTAGCGATTGCAGGTGCAGTGATAATTATCGCGCTGGCTTCTTATGCAGGTTACCTTCTGCTTCAATTGAAAAAGCAAAAGGAATTGCAGCTGAAGCATCAAAAGTTGGCGATTGATAAGCGTAATGCCAACATTTTTGAGAACGTGCATACCCTGTGTCAGGCGGGAATCCAAGGTCAGTGTGATTTGTCTGAAATCAGTATCCGTGTTTACAACATCATGGACTATGTTCAAGGTGAAGACCGTGTCGATTTCGACACCACATATCCTGCTATTTCTGAGCTTTACCATGTTGTGAAAGATATGGCGCGTGGCGAAGATCGTCAGCAACTTGCGAAGAAAGAGCGTATGCAGCAGAACCTGACGCGTCACAAAGCAGAACAGCGCTTAACAGACGCGATCATCGAAGAGCTCAAAGTGTTGCAGAAAAGCGTTCAGCCACTGAATAACCAAATCAATATTCAGATGATCTAACTGATACCCCCAACGGTTTCTTTATCGTCACGGGGGTACGTGATCACGCTAGCACTTCTTTGGTTTTATACTTAAAAAGCCGCCAGTGGTTACCGTAGTTGTCATCATGGTATGGCAAAATAACGGTTTCTGAATATCGGGTGACGGCTTTCGTCTCCCTAGCATTTAACGGAAAGTACCACCATGTCGAATCAACATATTGAATCGAAACAGCAAATCGTCTGGGACCAAACGGTATTGGATAAGTACAACTATTCCGGTCCGCGTTACACCTCGTACCCAACGGCACTGGAGTTTCATGAAGCATTCACCATTTCGGACTACGATATGGCATGCACTCAGTACCCAGAGCGTCCGTTATCACTGTACGTTCATATTCCGTTCTGTCATAAGCTTTGCTACTACTGTGGCTGTAATAAAGTCATTACTCGCCATTCGCACAAAGCAGACGAATACCTAGATGTACTTGAGCACGAGATCCGTCAACGTGCATCGTTGCTGGGGGAGCGTAAAGTCACTCAATTGCACTTTGGTGGTGGTACGCCAACTTTCCTATCTGAAAAGCAAATCACGCGAGTGATGAACTTGCTGCGCCAAGAGTTCTCTTTTAGCGCTGATGCGGAAATTAGTATTGAAGTCGACCCACGTGAAATCGAGCTAACTATGCTGGATCATCTACGTGGTGAAGGTTTCAATCGCCTGAGCATCGGTGTGCAGGACTTCAACAAAGAAGTTCAACAGCTTGTGAACCGTGAACAAGATGAAGAATTTATCTTTGCTATGGTTGCGCGTGCGAAAGAACTTGGCTTCCGCTCTACTAACCTTGATTTGATTTACGGCTTACCTAAGCAAACCAAGGCGTCTTTTGCTAAGACATTAGAGCAAGTGCTAGAAATGCAGCCGGGTCGTTTGTCCGTGTTCAACTACGCGCACATGCCTCAACTATTTGCTGCACAACGCAAGATTAAAGACGAAGACCTACCTAAAGCAGAAGAGAAGATGGCGATTCTGCAAGACACCATCGCAACGCTAACGGGTGCAGGTTACCAGTTCATCGGTATGGATCACTTTGCTAAGCCGGATGACGAACTGGCTGTCGCTCAACGTGAAGGCATTTTGCATCGTAATTTCCAAGGCTACACCACACAAGGCGAATGCGACTTGGTAGGCTTTGGTGTTTCGGCGATTTCAATGATTGGTGATGCGTATGCGCAAAACCAAAAAGAGTTGAAGAAATACTACGCGCAAGTGAATGACCTGCGTCATGCGCTGTGGAAAGGGGTGTCTTTGGATGCCGACGATTTACTACGTCGTGAAGTCATCAAACAGCTTATCTGTAACTTCAAGCTAGATAAGACAGCGATTGAGTCTGAATTTGGCGTGAAGTTCGAGCAATACTTCAAAGAAGATTTAGAGTTGCTACAAACTTTTATCAATGATGAGTTGGTGGAAGTGGATGACAACGAAATTCGCGTAACTCTTCGTGGCCGTCTATTGATTCGTAACATCTGTATGTGTTTTGACAAGTACCTGCGCGCGAAGGCACGTCAGCAGCAATTCTCTCGCGTGATTTAATCTCTTACAGATTCCGG
Organism: Vibrio rotiferianus CAIM 577 = LMG 21460; assembly: GCF_002741985.1. Taxonomy (GTDB): domain Bacteria; phylum Pseudomonadota; class Gammaproteobacteria; order Enterobacterales; family Vibrionaceae; genus Vibrio; species Vibrio rotiferianus. The sequence goes on from NZ_APHW01000001.1 coordinate 68,104, forward strand.
ATACAAAAAATGCCAGCAGATGCTGGCATTTTTTTATGTTTTTGCGGCAATTAAACGCGATCTTTCACTTTTTCTTTCAGTTCAGTTTTTTCTGCATCTGATAGGAAAGCGATGTCTAGGCCATTGATTTGCGCCTGGCGAATTTGCTCTTGGGTTAGACCTGCTGCTGGTGCTGCCACTTCGTACTCGTAAGGTAGCTCAATACCTTCAACCGCTGGATCGTCCGTGTTTAGACACGCTAGCACACCGTGATCTAGGAATTGCTTCAGTGGGTGGTTTGCTAGTGACTCAACCGTACTGGTTTGGAAGTTTGATGTTAGGCACGATTCAATACCAATACGGTTTTCTGCAAGGTAGTCCATCAATTTAGGATCTTGGATTGCTTTAACGCCATGGCCGATACGCGTTGCACCAAGCTCTTGAATTGCTTGCCACATGCTTTCCGCGCCTGCTGCTTCACCTGCGTGAATCGTGACGTTTAGACCAGCATCACGCACTTGTTTAAAGTGAGAAACAAAACGATCGCCAGGTTGACCAAGTTCATCACCAGCAAGGTCTACAGCTACGATGTGATCTTTCTGGCTTAGGATACCTTCCAGTTCCTGTTGACAAGCATCTGTACCAAAAGTACGGCTCATGATACCGATTAGGTTTGCTTTAATACCGAAGTCACGCATGCCCGCTTGCACACCATCAACGACGGCTTCAACTACGCCAGCTACTGGTAGTTTGTGTTTCATTGCCATGTAGTAAGGCGAGAAGCGAAGTTCTGCGTAATCAATTTGTGCGTTAAGTGCGTCTTCTACGTTTTCGTAGGCAACACGGCGACATGCATCTAGATCGCCCAATACCGCCACACCCCAGTCTAGCTTAGAAAGGAAAGCTACAAGAGATGGTTCTGCTTCGACAATTTGAACGTGTGGTGTAAGAGACTCAATATCGTATGCCGGAAGCGCTACACCGAACTTTTGGCCAAGTTCGAGAATCGTTTGAGTGCGGATATTACCGTCGAGGTGACGGTGCAAATCTGTTAGGGGTAGATTCTTAGTTATCATTATGTCGATCCAGATAATTGTGAACAGGAATAGAATTGCAGTTAAGTATAAATAACAGTTCGGTAGATTGTCAGTAGAGGATGACTACGAAATCAACAATTTCAGCTCTTTTCTACTTCATGTTAACCAAATGTGTTGGCCATTCTTCGATAGGTAATGGACGGCTGTAATAGAACCCTTGAACTTGTGTACAGCCTAATGAGCGTAAAAGCCGTGCTTGCTCTGCCGTCTCCACACCTTCCGCGACCACGTTTGCTTTCAAACCTTTAGTGATGGTAATGATTGCTGCGAAAACGGAGTTTTCCAGATTATTTGGGTTTAATCTATTAGTGAACGTTCTGTCTATCTTCAGACAAGTAAATGGCAAGCTATCTAGGTACGCTAGCGAGGAGTAGCCTGTGCCAAAATCATCAATGGCAATCCCAACGTTCATTTCGCGTAGCTTGAGCATATTGTCTAGGGTTGTTGGGTCTCCGCCAACAATTTTGGACTCAGTGATTTCAAGTGTGAGGTTTTGAGCGCACAATCCTGTCTGAGATAATATTTGGGCAACATCTGAGATGAACTCAGGACATGAAAGTTGGTTGACTGAAACATTCACGTGCAGTTGGAAATCTTTATGCCAACGACCATTTTCAATTGCGGTTTGAGTTTCTTGACAGGCCTTAAGTAAGATTTGGTGACCGATTTGTTTGATCATGCCACTCTCTTCAGCAAGAGCAATAAAGTCCAAAGGCGAGACTACGCCATCGGCACTGTGCCAACGTGCTAGAGCCTCTGCACCAACAACCTCACCACTAGATAAATCAATGATTGATTGGTAATACGGTATAAACTCTTTTTGCTCAATACCTTGCTGTATTTTGGCAATCATCTGAGTTCGGAACTTAGAGGCGCTGGCCATTTCTGGACTGTAATAACACACCCCAGAATGGGTTTCTTGCTTGGCGTAACTCAATGCAATACTGGCATTACGTAACCATTGCTGCATTTGGTATTCAGGCTGCGTTTCCACAACACCAATGGCAATATTCATGATGACAGTTTCATCTGCGCAGAGAAACGGAGAGGCGAAGACTTGTTGCAGCCGTCTAACGGTTAGGCGAACTTCCTGCTCTTTTTGCAAGTTGGGTGCGTAAACTGCAAATTCATCACCACCAATACGAGCTAATACAAACTCATCACCAAACTGCTGATCGAGTCGCTCTGCAATACGGAGCAATAGTTGATCACCATTATGGTGACCGACGCTGTCATTGATATCTCTGAAGCGGTTAATTCCGAGCAGGTATACACTGCCACCTTGTTGGCTTGGCATGGTACTGCTGATTTCAATTAAGCCTTGTCGGCTATACAGGCGTGTCAATGAGTCGTATATCAACTGCTCTCTTAATGCTTTGAACGATACTTTTAGGTTATTCGCCATCTCATTGAACGCGTGCACCAACGTCGTGGTTTCATAAACGTAGCCAGGACGAGGCATTGAGCCATCCAGTTGCCTTTGGCTAGGTTTTGCGCTGCTGAGGCAGTAGCATTGATCGGACGAGTGACTCGGTTAAAGATAAACCAAGTGATCGAAATACCCAGTAGGGTCACAAGTAAACCCACCAACCAGCTTTTTCTTTGGCTGTTTGGAAGTGTTCCTACTAAATCTGATTCAGAGACAGAAATGCCAATAAACCAGGTGAGTCCATAATCATCAGTGTAAGGTGTTATTCGGCTAAACAAGCGTTCACCCGAGTGTTCTAGCTGAAAAGTATAAGGCTGTGAAGTTGAGTTTAAAGCAAGTGCACTCACCCTAGATGCACTGATTTGGATGATTGAGTCGGTGCTTTCTTTAGCAAGCAAGCGCTGGCCCTTATGTGTGAATTTGGTTCCCCAAGAAACGACGCTACCTGCACTTGATTGCGCTACTAAGCGATGCTCTTCATCCATAATAAACACGGAAGCTTTGGTATTCTGTTGCAGCTCTCTTAAGAAGGCATTGAGTGTGTTGATGCGAATATCTGTGACGAGCACACCAGCAAAGTCGCCATGCTCGAAAACAGGAGTCATCGCGGATAGCGTGATTTCTTGACGTTCATCTGCGTTCGCATAGATTGGCGACCAAGTCGGCTGATGGGCTTCTGCCACGGGCGTATACCAAGGCCGAACTCGGGGGTCATACTGTGAGATAACCGATCGTAAACCTGTACTTGGCGTCTTCCCGTTATAGATTGCTAAATTACCATCAGTTCGCTTGTCTTGAATCATTAAGGTGTATTCACCGTTTGCTTCGCGACGAAAGCCGGCATAGTCTCCGGTGATCGAACCAAAGCCAATAACATCCAACTGAGGAATGGAGCTGTAAAGATCTTGGAAGGCGCTTAATAAATACGATTCAATATCGGCAGTATTATTTGGGTGGAATAGATTGTGAAAGCTGACGCTATGGCCCAGTGCTTGAACCGCTGCAAATGGTTTTCTTAGGTAGTCATTCAGGTGATCATGAACGCCTTCCGTTAACACCGTCAGCTGTTTGTTACTGATGTCAGTGACGACCTCTTCATAGCTCTGCTTTTGGACAAAAATGATCACCCCGATTGCAAACAGAAATATCAGCAAGAAAGGAATCAAAACAGCAGTGCGTAAAGTGATTTGTGTAGTCGGTGATGACATGGCCTAGTATTTATTATGGGTTGCTATACTGTAATTGTACTGGCGTTCTTGTCACCAAGCGAGTCAATTTTTACTCGCTTAGTGACTAAATATCAAACTAGTACAACTCTTTTAGTTTTCTGGTTAATGTATTTCTTCCCCAGCCTAATACTTTAGCGGCATCTTGTTTGTGACCTTTAGTATGTTCTAACGCAGCCTCTAGTAAGATTCGCTCAAATTCAGGTAATGCATAAGATAATAGCTCTTTATCCCCTGCTTCGAGAGCATGTTTTGCCCAGTCAGCAAGTTGTTCTTGCCAGCTTTCCCCAGCAGACTCCGGTTTGACTTTCTTTTCTTCTAGTAATTCTTGCGGCAGGTCGTTAGGTAGCACTTCACTGCCACTGGCCATGACTGTTAACCAACGACAGATGTTTTCCAATTGGCGGACGTTGCCCGGCCAATCAAGGCGGTTAAGGATTTCGACTGAAGATGGATGCAGTGTTTTGGTTTCAACGCCTAGCTCATCGGCTGCGCGAACGAGAAAGTGTTGAGTGAGTTTCTCAATGTCTTGTTTTCGCTCTCTTAGGGCGGGGATCTGAACGCGAATTACATTGAGTCGATGGAACAAATCTTCGCGGAAATCGCCTTCATGGACCAGCTTTTCAAGGTTTTGGTGTGTGGCAGCGACGATACGCACGTCAACGCGAATAGGAGAGTGACCCCCTACGCGATAGAACTGCCCGTCTGCTAATACGCGCAATAATCGGGTTTGAATGTCTAGTGGCATATCACCAATTTCATCTAGAAACAGTGTGCCACCATTGGCTTGCTCAAAGCGGCCTTGTCGCACGCTGTTTGCACCAGTAAATGCGCCTTTTTCGTGGCCAAACAGCTCGGATTCAATCAGGTCTTTTGGAATCGCGGCCATATTGAGGGCGATAAAAGGTTTGTTGGCGCGCGGACTATGACGGTGCAGGGCATGAGCAACTAACTCTTTACCCGTACCTGATTCACCGTTGATCAATACGGAGATGGAAGAGCGAGACAAGCGGCCAATTGCACGAAACACTTCTTGCATGGCTGGCGCTTCACCGATAATTTCTGGCGTATCGGTTGGGAGCTCTTCGTGAGACATCTGCTCACGCTTGGTTTCTTGGCTATGAGCTATCGCTCGCTCTACCAGCGTGAGTGTTTCATCGATATCAAATGGCTTAGGTAGGTATTCAAACGCGCCTTTTTGGTAAGCGTTCACCGCAGCATCTAAATCGGAATGCGCCGTCATGATAATCACGGGTAAATCGGGATAATCACGTTGAACTTGCTTTAACAGCTCCAAACCATCGATACCTGGCATGCGTATATCGGAAACCAACACATCTGGTACTTCACGTTCCAGCGCCATCAGCACACTTTCTCCATCCGCGTAGGTATCGCATTTGATGTTGGCGGAGGAAAGGGTTTTTTCCATTACCCAGCGAATCGAACTGTCGTCGTCGACGACCCAAACATATCCTTTACTCATGTAATAAATCCTTGCAGCAAAAGCCTAAAAACTGACGAATCGAAAAGCCATTTAATCAAGTCAGATTGGCAAATAAATCGTAAAAGTGGTGTGACCGGGCCAGCTTTCGACATCAATCTTGCCGTTATGCTGGTCGATCAGATTTTGTGAAATAGACAGGCCAAGACCCGTACCGCCTTCTCGACCACTGACCATTGGATAGAAAAGGGTATCTTGTAGTTCTGGTGGAATACCCGGACCGTTGTCCGTGATCTCAACACGTGCGGCGAGTTTGCAGCGTTGACCATGAATGTTAGCTTGATGCACCGTTCTGGTGCGTATGGTTATTTTTCCGTGTTCTTGGTGGGACAGAATCTGTGCTGCGTTACTGACGATGTTGAGCATCGCCTGCTCGATTTGGTCAGCATCCATCAAGATTTCTGGCAAGCTCGGATCGTAGTCGCGCTCGATCACAATCGAATGTTGAGATTCCAACTCCACTAACTGGCGCACTTTCTCCAGTACTTGGTGAAGGTTTTCTTGGGTCTTTTTACCCGGCTTTTGCGGCCCGAGCAGACGATCGACTAAGGCTCTTAATCGGTCTGCTTGCTCGATAATGATTTGGGTATATTCCTTCAATGAAGGATCGGGAAGCATTTTTTCTAATAGTTGTGCCGCCCCGCGTAAACCGCCGAGTGGGTTTTTTATTTCATGCGCCAACCCACGCACTAACAGCTTTGCCGCTTGTTGCTGGGCGTGTTGGTTAAGCTCTTGAGTGAGACGGCGTTGTTGGTCAATTTTGCGCATCTCTACCAACAGCATTAATTGTTTCTGCCAAGTTATTGGGCTGACAGTCACTTCCAGCATCAAAGGGCGCCCATCGACGACAAAGGTAACGTCACTGTCAGTAATGCTTTGGCCGCTTTGTAGTGGTTGGGTGAGTAGCGCGAGATCCAACGACGCATGTTGAATTAGCTGAGACAGCGACTGCTCAACAATGCGCTTAGCACTTTGCGAAAACAATAACTCTGCCGCAGGGTTGGCATAGCGCACCGCTAATCCGTCATCAAGAATCAACGTTGCTGCCACCATGTTATTGAGAATGGCACTGGAGAGACTGGTATCCACATTACGTCCTTGTTTGCGTTATTGTTGTGCGTTGCACCAAATTGGTGCGATAGAACGTAAGTATGGCGAATAAATCTCAGAAGAAAAAGTAAAATAGCACTCAGAGCATCTGTTATTTGCGCTATTTTTCTGGTTTCGGCCTTGGTAATTTAGGCTTCACACTCGCTCTATGTAAATGCACTGTTATAGGGCTAGTAGATGCAATAAGCTTGCCGCTTCTTTTGGCGTGAACAGCAAGGGTGTGGGTGCCTCGATCGATATTGTTAATTTGCCAAGTGAGTCGAGTTTGTGGGGCTGCGTACGGCTTTCCATCGAGCATTAGCTGCAGTTGTTCTCCAATACCCAGTTTGCGGTTGGCTTCCAATTGGATGTTAATCAAGCCTTGATTGCTACGAATCGTCTCGTCATGCACAGGGGTCAGCATAGCTAAAGAGAGAGGCTTGGGAGCTTCTGGCTGTTTTGGTTTATCTTTCTTGACCGTGTTGGGTGGTTGTGACGTAGAAAGCGCTTCGGTACTTTCTACCTTTGGTGCTGGTGCCTGACCTTGTAAGTCAGGTAAAGCGATTGCCTTTGCTCCATTCTGAGGCGTATCACTGAAGTGTATTACGCCATCTTTATCGACCCATGTGTATGCAACTTGTGCAAAGGGAGATGCAGCCGTGACTAGGCCGCTGAGTATGATTAAGGTTGGTAAAAGCTGAACTTTCATTGCTCACCTTCTTTTTATGATTCCACGTTATTGACTCAAGTAACATCCCCGCGATTGGCTCTGTGAGGGTGACTTGGCATATTCTCATTATCACTCCATGCTAAAGGTCTGGGTTAATCAGGCGAATACAAAAAAGGCCCGCCTGCGAGGCGAGCCTAATATTTTGTTTCTGTGTTTACATTTTACACAGTTGAGACCTTATACAGAGTAGTAAAGTTCAAACTCAAGTGGGTGAGTTGTCATGTTTACTTTCTCTACATCTTGCGCTTTAAGGTCGATGTAAGAATCGATGAAGTCATCAGAGAATACACCGCCAGCAGTTAGGAACTCACGGTCTGCATCTAGTTCTTCTAGCGCGTCTTTCAGTGAGTATGCCACTGTTGGGATCTCTGCTGCTTCTTCAGCTGGTAGATCGTAAAGGTCTTTATCCATCGCTTCGCCTGGGTGGATCTTGTTCTTAATGCCGTCAAGACCAGCCATTAGCATTGCTGCGAAACATAGGTATGGGTTAGCCGCTGGGTCACCGAAACGAACTTCGATACGACGTGCTTTCGGGCTTGGTACCACTGGGATACGGATTGAAGCAGAGCGGTTACGTGCAGAGTAAGCAAGCATAACTGGCGCTTCGAAGCCTGGTACAAGACGTTTGTACGAGTTAGTTGCTGGGTTAGCAAACGCATTGATTGCGCGAGCGTGCTTGATGATACCACCGATGTAGTAAAGTGCCATTTCAGATAGGCCGCCGTACTTATCTCCAGCAAATAGGTTTACGCCATCTTTTGCTAGAGATTGGTGTACGTGCATACCAGAGCCGTTGTCACCAACTAGTGGCTTAGGCATGAATGTCGCTGTCTTACCAAATGCGTGTGCAACGTTGTGTACAACGTACTTGTAGATTTGGATTTCGTCAGCTTTAGTTGTTAGCGTGTTGAAGCGAGTTGCGATTTCGTTTTGACCCGCAGTTGCTACTTCGTGGTGGTGCGCTTCAACAACTAGGCCCATCTCTTCCATTACTAGACACATAGCAGAACGGATGTCTTGAGATGAATCAACTGGCGCTACTGGGAAGTAACCACCTTTAACGCCTGGACGGTGACCTTTGTTACCTTCTTCGTAATCAGAACCTGTGTTCCAAGCTGCTTCTACGTCATCGATCTTGAAGAAAGAACCAGACATGTCAGTTGCGAACTTAACGTCGTCAAATAGGAAGAACTCTGGCTCAGGACCAATCAGTACTGTGTCAGCAACGCCTGTAGAACGCATGAAGTCTTCAGCGCGCTTAGCGATAGAGCGAGGGTCGCGGTCGTAGCCTTGCATTGTTGCAGGCTCAAGGATGTCACAACGGATGTTTAGTGTTGCATCTTCAGTGAATGGGTCAAGCACTGCAGAAGATGCGTCTGGCATCATAACCATGTCTGATTCGTTAATGCCTTTCCAGCCAGCAACTGATGAACCATCGAACATTTTACCTTCTTCGAAGAAGTCTGCGTCGATTTGGTGAGCAGGAATAGAAATGTGCTGCTCTTTACCTTTTGTATCAGTGAAGCGTAGGTCAACAAACTTAACTTCGTTTTCTTGGATCAGTGATAAAACGTTTTCTACTGACATCTTGGATAACCTCCAGTGTTAATAAAGCGGTAAAAGCTCGATTTATGAGTTCTTGATTAAATCCAGCATTGATTAATTTGCTTGAAATTTTATTAATCGATGCTGGTTTCTCTAAAGCCAAAACCGTGCCAAAAAAATTATTCCATTAATTTCAAGGAATTATGTTTTAAGGAGCAAGTTTGGTGCAAACGATTGCACCAAAATGATCTTTAATTGCACTGTAATGGTGCATCTTTTGATTGTTGCACCACAATGTGACAACTACGTTGCTTATCTAGCCCAGTTTTTGAGCAAGAGTCAATTTCTAATAAGCAACGATTGGAATAAAATTGCTTTGAATCAATTCGCTTTGCTCGGGAAAGTGGGCATTAAGCGTAAATTTCGCAGAAAAGCTCGGGAGTAGATCACATATTTCTAGGCTTTTTGCTAAAATCTGGTACATTATGGCCGTTTTTTTAATCAGCAAATGTCACCAGAGAGCACCCGTTCTCAGCGTGGGGGCATTTCATCTATCTAAGTGAATCTAATCCATGGCTACTCCACAGATTGATAAATTAAGAAATATCGCGATCATCGCGCACGTTGACCACGGTAAAACAACACTGGTTGATAAACTACTACAACAATCAGGTACTCTAGAGTCTCGCGGCGAAGCTGAAGAGCGAGTCATGGACTCAAACGACATCGAAAAAGAACGTGGTATTACCATTCTTGCTAAGAACACAGCAATCAACTGGAATGATTACCGTATCAACATCGTAGATACTCCGGGACACGCGGACTTCGGTGGTGAAGTAGAACGTATCATGTCGATGGTAGATTCAGTACTACTTATCGTTGACGCTGTTGATGGCCCAATGCCACAAACGCGTTTCGTAACGCAAAAAGCATTTGCTCACGGCCTTAAGCCAATCGTTGTAATCAACAAGATTGACCGTCCGGGTGCTCGTCCTGATTGGGTTATGGATCAAGTATTCGACCTATTCGACAACCTAGGTGCAACTGACGAACAGCTAGACTTTAAAGTGGTTTACGCTTCAGCACTAAACGGTTGGGCTACTCTAGAAGAGGGCGAAACTGGCGAAAACATGGAACCACTATTCGAAACTATCGTTGAAGAAGTAGCGGCTCCAGAAGTTGACCTAGACGGTCCACTACAGATGCAAGTTTCTCAGCTAGACTACAGCTCTTACGTTGGTGTTATCGGTGTTGCTCGTGTAACTCGTGGTAGCGTGAAAGCAAACCAACAAGTAACTGTTATCGGTGCTGACGGTAAAACTCGCAACGGTAAAGTAGGTACAGTAATGGGCTACCTTGGCCTAGAGCGTCACGAAGTTGAGCAAGCTAACGCGGGTGATATCATTGCGATCACTGGTCTTGGCGAGCTAAAAATCTCTGACACTATCTGTGCACAAAACGCAGTAGAAGCACTACCGCCGCTGTCTGTTGATGAACCAACAGTAACAATGACGTTCCAAGTAAACACGTCTCCATTCGCTGGTAAAGAAGGTAAGTTCGTTACTTCACGTAACATCCTTGAGCGTCTAGAGAAGGAACTGGTACACAACGTTGCACTGCGCGTAGAGCAAACAGACGATCCAGACAAATTCCGCGTATCAGGCCGTGGTGAACTTCACCTATCTATCCTGATCGAAAACATGCGTCGTGAAGGCTTCGAGCTTGCTGTATCTCGTCCAGAAGTAATCATCAAAGAAGAAGATGGTCAGCTAATGGAACCGTTCGAGACAGTAACTATCGACGTTATGGAAGAGCACCAAGGCGGCATCATGGAGAACATCGGCCTGCGTAAAGGTGAGCTGAAAGACATGTCTCCAGATGGTAAAGGCCGTGTACGTATGGACTTCGAAATGCCATCTCGTGGTCTGATCGGTTTCCAAACTGAGTTCATGACGCTGACTTCTGGTTCTGGTCTTCTTTACCATACGTTCGATCGCTACGCGCCACACAAAGGCGGTAACATCGGTCAACGTGTAAACGGTGTACTAATCGCAAACGCGATGGGTAAAGCGCTAACTAACGCACTATTCAACCTTCAAGAACGTGGTCGTCTATTTATCGGTCACGGTGTTGAAGTTTACGAAGGCATGGTTATCGGTATTCACAGCCGCGACAACGACCTAACAGTAAACGCACTGAAAGGTAAGCAGCTAACCAACGTTCGTGCATCTGGTACAGATGACGCACAGGTTCTTACTCCGCCAATCAAGATGACTCTTGAGCAAGCACTAGAGTTCATCGATGATGACGAACTAGTAGAAGTAACACCTGAAAGCATCCGTATCCGTAAGAAGTTCCTAACGGAAAGCGATCGTAAGCGTGCTTCACGTTCAGCAAAATAATCTGCTGTAACGGATTCGATTAAGAACAAGCCCCGAGTTATGCTCGGGGCTTTGTGTATCTGAAGGAATAACACTATGAAGCCAATCGTGATTACGGGTGGTCCAGGTGCAGGTAAAACCACCTTGCTGAATGCGTTAGGTCAGTTGGGCTATGCCACCTTTGCTGAAGGTTCTCGTAGCTTGATTGAGCAGCAAAGCCAGTTGGACAACGGTATTTTGCCTTGGACGAATCTGCCGGAGTTCGCCAACTTATGCCTTGAGTTAATGGAGAAGCAAAAGCGAGAAGCGCTCAATCATGATGTGGCTTTTGTTGACCGTGCTATCCCAGACATCGTGGCATACTTACAGGTAGGCGGTTGTCCCGTTGAACACACTTTCTTGATTGAGAGTGCAGGCTACCAGAGTAAGGTGCTCACATGCCGACCTGAAGCCTCTATTTATGTTCAAGATGATGTGCGTCCACACAGTTTTGAAGAGGCGCTACAAATTCATCAAATCTTAGTCGATACCTATACTGAACTGGGGTATGACGTGGTTGAAGTACCATGGGGAAGCGTAGCTGAACGAGTGGCGTTTGTTCGACAAGTAATGGGCTTAGTTGCTGAGGTAGAAGGTGAGAAACGCTGATAGAGCTCGGAAGATAAACGGGTGACTACGTGGTGAATAAGTTAGCTCTTCCGCTAAATAGCAAAACCTCCTCACGAGGAGGAGGCTTTATCGAATTACTTTTGATTCAGCTGCTGTAAGAACTTGTCTGATTCAGCAATCGCGGCATTCATTTGCTTAATTGCGTATTGAATGTCTTTCTCTAAGCTAGAGAATTCACCTTTCAGTGAGCCAATCGCACTCGCGTTCAAGTTATGCTTTAGGTAAAGCGTATTGTCACGCAGTGTATTCAGAACCGGTGTCATCTTGTCTTCCGCACGCTTCATGGCGTTAAGCATGGTTTTGTAAGACGCTTTGGTTTCACGTAACTTCTGTTCGCTAGAGCGACGCAGTTTCGCACTGGTGTACAGGTCTAGCTCGCCTTGCCACTCATCAAACAGGGCATCCGATACATCTTCAATCGCAGCAATACGGTCGCGCACGTCTTGCGCCGCTTTTTCGCTGTCTTCGTATTTATCGTTAATGTTGTTGTAGACGCTTTCCAATTCACCACCATCAAAGTTGGTCAGCGCAGAAAGTGCTTCTAATGCACTGGTGAACTCTTCTTGTGCATCTTGTTGTGACTCTTTGGCGTCTTCCACGCGATCTACCATGATATCGCGCTTGTGGTAACCCACTTGCTCCATTGCTGAATAATATGCGGACTGACATCCTGTCAAAGTGAAAATTGATAGTACAATTGCTAATAAATAAGGCATTCTTATGTCCTCGACGCTAATTTATGGGATGAACTATGAACCAGTTATCAGAGAGTTACAAGGTGAGATTGAGCAAGCTCGTGCCGGGGAGCGTCGCGTTTTTCAAATATTTGCTCAAGCGTATGACGCACGATCGCGTCAACGTTAATGCAGGCTATCTAGCTTACATCACTTTGTTGTCTATTGTGCCGATGTTGACGGTATTACTGTCGATTTTGTCAAAGTTTCCGGTATTTGAGAATGTCGGCGAAGTGCTGCAGGGTTACATCATCGATAACTTCGTCCCCGCTTCTGGTGATGCAGTCAGAACCGCGCTGCAAGAGTTTGTCTCAAACACAGGCAAGATGACCGCCGTGGGTGGTGCGTTTTTGTTTGTTGCAGCCCTGATGCTGATCTCCAACATCGATAAGAACTTAAACTACATCTGGCGAGTGAAAGACAAACGTCGCCCAGTGTTTTCTTTCTCCATGTATTGGATGGTGCTGACCCTTGGTCCGATTCTGGTCGGTGCGAGTATTGCTGCAACCTCTTACGTAACATCGCTTAAGCTGATTGAAAACGAAACCTTATCGGGCGCTTACAACCTGTTTTTGCGCTGGCTGCCATTGTTATTGTCATTCTTTGCATTCATGGGTTTGTACTTCTTAGTGCCAAACAAAAAAGTTTATCTCTCTCACGGTGCCATTGGTGCAGCTATCGCCGCGGTGCTGTTTGAATTGAGTAAGAAAGGCTTTGCGTTCTACATTACCCAATTCCCGTCATACCAGCTGATTTACGGCGCACTTGCCGCGATTCCGATCCTGTTTGTGTGGGTGTATTTGTGTTGGCTGATCGTATTGATTGGCGCGGAAGTCACGGCCGCTCTGGGCGAAAGAGAGCACTGGAGTGACGACCTAGAAATGATACACTCGACCGCTGAATTGCAATTAACAGATGAAGGAAGCGAGAGTCGTGATAGCGCTAATTCAACGAGTCAGTGAAGCCGCCGTTCGTGTAGACGGTGAAGTTGTCGGTGAAATCGACCAAGGTCTACTTGTCCTACTTGGGGTAGAAAAGGACGATGATGAAGCAAAAGCAAAACGTTTGATGGAGCGTGTAACCACTTATCGTGTGTTTGAAGATGATGAAGGCAAAATGAACCTCAACGTCAAACAAGTGAACGGTAAGGTTTTGGTGGTGTCTCAATTTACGTTACCAGCCGACACCAAAAAGGGCACTCGCGCAGGCTTTTCTCGCGGCGCGCATCCTGCGGATGCAGAACGTCTGTATGACTACTTTTCAGATCTGTGTGAGGAAGTACTGCCAACGCAACGTGGCCGCTTTGCAGCAGACATGAAAGTGTCATTGATTAATGACGGCCCGGTGACTTTTTGGTTACAGGTCTAATCTGGAAACCTTAGCTGCATAGTCTAAGCTTTAAGCCCAAGTGAATTGATTTTACTTGGGTTATTTGCCTTATGGCTTGTATTTGATTTGTGCTTTCAAAGGATTGATATGTTCAAACTTATAACTCCAAAAACTGAAAATCAGCTTAACAAGTACTATCAATTTCGTTGGCAGATGCTGCGAGAACCATGGCGCATGCCTGTAGGCTCTGAGCGTGATGAGTATGATGGTATGAGCCATCACCGGATGATTACCGACGGTCGTGGCCGTCCGATGGCGATCGGTCGTTTGTACATTACCCCAGATAACGACGGTCAGATCCGTTACATGGCGGTAAAAAACAACCGTCGCAGCAAAGGCATGGGTTCACTGGTGCTGGTGGCGCTTGAGTCTCTGGCACGACAAGAAGGGGCGAAGCGTCTGGTATGTAATGCTCGTGAAGATGCCATTGCCTTCTATGAGAAGAATGGTTTCGAGCGTCGCGGTGAGCTGACCGATGAGCGTGGTCCCGTGCGTCACCAACAAATGGTAAAGCCGCTTGATCCGATGGCCGATGTGCTTCGTCGACCTGAATGGTGTACTGAGCTGCAACAACGTTGGGAAGCGCAGATCCCAATTGCCGATAAAATGGGGATTAAAATTAACCAATATACCGGCTATCAGTTTGAATGCAGCGCACAGCTTAACCCGAATTTGAATCCACATAATACCATGTTTGCTGGTTCAGCCTTTACCTTGGCGACGCTTACAGGTTGGGGGATGGCGTGGTTGTTAATGAAAGAGCGTGGTTTGCACGGTGATATTGTATTGGCAGACAGTTCGATTCGTTATCGCCATCCTGTCGAAGAGAACCCTGTCGCGAGTACATCACTAGATGGTATCAGTGGTGACTTGGATAGACTCGCGTCAGGACGTAAAGCGCGCATTGTTATCCACGTGGTGATTTACAGCGGCGACGTGCCTGCGGTGGATTTTGTTGGTACGTACATGTTGCTGCCGAATTACTCTAAGCTACTCAGCTGTTAGGTCCGTTGATTTTAGTGCTTCTTGTGGCGCATCTTGCTCTTGCGATGCGCCCAGTTCTACCTTGGAGTTATCTGCTTCTGAAGTAGCGCTTTCTTCAGATGACTTTTCTTCGATAAGGGAGCTTTCTTGAACAGAGATAAGTTGCTCTTCTGAGGGCGGCGCAGCAGTAGGTTCTTTTTCTTCTACTACTTCTTCACTTAATTCTTCTTCATATTGCTCTAAGTTGATTGGTTTAATGCTTGTGCTGTTCGTCGCTTTCGGTGAACTCTGTTTGGGTTCTTCTGGCTCAGTCTGTTTTGACATATTGACGCATTCATTTGCTTTGACTACTCCACTCAGCAGGTCACCTTGAATCGAACCACATGTTTCTCTGAGCTGATAAATCACACCCCTAATTGGGTTGTTCGCCATATCAAACTCTCCGGAAAGGTTACCCGAGATGGCTTTGCCTGAAATGGTCACTGGTTGAAACTTCACTTCGCCGCGTTGGGCATGTAAACGTAGCGGGCTGAAGGTGATCGCCTTGAGTGAATCATCCGCTTGTGACTTTAAGGTGGTATCGCGCAGATTGGCTTCCACTTCGCCTGACAAGCTGTAAGCAAGCATGTTTTGATCGCCGGCTAAACCTTTTAAGTCGAGGCTTAGGTCAGAGAAACCATTGACCGCGAGCACCGTTGGTAAGTAAGGGTGGAGCAGTTGCAGAGGGAGTCCATCGGCGTTGAGGTTAAGCGTCCAAGGTTGGCTGGTGGTGCTAAGGTCGATTTGTCCTAAGCCTTCAATATAGCCTTGCTCCAGAGGGGCGAACAAACGCGTCAGTTGCCACAAGCCATTGTCACTTTGTGTTGAAATTGCTGCGTGTGATGTGATGACTTGATCGTAACTCGCGTTGACGACGCTGGCATCAAGCTTGCCGTTCCAAATACCCCAATGGCCATTGCTGTGTTTTACTTCGAGTTGGTTACCTTCCAAATTCAACCCAGAAAGCTGCCAGTAAGGTTGTTTAGATAACTGGATAACTTGGCTGCGTTCAATCTCTAATTGCTTCACATTGACTTTCTGGAGCGTTTCTGTGGTGATTTGCCACCAGTCGGTTTTATCATCAGGCTGGATAGCCCATTTTAATCCACTGACGGTGGCGTTGTTAATTGTCCAATGCTTTGGCTCAAACATGCCTGATAGCTGTATTGTGCCTTGTTGCCAATCCAAGCTCAGCTCTTGCAGTTGAATCGCCCCCGGTTTGAACTGGGCATTCAAGCGAGGCTCTACCGCAGTTTGATCTTGAAAGCTGACACTGTCGGCTTGCAGAGAAATCTGTGCCGTTGTGTTCCACAGTGACAGTGGTAGGGAGGCATTTTCGAGTGACAATTCTAGGTTTTGCCAGTGCCAATCGCCGTACTCGATATCTGCGTTCAATAGATCGAGGCTATTGATATGAGTGATATTAATTGGCAGTGCTTGCCATGGTTTGGTGAGTAAAGATTGCAGTTGTAGGTTATCGATTTTCAGTTTATCTACGGTCACATTTACCAGTGACCAGCCTTGCGAGTACTGCTCTCCCTGACCGGAAACCTCACTGCCACGCCAGTTAAATGAAGCGCCATAAAGCGTGCTGTCTTGCGCTTTGTAATCGATATCAAGCAGCAGTTGATTGAACGCTTCCCCTTTCCAGTAGAGTTGGTCAGCAGACAACTGAATCTCACCATAGGGTATGGTTTGTGTTTTTGTTAGCCAGGTTGGATCTTGGACCTGAATATTTACGTTTCGAGCAGTATAACGGTCATCAGCATAGTTGATGTTCTTTAGAGCGAGTTGGTGAAGCAAAATATTGCTTGGAACTTGGACTTCTGGCAGGCCATGCTGCGCTTCAACGCCATCAATTAACAGGCTGTCTAGTATCCATTGGTTATCGCGTCTGATATCTGGATTGAACCAGAGGTCGATTTGTTCAATGTAGGGTATTTGCTCTGAGGATGTTGTTACCCCCTGCAGAGAAACATGATAAGGAAACTGGTAATGGACACTTTTGGCTTGCCAATTAAGGGGGAATGGCTGTGAGATAAGCTGCCATGTTTGTGGTGCGTATGATGTCGTCAACAAACCCGCGAGTACGATTGGTACACAAATCAATATGACAAGAGCGAGTGTGAGAATCCTTATTACTGTCTTCATTCCATTGAGAACCTTTGGCCAGCTTGCTGCTTAGAGTGTATCAATATTGAAGAGGTTTCAATAAAAAGCCCCTCAAAAGAGGGGCTTGTGAAGTGTTTTTGTAACTAAATCACGTTGAGCTTAGTCAACTTGCGGGCCAGCAGCTACAAGTGATTTGCCTTCTGCATTATCCGTGTATTTATCAAAGTTATTGATAAAGCGTTCTGCTAAATCCTTGGCTTTGCTTTCCCATTGTAGTGGGTCAACATAAGTATCGCGTGGATCAAGAATACTTGGGTCTACACCTGGTAGAGCAGTCGGCACTTCTAGGTTGAAGATAGGGATATGTTTAGTTTGAGCGTTTTCAATCGAACCATCTAGGATGGCGTCAATGATACCGCGCGTATCTTGGATAGAAATACGCTTGCCGCTACCGTTCCAACCAGTGTTGACTAGGTAAGCCTCAGCACCTGCTGCTTCCATACGTTTTACTAGTACTTCAGCATATTTAGTTGGGTGTAGTGTTAGGAATGCTGCACCGAAACACGCTGAGAAGGTAGGCGTTGGCTCCGTGATACCACGCTCTGTGCCCGCTAGCTTAGCAGTAAAGCCAGATAGGAAGTGGTACTTAGTTTGCTCTGGTGTCAGCTTAGACACTGGAGGTAGTACGCCAAATGCGTCAGCCGATAGGAAGATCACTTTGTTTGCGTGGCCACCTTTCGATACTGGCTTAACGATGTTGTCGATGTGATGAAGTGGGTAAGACACACGGGTGTTCTCAGTCTTAGAACCATCATCAAAGTCGATAGAACCATCGCTGCGAACCGTCACGTTCTCTAGTAGTGCGTCGCGGCGGATCGCGTTGTAGATATCAGGCTCTGCCTCTTTCGATAGCTTGATGGTCTTAGCGTAACAGCCACCTTCGAAGTTGAATACGCCGTCGTCATCCCAACCGTGCTCGTCATCACCAATCAGTGCGCGTTTAGGATCAGTTGATAGGGTGGTTTTACCTGTGCCAGATAGACCGAAGAAGATCGCAACGTCGCCTTCTTCACCCATGTTTGCACTACAGTGCATCGATGCGATGTCTTTAAGCGGCAGGAAGTAGTTCATCATGGCGAACATACCTTTCTTCATTTCTCCGCCGTACCACGTACCACCGATCAGTTGCATGCGCTCTGTTAGGTTAAATACAGTGAAGTTTTCTGAGTTCAGACCGTGCTCTTCCCACTTCTCGTTGGTGCATTTCGCACCGTTCATTACCACGAAATCAGGCTCAAACGTTGCCAATTCTTCTTCTGTTGGGCGGATGAACATGTTTTTCACGAAGTGTGCTTGCCATGCTACTTCAGTGATCACTCGAATACTCAAACGAGTGTCTGGGTTTGCACCGCAATAACCGTCAATCACAAATAGGCGCTTACCTGAAAGCTGGTTAGTTACTAGCTCTTTTAGGTCGTCCCATACTTCTTTGTTTATTGCTTTGTTGTCGTTTTTCACTGCGTCAGAAGTCCACCACATGTGCTCTTCTGTCGTTGCATCTTTAACAATGTACTTATCTTTTGGTGAGCGACCAGTAAAGATACCAGTGTCTACGGCAACCGCGCCGAGTTCTGTAACCACACCACGTTCATAACCAGTTAGGTCAGCACGGGTCTCTTCCTCGAACAGCACTTCGTAGCTTGGGTTGCGAACAACCTCTTTCACGTTGTGCAATCCGTGTTTGGTTAGATCAAGTGTTGCAGCCTTTGTATGTTCCATAACGGTCATAGGTGCTCCTTATAAGGATTTTTGTAGGGATTTTGTAAGAATGTTTTAATTTTATCTGCTCACCATGCTAGCAACGGGGCGGGGAGAAAACAGGGAGATAGCTCAAAAAATATCCATGATTTCATTGTGGTTTTAGGTAACCCGTCACATATCGGTACGAATAGTTTATCGTGCGCGCAAACCTTTGCGCTAGAGCAAAATAATTATTAATTATTTAAAATTAAGCAGTTGCTTTATTACGTTGGAAGCAAGGTTATACGTGGGTTTGATCACAAAAAGGCCAGCATGATGCTGGCCTTTTGAAGGGTAAATTACAAGCTTGTTAAGCTATGAAAATTAATGCACGATTTTATTGTCTGGAGTTGACTGAGTGTACAGATCCGTTACTTCAGATTCGTCGAACGTGTATGACGTGCCGCAGTAATCACAATGTAAAGAAATTGATCCTTCTTCTGCTAAAATGTCATAAATTTCAGTTTTATCAACCGTGATGATCGCTGCACCACTGCGCTCACGAGAACAACCACAGTGGAATTCCACAGGCTGTGGTTCGTATAGACGAACTTTATCTTGGTTGTAGAGACGGTATAGCAGTTCGTTTGCTGGTAGCGTGAACAGCTCTTCATTTTTTACCGTGTCCGTGAGTTGCTCTAGGTGTTCGAAGTCTTCTGGCGTGCCAGTACCATCAGGCATGACTTGAATCATCATACCAGCTGCGTGCGCTTTGCCTTCGTGTTCACCAGTGCGGATCCACAAACGCGTTTTTAGCTGCTCTGAGTTTGCGAAGTAGCCTTCGATTACGTCAGCCAATGTTTCGCCTTCTAGGCCAACCACACCTTGGTAACGTTCGCCTTTCTTCGGCTCAATAGTGATCACTAGGTAACCTTTACCCATCATGTCGTGCAGGCTTGCATCATCAGCAATGTCGCCTTCCCAGCGAGCAACGCCGCGGATTTTCTGATCGTGGTCGCCGTTGATTACTGCGAGTGATACAGGACCATCACCTTGCAGCTGGATAGTGATTGAGCCTTCGAACTTCAAAGTTGCAGTTAAAAGAGTGGCCGAAACGAGTAGCTCACCCAACAGTTTTTGTAGTGCTGCCGGATATTCCTTGCTGGAGATAATACGTTGGTATGCTTCATCCAATTGTACCAACTCGCCACGTACTGAAAGATCTTCGAATAAGTAGCGGTTTAAAACATTGTTTGCCATGGAGTGCTTTCCTCGTCAGTAATTCCGGCTTTTATTGGTGTTTGAACTTAATGATGTCTCGGCGCTGCTTTTTATCAGGGCGGCGTTCCGGACTTGGATTGTGGGCGTTAAGCTTACGCTGCTTAGCGTGTTCTTCACGTTTAGCTATACTTTCAGTGGTTTCGCTGTAAAGCGTTTGAGCGATCGGTGCACCACGACGTTGATCTGAGATTTTCTCGATTATCACGATTTTCTCTTCATTACCTTGGCGTAAGCGCACCTCGGCTCCAAGTTCAACGATCTTGCTTGGCTTGCTTCGTTGTCCATTATAATGGACTTTGCCGCCATCGACCATATTCCGAGCGATGGAGCGTGTCTTGTAAAATCTGGCCGCCCACAGCCATTTATCTAGCCTTACGGCTTCATTTATGGAACTCATATAACTCTGTCGTATCTAATCACTGCGATAAATGTGATATCGAGTGGTGGATTATTCACCTACAAATGGAGTCAAGGCCTAATTTTTTCAAGGGAGTTGGCAAAAACGGCATAAGAAAACAGAGCAAAAACTATCTTGTGATATAGTTCACTGCTCTTTGTTGACTAGTAAAGTTGTTGCAAATTTTTCAGGGTAACGTCGGTCATTTTGAGTGTTCATCGGCGAGCGTAACAATAAAGGAATTTATTAAGTGAAGCGTTTGGAGCTAAATGCTGGATTGTTGAGTAGCCCGCTATTGGCTCGGATTAAGTCCAACAATCTCGCTATTCAATCTAAACTCAGTTTGGTAGCAACGTGCATATTGATTGCAATGATCGGGTGGGTATTAGGTCAATTGGTTTGGCTTGCAATGCCTCAATCCTCTGGCATTGCTAAATGGCAGCCATCTTCTAGTTCTTCGGTCAGTACCAATAAATCTGATGCCATCGACTTCTCAGCGATCCAAAATGCCAACCTATTTGGAAAGTACAATGAGCAAAAGCCCGTTGTGGTTGAGCAACCGATCGTAAAAGACGCCCCTAAAACGCGTTTGAACCTTACCTTGGTAGGTGCTGTGGCAAGTTCGAATGCGAATACCAGCCTCGCGGTTATTGCCAATCGTGGTAAGCAAGCGACTTATGGTATTGGTGAGGAAATTGAAGGTACTCGAGCGAAATTAAAAGCTGTCTTGGTAGATCGTGTGATTATCGATAACCAAGGACGAGATGAAACCTTGATGCTTGAAGGGGTTGAGTACAAGAAGCTCTCCCAGAGCGCACAATCAAGACCCGTGGCAAAAAGTAATGTTGAAAAGGCTTCTGTTTCTGAAGAGAAGCTGGATCAGATCCGTGCTGAGATTGCACGTGACCCTAAACGAGTTTTTAACTACATCAGCATTTCAGAAGTCAAGAAGGATGGCAGTACGATCGGCTATCGCGTTTCACCAGGGCGTGAAGCTTCTTTATTTAATGATGTAGGTTTGCAAGCAGGTGATATTGCTGTGGAGCTAAATGGTATCGACTTACGTGATCCTTCTTCACTAGCAAAACTCGCTCAGGAAATGAGTAACCTGCAAGAATTGAACTTAACTGTTGAGCGAGATGGCCAACAGTACGACATCTATATCCAATTTTAATACTTAGGCACTAAGCGTAAGTTCAGGGAGACATACGTGAAACATTGGTTAAGCAAAAGCGCGTGGCTACTTGCTGGCAGCCTACTCTGCACCCCAGGCGCAATCGCGAATGATTTTAGCGCGAGCTTCAAAGGCACGGACATTCAAGAGTTCATTAACATTGTTGGTCGAAATCTAGAGAAGACCATTATTGTTGATCCATCGGTGCGCGGTAAGATCGACGTACGCAGCTACGATGTACTGAATGAAGAGCAATATTACAGCTTCTTTCTTAACGTACTTGAAGTGTACGGTTACGCAGTTGTGGAAATGGACAATGGCGTATTAAAAGTTATCAAAGCGAAAGACTCTAAAACATCGGCTATTCCTGTACTCGGCGATGCGAGTGCCAAAGGCGACAGTGTGATTACACGTGTTGTTGCGGTACGTAATGTGTCTGTACGTGAGCTGTCTCCTTTGCTTCGTCAGCTGATCGACAACGCTGGTGCTGGTAACGTGGTTCATTACGACCCTGCGAATATCATTTTGATCACAGGACGTGCTGCGGTCGTAAACCGTCTTGCTGAAATCATTAAGCGTGTTGACCAAGCGGGTGATAAAGAAATTGAGCTGGTAGAACTACGTAATGCTTCAGCAGCTGAGATGGTACGTATCGTTGAAGCATTGAATAAAACGACTAATCAAAAGAGCACGCCAGAGTTCCTAGAGCCAAAAATCGTAGCGGATGAGCGTACTAACTCGATTCTGATTTCTGGTGACCCTAAAGTCCGCGCGCGTCTGAAACGTTTGATTCGCCAACTTGACGTAGAAATGGCAACCAAAGGCAACAACCGTGTGGTTTACCTTAAGTATGCTAAAGCGGAAGATTTGGTGGATGTACTGAAAGGCGTATCTGATAACCTGCAAGCGGAAAAACAAGCGGGTCAAAAAGGTGCCTCTTCTGCCAAGCGTGGTGAAGTGGTGATTGCTGCCCATGAAGCGACCAACTCTCTAGTGCTGACGGCGCCGCCAGATATCATGATGGCACTCCAAGACGTGATTTCTCAACTGGATATTCGTCGTGCTCAAGTCCTGATTGAAGCACTTATTGTAGAGATGTCCGAAGGTGATGGCATTAACTTAGGTGTTCAGTGGGGCTCGCTAGAAACGGGTGCGATGATTCAGTATGGCAACACTGGTGCTCCGATTGGTCAGGTCATGGTTGGCTTAGAAGAAGCGAAAGACACCACAACCACAAAAGCGGTTTATGATAGTGATGGTGACTTCCTACGTAACGAGACCACTACCGAGCAAGGTGATTATACAACGCTAGCTAAAGCTCTAGGTGGAGTGAACGGCGCTGCGATGAGCATCGTAATGGGCGACTGGACAGCGTTAATTAGTGCCGTTGCTTCTGACTCAAACTCAAACATTCTATCTTCTCCAAGCATTACTGTTATGGATAACGGTGAAGCGTCATTCATCGTTGGTGAAGAAGTTCCGGTTATTACTGGTTCAACTGCTGGCTCGAATAACGATAACCCATTCCAAACGGTTGACCGTAAAGAGGTCGGTATCAAGCTAAAAGTGGTACCACAGATCAACGAAGGCGATTCTGTTCAGTTGAACATTGAACAAGAAGTATCAAATGTACTGGGCGCAAATGGTGCAGTAGATGTTCGCTTTGCTAAACGTCAGCTAAACACGTCGGTCATTATTCAAGATGGTCAAATGCTAGTTCTTGGTGGTTTGGTTGATGAGCGCGCATTAGAAAGTGAATCTAAAGTGCCACTACTGGGTGACATTCCAGTGATTGGTCACTTATTTAAGTCAACCAGTACTCAAACTGAAAAGCGTAATCTGATGGTTTTCATCAAGCCAACGATTATTCGTGATGGCATGACCGCAGATGGTATTACCCAGCGTAAGTACAACTTTATCCGTGCTGAGCAGCTATACAAAGCGCAAGAAGGCCTGAAGTTGATGGAAGATTCTAAGATTCCGGTAATGCCTGAGTTTGGCCATGAACGTCAATTGGCGCCTGAAATCCAAGCCTTTATCGATCAAATGGAAGTGAAGTAATGGTTGATATGCTAGAC
Organism: Vibrio rotiferianus CAIM 577 = LMG 21460; assembly: GCF_002741985.1. GTDB lineage: Bacteria > Pseudomonadota > Gammaproteobacteria > Enterobacterales > Vibrionaceae > Vibrio > Vibrio rotiferianus. The sequence continues at coordinate 91,678 of NZ_APHW01000001.1, forward strand.
ACCGCGCCAAGCTTGCGTCGTCTGCCATTCAGTTTTGCTAACCGCTTTAAACTGGTATTGGAGACAGAACACCCTGAGCGCCCTCCAGTGCTGTATTACGTAGAGCCGCTTAATGCAGCGGCTTTGGTTGAAGTTAGACGCGTGCTGAAACATGCATTTGTCCCTCAGCCCCTTGATAAAGAGGCGTTCGACAAAAAACTGACTGAAGCTTATCAACGTGACTCTTCAGAAGCGCGTCAACTGATGGAAGACATTGGTGCCGATGATGACTTCTTCTCATTAGCTGAAGAGCTGCCGCAAAATGAAGACTTGCTTGAGTCGGAAGATGATGCGCCCATTATTAAGTTGATCAACGCCATGCTTGGCGAGGCAATCAAAGAAGGGGCATCAGATATTCACATCGAAACGTTTGAAAAAACATTGTCTATCCGTTTTCGGGTAGATGGTGTCTTGCGTGAAGTCTTAGCTCCAAGTCGTAAACTCGCGCCATTACTTGTGTCTCGTGTAAAAGTAATGGCAAAACTGGATATTGCAGAAAAGCGCGTGCCACAGGATGGTCGTATTTCTCTGCGTATTGGTGGCCGAGCTGTCGATGTTCGTGTTTCTACCATGCCTTCATCGCATGGTGAGCGAGTGGTAATGCGTTTGTTAGATAAGAACGCGACTCGTCTAGACTTACACAGCTTGGGCATGACGCCTTCTGTTCATGATAACTTCCGTCATCTGATTGGTCGTCCGCACGGCATTATTTTGGTTACTGGTCCAACAGGTTCAGGTAAATCAACAACCTTGTATGCTGGCTTACAAGAGATCAACAGCAACGAACGCAACATCCTTACTGTAGAAGATCCGATCGAATTTGATATTGATGGTATCGGCCAGACGCAAGTGAACCCGAAAGTTGATATGACGTTTGCTCGTGGTCTACGTGCGATTCTTCGTCAAGACCCGGACGTTGTAATGGTTGGTGAGATTCGTGACTTAGAAACCGCACAGATAGCGGTTCAAGCGTCTTTGACTGGCCACTTGGTTATGTCGACTCTGCACACCAATACCGCGGTTGGCGCGATAACGCGTCTGCGTGATATGGGTATCGAGCCATTCTTAATATCTTCTTCATTGCTAGGTGTCCTTGCTCAGCGTTTGGTAAGAACACTTTGCCAAGACTGTAAAGAACCTTATGAAGCCGACAATGAACAGAAGAAGTTATTTGGTTTAACAGAGCATGACTCACTGACATTGCATCGCGCGAAAGGGTGTGAAACCTGTAACCAAAAAGGCTATCGCGGCCGTACTGGTATTCATGAACTCTTGATGCTGGATGAGAACGTTCAAGAATTGATTCATCGCGAAGCGGGTGAACAAGAAATTGAAAAAATGATTCGTTCACATACGCCAAGCATTCGCAGTGATGGTTTGAGCAAAGTGCGCCGTGGTATCACCTCTCTAGAGGAAGTGATGCGGGTGACTAAGGAAGCGTAATGGCGGCTTTTGAGTACAAAGCACTCGATGCGACGGGGAAGCGAAAGAAAGGCACTATTGAAGGTGACAACGCTCGCCAAGTCCGTCAGCGTTTGAAAGAACAAGGAATGGTGCCGATTGAAGTCGTTGAAGCTAAAGCGAAAGCTGCTAAGTCTTCAGGCGCTTCCGGTGGGTTCAAACGTAGTATTAAAACCGCAGAGCTTGCGCTTATCACGCGTCAGCTTTCGACATTGGTTCAGTCTGGTATGCCACTGGAAGAGTGTTTAAAAGCGGTATCTGAACAAGCAGAAAAGCCTCGTATTCGCACCATGATCGCTGCTGTGCGCTCTAAAGTAACGGAAGGCTATCCGTTGGCGGACAGCTTGGCTGATTATCCACATATCTTTGATGAGCTATTTCGCTCAATGGTGGCCGCAGGTGAAAAGTCTGGTCATCTCGATACGGTTCTAGAACGCTTGGCTGATTACGTAGAAAATCGTCAGAAAATGCGTTCTAAGCTGATGCAAGCCATGATTTACCCTGTGGTGTTGGTGGTATTTGCTGTCGGTATTGTCTCCTTCCTACTGGCAACAGTGGTGCCAAAGATTATTGAACCAATTATTCAGATGGGACAAGAGTTACCTCAGTCTACACAAATTTTGCTGGCTGCCAGTGAGTTTGTTCAAGAGTGGGGGCTAGTGATTTTTGTCGTGCTGGTGGTGTTATTCTACGGTTTAAAATTAGCACTACAAAAACCTAACTTCCGCCTAGCATGGGATCGAAAAATCCTTAGCTTACCTTTGCTTGGAAAAATTTCGAAAGGGCTCAACACGGCTCGTTTTGCTCGTACATTATCTATCTGTACATCTAGTGCCATCCCTATCTTAGAGGGTATGAGAGTGGCTGTTGACGTAATGTCAAACCGCTTTGTGAAGCAGCAAGTCTTATTAGCCGCAGACAATGTGCGTGAAGGCGCCAGCTTACGTAAAGCCTTAGATCAAACTCGTTTATTCCCGCCAATGATGCTGCATATGATTGCCAGTGGTGAGCAAAGTGGTGAGTTGGAGAGTATGTTGACTCGTGCAGCGGATAACCAAGATCAAAACTTTGAATCGACGGTCAATATTGCATTAGGCATCTTTACGCCAGCCCTGATTGCTTTGATGGCAGGACTCGTACTGTTTATTGTTATGGCGACATTGATGCCAATGCTTGAAATGAATAACTTAATGAGTGGATAAATTCTGGGTCAAGGCTTGTCTATAGTGACAATGGCTTGAATCTAACTTTCGGAGAAAATAATGAAAATGAAACGTAGTAAACAACAGGGCTTTACGCTGTTAGAAGTGATGGTTGTTGTTGTTATTTTGGGTATTTTGGCAAGCTTTGTTGTGCCTAACTTGCTAGGTAATAAAGAGAAAGCCGATCAACAAAAAGCGATTACCGACATCGTGGCATTAGAAAACGCATTAGACATGTACAAGTTGGATAACAGCGTTTACCCAACAACGGATCAAGGTTTGGAAGCATTAGTTTCTAAGCCGTCTAACCCAGAGCCTCGCAACTACCGTGATGGTGGTTACATCAAGCGTCTACCAAATGACCCATGGGGTAACGAGTACCAGTACCTAAGCCCTGGTGACAATGGCACCATTGATATCTTCACGTTAGGTGCAGATGGTCAAGAGGGTGGTGAAGGTCCAGCTGCTGATATTGGCAACTGGAACATGCAAGATTTCCAATAAGCCCTAGCTTAAACCAGCACTGATGAAGCGAATGCAAAAACACCTCGGTTTTACATTAATAGAAATTCTATTGGTGCTGGTTTTGTTATCTCTTACCGCTGTGGCGGTTATTACTACTTTACCTACCAGTCAGAAAGATTTATCCAAACAATACGCACAAAGCTTTTATCAGCGAGTGCAATTGCTAAATGAAGAAGCCGTGTTGAGTGGTAAAGACTTTGGCGTTCGCGTTGATGACGCAAAATCAACCTATGCTTTATTAAACCTAACTGAGGATGGCTGGCAACCTTTGGAGTTGAAGCAGATTCCAAGTAGTACCAAGTTGGAAGATGGAATCGCAATCCAACTTGAATTAGGCGGTGGTGCTTGGGATAAAGATGACCGCTTATTTGAGCCGGGTTCATTATTTGATGAAGATATGTTTGCTGATGAAGAGGAAAAGAAGAAAGAGAAGCCACCACAAGTGTTTGTCTTTTCCAGTGCCGAGCTAACCCCTTTCACGTTGTCATTTTATCCACAAGACGGTGATGCAGAGAATGACGGTTGGCGTGTTATTGGTAAAGAAACTGGGGAAATAAAACTATACGCTCCTGGTGACGAGGTGGAAGAGGATGACAATGCGATCTTCTAGAGCAAGCATTATGGGGATATCGCATCACCGAGCTAGAGGCATGACTTTACTAGAGGTATTGGTTGCATTAGCCATTTTTGCAACGGCAGCAATCAGTGTCATTCGCTCAGTCAGCCAACACATTAATACCGTCAGTTATTTAGAAGAAAAAATGTTTGCAGCAATGGTTGTTGATAACCAAATGGCCAACGTAATGTTAGACAGCAGTGCGTTGAAAGCGAAAAAGGGCACCGAAGAACTTGCCGGTCGAACGTGGTATTGGAAAGTGACGCCAGTTGCGACAACGCAGCCATTGCTGAAAGCATTTGATGTCAGTGTTGCGGTAGAAAAAAGCGCCAGTCCAATCGTAACGGTACGAAGTTATGTGGACAAGTAAATACACGGCGAGGCGAACCACTCGCCATAAAGGTTTCACCTTAATTGAGGTGTTGGTATCCATTGCTATTTTTGCCAGTTTAAGTGTTGCTGCATACCAAGTGGTTAGCCAGGTTCAGCGCAGTGACGTTTTATCGCAAGAAAAGATCCAACGTCTTAATGAGCTGCAACGAGCGATGGTCATGATGGATAATGACTTTCGCCAAATGGCCATCAGACACAGTCGCACGAATGATGAAGAGCCAGCAAAACAGCTGATTTTTTGGTCAGACTACTTATTAGATTCCGACGCCAAAGGCGTCATGTTTACTCGTTTAGGTTGGCATAACCCGCAACAGCAGTTTCCGCGTGGTGAAGTGACAAAAGTCGGCTATCGGATTAAAGATAACGTTCTTCAGCGAGTGTGGTGGCGCTATCCTGATACACCAGTGGCTCAACAAGGTATTGTGACGCCTTTGCTGACAGAGGTTGAAGAGTTCAACCTCCGATTTTATGACGGTAAACAGTGGAAAAAAGACTGGGATTCCGCCGATTCGCTACCCAAAGCGGTGTCTGTTGTGCTGACGCTAAAGGATTATGGTGAGATCAGCCGAACGTATCTTACTCCAGATGGTGAATTCCAATCGGGAGAGAAGAGTGAATCAGGAGGCAACAACAATGGCTAATCGTCAGCGTGGTGTTGCTTTAATTATTGTATTGATGCTTCTAGCAATCATGGCGACGGTTGCTGCCAGTATGTCTGAACGGTTGTTTTTGCAGTTTCAGCGCGCAACTAATCAAATAAACTACCAGCAAGCCTATTGGTACAGTCTAGGTGTAGAAGCGTTAGCTAAAATTGGTATAGAGCAGAGTTACAAAGACAGTGACACCATCAATTTGAGCCAACCATGGGCAATAAAAGATCAAATTTATCCGTTGGATTATGGGCAAGCTGCGGGAAGAATCGTTGATAAACAGGCGTGCTTTAACCTTAATGCTCTCGCTAGTGTTCAACCAACGAATGATCCAACCGCTCGGCCATACTTAGTACAAACGTGGTTGAAACTCTTGGAAGAAGCGAATGTTGAGCCCTATCAAGCTGAGGTGATCGCAGACTCTACATGGGAGTATGTTGACAGTGACACTTCGGTACGTTCGACTGCCGGGGTTGAAGATAGCACTTATGAAAGTATGAACCCTGCTTATTTGCCACCCAATGGATTGATGGCCGACAGTAGCGAACTACGCTCAATTTACCAAGTAAGTGGCGAGATATATCAAAATGTTGCGCCGATGGTTTGTGCGATACCGACAGACGATTGGCGACTGAACGTGAATACCATTGAAGTTGAGCAAGCGCCGATATTGGTTGCGATGTTTTCTCCGGGTTTGAGCAGCAGTGAAGCTGTACAACTGATAGAGAAGCGACCGTTCGATGGGTGGGACAGTATTGATGATTTTTTGGCTGAGTCTGAACTGACAGGCGTCAGCGGTGATATTAAGAAGAAAGCAAAAGGCTATCTGGGTGTAGATAGTGCTTATTTTGAATTGGATGCTCAGGTCTTAGTGGATGAATCGCGTGTGCGAATCCGCAGTCTTTTGCAAAGTACGAATCGAGAAACAGTGACGGTTGTCCGCCGTCGTTTTGGAGGGATCAGTGAGCGAGTTTCTGACCGTTCGGCTGAGTAGCGAACAACAAAGCACCATACCTTGGGTGGTATGGTCTACACAACAGCAGGAAGTGATCGCCAGTGGAGAGTTAGCTGGTTGGGAACACTTAGATGAATTGGCGGCTTACGCAGAGCAACGTCAGATCATTGCACTACTTGCTGCTAGCGATGTCGTGCTGACCGAGGTGGATATTCCTCCGGGAGCTGCACGTCAGTTTGATAGTATGCTGCCTTACTTGGTTGAAGACGAAGTGGCACAGGATGTAGATAGTCTGCACTTTACTGTTTTAGAGAAGCAAGCGAATAGCGCTCATGTTTGCGCTGTGGAGCGCGCTTGGATTCATACCATTTTGCAGCGTTTTGCTAGCCAAGGTTTGACTATCAAACGTATCCTTCCTGATGTCTTGGCACTGCCAGTCAGTGAGCACAGTACGGCTCTATCACTGGGAGAGCAATGGTTGATTCGTCATAACGAATACCACGGTGCTGCCGTAGATAGCGCATGGCTTGATCTTTATCTTTCTGCCTATGGGCAAGAGCAAACAGAATGGAAACTCGAAAGCTACAGTACTATCCCAGATAACAACGTACCTGATGTATGGGTGGCAAAGCCAGTTGAAATGCCAATGGCCTTGTTAGCAAAAGGCAGTGTGCAAAGCAATGTCAACGTACTGGTTGGGGAGTTCAAGCCCAAATCATCATGGGGTAAGCACTGGAAAGTATGGCAAAAAACAGCGGTGGCAGCTGGAGTTCTGCTGGTGGTCTTGGTGGCTCAACAGCTCTTTACTGTACACAAGTATGAAGCGCAAGCCCAAGCCTATCGCGCTGAAAGTGAACGTATCTTCCGACAAGTCTTCCCCGGTAAAAAGCGCATACCAACCGTGAGTTACTTAAAGCGTCAAATGAACGATGAAGAGCGTCGCTTATCAGGTGGTGCTGGTGGTGAGGCCATGATGGCGTGGCTAGCTGCGCTGCCGTCTACATTGGGGCAAGTAAAAGATTTAGAGATCACAAGCTTTAAATATGATGGCAATCGAGGTGAAGTAAGAATTCAAGCTCGAAGCTCTGATTTCCAACCATTCGAACAAGCAAGAGTGAAGTTGTCAGAAAAATTCAATGTAGAACAAGGGCAGCTCAATCGCAGTGATAATGTTGTGATGGGCAGCTTTGTATTGAAGCGTTTGTGAGGTCAGGATGAAAAATTTAATCATGTCGATTCAGGCTTGGTGGAGTGGCATCTCGCAACGTGAGCAACGGTTAGTGCTGGGGTGCGGTGCTTTGGTGACCATCGGGCTTATCTACTGGGGGATATTGCAACCTATCACCCAAAGAGCCGAGTTAGCTCAATCTCGAATTCAAACTGAAAAACAGTTGCTTAGTTGGGTCGAAGATAAAGCCGATGATATTACTGCTTTACGTAGAAGTGGCGGTGTAAGCTATTCCACTCAACCACTGAACCAGATTGTCTCTTCTTCTGCTCGTCGTTATAAGGTTGAGCTGATTCGAGTCCAGCCACGAAATGAAAGTGTGCAAGTGTGGATTAAACCACTTGCGTTTAATCAATTCGTGGATTGGCTCCGTTACCTAAAAGAACAACAGGGTATTGAAGTGGAGTTTTTGGATATCGATCGTACCGAGCAAGCCGGTATGATTGATGTCAATCGATTGCAGTTTAAGCGAGGTTAGGGTGAAGCGAGTACTTCTTTACGTCTTTATATTTGTTGCCTTTTTCTCATTTAGTTTAGTTGCAGGGTTGCCTGTATCTTGGGTTCTGCAACAGGTACCTCAGGTGAGAGGGCTGGATATTCAAAACGCTCAGGGCACCGTGTGGCAGGGTAAAGCCTCTTCCGTGTATTGGCAGCGCCAAAACTTAGGTGAAGTTAACTGGGATTTTCAACTATCGGGCTTATTTACAGGTAAAGCTGAGTTTGCTGTACGTTTTGGTCGTGGTAGCGATATGGATGTACGTGGTCGTGGTTTGGTTGGTTATAGCCTAACGAGCGGTCCGTATGCCGAAAATCTTGTGGCTTCAATTCCTGCAGCAAAGGTCGTTGAGCAGACGCGCCTTCCTGTACCTGTGAGCGTAGATGGCCAACTTGAGCTGAATATTCGCCATGCGACGTATACGGCTCCTTGGTGTAAGACTGGCGAAGGTACGTTAGTTTGGAATGCAAGTGGTATTCAAAGCCCGCTAGGCAGCCTTGAGCTTGGTCCTGTGATTGCCGATCTGAGTTGCAAAGACAGCGTGCTATCAGCATCTGGTGACCAGAAGAGTAAGCAAGTATCAGCAGCGTTTTCTGCTGAGCTAATGCCAAATCAGCGCTATTCAACTAAAGCTTGGTTCAAACCTGGTGCGGAATTTCCATCGAGCATGGGTGAGCAGCTTAAGTGGCTAGGTAATCCAAATGCTCAAGGTCAATACGAGTTTAATTATCAAGGGCGCTTTTAGCCAAACTTGGAATTCATAGCGTCATCAAAGAGCTGCCACTGTGCAGCTCTTTTTGCTTTTGGATCATAGTAGGCCAAACCCTCCATTCGCTGTACAAGAAATTCAGTAGATGATTGGCTGCTTATATAAGATTATGATTTTTAACTTAATAGTATTGATGCGTACAGCTAAGAGAGCATTTGGGTTATCGTAGGCTAAATGCTCCTGTCGCTGTACAAGAGGCAAAAAGAAAGGCCACGAAGTCGATTCGTGGCCTTTTTGAAACCTAGTAATGAAGGTTGGATTGTGATCAATCCTTGCGCTGTAGAATCTCGTCCCAAGGTAAATCCGCGTCACCCAGTACGATGAAGTTTGGATTCTCCAACGTCTCGCGCTCATTGTAAGACAGCGGCTCAAGTTGTGTGCTGAGAATACGTCCGCCCGCTTCTTCCACAATGCACTGCGTAGCAGCAGTATCCCACTCGCCAGTTGGACCTAGACGTAAGTAACAGTCCACAGCGCCTTCAGCAACAAGACACGCTTTAAGCGCGGCAGAACCGAGTGGGATCAAGTCATAGTTCCAAGCGCTGCTCATGCGACCAGTAATACGGTTGATATCTTGACGACGACTGATGGCGATAGCGATGTTTTGCCCCGGGCTTTCGTGCTTGTGAGTCTGAATCTTCACGCTTTCAGACATGTCAGGAGTTTTCCATGCTCCCTTGCCGCTGTAGGCATAGTAAGTGACACCAGAAACAGGACCATAAACCACACCCATGGTTGGTTTGTTGTTGTCGATCAGTGCAATGATGGTCGCAAAGTCGCCACTGCGAGCGATGAACTCTTGCGTGCCATCAAGTGGATCGACGAGCCAGTATCGATCCCATTTCGCTCGCTGTTCTAAACTGATATCTGCCGCTTCTTCTGAAAGTACCGGGATATCGGGTGTTAGCTCACTCAATTGCTTCGTAATCAGTTTATGAGCAGCAATGTCGGCACTAGTGACTGGGGTTTCGTCGCTTTTGGTATACGCTTCATATTGCTTGTTTTCGTAGATATCGAGAATCAGTTGACCCGCACTGCGAGCGATCTCGATAACTTGTGGAAGTAAATGTGATAGATCTTTTGTCATTGGCATAAGTAATAGTCCTTTCTCACAATTATTGCGCGGCTGGTTGGCCTTATTGATTTTGGTTGTGAGTGGTGTTTGGTAAGTGCTTTAGTGCCAACATCAGTGCAGTGATACTACGTGCCTCACAAAAGTCGAGGTGAGTAAGTAACTCTTCTGCTTGTGCTAGCGGCCAGCGAACTACCTCTAATGGTTCTGGCTCGTCACCTTGTTGTCTTTCAGGGTATAAACCTTGTCCCAAGAACAAAGTCATCTTGCTTGAGAAGTAAGAAGGAGCAAGGATGACTTGCTTTAATGGTGTGAGAATGTTCGAACCAAAACCGATTTCTTCTTTGAGCTCTCGATCTGCGGCTTGGTGTGGCGTTTCTCCGGGGTCAATCAATCCTTTCGGAAAGCCCAGTTCGTAGCGTTCGGTGCCAGCTGCGAATTCTCGAACAAGGAGCAAGTCTCCTTGCTCAGTCACCGGGACAACCATCACGGCATCACGGCCACTTGGCTTCATACGCTCATAAGTGCGAAGCTCACCATTGGAGAAGCGAAGGTCGAGGGCTTCCACGGCAAACAGCTTAGATTGTGCGACCGTCTGACAAGAGAGTATCTCTGGTGGGGTCCGTTTCGACATGCGCTGGCTCCTTTGTGTCGGTTGCTCACTGAGTCAGTGAGATTTCCTAATATATGAAAAGAACGCTTGAGTTTCTAGTTTGATAAAACGTCAATAATAAAAAAGGGAAGCAAACGCCTCCCTAATTTACTTTTACTTAGCTTAAATTAGCTCAGTAGTAAGAGTGATCACCGCGATCGTGTTCAGTCGCATCACGAACTGCTGTTAGTTCACCAACAAATTGGTTTAGCAGTTCTTTTTCGATGCCCTCTTTTAGAGTGACATCAACCATTGAACAGCCATTACAGCCACCACCAAATGCGACGATAGCAATACCATCTTCTGTGATTTCAACTAGGTTTACGTGGCCACCGTGACCTGCTAGCTGTGGGTTCACTTGAGTTTGAATGACATACTCAACACGCTCTACAAGCGGTGCGTCGTCAGACACTTTGCGCATTTTGGCGTTAGGCGCTTTAAGGGTCAGTTGTGAACCCATCTTGTCTGTCACGAAGTCGATTTCAGCATCTTCAAGGAACGGTAAGCTTAGCTCGTCAACGAATGCAGAGAAACCGCTGTAAGGGATTTCAGTGTCAGTACCTTCAACCGCTTCAGGTGGGCAGTAAGATACGCCGCATTCAGCGTTTTGTGTTCCTGGATTAACGACGAACACTCGAATGTTAGTACCTTCAGGCTGTTGGCCCAAAAGGTTAGCGAAATGTGTTTGCGCTGTTTCTGTAATAGTAATATTTGACACGACGAATACCTGAGTAATTTTGTAGGCTATTGCTGCTATTTTACTCTTGTTAGCGTAACGGTCTAGTATTTTTGCTACTAAGGCATGGCAAAGCGTTCTAGATCGTATTTGGAACAGGAGTTCGGCAGATGCAGTAAATATCAATTCTTTCGACCCCAACTTCAAGTAGTAATTGACATAATTGTCGGACCGTACTGCCTGTGGTAACCACATCATCAACAATGGCGATGTGTTTTTGTTCTGGGATTCGATTTAGCTTAAAGGCATGAGCGAGATTCTCTTTTCTAAGCTGTTTTCGGTAGTGTCGTTGCGAGCGGGTATAACGCACTTTGCTAAAAAGTTGAGTATCGTGTGCTTGCGATAAGTTTTGTGCAAGGTAGCGCGTTAAGATTGCACTTTGATTGAAGCCCCTGGTGAGGTAGCGTTTCCAATGAATGGGGACGCTTGTCAATAGTGGGGCAGGGTCCGAGATTTGCTCTGCAAGTTGATGGCAAAGCCCCGACACTTGCCATAATTCACGGCGATCTTTAAACCGCTGAATTTCCCCAGCCAGTGGGAAGCTGTAATCACCTAAGGTGTAGAGTTTTTGCCAGGGTGGTGGATCCGCTAAACAAGCGCCGCAGACTAATACCTGCTCTGAATCTGTAGAGTGAAGTTGGAGTCCGCAGCGCAAACACCTTGGCTGAGGTTGTAGTAGTTCAGTACAGCTGGAACACCAACGCAGAATGGAAGGTTGCCCACTTTCGAGCGGGAACTGGCAAAGTGCACATTGGCTACCGAGAAGGCGAAACATGATGTTTTGCCAGTGATGAGATAACATACAGTTTCCTTTAGTGAGAAAACTAGCTTATCAGCATTGAAATGGTTATCCGTTCAAATTAGTAGGAGAGGTTGAGAGCATGAGCACGAAATTGCACTGGCAGTCGTTTGGCCAAGGGCCGGATTTAGTATTGCTTCATGGCTGGGGCATGAATGGCGCGGTTTGGCAGCAAACGGTAGAAGCGCTTCAGTCTCAGTTTACATTGCATGTTGTGGACTTACCCGGCTATGGACATAGTGCAAGCAGTCATGCGCAAGATCTCGCTGAGATAGCAGAAATGGTACTTCAAGGCGCACCAGAAAAGGCGGTGTGGCTCGGATGGTCATTAGGTGGATTAGTGGCTACGCATGTGGCATTGAATGCGCCAGACAGAGTGAATAAGTTAATTACGGTAGCAAGCTCGCCTAAGTTCGCGGCACAACGTCCATGGCGTGGCATTCAACCTAATGTGCTGAGTGCGTTTACTGAACAGTTAATGGAAGACTTCTCACAAACGATTGAGCGTTTTATGGCGTTACAGGCGATGGGTAGCCCTTCTGCTCGTCAAGATGTTAGGCAACTTAAACAAGCCGTGCTGTCTCGACCTCAACCAAATCCAGACTCTTTGCTGGTAGGCTTAAATATTTTGGCGGATGTCGATTTGCGCGATCAGCTTGCGCAATTAGCAATGCCTGTATTGCGTTTGTACGGTCGTTTAGATGGGTTGGTTCCGATCAAAGTAGCGCACGATCTACAAGAGGTTATGCCGGACTCGAAGCAATATATTTTTGCTCAATCATCTCATGCTCCCTTTATGACGGAATCGAAGTCTTTTTGCGATCAGCTTATTGAATTTGTCACTGAACGATAATTGGATGCAACAAGTTGCTAAAGTTGTATAAAAATTGGTCGATAAAGAAGTTGCTAAAGCGCAAGGTGTCATTTTTGTGTTTTGGCTGAATTGGCGAGTTTGGGCGATTCTTTGAGGAGGATTCGCAATGATTGTGTCACCGACCACTGTGAGTGTGCCACTGATCGCCCCATCCGTGAATGTGCAGACGGAGCAGGCTGCACGAGATAATAAAGTTCGTGAACCTGTTGCACCAACGGTCGCTTTAGCGAAAACCAACGCTGAAAGAAAAGTCAAAAGTGATGATAAAAGGCGACGTCAGTCTTCTTGGGATCCTTCCGAGCATCCCGATTATGAAATGGAGACAGAGGTTGATACTCAATATCATGAGGAACCGAAAGATGCCTTAGCGCGACTTTTCGACCTTCTCGCACTGAGTACTTATAGTAACAGCCAAGGAAAGAGTTACGCGATTCGATTCCGCTTGCCTAAGCGCATTTTGGATGCTGCGGTCAAAGAAGGATTAATGGAAAAACGCAGGAAGGTGATCAAGTTTCATTATGGTCATTCGGTTGCGCCCCATACACCGTCAGAAGTGATAGCAGTATTATGACGACTCAATATCCTATTCAAACAAAAACGCTCCAAGCAGGCTGACTGATTGGAGCGTTTTCTTTTTCGCTGTGAGAGTTCGTTAGCGGTGGAGGCCTAGGCGAGATTACTTTTTCGCTTTAGCAAACGCGGCTGCAAATGCACCACCCATTGCGTTGTTTGAGGCTGCATCATCACGGCGAGGCTGGCGACGTTGTGGCTGGTCATTACGACGCGGCGCAGCGGAACGTTGGCTGCGATTGTCTTGGCCAGGTTCATCGTTCAAACGCATGGATAGAGCGATACGCTTGCGTTGTACGTCGACTTCCATCACTTTCACTTTGACGATGTCGCCCGCTTTCACCACTTCACGTGGATCAGACACAAAGCGGTCTGTCAGTGCTGAGATGTGTACGAGACCATCTTGGTGAACGCCGATATCAACGAAGGCACCAAAGTTTGCTACGTTCGATACTACGCCTTCTAGAATCATGCCCGGCTCTAAGTCAGAAACTGAGTTCACGCCTTCTGCAAACGTCGCCGTTTTGAATTCTGGACGTGGGTCACGACCCGGTTTATCTAGCTCTTTAATGATGTCGGTAATGGTTGGCACACCGAAGTTATCGTCGGTGTAATCCACCGCATGTAGACCTTTTAGGAAGCTTGAATCACCAATCAGTGCTTTGATGTCTTTGTTGTTCTTCTCCGAGATTGCTTTTACCACTGGGTACGCTTCTGGGTGAACCGCAGACGCATCAAGTGGGTTCTTACCATCCATGATTCGTAGGAAGCCCGCACACTGCTCGAACGCCTTAGGACCCAAACGAGGTACTTTCTTCAAGGTTGTACGTGCTTCGAAACGACCGTTTTCATCACGGAAGTCGACAATATTCTGCGCGATGGTGCTCGACAAGCCCGCTACGCGCGTCAGTAGTGCCGCTGAGGCGGTGTTCACATCAACACCGACCGCGTTTACACAGTCTTCCACAATCGCATCTAGGCGTTTTGCCAGCATAGATTGGCTAACATCGTGCTGATACTGACCCACGCCGATCGACTTAGGATCAATTTTCACTAGTTCCGCTAGCGGGTCTTGTAGACGACGGGCAATCGACACCGCACCACGCAGAGACACGTCCATATTTGGGAATTCTTTTGCTGCAAGCTCAGACGCTGAGTAAACCGATGCACCCGCTTCACTCACGATGATTTTCTGAACTTTCAAGTTGCCACGTTTGATGACGTCTGCGACAAAGCTGTCGGTTTCACGTGAAGCCGTGCCGTTACCGATCGCAATCAAATCGACGTTGTACTTGCGCACCAACTGATCAACGATTTGCGCTGACTTGTCGTATTGCTTTTGTGGTGGGTGAGGGTAGATGGTTTCGGTTGCAAGCACTTTACCAGTCGGATCGACAATAGCGATCTTCGAGCCTGTGCGCAGACCCGGATCGAGGCCAAGTGTTGCACGAGGGCCTGCCGGTGCTGCCATCAACAAGTCTTTTAAGTTAGTGGCGAATACTTCGATCGCTTCGATTTCTGCGCGCTCTTTCATTGCGCCCATTAGCTCGGTTTCCATGTGCATCGATACTTTGATACGCCATGACCAGCTGATCACTTGCTTGCGCCATGCATCCGCCGGTGCGCTGCTGAGTGTCACGCCGTAGTGGTCAGCAATAATGGTTTCGCAGTAAGACTGACGTACGCCTTCTTCTTGCTCTGGATCGGCATTCATTGCCAATGTCAGGAAGCCTTCATTGCGACCACGCAGCATCGCCAACGCACGGTGTGATGGTACTTTGCTTAGTGGTTCGTTGTGGTTGAAGTAGTCTTTAAACTTCTCACCTTCTTGCTCTTTGCCTTCAACGACGCGAGCGCCCATTTCCGCATTGCGGTTTAGGTGGCCACGAATTTTCTCTAGCAGGTTCGCGTCTTCAGCGATGCGTTCCATGATGATCGCGCGCGCGCCATCCAGTGCGGCTTTGGTGTCTGCCACGCCTTTGTCTGCATCAAGGTATTTGCTTGCTTCGCTTTCTGGCTCAGTTTGCGGATGATTCCAAAGCTGGTCTGCAAGTGGCTCAAGACCGGCTTCAATCGCGATCTGACCTTTGGTGCGACGCTTTGGTTTGTAAGGTAAGTACAAGTCTTCAAGACGAGTCTTGCTGTCTGCCTGAGTGATCTCTTGTTCGAGTTCTGGCGTGAGTTTGCCTTGTTCTTGGATCGATTTCAGGATGGTTTGACGGCGATCGTCCAGTTCACGAAGGTAAGACAGACGGCTGTCTAGAGTACGCAGTTGGGTATCATCAAGGCCGCCCGTCACCTCTTTACGGTAACGAGCAATAAATGGGACTGTGTTACCGTCATCGATAAGGGTTACAGCGGCATTGACTTGCTCAGGGCGAACATTCAGCTCTTGAGCAATCATGCGACAGATAGCTTGGCTCATCCGTGTATTCTCTTTAATTCTGTTTGGGTATTGGTTGTGTATAGAACATTGGGGTCATTCATGGAATTTGCAATGTTTTAAACTAGTAACTCAAAAATTTACTGAGCGTCGGTGGACATTGGTCAATTTTGTGTCAAAACTGTAATTAAATTCAGAACTTATTCAAAAATGACTGCCTATATTCTGTACCTTGGCACTTACGGAAAACAATAATGAAAAAAATGTCTTTGGCTGTGGCGCTTTCAGGTGCCTTGTTAGTCGCTCCATTTTCTTGGTCGCAATCTTTATCTGCGACTACTCAATATCCAATCTATCAACTTGACGGCAAAGTGGTTCTCGGTCGTGTTGAAAGCGTTTATTACAGCGAGATTCCAGAGCTAAGTGATGTTCCTTTCATCGGCAAGATTGATACCGGCGCCGACACGACCTCAATGCACGCAGAAAACATTCACGTCAGCAGCAGCAACCCAGAATACAAAAGCCTCAAAGATAACAAGCTGATGTGGGCAATCATTGATGATCTTGGTGGCACCAAAGCCAAGTGGGATGCTGACAGTTTTAAGCCGTACCAAGTGACCGTGAGTTTCACTATTCATCATCCGTACACAGGCAAAGAAATTAAGATAACTGATGATCTTGAACGCATCAGTGCGATCCGCAGCCGTACCAGCGAAAAACCAATTCTCCGCCCGACGGTGAAAATGCCGATGACCATTGCAGGACACACTGTGGACACCGTGGTTAACCTGACCAAGCGCACTCAATTCTCAGCACCTATCTTGATCGGTAAGACTTACCTCGACAACAACGCGTGGGTATTTGCTGGTTACGATTACCTGCAAGAGCAACAAAAGGCGCAGATGATCGGTAAGAAAGAAACGGTTGAAGTGGAAGGGGTGCCATACAAGGTGAGCATTTCAACTTCTAGCCGTTACACCAACGTGCATGCGCTGAATATCAAAGTGGATAAGAAGAAAAA
The DNA here is from genome assembly GCF_002741985.1 of Vibrio rotiferianus CAIM 577 = LMG 21460. Lineage (GTDB taxonomy): Bacteria > Pseudomonadota > Gammaproteobacteria > Enterobacterales > Vibrionaceae > Vibrio > Vibrio rotiferianus. Next base: position 108,119 of record NZ_APHW01000001.1, read on the forward strand.
ACAAGTTTCTTTCACTTTAGAAGGTGAGAACGGCAAGCGTCATCCAATGACCCGACCATTAGTACGTATGTTGAAAACCAGCAAGAGTGAGCGTCCTTTGGTTTATCTTCCGGTGCAAGTGAGTGAAACTGAGACGCAACAATGGCTGGTTTACTTGCGTGATCGCAGCAGCTTTAGCTCGCAAATTCGTCTGGGTAAAGACGTTGCAAGCCAGCACTTCGTGATTGACACCGACAAAGAGAACTTGCTCGGTGGCGTTGAGAAGTCATTTAAGAATGCTCTGAAATCTAAGCCATTGGTTATCTCACCTGAAGAGTCAGTCAATATTGATGGTCATGTACTGCCTGCGTATCCCACCTTCGCGGTTAAAACGCCATTGTTGCGTGTGGATGGCTTTGAATTGACGGAAAAAGACAAGAAAGAAGTGGTGACCTTCTATCTGCCAAGCGCGAAAGGCAAGGAAGAGAAAATCACTAAACGCGTATTGAAGAAGCTCAAAGTGGGTGACTCGGTTCGCCCAGTCGTTGAGGGTGACTTCCTATTTGGTGATGAAGAGAAGAGCATCGAATTTGCCATTGATGTATTGAAGAAAGACGATCAAGAACAGCCGTTCTTTGTCTTCGGCCACAACATGGCGAAAGGTGGTGTGCTGTTGAATACACGCGCTGATCACTTATTGGATGCGCGTCCGCTGTTTAAAGCCGGTCATATTGAAGTGGCAGAAGTAGAAGGCATGTCTTTCCCGGTGAAATTGGATACGGGCGCGGATGTGAGCTCAATTAATGCCAAGAACATCAAACAGTTCGAGAAAGATGGCAAAGACATGGTGAGCTTCACCTACGAGAACGACAGCGGCATGAAGAAAGAATTTACCAAGCCCGTTGTTGACGTGATGCGCATCAAAGCCAAGAAAGGTGAGAAAGCCAACGTACGTCCGGTGGTGGAAATGCACGTTAAGCTGGGTGAACTGGAGAAGAAGATTCGCGTTAACTTGCAAGATCGTAGCCGCTTCCATTACAGCATGATTCTGGGTAAGAACTTCTTGAAGCACGGTGCGATCGTTGCCAGCGATACCAACTACATTGTGACCGAGAAGCCTGACTACGAAGAGTAACCTTCAAGGTTGATATTCAAAACGCAAAAGCCGCACTAAAAAGTGCGGCTTTCTTTTATCCGGTCGCAGAATCAATGTTCTTCGGCTTGGTAGCGAATGCTGTTGATAAACCATTCTTTGTAGCCTTCCGGCGTTCTTACTGCGAATTCGTCATCGACTTCTTTTTTTAGTAGTGCACGAGCCATTGGGGAATCAATCGAGATATAGCCTTTCGCATCACCATAGATTTCATCAGGACCAACGATGCGGAAATTCTTCACATCGCCCGCTTCATTCTCAATTTCCACCCAAGCACCAAAGAACACTTTGCCTTCTTGCTGAGGTGAGTAATCCACCACTTTGACTTGCTCTAGGCGCTTACGTAAGTATCTGACACGACGGTCAATTTCACGCAGGCGTTTTTTGTTGTACTGATAATCTGCGTTTTCGCTTCGGTCGCCCAAACTTGCTGCCCAAGTAACTTTTTTGGTGACTTCTGGGCGTTCTTCTCGCCATAAAAAGTCGAGTTCGGTTTTTAGGCGATTGTAGCCTTCACGGGTAATTAAATTGGTTTTCATTAGAAGTAAATCAGCCGTTATTGGATTCTGTTGATCATATACCCAAGTAACCTCAAGATGCTAGGTTCAGCGAGAATGACTTGGTTTGTAGATGCGGCGGCGATTTAAAGGTCTAGTGGGCCTAAATCAAGAATCGGCAACAAAGTATACAAGCCAAGAGCCTTAGCATTTGTAAAGAGAGCCCTTCGGGAGCGTGTAATTGACCCGCTTTTTTTATTAAACCAATGGCTGTGTCAAACAACTTGGAAAGAGCTGGCTATTACGCTGCGTTGTTTTCCTTGAACTCGAATCAATGACAGCGCTCTGAATCCTGCATCTTGAAGTCACTTGGGTATAGAAGCCTTGATTTTGTCTGACTGTAAATTGTTGTGATGAGAAGAAAAACAACGTGAAACATCGAAATAATCCATCAAAATCGTGGTTAAGATAAAAAGAGTAACAATTTGAACAAGCACGTTTGAAAAAACAGTGATACATTTTTGACTATAGATGCCTCTGAAAGGATGTTTCAATGCAGGAAAATCATAAAATATTAGTGGTTGATGACGATGCTCGTTTGCGTGCTCTATTGGAGCGTTACCTTTCTGAGCAAGGTTTTCAGGTGAGAAGTGTCGCTAACGGCGAGCAGATGGATCGTCTTCTGACCCGTGAAAACTTCCACCTTATGGTGTTGGATTTAATGTTGCCGGGCGAAGATGGCTTATCGATTTGTCGTCGTCTACGTCACGCCAACAACATGCTACCTATTCTTATGCTGACGGCGAAAGGCGATGAAGTTGATCGTATCGTTGGTCTTGAAGTCGGTGCAGACGATTACTTACCAAAGCCGTTCAACCCGCGTGAACTGCTGGCTCGAATTAAAGCAGTACTTCGCCGCCAAACGGTTGAACTGCCAGGTGCGCCAAGCACGGAAGAGAAAGTGGTTGAGTTCGGCGACTTCCGTCTGAACTTAGGTACGCGTGAAATGTTCCGTGGTGACGAAGCGATGCCACTGACTTCGGGTGAATTCGCAGTGCTGAAAGCGCTAGTGACCAACGCTCGTGAGCCGATGTCGCGTGATAAGCTGATGAACATGGCTCGTGGTCGTGAATACTCAGCGATGGAGCGTTCTATCGACGTTCAAATCTCACGTCTACGCCGCATGCTAGAAGACGATCCAAGCAAACCACGCTACATCCAAACGGTATGGGGCTTAGGTTACGTGTTCGTCCCAGACGGCAAAGAAGCGTAATACCTTCTAAGGCCTGCCGATAATACTCGGCTGCTCATATTCCACCCTCAAGCCTCCTTCCTGTTTGAGGGCTGGAAACTCGCAATTAATGTTGTTCACTAGGAACAGTCCATTAGGGATCCTCCATGCGAATCCGAAGTTCATTTACACAATCCATTCTGCTGTTCATCTCTTTGCTTCTCGCTAGCCAAGTCTTTTCTTACTACGCCGTTTTTAACTACGCGTTGATGCCAAGTTTGCAGCAGTTCAACAAAATTCTCGCCCATGAATTGAATCTGGTGCTCGATGAAGATGGCTTACTCAAGTCCGATGCGCCACTGCGCCATCAACTGCTGGAAAACTTGGGTGTGACGGTACATAGCGTCGATAGCGAGATGATGAATGAGTTCAATCATGCGATGTCGATTGACTTGATGTCGGAAGAGATGACGCAAGAGCTCGGCTCTCCAACGGAAGTGCGTTTGCTGCTTGGCAGTGAAAGCTACATTCTGTGGATGCGCATCGATCAGTTGCCGAACTCCATCATCCGTATTCCGCTTTCTGAACTGCAAGAAGAGGACTTTGCTCCGCTGTTCCGTAATAGCTTGATCATGGCGCTTCTGATCATTGCTGGTGGCTGGTTGTTTATCCGTTTACAAAACCGACCTTTGATTGCGCTAGAAAAAGCCGCGAAAGGAGTCGGTCGAGGCGAAATTCCACCGCCGTTGCCGGAGAAAGGTGCTTCAGAAATCCGCTCTGTCACTCGCGCATTCAACCAGATGTCGAAAGGCATTCAAGAACTGGAAGAAGATCGTGCGTTACTGATGGCAGGCATCAGCCACGACTTACGCACGCCACTGACGCGTATTCGCCTTGCGACAGAAATGATGTCACCTGAAGACAGTTACCTAGCCGAAGGTATCATCAGTGATACTGAAGAGTGTAACGAGATCATCAGCCAGTTTATGGACTACCTCAAGCCGGTAAACAAAGAGTCGTTTGAGCAGGTGGATATCAACACCATCACCAGCGATGTAGCAACGTCGGAAGGGGGCTATGAAGTCGAAATCGAAACTGATCTCAACCCTACGATGCCAACCGCTAAGGGTAGCCCAATCGCAATTAAACGTGCGGTGAGTAACCTTGTGGTTAATGCTCTGCGTTATGGTAATGGCTGGGTGAAAATCAGTACGGGCGTCACCGCCGACAAACAGTTGGTGTGGGTTTGCGTTGAAGACAATGGTCCAGGTATCGAGCAATCGCAAATCGCACGCTTGTTTGAACCTTTTACTCGTGGTGATACTGCACGTGGTAGTGAAGGAACAGGTTTGGGCTTAGCCATTGTTAAACGTATCGTCAGTCAACACTCTGGTTCGGTTGTGGTACGTAACCGCAGTGAAGGCGGGTTAAGCGCACAAATCAGTTTCCCAACCAAGTAAGCGTTCTTCGCTCAATCACTTCCAATAAAAAAGCCCAACCTATTGCTGGTTGGGCTTCCCGATCATCCTAGGCAAGGTTAGGATTCTTTTACCTCTTGAGCTACCAGCTCATCTTCCTCTTCCAATTTCTCAGGAAGCAGTAGGTTCAATACGATAGCGGTGATGCCGCCTGCTGCTACGCCGGTGGAGAAAATGCTCTTAATGAACTCAGGCATAAATTGCAGAATTTCTGGCTTTTGTGCAATGCCCAAGCCCATTGAGAATGACAGCGCCATAATCAGGATTGCGCGGCGATCGAGGTCGACACGAGAGATGATGCGTACGCCCGCTGCGGCAATGGTACCGAACATCACGATAGTCGCGCCGCCCAGAACTGGCTCAGGAATCAACTGCACAAAACTTGCCACACCCGGGAACAGCCCCAAAATCACTAGCATGCCTGAGATAAAGTAACCTACGTAACGGCTGGCTACGCCAGTGAGCATAATGATGCCGTTGTTTTGACTAAAGGTAGAGTTCGGGAAGCTGTTGAATACTGCTGCAATCGCTGAGTTCAGACCGTCAGCTAATACGCCGCCTTTGATGCGCTTCATGTAAACCGGACCTTTCACTGGCTCACCGGAAACTTCAGACGTTGCGGTAATGTCACCGATCGCTTCTAGTGCCGTGATAAAGAAAATCAGAACCAGTGGAATAAACAGCGACCAGTCAAAGCTTAAGCCGTATTGCATTGGAATCGGCAGTGCGATGAGGTCAGTTTCGCCCAGTGTTGATGTGTCGACCATGCCCATGAAGTACGCCATGATGTAGCCAACCAGCATTGCAATTACGATAGAAGCTACACGTAGGTATGGGTTCTTTGAGCGGTTAAGAATAACGATCAAGCCAAGCACTGTGCCTGCGAGGGCTAACTTGTCTAGGCTACCGAAAGAGCCATCGCTCATCGCCGCATAGCCTCCGCCCATTGATACCAAACCCACTTGGATAAGCGTCAGACCGATAAGCGTCACGACGATGCCAGATACCAATGGAGTGATGATGCGGCGTGCGTGTTCTAAAACGCGAGATAGCAGGATTTCTGCAAAAGACGCTACCAAGATAGTACCGAAAATCGCTGCCATCATGGTGCTGATGTCCGCGCCGCCGGCTTTAAGAGAAAGACCCGCACCAATGATTGGACCAAGGAAGTTGAAGCTGGTGCCTTGCACTGAAAGCAAGCCAGAGCCGATAGGGCCAAAGGTTCGAATTTGAATAAAGGAAGATACGCCAGATGCAAACAGCGACATGCTGATGATGGTGTTGGTTTGGTCAGCAGGCACACCCAAAGACTGACAAATGATCAGAGAAGGGGTAATAACGGCTACGAACATCGCCAATAAGTGCTGAAGTGCAGCAAAAATGGTCTGAGGTAGTGGTGGACGATCGTTTAACTGATAGACCAGTTCCGAAGTTCGGTTTGAAGTTGTCATGTTTGTCTCGCTAGTCGCAATAATTCTTGCCCCAGAGCTCGCTGAATGGGAGTGCTGGGTGGAGTTGACGTTATGACCTGTGATTGCTGTTAATCAGTGTCAACTCAGGTTGGTTTGATGTGACAAGGCGCACACCATAAATTTTGTGCGGGATTATAGATGGATTTATTCAAAAAGCAAACGTTTGCTTTGGTGTTGATAGAAAAGGCGAACCAAATTGCTCGCCTTAATCTCTTACGCTTTGGAGTAAATGTCGCGTTCACCTAGCCAACGGTCAATGATCGCTGTTGCATTAGTTGGGTAATTGTCATGAATGTAGCGCGCAATGCGTTGAACTTCTGGAATTAAGCGCTGATCTCGCACCAAGTCGGCAATTTTAAAATCTGCCAAGCCAGTTTGTTTGGTACCAAGAAGTTCGCCCGGGCCGCGAATCTCCAAATCTTTCTGTGCAATCACAAAGCCGTCGTTGCTTTCTCGTAATACGCCTAAACGTTTTTGCGCGGTTTTTGATAGTGGTGAGTGGTATAGCAGGACACAATGGCTGGCGACTGAACCTCGACCGACACGTCCTCTTAACTGGTGTAACTGAGCCAAACCTAAACGCTCTGGGTTCTCGATGATCATCAAGCTAGAATTGGGTACGTCTACGCCAACTTCAATCACGGTCGTTGCGACTAGCAAATGCAGCTTGTTGTCTTTGAAGTCTTGCATCACCGCTTGCTTCTCTGCGGGTTTCATTCGTCCGTGCACGAGACCAATTTTTACGTCAGGAAGTTTACGTTGCAGCTCTTCTGCAGTGTCGGCGGCGGCTTGAGCCTCCAAGACTTCGGACTCATCAATTAAGGTACATACCCAATACGCTTGTTTGCCTTCGTTTAAGCAAGCATTGCGCACTCGTTCGACGATATCATCGCGTTTAGTGTCTGGAATCGCGACGGTCTGGATTGGTGTTCGACCTGGCGGTAACTCATCAATCACTGAGGTTTCTAAGTCAGCATAAGCTGTCATGGCTAATGTTCGCGGAATTGGCGTTGCTGTCATGATGAGCTGGTGTGGATAAGCGCCTTGTTTAGCACCTTTCTCGCGCAGCTCTAAGCGCTGGTGGACGCCAAAGCGGTGCTGTTCATCAATAATGACCAAAGCAAGATGATGGAACTCAACATGTTCTTGGAAGAGGGCGTGAGTGCCCACGACCATTTGCGCTTCACCACTGGCAATACGCGCCAATTCGGCTTCTTTGGCTTTACCTTTTAATTTGCCCGCCAGCCAACCGACTTGAATGCCCATTTTCTCAAACCAATTAGCGAAGTTAATCGCGTGCTGTTCGGCGAGCAGCTCGGTCGGTGCCATTAAAGCGACTTGATAGCCGTGTTCAATGGCTCTGACGGCAGCAAGCGCAGCAACTAGAGTTTTCCCCGAGCCTACGTCACCTTGAACAAGGCGCATCATTGGGTGCGTTTTTTCTAAGTCAGCTTCAATTTCTTTAACGACTCGTGCTTGAGCATTGGTCGGCGAGAAGGGCAATTGAGCCAGTAGTTGCTTTTTCAGCGAGTCACACGACGCCAAAGGCAATGCAACGTCCTGTTGCCCTTTGCTGCGCACTGCCAACATAGAGAGGTTCTGCGCCAGTAACTCTTCCATGATCAAACGAATTTGAGCAGGGTGCTTGCCTTCATCAAACTCATCCAAATTAATAGTTGGAGGTGGACGATGAATCGTATGCAGCGCTTGCGACATGGTTGTCTGGTGATTGTACAAACCAGAAGGCAGCAATTCTTGTACTGCGGCTTTATCGAGTAGTGATAAAGCTTGTTCCGTCAGGTTACGCAAAGTGATTTGACGCAATCCATCGGTGGTTGGATAAACGGGGGTTAAGCTCTGTTCCACATCCGGTTTTTGTTCACTTGCATAAAACTTGTAGTCAGGGTGAACAATTTCTAAGCCCATCCCGCCACGCTTAATTTCACCGTAAGCGTGTACTAACTTACCATTCGAGAAATTGTTCTTCATCGCGGCAGTAAAGTTAAAAAAGCGTAGGGTAATGGTGCCATTGCCGTCGCTGATTTTTACTGTCAGCATTTTGCGTTTGCCGAAAGTAGTATCGACAGCCATGACTTTGCCCTGTACCGCCGCCCAAAGCCCAGCATGCAGTTTGGCGATTGGGTAAATGCGAGTGCGATCTTCGTAACGAAGAGGAAGGTGGAACAGCAAATCTTGAACGCTATGCAAACCAACTTTGGCGAGTTTTTCTGCGACTTTAGCGCCAACCCCAGACAGAGAAGTTAAAGGAACAGCAGATAACATTTGGGCAGACATAGTGGGCTCAAGAAAATAGTTAACATAGCAGTATGTTAACCACGAAGCTGTGTTTTTGTACAGGGAAAAATACAGCTTCGTGAGGAGTCGAATTTCGCTCCTTCGTCGCTATTCAGGATGACAAGAGTTGATTATTTACTTTGCATCTCTTTCCACCACGATTCGTCAGCCACAATCTGGCCTTTGTCATCAAGTTGTGGATATTCCATCCCTTTGCGCTTAGCTACTTTTGCTAAGACAGGATGGCCACGCTCAAACAGAATGCGGTTGATGGCCTCTTTTGGCAGCGCGCTTTCCTCACGCTCGTACATGCCAGCGGCTTCACGCTGACGCTGCGCTTCATAAAGAATCACAGCACTGGCGACTGAAACATTCAAAGACTGCACCATACCGACCATTGGGATAATGATGTCTTGGTCTGCGAGTTTCTTCGCCTGTTCTGAAGCGCCGATTTTTTCGCTACCAAGAATGATTGCCGTAGGCTTGGTGTAGTCGATTTCACGAAAATCGACCGCGGTGTCCGAAAGGTTAGTCACCAGAACTTGCATGCCTTGCGCTTTGAGCTCGGTAATCGCAGTTTCAATCGAATCGTGAGTATCCACTTCAACCCAGTTGCGCGCACCTGCTGAGGTGTGGGTAAGTGTGCGCATTTTGTCTGGCCAAATCGCATGAACTTTGTGTAAGCCTGTTGCGTCAGCGGTACGGATCACGGCGGAAACGTTGTTTGGCTTATGAACTTCTTCAAGGCACAGGGTGAGGTCGGTTTGGCGTGCTTTTAACACCTGATGGATGCGGTTGTAACGTTCTAAATTCATAATAAATAGGGATATAAAAAAATCGCCACCCAGAGTGTGGGTGGCGATAGAGTTTAGTTCTTTCTTCGTCTGACTCGAGTCGCCTGTGGCATGGTCTTAATCTTACGCATGATGCCAGCAAGGTGAACACGATCTTTGGTGGTTAGCAGAACGGTAACGGTGTACAAGCGACCGTCGCGTTCTTCGGTTGAGAGACCGTGAATGTTCGAACCGGTTTTCGAAATCACATTGGTCAATTCCGCTAACGCACCTTGGTTATTGAGCATATCGACTTTCAGTTCAGCAATGAACTCTTTGTCGTACTCTTCAGACCAAGCGACTGCCATGTATTTGTCTGGCTCTTTTTGGTATCCGCGTACGTTTGGACACGTTTCACGGTGTACCACAAGACCACGACCTGGTGATACGTGGGCAATGATGTGGTCATCCGGGATAGGGTGACAACAATTTGCGAAAGTCAGTAGCAGACCTTCTGCACCACGGATTGGCAGTTTCTTGTTAGATTCGTTTGGAATCGAGCTTGTGGTGGTCAATTCATCAGTGTCACCCAGTAGGCGACGCGCGATGACGATGCTCATCAATTCACCCAAACCAATGGCTGCTAGCAGATCATCGACGCTTTCTAGGCGCAGATCAGTCAGCACTTCTTGGATGTTTTCTGGGTAGATTGAATCAATCGAATGACGACCCAAAGCGTGATTCAGTAGACGACGACCTAGGGTAATCGACTCTTCACGACGCATGGTCTTCAACACTTGACGAATCTTAGTGCGGGCACGAGAAGTTACAACATAGTTCAACCAAGCTGCATTTGGACGAGCACCTGGTGCACTGATGATTTCTACTGTCTGACCATTCTTCAGTGCCTTACTTAGTGGGTAAGGGTTACGGTCAACACGAGCACCAACACAAGAGTTACCGACATCAGTATGTACGGCATAGGCAAAGTCGACTGCTGTTGCGCCTAATGGCAATTCAACGATACGACCTTTTGGTGTGAAGACGTAAATCTCATCTGGGAACAGATCTGATTTTACGTTTTCAATGAATTCGAATGAGTTACCAGCACTTTGTTGTAGCTCAAGCAGGCTTTGCATCCAACGCTGAGCTTTCACTTGCGCTGTCGTGCCAGATCTGTCGCCCTTGTCTTTGTAAGACCAATGCGCAGCAACACCTTTGTCCGCCATTTGATCCATATCTTCGGTACGGATCTGAACTTCAACAGGTACGCCGTGTGGGCCGACCATAGAAGTGTGTAGCGATTGGTAGCCGTTCGCTTTTGGTACCGCGATATAATCTTTCATGCGACCAGGACGCGGCTTATACAAGCTGTGTACTTGGCCTAGAACGCGATAACAAGTATCGGCAGTATCAACAACCACTCGGAAAGCGTAGATATCCATGATGGTGTGGAAGCGCTGTTCTTTGGTTTTCATCTTGTTGTAGATGGAGAACAGGTTTTTCTCACGACCTAACACGCGCGCATTCAAGCCAACATCTTCCAGTCGACCTTCGATTTCGCTATGAATACGCTGGATCATCTCTTTACGATTACCACGCGCCGCTCGTACCACTTCTTTTAGGACGCGGTAGCGGTTTGGGTAAAGCGCTTCGAAGCCAAGTTCTTCGAGTTCCGTTTTGATATTGTGAATACCAAGACGGTGAGCGAGTGGAGAGTAGATCTCTAGTGTTTCGCGGGCAATACGACGCTTTTTATCCGGGCGTAGGGCTCCCAACGTGCGCATGTTGTGCGTGCGGTCAGCTAGCTTGATGAGAATGACGCGAATGTCTTGCACCATGGCAAGTACCATTTTGCGGAAGTTCTCAGCTTGCGCCTCTTTGCGATCGCGGAATTTGAGTTTGTCCAGTTTAGATACACCATCAACCAGCTCTGCCACGGTATTGCCAAACTTCTCTTCAAGGTCTTCTTTAGTAACATCACAGTCTTCGATGACGTCATGCAGTAAAGCTGCTTGAAGGGTTTCGATATCGAGGCGCATTTCAGCCAAAATTCTGGCTACAGCAACGGGGTGGATGATGTATGGTTCACCGCTAGAGCGGGTTTGCCCTTCATGGGCATCTCTTGCTACCACATAAGATTGACGCAGAGCCTCAATTTGAGGCTCTGTTAGGTATTCTTGGGCAACGTCTTTGAGGCTATCGAATAGATACAAATTATAGGCCCGGGAGGTTGTTGAATTCTAAAGTCAGAATTAACGGTTGTGAGCGATGCTGCTTACTGCCGCTAGCTCTGCCGCTTCTTGCTCTTGCTGTTCTTGACGTTCACGAGCGTCTAGAACTTCTTTAGTAATTAAACCTTCTTCGATTTCGCGTAGAGCGATAACCGTTGGCTTATCGTTCTCTTCTGGCACTAGTGCATCTTTACCGCCAGTTTGCATTTGACGAGCGCGGCGAGCCGCAATCAGTACTAGGTCGAAACGGTTGCCAACTTTTTCAACAGCGTCTTGAACAGTTACGCGTGCCATGAGGACTCCAAATAGTTAACTAAATTTTGAATGACGAGAAAGTATACAGTCTCAAGGCTGTATTTGCTAGCGATAAGACGTGTAACAACAATGACTTTCTATATAAGCAATATAAGCTTCCTTACCGTAATAAAGAAGCAAAAATTCATTTTTATATCTAAGCGGGTTGGAATTATAAATTCCGGCTCGAAGAAGACGCTTAGATATCAGCAGTTTTATTCTGCTAGAAGTGCATCAAGCATGCCTTTATATTTAGCAGCTTGTTTTTCTTCCTTCAATCTTTCTGCGCGCAGAATGGCTTTGAAATCCATTAATGCGGTGTCGAAATCATCGTTTACGATCACATAGTCGTATTCGTTGTAGTGTGAGATTTCAGACTTTGCTTCTGCCATACGTTTCGCGATCACTTCTTCACTGTCTTGACCACGAGTGTTTAGGCGACGTTCTAGTTCACCGTTTGAAGGAGGCAGGATAAAGATGCTCTTCGCTTCCGACATCTGCTCACGAATTTGGCGTGCGCCTTGCCAGTCGATGTCTAGAAAGACGTCGATGCCTTTGTTTAGCGTTTCTTCAATCCATACGCGTGATGTGCCGTAGTAGTTACCAAACACTTCTGCGTATTCTAGGAAATCGCCTTTTGCAATCAGAGCTTCAAACTCTTCTTTAGCAACGAAATGGTAGTGGACACAGTTTTCTTCACCTGGGCGCATGCCGCGGGTTGTATGAGACACAGACACTTTCATTGCGTATGTCGGATTACGTTCCAACATTGCTGAGATCAAGCTAGATTTACCTGCGCCGCTAGGTGCAGATACGATATAGAGAGTACCTTTGCCCATTGTACTGTTCCACTTTTGGTTGGATTGAGTAAGTGCCGAGAGAAAGTATCGACAATGTAATAACGATAGCACTGGCAATGATGGTTTCACCACCAAAGGGATTGAGATTGGTGATAATCCCGCCAGAAAAATGGAGGCGAAGAGTATCACGATCTTTAATGGGTTGCCAGTTGATCTTGTCGGATCTAAATCAAGTGGCGGGCCACTCAAGCCTATCAGATTCACAACGAAAAAAGGGGAAGCTCTCACTTCCCCAGGCGTGCGACTGACTCACACTTAATTTTCGGAGCAATCACAACCACTTGGGTTGCTAGCTTGCAAATAATGAGTACCTATTAACCTTGCGACTCTAGGAAATTGATCCAAGGGCTTACCGTAGGCTTGAAAGTTGGTGATTTAGCCGCTCCTTTCATTGCTTGCAGTGCTTTTTGAGGCTGTTTAAGCTCGAAAAAAGCCATACCACGGATGTATTCTAGCTCCGCCTTTTGTTCTTTTGTGGCATCTGAGGCTGCTGTATGAGCAAACCTCGTTGCTTGTGAATACTGTTTGTCTTGAATCATCAAGCGAGCGATTTGAATCTGAGTTTTCGCGGATGGTGCCATCTCGTAAGACGTCTTATATGCGATGATAGATTCATCTAGCTCTTTCGCCTGTTGCCAAAAACTTGCCAAGCGATCATAGTTCGCCTTTGTCTTCTCTATGTTTCCCGAAGTCATCTCTCTTTCAAGTGTTTTAGCTGCTTTATAAGGGATACCTTGGTAGGCCAAGAAGTTAACAAGTCTCAAGTACTCTTTTTCGCCCTCAAGCTTACCCATTTTATATACGGCTTCTAGAGCCGCTAGTGAGTTACGCTCTTGGCCTAGCTCCATGTATACGCCGGAAAGCTGCATCCAATAACGCTTTTTCTCTGGGTATTTAGAAGTCAGCGTTTTCAGTACACTTGCCACACTCTTCAGCTGACCTAGCTCGTAGTGAGAAGCCACTAGGATCAAATACCAAGATTCACTTGGATTCTTAGTCATCGATATTGCTTTCTTCGTTGGAGGAATTGCATTTCTGTAGTCTTCCAACTGAATGTATGCACTAGCTAGAGTGATGTAAGCATGAGCTTGCGGTTTTTCTTTGGTTGTCTCTGCAACTTTAAACCACTCATTCATTGTCTTTACAGATAACTTAAATTTCTCTTCAGCCAAATATAATTGAGCTAGGCTGTAGCGAACTTGTTGAGCAACGGGCACAGGTAAAGCATCTAGTTTTAGTGCCTCTGCAAAGTACTTCGCTGCTTGCGCATAGTTGTCTTGTAAAGAGTAAAGAAAACCCGTTTGCTGAAGTAAGACGGCTCTGTCGTATTTCTTTGACTTTGTGCTATCCAAGGCACTAGTCAGCTTTTCTTTTGCTGCTGAGTATTTTTCGGTCGCAATTAACTCTTGAACTTTGTTCACTGTGCGGAATGTTCGATCGGATAATTGCGGTGCTTCCTTCGCCATTGAAGGAGTGGCAACTGCCACCCCAACAAGGAGAATTAAAGAAGCCACTTTGCTTTTCCATAAACTTTTCATGGTGACTCCTTAGTTGGTTGAAAACTCAATCTCTTGGGATAAGCGTGTGCTGACAGGTTTTCCATCAACCAGTTTTGGTTTGAAAGTCCATTTGGAAACGGTCTTTCTTGCTGCCTTGCCTAAGCCTAAACGGCGAGGTTTTTCTTTAAGGACTTTAATATCCTCAACTGCACCTCGTGCGTTTACTGTGAATTCAAGTAAAACAACACCTTTCTCAATGCCAGCCTTAGCTGCCTTTCTAGGCATCTGAGGTTGGAATGTCGCAAGCGGTGTTGGTCCTCCGCTACCTGCCATTTGTGCACCACCGCCTTGAGAGTAGTGACCTAATACAGACCCCCCCCGTCACGTTTACAGGTAGATCAAGCTTTGGCATGTCCATTGGGACTTGATCCATTACTGGTTTAACCGTCGACGTCACCTTCATTTCAGGTGGTGGTGGTGGACGTTTTGGTGGTGGTGGTTTCGGAAGTTGGCGTTTCTTCTCCTGTATTTTTTCGTCCGGTTTAATGCGAATGAATTCCACCATACGAAGATCATCATTCGACACTAGCTCGTGGCGCTCTTTGTTTACTAGCTTGTCCATCCCCCAGAACAACCCGAGGGAGACAATGAGCGCCAGTGCAATTGAGGCCAGATACCGCATAAGCTTAATCCTTATTCGTTGCGGCAATAGAGATGCTTTCTACACCTGCCATCTTAATCTGGTCCATTACCTTCACGACTACGCCCGCATTGGCTTCGGTATCCGCTTGAATAACAACCGCACCATCTGGGCTTTCAGCGCGTAGACGTTCTATGTTGGCACGTACTGCATCGACTTCGATGCGGCGCTTATCAACCCAAACATCTCCAGCAGCACCAATTGCCACCATGATGTTACCTTTCTTCACGGTTTGCGCAGAGCTTGCCGTAGGACGATTTACTTCTAGACCTGCTTCTTTAACAAACGATGTTGTTACGATAAAGAAGATCAACATGATGAATACGATGTCTAGCATCGGTGTCATATCGATAGCGGCTTCTTCGCTGCTATCACTGCTATAGCGTCTCTTCATGACCTATACCTCTAATTCCGTTTACTCAGGCAATGTGCTTTAGCTTGTCTTCAAGCTTCTGCGTGGTGACTCTGGCTAAATGATCAAGACGAGTACTAAAGAAAAGTCCTGATAGAGAAGCCACCATTCCCGCTAATGTTGGGATTGTTGCCTTTGAGATCCCCGAGGCCATTGCTCGAGGGCTTCCTGTACCTGTAACCGCTAAGATATCGAATACTTGAATCATACCGACAACAGTGCCGAGTAGACCAAGTAGGGGACAAAGTGCAATCAGTACCTTAACGATTGGCAGCCCTTTCTTATTCTCAATATCCTGACGAGAAACGATTTCTTGTCGGATCATCTTAGCGTTCCAGCTTTTATGTTCTGAGCGCTCTTCCCAAAAGCTAACGGCTTTTTTCATTGCTTTTGGAGCGACGGCAGCGAAGTAAAACCAACGTTCTAGCAATACTGCCCACAACATGAAGCTGAGGATAAAGATGACGACAAGTACGTCGCCACCCATTCCCAAGAAGCGCCTAATTGATTCAAGTTCTCCAACTAACCACCACATAATGCCTCCTTAGCTTTCGGCTTTATGCAGTTTTTCCTGATAGCGAGCGATGAAGCCTGCACTCTGTTCTTCAAGAGTTTGAACCAAACGACGACCTTTACTGTGTACGATGGTGTACAGGAACAGTAGAGGAATTGCGACAACCAGACCAAGCATCGTAGTAACAAGTGCTTCTGAGATACCGCCAGCCATTAGCTTCGGATCACCTGTACCAAATAGTGTGATGGCTTGGAACGTACCGATCATACCCATAACCGTACCCAGTAGACCTAGAAGTGGTGCTACAGAAGCGAACAGTTTGATTGAGCTGATAAAGCGTTCAATGCTCGGTGCGTTACGTAGGATGATCTCATCGAGTTTAGCTTCAAGATCTTCAAGGTTGTCACCTTTGTGCTCTTGGTAAGCTTGGATAACTTCACCCAGTGGGTTGCCAGGAATAACCGTGTCTGATTTCGCTTGCTTACGCATTTTGCCACCGATAACCAATAGGCGTAGGTAACAAGCGAGCGCAATCAATGCACCGACAGCACCCATAGCTAGGATGACGTAACCAACGATGCCACCTTGGTCAATACGCTCCTGAACGGTAGGACTTTGTACAAGTAGAGACAGAATCACACCACGAGATGGGTCGATAAATAGTGGTTCGTAAGTGCCGTCTGCAGCTTCAAATCCGCCAACTAGGCGAGTGATGTTTTTGCGAGGCTGACGTGATAGCTCTTCAAACTTACCAGTTTGCGGCACGTAAGTTACGTATTTGCCATCTGCGATTGCGTTGAACTCACCCACTAGCGTGACATCTCGAACCGCTTCTTTACCTTCTCCATATACAACAGTTGCAGGTGCTGTTGTTGTCTCACCTGAAACCACTACTTGTTGTAGGATTGTGTGCCAGAATGCTTCAAGTTCTTGCGTAGAAGGCAGTTCTTTACTCTCTGCTAGTTTTGAAAGTAATGCGTCACGCTCTGGGAATTGAACTGCATTTTGTGAAGCAGCGAATAGCCCTTTAAACTCACCCGCGTATTGACGAACGACACCAAACATTTCGCCTAAAGTGCCTGAACGTACACGTAGTGTTTCAGTCAGCTCGGTAAGTTGCTTGTCGTTTTCGTCGAACGTAGCTTTCAGTTCATCGCCGAGTGCTTGTTGTGCGGCTAACTCATTACGGGCTTGCTGAAGCAGTGCAGCTTGCTTGTCACGGTTGTTTCTGAACTCGGCTTCGCGAGCTTTGTTCTCTTTTGATTCAACGATGCTTTCTGACTTTACGTTTTTCAGAAGCTCAGATAAGTTCTTCGGTGCCTCAGCGTGTGCACCAGAAATCATGAATAAGCTCGCTAGTAAACCAGCGGCTAGAGTTTTGAATCCTTTCATTTCTTATTCCTCTCCAGCAAATACAGGCAGTTTGATCAGCGCTGGTGGCGCTTGCTTCTTAGCGATACGAAGGCCTTGCTGTACAGCAATACGGTAGCTTTCAGGTAGTGATTCCCATTGGCGGGTTTGTTGATTCCACATGCCTGTTTCGCCGCCATCCGGAGATTGGAACAGAAGCGCAGTACGACCAATACGTAGGAAGTCGTAAGTCACGGTCTCACCGTTGCGCTCTAGGCTAGCTTTGTAAGATTCAATTGAGCGAGAGAAGCCTTCTTCGATTTGATACGCTTCCATCACCTTACGGAATTTTTCTGATGTTGTTACGTCTGCACGATCCATAAGGTCACGCAGTTCATTGACACGCTTGGTGCGCTCTTCTTTTTGGAAAGGAAGGTCGAGAGTCACGAATTCATCTAGTGCGTCGATCATCTTCAGTGTTAGGGGTACAACCTCTGTGGCTGTTTGGTCAATCTGAGCAATCTGGTTATTAAGTGAATCCAGTTCGCCTTGTTGCGATTGAACCATTCGATTGATCTGCTCATTGTAGACTTTCATGCTGTCTACCTGACGCAATAAGCCTTTGTATTCCGCGAGCATACCTTCCGTGCTTTCGGCATAGGTGTCGATCTTTTGTTGTGAAACTTCTGAGGACTTGTTTGCTTTTGCTTGTGTTGAAACAACTGCTCCTGAGTTTGCTGCTACAGAGCTACTACTGATAGTAAGCAATGCTGCAGCTATGGCACTAAGGCCAAATTCCTTAAATTTCATGTTGCATCCTTGTCAGTGTTTAAGTCAGTCGAAAAGGGCGCGGAAAACCCGCGCCAAATTTTTTATAAGAAGTCGTATGATGCTTCGATGTATAGTTGGCGACCGATTGGGTCGTCATAGCCACTTGCATAGAACGGAGACGTATCATTTAGAGGATCTTTAGGTGGTACTTTGTCGAATAGGTTGATAGCACCCAAAGTCACACGGCCATTCTCGTTGAACTGGTAAGTGGTTGTAAGGTTCCAAGTTGTCATACTTGCAATTTCTGCGTCATATCCAGCAGCTTTTGCTGCGTCACAGTCATCAAAGTAGTAACGGTTAGCATAGCTAGAACACATGCGGTCACGGTACTTACCAAATACATTCATGCTTACATCTTGGTAAGCCCAACCCAAGTTTAGGGTTGCTGTGTACTCTGGCATAAAGTCAGTTTCGTCGATTACTGGCTCTGCATCGTTTTCTTGGTATTCCGCGATAAGGATCTTGGTTAGAGCGACGCGAGAACTAAATGAACCATACTCATTAGTATCGTAAGCGTATGTAACAGCGATATCGATACCTGAACGTTCTTCAAATGATTGGTTCACCGGGCCGTAAGATACTGATTTAATTGTGCCGTCTGGATTACGAACCACTTCAGTGCCAGGGTACTTACCTGGATCATTAATTACGTCTTGGTAGCTTGGCGCTGTTACAACATCTTCCATTTTGATGTGGTACCAGTCTACAGTTAGACCCAAGTCGTCAACTGGCTCCCATGCAAGACCCAAGTTAATGTTGGTACTTGTTTCTTCTTCTAGCTCAGAATTTGGACCGTTTTCAGTATCAAAATATTGAGTATCACACTCAGGATACTTATCTTTGTCCTGAGGACCGCTACCACCTGCTGCTTCACACAGTACAGGATCGAAACCTGAACCAAAACCACGAGTAACTTCACCGAATAGACGCTTCAGGTCTGGCGCTCGGAAACCAAGACCATAGCTACCACGAAGCAATAATGTATCTGTTGGGCGATACGCTAGTGCCACTTTTGGAGTGAACGCGCCACCAGTTGCAGAGTCATCGAAGTAGTGGTCATAACGACCTGCTACAGTCATTTCTAGATCTTCGATAATAGGGATCAGAGCTTCGACACCTAGGCCGACTTGATCACGCTCACCGCCACCAGCAGAACCACCTAAGCCAGAGAAACCACCAGCAGCCGTAGTAGCATCAATGCTTTCTTGGTAATCCGTGCGGTTCCACTCACCGTATACAGCGAAACCAGACATACCCGCAGGTAAGTCAATTAAATCGCCAGAAAGTGAACCATTTAGAGAGTAAAGCTTTGAGTAGGCTTCTTTGGTTGACGTACCACTGTATTTGTTCACAGCCTCTTGTGAAATTGGGCCTAGTAGGTCTACTTCACCGTTTTGTACGGCTTCATCAAGAGTTTTGTAGATAGCCGGGTTATCAGTTTCTACAGATTGCTCTGAGTAACCTGCATAAACGTCCCAATCATAAGTATCCGCTAGTAGACCATTTAGACCGAACGTTAGACCGAAAGAATCAGCTTCTGTGTTACTTTCACGAGGCCCAAACTCAACCATACGACGAGTATATTCACCAGCACCACGGAAGTGTGTATCGTCAACAACAACATTGTATGGGTTTGGTTCGAATTCAGATTCCGTAGATTTATAACCAAAGCGCGCTTCGGCCATAGCGGTTACATCATCGTTTACGTCCATTTCGCCACGGACTAGCAAATCAATTTGTTTGTTCTCGGGCTTTAGCGTCCGGTATGCAGAACGGTTGAAACCACACTTACCATCAGCACGGTCTACCCCTGCTTCGCCTACTACTTCTTTACATGATGAACCTACGTCGGCCGGAGTTAGATGAGTTCCATCTTTGCCATAAAAGTTTGAACCGTAGCTTGAGTAACCGCTTAGTTGTGAGCGACTTGAGTTATCGTCACCGGCCCAGTCTCTGTCAGACTGTTTCAGCATCTCGTTACCAGCAAATTGGCCTACGAATAGAATTCTTTTGTCATCGAAGTCTTTACCTGCAACAACATCTAGACGACCATTTTGGTAACCACCGTCAGTGGCATCACCCGCGCGAACTTTAACTGAAACACCATCAAAGTCTTTTTTCAGGATGAAGTTAACAACACCACCGATTGCGTCAGAACCGTAGATTGCAGAACCTGAGTCAGTCATGACCTCGACTCGTTCGATAGCTGCTACAGGGATCTGACCAATGTCTTGGAAGTTTGAAGTGCCGTTCTCTGCTAATGGATATTGAGGTAAGCGACGACCGTCAATCAAAATCAACGTACGAGAAGCTCCAAGACCACGTAGGTTTACCGATTGAGCTGCAGGAGTGAAAGAGAATGAGTTTGTTTGCGCCATCACACCGCCGGTGTTTTGAGTCAAACTGTTTAAAACGTCCTGAGCGCTATTGAAACCTTTCGATTCAATGTCTTTGCTGCTTATTACAGTTACTGGAGATGGGCCTTCCATATCCGTAGTGGAGATTCGTGAACCTGTTACCTTCATTTTCTGAAGTTGTTCAACTTGCTGCTCTTCTGCCTGCGCTGCTAGAGGTGCCACTGCTGCGGTTCCCAGTGCAAGGCTGATCGCAACAGATAAAGCGGTTGTGTTTTTATACATCCTTGTTGCTCCGATTATTATTATTTCCTATGTCTGGCCACATAACGACCAATTGTGACGTTAATATTTCGTTAACGCTAATGGCATGTATACCTGAGATGAAAAAAGGAAGTCAAACCAGTGGTAAAGGGAGATAAGTAAATGTAAAAAAGATGTAAAAACCTAAGGGTGACATAAATCACAGAATATTTTCCTGTAAGATCTTTATAAAACGAGATCAAATTTTAATAAAACACCGTATTTTGTGTTTCTTGTAAACAGTAATGTCTTATGTTGTCTATGGTTTTTAAGCGGGCTTTGAATGCTAAAAACTAGATAATATGCAGCATATTGTTCTTATGCACTCATTTTATGGAATGGGTGACATGTTAACTCGATCGTAGTGGTTGGTATCAAATTATGATACCCATTGTGATAAAAGGGCTCATTGATATTTTGACGTCAAATTAACCTTTGGTTTAAGTGTCTTAATAGTCACTGTTAGTGCATGTTTATGTAAGCTTTTCACTCTAAAGTGCCTAGATTGATATTCTGTATGAATGACTTTTGTGGTTTTTTATATTTTTTTACAAAAACATTTTCATTTTTCGACATTGAAGGAAGTTTGTCATGTTTTGGGCTCAAACACTTGAAGCGTGCGGAGTTTCAAGATAAATATGACGCTGAAATTGTTGCAGTAGTGGAAAAAACTAGTTATTGAAACTCAGGGAGTGCGTTTTAATAACTTCAGTTGCTACGTTATCGAATTGCACCATTTTGGGCCGGAAACCTCCTCCCCGAACCCGCCTAACAATGGACAGTAGACATGGAGTAAGTTGTATATGCTGTCGTATTTTTTACGCCGATTAGCATTAGTGATTCCAACATTCTTGGGAATTACTATTCTAATTTTTGCTATCACTCGATTTGTACCCGGTGGCCCAGTTGAGCGAATGCTGTCTCAAATGCAGTCGCAGGGAGACGGTGCCGCGGCTATGACCTCTGCGGGGGGGTAATACTGCACTTTCAGAGGATCAAATCGCTGAGCTGAATGCTTTTTACGGTCTAGATAAGCCTGTAACAGAGGCTTATATCGATTGGTTAAGCCGATTATTGGTTTTAGACTTCGGTGAATCAACCCGTTACTACGAACCTGTTTCAGACATGATCGCTGAGCGCCTGCCAGTCTCACTATTTTATGGTGGAATGACGTTTTTTATTAGTTACTTCATTTCAATTCCGCTCGGTTACTACAAAGCGTTGAAGCATGGTTCCGTGTTTGACTCTGCTTCTTCTATTCTTATCTTCGTTGGCTATGCCTTACCTGGCTATGTAGTTGGTGTTTTGCTGATTACGTTGTTCAGTTATCACCTAGAGTGGTTCCCAATGGGAGGCTTTGTCGGGGACGACTTTGACGACTATGAAACCTTCTTTGAGCGTGCTAAAGACATTATGTGGCATGCGGTGCTGCCTCTTATTTGTTACTTGATTGGTGATTTTGCAACGCTAACCATGACGATGAAGAATAACCTGATGGAAAACCTGTCGTCAGATTACATTCGTACTGCGATTGCCAAGGGCTTACCGTTTAAGAAAGCGGTACGCAAGCACGCACTACGCAATAGCTTGATACCTATCGCTTCTCACTTTGGCAACTCGTTATTGTTCTTTATGACCGGGGCATTCTTGATTGAAGTTATTTTCAATATCGATGGTATCGGATTGCTTGGTTATGAATCGATTATGGAGCGTGACTACCCAGTAGTAATGGGAATTGTCGCTATCAACGCGATGCTGCTTCTGATAGGTAACATCATCTCTGATATTTGTGTTGCTTTAGTCGACCCTCGTGTGAAGTTTGGAGCGTAATATGATTAAAGTTAGCCCATTAACTCAAAAGAAAATCCGCCACTTTAAAGATATAAAACGTGGTTACTGGTCATTTCTTATTTTATCGACCATGTTGGTTTTATCGCTGTTTGCGGAGTTGTTGATCAACAGCAAAGCGTTGGTAGTAAAGTACGATGGTAGTTACTACTTCCCTGTTGTGAGCGATGTACGTTTGGGAAGTGACTTTGGACAAGCGTCCTCTAGCGAAGCGGATTACCGCGAACTACAGAAAGTATTTACTGCGGAAGGCAGTGATAACTTCGTTATTCTACCTATCGTGCCTTGGAACCCATATGAGCAAGACTTCAGTGGTGACTTTCCTCCAACGGCGCCAAGTGCTGAAGACAAACACTATTTGGGTACCGATGTTATCGGCCGCGATATTTTAGCTCGACTAGTCTATGGCTTTCGTACCGCAATGGGTTTCGCGCTACTAACGATGGCTATTTCTTATGCTATCGGTACTGCGGTTGGCTGTGCGATGGGTTTCTGGGGCGGAAAGTTTGACCTATTTGTTCAGCGTCTAATTGAAGTTTGGTCAATGGTGCCATTCCTGTATGTCATCATGATCTTAGTATCGATTGTTCAGCCTACCTTTACCTTATTCGTCGCCATCAACGTCCTATTTGGCTGGATGGGGATGACTTGGTACATGCGAACCATGACTTATAAAGAGTCTGCGCGTGAATACGTAATGGCGGCTCGTGCATTGGGGGCTTCAACTGGTCGTATCCTGTTTAACCACATTCTGCCAAACACGATGGTAATGATTGTGACGCTTGCACCCTTTACTATCGCAGCAAACATCACCGCGCTAACGGCTCTGGACTACCTCGGCCTTGGCTTGATGCCACCAACTCCAAGTTGGGGCGAGCTGTTGCAACAAGGTAAGTCGAATTTAGACTCGCCATGGATTGTTTCATCAGTTGTGGCTTCGATTGTACTGGTATTGGTCATGGTGACCTTTATTGGTGAAGCGATTCGAGCGGCGTTCGACCCGAAAAAATTCACACGCTATGTTTAAGCAAGCATTGTGAGCAAAACATAAAAAAGGGAAGTTTTATGAATAAATTATTTTTAGCGTCTACGCTGAGCGCCCTGAGTTTTGGTGCGATGTCAGAGACGCTTCAGACTGACTTAAACTGGCATACAAATTGGGATGCACCATTATATGCGTCTGAACAAGCGCAATTTGGTGGCACTTATCGTACCTTCATGTCTAGTTTCCCCCAGACACTTCGCAGTGTTGGCCCCGATTCTAACTCTGGGCTACGCGGATGGTTTGCCGATGATGCACCAAACTTAGTTCGAAAGCATCCAAACACGCTAGAGTGGATTCCTGACCTAGCTAATGAGTGGGCGTTCGATGACGATAACAAGACTATCTATTTCAAGCTAAATCCAAAAGCTCAATGGTCTGATGGCAAGCCGGTTACTGCTGATGATTTTGTCTTCATGCTTAAGTTTTACCGCTCTAAAGATATCGTTGCACCATGGTATAACGAGTACTACACCAATGTGATCGCTGATGTCATCAAATACGATGACCACACTTTGGCTTTCGTTTCTGGCTCAGAGAAAAACCAAGAAGATCTGTTGTATACGCTAGGCTCTTTGACCCCTAGACCTGCGCATTTTTATGCCAATCCATCGAAAGATGAAAATGGCGATGGCATCGATGATAACTTTGTTCGCAAATACAACTTTAAGAGTGAGCCAACGACGTTTGCTTACTACCTAGATAAAGTCAAAAAAGGCAAAAGTGTTACTTTTAAGCACGTCGGAGAAGATTGGTGGGGTTACTCAAATCCATACTATAAGAATCGCTACAATGTAGAAAAAGTGCGCTTTACCGTGATCCGAGATGCAGATATCGCGATGAAGCACTTCGAAAAAGGCAAGCTTGATTCTTTTGGTTTAGTTAGGCCGATCCTATGGCATGACAAGACCAAAACTGCGCCATACGAGAAAGGTTATATCACTAAATTCTGGGGTTACAATCAATATCCAGAAGGGGCTGGCGGCTTATGGCTGAATACCGCTAACCCAATGCTAAGCGACTTAAATGTGCGAAAAGGCGTCGCATTGGCGAGTGATTTTGATGGCATGATCGAAAAACTCACTCGTGGGGATTATGTTCGTAAACCGAATGCCTTAGGCGTAGGGCGCGGTGATTATGATTTGAAAGATGCGGTACCGCCAAAGTTTGAGCCTGAAAAAGCAGTGGAGTACTTTAAGGCGGCGGGATTTGATCAAATTGCTGAGGACGGCATCCGTGTCAACGATAAAGGTCAGCGATTAAGCTTTGCCATCACGTATAGCTTTGCGGGTCATACACCACGAATGTCATTCCTTAAAGAACAAGCCAAGTTAGCTGGGCTTGAGTACACATTGAACTTGGTGGATGGTTCATCGGCGTTTAAATACATCTTAGAGAAGAAGCACGAGGTGGCATTCTTAACGATGGGAACAGCAGAAGTTCCGGCATACTGGGAGTATTTCCATTCAGTGAATGCGAACAAACCGCAAACTAACAGCCATGCTAATTACAGTTCTCCAGAATTAGATGCACTTATTATGGATTTCAAACATGAGTTTGATATCGATAAAAAGCGCGCAATTTCTCGTCAAATCCAAACCATTATTAATGACGCTGCCGTGATTGTTCCTGGATATATGGTGCCATATACCCGTGAAGGTCATTGGCGTTGGATGAAGTATCCTGAGCAACCAATGACGAAACGAACAGCGATGCTTTTCCCTAATGCATTCTCTCCGGGTCTTGGGGTGTTCTGGATCGACAAAGATATTAAGAAACAAACTGAAAAGGCGATGAAGTCGGGTAAAACTTTTGAGCCGAGTGTGTTTGTTGACGACACTTATAAGCTGTAAGGATGTGTTATGGAAAACGATGTAATCCTAAGTGTTAAAGATTTAGAAGTAGAGTTCACGACCGACGATGGCCCGGTAAAGGTACTTCATGGTGTTAACTTTGATGTTCGTGCAGGTCGCACGCTTGGTTTGGTAGGTGAGTCGGGCAGTGGTAAGAGTGTGACCTCAATGTCCATCATGGGTCTGTTACCTAAGCCTTACGGTAATATCATTAATGGTGAGATTAACTATCGTGGCACTAATCTCGTGACGCTCCCAGCAGAAGAGATGTACGCCATGCGTGGTGACCGTATTTCGATCATTTTCCAAGATCCGATGACGGCACTGAACCCGGTGCATTCTATCGGTCGCCAGCTTTGTGAAGTGCTAGAGCTGCATCGCCCAGAATTAGGGAAAAAAGAACGGGAAGCTTATGCCATTGAAATGCTGGCGAAAGTTAAAATTCCAATGCCAGAAAAGCGCTTGAACGAGTACCCACATAACTTATCAGGTGGTATGCGTCAGCGTGTGATGATTGCGATGGCGTTGGCATGTAAGCCTGACATTTTGATTTGTGATGAACCTACTACCGCACTGGATGTAACCGTTCAAGCGTCTATCCTTGACTTAATGAATGAGCTTCAAGAAGAGACGGGCATGGCGATGATCTTCATTACCCACGATCTTGGTGTGGTTGCCGAAGTGTGTGATGACGTGGCGGTGATGTACGGTGGTCGTATTGTCGAAAAAGCGGAGATTTTTGAGCTATTTGATAATCCACAACACCCTTACACAGAGCGCTTGATGGGGTTGATGCCTAGTTTGGATAATGAACCAAAACAGATGATCGACATTAAGCCAATTGATGCCAGCATGTTTGCTAGCTAACAGGTGCAAAGTGAGCACGTCATAAAAGAGGATGTTATGGCTAAAGAAGTATTAAGAATTGAAGATCTTAAGCAGCACTTTGTATCTGGTAAAGGGCTGTTTAAGAAAGGCTACACCATTAAAGCGGTTGATGGTGTGTCATTATCAGTAGGCGAGGGGGAAACTCTTGGCCTAGTAGGTGAGTCTGGTTGTGGTAAAAGTACCTTGGGCCGCACGATTCTCAAGTTGTATGAGCCAACTGAGGGCAAGATTTTCTTTGAAGGCAAAGACATCACCAAGTTATCCGTAAAGCAGATGCGTTCTCTGCGTAAAGATATGCAGATCGTATTCCAAGACCCAATGGAATCACTTAATCAGCGTCATACTATTGGCATGATTCTCGAAGAGCCATACGTGATTCACAATGTGGGCACATCTGCAGAGCGTAAGCAGTGGGTTAAAGAGCTACTGGTTAAAGTCGGTCTGCCTGAAGCCGCAGTAAACCGTTACCCACATGAATTCTCTGGTGGTCAGCGTCAGCGTATTGGTATCGCACGTGCGATTGCTCTAAAGCCTAAACTGTTGATTTGTGATGAGTCGGTTTCAGCGTTGGATGTATCGGTCCAGGCGCAGATCTTGAACTTGCTACTGCAACTCCAGCAAGAGATGAACCTAGCAATCATCTTTATCTCCCATGACTTGTCTGTAGTGAAGCATGTGTCTGATAAAGTAGCGGTGATGTACTTTGGTAAAGTTGTAGAAGCGGGTAACGCGAAGGAGATCTACGCGAACCCTCAGAACGATTACACCAAAAAGCTTTTATCGGCGATTCCGATTACGCACCCGAAATACCGCAAGAAAAAGCGCTTAGCAGAAAAAAAGCAGCAAGTGGCGTAGCGCCATCTGCTGAGTAAAATTATCATCAAAAACGCTCCAGTTAGTTGGGGCGTTTTTATTATGAGCGTATTTTTATAGCGGGAGAACGCACGTGCCTTCAGTTTCTGTAAAATAGCGTGCTACACTGCAAACTTATTCCTTTGATTTTTTTGGATAGTTGGCCATGCCGTCGCATTTACCTAAATCATTCAGTCGTCCATTTCTGAAACTTTTTCATCTGCTTGAAGCCGTTCTATTGGTTGCTATTACTTTGGCGACCGTGTGGGCGATGGTGGAAGAGTTTATCCATATTTATGTACAAAAGCGTGTTTCACTTGATGACATCTTATTGATGTTTATCTACCTCGAAGTGTTGGCCATGGTCGGGCAGTTTGTGATGAACGGTAAGATACCGGTTCGTTATCCAATTTACATTGCTATGATGGCCATTGCTCGTTACATCACGCTTGGCATGAAAGAACTCGACTCAGTGATGATCGTATGGCTTTCTTTAGCCGCGTTTATTCTGGCTGCGGCAACCTTGGTTATTCGAGTCGGTCATCATTATTGGCCGTATATCGATAATCAAACCGCCGAAAAAGACGAATGATGTTATTAAGCCTCGCCCAGTGCGAGGCTTTGTTTTGGCGTGAAGGGAAATCACATCCAAATGGCATTGGGGTAAAAAAGTGTAAAGTCATCTCAAGCCATCTTGTTTCTTGTCTAATTGATGAGTATCTTCACACTAACCTTTTTACCTGTTCTGATGAGATATTGTGATGCTAGCGAAAAGCACATCGACAATTTATTTTCTGCTGAGTGTCTTGATTGCATTTGCGCTTTCAAGCGGTATCGCTCGTGCAGAAATACCATCAACAGTGAGCCACATCACGACGGCTGAGTCTCTGCATATTAGCTACTGTGACTTAACCTTTGGTTCAGCAGAAAAGGACGAACCGAGTTGTTGTGAACCTGGCGGAACATGCTTTGAAAAGCAGTGTTGTTCCCATGGTCACGCATCGGGTTCGGCTGTTGTTGAAGCTCAGCTAAGAATTTATGAAGCTCCATTCCGAGATGAAATGGCGGTAAGCAAAGCCGCGCTCTACACCAGTGCAGACATGCACTCTCACTATCGCCCTCCGATAGCTTAATTCCTATCTCGCAGCGTATCGCTGCCAACAATGTTACTGCACGAATTGCCGTGTGAATTTGTTATGCGTGTGAATAGCTTTCTATTTGCACCATCCTGTGATGGGAATGAAAAATGAAAACTAATCTAATTGCTCGTAACGAGCACCTTGCTGCGCACCTGCCAAACCTTGTTATCAACCGAAAAGCGGGAGGTCGCCATGATGCATAAGCATTTACCGATCATCTTGTTTGTGTCTGTGTGTTTAATTTGGGGCACCACGTGGTTTGCGATGGAAGTGGCGGTGCAAACTATTCCGCCCATTTTTGCTACCGGACTACGCTTTTTGATCGCAGCGCCGCTATTAATCATGTTGGCGAAACACCTCAATCAGCCCCTGTTCTTTCCTAAGGGAAAAGTATTTTGGATGTTCGTGGTCGCGATTTTCTATTTCGCGATTCCATTTACCTTGATGATTTTTGGCGAACAGTACATTTCATCAGGTCTTGCTTCGATCATCTTCGCCAATATGCCAATTGCAGTCATGGTGACATCGAGCTTGTTCCTTGGACTTAGGTTACGTAAATCGCAGATTGCTGGTCTTTTGGTGGCGGTTCTGAGCTTAATTCTGATTCTGGCTAAAGAGATGAGTTTAGGTGGCGAGGATTATCTACTGGGCTTTCTCGCTTTAGGTGGGGCGGTCGCAATTCATTCGGTGATGTATGTGTTTGTCGAAAAGTTCTGCAAGGGTATTCCTGTACTGACTTACAACGCCTTTCCTAGCTTTGTCGCTTCCGTATTGTTGTTTATCACCTCATTGCTTGTTGAGCAGCCAGATATTTCTCAGTTCTCGATGGATTCGATTACCGCTGTGATTTATTTAGGTATGTTTGCCAGCGTCGGTGGCATCGTGGCGTACTTTAAACTTGGACAGGTGTCGACGCCGTTTACTGCCTCGATTTGTTTTCTGTTTTTCCCGTTGATTGCGCTTAGCCTTTCAACATGGATTGCGGGTAACAGTTTGTCGTTGGTTTCTGTTGCCCTGCTGCTGCCATTACTTGGCGGTATTTTTGTAACGAAAGCCGAGCCTGCTTTCTGGCAGCGCTTTCGCCTTAAATCTGCAGAGCCAAAGCCGGTGCTATGTGAGCATTGTATGAAGAATCTCAATGCCTAACACAGACTAAAGTTTATTAAAAAAGCCCTGCAATGCAGGGCTTTAGAAGAGAAATCGAAAGGTCTGTTATTCGATGTTCTGAATTTGTTCACGCATTTGCTCAATCAGAACTTTCAGTTCAACACCTGATGCGGTGATGTCTGTACTGATAGATTTCGACGCTAGCGTGTTAGATTCGCGGTTGAATTCTTGCATCATGAAATCTAGACGACGGCCTACTGCGCCACCTTTCTTCAGGATGTTTGTGGTTTCTTTTACGTGAGAATCAAGGCGGTCTAGCTCTTCCGCTACGTCTGATTTTTGTGCCAGAAGGATCAGCTCTTGCTCAACGCGAGATGGGTCTAGCTCAACTTTTGCATCTTCAAATTTTGAGAACAGACGCTCACGTTGCCATTCTAGGATTTCAGGCATGCGTGCACGAACTTTTACCACTTCAGATGTGATCGCTTCGAGACGTTGCTCGATCAGCGCTTTCATGTTGTCGCCTTCACGGCCACGCGCTTCAATGAACTCACTAATTGCTTCATCAAATGCAGCAAGCAGTTCTTTGTTTACCTCATCCATGTTCTGCTCTGGCGTCTCCATCACGCCTGGCCATTGCATTACTTGGAATGGGTTGATGCGGCTTAGTTCACCCGTCATGTGCATGACTTGTTCTGCCGCTTTGATCACTTGGTTTGCCAGTGCTTCGTTGATGCTAAGTTCAGCTTTTGCTGCTGGGTTTGCTTCAAAGCGTAGGCTACATTCTACTTTACCGCGTGCTAGGCGCTTACGAAAACGCTCACGCAGTACAGGTTCAAGAGCGCGGAATTGTTCTGGCATGCGGAAGTAAGTTTCTAGGTAGCGTTGGTTCACACTGCGGATTTCCCACACTGCGCTACCCCAATCGCCTTTTACTTCTTTGCGCGCATACGCTGTCATACTGTAAATCATCGAATTTTCCTGTCTTCTAATTTGCTGAAAATTACCCCGCAATAGTAGCACAGCCAGAGAGTTGTGGCTGTGCTATTCTGTGTAGAGATTGTCCAGATAGCTTTATTTAATCGATTCCGCTATAATCTGCGCCCAACCAAATCGTCTTCTCCTCATTACTTAAGGTAGATGCCCATGCGTCCAAACGATCGCAAGGCGGACCAAGTTCGCCCAATCAAAATTACTCGTAACTACACAGCTTACGCTGAAGGCTCTGTGTTAGTTGAATTTGGTAACACCAAAGTGTTGTGTAATGCGACCGTTGAAGAATCTGTGCCTCGTTGGCTAAAAGGTCAAGGTAAAGGCTGGGTAACTGCTGAATATGGCATGCTACCTCGTGCGACTCACTCGCGTACTCGTCGTGAAGCTGCGAACGGTAAGCAAGGTGGCCGTACAATGGAAATTCAACGCCTGATCGCACGCAGCCTACGCGCAGTGGTTGATCTACAAGCGATGGGTGAGTTCATGATCACGGTTGACTGTGATGTTATCCAAGCCGACGGTGGTACTCGTACAGCATCTATCAGCGGCGCAAGCGTTGCTCTAGCGGATGCGTTCCAACACCTAGTGGATAGCGGCAAGCTAAAAGCAAACCCAATGAAAGGCCACGTAGCGGCAGTTTCCGTTGGTTTACTTGGTGATGATGTTCTGTGTGACCTTGAGTACGTTGAAGATTCAGCGGCAGACACAGACATGAACGTCGTAATGACGGAAGAAGGCAAGATGATTGAAATTCAGGGCACCGCAGAAGGTGAACCGTTCAGTCATGAGCAGCTGATGGCTCTATTAGAGTCGGCGAAAGTCGGCATTACGGAAATTGTCGCAGCGCAGAAGGCGGCGTTAGCCAATTGATTTAGATAGCTCCCATTATGGGGGCTATTTTTTTATCTCGACAACAGAGAAATGAATGATTGTCGAGAAGAGACACAAGAAACCAAGGATATAGAGAGAAAATAATGAAAGCATACCAGCGTGAATTTATTGAGTTTGCACTTGAGAAAGAAGTTCTTAAGTTTGGTGAGTTTACTTTGAAATCTGGCCGTAAAAGCCCGTACTTCTTTAACGCTGGTCTTTTCAATACTGGTCGTGATCTAGCGCGTCTTGGTCGTTTTTACGCAGCAGCGTTGGTGGATTCAGGCATTGAGTTTGATGTACTGTTTGGCCCTGCGTACAAAGGTATCCCAATCGCGACGACAACAGCAGTAGCGCTTGCAGATCACCACGACATCGACACGCCATACTGCTTCAACCGTAAAGAAGCGAAAGACCATGGCGAAGGCGGCAACCTTGTAGGTTCAGCACTTGAAGGTCGTATCATGTTAGTAGACGACGTAATCACAGCAGGTACCGCGATTCGCGAATCAATGGAAATCATCCAAGCAAACGGTGCAGACCTAGCAGGTGTGTTAGTTGCGATTGACCGTCAAGAAAAAGGTAAAGGTGAGTTGTCTGCGATTCAAGAAGTAGAGCGTGACTTTGGTTGTGCAATAATCTCAATCGTTAGCCTGACAGACCTTGTGACTTTCCTTGAAGAGAAAGGTACAGACAAAGAGCACCTAGAAGCAGTAAAAGCGTACCGCGCGGAATACGGCATTTAGACCGCAGTATTAAAAGTAGAGCCTTCTATCCCAGCTCTAAATCACCGACTTCAGTAGTTGGTCGCTTACTTTGAACACTCTTTAGAATAGAAAACGAATAAGGCTGAAGCGTATACTTCAGCCTTCTATCTTGTTTGAGAGTTAATCGTAGCGTGTCCCTTGCCTCACTCTTGGATCTGGCATAGTTTTATAACGCTTGTGTAGCCACATCCATTGTTCAGGTGCTCGCAGAATCACTTCTTCTACAAAGATGTTCATGTAGGCAGCTGCCGCTACCTCATCCTTATTCGGGTAATCGGCTTCAATGCACTTATCAGCAATGATTTCATATTTGCCATCTTCATTACGGAAACCAGAACCCGGAATAATTGAACATTTAGACGTGTAAGCCAGAATGCTGGTACCAGTTGTAGTACATGCATCTTCGACTGAGAAGAAAGGCACAAACACGGACTTGTTACGACCGTAATCATGGTCTGGTAAATAAAACAAACGTTCACCGCTACGCAGTACACGAATCATCTGCTTGACGTCTTTGCGATCAATCAACTTATTGCCGTTGTGTGTACGTCCCCAATACTGAATAAAGTTGTATGCAGGGTTGTTGTGCGGGCGAAATGCACCGTAACCTGCCACGCCAAGAACAGCAAAAGCACGAGCAGTGATCTCAAGGTTAAGGGCATGAACACAGCACAGTAAGACGCCTTTACCTTCTGTAGCTTTTGTGCGTAAAGCACAGATATCTTTTTCTACAATTAGATTTTTGAAACGCCAAGTTGGCCAGAACCAAGTGATGCCAGTTTCAATCAAAGCTAAGCCAGTATTTTTAAGGTTTTCATCAACGATTTTAGTGATTTCAGCTTCGGGTTTGTCTGGGAATGCAAGCTCTAAGTTTCGTTTTGCAATCGCAGCTCGCTTTGGCGACAGTTTTGGTGTCAAAGCACCGAGAGAGTGTCCCAGTGATTTTAATAGACGATAGGGTAGGATGTTGACTATTACTGCCAGAAATCCAAAACCGATCCATACGCCCCAATGTTTGGGGTGGAGTAAAGACAAAGAGAAGCTGCCTTCATTATTCATTATTGTCTCCCTATATAAGTGTCGAGATCCCCAATTCAGCCCAAGCTGCTTTGTTTTTTACTGTCTCTTGAAACAGCTCTTTGTTCACAGATGGGCGATCTAACCAAGGGTGGTACATGTGAATTTGACATCCTAAATTGCACAAAGGTTTGTTGGTAATACCAACTAAATTTAGGCGATAATCAATATCACTATCTTCACCTATTGCAGGGGCTTCATAGCGCATATCAAAAGCATTGACTTTCAGGATGTCGTCTTTGTGGATAGAGAAATTACACCCTAAGATTCCTTTTACTTTTGAGCGTTGTAGGTAGTGTTGTATGAATGGGTTTGCTATACGCAACCCTTTTTCTACATGTCGACCTTTTTCTTTATGTTTGCCGTTAGTGGTAAAGTAGTGAAATAGCAAACGGTATTTGTTGTCTTCAAAGAATGTTCCTGGATAGGCCGAATTCAATACATCTTCAGTAAACTTTTCAGGAAGCTCTGCACGTCGACCACACAGACTACGCCCTTTTTCAGCGTTGCAGACATGATCTTCTATGAAGTGTTTTTGAGGTATACAGTCGCCGTCTATGAAAATTAAATAGTTGCTATTAGAGGCCAGTATTGAGTGATTTAAAACTCTATTCTTTCTAAAGCCTTTATCTTCATGCCATACATGTTTGACTTTATAAGGTAATTCTTCAGCACGTTTAGCGATAAAATCAATGGCGTCTTGTTTAGAGCCATCATCAGCAATGATAACTTCAAAGTTTGGTTCAGTTTGATCTGATAATGCATTAAAAATCAGGTCTAACGCTTGTGTGTTATTGTAAAAAGCAATGATCAAGCTTGCTTTTGGTTGGTTAGTCGTATTCATGTTTATTTTATTTGTGCACTAAGGAGCGCCCAATATTCGTCAAAGTTCGCTGTTGGCAGGTATTTGAAGTCTGAACGAACAAAACGGTTTAGGCTACCTTCTACTTGTCCTAGAATTTGAGCGGCTAAAATACGTTCCTCAACAGGGAAAGATTTTCCTTCTCGAATCTTACGTTCACGCAGGATTTGACGAAGTTGTGTTTCAATACGTTCAAACAGTTGGTTGATACGTTCACGAAGGCGCTCATTTTCAAACATTAAAGCATGACCAGAAAGAATGCGTGTCAGGCCAGGGTTACGTTCGGAGAATGCCAAAATAAGGTGCATCACCATGCGAATGCGTTCTAATGTGTCTTTCTCATCATCCAAAATGCGGTTGATTCGCGTCATCAAAGCTTCTTCAATGAACTCAATCAAACCCTCAAACATTCTAGCTTTACTAGGGAAGTGGCGGTAAAGCGCGGCTTCTGATACCCCGACTTGTTTCGCCAATTTTGCCGTAGTAATGCGTGAAGCGCCTTCTGTAGATTCAAGCATTTGTGCGAGAGCTTGCAAGATTTCTTCACGACGGTTGGATTTTTTACTGCCGGCCATTAGTTACTTCCTTTCAAAATACAAAATTGAGCGGAGGGGATTATAAGACGCTATTTGGCATCAAACTAGACTAGTGAGGGTGTAATGGGAGCTTTAACACCCTCAGTTGTCATGTTTATACCAAATCTGTGCCAGTTTTCGATGAAAACGAATGGGTTATTGCATTAAGTCATGCATCTTTTCTAAGATTTTGAAGCTTAGGGCTTCTTTGGATTCCAATGCTAATGCCTGTTCACCTTGTGGCCAGAATAAAGTAATGGCGTTGTCGTTGCTGTTAAACCCTTGACCTTCAACTGAAACATCGTTGGCACAAATCATATCAAGGTTCTTCTTTACCAGCTTGCCACGTGCGTACGTCTCAACGTCATTCGTTTCGGCAGCGAAACCCACCGTAAATGGGCGTTGTTCGGTCATCGCTGCAACGGCCGCAACAATATCAGGGTTTTTGACCATTTTGATGGTCATCTGATCATTGTTTTCGGTCTTTTTCAACTTTTGAGACGCGACATCTTCAGGGCGATAATCGGCTACGGCAGCACAACTAATAAAGGCATCATGCTTTGCAGCGTGAGCCATTACTGTATCGTGCATCTCTTGTGCGCTAGCCACATTAATTCGCTCTACTCCGGCTGGCGTGCTCAAGCTTACTGGACCACTGACAAGTGTCACGTTAGCGCCCAATTGTGCAGCAGCATTCGCCAACGCAAACCCCATTTTGCCTGAGCTATGGTTAGAGATGTAACGCACTGGATCAATGGCTTCTCGGGTTGGACCCGCAGTGATCAGAATCGACTTATCAGCTAACAGTTTTGGTTGGAAAAACTGTTCACACAGATGGACAAGTTGCATTGGTTCTAGCATTCGACCTGGGCCTACATCGCCACATGCTTGTTCGCCTGCCGCCGGACCCCAGATGTGCATACCGCGGCGTGCTAGGGTCGCAATGTTTTCTTGGGTGGCGATGTTGCGGTACATCTGCTGGTTCATTGCTGGAGATACCGCGATTGGTGAATCTGTCGCAAGTACGAGCGTAGTCAGTAAATCGTTACCCATGCCAGCCGACATACGAGCAATTAAATCGGCAGTTGCAGGTGCAAGAAGAACCAAATCTGCCCATTTTGCCAGTTCAATGTGACCCATCGATGCTTCTGCTGCTGGGTCTAACAAGCTATCCGATACCGGACGCCCAGAGACTGCCTGCATGGTCAAGGGAGTAATGAACTCCTTCGCCGCTTTGGTCATCACTACTTGAACTTGCGCGCCTCTTTCTATTAGGCGACGGGTTAGCTCCGCACATTTATACGCGGCAATACCGCCACTGATGCCGAGTAGAATTTTCTTTCCTGCTAGTGTTTGCATGTGAGATCTCCAATTTTTCTGGCGACGAGTTTAGCACAAGTGAATCTTTCGTCGCCCAGGCAAATCTGTCCAGAAGCTAATCCACATCAAACAACAGAATAATAGTGACCGAACGTTATATAAAAGTTTTGTTTACTTCACAGACAATTTTCGTGTGCTCGGCAAGATAGAGAGAAAAGAACGATAACAAGGTAGTGGAAAATAAAAATGGTATTGAAAAGTCGAAGTAAATTGCTGCTGGTCACTCTGATCCCTTTGCTATTGATCACCACATTGATCTCTGCGGTGTACTACATCAATAGTAGTAATAGTTTAGAAGCGGAGTTGGTACGGGGTAGACAAGAGCTCATAGAGACCCGGAAGAAAGAGCTACAAGCCTATATGATGATGGGGGTGACAGCGATAAAGCCACTTTACGACACGGATGTGAATGGCAGCAACAAAGAAGCAGCAAAAGAAATCCTTAAAGCAATGCGTTTTGAGAGTGATGGCTATTTCTTTGCTTACGACTCAAAAGGTGTGAACACGCTGCATGCGATTAAACCATCTTTGGAAGGTAAGAACCTTATTGGCTTGAAAGATGAAAATGGTGTCGCGGTCATTGGCGGATTGATTGACGCCTCTAAAAATGGCGATGGCTTCCTTTATTTCTCATGGCATAAGCCGTCAATTGATGCTCAGGCTCCAAAGCTTGGCTATGCAGAGTATTTATCAAAATGGGATTGGGTACTGGGTACTGGTATTTATATCGATGATATCGATCAGCAAGTGGCCATGCAGCGTGAATTGCGGACACAAGAATTGAACGAGCATACGCTATCTGCAGTTACGATCTCAGTTATTGGCCTTATCATCACAAGTATTCTAACCAGTATCGCTGTGACTAAAGGCATTCAACCTTTACAACACATAGCGACATCACTTAAAGATGTTGCTGCTGGTGGAGGGGACCTAACAGCACGTCTGAAAATCGAAAGTAAAGATGAGGTGGGAGAAGTCGCGACAGCGTTTAATGAGTTTATGGATAAGCTCCACCCGCTTATGCAAGACATTCATCGCTCTGCTACCACGGTACAAACCGTATCGGGTGAACTTGATCAACAAACCTCTCAAGCGAGTGGGCAGATGCAAAATCACTGCTTAGAAACGGAAAAAGTAGTGACGGCGGTAACACAGATGAGCATGACGGCGAAAGAGGTGGCGACCAATACGAATGCGACGGCGCAGGCGATCGATGATGCCAATGATCAGGTGACAGAAGCGCAGCGGGAAGTCGACCAAGCCATTGATGGCATTAGCAAGCTGGTCGAAGAAGTGAATAGTACGTCTGAAGCGATTTCTGAATTAAGCCAACAAACTGAGCAAATCACCAAGGTGCTGGATGTGATTGGTGAGATTGCAGAGCAAACCAACTTATTGGCTTTGAATGCCGCTATTGAAGCTGCTCGAGCGGGTGAACAGGGGCGTGGTTTTGCTGTGGTTGCAGATGAAGTACGCTCACTGGCGAGTCGAACACAGAACAGCACTCATGAAATTGGCGATATGCTTAAGCAGCTGCAAAGTGGTGTCTCTAGAGCGGTAACGACGATGGCGGCTAGCCAAGAGCGAGGAGTGAAGACGGTAGAGGAGTCATCGCTGATCCAGCAGTCGTTGTCTGGCGTGCATCATTCCATCGGTACTATTCGTGATATGGGGATTCAAACGGCTTCAGCTGCAGAAGAGCAAAGTGCTGTGGCTGAAGACATTAATCAGAATTTGGTGGCGATACAGCAAATTGTGAATCGAATTAATGATACATTGCAGAACTCAGAGCATATTAGTACCAAGTTATCTCGATCAGGATCTGAAATGCACGATCTTGTAGGGCATTTCAAACTCTGATTGATCTCTTTATTACATAGAAAAGTAGTGGCTAACGAAAAAAGCGAAAGTCGGCTTCGGCTTTCGCTTTTTATTTAGTGCAATAGGGGCAGTTTAACGAACAGGTCCCATTGATGATACTTAAAACCTTGCCCAGTGAATCGATGCCAAGAGAGAAACTGCTTCATAGAGGGCCACAAGCACTGAGCGATGCAGAGCTACTGGCTATCTTCCTTCGTACTGGCACGCAAGGAATGAATGTCATTGAGCTGGCAGATTTTCTCATTCAAGATTTTGGTTCGCTGCGCCAGTTATTTTCAGCTTCAGAGCAAGAGTTCTGCCAACATAAAGGGTTAGGACAAGCTAAATACGTTCAATTACAAGCTGTTCTGGAAATGACGCAACGCTATTTAGCAGAAACACTAAAGCGTGGTGACGCATTAACCAGTCCGGAACAAACCAAACTTTATCTTTCTTCTATATTAAGAGATCGCCAAAGAGAGGCTTTTTACATTCTTTTCCTAGATAACCAACATCGGGTAATAAAAGGTGAGATTTTATTCGAAGGAACACTCGATGCTGCATCGGTTTATCCAAGAGAAGTAGTCAAACGCGCCTTGCACCACAACGCCGCTGC
The DNA here is from genome assembly GCF_002741985.1 of Vibrio rotiferianus CAIM 577 = LMG 21460. Classification (GTDB taxonomy): domain Bacteria; phylum Pseudomonadota; class Gammaproteobacteria; order Enterobacterales; family Vibrionaceae; genus Vibrio; species Vibrio rotiferianus. Next base: position 146,077 of record NZ_APHW01000001.1, read on the forward strand.
ATTGATTTTGGCTCACAACCACCCGTCAGGTGTGGCGGAACCTAGCCAAGCAGATAGAAGGATTACCCGGCGTTTAATCGACGCTTTAGCGTTAGTGGATATACGGATTTTGGACCATTTCGTTATCGGTGATGGCGAAAGCGTTTCTTTTGCAGAAAGAGGGTGGATATAACTGTGCATTTTTTAGGTTGTTAGTTGCTAAAAATCTGCTATCATCCTCGCCACTAAATTTTTAACTGAATTCAGCTTGGACTGCTAGAAAAAACCTGCTGTCTAAAAAAAGATCACGAAAACCTGTAAAAAGGATCTGTTCGGGTCTTGAGCAATGCATATCAAGTTAGTATAATGCGCGACCTTTGATAGCCTTGTATGGATTTTCCATAGCGGTTCTTAACCTCTAACTTCTTTCCAAGAAATAGAGAGGTTCGGCCACCAAGGTTGATATCGAGCTGAAACGATTTTGGAGAAGACATTCATGTCACGAGTATGCCAAGTAACTGGTAAGCGTCCAGTAACGGGTAACAACCGTTCACACGCACGAAATGCTACTAAGCGTCGTTTTCTGCCGAACCTACAAACTCATCGTTTCTGGGTAGAGAGCGAAAAACGTTTTGTTAAACTACGCCTTACTGCAAAAGGTATGCGCATCATCGACAAGAAAGGTATCGATACTGTTCTTGCTGATATTCGTGCACGTGGCGAAAACGTTTAAGAGGAAATAGGCAATGGCAAAGAAAGGCGTTCGTGAGAAAATCCGTCTAGTATCTTCAGCAGGTACTGGTCACTTCTACACAACTGATAAGAACAAGCGTAACATGCCAGGCAAATTTGAGATCAAGAAATTTGATCCAGTTGTACGCCAGCACGTTATGTACAAAGAAGCGAAAATCAAGTAATTGATTGAGTCTCTTTGACGATTAAAAAAACCCAGCTCTCGAGCTGGGTTTTTTATTACTATAAATTTCTCTTCTTACTTCATACTTACCTTCGCCGTGTTTGAGTGCGGATGCTCTAGTCAAGATTGATGAGCTTTGATAGTTTGTTCTCTAATCATATGAGATTAGGAACTACTATGCGCGTTAGCCCGGCTCGTCGTCGTCGTTGGAACAACATTCTTATATTGGGCATCATTGCTTTTATGCTGATCCTAAATGCCCCAACTTGGATCAAAACTTACCTTATTGACGAACAAGTGGATCCTTACCCAAATTTGTTGCGCTCAGATCATGAAGTTAGCGCGATTTATTTTTCAGGTTGGGAACTTGAGAAACAAAATGGTCAGTGGAGCTCAAACATTAAAGCCAATATTCCCGTACAAGATATTGTGACTCGCTGGCAATCATTGGAAGGTACGGAGCTGACACCAGAGCAATATGAACAGTTGAAACCACACTTATCATCACCTGAAAGCATCGAAATTTGGTATCGAGGGCTCGAAGAGCCGCAGCGAGTGACTTTTTATCGTCTTGACGATTTTTGGCTGTTTAAAAACTGGCAGGGAAAATGGATTGCGATTTCTGTCGATGGTAATTACATCATGCCCAAATAGCTTAATAACCAAGTGATTTCTAACCAATAACCCTTTGTAAAGGCTGTATTTGTCTTAACTCTTTTCGATTATGCTAGCCATCCAGTATCAAAGTTCTTAGTGTTGTGAGGAGAATCAAATGCCTGAATTACCAGAAGTTGAAGTTAGCCGAATGGGCATCAGTCCACATTTGATTGGTCAAACGATCAAGGTCTTTGTGTTCCGAACACCGAAATTACGTTGGGACATCCCTCAGGAACTTAAAAAGTTAGAAGGGCATGTGATTCGTAATATCACTCGTCGTGCTAAGTATTTGCTGATTGAAACGGATGAGGGGACAGCGATCGTTCACTTGGGCATGTCGGGTTCACTGCGTGTGCTTGATGCTGACTTTCCTGCCGCAAAGCACGATCATGTGGATCTCAAGTTGAGTAATGGAAAAGTGCTGCGCTATAACGATCCGCGCCGTTTTGGCGCATGGCTTTGGAGTGCGCCAAATGAATCTCACGCAGTTTTGAGTCATATGGGACCAGAGCCTCTAAATGAAGAGTTCAATGCTGATTACGTAGCAGGCAAAGCCAAAAGTAAGCGCATTGCGGTTAAGCAGTTTATTATGGATAACAAAGTTGTTGTCGGAGTAGGAAATATTTATGCCAATGAGTCTTTGTTCAAGTCACGTATTAACCCAACTCGCCCTGCAGGAAAACTAACTAAGAAAGAATGGCGATTACTGGTGCAGAACATCAAAGCCACGCTTGAGATCGCCATTCAGCAAGGCGGAACGACACTGAAAGACTTCTCCCAAGCAGATGGTAAACCAGGTTACTTCGCACAAGAGTTATTAGTTTACGGAAAAGCCGGAGAGCCATGCCCAGAATGCGGTGAAGCTATCCAAGAACAGAAAATAGGGCAACGTAATACCTTCTTCTGTGGTGGATGCCAGCAATAGATAATGTGAGTCAATGTCTAGGAAGTTGCTGCACTTCACGCTTTTACTGAAAAGGGATGTCTTTTCTTTGAACTTGCTGTGACGGTCCTGTTGCATGCTTATGATAGAATTATCACTATTATCATAATTATTTTGTATTAAGCAGTACCTATGAGTTTTCAGCATAACTATCGAACGTTAGTTAAGCTTATTTTTGCTTCTATCTTTTCAGCAGTTGTTTTTTTATCACTATGCCGAATGGTCTTTTTCCTAGCGGTTGAAGGATACTCCTTAATTAGTATTGCTAGCGATGATATCTGGAGAATGTTTTGGGTTGGGGGAAGGTTCGATCTTAAAGTCGTTGCAATTGCTTTTGCGCCATTATTTCTTTCTGGCTTAATATGTGGATCTTCTTCTAGAAAGTTTAGAATTGTAAAAGCAGCAATTCCCTCCTACACCGCCAGTGTTTTCTTCTTGTTGTGTATATTTTCTATTGGTAACTACTATTACTACGTGACCTATGGGAATCATTTTGACCTCTTCGCGTTTGGATTATTTGATGACGATACTGCGGCAGTATTGTCGAGTGTTTGGGCTGACTACCCAATTCTAATATCTCTGCTCTTTTCCCTAGGTATTGCTTATCTGAGCTACAAATATGCCTCCTATGGTGTCAAGTGTTCTGAGAAATGGAAATGGCCTAGGCATCATGCGGGTTTAATTACGGTGAGTGTTGTTGTCGTTATTTTTTGCTACGTTGCTGGTGCTCGAGGATCGCTTGGATCGCTTCCATTAAAGCGCTACCACGCGAGCGTATCGCAACACAAAATTCTCAATGTACTTAGTCCTAACGCATTCATGGCGTTAGACTGGGCAAGAAGCGATTATACTGAACAGTTTAATTTTAAACCCGTACCTGAAGCAGTAGTTAAGCAGCAGATGATAAAGGTACTGGGGAAAGATAACCCTCAATATCAGACTCCTCAAAACGATTATTTAGCAGAGAACCCTCCTCATGTTGTAATGGCTTTAATGGAAGGAATGGGAAATAACGTGCTTATTGAGGATGATCCACATAAG
>NZ_APHW01000002.1 GCF_002741985.1 Vibrio rotiferianus CAIM 577 = LMG 21460
TGGGCAAGAAGCGATTATACTGAACAGTTTAATTTTAAACCCGTATCACCTGAAGCAGTAGTTAAGCAGCAGATGATAAAGGTACTGGGGAAAGATAACCCTCAATATCAGACTCCTCAAAACGATTATTTAGCAGAGAACCCTCCTCATGTTGTAATGGCTTTAATGGAAGGAATGGGAAATAACGTGCTTATTGAGGATGATCCACATAAGAATGATCTACTGGGTGCTTTGCGGCCGCATTTTGAGCAAGATTATGTATACAAGCGTTTTTTAGCGGGGACCTCAGCCACAATAGATAGCATCGTCATGATGTTGTTTCACAGCAATGTTGCAACACTGAGCCACTCTATGGCACAAAAGACGTCATTGCCAAGTTCCGCTGTAATGCCATATAAGGCGGCAGGGTATGACGTTGTTTTTATTTACGGTGGAAACAGCATGTGGCGAAACTTAGCTAATTACCTTCCTAAGCAAGGCTTTGATCGAGTCTTTGATGAGAACTCTATCATAAAAGCATTCCCGGAAGCTGAAAGTTATCAGAGTACTTGGGGGATTCCAGATGAGTACACATTTAAGTTTGCAAGAAAAATCCTTGATGAAGCGAGTAAGCCAACTTTTGTTTACATAATGACGGTTACCAACCATTCTCCTTTTATGGTTCCTGACAATTATGCAGCTAAGCCAATTACTGTGAGTGCCAGAATCAGCAATCTGTTAGGCCCGCTTTCTGATGAAGCTGAAGCTATGTTGCATACGTACCAATACAGCAACAACGCCCTAGGGGAGTTTATACAAGGAGTGAAAACCTCACCTTTGGCAGTAAAAACTTTAATTGGAGCATCCGGCGATCACAGAATGCGTTATTTGGCGACTGATAAATCTGAGGAATATGGCTTAACCTATGGCGTCCCTTTTTACTTGTATGTGCCTGATGTAATTAAACAGCAGTCTGACATTGTCTATGACGAGCAGCGAATTGGTTCTCATAGAGACATTTTGCCAACTCTGTATCACCATAGCTTGTCAGATAGCTCATACGTTAGCCTTGGTGGGGAGAATATGTTGTCATCTAAGCCAACGGCTAATATCGGCTACAATAAGTTACGCACAATTACTTCTATAGGTGCTTTTAATAACAAAGAAGGAGCATTAGTTTACCCATGGTCTACTGCGCTTTATTCTTCAGCACAAGGACTTGAAGGCTTAGATACCGTTTGGGGGGGGTAGAGTACAATAAACTCCAGGACTACTATTTACGCTCTCAACTTCAGGCATATTAAAAAGGCCCTATATAGGGCCTTTCTCATCATTTTTACGTTAGACAGCCTCTTAAATCTGTCGCTTGTTGTGTAATGCCTGTGCGACAACATCAGGGACAAAGGCATTGACGTCGCCGCCATGTATGGCGACCTCCCGAACAATGGTCGATGAAATAAAGGCGTATTCTTCCGATGGTGTTAGGAACACACTTTCTAGATCTGGCAGTAAACGGCGGTACATATTGGTTAAGCCAAACTCGTATTCAAAGTCGACGGTTGTACGCAGGCCTCGGATTAAAACGTTAGCATTGACTTGTTTTACAAAATCAACCATTAGGCCACTAAAGCCTTGAGCCGTGACATTATCAAGGTGTTTTGTCACTTCTGTGGCAAAAGCAACGCGCTCTTCAAGAGCAAACATGGTATTTTTACTTGGGCTAGCGGCTACAGCAATAATGACTTCGTCAAACATATGGGATGCGCGTTCAATTAAGTCTAGGTGACCATTTGTGATTGGATCAAAAGTACCAGGGTAAACAACTCTAGAAATGTTTTTTTTAGACATGGGCCATACTCGTAAGCTTTGAACTTTCTACATGCTATCAATATGCCGATTTGATGACGACAAAAATTAAGTGTGAAAATGCAATGAAAAAAATACTAGTGATCCGAAATGACAAAATAGGTGATTTTATGTTGGCATGGCCTAGTTTTGCGATGCTTAAGCAATCAATGCCGGATTGTCACGTCACTGCTTTGGTTCCGAAATATACCATTGAACTTGCTAAGTTATGCCCTTGGATTGATGATGTTTTATTAGATCCGACAAAAAATGGTGATCCGTCAGAACGAAGGGCTGTTCTGGAAAGCATAAAGAAAGGCAAATTTGATGCGTCGATTAATCTGTTTTCCACAACATATAATGCGCTTCTTGTTTGGCGAGCAGGTATAAAGTACCGACTTGCTCCAGCAACCAAATTTGCTCAGTTGTTTTACAACCATCGTATTAAGCAGAGGCGTTCACAGTCTGCCAAGCCTGAGTTTCAATATAATTTAGATCTAATCCGAGCATTTTTAAATGAGCAAAACATTACGATTGTAGAACCTCAGGCTCCATACTTAACTTTTGAAGCTGAGATTCTGAAAGAGCAAAAACGTAAACTTTCTCAGCAGCTAGATATCGATACTTCTCTGCCATGGATAATGGTCCATGCAGGGACTGGGGGCTCGGCAAATAATCTGTCTCTAGAGCAGTATTCAGATTTAATCATTGGTATTGAGAGCGACTTTCAACTGATCGTGACAGCAGGGCCAGGAGAAGAAGAGAAAGCCTTCCAGCTACTTGAGCTAATAAAGAGCAAAGGTAAGAAAGGCGTTGTTTATAGCAAAAATGATGGTTTGACTGACTTCACGCGATCCATTGCATGTGCTCGGCTCTTCATTGCAGGTTCGACAGGGCCGCTTCATATTGCTGCAACTATTGATATACCAACGGTAGGCTTCTTTCCAAGCAAGCGCTCCTCTACGCCATTAAGGTGGCTGCCAATCAATTCTGAGGGGCGCCATCTCGCTTTTTGTCCGCCAAAAGGAGGGGGAGAAGAGTTAGAAGCGGATATGAGCCGCATCAATGTTGATACGGCACTTGAGACGCTTAACCCTTGGGTTGCTCGGTATCTGTCCTAATCCAAAGATCGGCATATTTCACGAATGTTGAATGTGCCGATAAGATGGAAAGCAACAGACCTTGCTTTCCATCTAAAAAGCCCGCTTTAACAATATACATCTTAACGAAGCAGGCTAGAGCATGAAGTATTCCACTTCCGATGCTGCTTTTTTTACCACGCTTTTCTCTCTGTTCAGCCCACGCTTTTGCATAGCCTGCAGATTTCACTAAATAGTGGTGTAAGTCGTTGTAGGTATAGTGCAGTGCATCTCCTTGAAGAGGTTTAATGTCCATAGAGTTATCGACTTTCACTTTTTCATGAACGAGAGAATCATCATATTCAGTGAGTTGAGTCGGGTAAAGGCGAACCACTCTGTCTGGGTACCAGCCGCAATGACGGATGTATCTACCGAAAACCCAACTTAAACGGCAAATTGAAAAAAGGGTATTGGGTTGGTTTTCGCTTACAGCTTGCTGAATACTAGATTGTAGTTCAGGTGTTATACGTTCATCTGCATCGAGCCAAAGTACAAAGTCTGAGGTGACATACTTCTGAGCCAATTGTCGTTGAGGACCAAATCCTGGCCAGTTGGTATTTTCGTAAAATTTATCTGTGTATTGGCTTGCAACTTCTTTTGTATTATCCGTACTACCCGAGTCTAAGATGACGATCTCATCAACCCATCCATGTACAGTTTTTAGGCATGCGTCCAAGTTTTCGGCTTCATTCTTAACAATTAACGCTACCGCTAAAGTTGGTTTGCTGGTGCTAGTTTCTGACATCGATGTCACCTTTAATTAGTTTATTAAATGCCTCAACTACGTCATTGAGCGAGATGGCTTGCATAACGTTAGCCCCCTTAACGCGAGTACTCCAAGGCAGGGATTCTACAGGCTGTTTATTCTGTTCTTCTGCGAACTTCTCGTAAACGCTAACGACATTGTCAATATTATTATAAGGTCCCGTTCTCTTGGGATTACTGTGACCATACAGGCCCAGTACTTTTGTTCCTTGTGTCGTTGCTATATGTGCTGGCCCTGAATCCGGAGCTAAGACAAGCTCACAAGCGCTCAAAACCGCAGTCAATTGTTTTAGGCTCGTTTTTCCGACCAAGCTTATGATTGGCGATTTGGTTTGCTGAATAATGTTATTCGCCAAGTCTACTTCACGCTGCGCTGGTGAGCCACAAAGTACGACTTGGTATCCTTGAGAGTACACGAAATCAGCGAACTGGGCATAGCGTTCTGGCAGCCAATTTCGTTCATCTTTACTTGCTGCTGGGCAAATCGCGACGGTTGCTTTGTGAGTCAACTGTTCAGTAGCAAACGCATGATCCTCTCTGCTTAACGGGAGTTGCCACGTCGGTTTTTGAGAGGGAACGCCTAAATATTCAGTAAAGGCATAAAAACTGTCGAGAACATGTTGCGACTGTGTGTCAGGTATCTTTTTATTCGTAAATAACCACTGCCCTTCTTTCGCTCTCTTGAAATTAAAACCGACTTTGTAGCGTGCTCTGATACCCGTTGTGAGTATGCTGGCACGTAAGGCGAGCTGCATATGTATCAAAGCATCAAACTTTCGATCTTTTAGTGTTTGCCAGACACTTTGCATGCCTTTAATACCTTGCTTTTTATCAAAAACAACCAATTCAACACCGTTTAAACCCTCCAAAAGCTGAGCTTCAATTTTTCCGATAACCCAAGTGATTTTTGTGTTAGGCCAGTGCTTTTGTACGTTTTGAATTGCGGCAACGGCATGACACACATCGCCAATAGCAGAAAGACGTAAAAAACATAATGATTTTGGTTCGTGTGCAAAGAGAGGCATATGGAGAGCTCTAAAAAAAAAACTGACTAAATTATGCAGATACCTAAGTTAAATGTAAAATGACTGACTTTCGTTCAACGACATTGTGTAAATTTGGCTATGACAGAATCTAACCAAGGTAAACCAGGAAATACTGGTTTAAAACGCATCTTTAAAGCTGGCATCTATTCTGTTCAAGGATTGAAAGCAGCATTTAAGCACGAGGCCGCGATTAGGCAAGAGATTGCCCTTATGGCTCTTGCATTTGGCTTGTTATGTTGGTTAGACGTGGGTGTGACAGAAAAAGTGATCATGATGGCGTTGGTTGTGCTTGTTTTCGTGGTGGAACTTCTAAACTCGGCAATTGAAGCGGTTGTGGATAGAGTTGGAGTTGAGCATCACGAGTTGAGTGGTCGTGCCAAAGACATTGGTTCAGCAGCAGTTTTAGTGATGTTGATGCTTGCCGGAGGCTCTTGGCTCTACATTATCGGTAGTCACTATTGGTGGGGACAATGATCAAACGATATCAAGATAACAATTGTGTAGTGCTGTATGACTCTCGATATATAACAGACCCTACACTGCCTATCTTTGATTCCGAATATTGGCAGGCCGAAGGGAAAATTACCGGGAAGGCAAAAGGGCGCGGAACAACTTGGTTTTTACAACTAGTTGAAATACAGGGTGCTTTACGTCACTACAACAGAGGCGGCTTGTGGGGTAAAGTCATACGAGATTCTTATTGGTTCTCTGGATGGGAGAGTGCTCGAAGCATTGCGGAGTTCCAATTGCTTAATCAACTTATTGATGCTGGGGTTAGTGTTCCTAAACCAGTGGCTGCAAGAGTGATAAAAATAGGATGCTTCTATACTGCCGATTTGCTAAGTGAGCGTATTGAGAATGCACAAGATCTTGTCTCTATTCTCATTGAACGCAAATTACCTACGAGAGTCTATCGTCTTGTTGGTCAAGAAATTGCCCGGATGCATAAAGCAGAGGTAAACCACACAGACCTAAATATTCATAACTTGCTGATTGATAACAATGAAAAGGTTTGGATCATCGATTTTGACAAATGTAAAAAGCAAGTTGGAAATGGCTGGCAGTCTGCGAACTTAGAGCGACTATTACGCTCTTTTAGAAAAGAGCAGAACAAACGTCAAATACAATGGTCAGAACAAGACTTCACCGAGCTTAAGGCTGGGTATCAAGAATTTATGGCTCAGCCATAATCACAAAACCAAATCAGGATATTCATCTCATGACTTTTAAGCAAAAGTTGCATATTCACGGCTGGTATATCTTAATCAATGCTTTAGTGTTGATGCTGATCTCTACCCGCTACTTTGCTTTTCTGGCCGAGTTCCCAAGTGAACCTTTAGGGGCTATCTTTATCGTCGTTGGCACATTTGGGCAAATGACATTATTAGCGCTTGTGGTTGGTATTTTGGCCTTACCAGCCTTATTGCTACCTCAAAAAGCTCGAACATCAGTACAAGCATTGATTGCGACTATCGGAGTCGTGACACTATTTATCGATACCATTGTTTTTGCTCAATATCGATTCCACATTAATGCAATGGTTTTGGATTTGTTGCTATCTGGACAGATTGTCAGCTTTCCACTTGTTACATGGGTCATGGTGTTAGTAGGGGTTTCAATTGCGTTTGCAATCGAGTTTGTTGTACTGCGCTGGCTTGAAAAGGGCCCTGAAATTCGTACCAGAAAGTTAGGCCGTAAGTTTGCATTCCTTACCTTCCTATCCTTGCTTGCGACTAATGGAATTCACATTTGGGCTGCTGCCCATGCTTATCAACCAGTTACGACAGTTAAAAGATATTTGCCGCTATTCTACCCTGCGACTTCAAACAGTATGATGCGTAAGTATGGTTGGATTGATGAGCAAGCAATTGAGCGTCAAAAAGCCCTAACTTTGAATCGAAAGAGTGATCTGAATTACCCGTTATCTCCACTCAAAACTAAAACTATAGAGAAACCAGTCAACATTATGTTTTTGGTTGTCGACTCTTGGCGCGCGGATACATTCAATGCAGAAAATACACCAAATATGTGGAAATATGCGGAACAAGGTGTGACTTTCCATAATCATATCGCCACTGGCAACGCAACTAGAACAGGTATTTTTGGTTTGTTCTATGGTATCCCAGGTACGTATTGGCATGGCTTCCTTGCTAACCAGCAAAGTCCAGTTTTTATGGACCGTTTGCAAGCAATGGGTTACGACATTGGGATATTCACTGCAGCTCAGCTTAGAAAGCCAGAATTTAACCAAACAGTGTTTACCAATATAGATAATCTTCGCATGAGCTCCGTTGGGGATACCCCATCAGAGTTAGACGCAGACTTAACAAAAGATTGGCTTAACTGGTATGACGCTCGAGATAAGTCTAAGCCAGCATTCTCTTTTTTGTTTTATGATGCCCCGCATGGTTATGACTTTCCAAAAGATTATGCCCATAAGTATGAGCCGATGCTCAAGGAAGTTAACTATCTGAAGCTCAACAACGACAGTGATCCTGAGCCTTTCTTTAATCGTTACAAAACAAGTGTTCACTATGTAGATAGCATGGCGAAGAAAGTGTTGGATAAACTGCAGTCGAGTGGTGATTTGGAGAACACAGTAGTCATCATTACGGGTGACCATGGGCAGGAAATGAACGATAACAAGCTTAATTTCTGGGGACACAACGGTAACTTTACTAACGCACAAGTGAATGTACCGTTTGCTATGTTCGGTCCAGGTATCAGCAAGGACAACTTGAAATGGCAGAGCAGTGATTTGACGAGTCACCAAGATGTTGTGCCAACACTTATGAAACACTACTTGGGAGTGACTAACGATAGTAAAGATTACTCTGTAGGTGAGGACTTACTAGGTGAGCGGATTAAGCGTGACTGGGTGCTATCATCCAACTATAGCGGCTATGCAATCATCACTGACAGCAGCATTGTTGAAGTTGGTGGTGGAGGGCAGTATCAGTACCTTGATAAGTCAAATCGACCAAAAGAAGGTGAAATGGATTTTGATAATGTTCAGGCGGCATTAGAGCAAATAAGTCGCTATCGAAAATAGTAAAAAACGGCAGTTAAATACTGCCGTTTTTTTATGTTCTATTGTATTCCATTATCTTCCGATGCTCTTTGCTCGACTTGGATGCCAAGCCCTATTGCGAGCATAAAAAAGACTCCTATTGTTTGGAAATCCATAAAGTTCGTATAGAAAACGCTGACGAGTAAAAAAGTCATCATCAAATATCTACAGAAAACTAGCCAACAATCGTCACCAGGAAGGCTTTTGAAAATAACAACTAGCAAATAAACAAATATTGCCGAGTATACGATTCCACTGGTACTAATGATGTTAAGTAGTCCGTTGTGATGATCGTTGTAGGAAAACTGATTGTCTGTCGATTCCATCAGGTGTTGGAAAATGCCTTTATCGATTAAAAACTGTTTGAGTTGTTGATCAAAACCATTTACACCATAACCGGTCATGTAAGTTATAGGTTCTTCCTCAATAGTTTTTAGTTGAAAGAGAATACCTTCCTTCCAGGATGTAAGACGGGCGGTATTGGACATGTTTTTCTCAGTATCAGTAATACTAACAATTCGAGTCTCTGCTTGCTTTACAACACTTGGAGCAACGAAATAAACGGCTACGGTTGCGATGAAGCCAAATAGAATGGCGGGTAAAATGACCTTCTTTTTATTGAATAGAAAATAAACTGGCAGAATAAGGCCAAGAGCAAGAAACGCAGCTCTAGAGCCATTAATAGCGATACAGAATACAGCGGCAATTAGCGTAGCCAGCAGAGCGAGATACTCCCAAGTGTTGTTCTTACGCTTAGTCAGCCAAACCACACAAAGTAAGGACATATAGATCAGTAGCTCAGCCCATCGCCCTACGGTCCAAAAACTTGCAACTCTTTGTCCTCTCCAGTGATCAAATGACAAAAATAAAGAAAGGCTATAAAGCAGAGCGATAGCAAACCCCGCTAGCATTGCAATAATTGCGTAGCGTCTGTTTTTGGCATTTGAAAAGTAGGATATGAAGAGAGGGAATATGAGCAAAAATCCCGCTTTATTGAAGAAATTTCCCATGCCTTTTAAGTGGGAGGGAGACAGTAAACCCGCGATAAGACCAACCACAAAGCAAATTAAAGATAGTCTTGCTACCTTATTCGTCGTGAGGAAGGCTTTAAATTCTGGCTGAGTTAAAGTTTTCACTATCATCAGTATCAGAGCGAGCACAAGCGCTATATTCAAGCCTGCCTTAGATATAAAAATACTTAAACTGAATAGAAAAAACGTTAGATGCTCAAATTTTTGTATAACGGAAGAAAAATTGTGTTTAGTTTGCATATGTTTGTACGTTCATATCATTAGGTAAAGTTATTGTTTTAGACATATCTCATGTGATCTTTGACTGAGCAGCTATAAGTTGAAATTAGAGGTTAGCTTTTATACAACCATACATGAGAGCTGCTTATAGAATAACCGCTTTTTAGATATAGGTTCATTGCAGGGATATTACTAGATTGCGTAGCAACATTGATATTTGCTGCTCCGCGTGAATGTGCATACCATTCAGCACTATCTAAGAGCATGCGAGCGACCCCTTTTCGAGAGAATAGAGGGTTTACTCCAAGAAGCCCAATAACCGCTTCTTGTTGGCGCACTTTTAAAGTGATAAAGCCTTTAATTAAGTTATCTTGATTAATGATTAAGCAGACATCATCAAATGCACCAATAATGGCTTTTTGTAGCCACTCTTGATAAAAATAATCCCTTTCTTGTGGTGAAAACCACGGGGCCTTGAAGCGACTGTGTTGATAGAGGTTAGGAATCAATGCCAGTAGTCCCTCCATATGTGCTGTTGTTGCCACTTCTGTGTATTCTTTTGTTGATTTGGATACTTTCTTAGTAAAAACCAGTTCACCTTCACAATATGAAAAGCCGTGCTTGTTTAATGACGATAACTTCTCTGCATCAGTACAAGGTACTTTAGTTGTAATGAGCTCAAAATGGGTATTGGATGGTAACGGTGCCTGTGACCAGTTTACGTCACAGATATTACGTTTAAAGAAAAAAGAGTCCCACTCTCTGGCACTTACAGAGAAGTAACTTGTCATAATGATTACCTATAACGCTAGCATGGTGTTGATGTTATCATAAGTGGGACAAACTCTTTTTGAAATAGTCTTGTATTTGGAGAAAGGGTATGAGTAAGTTTTATCTGGTTCTCGATATGAAGGCAAAGGTTAGACAATTAAGTGCTTATTTTAAATCATGAGTTTAACGTTATTGGTCCGGTATGTGATTAGCGCTTTCTAGTATGAAATGTTTTATGAGTAAATTAGCATGATTCCGTTTAATAAACCGGCAGTGTCTGGAAAAGAAATTCATTACATTCAAGAAGCGATTCTTGGTCAAAAGCTGTCAGGAGACGGGTATTTTGCGAAAAAATGTGAGCAGTGGTTTGCCGAAAAAAGTTCGAGTCTGAAGACGCTCCTAACCCCTTCTTGCACTCATGCATTAGAAATGGCTGCATTGCTTTTAGATTTGAGTGAAGGGGATGAGGTAATCATGCCTAGCTATACCTTTGTCAGTACTGCAAATGCTTTTGTATTGCGTGGGGCAAAGGTCGTCTTTGTTGATATTCGACCTGACACAATGAACATTGACGAAAAGCTAATTGAGTCGGCTATAACAGAAAAGACTAAGGCGATCGTTCCTGTCCATTATGCTGGTGTTGCTTGCGAAATGGATGCAATCATGTCTATTGCAGAAAAGTATGGCTTGTTTGTAATCGAAGATGCCGCTCAAGGAATGATGTCAACCTACAAAGGCCGCCCTTTGGGTTCTATTGGTCATTTAGCAGCTTTTAGTTTTCATGAAACTAAAAATTACACTAGCGGTGGGGAAGGTGGATTACTTTTGATAAATGATGATCGATTTATCAAAAGAGCTGAAATACTAAGAGAAAAAGGCACAAACCGTAGTCAGTTTTTTAGAGGTGCTGTGGATAAGTACACTTGGGTCGATTTAGGAAGCAGCATGCTTCCAAGTGAGATCCAAGCTGCTTATTTGTGGGCCCAACTAGAAAGTGCAGAGGATATTAATCACAAGCGCCTAGAGATTTGGAAGGGATATTACAATTCTTTCAATGCATTATGTAGTCAAGGCGACGTATCTCTTCCATTAGTTCCTGAACAATGTGCGCACAATGCCCATATGTTTTATCTAAAGTTAAGCTCTTTAGAAGAGAGAGAACGTTTCATTGAGTATCTCAAAGCGAATGATGTGATGGCTGTTTTTCACTACGTCCCTCTCCACTCTTCTCCTGCAGGGGAAAAATTTGGCCATTTTCACGGGAGTGACAACTACACGACATCTGAAAGTGAAAGACTGGTAAGATTGCCGCTTTATTACTCAATGACTGAGCAAGAGCAACGACAAGTCATTGAGACCGTGTTTTCTTATTTTATAAAGAGCTAGCAATGTTCGAAAACAAACACATATTCATCATTTCTGGTGCTGACTTCTTTTTTTACCTTTATGCAGAAGCTTTAATCAAAAAAGCAGGGGTTTTACCTGAAACCATTGTAGCACTTGTTTTTGAAGTCGATGGTAAAGGGAAAGAGTCACAAATACCCGTATCAAAAGTTACGTATTTAGATGCTTCTGAAGAGTTGTTAAGCCAGGCAATAACTGCTCAAACAGTAACGTTTATGTCTCTGAACCGATTTAACTCACCCTATATGAAAAAGGTTCTTCAGTTAGATGCTGGCATGAAAGATAAAATGTGTGTCTTTTTAACTGATGACGAGGTCGATCGCTGGGAAATTTGTTATAAGAATAAGGGAGACATTCAACCTGACCTCAAGCTTCATATAGCAGAAGATGACTTGTTTTGCTTGACTCAAATAGATCGTTTTATTGGCCATGAAAAAACGTTTAAGCCTAAGCTTGATCGCCTGCTAAATCGAGATGTTGGCTTCATAGATGCAAGTGTGATTTTTGAAACGTTGCCACGTGATTCAGCTCATTATTTGGCTCAGGCAGAGATGAGTTGCCAAGGGTGGGCGCGTAATGAAAAGCGTATCTTAGTCGGAACGAAGCAAAAGGCATTTTCTTGTTCTGAAATTAGAAAGTTCTTGCAAGCTCTTGGAAAAAACAAAAAAGCAAAAGACTTCAAATTACTAATCATGTGGCACAAAAAGTCTCGTTGGCAGAGAGCTCTCACGGACTTATATTTGATCTGGCTAAGAAACGTTAAACGCCAAGCTTTTGATGTTAGTTATGTCACGGCTATTAACCCCATAGCTTATACTTCTCTAGTAATGTCATGCTCTCACATATTGCTCCAACGCAGAGGGGGCGCGAGTACAGTAAGGCCCTATATCAAGAACGGTTATGGGGCTGTTTGTATCGAAAAAGGAACGCCCAATCATTACGGTTTCAAATCAGCATTGGATCTAGATATTTTGGAATACAGCTCCTTTGATGAGTTAGTTGAAAAACTTGTAGGGCAACAAGTTGATATTACGTCTAATGCTGAAGCAACAAAAATTGAAGAATTGCGATCAATAAAAGTTCTATCGCAAACATATTCATAAAAAAGTAGGTCTCAATTATGTTAAACGGTAAATCGGTACTTATCACAGGTGGTACTGGCTCATTTGGTAAACAATTTATCAAGACTATTCTAGAGCGCTTCCCTGAAGTGAAAAAAATCATAATATTTTCTAGAGATGAGCTAAAGCAGTTCGAGCTCAAACAAAAGTATCCGAGACATGACTTCCCACAATTACGTTTTTTCATCGGTGACGTCCGAGATCAACAGCGAATGATTCAAGCTTGTGAAGGTGTTGATGTGATCATTCATGCAGCAGCGATCAAGCAGGTAGATACGGCTGAATACAACCCAACAGAATGTATCCGAACTAACGTGGATGGCGCAGAGAATGTTATTCATGCAGCACTGCAATGTGGCGTTAAAGATGTTGTAGCTCTATCAACAGATAAGGCGTGTGCGCCAATTAACCTTTATGGAGCGACCAAACTTGCTTCAGATAAGCTGTTTGCCGCGGCAAATAACATCAAAGGTTCGAAAGATATCCGTTTCAGTGTAGTGCGTTATGGCAACGTAATGGGTTCTCGTGGTTCAGTGATTCCATTCTTTTTAAACAAACGTGCAGAAGGTGTTTTGCCGATCACTCATGAAGAGATGACTCGCTTTAATATCTCATTGCAAGATGGCGTGAACATGGTGATGTATGCTTTAGAAAACCACCTCGGTGGAGAAATCTTTGTACCAAAGATTCCATCATACAAAATTTTGGATGTAGCCAAAGCGGTTGCACCTAAATGCGAAACTAAGGTTGTTGGTATTCGCCCTGGTGAAAAGCTCCATGAAGAAATGATTACGGATACAGACTCTCTAAATACGATCGATCTTGGCAAATACTACGCAATTCTGCCTTCTGTATCGTTCACTTATACAGAGCAAGAATATATCGAACACCACAAAGCTGAAAAAGTACCATTTGGTTTTAAATACAACTCAGGTACGAACACAGAGTGGGAAAGTATTGAAAGCCTACGCGAGCTAATTAAAGAGCACGTTGATCCGAACTTTACAGTGTGAGAACAGTTGTGATTCCTTACGGTAAGCAAGATATTAATCAACAAGACATTGATAGTGTAGTTGATGTTTTGAAGTCGGACTTTCTGACTCAGGGGCCTCAAGTGCCAGCGTTTGAGCAAGCGCTCATTGATCATACTGGTGCGAGTTATGCACTGGCGGTGAATAGTGCGACGTCAGCATTACACATCGCTTGTCTTGCTTTAGGTTTAGGGGAAGGAGATTGGCTTTGGACTTCTCCTATCACCTTTGTAGCGTCAGCAAACTGTGGTTTATATTGTGGTGCAAAGATCGATTTCGTTGATATTGATCCGAGCACTTACAATATGTGTCCAAAGCGCCTTGAGGAAAAGCTAATCAAAGCGAAAGCTGAAGGTAAGCTTCCAAAAGTCGTTGTGCCTGTTCATTTATGTGGTCAACCATGCGATATGGTGGCGATCGCTAGACTGGCAAAAGAGTATAACTTCAAAATTATTGAAGATGCTTCCCATGCAATCGGCGGCAAATATCAAGGCTTACCGATAGGGAATTGCGAATATTCGGATATCACGGTCTTTAGTTTTCATCCTGTTAAAATTGTAACGACAGCTGAAGGTGGCGCAGCAATGACCAACCAGAAAGCTTTATCTGACAAGATGACTTTGCTTCGCAGCCATGGCATTACTCGTGACCTTGAGAAAATGGAGGGTGAAAGCCATGGTGGTTGGTACTACCAACAGGTCGATTTAGGCTTTAACTACCGCATGACAGAGCTTCAAGCGGCACTGGGTGTGTCTCAGATGCAACGCTTAGACGATTTTATTGCCGCTCGCCATCACCTTGCAGATCGTTACAATAGACTATTGAAGTCTTTACCTGTGGTATTGCCATATCAATTGGAAAACACCTACTCGGGCCTTCACCTTTATGTAATTCGTTTGCAGTTGGATAAGATCTCTTTAACACACAAAGAGGTGTTTGACGCACTGAGAGACAAAGGTATTGGAGTGAACTTGCACTATATTCCAGTCCACACTCAACCTTACTATGAAAAAATGGGTTTCAGTGAAGGTGATTTTCCGGAATCTGAGCGTTATTATCGTGAGGCTATTTCTCTTCCTATGTTCCATGCGATGAGTGAAGAGCAGCAAGATACAGTTGTTCAAGTGCTAACAGAAATATTGCAGGGGCACTAATGAAAGTTGCGATTATTCCAGCGCGTGGTGGTAGTAAACGTATCCCACGTAAGAATATTAAGGAATTTAATGGCAAGCCGATTATTGCCTACTCAATTGAAGCTGCCCTTGAGTCAGGCTGTTTCGATAAAGTCGTGGTTTCTACTGACGATCAAGAAATAGCTGATGTTGCTTTGCAGTACGGGGCAGAAGTCCCATTTATTCGCCCTGAAGCGGTCTCAAATGACTATGCGACTACGGCGGATGTCATTTTACATGCACTTGATTGGTTTGAAGAGCAAGCCATTTCTATAGAGTATATTTGCTGCATCTATGCTACAGCGCCATTTATTGCTATTGAAGACATTCAGTTAGCCTATCAAATGCTCCTGAAAGATCCTGCAGCAAACTACTGTTTTCCTGTGTGTGAATTTCCTTTCCCAATTCAGAGAGGCGTTAAGTTAACTGCTGGCAATCGAGTTGAAATGTTTCAACCAGAACATTTTAATACTCGCTCTCAAGATTTAGAGACTGGCTACCACGATATAGGGCAGTTTTATTGGGGTAAACCAAAGGCATATCGAGATAATATTCCAATGTTTTCAAATACGGCGATTGCCTTGCCTGTATCAAGAAATCGGGTGGTAGACTTGGATACCCAAGAAGATTGGGAATTTGCTTTGCTTCTATCTAAAGCGTTACAAGGAAGTTGAGCATTGTTAGTCGGTATTCGGGTTGACGCTTCTCTGAAAATGGGAACGGGCCATACATTCAGAATGTTAACGCTGGCTAGTAGATTAAAGCAAAAAGGGCATGAAATAGTCTTCATTAGTCGTCGACTCAAAGGAAACCTGATTGCTTTAGTCAAAGAAAAGCACTCCGTAATAGAGTTGCCGGAACCTGATGTTGATTTTGTTCCTAGCACACACTGCGGACACGCAGCTTGGTTAGAAGTCTCGTACGATCAAGAAATCACTCAAACGCGAGACGCTCTAACTTCATACCTAAAAAGTAAAGGGCGAAGCCAACTGGATTGGCTTGTCATCGACCACTATGCAATTGAGAAGGATTTTCAATTAGCGCTTAAGCCGCATAGCAAGGACATTCTACAAATTGATGACTTAGCTGATCGGCAACATATATGCGATGTATTGCTAGACCAAAATTTCTATCGTTCAGGCGAGGCTCGCTATGACGGTCTTCTCCCAACAGAAAGTTTACGTCTATGTGGTCCTAGGTATGCGTTGCTTCGGGAAGAGTTTGCTGTGTCGCGACGTAACCTTCCAGCTTATCAATCAAGATTAATGCAGAAAAAAGTCGTTTTGTTTTTTGGTGGTGTAGACATTGCCAACGAAACAGAGAAAGCTTTAAAAGGCCTTTTAAGTGTAGATAGTGACGACTCTTTTGACGTTATTATTGGGATGAACAATCCTCATAGAGAAGCGCTTACGGCACTGTGTAAAAAACATCTGGATAGAGTGACTCTCCACATCCAAGTAGAGAACATGATGGACTTCTTTTCATCAGCGTATCTCTACATCGGCGCAGTTGGCGCTACTACATGGGAGCGATGTGTATTGGCACTTCCTGGGATAGTATGTTCAGTTGCGGATAACCAAAAAGATCTAGCAATAAATTTACATCAAATAGGGGGGGGCATCATTATTTAGGTTTAAATACAGACCTAACTTCTAGTGATTATGCCAATGCCTATAAGCTTTTTAGCTCGGAGCCTGCATTACTTCATACTCAATCTAAATTATGCGCTGAGCTTATTGATGGTAAAGGCTGCGAAAGAGTTGTTAAACAGTTAGAAGAGATCTTAAGAAATGACTACATTTAGTATTCGCCTAGCTACCAATGAAGATAAATGGATGGTATTAGATTGGCGCAACCACCCAGACGTTAGGGCGGTGATGCTGACCAATCATGTCATTCAGCGTGAGGAGCACTCAACATGGTGGGATACTACGTTAGCTTCCGAAGATCGATGTTTGCTCATACTAGAACGATTGGGTCAGCCTGTTGGTGTAATTATATTTAATCGAATAGATCAAATAAAGAAAACAGCATGGTGGGCTTTTTATTTAGATAACGCCAGCTTGGAAAAAGATAATAAGATAGAGATATGGTTTGAAGCTGAAAAGTTAGCGCTGGACTACGCTGGCAACACTCTAAATCTGCACGAGATGTATGGAGATGTGGTAGATGAAAACGAAGCTGTTTTTGAGTTGCATAAAAAGTTTGGATTTGAGGAGTGTGAACCACCTGCTGGTCTCGTCGAGACAAACCGTCCAATACGCTACCTAAAATACACGTGGACAAAGAATAAACCAGATTTAAGATCAAGGCTTTATCTCTGTGCTTCGCATAATACGGACTTCTTGACTGATGCATTGTGTCGAAAAAGTGGTCATTATCCTCAGTTTCCTTATCAAATAAAGAAGCTTGAGTTTGGACGTTATCAACTAGACTTATTGGACGAGTCCAATGTGGAGTTGAATCATCAAGACTCTTGTTATGTTTTTTTAGAGCGTATAGAAGATCTTTTTCCTGATATTTATACATTGCCAACGGAGTCCTCTCTTCTAGAGACAGAGAAGCGTATTGCCGAGTATCTCTCTTTTATTCGACAAATTGCAACTCGTGGTAATAACAAAGTATATGTCGCTGATTTCTGCCTTCAAAAGGGTTTTCCTTATTCCTTAGAAGAGCAGTTTACAGGTTCAAAACTCCAGCGTTTAGTTGGGGAATGGAATGATTCTCTTCAAGCACTTAAAGCTGAAAACCTTATTGAAATCGTTCCATATTCTCAGGTCATCCAACGAGTCGGACACTCCTTTTCAAATAAATATTGGTATATGGCACGAGCGCCTTTCTCTATTCAGTGTTTGGAAGCTTACAGTCAGGCTATTTTAGGTAGTGTATTCGCATCACAAGCACTATCAGCTAGAGCTTTGATTCTAGATTTAGATAATACACTTTGGCAGGGAGTTATCGGTGATGATGGGTTGGAAGGTATTGCTTTAGGTGGGGATTACCCAGGTAATATCTATAAGGAGCTCCAATCACTTTTCCTCGCCTTGAAAGAGCGTGGTATCTTACTTACCATTTGTAGTAAGAACACAGAGCAAGTAGCGTTAGATGCCATTGAGTCTCACCCCGAGATGCGCTTAAAGAAAGGTGATTTTGTTGCTCATCGTATTAACTGGGTACCAAAATCTCAGAACATAAAAGAGTTGGCTCAAGAATTAAATCTTGGCGTTCAATCTCTCTGCTTTATTGACGATAATCCAGTTGAACGTGCGGAAGTTCGCCGTAACGTCCCAGGTATTTTTGTTCCTGAATTACCTGAAGACCCAGCAGATTGGTATGACTATATCTGTTACTTACCTGAGCTCTACGTTGCTCAAATCAATGAATCGGATAAGCGTCGGGCAGAGCTTTATAAAAAGCGAGTTGATATTCAGAAAGCTCAGGCTAACTTTGCTGATAGAACTGAGTTTTTAGCAAGCTTGGAAATGGATGTCCGCATTGAGCCATTAAGTGAGTCAAACTTTGATAGAACTTACCAGCTCTTTAGCAAAACGAATCAGTTCAACACGACGACTATACGTTACAGCAAAGAGGAGCTGCAGAGGTGGCTCGGATCGAGTCAGCACCAAGTTTTGCATGTTCAAGTAAAAGATAAGTACTCAAGTGAGTATGAAGGTGTTGCTGCGCTAGTCATCATTTGTGATAACAAAAAATGGGTTATCGATAACTTTGTAATGTCGTGTCGAGTGATGGGTAGAGATATTGAAAATGTGATTCTTGAACAGCTTATCCATCAAGCGAAAGCTATCAACATAAGCTCAGTTATTGGGCGTTACGTTAAGAGTCAAAAAAACATACCAGTGGAACATTTATACTCAAAGAACGACTTTGAAAAGCAGAATGATGGTTGCTGGCTGTTTGATTTGGATAATAAGCCATTACCTGAAAGAACAGAAGTTATGAAGTTACATTGGAATATGTAAGAGTATGAGTATGAATTCAAATACAATGTTTTCCGCTTTAGGTGTCTTGTATGTTGACCATTATACAATCACAACTAGAGACTTAATGGATACACTTAAAGATCTCTTATCGATCCCTAATACAAAGTTACTCCGTGGGCCAGGCGAAGATCCTAATCGCAATGCGCTTTATGCATTCGTTGAGCTTAATGGGATGGGAGTTGTAGAAATCCTATCGCCAACTAATGACAACTCTCCAATTACTGAGCACGCGAGTTCTGGAGGTGGGGCATATAACCTTTGCTATACAGTGCAAGATTTAGATAGCGCAATTAAAATTGCGGAAGAGAGATTTAACGCCGTACTTGTTGAATTACCAAAAGTCGAGGTTGCCTTTGATGGTCGGAGATCAGCATTCTTAAAGCACCCATCACATGGACTTTTCAAGTTGCTGGAAAGTCTCCCTAGTTCAATTGCTTTTGATATTCCTCACCTTCAAAGTGATGAGCAATGCGTGCAAAAAGATAAATTACTGGCAATTTATAATAATGTTGTTGGCGATAGAGAAACAGAGTTCAATAAAGTAAATATGAAAAGCTGCGCTGAGTGGGATTCATTTAAGCATTTACTTCTCATGATGGAAGTTGAAAAACAGTTCGAATTGAAAATACCAGCAGCAGACATGTCCTCTTTAAATTCATTAGAAAAGATAGACGCTTACCTGTCGAAAAAGTAAAGGCAATTATGAAGATAGCAAACCGACAAATTGGTCAAGGACACAAGCCATACATTATCGCAGAAATGTCTGGTAATCATAATGGTGACATCAATCGAGCAATTGCACTGATCAAGGCTGCGAAAGAAGCGGGTGCAGATGCCGTCAAGTTACAAACATACACAGCCGATACGATTACAATTAACCACGATAGTGAAGAGTTTATGATTCGTGGGGGGGGCTTTGGGATGGCGCTAAGCTTTATGATTTGTATGAGCAAGCACATACACCTTGGGAGTGGCACAAGACATTATTTGATGCAGCTGAAGAAGTTGGTATAACAATTTTCAGCTCTCCTTTCGATCATACAGCAGTCGATTTTTTGGAAAGTTTGAATGCACCAGCGTACAAAATTGCCTCATTTGAGTTGATTGATCTTCCTTTAATTAGAAAAGTTGCTTCCACAGGGAAGCCTATGATCATGTCAACTGGAAATGCGAACTTAGGCGAGATAGAAGAAGCTGTAGCAGCGGCGAAAGCGGCAGGAGCACAGGATATCGTCTTGCTACACTGTACCAGTGGTTACCCAACGCCAGCTTCTCAGGCGAACATCTCGACAATGGCAGTAATGCGTGATGGCTTTGGGGTAGAGGTTGGATTGTCAGATCATACGATGGATATCGGCGTGTCTGTAGCAGCGGTAGCATTGGGCGCATGTGTTATTGAAAAGCACTTTACTTTATCGCGCGCAGATGGTGGTGTAGATTCGGCATTTTCTCTTGAAAAAGAGGAGCTTAAATCTTTAGTGGTAAATTGCACCATGGCCTATGAAGCTATTGGTAAGCCAAATTTTGTTAGCACGGAGGCAGAGCTTCAGACTAAATGTCATCGCCGTTCTTTGTATGTAGTAAAAGATATTAAACAAGGTGAGATCTTCACGGAAGAACATGTTCGGTCCATACGTCCTGGTAATGGAATATTACCTAAGTTCTTAGATGAAGTTCTTGGGAGTACAGCAACGGTAGACTTGAAGTTTGGAACACCTTTAAGCTTCTCCCACTACCAAAAGTAACAGAAAGAAAAATCGCCGGTCTGACCGGCGATTTTTATAGTTTTGTCTCAATAACACCTATCTTTTCAAATGCTTTCTTTATTCTCTGTTCTCGATTTTTGATCAAAGTATTTTCTGAAATATGTGGAGAGCTTAAGTTGTAGACAGGCATACCAGTATAGAGGAGTGATGCTGTGTATTGAACTGTTGATAAAACCCCAACCAAACCAGAAAGCATTATCTTCTTATCGATTAGCTCAATCTCAAGCGGAAATTCGCTGTAATGGTAAGTAACGTTTGGAATTTCTAAAATTCTATTTTTAATCTCTTCAGATTCGGTTCTATGAGGGAAGTAAATGATAGGCTTACTATACGTTTCCACAAAGTGCTTTATTTCATTTACATACTCATCAATGGTTTTTCGTCTTTTGTGGCCAATCGCACCCTGACCAATAAAACCAATTGGGGCATTAGGATTGAATAAGTTTGTAATTTTGAATCTATCTTTTAATACAGAAAGTGAATTTTTTATAATGACATGTTCTGGGTTTGGAATGTCAAAGATAGTGAATATTTCCAAGTTACTACTTTGTTCAAGTTTACCTATAGGCTTCAGACCATTTAGACGTATCATGATGTCCTGAATAAACCTAGGTCTAAAATAAGTACTTTTATGGCGAATTTCTTCTTCATACTCGTTAATGGTTAATGTGCCATCATCAAAGTAAACTTCAGTATTTATAATAAGATTTTTTAGGATTAATTTTGTTCTCCATGCATTGTATTCAGCATGAAAGAAATAGTTTATGAACTTATCTTTACAGATTTTTTTTACTTTTTTTATTGCAATCGGTACTTGTTTGCTTCTATTGGTTCTTGGGATTTGGATGATATAATCCCATTCATTTTGGTCTAATAGTTTGCCTTGCTGCGATATCCCAGGTTCAGAATCCTGGTCGACAAGCAGTAATATATTATTCTGGCAAGCGTATTCTCTCCTTGCCTCTAAGGCACAAATATATTGAAATGGTGAAGTTACTAAAAACAAGTTCACTTTAGACTCCTCTGCAACAATCTTTTATTGCGAGCGTATTAATACTAGTCGACAAAATGTTTACCATTCATATCACCAATAACTTTTGCTGGGTTTCCCCCTAGATATGAGGAACCTTGGTACTCTTTTCCTGTCAACACAGCACCCGCAGCCACTATCGTATTAGTGTTTACCCTTGCTCCTTTCAATACTGTGGTTCGCGTTCCAAACCAGGCCTGCTTTGCGATATATATTGGCTTGTCTTTATTCACCTGTAATGAAGTAGAGTTATCAATAATGGGATGAAAGTCGGTATCCATAAACAAGCTCTGCCATGATATCAAGTTGTGCCCTTCAAAATGAATTCTGTCCTTACATATAATCGTGACATCGCCTGTAAAGTTACAATAGCTTCCAAAAAAAAGGTGTCCATCAACATGTAATTTACTGCCAACACCGATTTTGACATTTTTAGAGAAAGAGACTTGACCGCTTTTACTGAGATTCCATATAAATCTAGATCTGGTACTATCGATGGTTTGAATTTTCCCGAAACCTAGTCGAATTCTTGCAAAAGTAGGTTCATTTATAAGTGCCACTTTCCCACTTAATGACTCAAACTTTGTTTTATGACATACGATAATGGGTAGTTTAATAGCTTGGCTAAACGGTAAGTAATAGAAATTAAACAATAAGGTTTTTGGAATAGCTCTAATGTAATAGTACAGTTTGCTAACTAATTTCATTTTTATATATTCTTATAAACAAAGTTGAGTGTCCTTGAAATAGAGCCTTGAAAATCGTTTACAAATTCTTTTAGCTCCTGCTGGTGATTTATAGACATCTCTTTGTTGGTTAGTAGTTCACCAATTGTGTCGGCAATTTCGACATCATTAGATGATATCTTGATTAGCTTTCTTTTAATCAATTCAGGGACAACCTCATTGAAGTTATAGTAACTCGGCCCGTTAACAATAGGAATGCCTAGCGCTGCTGGCTCTAAAACGTTATGACCACCGACTTTCTCTCCAATTAAACTGCCGCCCATAAAGCATGCATCGGAAGCTTGTAGCAAAGTCAGCATTTCACCCATTGTATCAGCTAGGTAGACTTGAGTTTGTGGCGTGATTTGTGTGCATTGAGATCGTCTCTCACTAGTAAATCCAGACTTAGTAATCAAATCACTCACATGTTCAAACCGTTCGGGGTGGCGAGGGACAATGATAAGAAGCGCACTTGGTATATGTTTTAGCAACCTAGAGTGTGCTGAAAGTACGATTTCATCCTCTTTGGGGTGAGTGCTCGCAGCAATCCAAACCGGTCTGTTTTCACCAATTCCAGCTCTCAGATGGTTCCCTTCGGTGATTGCATTTTCAGGAATTTTTAGATCGAATTTAATGGACCCAGTCACGGCTAGTTTATCTTGAGGCACTCCTAGCTCTGCGAAATGAGCTTCATCAGATGCTGATTGGCAAAGAAGTTTATCTAAGCAAGGAATCATAAGATTGAAGAGTGGTTGAACCCTCTTATAGTTACTGCAAGATTTCTTTGATAGACGTGCATTGACAACCGTAATTGGGATTCCTGCCTTATGAACAGTATTAAGCGTATTTGGCCAAAGTTCAGTTTCAATGATTAACATTTGCTTCGGCTGAATCGCTCTTAAAAAACCTTTTATTGCGAAGCTGAAGTCAATTGGCATGTATCTGTGCTCAACCAAGCTGCCCAGCTTAGAAATCTGTGCCGCACCTGTACTCGTTGTCGTAGTTACAACAACGAGCTGTTCTGGATCTTTCTCTTTGATTGCTTTAATCAAAGGCGTTGCTGCTATGCTCTCACCCACTGACACCGCATGAATCCAGATAGGTTTTCCCTCTCGTTTTTGGGTTATTCGAGGAGTGAAACCAAAATGTTCTTTCCAACGAGAACCAAATGGGGGTTTATTGTTTTTTTTCTTGTAAAGCCCCATTAGTAAAAAAGGGGATACGATGAAAAGTAGTGCAGTATAGAAGGCTCGTATTAGCATGGTTCTACCGTTATCGCTTCTAACTTTTTGATACTGTTTAGGACCTGTTCAGGGCTTAGGTCGCTTAAGCACTTGAGGTGTTTAAACTGACATTCACGTTTAAAACAAGGTCGGCACTCAATGTCCGTGTGCACAATTTCGACTTTTTCCGCGAGGGGAGGCGTGTATTTAGGTGAGGTTGAACCATACACTGCTACCACATTACAGCCGACAGACGCTGCTACGTGCATTAAGCCAGAATCATTGCTTACAACTGTTTGGCAGGCTGATAGTAAATCAACAGCTTCAATTAAACTGGTGGCTCCAGCAAGAATATGAATGTTGTCCTTATACTTATCACTTACGTTAGATTTTATGTTCTCACAAGTTAACAAATCTTTTTTAGAACCAAACAGCCAGACATGTTGGCCTTCGCTTGCTTTTGCCTCAGCGACTTTAGCGTAGTGTGTTTCTGGCCACTTTTTGGCTGGCCCAAACTCAGCCCCAGGGCACAGACCTAGAACCGGAGTGTTTTGAGATAGTCCAAACTTTGCGATGGTATCTTGTAGTTGCGTTTCATCAACAGACAATTTAGGTCGAGGAAGGTTTTCAATCCCAGGAAGAGACGATGAGTCTTTCATTTCCGCCAGAGGGTAGGCTAGTGCAACATAACGTTCCACCATGAACTGGAATGACTTTTTATTCGGTCGAAGGTCATTGAGTAGGCCATAACGCATCTCTCCTCGCCACCCAGTTCTTGTTGGGATATTCGCGAACCAAGGTATTAGCGCAGACTTAGCTGAATTTGGTAGGACAAAAGCGTGGTCGTAACTGTTGGAACGTAGAGTTTTACCTAGCTCTCGACGCCCCCAGAAATTGAATTCACCATGACCAAGAGGCATTTCGATAGCTTGGTGAACTTCAGGCATCCTTTCTAGAATGGGCTTACACCAGCCAGGGGCCATCACATCGATAAGTACATCTGGGTGTGCTTGTTTGAGAGTGATATATAACGCCTGAGACATTACCATATCGCCAACCCATGACGGACCGATAACTAAAACCTTTTTCATTTTACGATCTTCTTCTTGAACTTTTCATGTTGGTAAGGGTTGCTTTCGGTTGGGTCTGGCCTATTTCTGAGTAATTGGAATATCCACATGTACTGAGTTGGGTCTTGAACCACTTCGTCTTCGATAAATGCGTTCATACGCCTAGCATCAACCAGTTCATCCCCTGATGGGAAGTCATACCAAGGTTCTTTTATCGATATTTCATATTGACCAGTGTTGATGTTAAATCGAGAAAATGTCGGAATAACAACTGCTTTGCTGAGTTTAGCTAATTTTCCCATGCCTGGTAAGGTCGCTTTTGGCACCCCAAAAAAGTCCACGAATACACTTAGCTCTCTACCGTGATCTTGGTCGGGTAGGTAATAGCCGAGAAAGCCTTCGCGAATAGACTTAAGAAATGGTTTTACGCCTAAGTCACGCTCATGAATACGCCCACCAAACTGGACTCGTTGGCGGTACATCAACCAATCGCCGATAGGGTTTTTCTGTTTCTTTGCCATCGCCGCGACAGGCATACCTTTAGATGCAAGAAAAACTGGCAAGATATCAATAGGCCATGAGTGAGGAGCAAGAAGTAAAATGTTGTACCCTTTCGCTTGTGCTTCTTCTAGATGCTCTAACCCATGAACCACCGTATTTTTTTCTAGGTATCTCTTTCCGAGTAAAGTGACTAGTGGAAAGTTAAGCAAGAAGGTGCCCGCGACGGTAAGTGTTTTTCGCAGTAGCTCTTCTTTTTCTTCATCACTTTTATCTGGAAAACATAAAGATAAGTTAACCCACACATTTAAAATTGTACTCTTACGTTTGTTTGCCAGTTTGTTGGCAATGAATCGAGCAATAGCGCGGTGAACTTTTAAAGGAAGCAAGCTAATTGGCAAAATAAAAAGTATGGCTAGCCAAAGCCCCCAATGTTTAGGGTGCAAAAAGGCCCATTGGAATTTTGGCTCATACTCATTAGAAGTAGTATTCATTTTAGTATTCATAACAAACGTTATTTATAAGGACAGAAGCTATTTGAATGACAACTGAGAGACATTATGAATTAAGCCTCAACTTTGGAAAATTGAGGCTTACTAAGTATCTATTACTTATTAATGATCGCCATATATTCAGCGACACCTTCGGCAACTGATTTGAACTCAACATCACAGCCAGCCGCTCGAAGCTTAGTTAAATCAGCTTGAGTGAATTCTTGGTATGCGCCCTTTAGATGCTCTGGGAATGGGATGGCTTGAATTTCCCCTTGCTTATGATGAGTAATTACTGCTTTCGCAACCTCTTCAAATGACTCTGCACGTCCTGTACCGCAGTTGTAAATGCCAGATACACCATTTTCAAGGAACCATAAATTTACTTTACAAACATCACCGACGTAGATGAAATCACGTTTAAAATGCTCACTACCTTCGAATAGCTTAGGGTTTTCACCTGCGTTAATCTGGTTGTTTAGGTGGAAAGCAACCGAGGCCATGCTACCTTTATGATCTTCACGAGGGCCGTAAACGTTGAAATAACGAAAACCGGTAATCTGAGAAAGCTTTTCGCCGTGTTCTTCAGCATCGAGCCATAAACGACGTACGTAGTTATCAAATTGCTGCTTAGAGTAACCGTACACATTTAGCGCACCTTCATACTCAGCTTCTTCAATGAAAGTATCTGTTTCGCCATAAGTGGCAGCAGAGGAAGCGTATAAGAATGGGATTTCTCTATCCAAACAGTAATGAAGTAGCTCTTTAGAGTACTCATAATTGTTTAGCATCATGTACTTACCATCCCATTCGGTAGTGGCAGAACATGCGCCTTCGTGGAATACAGCCTCAATAGGGCCAAAATCATCGCCAGCCATAACTTGAGTCAAGAAGTCATCACGATCCATGTAATCAGTGATATCTAAGTCAACTAAGTTTTTGAACTTTTTGCCGTTTTTTAAGTTGTCAACAACCAAAATATCATTGATGCCAGCTTCATTTAGTGCTTTAACAATGTTGCTGCCAATCATGCCAGCACCACCAGTTACGATGATCATAAAACATCCACCATAAATAACGAATAATACTTGATGATAACAGAGAATATCTGGAGTAGCGAGAATACGAAATTCAACAAAAGAGCAGTATTTACCTCAGTGCTTCTGTCTAGCTATTAACCGATAGGCTTACCTATCAAGTGGCATGAATGCATAGATAAGTCATTGAACTTAATGCAGACGACTAGTTTTTCTGCCTGGCAAGAGTGAATGTCTTTCGTGAGTAAGAAAGGATTTTTGCGTAAGCTAAAAATGCAAAAACAAAGAGGTAGAACATCACGTAATCCTCTATGCGATAAATTTCACCTAAAATTCCAATTCCTGCCAAGCCAGTTGCGAGCGTACATATGATTGCTAATGTTTGACGAGAGCTGAAACCAATTCGCTGCAAAATGTGGTGAATATGTTCACGGTCTGGTCGGAATGGTGAATCTCCACGTTTGGCTCTGCGTACAACCACGGTAACCATATCCATCAATGGCACTGCAATTAACCACAAGGCCGTAACAGGGCGGATAGATGTTGTACTTGGTGTTTGGCTTGCACTTAGAAGCAGCCATATGACTGTAAAGCCGATCAGCATACTACCCGCGTCGCCCATGAAAATTTTCCAGCGTTTCCCTAATAGGCCAAGGTTCATAATGGTATAAGGCAGCATTGCGGTGACAATTAACAAGCAAAGGAAGCTCAGCCCTTTATGTGCATCTGAGCCCAAGAGGTAAGCAAGAGATAGGAAAGTTACGATAGATAACCCACCGAGTAGTCCATCAATACCATCGATCATGTTGAATGCATTGATGGCTGCAATTACGGCCAGTACGGTCAGTATTGGACTGATAAAACCGAGTTCTATGGAGCCTAAACCGAGAATGTTGCCGAGTGAATGTAACTCAATACCAGCGATGTTTATCATTGCGATAGAGACAAGAGCTTGAATCACAAGGCGCAGCTTAAAGCTAACATCAAACTTATCGTCAAATGCGCCAATAACAGCCAGAATGCTGATACAAATAACGAACATATTGCTTTGCGGAACATCATGAGTTCTGAAGACAAGGTATTGTGCAAGCACAATACAAATAGACAAGCCACCTACTAATGGGAATGTCCCCTCATGAAGCTTTCGTTCATTAGGGCGATCTGCTAAGCCAATTGTTTTGGCAATTTTTCTCATAATCAGCTGAACAGCAAAAGAAAAGAGAAAAAGATAAAAGAGTTCTTCAAGCATAAAAATCGATAACCTAGCAGTCTTGGCGTCACGCGTCGCGAGACAATTTTAACGCAAAACTGTCCTCAGGTAAAAGTTACCCATGCATTAGATTTGTATCAATTATGTACTTATTATTCGTTATCATCTAGGTCGATATAAAATCTTCTGAAGATAAGTATTATTAATAAACTTCTTGTTTAGGT
This sequence comes from Vibrio rotiferianus CAIM 577 = LMG 21460, assembly GCF_002741985.1. Taxonomy (GTDB): domain Bacteria; phylum Pseudomonadota; class Gammaproteobacteria; order Enterobacterales; family Vibrionaceae; genus Vibrio; species Vibrio rotiferianus. Next base: position 27,869 of record NZ_APHW01000002.1, read on the forward strand.
CATAGTGCTCAGAAATCGGTAATCGTACTTTCTCAAAGACGAAGTTTTACTTGTTGATGATGAAACTGTTCTGCGTGTTGTGTTAAATTAGCGCATAAATTGACTACTAACCGACACAAAATGACACTCTTTAACATCGCGATCATCTTGGTGTGCGTCCTAGGCATTTCGATAGGACAGATCTTATTCAAACTTGCCTCACCATATTTTCCTACAGCAATATCAATGGCCTCATTAACAGGTTTTGTTTTTAACAAGTACCTATTTTCTGCCTTGATCATATATGGATTGGCAACTGTTTTATGGGTTTATGCACTACGCTTAGTTCCTCTTTCTGTTGCTTATCCATTTATGGCATTGGCTTTTGTCATTGTTCCACTATTAGGGATGCTGTTTTTAAATGAGCCTTTTCAATGGCGTACATTGCTTGGTACTGGCTTAATCATCTCAGGCCTATTGGTTATTGTTCGTTAAGGGGTTATATAAATGAAAGTCGCTGTTGCCATCCCATGCTACAAAGTTAAATCTCACATTCTTTCAGTGATCGAAGGTATTGGTGCTGAGGTTGATACAATTTACGTAGTGGATGATTGTTGCCCTGAGCAGTCAGGAAACTTTGTGATTGAAAACAACCAAGATGAGCGAGTTAAAGTACTTTGGCATTCTGAGAACCAAGGTGTCGGCGGTGCTATTGTCACAGCTTACCAACAGGCATTAGAAGATGACATGGATATTGTCGTGAAGGTAGATGGTGATGGACAGATGGACCCATCTTTGCTGCCTCACTTCATTGAACCTATCATTCAAGGCCGTGCTGATTACACGAAAGGCTCTCGATTCTTTACTCTTGAATCTCTTACGTCTATGCCATTTGTTCGTAAATTTGGTAACGCTGCACTCTCCTTTATCAATAAAGTCTCTAGTGGTTACTGGAACGTCATGGACCCAACAAATGGATATACCGCTATCCACGCCCAAGCATTGCGCTTAATGCCTTTAGAGAAGCTAAGTCGTCGCTACTTCTTCGAGAGTGATATGTTATTCCGTTTAGGGACGTTACGTGCAGTTGTACAAGATATTCCGATGGACGCGATTTATGGCGATGAGGTGAGTAACCTGTCAGTCAAAAAAGTACTTGTAGATTTCCCGCCACTTTATTTAAAAGCATTCTTCAAACGCGTGTTTTACAACTACTTCTTGCGTGACTTTAATGGCGCAAGCATGGAGTTAGTACTTGCTTTAGTGCTAATGATATTTGGAACGTTCTGGGGTGGAAGCCACTGGATTGGTTCAATTGTTAGTGGAGAAGAAGCAAGCACAGGTACTGTAATGCTAGCAGTATTGCCTATTATCATGGGATTCCAGCTCCTTCTGAGCGCAATTGATCACGACATGACACATGTCCCAAGCAAGCCATTGCAACGCTGGTTTTCTGGTGCAAAGAAAAAGTAAGGGCGCTGAGTGAGATTGATTAGGCAACTAGAACTGGACAAGTTCGATTGGTTTTGTTTGTTGTTATTGATACCAATAACAATTTTTGCCATAACACCTTCATCGTACGGTATTGTTCTAAATATGTTTGGATACAATGGTGAAGGCTTGCTTTGGGGAAACCCGCGCCCAATACGCTCTGATGAATGGTCAGTCTGGACACCCTATATGCAGATGGCAGTCCTAAATGATTTTGGCCGTTTTAATGAGCTATCTACATACCATCAAGACTTACGTGGCTTCAATGCTCTTCCCTTATGGGATTGGGCGTTAGTTTTTAAGCCACTAATGTGGCCATTTTGGATCTTTGAACCAGCTCGCGCTTTTGCATTGCACCACGGCTTAGTCATCGTTGCTTTCTTGATTGGCTGGAAAAGACTCATCATCAGGTGTATTCAAGACTTATTGTCAGATACTAAACAGCAGAAAATTATAGCTGCGCTTTTCTCCATTTTATTGTTCTTTACAGGTTTCGTTCAGTTTTGGTGGACAACGTTAGGTCCGGTTTTGGCATTTAGTCCATGGCTATTATTGCTCATATTGAAGTGGCAACATAACGTAAAACACTACATTGTACTGGGTTATGTTGCGACAGTATGGTTGCTATCTCATACTTACCCGCCAATTATTGTCTCTATCGCCTATTTTGGGCTCCTTTTACTTTGTGTTCATAAGTCTGATTGGTGGCGCTCTGCTCCAATGCAGTTGATTTCTACTGCTCTAGTCTGCTTGGCAGCAGTAGTGGTAGCCTTGGTATACTACAAAGATGTTATCCCAGTCATGATGGATACAGTGTACCCAGGACAGCGCGTTTCAAAAGGTGGAGAGAGTAACTGGTTTATGTGGCTTTCCACATTACTGCCATATATGACGCACTCAAACTTTCGAAACCTGATCGGGATGAACATCTGTGAAGTTGGGGCTATTGCAAGTTTGTTGCCTATGGCCGCAGTAAGCTTTATTAAGCCCGATTTATCCAATGCCACGACAAAAAGAGCGGTAATCGGCAGTGTTGTGTTATTAGTAATATGCGCGGTTTGGATGTTATTACCCGTTCCTTCAATTCTCGCAAAAGTCACCTTGCTTTACCAAATCCCAGGCAACAGAATGCTCTTCTTAAGTGGCTTGGTATTCAACTATTTAGCTCTGATTGTTATCGTCACTGGCGATCTTAGAATAAGCTGGAAACGAGGAATGCTATTTTTACTATTTCTAGTCGGCGCTATTGCAATCCCAAGTTTGCTTTCGTTGATAGATTTTGGCAAAAAATCGCTATTCGAACTTTCTTCTTTAGTTGCCCTTGCTGTTCTGTTTTGTATCAGTAGGAAAAGTGAGTCAAAACGCAATATTAAAGCCGCAGTCGTTCTTATAGCTGTTATTCCGAATGTTCTTTCATATGCCTGGTTTAACCCGGCGCAGTCAGCATTCCCGATATTCGATCTGCACTCCCGTAAAGAGGTTTCAGCCCTGCAAGCCACTGCCCTAGAAGATGAGCCTCATTGGGTGGTTTCGCGAGATTATCGCGGCGCAATATTATCAGGAATGGGGCTTAACTCATTTGTATCTGTTCTTATTCAGCCTCAGTTGAAGTTGTTTCGAAAAATGTACCCTGATATGAGTGAAGCTGATTTTAATCATGTCTTTAATCGTTATGGCCATGTTTCTTTGAGTATTGACAGTAGTACTCCAAGCTCGCCGTTCTTAGATGTTATATCTATACCTTTGGCGGATTTATTGCCAAATAAGCACTTTATATCTGCGCACTATGAAGTTTGGGATGAAGTGCAAAGAACTCAAACTGTTCAATCGGGTGGGTATGTCGATTCGATAGTTGAGAACGCTAATAATATCGTTATTCGTGGATGGGTAATGGCACAACCCGTGGAGATATTAGGTAATGTAGACTTGCAAGATATTGCTATTGTTGCCAACCAGCCTCGCTCGGATGTTGCACTAGCACTAAATGACACTAGATTGCAGTCCTCTGGATTTGAAATGGTTGTGCACCGCAGTTCACAATTGGATCAACTTATTAAGCAAGAGGGGCTCTGTCTTCTTAGTCATGATGCTCAATACGGTTTGCGTGAACTGAGTTTACCACCAAGCTTGTCAAAATATATGTGTAAAAAATAACCTTACACTCTCATGACAAGCAAGACGTTGAAGAGACATTTTGTAAGCGGTATGATAGTGCCGCTTTCTTTTTGCAATATAATTAATGTGAGCAAATCATCACAATTCTCATAAAGATCGAACGATAACTAATCATATAAGAAAGCCGTACTAGAATTTAGCTTTATCCACCACGTCAACACAGTTAGCTATAAGAGCAAATAATGCGCATAATCATCTCAACAATTTCACACAATCATTATGAAATGATCGCGAAATTAAATTCACTTGCACAGCTGGCAGAAAATGAAGATGTAACCGTTATTTGTCGAGATAATACTGGTGATGCAAGGCTTCGAGAGTATTGCTCAGCACATGAAATTATCTATATTGAGAATCGTTATTCGTGTGGTTATGCCGTAAATAATAATTTGAACTTTGTTTACTATCGAGAGCACTTAGAACCACAAGATGATGATTACTTTGTGCTATTCAATCCAGACGTTGAGCTAACACCAACAACGATTCAAGAGCTTCGTAAGTCACTGACTGATAAGCCTCAAGGTATCTTGGCTGGTAATCTATTCCTCGATGAAGATTTTACTACAACCGATGACAACATCAGGCGTTATCCGCGTTTATATCAGTTTGCAAAAACCTACCTTTTAGGCAACCGATCGACGATGATCGACCGAAAACAAGGCTTACCTGAAGATGGACGTTACTGGGCAAGTGGTGCTTTCATTGCTATCAATGCCCCTCTATATAAGAAGCTTGGTGGTTTGGATGAGCGTTACTACATGTACTGCGAGGATATCGATTTTTGCTACCGCGCATCAAAGGCTGGCATTCCAGTAGAGTTAGTGGAAGATGTAAAGGCGATTCACTGGCGTCAACGTGACAGCAAAAAAATGTTCAGTAAGTTCTTTGTATGGCATGTTAGCAGTGTATTTCGTTACTGTTTTAGTCGAAAGAAAGTCGCAGCAAAGCGCTCTCATCTTTACCTTCCGACCTCAACCAGTTCAGCTCAGCCAGTTGTCGCAAAACCACGTGTTGTTGTAAAACCAATTAATGCGGTGGAGTCGATCGAAATAAGTCGATCTCGCGCTGTAGATGAACTGTTGGAACGTGAGGCGTGTTAAACGTTTTGCAAGTTCAGCCTTGTATTGACATTGTTTTAGCGACATACAATGGTGCTGTTTATCTAAAAGAGCAAATTGAATCTATCCAAAATAACCAAGCTTATTCAAGCTTGGTTAAGTCTTTCATTATCATTGATGACGGCTCTTCAGATGCGACTGAAGAGATTGTTGCCGATTACGCTAGTTCTGACTCTTTAATCAAGTGGGTGCCATCCAGCGGCAAAAGCTTGGGACCTAGCGGCAATTTTTGTCGCGGAATCGAGTTAACGTCTGCCCCTTTAGTCATGTTGTGCGATCAAGATGATGTTTGGTTTGAAGATAAAATTGTTACCAGCTATGAAAGCATAAAGCCTTACATTGGTTCAGCTATTCCTGCGCTGGCGTACAGTGAAATGCATATTGTCGATAACCGTTGCCAGTTAATTGCAGACTCCTACTTTAAGTTCAAGAGCATCCCATATTCATGGCCATCAGATTGGGGCAACTTGCTACAGCAAAATACGGTATCTGGTTGCACCAGTATTTTTAATCGAGCTTTGATCGACAAATCATTGCCTATCCCATCAGATGCCTACATGCATGATTGGTGGTTGGCTCTTGTGGCAAAGCAATTTGGAGTGTTGATTTTTATCGAAAAGCCCCTTATTGCCTACCGTCAGCATCAATTCAACACTATTGGAGCTAAAAAACGCTCGCTACGCGGGATAGGGAAGCAGTTCCAACGCTTTGAGCAAAGTGTGCATGATGTGGTCAAGCAGGCGGCAGCCTTTCTCCGCATATATGGCAAAGAGATGGATGAGCTAGAGGCAAAGAAAGAACTTGAACAATTGAGGGTAATTTCCGAGCTTCCTCGCTCCAGCCTAATGAAAAAAATATCGCTATATCAGAATGGTATGTTAGGTCGTAGCCATGCTTTAGGCACGGTACTTCTCATGATAGTGGTTCTCTTGAAACTATAATTGGATATTTTGGCATCGATATTGCTTATTGGTTGTAGCAAAGGAAATTACGACAACTTTTTGGCGAGGCTTAATTCGATGAACAAACTGACTCCCTTAGCAATACTGACTCCATTAATTCTTGCCGGTTGTGGTGGTAGTAGCGGTGGCTCTGCACCAGCACCAAAATATAATATTGAGTTTGCTTCTTTTTATGTTGAGAAAGCGGCAAGCAGTAACTCGACATGTTCTGTTTATGCGGAAGAGGTCTTCTACGAAGACCCTGATCCAGCTAAGCCTGATGAAGAGCCAGAAGTTGACTACAAAAATGTTGTCCTAGCGACAAAAGTTAGCTCACCATCAGTTCGTGTTGCAATTCACGATGCCAACGGCCGAATGATCAAAGACTTTGTTCCTGGTGCCGCTGAATGGAAAAACGGCAAGTTGTCGTTTAACCAATCGCTTATTCCATCAAATGGCTACCTTACAACTTACCAATTGCTTCAGCGCAATAACATCGTATTCTTAGATGCAGTGTCATACCAAAAGAACGTACTAAATGGTTCAATGACATTTACAACACCGCCAGCAACACTGACGCAAGAGAAAAAATGTATTACGTCAGGAGCTAAGCCACCAACATTTACTTCTAAGAAACAAACTTTCGATGATCGTGGCGAACCAACAGGCGTATTTGGTTTTAACACGCCGGACGGCAACTACTGGTCAGTATCACCACTTAACGCTGAGTTAGAGTTGGGTAACAAACCAATGCTAGCCGTGCGTTACGACCGTCATGTTGACGATACTCAAGACAACATCAACGAATCAGAAGCAGAGTCTCGCTATCGTCCACTTCAAGAGTACCGTTTCATCACAGGTACTAACCTTGGTACTAAGCCACTAGAGTTAAAAGAAATCGGTGACTCAAATTCTGATAGCAAGCCGCAATGGTATCCACCACAAGACGCAACAATCGACAGTGCGAAGTTGTTTGTTAAGTACAGCGGCTACTCATATTTGTGGCAAGCACTGCCGAACGCTCCGGAGCAGTTTAGTTTTGCTAGCAGCATCGGTAGCAGCAACTACTACCTACAAACAGAAGGTACGTTCAACAACTGGAACTTCAGTCAAGTAGATCGCGTGTCTAATCCTGCATCGGGTATTGATGCAACCAATTCAATGAGCGCGTTGGATGTTCCTATGCACGCACCACTAGAGCTAATGGCTTGTAGTTCAAGTGCGTCTGAAGTAGGCACCTGTTTACGTGCATACCAGACTCCAGACACAGGCAATGCGCGTATTCAACGTAGTTTTGTAAACGTAGATGACAATGCTGGTGGCCAAATTCGTCACACTATTTACAGCAAGCCGAATGATATGCCAGGTATGTTCTCGTTTGGTAATAGTGTCGTCGACGCAATTTGGAGTTCTAACTTAGTTTCAGCAAGTGCGTCATTGCTTTACACATCAGATACAAGTGTTGAAGATACGTTCCTGAAAGTACATCGCGATCCAATGGCTATCGCACAGGATGATTACAACTCAGATACCAACGTAGATAGCTTCGGTTTCTTGGTGACAGACTATGATGTTAAATACAATGCCTCTACTCTAGATACCAAAGATTACCTACTGTTGGATAACACTAAAAAGTAGCAGTACTCTGACTACGAAAGCGCTCCTATTGGAGCGCTTTTTTGTTGTGTGTAAATAATTGATAGTAATCTCAAGTAAAATTAGCACTCAATTGACACATTTTCTCAAGGCCGGCTGACGGCGTTGACGCATTCCCAATTGAGTCTTTCCTCCGCAGTGGTCATGCTTTATTTTCATGGGTAGAGCCGTTATGATTACAGGTTGAGCGAAGAGGCTCTGCTTTTGGGCGACTTTTCGTTAAAGAATTCATCAAGAATGCCCCTATCGATCGATTTGGGTCTTTCATATTTATCGAGGTCTCAGATACGTAGCCTAATACACGCTGCATGTTTGAAACGATCTCGCGATTGCTATTCAGTTGGCATCTAGTAATTATCAATCAAAGGAAAATCAGCTGTGCAGATAATGGTTACCGGTGGGGCAGGCTTTATTGGTTCTGCGGTTATTCGTCACCTAATTCAGAATACAGAACATAGCGTAGTAAACGTAGATAAACTGACTTACGCAGGCAACCTACAGTCTCTTGCTAGCGTTGCAGACTCAGAGCGTTACACCTTTGAGCAGGTCGACATTTGCGATGCGGACAACGTAAAACGTTTGTTTGAACAGTATCAGCCGGACGCCGTAATGCACCTTGCTGCTGAGTCACATGTTGATCGTTCAATTGACGGCCCTGCTGAATTTATCCATACCAACATCATCGGTACTTATACCCTATTGGAAGGTGCGCGTAAGTATTGGAATGAGTTGTCAGAAGATGCTCGTCAAGCATTTCGCTTCCATCATATTTCAACAGATGAAGTGTACGGCGATCTGCCACATCCAGATGAAGTTGAAGGCGGTGAACTACCACTATTCACTGAGACGACGGCTTACGCTCCGAGTAGCCCGTACTCAGCATCGAAAGCATCAAGTGACCACTTAGTTCGTGCATGGGCCCGTACTTACGGTCTGCCAGTGTTAGTGACTAACTGCTCTAACAACTACGGACCTTACCACTTCCCTGAAAAGCTAATTCCATTAGTTATCTTGAATGCCCTTGCAGACAAGCCGCTACCAATCTACGGTAAAGGCGACCAAATTCGTGACTGGCTATTCGTAGAAGATCACGCGCGTGCACTTACAGAAGTGGTGCTAAACGGTGTGGTTGGTGAAACATACAACATCGGCGGTCACAACGAGAAGCAAAACTTAGAAGTGGTTCAAACGATCTGTAAAATCCTTGATCGTTTAGTTCCTAAAGCAACGCCATACGCAGAACAAATTACTTACGTAAAAGATCGTCCAGGTCACGACCGTCGTTATGCGATTGACGCAGACAAGATCGAACGCGAGCTGGGTTGGAAGCCGCAAGAGTCATTTGAGAGTGGCATCGAAAAAACCGTTCAATGGTACCTAGATAACCAAGAATGGGTGAAGAACGTTCAAAGTGGTGAGTACCAACAATGGGTTGACCAGCAATACGGAGCTAGCAAGTAATGCGAATCTTATTGTTGGGTAAAAATGGCCAAGTTGGCTGGGAGCTGCAACGCTCCCTAAGCTGTCTCGGAGTAGTAACGGCTGTCGATTTTGATAGCACAGAATACTGTGGCGATTTTACTAACCCAGAGGGGTTAGAGCAGACAATTTTAGCGGTTAAGCCTGACGTCATCGTTAACTCTGCAGCCTACACTGCCGTTGATAAAGCTGAAGATGATCAATCTGTTGCTTATCAAGTAAACGCGGGCAGCGTTGAAGTTATTGCTAAAGCGGCAGAAAAGCTTGGCGCTTGGCTTATTCACTACTCTACAGATTACGTGTTTGACGGTTCAGGAGAGCAGGCTCGTAAAGAAGAAGCTCCAACCGCTCCATTGAATGTGTATGGTGCTAGTAAACTTCAAGGTGAGCAGGTTGTCGCTCAGCACTGTAGCAGGTATCTGATTTTCCGCACGAGTTGGGTATACGCAAGCCGTGGTCACAACTTTGCGAAAACCATGCTCAAGTTGGCGAAAGAAAGAGAAACGCTTTCAATCATCAACGATCAAGTGGGTGCTCCTACTGGCGCAGAATTGTTGGCAGATTGCACAGCAAATGCGTTACGTGTTGCGCTAAATAAACCAGAGGTAGCAGGTCTTTACCACCTAGTAGCATCGGGTGAAACCACATGGTACGACTACGCGCAATTCGTTTTTGACTACGCACGTCGTAGCGGTATTGAGTTGGCCGTTAAAGAAGTGAATGCAGTACCAACAAGCAGCTTCCCAACCCCTGCACAAAGACCTCATAATTCACGTCTTGATACTTCCAAGTTTGAGCAAACATTTGAGCTTAACATTCCCCATTGGAAGCACGGCGTAGAACGAATGCTTGTAGAATTAACAGAGTCTTAAAAATGCAAAATACACAAAAAAGAAAGGGTATTATCCTTGCTGGTGGTTCAGGCACACGTCTGTACCCAGTAACGATGGCCGTAAGTAAACAACTACTGCCAATTTACGATAAGCCAATGATTTACTACCCGCTAAGCACACTGATGCTAGCAGGTATTCAAGAAATTTTGATCATTAGTACGCCTCAAGACACCCCGCGTTTTGAGCAATTGCTTGGTGATGGTAGCCAATGGGGTTTGTCACTGGAGTACGCAGTGCAAGAGTCACCAGATGGTCTAGCGCAAGCATTTATTATCGCAGAAGAGTTCTTAAACGGTGCACCGAGTGCATTGGTGCTGGGTGACAACATCTTCTACGGCCACTCACTACAAAAGCAATTGGCGGAAGCGAGCAACCAAGATTCGGGTGCAACCGTATTTGCTTACCATGTTCATGATCCTGAGCGCTACGGTGTTGTGGAATTTGATGACGAAGGTACAGCTGTTTCTCTAGAAGAAAAACCAGAAGTACCGAAGAGCAACTTCGCGGTTACTGGCCTTTACTTCTACGATGAGAAAGCGGTAGAGCGTGCGAAGAGCTTAAAACCTTCAGCTCGTGGTGAGTTAGAAATCACTGACCTAAACCGAATTTACCTAGAGTCCGGAGAGCTTTCTGTTGCTAGAATGGGTCGTGGCTATGCTTGGCTAGATACAGGTACTCACGAGAGTTTGATTGAAGCAACAAACTTTATTCAAACGATCGAGCATCGCCAAGGTTTGAAAGTTGCAGCACCGGAAGAGATTGCCTACCGTATGGGCTTTATCGATGCAGATCAAGTACGTAAATGTGCAGCTCCGTTGGCAAAAAATGCTTATGGCCAATACCTACTGCGCATGCTAGAGGAATAAGCATGAAAGTTATCCCTACTGAAATCAAAGATGTATTCATCATCGAACCGACAGTGTATGGTGATGATCGCGGTTTCTTTTTTGAAAGCTTTAACCAAGCACGCTTTGAAGAAGCGATCGGCCAAAAAGTCGAATTTGTTCAAGACAACCATTCTCGCTCAGTAAAAAACGTACTGCGTGGATTGCATTACCAAGAACAACAAGCACAAGGCAAACTAGTACGTTGTGCAGTTGGTGAAGTACTGGATGTGGCAGTTGATATTCGTAAAGACTCAGAAACGTTTGGTAAAGTTGTTACCGTAAACCTGAGTGCAGAGAACAAACGCCAGCTTTGGATTCCTGCAGGCCTTGCACATGGCTTTAGCGTTCTTTCTGAGGTCGCTGAGTTTCTTTACAAGACCACTGATTACTACGCGCCTCAGTATGAGCGCAGCATTCGTTGGGATGATCCAGACCTAGCGATTGACTGGCAGCTAGAGGGTGAGCCCGCGTTGTCAGAGAAAGACAAGCAAGGCATCAGCTTTAGCTCCCTGAAATAAGATTAGAAGTGAGGCATTGCCTCACTTTTTTCTTTTTCGTTATAGAAAAGTAGGCGAGTTATGCTTTTTGTAAATGCATCAAACACCATTGCGTCTTGATACCTATCAAAACACCCGCGGATACAAAAGATAGCCGAATAAAAGTGCAAATTCTGGTTAGATTTCGTATCATGCTCGCCTCTACAGAGAACCGAACACAAAGTCGAAAACAGGCAATTAGCCAATCTCTGAACAGAACAGATTCAGACAACATTATTAATATCGACTCGCAAATTTTGGCTAAAACATGTTTCCAACCAAAGAAAACCGTCAACTTTTCCGCACTATGGTGCGTCGAGAAGTCAAAGCAAAATACCAAGGTACATTACTAGGCTTCCTATGGAATCTTGTAACGCCTTTGATGATGCTTGCCATTTACTCCACTGTTTTCCTGACCGTATTTAAAGCAAAGTGGCATTTAACAGCGACAGAGCAAGCCGATTACGGTCTGATGCTGTTTGTGGGTATTTTAACCCATACCTATATGGCAGAAGTGCTAACCACAACCAGTAATGTGATTAGAAACAACAGTAACCTAGTGAAAAAGGTACGTTTTCCAGTTGCAATGCTGCCAATGATTTCCGTTTGTAGTGCAGGCGTGAACTATCTATTTGGTTTACTGCTTGCATTTGCCTACGGTGCATTCAACCACTACATTGCCGATTATACCTACATTATTTATTTGCCACTGGTCTTGTTAGTGTACGTTTGCACTTTGACCGCAATCGCATATTTAGTGTCAGCGCTTGGCCTATTCATTCGTGATGTGTCACAAATGATGCCGGTTTTGATCACAGTATTGTTATTTACGAGTACAGTCTTCTTCTCGGCGCAATCTGCGCCAGATGAGCTGGCACAAGTTTTGTATTTCAACCCAATAAGTCCAATAGCGGATGCAATCCGCAGCATCTTGTACGGTCAAATGCCAAATATGACACACCTATTTACTTTGGGTGTCGTGAGCATTGTATGTGGCTTTATGACCTACAAATTCTTCGGTCGTTTACGTCCGAGCTTTTCAGATATTTTATAAAATAACATGTTAAATGAGGGAATCATGCTTTTAGGTGAGCGACTCAAACAGAAGCAACTCATCTCGGATGAGGACATAGAACAAATTATCGCTCTTCAGGAACAAGCTCCGATAGGAAAGCGAGCTCGCTTTGGTGAGCTATGTGTTTCGCATGGCTTGTGTTCTGAGCAAGATATCCTCGCCGCGTTAAGTGAACAGCTGGAGTTACCTTTACTTGCCGATATTCTAGAGCAGCATTATGGCAGCGATCTGCCGCCGTCAGAGTTGGCATTGTCATTATATCCGGCTGATTGGTGGCAGCAGCGTCAAGCGTTCCCTCTTTTAAAAAACGACAACGAATTACTTGTTGCTCAAAGCGATATTTGGGATGACTTCGTATTTGAGTCATTGCTAAGAACGCACGACCTGCATGTCATTCCAGTGTTGTGCTCAAACTACGAAATGCGTCAATTGCTCTCAACCATAGATGAGCAACAGTCAACAGCAACCGCATTGACCGAACAAGACAGCAGTTCGGCTCCTGTCGTTAAGTTTGTGAACGAATGTATTCAGCGTGCAATCAAAGAGAACGCATCAGATATTCATTTTGAAGTAAACAAGCAACAATTCTCTGTACGCTACCGTGTTGATGGGGTTTTACGTACCGTTGATCAGCCAGGAATGGCACAGCATTCAGCGATCTTATCGCGTATTAAATTAATGGCGGGCTTGGATATTTCAGAAAAGCGTTTGCCACAAGATGGTCGTATCCGTGTTCGACTATCTGGCCTACAGGTCGATATTCGTGTCGCAACCACACCTACCGTTTACGGTGAGAATGCGGTGCTTCGTTTGCTTGCTAACGAGAAGCAAAGCCAAGATCAGCAGCGCAAAGAGCTGGATATGCTGCCTGATCAAAAAGGTATTATTCAAGATATCTTAAGTAAGAAAACTGGTATCTTCCTGATAACTGGTCCAACGGGTAGTGGTAAAACCACCTCCTTATATACACTCCTTGGCCAGCTCAATGATGATCAAACCAAAATCATCACAGTAGAAGACCCGGTGGAATACCAAATGAAGGGGTTAACTCAAATCCAAGTCAACTCAGACATTGGTTTGAGCTTCGCTCACGTATTGCGTTCTGCACTTCGTCAAGACCCAGATATCATGTTGATTGGTGAGATGCGCGATAAAGAAACCTCACAAATCGCGATTCAGTCTGCGCTAACAGGTCACTTCGTACTATCAACGTTACACACCAATGATGCACCAAGCAGCTTTATTCGTTTGAAAGACATCGGCATTCCAGATTACTTAATTAAATCAACAGTAGTTGGCATCATGGCGCAGCGTCTTGTGCGTAAGTTATGCCCGCATTGTAAGCAAGTAGATGGACATGGTGAGCAAGCGGCTCAGTCACTTGGATACCAAGATGTTTACTCGCGTTGGGGGCATTTGTTACCACAACAAGTCACTTGGTACAAAGCGTGTGGCTGTGACCAATGTAATGGCACTGGTTACCACGGACGTCTGGCTATTTTCGAACTGTTAGGCTGGTCTGAGGAAGAAACAGCAGAGCTAGAAATGACAGAGTTACAGCAAGTCGCTAAAAAGCAGAACATGCGTAATTTACGTCAGGATGCCTTGATGCGAGCAGCATTAGGAGACACCACGCTAGAAGAAGTGCTACGTGTTGTAGGCTAAAGGATTAACCAATGAAGCAGTTTAAATACGTCGCACGCCGAAAAGACGGTTCATTGATCGACGGATGGCTACAAGCAGAAAGCGAGCAGCAAGCGAAACGGCAGTTGCAACAGCAGCAACGACAAGTTGTTATGTTGACTGAACAGCGCTCCAGTGGTGCGAAAAATCTAGGCCGTGAAACCCTGATCACCACATTGCGCGAACTCGCCACACTGCGAGAAAGTGGCATGCCGCTAGACCAGTGTATGCTTTCTTTGCTGGAAAACGTTGAAGACAAGCAAATGGAGCTAGTACTTAAGCGTTTATACAGTGACATTGAGAGTGGCTCAAGCTTGTCCGAAGCCATTAGTGCTCAGCCCGATGCCTTCCCGTTTTACGTCTCTTCAATGCTACGTTTGGGTGAAGCAAGTGGTCAGCTAGGAGAGGCGCTATTTAGCATTTCTGAACGTATCGAGCGAGAAGAGAAGCTAGTAAGTGAAGTAAAGTCGGCATTGACCTACCCAGCGTTCCTGCTGGTTGTTTGTGTGGCGACGGTATTCTTCATGTTCCTCTATGTTATCCCGAACTTTGAGAATATGGTTCAAGGTGGAGGAGACGCCGGCGCACTTGGCACATTGCTAGATATTTCAGCATTTTTGAATGATAACCTAACTATTATTCTTATTTTAATGTCTGCATTGATTGGCGGAGTTTATTACAGCGCAAAGTATGGCAACCTCAAAGATTATGCTATGCAAACCTTATGCATAATCCCCATGTTTCGTAACCTCATCGATTCATGGAACATAGTTCAATTTTCCAGTAGTATGCAAAAGCTTTTGCAATCTGGCGTGGAACTTGTTGAGTCTGTAGAAATCACACTCAATAGTATTTCTGACACGCAATTAAGAAAGCGCCTAAACCACGTCGTAGTAAAAGTACGCGAGGGTAAAGGCCTTGCAGATTCACTTGCTGAATATCATGTATTTCCACCTATGGTTATTCGCCTCATTCATACCGGCGAGGCGGGGGCTTCTCTCGTGCCATGTTTCCGAGAAATACATAATTTGTATGAGCGTCGTCTCTCTAAAGGTTTGAAACAAATCCTTACCATACTAGAGCCCTTAGTGATTGTAATCATGGGGGGGATCGTAGGTAGTATTATGATCGTGCTGATATCTGGCATCATTTCAGTGAACAATATCAGTCTATAAAGAGGTAAAAAATGAATAACCGAAAACAACGTGGCTTTACGCTGATTGAGCTGCTAGTCGTACTTGTCCTAATCTCTTTGCTAGCTGGCTTGGTTGGTCCTCAACTGTTTAACCAAGTGGGGTCATCAAAAACTAAAGTGGCAGGCGCACAGATTGAACTGCTAACTTCAGCACTGAACACTTATCGTCTTGACATGGGTGAATACCCAAGCACTGAACAAGGCCTTGAGGCGCTAATGGAGAACCCAGGCGATACCACAATGTGGAACGGCCCATACCTAGCGAAAGAAATCCCGCTTGATCCATGGAACCGAGCATACCACTACGAGCTAAAACCAAACTACGAGTTCGCGCTATACACCCTAGGTCGAGATAACAAAGCTGGCGGTGAAGGCGAAGATCAAGACGTTGGTGTTAAGTAATAGTGCCACCACTGCGTTCTAGCTCTTTGAAGCTTGGATTTACCTTGATTGAACTTCTTGTCGTGATCAGCTTGATGGCGATGGTCACGACAATTGTTGTTCCAAGCCTGTGGGGACAATACCAGCACTTTCAGCAGCGTTCTAAGGTAGAGAGCTTCTGGTACCAAGTTGTTGATAAAGCAGATGCTTCGCGCCAAAGCGGCCATAACTTTATACTTGACACTTCATCACCAGAGTGGATTCAAGCTGCCGAAGAGCAAGGTTTAGAATTGCACCCATCTCGCCCAATCTTAATCCGTGCAGATGGCTTTGTGCAGAGTGGTGATGTACTTCTTACCGTTCAATCGGTTCAAAGAAACTGGCGTATTTCTATAGCCATGCCTGATGGAAAAGTAACGATTAAACCGGATAGCCGTTGATCATGCAGTTACGGACATTCTCAAAAAAACGCGGCTTCACATTGATTGAAGTGCTAGTCGCGCTTGCAATATTAGCAGCTGGGCTGACGGCTTCAATGAGGCTTTTCCAGCAAGTCAGTTTGAGTAGCTTAAGAGCAGAGCAAGTGCAAGAGCAATTGCTTGTAGAGAAATCAATTTATCAATCGTTACTAAGAACTAATCCCGCTCAAAAAAGTGATGGGCGTGAACAACTTGGTGATATAGCTTTCACCTGGCAAGCAAGAGCTATTAGTCCAGTTTTGCAATTGAGAAGTGAGACCGGACTCAATCCTAACTATACACAGATATACATAATTTCCGTGAACTACCTTTGGAACAAAAAAACGTATCAGTTGAGTTCGAGCTGCTAGGGTGGGAAAAGCGATGAGTCGGCGATCTCAGTCTACTTCGCAGCAAGGCTTTACTTTAATAGAAGTACTCATTGCTCTTGTGGTGTTTTCATCAGTGATTTCTTTGGTTGTCATAGGTTTAGAGCAAGCTCGCTCTCAATGGGAGCGCAGCCACAATCGCGCTGAATTTTCCAAAAGCCTATCTCAAAGACACCAATGGCTAAACCAGATGTTTGAGCAAGCCAATGGGGCTCCTTTTCAAGTCGAGTTTGGTACAACTGCGCCGCTGTTTTACGGTAACGAAATTGCGATGCGATTCATTTCGGATGCTCCTATTATTGGTGGGCCTGGAGCCTATGCTACAGTCGAGTTAGAGCTTGTTCAGCAGAAGGCATCAAATCAATATCAGTTGGTTTTTAGGCAATGGCCAAATCGTGATCCTTTTCTTGGGATACCGAGTTCGGCCCAACCTAAAGATATTCTAGTTGTGTTAGAGGGCCTTGAGGCCGCTCAGTTTGAGTATTTTCTTCCGCCAAGAACAGAAGCAACGCCAATGGAAATCAGGTACCAGAACTTTAAAACCAGACCTGAAGGCTACTGGGATGAAAAATACGAAGCGAATTTTGAACAACGTATTCCTCCACAAATTAGGTTCTCATTTTTGCTTAACAATAAAAAATATCAGTGGGTGTTTAACCTACCTGATCGAAGCCTAGCTGGTGGGCAACTGGAGGATTTCTTTGTCCAATGATATATCGAAGACAATCTGGCGTAATCTTGCCACTCACTCTTGTCATGCTTGCGATCATTGCCACGATGGCGACCATGCTTACGACAAACTCACAGAGAGCTATCAGAGAGGCAACGGTAGCAAAAGATCACTGGCAAGCGAAATTAGCTATCCATAATGCCGAGCAGCGGGTGCTTTATGCCATGTTGACGGGTGAGCAGCAGCCAGGGGCTTATCAACTTGGACAGACAACCTTGCAAACTGACGGAACACCTGCACAACTATCAAATGGTGTTTGGGTGTCAGTTCAAGATCAAGCGGGCTTGCTAGGGCTGACATTTATCAATCGATCTCAAATGCATGCAGTGTTAAGGGGAATTCTTGGTGAGCCAAGTGCTTCGAACCTAACGAGGCAATTGATCAATTGGCAGAAAGAGCAGCAATCAGACATTGATACGTACCTAAATCAAGAAAACGCGCCAAGAGGTGCCTTATTTCGAAGCTTAGATGAAGTAATGTTAATACCCGGAATGACACCGGAACTTTATAACGGGCAATATTGGGACTTGGCCAATCAAAAGGCACCTAATGGCAGTGAGGGTTCTCCAGTTCCCGGTTTCAGAGATTTGTTTGTTCTTCGTGGAGCTGCTGAACCTAATTTGGCTGCAACGCCACCTTATTTACTTAACAAGCTCTATGGTTTTAATCAAGAAGATATCGCGCGTCTTCAAGAGCAAAAAGCACGTGCAAACTGGAGGGGAGTTGAGTTCAGTTTAAGAACGATGGGAGTACCTGTAGCGCAGGAAAACTTTATTCCTGGAAAGTTCTACTCTGTTCGTTTTCAATACCAAACTATTCAGGCGAGAGGTGAATTTGAAATCAATTCATACCTTCTTCCTACGCCACGGATTACATGGTATTCTCCTGACCTCTTTCGCTTCGTAGAAAACAATCCAGGGAGTAGGTAACAAGGTGTTATCCAAACTTCAACAGCAGAGGTGTATCTGGCCGGAACATGGCTCACAGCAACCAAAAAGTGTGGGGAATGTATCTCGCTGGGATAAGGTTGTTGGTTTAGTCCCACAGTCTTTGTGCCTATTTAAAAGCTTTTCTTATCAGGTAGAGCTTATTAGCGCTGCCGATCTTGAAACATGTGTTGAAAATGAACTTCAGCACCTCGTTTCGTGGAGTGATATTCGCTCCTACCATTGGGTAACAAAAGTCGAAGACCGATGGCAAGTAGCGGTATGGTTTTGGAACCCAGAAGATGTATCTTTTGCTCAGCCCGTAACCCATATTATTCCAGCACTGGTTTATCATCTTGCACGAGCTCAAGCAGATAAAGGGGTCTTACTATACAGTGAGTCGAATAATGATGAAGAACTGTCATGGGCAATATCATGGCAAGACCATCGTTTAATCGAGCAACTTTATCCACAAAAATCCTTTTTACACGCTCAAAGCCTAAAACGTTTGATGGCTGAAGAAGGCCGAGTCTGTTTTTCTAGTGACGAGAAAAAAAAGGGAGATTGGTCCTCACTTGCTGCAACACCAAAATCATCAGTTTTAGCAAAAGCCAAATGCACGACACAGTTTGATATCGAAAACCCATGGCTCTATTGGCGAGCGATGTTGGTAGGTTTGGTTACTTTGTGTGTTTACATTAGTTTAGACGCGTTGCTGCTCAAATATGAAGAAAGTAAGTTAGATACAGAAGTCGTCACCTTGCAGCAACAAACAATGGATCTTCAAAGGCTGAGAGCAAGCTTTAGCGATACATCGAAAATTCTGGAACAAGGTGAAAAAGCAAGAGCACGCCAACAAGCTCCAGCATTATTGCTTTCTGCTTTAACAGAGGCTTTACCTAAAGATATTGTACTGGATCGTTTAACATATTCACCTCAGCGTCTTGTTATGCAGGGCACAATGAAAGACAGTGCTGGAATGCTAGATACACTTAGTCAACTTCCTGCGGTCGAACATGCCCGTTTTATCGGAGAGGTGGTGCCAACTCAGGATGGACGGCAAGAGTTTCAAGCCGAGCTTCAGCTTAAGGAGGCTGTACAGTGGATAAACTGATCCAACAGTGGCAACAAGGCACATGGAAAGAAGAATTGTCTAGCCCTTGGGTTCAATGGGGGGGGTTAGGTTGTCTTGTGCTAATTATCTATGCCCTCATATTTAGCCCTTACCTAGAGTGGCGTAGCGAGATTTCTCAGCAAGTCGCCCATAAGTCCGGACAGTATGAGCGTTTGCTTCGCATAGAGCAGTCTCGCCAAGAAATACAGAATGCAGCGAATACAGCAAACCAAGAGCTAAAAGCTCTACAAACCTATTTGTTCAAGTCACGAACTCATAGCCGAGGTATTTCTGATCAGTTGAGCGCATTTGAAGATATTTCTCGAAGCCATCAATTAGGTTTTAGTGGCCGTCGCTTTGGTGAGCCATCAATCATGCCTTGGTTAGGCGAAAATCTAGATGCGCAATGGCGGCTAAATGGCTCTACGGATGACATTACCGCCTTCTTATATAGTATGGCACAAAGCAAACCGTTGATTGAGATCCAACAGTTGGAAATTAAGCCAGCGCGCCAAACCAGACGCAGTAAAAAAATGGGTGGCTATGAGATTGCACTGGACATTCGTAGCTATCGTCATATGCCGCTTAGTGAGTTAAAGCGACTCTCACAAGGAGCTAAATAATGCGCCTTACAACAAATCAACAAGCATTGTTGGGGTTGAACGGATTATGCATTGGCTTGCTAGTTATCTTGCATATACCGAGTTGGTTTACGGTCAGCCAGTCCGAAACATTAACCATGCCCCAACTTAAATCGAGCTTTGCCTCTATCACTAACCTAACCCCTAATGGAAACTTGTTTACCAAGGGAAGGGTGTTACTGACATCGAGTGAAAGAGCAAAACTTGCTGAACTAGAACAAGATCAAGCTGAGACACAAGACAATGAGCCACAAACCGCTGCTGTGAACTCACCACTACAGTTTGTGAGTGTAGCGATGAAAGGTTTACAGAGTCAGGCATTATTTATGCAAAACGGTGAAGCTAAGAGTGTCATCGTAGGGGATGTAGACCCAGATTTAGGTGAAATTGTTAACATTTCATCCACTCAAGTTATTACTAAGGCCGCGAGCGGCGCTCTTACCACCTGGACACTCTTTCCGGCACTGCCGACAGAGTTAGAAGAAAGTACCATTGAGGAAAGTACAACACCATGATACCGCAATCAATGTCGCGTAAACTTGGTCGCGGCACCATCTTGTTGGGCACTGGGCTTATGTATGGCTGTACCATGTTTCAGCCGATGCCAGAAAACAAAACTCCGACGCCACCGACAAATCAGTTAGAAAGTTCATACACACTTGTAGAGCAACAAAGTGTACAAAAGCCTGAGCATGAAATCTCCGGTTCTACCGCTTATGTGGGTGACAACATCCGTAATGCACCTTTATTGCGAGCAGGTCAAGGGGGAGGTGATGTCGTACAACAGTTATCCCTTCCGACGGAAAAACTCAGCCTGAATGCCGATCGCTTGCCATTAAACAATTTTATTAATTTGGCATTAGGAGAAGTTCTAAAAACCAATTACATCGTTGATCAAGAGCTTGCAGATAAAGCGGAGCCAGTAACGTTAAGGGTAAATAACCCGGTATCGGCACAGCGACTGCTTGGTTTGGTGGAAGAAGTCCTACAAGTTAACGGTATTGCGATGGTGCTAGATGATCAATTGATCAAGGTCATTCCTGCAAACAAAGCAGGAAGCCAAGCGCCGCGTTTGCTCAGTCAATCGGTTAAACCACTGCTAAAATACGGTAAAACAGCGCAGATCATTCCGGTTTACTATTTACCGCTAAGCCAAGCAACCAGTATGGCAGAGAAAATGTTACGTGAGAGTGGTGGGGGCAGTGTGTTAATGCAAAACCACCTCAACTCAATGATGGTAGTGGCGCAGCAAACTGACATTAATCGTATCCGTGATATGCTCCAACAGTTAGATGTACCAAACCGGGCGTCGAGCCATATGACACTGATACAAAGCCGTTATATGACCTCTCGTGAACTGTCATCACGTTTACAGAATGCGCTAGCATCAGCATCTGTACCGGTAAGTATGAAAAGCGGTAACAATGGCGTGGTATTAAACCCGCTTAGTGATCAGCAATTATTAGTAACAGCCAGTACTCGAGCTTGGTTAAACTATGCTGAAGAGTGGATTAAGCGTATCGACATCCCTGCGCCAGTTGAGGGCAGTCAGGGGGTGTATGCTTACTTTATGCAAAACACCAAAGCTGAAGATGCATGGCAGGTAGTACAAACCATCTTTGCTGGCAAAGAGGCGAAAGCTAACGAGCAGGCAAATAATAATAACCAAAACATACTCCAAGGCGCTCGTGACAGTGCAGATGGTGTGACTCCAGGTAACACGGGGATGAAGAACCTATCAAATAACCGAGCACAAGGTTTAAGTGTGGTTGATGACAATTTCCGGGTTGTGATAGATACCAAGCGGAATGCACTGATCTTCCAAGGCGAGTATCAAGACTATCAGCGCTTGGTTAACTTACTTAAATTTGTTGACCAAAGGCCACGTCAGGTATTGCTGCAAGCGACCGTTGCAGAAGTATCATTGACAGACAGTTACAGCTTGGGCTTTGATATTTCCACCACGGGTGGTGATATTACCGGTGGAACCAAGGGGCTCGCTGAGGCGGGAGTGTTAAGCTTAAAAGGCGTATTTGGTGATTTTGAAGTTGGCTTAGAGGCCGCGCTAGAAAATGGTCGAGCGCAAATCCTGTCCAGTCCAAGGATTATTGCTTTAGATCAGGAATCCGCACGGATCAACATCGGTAACCAAATTCAAGTTAAGTCTGGTGAAGTATCTGGCGGTGGCGATGATTCCAAAGCAACCATTACCTATAAGTACATTGATATCGGTATCACATTGGATATTACTCCAACCATTAACCAAAATGGCGTTATTGAGCTGAATATCAGCCAAGAAGTCAGCTCTCAAGGTGCATCGACAGGGGATAGCCCAACCATTAATACTCGATCGCTGCAGACTAAGTTACTTGCGGATAGTGGTGAGAGCGTATACATGGGCGGACTGATCAGTACCGACAACACCAGTAAAGAGAAAAAGGTACCAGTGCTCGGGGATATACCTGTGTTAGGTAATCTGTTTAAGTTCACCAAAGAAGAACAAACAACGTCAGAGCTTGTGCTAATGATTACCCCTTATGTTATCAGTAGCCGTGAAGAAGCCAAGTTTTACACCAACGAGTTTAAAGATGTCACTGGCTGGCAGATGATGGGGCCGCGCTTTAACTAACAAAAAAACCTCCTTCGGGAGGTTTTTATACCTTGAGGCAAGCAGCAGCAGATATTTGGTTTATGAGAGTAACGTGGCCGGGAATCGGTTTTGTTTAGGAATGTTGCCAAGAAATCACTAAGAGTGATTTTGATCGTAGAGAGAAAAATACGTCATTGGCTAAATGGCGGAGTGAAAATACAGCTTTAAGTTGTTCAAGCACGTAAAAAACCTCTGCAAAGGTGTTTTGGAATAAGGCCTGTTTTAAACAGTCATAAATATGATATTGAAGTGTTGGAAAATCACCTTTGTTTATAAAATGCTATAATTTCACCGATTAATTATTAATTTCGCTAGTCGCTACTAAGTATTAGTTTTATGGTCAAAAAAACAACGCCTGACACTGTATTGACGATCTTGTCACTATGATGACACGGCTATGAATATTCTGTTTTTTGGTGTGCTATTATCATTTTTTTTATTATATTCAATAGATTAACTATTTTTCTTTTTAGGTGTAATTAAAAGTTAGATTTAATTCTTCCTAACTATAGTGTATTTACATTACTGTTCTTTGGTTGTACAAAAAGTATTCTATTTTGCCCTGGGGATGATTTTTGTGATAGCAATCACTTCAGTTTTTCTCGAAATTAAGAGAAAAACCTCCCACTGTCACATTTTTTCCATTGACTTTATTTGTACTTCTAATAAAAATAGCGGGTGCGCACTTCGGAGCGCGATCTCTAAACATTACTTCGCAGGTTGGCTCGGATTTCTTTTACTTAGCGGTAAAGAAAGACAGCGCGAGTAGGGTGCGACGAACAGTGCACCGAAGTTGATCAAATTTGCTTTGCTTTTTAGCCAAGCAAAGCAAAAAAATAATATGGATCCAAACTAAGGACTAAAAAAACATGTTAAAGAAAACTCTTCTAGCAGCATCAGTAGCGGCAATCTGCTCTACATCTGCATTTGCTAAAGTTGTAATCACTGATACTCAAGACCGTTCAGGCGCTGAGTTTTGGACTACGACTGCTCTAGCATCTGTAACTAAACCAGAAGTACTAGCGTTCTCGACTGCAGAGCAAGAAGCTCGTGCTAAATTCACTGTAGAAGGTGAACTAAAAGCAAACGGCTTTATCACAATTCAACTAACTGGTGGCGCTACTTTTAACGCACCTGAAGTTCGTACTTGGCTAACTAACAACGCAGAGAAGAACTTTGGTCTAGATGTTGCTCTTCGCCAAGATGCTGCGGATGCAGACCAAGATGGTACGATTCTTTCAGATCGTATCGCAGACCTGTTCAAAGTGAACGAAGAAGCAAACGGCGTTAAGATCATCGAACACTCTCTTGACCTTGACAACACCCGTTTACGTCTAACATTAAGCCCAGTAGTTGCTGATGATGAAGGCCTTATTGGTTTCTTCCCAACATCATTTGATGCTGCAGCTGTTACACTGTTCCATACAATCGATACAGATAACGATCTAGTAATCAGCGATGCAGAGCTTAAAACGTACGTGATCGCTGAAGCGAACCAAGCTACTTCATTCCCTGCGTACGCAGCGCTAACAGGTGCAGTTAAAACAGCAGTTGATACATACATTGGTGGTGCTCAGATCGCAACAGACTACGGTCTACTTATCGATGGTGACGACTCTAACCAACCAGCTGGTAAAACAACTGCTGAGTTGTTCGACGTTATGCACGCTGAAGATGCGACTCTATTCTTGACTGAGCTTGGTGTTCCATCATCAGCTGCAAAAGTTGGTGCTAACTCTGCTGTTGACTTTACTTTCCCAGCAGCAAACAACATCTTTAACCTAAAATCGGGCAGCACTTCAGCTGTTACTCTGAACGTAGGTGCAATGCGTAACGCATCTTACACTGCAGACCCAGTAGCATCGCGCGCGGTATTTAAGCTAGGTGACCTATTCACACTATCTAACAACTTGGTAGATAATGGTGGTGCTGACGTACCAGGAACTAACCAATCTGTTACTGCTGAAGCGAAAGTTGCAACTGGCTTTACTCAGACTAACTACGCTCAACTAGATATGGCTCCAAGCAACTTGAAGCTAAACAACGTGACTTCTAACCAAGAAATCCAACTTAACAAAGTTAACCTAAAACTTGAAGGTGATTTCTCTGGCTACAAAGTGAACGAAGCGGGTCAATTCCTAAACGCTGCTAACCAGCCAACTGGTTTGACTTTAGCTAAAGACGGCACTGCAGTTACTACTGCTGGTCTAGGTGATATCGTTACTCGTGGCGGTCAAAGTGAAGTTCTATCTGGCTTCCTAACTTTCGCTATCGATAAAGACAACGAAACACCAATCGAAGCTCAGAAGATGACACTTTCTGCAACTATCCTAGGTACATCTCAACAAACGTTTGAAGATTACACTGCGAAACTTGCTGATCTATTCATCATCACTCGTGACGGTCTGAAGTTTGACACTATCCTAACTGGTACTACTTCTGCTAACACTATTCACATCCGTGACGTGTCTGGCATCCTACCAGTTGAAGGTGGTAAGATCTTCGTAACAGTATGGGAATACGATGCACACGGCCTACACGAAGGTGCTGAGCACAACCCAATCGTAACTCGTCATGAGCTATCTGTTAAACTACCTAACGAAGGTGCGGTAACGCTATCTCCAGCTTCTATCGCTGCAGATATCGGTTTCGAACCAGCTGCTGGCCGTCAAGCTCGCATGCTATTCGAAGTTGAAACTAACGTTGGTGAAGTAGCAGTTAAGAAACAAGACGACAAAGGTGTTGATATCCAAACTGGTTCTCAAGCACTTGGCGCTGGTAAAGTTGACTTCACTCTATAATAGAGTTTAGAAAACACTTGTTATAAAAGGAGCCTTAGGGCTCCTTTTTTAGTTTCCTGCTTCAGTAGCTCTTCTTTTCCGCATCTTTATGGCGGTAAATGTGCAAATTTACTTCTCATTGACCTCGCCGTTTTGCAAAGCGCTCTGTTTTTGCTCATAATACTCCCCCCCCTAATCGTAATAAATTACCCCAATGGTCATATCCGTTTCTCAAATCAGCAAGAGCTTTTCTCTTGCCAGTAGCCCTTGGCAACGCTTGCGCCAAGCTCTTTGGTCAAAAGCAAACGATGAGCGTTTTTATGCGCTAAAAGGTATCAACTTTCACGCCGATAAAGGTGAAACAGTCGGTATTGTTGGCCATAACGGCAGCGGTAAATCGACCTTATTGCAGTTGATCTGTGGCGTTATGCAGCCAGACCAAGGTAATGTGCAAATCGAGGGAAGAGTCGCTGCGCTTTTAGAGCTAGGATCAGGCTTTAACCCTGAGTTTACTGGCCGTCAAAACGTCTATTTTAATGCTCAGCTACTCGGTTTGAGCAAAGCGGAAGTGGCCGAACGATTTGAGGATATTCTTGCCTTTGCCGATATTGGAACCTTTATTGATCAGCCTGTAAAAAGCTACTCCAGCGGTATGATGCTGCGTTTGGCCTTTTCTGTTGTCATGCACATTGATCCAGACATCCTTATTGTCGATGAGGCCCTTGCCGTGGGCGACGATGCGTTCCAACGTAAATGCCACGCTAAGCTGCGTCAATTACAGGCAAAAGGGGCGACATTACTGTTTGTTTCTCATTCTGCAGGTCAGGTTATCGAACTGTGTGATCGCGCCGTACTGCTCGATCATGGCGAGTTACTTATGGAAGGCTCACCAAAGCAAGTTGTACAGCAGTATCATAAACTGCTTCACATGCATGGCCCAGAACGAGAAACGTATCGTCAGCAAATTAAAGACGGCCTGCGTGAAGACACAGACAACAAACCAAAATCAAAACAGATATCGGTGAGTAAAGGCGCGTTTGACCCAAGTATTAAGCCAGCGTCAACCATTTGGTATCAGAGCCAAGGTGCCGTGATTGGCGAACCGCACATCGAAAACCTAGATGGCGAAGCGGTAAACTTGCTTACTGCCGGTGAAGAGTATGACTACGTTTATCAAGTGCATTTCGAGTGTGAAGCGTTTGAAGTCGGTGGTGGGATGATGATCAAGACAGTATCCGGGCTAGAAATCGCTGGCGCGACCACAACGCGTAATCATCAAATGCGTATTCCTTACGTTGCTGCAGAACAGACGATAGAGATGCGCTTCCGTTTCTCATGTAATCTGCCAAATGGATCGTATTTCCTTAACTGTGGTTGTTCTGCATTAGTTGAAGGTGAACGTCAGTTCTTGCATCGTGGTGTAGATGCGGCAATGTTTACCGTGATTGAGCAAAGCAGTCATGTGACGGGAGCAGTAGACTTAGTGAAAAAGATTACGTCTAAGTCATTGGTGACAGAGGGCTCTCATGCGTCCTAATCTATTTATTATTGGTGGACAAAAGTGTGGCACCAGTGCGTTAGCCCATTTCATCGCTCAGCATCCCGATATCTGCTTAGCTCAAGGTAAAGAGGCACATATACTCGATCACCCAGAGTACCTCAATAAAGAGGGACAAGTGTGTGTGAGCGACGCTGTTTTAGACCAAGCCTACGCCGAGAAATTTACGCATGCGAATGGAGAGCGCTACTTATGCGATGCAACGCCAATCTATGCGTACTGGAATCAGGTGTTACCAAAGTTGGTGAAGTTCCAACCTCACGCAAAAGTCATTTTTATGTTGCGTGATCCAGTTGAAAGGGCGATCTCACAATATACTATGGAGAGTAAGCGAGGCTTCGAGAGTGAATCAATGCTCAAAGCCTTTCTTAAAGAGTCTTCGCGCCTTCAAACCGCAGAACATGATTATAGCTGGCAATCTCCGCTTCGAACGCACTCATACCTAGACAGAGGCCATTTTAGTCGGCAGCTAGTAGAGATAGAGCGTCACTTTGGTAAGCACAATGTACTCGTTATGCATAACGATGA
Source organism: Vibrio rotiferianus CAIM 577 = LMG 21460 (assembly GCF_002741985.1). GTDB lineage: Bacteria > Pseudomonadota > Gammaproteobacteria > Enterobacterales > Vibrionaceae > Vibrio > Vibrio rotiferianus. The sequence continues at coordinate 55,132 of NZ_APHW01000002.1, forward strand.
GTTGCGCCATCATCATCAACAAGCAATGCAGCGTATCTTTGATTTTTTGCAAATTGAGAGTGTGGCGATAGCAGCGGAATCAGTGTTTGCAGGACAATACACTTCCCCAAGCATAGGTGAAAGACTCGCCAAGTTATATGCCCAGGCCAAATTACATAAAGAGCAGAAATTTGTGCGCCAATATGCGACAAAACTGCCAAGCAAATCAGAATAACGAGTATCGAATATTATGTCGAAAAACACTGAGCAAACGTCAGTAGCAGCGAATAAGAACAAATCTGTAGTGGTCGTGTTAGGCATGCACCGCAGTGGTACCAGTGCGCTTACCAAAGCGCTTGAAGTATTGGGTGTGTCTTTAAGTGAAAACTTGATGCCAGAAGGGGAGTTCAACCCTAAAGGTCATTGGGAAGATCTGGATGTTGTATCCATTAATGACCGTCTTCTTGCCGAAACAGACTCGATTTGGTCAAGTCCTACACTGACCGAGATTAACTTTGAGTCCCAGTTGGTGTCCCTTCTACTAGATGAAGCGGTTTCCTTGGTCAGTAACCGTGTTGATGAACATGCGGTTTGGGGCTTTAAAGATCCTCGTACTTCCCGTTTACTTCCTTTTTGGCAAGAGGTATTCAGCCGTGCAGGCGTGATACCAAAATACGTATATGCACTGCGTAATCCGCTAGACATTGCACGCTCGCTTGAGCGTCGCGACGGTATCTCGCATAAACACAGCTTTATTTTGTGGTTGATGCATACGTTGCCTAACTTGGCATTACTTAAGAATGAGTCTGTTGAGTTTATTACGTTTTCCGATCTACTTTCTAATCCACAACAAGTGATTAGTCGGTTAGAAAAGCAATTGGATATCACTGAACTGGACCAAGCAAAATGCCAAGAGTTCATTGAGCAGTTTATTGACCCAGCTTTAAGCCATAGCGATGCCAAACTAAGCGAACTGTTTGATGACCATGCCCACTTTGAGCCGCTTGTGTCTTTATATGGCGATTTAGAAAAGCTTGCAAAACAAGAGTATGATCTTGCTTCTTGGTTGAACGGTGAGACTAGCCAAACGTTTTTTGATCACTATCAAGCTGCAGTAGTTCAAGCTCAAAATGCGCTGATGGAAGAGTTCAACGTATCTGCATTTGAGTATCGTGCACAATTGTTCCATGCTAATTTGCGTTCTGAACAACTAGAAGAAGACTCACGTAACAAGCAGGCCGAGCTACAAAACGTGGTTCAAGAACTTCAAGGCGAGGTAGTAAGTAAAGATCAGCAGTTAGTTGAGCTAAACCAAAAGCTTATTGAAACCAGCGATGCCTTTGTTGCGCATAAGAAAGCGCTTGAAGAATTACGTCCTGAATTAAAAAAAGCCCACCAGAGTTTGCATGAGAAAGATGTTGAGATCGCGACACTGAATGAACTTAAATTTGTAGTGCGTGAGAAGGAATCGCAAATAGCGATGCAGCAAAGCCAAGCTCAAGCACTAGAGCAACGAGTCGCTGAACTGGAACACCGCAATGCAAATTCAGAGCAATGGGCATACTCGCTGCAAGCTGCAGTCGCTGAAATGCAAAACTCAACGTCTTGGAAGCTCACTTCGCCTGTACGTGCAATTCGTCCTGTGCTTTCGATGCCAATTAAAGTAGCCAAGCGTGGAGTTGGCTTTGTTAGGCATCATGGTGGCGTTCAGAATACCTGCCGCAAAGCGTGGGGTGTTTACCAACGTGAAGGGCTGAAAGGTTTGCTTAGCCGTGGTCAATACCAAGCGGCTCAAGCCGTAGAGCCGACAGGTGAACCACTGATCGATTACGGTCAATGGCTTGAAAAGTATGGCCAGTTGTCTGCCGAGCAAACGCAACAAGTATCCGCACGTATTGCTAGCTTAGAAAATAAGCCGAAAATCTCTGTCTTGATGCCTGTATATAATGCACCAGTAAACTACTTGCGTGAAGCGATCGAATCAGTGACCGCTCAGCTTTACCCTGAGTGGGAACTATGTATCGCCGATGATGCGTCACCAAACCAAGAAGTGCGTGATGTACTGCGTGAGTACGCGCAACAAGACAGCCGTATTAAAGTGGTGGAGCGTGAGCAAAATGGTCATATCTCTGAGGCAACCAACAGTGCACTTGAAGTCGCAACAGGTGAATACATCGCCTTAATGGATCACGATGATAAGCTGCCAAACGATGCACTTTACTGGGTGGCAGAAACAATTCTAGCTAACCCGGAAGCGGCATTGATTTACAGTGATGAAGACAAAATCACTGCAGATGGTGCCACACGTTATGATCCAAATTTCAAGTCTCAATGGAATCCAGAACTGCTGCTAAACCAAAACTGTATTTCGCATTTAGGCGTTTACAAAACTGATTTGGCAAAAGAAATCGGAGGCTTCCGTAAGGGCTTTGAGGGAGCGCAGGATTGGGACTTTGCGCTGCGTTTTACTGAGAAAGTTGAACGCGAGCACATCATCCATATTCCACGTATTCTTTATCACTGGCGTGCAATTGAAGGCAGTACAGCGGTTGATGGTGATGAAAAACCTTATGCTTTAATTGCGGGTTTGAAAGCCGTACAAGAACACTGTGACCGAATGGCGATCAAGGCCGAAGTGGTTGAACACCCAGAGCGTCACTATGCTCGAGTTAAATACGAGATCCCAACACCTCAGCCAATGGTAAGTATGATCATTCCAACACGTAATGGTTTGGACGTACTTTCTGTGTGTATCGACTCTATTTTGGAAAAGACGACTTACCAAAGCTACGAGATCATCATTGTAGACAATGGCTCAGACTGCCCAGACACCTTAGCGTACTTAGAGAAACTCCAGCAAGAGAACAGCAATGTAGTTGTGCTGCGTGATGATAGCCCATTCAACTATTCTGCGTTGAACAACAAAGCAGCAGCGATTGCGAAAGGTGAGATCTTAGCGCTGGTGAACAATGACGTAGAAGTGATCACGCCTGATTGGCTAACGGAAATGGTTGGTCATGTTATCCAACCACAAAACGGAGCGGTTGGCGCTCGTCTTTGGTACCCAGATGATACGTTACAACATGGTGGTGTGATTATGGTGGGGGGCGTTGCTGGCCATGCACATAAACACTTGCCGAAAGGTTTGCCTGGATATGGCTGTCGTGCGATTGTTTCGCAAAACTACTCTGCAGTAACGGCAGCCTGTCTACTGGTTCGTAAAGAGGTGTTTGAACAAGTCGGTGGTTTGAATGAGAAAGATCTGACCGTGGCATTTAATGACATCGATTTCTGCTTGAAAGTACAAGAAGCGGGTTATTTCAATGTGTGGACACCATATGCAGAGCTGTACCACTACGAATCGAAAACTCGTGGCTTTGAAGATACGCCAGAGAAACAAGCGCGTTTTGCCAAGGAAGTGCAGTACATGCGTGGCCGTTGGGCGAATGTCTTGGATGCAGATCCATGCTACAACCCGAACTTAACTATGGCTCGTGAAGATTTTTCACTGGCGTTTGAGCGCCGAGTTTAGATTTACACCATAACGGAAAATAGCAAAAGCACTGCATTGGCAGTGCTTTTTTATTGCTTAGAAGTTGCGTTAAACACGGTTTACTACTGAAATGGATGTACAGCAGCTATTCTATAACCCGGTACTGTTGGGTCCTAAGCAGAGTGGCGAATGCATGTTTGGCGTCATCTTCACCATGGATTAGGTGGATTTCTTCAGGAGGGGGCTCAATACCTTTAATAAAGCGCATTAGGTCATCTTGTCCTGCATGAGCCGAGTATCCCGACATAGTGTGCACTTGTGCATTGATTTCAATTTTTTCGCCATCGATATCCACTTCGATTGCGCCTGATTGTATTTCCCGTCCCAAGGTGTTTTTTGCTTGATAGCCAGCAAAAATGACGTCGTTGCGCTCATCAGGAAGTAGGGCTTTCAGGTAGTTGACGATTCTGCCACCCTCACACATCCCTGAAGCGGCAACCACAATAGCAGGCTCTGCAGAGACTTTAAGCCGATTTACCAGTTGGGAGTGCTGTTTGTGATCAGAGACGGTAATGCACTGGTCAAAGGCAAGCGGGTGGCGGTGAGCATCTAGCCGAGTTTTGGCTTCTTTGCCCCATAGCTTTTTAAATTGGCGATACGTTTTGGTGACTTTTTCTGCCAGTGGCGAATCAAGAATGATAGGAATGTTGGCATCAATATTATGCTGATGGATAAGCTGTTCAATATCGAACAACAACTCTTGGGTTCGGCCGACGCTAAAAGCCGGAATGAGGATGGTTCCACCATCTGTCAGAGCATGGTTGATAATTCCTGCTAGTCGCATTGCACGTTGCTCTGCGGGATCGTGGTTCTTGTCACCATAAGTGGTTTCGATATATAGGTAGTCAGCTCTAGTTGGTGATTTTGGGTCGGGTAATAGTGGTGTGTCATATTGGCCTAAGTCGCCAGAGAAAACCACAATCTTATTATCAGGAAGCTTCACTTCTAAATATGCAGAGCCAAGAATATGTCCTGCTGGTTGAAACCTTAAATAGGTTTTTGCCCCTAGACGATACCATTGTTTGAAAGGAATTGGACGAATGAGTCGCTTGATAAAACTCAGAACTTTATCTCGCTGCAACGCACTAAGGCCAAGCTGCAACTTTAAACCATCTTCAAGCATGAGAGGGATCAACTTGCTGGTCGCAGGAGTGCAATAGATAGGCTTGTTAAATCCAGACGCAATTAGCCAAGGTAATCGACCTATGTGATCGATATGGGCGTGAGTGATTGCAATGCCGATCAGGTGCTTGGACGGAAATCGAACCACTTGCTCTGATTGAGTTGCCTCCCCGCCTTGCAGTAAGCCGCAATCAACAAGCAGGTGACCAATATCAAGGGGTATTTCGTGGCATGAGCCAGTCACGGTGTCTTTCCCGCCATGATGAATCACTTCCATTTTTATCGCCCTCGTCTTTTCAAATCTTCCAAGTCAATTCTTGACCTTGTCAGCTCTGAAGGAAATTCTATCAGTCCCACATGGGTAAATTGTTCAAATAGCTCATATTGCGCGACTGATCTCAAACAAAGTCATACTTAACATGGTTTTTAATATCGATTTAAGCGCACTAACATTTCAGTTAAAATAGGAAAGATTTTTTAAATAGTCAGTTCACCTTCCATCGTTCTGCCGCGATTTAGGAGCCAGACCTAAGGCGGTAGCGTATTTGAGAGAACATAACCATAACCTATAAAGTGGTGTGAATTAATAATGATTGATACAAAACAAATGACGCATTTAAAGCAGCTAGAAGCGGAATCGATTCACATCATGCGTGAGGTGGCTGCTGAGTTTGATAATCCCGTGATGCTTTACTCTGTCGGTAAAGACTCTTCGGTTATGCTGCATTTAGCCAAAAAAGCCTTCGCGCCTGGCATTCCACCCTTTCCGTTGATGCATGTAGATACTACGTGGAAGTTCAAAGAGATGATTGAATTTCGTGACTATATGGCGAACAAATTGGGCATGAAGTTGCTCGTTCATCAAAACCCTGAAGGTTTGAAAATGAACATCAACCCATTTGTGCATGGTAGCTCATTGCATACAGATATAATGAAAACCCAGGGGTTAAAACAGGCGTTGGATAAACATGGCTTTGATGCTGCTTTTGGTGGTGCGCGTCGTGATGAAGAGAAATCTCGCGCTAAAGAGCGAGTCTATTCCTTCCGAGATGAAAACCATCGATGGGATCCGAAGAATCAGCGCCCGGAACTATGGAATATTTATAATGGTCGTATTCATCAAGGGGAGAGCATTCGAGTTTTCCCTTTATCTAACTGGACAGAGCTAGATATCTGGCAGTATATCTATCTAGAAAATATCGAAATTCCTAGCTTGTATTTGGCCAAACCACGCCCAGTTGTCGAGCGTGATGGTATGTTGATCATGGTGGATGATGATCGGATGGAGCTAAAAGAAGGTGAGAAGGTAGAGAAGAAGATGGTGCGCTTTCGAACCTTAGGTTGCTATCCATTAACTGGCGCTGTGGAATCTCAAGCCACGACACTGCCAGAAATCATCCAGGAAATGTTGCTTACGACGACTTCTGAGCGACAAGGGCGCGCTATTGATCATGACAGCTCCGGCTCGATGGAGAAGAAAAAGCGTGAAGGCTACTTTTAATCATCCGCACATATAGCCGTTACCCAGATGCTTTTCACTGCGACCGTCATTCTCGTCTTGCTTATTTTTTTAGCAACGACAAAAATCAGACCAGCCATGCTATTTATGATGGCTGTGCTGTGCCTGTATACCTATGGAGAGCTTTCTCTAGAAGAAGTCACTTCGAACATCACTAACCATTCCGTCCTGACGCTTATCTGTTTGATGTTAGCATCTTTAGCCTTGGAGAAGAGTCAGCTTTTGCCGTGGGTTTCGACAAAGATTTTCCGCCCTAGCTATACTCAAACCATTTCTTTGCTTGGTATCAGTACTGCGCTAAGTTCTGCGTTGTTAAATAACACTGCCGTTGTCGCGACTTTGATGGGGGCGGTGAAACGCAATCAGGATCATCCCGCTCAGAAGTTGTTGTTGCCGCTTTCCTACTTTGCCATTTTGGGTGGTACGTTAACTTTGATCGGTACCTCGACAAACCTTGTGGTGAATGCGTTACTTATTGATGCAGAGCTACCAAGCCTACACTTTCTTTCATTCTTCCCTGTCGGGATTGCTCTGGTTCTTGTTGTTGGTAGCGTAGTGATATGGACGACTAAGTCATTAACGGCAAAGGATAGAGCTCAACAAGATAAGCTGGATTACTTCATTGATGCAGAAGTCGTAGTCGGGAGTAAATTGATTGGTAAGTCAGTACAGCAAAACCGGCTACGCGCGCTCGATGGTTTATTCTTGGTTGAGGTTGTTCGACAAGGCCAACTTATCTCACCCGTTACGCCAGAAACGTTAATCCTTGCACAGGACAAGTTAATCTTTGCTGGTGATGTGAAGCAGATTAAACAGTTGCAGCTCTTTGATGGCTTAAGGCTATTTTCTGATGATATTCAGTTATTAGAATCCAACTTAACTGAAGTGATCGTTAGCCCAGAATCGGTGTTGGTGAGTAAGACACTAAAAGAAACAGAATTTCGTTCACGCTTTGATGCTGCTGTGGTGGCGATTTCCCGTGATGGTGAGCGATTGTCAGGTAAACTCGGTGAACAAGTGCTCCGTGCTGGGGATAAGCTGGTTCTGGCAGTGGGTACGGATTTCGATAAAAGGCAAAACTTGTCGCGTAACTTTTTCTTCTTATCAGGGAAGACGGTGGAGCAACCGTTAACGGGGTGGCAAAACGCGCTGGTGATTTTGGGCTTTCTAGCCGCGATTGTTGTTTCTGTTGTCTCTTCGATAACGTTACTTGAGGCTATGGTTGGGTATTTGATTGCACTGATTATCGGTAATGCATTAGATAGCTCCACTATCAGAAGGCGCTTCCCTTTTGAGTTGTGGTTAATCTTGGTTTCAGCGCTATGCCTAGCACAGGCATTTACTAATTCAGGCTTGGCTGAGTGGATATCAACGAATTTATTTCAGATGCTTAATGGGTATTCGGCCTATACCGCATTAATCGTTGTTTTTATTACGACTTTGTTGTTGACCGAGATCATCACTAACACAGCCGCCGCAGCGATCGTACTGCCTGTAGGAATCGCTTTAGCAAAAGCGTATGGGGTGGATTCTAGCCCTTTTATTATGGCAGTAGCATACGCCGCAAGCGCTTCGTTTTTAACGCCTTATGGATACCAAACTAATCTGATGGTAATGAATGCAGGGGGCTATCAGGTAAAAGACTTTATCCGAGTCGGTTGGAGGGTGTCATTGGCGTATACTTCGGTTGCGTTAGTCACAATTCCCCTTGTTTTCCCGTTTTAACTGTCAAATTTAAGTGAAATGAAAACATACGAAAGAAAACAGAATGAATCCGTTAGTGATGACCTAGTTTGGCATCATACTAATGTCACTCATCAAGAGCGGGTGAAACAAAAAAAACAACGTCCCGTCGTACTGTGGTTTACTGGACTAAGTGGTTCCGGAAAGTCGACAATCGCCAATGCGCTAGAAAGAAGATTGCTAGAGCTGAATAAGCATAGCTATTTGCTCGATGGCGACAATGTTCGCCATGGACTCAATCAGGATTTAGGCTTCAGTGATGTTGATAGGGTAGAGAATATCCGCAGGGTTGCAGAGGTTGCTCACTTGTTTGTTGATGCTGGAATGATCGTACTTACAGCTTTTATCTCTCCATTTCGTAGCGATAGACAACTAGCAAGAGACAAAATTGGGTCAGAGGCATTTATAGAGGTGTTTTTAGATATCCCACTAGCAGTGTGCGAAGACCGTGATCCTAAGGGACTTTATAAAAAAGCGCGAGCTGGACAAATTAAGAGTTTCACTGGCATTGACTCTGATTATGAAGCGCCAATAGAACCAGAGATAACTTTAAACGCTAATATGTCCATTGAAGATGCTGTGGACACTATCATTGCTACCCTCACCGAAAAAGATTTTATTTAGGAATATTACTTATGTCCCACAGTTCTGACTTGATTGCAAAAGACATTGAAGCCTACTTAAAAGTGCATGAGAACAAAGATCTTCTCCGCTTTTTAACTTGTGGCAATGTTGATGACGGTAAATCAACGTTAATTGGGCGTCTGCTTTATGATTCAAAGTTGATCTATGAAGATCAAATGGCGGCAATTGAGAAAGATTCGCAAAAGTTTAATACTACAAATGAAGCGTTTGATTTAGCTCTACTTGTTGATGGGTTGCAGTCTGAACGTGAGCAAGGTATTACGATTGATGTAGCTTATCGATACTTTTCTACTGATAAGCGTAAGTTCATCATCGCAGATACTCCAGGGCATGAACAATATACGCGAAACATGGTGACAGGGGCTTCAACCTGTGACCTTGCTATTGTGATGGTTGATGCGCGTCGTGGGATTCAAACGCAAACTCGTCGCCATAGCTATATTTGTTCTTTGCTGGGTATCAAGCACGTCATTGTCGCTATTAACAAAATGGATTTGGTGGACTATGACCAAGAGATTTATCAAAGTATCAAGCGCGACTATCGTAAGATGGCAGAAAACTTTGATATCGACGACATTCGTTTTGTGCCTATATCAGCCCTCAAAGGCGATAATGTCGTAACTTCAAGTGAGCACATGGATTGGTATCCGGGAGCGACACTGATGAAGTTGCTTGAGACGGTCAAGGTTGCTAAAGATAAAAATACATCGGCATTGCGTTTTCCAGTCCAATACGTGAATCGCCCTAGCTCTGACTTCAGAGGTTATTGTGGCACTATCGCTTCAGGTACTGTTCAGGTTGGTGATACAGTTACAGTTCTTCCTTCAGGGAAGTCTTCCTCCATTGCATCCATTTACACCTTTGATGGTGAATTAAACCAAGCATTTCCTGGCCAAGCTGTCACATTGACTCTTGATGATGAAATCGATATATCTCGCGGTGATATGATCGTTCATCCAGAGCAATCCCCAATTGTGGCGGACAAAGCATCGGTTCATTTGGTGTGGATGGGCGAAGAGTCCATGAGAGTGCATAAAGAGTACGTTTTTAAGTTCTCAACCAAAACTTGTGTCGGTAAGGTAAGTCATATTCAACACAAAATCGACGTAAACACTCTAGAGCAGCACGCTGAAGATTCACATACATTGGATCTTAATGAGATTGCGCTAGCTTCTTTTGATTTAAATGATCAAGTGGCGATGGATTGTTACAAATCACTACCATCTACTGGTGCGTTTATTGTTATTGATCGCTTGTCAAATGTTACCGTAGGCGCAGGTATGATTACTTATGTTCACGACAATAAAAAAACAAAAGAGACTAAGCGAGAGTACACGCCAGCAGAAATTGCGCTTAATACATATATTCGAGAGCACTACCCTGAATGGGGATGTTTGGAAATAAATTAAGCAATTATTAGTTTTATGGTAAATAAATTTTACTCAAAAATATTCAGCAGTGGTGCTGTTAATATAGTCGGTATAATGTTAATAGCATTATCCGGAATTGTATTAGCAAGAATTCTTGGTGTTGAGAAATATGGGGAATATGCCACGTATATGTCTATTGTAGCGATGGCGATAATTCCTCTAGTTAATGGGATTCCTCAGATCGTTATAAGGGAGTTAGCCAGTAAAGAACCAAAAGAAAATCTAAGTAGTAGAAAGTACAATGTTATAGCTTGGTCTAGAAGTTTCTTGATGTTTCTTTGTGTTCCTTCAGCTCTATTTGTGTTAGTTAACTCTTGGTGGCAGGGTACTTCATATATTATGTCAGCTATATTATCTACAATAATAATAACAAAGGCTGAATTATTTAGAAGAGGGGCTATATTAACTGGAAATGGAAGAGTTATATATGCTCAAACATTAGTTAAAATTATACCTATGATACTATTTTTTTTAGGACTAGCTATAGCTGTACTGGCTTTTGACGCTAAACTAAATGAAAAAAGTACATTGATGATATTCCTGTCTGCATTAGTAGCTTCTTTGTTTTTCTTTCGAGTGAAAAATAAAGTATTTCTACTAAAAAATAAGAACAAATCACTCTATTCAATGTGGAGCAAAAGTGTTGCCCCGTTTATTTTCGTTGCAGCATTTAGTTTGAGTGTTAATGAGATATCGATAATTTTACTAGGCAACTTATATAAATCAAGTCATGCAGCGATGTTATCGGTTTCTATCCAGTCAGTAAACTTAATAACGCTTGGTATGATCTCTATTAACTCGATTATATCACCGAAGATCGCAGAGCTATACAGTAGCGAACAGGTGGATAAACTACAAGATCTAATTACTAAAATTACAAAGATCAGTTTCTTTATATCAATACCAATCATATATGTATTTTTCTTCCATGGAGAGATTTTCTTAAGTTATGTTTTTGGATATGAGTATCGAAGCGCAGAAGCAGTATTGGCTATTTTGACAGTTTCTCAAGTTATAAATCTAATTACAGGACCAGTAGGACTTGTGGCGAATATGTGTGGTTTAGAGCGTATGTCACTTAAAATATCTGGTATTTCCTTTGTTCTATTTATGATCTTTGGCTTTATTTTAGTCTATTTTTACGGGCCTTTAGGTTTCGCTATCTCTATTGCTATTAACGTTATTTTTTCTAACGTTGTTATGTCAAAAGTTATATACAGTAAAATTGGTGTGAAAACATGGTTGAGGTACAAGTAGTGGATAAATTGAATGTATAATGTTCTATACTGTAAGAGCCACGGTTTAGTTTATATATCTAACCCTAAGGTAGCATGCTCATCGATAAAAAACTCTCTTCTGGGTGGCTTTGATGGCGATGTCCATCTAGAAGCAAGGAAAAGATTAAGTCTCCCTAATAATAAAGATATACCAATTTTTATTTTAACAAGAAATCCTTATAGCCGAGCACTTTCTGTTTACAAGGATAGAATTGAAAATAAGCATGATGTTGTTGTACGAGATGGGTTTTGTAAAAAATATGGTTTAGAAACAAAAGATGATATTAGTTTTTATCAGTTTTTAAGTGCTTTGAACAACGATAAAGATAAATCCATTATGGACATGCACTATCGACCTCAAGTGCTTAATTTATACACTGATGATGTTGAGCCATGCTTTATTGGTCGTATTGAAAGAATGAAAGAGGTTGAGATTTTTTTAAGTAGGTACAATGTCAATTTAGTAAATAAAATCCCTCATGCTAGAAATGCTTCTAACACTTATATAGATGAAATATCTCAAGATGAAGCAAAGTTGATAGAGAGCATATATTCACAGGACTTTGATTTGTTGGGTTACGACAGAAATATAAAAAACATTAATCCACCAGAATGTATCTATCAAGATCAAGTAGTTCGAGGTGAGTATTTAAAACTAGTATCATCAAAATACACCAGACTATACTGGGAATTACGTTTCTTTTTCGTGCGCTGTAAATCTCTAATCAAGAAAGTACAATTGTATTTAATAAAATAGGCAAAATATGAAAGCTATTATTTTGGGTGATGGCTGGGTTGCTAACGCTAGGCATAAACCAGCTTTAGATAAATTAAGTATCTCTTATGATACTTATGACATAAGAACTGATGATGATTTTTGCAACAGTGGATATGATTTTGCTGTTGTCTCCGTTCCTCCAATGTCAAGATTGCACGCAGTCAAAAAGTGCCTAGAAAAGGGGATAGTTAGATTATACCTAGAAAAACCCTTAGCACATACAATAGAAGATGCAGAAGAAATTATCAAACTAATAGGTGATTACAATGCAGAAGCATACTGTTTGCACAACTTTGCATTTTCTGAAGTCGGTAAATACCTTCTGAGTCTTGATAGAAAAGATATCAAGTTTTCGATCTTTACTCAGGTGAATAGAGAAGATAGAAAATTACCAAAATGGATAGATGAGTTACCTTTCGGTATAGGATTAGATGAGTTTCCTCACTTTGGTTATTTATCTAGAACCTTATATGTAGACAAAGGATTAAACTCTGATAATGTGATATTTATTGAGGATGACAAAACATTTAATAATAAGTGGGAAATTACTATATCCCACCAGCAAGGTTGGACAGTGTGCAACTTATGGACTGATTCATATTATACAGATGAAGCGGTTGGCCAAACACCATATTGGCAGTATAAGGAAGTGCTTAAAAGATGTTTGTATGAACTTAGATCGTTAGTCAAAGTATCAATAAATAGAGTGATTCTAAAGAAAAGCAATGACTTTGGCACTAATACTATGTGGGAGAAGTTGCTTAGTAATACCCTCTCTCAGAAAGAAAAAGAAGTTGTAAGTTTAGATATGGGGCTCAAAATACTACAAGATTATTACAAGGTAAGAGCAAAGTGAAGGTCGTAATTTGTCACACGAATAAAGGTGGAGCATATCGTGTTGCTAAATTCTATGCTGAATGTTTAGAATCAGAGTTTTTGATAAATCCAAGCTCAATTCAAATATTTAAGTTGTGTTTTAACAAAAAAATAGACACAGTATTTTTTCATAATATTGCATTGGCTTTTAAGTATTGCCTTATTTTTAGATTGTTTAATCATAATGTTAAAGTTTTTAATGTCGAGCATTTCGTCATGTCGCAAATGCTAAAACATGAAGTTAAAACTAAGCTTAGAAGATTCTATTTTTTTTTCAGATTATATATAACAAAGATATTGAATGTAAAAACGATATGCTTGGATGATTATTGCAAAAAAAATAGAAAGAAATTTATTAAAGGTGATTCAATTGTAATATATAACCCATTACTCAACGGTGTTTCTCAGTGTGAAGGGATGCCCAAGCGTAGTAACCATAACTATGACTTAGTGTGGTCTGGCGGGTTGAGCTATCAAAAGAAATGGCCTGAAGTACTTGATGTTCTTGCTAAACTAGCTAAAAGTGGCAAGAAAGTTGCCATCGCTTCTTATGACCAACCTAATGAGAGAGATAGGTTAGCGATAGAAACTGCAAATATTGATTTCTTTTATTCGCATCCTGATTGGACATCTCTATCTGAGAACTATCTGTTTTCTAGTAATTATGAAGGTTATCCGCTCGTGTTGATTGAAGCCATGCAAGCTAATATGAATATTATTGCTTGGTGTAATAAGGCTTGTAGCTATCAAATATTAAAATATTATAGAAACTTCAAATATTATCCAGGCAAGTTAAGTCTTGAGAACCTCGATCTTTCTTCACTTAATTTTTCTACAACGAGTGGAAAAACGTTTCCTAATGTCGACATATTAAAGCGGCATAATTTAGAAGAGGTAGCTAGGAGAATCAACGAAGTTGTTGATAAGAGCTAAGTAATACAATGATAGATGTGTGTTTTGTTAAAACAGGCCGAGCATTTTTGCCTGAAATTTATGCGTATAGAGCGTACCTTCATAAAAAAGGTATCACTACCTGTATCGCAGATGATTTGAAACAGGCAAAACAAATACACTGTAAAGTTTACTATCGCTTCGGAGGTTTCCTTACACAAAGAGTTGCAAACGACTCTCTTGAAGTTCATGAGTATCATACGATAAGCACCGGGCGATTTGTTTCTTTAAAAAATATCGTGAAATCGTTTTTTAGCGCAAAACCTGACTACCTTTCGTTTCTCAATTCTTATGTGGAAAGTACTTACTTCTTTTCTTCGGGGATCCCTACTTTTTATAGAGATATGGGAGCGGAGTCCTCTCTTTTAGATATTAGAAAGTTATCAGATAAAAAAGATTACGATATTTGCTACTTTGGTTCGATAAGTAATCGAGAAGGGGTTTCGGACGCGATACTTCATCTAGCAAGTAAAGGATACCAACTTGTTGTTGGTGGTAACGCCAGTGAACAGGATCAAGAGCTATTTGCTAAGCATGATGTGCACTATTTAGGGGTTTGTAGTCGAGAGGTGGTTTATGATTGCTTGTCTAGGTCCCGTTTTGGTTTGAACATCGTTCCTGATGAATATCCATTAAATAGGCAAACCGCGACAAAAGTTATCGAGTATTTGGTTGCTGGGATTCCAGTTATATCGAACAACTATCAGTGGATTCGCGAGCATTCAATGTCAACCGGATACGATTTTCTCGATCTTGATTCTGCTATTGAATTAAATAACGTTGAGCTTGGTAGATTTATTTTGAATGAGGCTCAAGCTAAGCGATTCACGTGGGACTCTATTCTTGATGAATGCGGTTTCTACAAAATCATTAAGGAACTTATCGAACGTTATGAAAGTACTTCAAGTTGCCACCGTAGCAACCACGATTAACGCATTTTTATTGCCCTTCGCGAGAGAATTTCGCGATCTTGGTTGGCAAGTCGATGCGGCTGCAGAGGGAATCGAGCAGTTTCCTGATGTACAAAATGCTCATGACAAATACTATGAAATTGGTTTTTGCAGAAACCCTTTCAAAGTTCGCGCGTTAATTCAATCATTGGTTGAAATTCGGAATCTTTTAAAGCGAGAGCGCTATGACGTTGTGCATGTCCATACACCAATAGCATCATTCTTAACGCGCATTGCATCGATAGGGGTCGGTAACACGAAGCTTTTCTACACGGCTCATGGCTTTCACTATGTGAAAGGAAATCCTTTTTGGAAGAATGCGATTTATTATTTGGCAGAAAAATGTGCTGGTTTACTAACCGATCATTTATTTGTGATTAATGAGGAAGACTACCGTTTCGCTACCGAAAAGCACATCGCGTCCAAAGTCAGTAAAATTGATGGTATCGGCGTTGACATGGAATACTTTACTTTCTCTGTTGAAGACCGAAAGGTTTTACGAGATGAACTTGGTATTCAGGATGGAGAAGTAATGCTGCTCCATGTTGCTGAGTTGATACCAAGAAAACACCATAGTGTCATGTTTGAAGCATTGGCTAAGATGAAAAAGACTGAGGCGCTCGGCAATGTAAAGTATGTGGTCGTCGGAAGTGGTCCTTTGTTGACCGAGCTGGAGCAACTTAGTCGTCAATTGAAGCTGAATGAGCATATTTTGTTCTTGGGATATAGAACGGATGTAAAACGTCTTTTATCGGCTTCTGATGTATTGGTGCTAAGTTCAAAACAAGAAGGTTTACCTCGATGTGTTATGGAGGCGATGAGCGTTGGAAAGCCTGTAATTGCATCGAATATAAGAGGAAACAGTGACTTACTACAGAGTGGGGCAGGCATTCTTGTTGAGCTTAATGATGTTGAGGGGTGGCAAGTCGCTATCCAAGAGCTTGTGGATAATGAGTCTCTTAGAGAAACTATGGGCAAAGTCGGACAAGATTTGATTTGCTCTCGCTTTGAAGAATCTAAGGTTATTGATCAAGTGAAAGGTGTTTACATGAATGAGGCGATAAGGTGATGAAAAGGTTATTCGATCTAATTGCATCGTCAGCGGCTTTAATTTTGCTCTCACCAATAATTATTTTGCTCTTTATAAAGGTGCGCAAGAACCTAGGCACCCCGGCTATTTTTTCCCAGACTCGGCCTGGTCTGAATGGGAAGCCATTTCGAATGTTCAAGTTTCGGAGCATGCGAGATGCTTTTGATGAAGAAGGTAATCCACTACCAGACGCTGAGCGAATAACAGACTTTGGGCTTAAGTTAAGAAATTCGAGCTTGGATGAACTGCCAGAGTTGTGGAATGTGTTAAAAGGGGATATGAGCTTAGTTGGTCCGAGGCCACTGCTGATGGATTATTTGCCCTTGTATAATGCTGAACAAGCTCGCCGGCATGAGGTTCGTCCTGGTATTACTGGGTGGGCTCAAATCAACGGAAGAAATGCGATCAGCTGGGGTGAGAAGTTCAAACTTGATGTTTGGTATGTGGATAACAGATCTCTGTGGCTTGACTTGAAAGTACTTTTCCTAACAGTGAAGAAAGTGCTGGTTAAGGATGGAATTTCCGCTGAAGGACATGTCACTGTCGAGCCATTCAAAGGAAACCATGATGACTAAGATTGCGATTCTCGGTGCAAGTGGGCATGGCAAAGTTGTTGCGGAAGTTGCTGAGTTAAATGGTTATGAGAACATCGTTTTTTTCGATGATCGTTTTCCTGTGTTGAATCAACTAGAACATTGGAACGTTGTTGGTACTACTGAAGATTTATTGAAGGATGTATCAAAATTTGATGCGGTTGTTGTGGCTATCGGAAATAACGAAGTGAGATTGATTAAACAGAATCATTTGGTGGCGATGGGTGCGACACTTGTTACCTTAATACACCCTTCTGCTGTGATTAGTCGTTATGCAAAAATAGGTATTGGTACGGTGGTAATGGCGAATAGTGTTGTGAATGCTTTCTCTTATATTGGAGATGCGAATATCATTAACACAGGAGCAACCGTGGATCATGACTGTATTCTTGCTAACGGTGTTCATGTTTCACCTGGCGTGAACCTTGCAGGTGGGGTTCAAGTCGGCGAGGGCTCATGGTTAGGCATTGGATGCAAGGTCAAACAACTTATTGCTGTTGGGCGAGGTGTTGTTGTCGGCGCCGGATCGGTGGTTGTTTCAGATATCACTGACTTCGAAACGGTCGTAGGAAATCCAGCTAAACCACTCCTTTAATATCATTACATAAAATCTAGGTGTTTCAGTGTTAAATACGTCTTTTTCTCCATGGCCTTCATTCTCACAAGAAGAAGCCGATGCTGTCAGTTCAACCTTGCTCTCCAACAAAGTCAATTACTGGACGGGTGATGAATGCCGTCAATTCGAAAAGGAGTTTGCTCTATGGGCAGACTGCCAATATGCAGTTGCATTGGCAAATGGCACTCTTGCTCTCGATTTAGCATTAAAGGCGTTAGATATTGGTGTCGGAGATGAGGTCATTACAACTCCGCGTACTTTTTTAGCGACAGCGTCATCGATTGTTACGAGCGGCGCGTCTCCTGTTTTTGCTGATGTTGACGTCAATAGCCAAGCAATAACTGCAGAGTCGATTAGTGCAGTTTTAACCGACAAAACGAAAGCTGTAATTGTAGTCCACTTGGCGGGAATGCCAGCTGAGATGGATGCGATTATGGCACTGTCAGAGCAACATGGTTTCTATGTCATTGAAGACTGTGCCCAAGCACACGGTGCAAAGTATAAAGGTCGAAGTGTCGGTTCAATTGGCCATGTCGGTGCATGGTCTTTTTGTCAGGATAAGATCATGACGACTGGCGGTGAAGGTGGCATGGTGACGACGAATGATAAGAGCCTTTGGTCCAAAATGTGGGCGTATAAAGATCACGGCAAAAGTTACGATGCCGTTTATAACCGAGAGCACCCCGCTGGCTTTCGTTGGCTGCACGAGAGCTTCGGCACGAACTGGAGAATGACTGAGATTCAAGCCGTGATTGGGCGTATTCAGCTGACGAGGATGCCAGACTGGAGCGAGCGACGACAGAGTAACGCCAAACGAATTGATGATGTAGCAAGTTTATTTAACGTTGTTCGTGTCGTGAATGTGCCTAGCTACATGATTCATGCGGAATACAAACATTACCTTTTTGTTCAACCTCAAAACTTGGCCAAAGGTTGGAGCCGAGACCGTATAGTTAACGAAATGAATAGTAAAGGAGTGCCAGTATATCAAGGGAGTTGTTCGGAAGTTTATTTAGAGAAAGCGTTTGACGGAACCTCTTGGCGACCTAATAAGCGCTTGGAAAATGCAAAAGAGCTTGGCGAGACCAGCTTGATGTTTTTAGTTCATCCTACTTTAAATGAAGCAGAGTTAGATACAACGGTTGCAGTGTTAAAAGAAGTACTTATGAAAGCACAAAAATAAGCGACTTGTAACGCATGTATTCAATTGATTTTGCTTTGAAAATAACTAACTCATGATAAATCGACTATTAAATTTTTCTCGCCCGACGAAAAGGTTGATCAGTGTTGCTGCTGACAGTACTTTTATATTTGTTGCTTATTGGGCGGCTTTTTATACACGAATGAGTGAGGTGAGAGATTTCTCGCCAACAAAAGAGCATTGGTACGTTTTAGCTGGCTTAATTTTATTTACTGTAGTTGTATTTATTCGCAGTGGACTATATCGAGCCATTCTTCGCTATATGAGCGCGAATGCGGTTATAGTTGTCAGTGTTTCCTCAACCATTTCAGCCCTTACTTTGGTTTTACTCGCTTATTATTTTCAAGCGTTTTTGCCTCGATCCGTTCCGATTATCTACTTAACTTACCTGATAGCGCTTTCTGGTGGATCTCGAATGGTGATGCGCAGCTATATTGGGCGAACAAATGTGAGTGGCCGAGAAAAGGTTATTGTTTATGGGGCTGGTGCAGCTGGAAGGCAGTTAGTTAATTTAATTAAACAAGGTAGTGAATACAAAGCTGTGGCTTTGATGGATGATAATCGCACTCTGCATAAAAGTATTGTACAAGGGCTGACTGTTTATCCACGTAACCAACTCTCGTGTCTACAAGGTAAGTACGGAGTTCGAAAGGTTCTTTTAGCAATACCATCTGCAACACGCTCAGAAAGAAGAGAGATAATTGAGTATTTAGCTGAGCAGCAATGTGAAGTTCTTACTATTCCTAACTTAGATGATCTGTTAAATGGCTCTTTTGCCATCGACCAGTTAAAAGAGGTCTCTGTTGATGATCTACTAGGGCGTGACCCAGTGGTTCCCAATCAAGAGCTTTTACGTGCGAATATTGCAGGGCTAACGGTTTTGGTAACTGGGGCGGGAGGATCTATCGGTTCTGAGTTGTGTCGTCAAATCGTCCAACAATCTCCGAGTCGGTTAGTTTTATTCGAACGTTCTGAGTTTGCCCTATATAACATAGAACAGGAACTCCGCCCGGAAGCCATAAAACATGGTATTGAATTGGTGCCAATCCTCGGAAATGTTCAAACATATAGTCGATTGGTGGAGGTGTTCAAATCATTTAATGTTAATACGGTTTACCATGCTGCAGCGTACAAACATGTCCCTTTAGTTGAGTACAATGTAGCCGAAGGGATTCTGAATAACGTTCACGGAACCTATCAAACAGCATTGGCAGCGATACAGTGCGGTGTAGACTCGTTTGTTTTGATTTCTACGGATAAAGCTGTTCGTCCCACTAATGTAATGGGGACAACAAAACGGCTTGCAGAGCTGGGTCTACAAGCTTTATCTCAACAAGCAGCATCAAAAGCGGAACAATGTACTCGATTTTGTATGGTTCGATTTGGCAATGTTCTTGGTTCATCTGGGTCAGTCATCCCACTATTTAAAAAGCAGATAGAAAATGGAGGGCCTGTTACGGTAACTCACCCGGATATTACCCGCTATTTTATGACAATTCCCGAAGCTGCTCAGTTAGTTATACAAGCTGGATCTATGGGAGAGGGGGGAGATGTTTTCGTTCTTGATATGGGGCATCCTGTAAAAATCAGCCAGCTTGCGGAAAATTTGATTCACTTGAGTGGTAGAGATGTTCGAAGTCGAGATAATCCAGAAGGTGATATTGAAATTTTATATACTGGCTTGAGGCCTGGTGAAAAGCTCTATGAGGAACTGCTGATAGGGGACAATGTGAAACCTACAGCACACTCAAGAATTATGTCCGCTAGTGAGATGTCGATAACGGTCAATGAATTTGACGAGATATTAGAGAAGCTTGTTCTCTCCTGTGAGCGTGGGGATTTAAAAGAGGTTTGGGATGCCCTGTTGATGACCCCGACAGGTTTTGCTCCCTCTGATAGTTTGTCTGATGTTGCATGGATAGCAAGAACTCGTCTAGTTAGCTAGTATCAAGATCACAAGACTATAGCTCCAACTCAATTTTACATATGAATTACATTGTAATTTGAACATAAAAAAACCGACGCAGATGGCGTCGGTTTTTTATATCTTATCGGAACAATTAAGCTTTAGCTGCTGCCGCTGCTTTAGCGATTGCTGCGAAGCTCTTAGCGTCTAGAGAAGCACCACCAACTAGAGCACCGTCGATGTCTGGTTGTGAGAAGTAAGCTTCTGCGTTTTCTGGCTTAACAGAACCGCCGTATTGGATGATAACTTGTGCTGCAACTGCTTCGTCTTTCGCTGCGATTAGTGCGCGGATAGAAGCGTGGATGCGTTGTGCATCTTCAGCTGTTGCTGCTTTACCTGTACCGATAGCCCAGATTGGTTCGTAAGCGATGATCGCGCCGTTTAGAGCTTCAACACCGTAAGTGTCGATAACTGCGTTGATTTGACGTGCACAAACTGCTTCAGTTTCGCCAGCTTCGTTTTGAGCTTCAGATTCACCGATACAGAAAACAGGAGTTAGACCGTTTTCTTTTAGGAAGTTGAACTTCTTCGCGATGAACTCGTCAGATTCGTTGTGGTATTCACGACGCTCTGAGTGACCGATGATGATGTGAGATGCACCGAAGTCTTTCAGCATTTCTGGAGACATATCGCCAGTGAATGCACCGCTGTTGTTTAGGTCAGTGTTTTGTGCACCAAGGATGATCTTGTTACCGCCTTCTGCGATTACACGCTCAGCAAGGTCGATGTAAAGTGCTGGTGGAGCTACTGCTACGTCAACACCTTCAACGCCTTCAAGCTCAGCATTAAGACCAGTTAGCAGCTCAGTTACCATTGCTTTGCTACCGTTTAGTTTCCAGTTACCCATCACTACAGGACGACGCATAGGAATATCTCCATATTTATTTCAATTAATGTAAAAAATCTACGTAGGAATATAACAGAATAATGTGAACAGATCATGATTGGCGTCATGTCTTATTCGGCTTTCTTCATCTGGTCGGTGCTGCATTAGTTCTGTTATTTTTGTCAAAAGCAATCGATTGGTGATCGCGTAGACAGAATGATAGTTCATTCCTCGGAAAATGCTGCCTAGATTGGTATTACTGTGGGCTAAAAGTTAGCCGTAACAAGAAAGGAATCAAAATGCCAAACTTAGTTTTAGAATATTCCAACTCGGTGGATGAGCGAGTGAATGTTCAGGGGTTATTGGAAGATCTACATAAAGTCACGCTTGATAGCGGATTATTTGAGTTAGCATCTGTGAAATCTCGAGCTTTACGCTGCCACAACTGGCTCGTAGGAGAAGAGGGCGATAGTGTCGATTTCATTCATATCAACTTTGATTTGCTGGCTGGTAGAAGTGCCGAGCAAAAACGTGAGCTCTCAAGAGCGTTGATGGTCGTTTTACAAGAGCAAGCGAGTCATGTGCGCAGTTTGACGGTGAATGTTCGAGATATGGATATTGATTGCTTCCAGAAGGTGGTAAATTAACCTCACTAGTTTTATTTGATGCGGCTAAATCTGGTCGCGTTTTCAATATGTTGAGTGTGTCGATGTCGATTAAAGAGTTATTGTTTTCTTTCCAAGGGCGTATAGGTCGTAAAACGTATTGGGTGTGGAATATTATTTATTACATCCTGATTCTTGGGTTTGGCGCTGGCATCAGTAAGCTATTCCCGGCGTTTTCTTACATCTTATTGCCAGTGTTTTTAATGATTCTGCTGATCCCTGATTTGGCGATTACAACGAAACGTTGGCATGATCGCGATAAATCTATCTATTGGTTGGCGTTAAACATTCCTTTGATTATTGGACGAGTCGCAACGCCAATGACCAACCCTGCAGCGCAAGAAGCTTCAACACCACAAATGCTAATTGCTTCGATATCATTGATCTGTGGTTTGTGGATCCTTGTCGAGTGTGGTTTCTTGAAAGGTACCTCTGGCCAGAACAAATACGGACCTGAGCCGGAGTAAGAGCCTTAGGTATCGTACTCGTTGAACGTAGATTCTTAGTCTCGCTGAGGCTCGCTAGAATGACTGATTCCTCTTATTTAATAGAAAGTTAAATTAACCGTCATTCTGAACAGCGAGGAACGAGCGTGATTCAGAATCTACTCACCGAGTGCTCCGAATTTGGAGTAAACAGACCGATCTAGTGAATTACAGTGGAAAAGTAACCGTAGATCATTAAGGAGAAAGAGCTATCGACAAGGTACCTTGTGTCTATATCCTAACTTCAAACAACAACGTTGTTCTCTACATTGGTGTTACCAGTCAGTTGCCGCAAAGAATATGGCAGCATAAAAACGGCATAGTAGAAGGTTTTACCAAGAAATATAATGTGCACAAGCTCGTCTACTTTGAGTTGTTTGAAGACATATCGATTGCAATTAGTCGTGAAAAACAACTGAAGCAATGGAAGCGAGAGTGGAAGTTAGAATTAGTGAGAGAATCTAACCCTAACTTTCTCGATATATCCAGTAGTGTTCAGTAAAAATCACTTCGGCCTTTAAATGCGATTAGCTCAACCACATCTGCCTTTTGCGATGGCTCACCATCTCCCTCTAGTGCCTCTCTAAACTTCACCATTTGCTTCTGTAGCTCGTTCATCAGAACGACGTTGGTATGATTGGGGTTCTTACAATTATCAATCACACGATCAATATGGCTTTGCTGAGCCCATAGTCGGTCTTGCATCTGATTCGACGCAGAATTGATCATTTCTTTTGCCATATCATGACGAAATTGTTCAAACGCTTCTGGATCTTTCTCCGCCATTCTCACCATTTCGTCGAAGGGCGGTAAGTGCTGAGTCTTAACTGTATTTGGCATAACTTTACTTCCAATTCCATCTGGAACATTTTTAATGATAGTAAAGTAAGCGTAATTCAGTTCTGGCTATTGTTAGTGGGAACGTTTAGATGGTCTCAGTTTTAAGACAGGTTGTGTTTGAGGTGTATTGAGTTCATTTACTGGTAGATGCGATATACACAACGTCGTTGACCACTGATGATGTGTTCGGTTCGTTCTATGGTGGTATTGTCACCCAGTAGAGATTGAAAGACATTGAGTTCAGATGAGCACAAACTCGGGCAACGAGTGGCTGCTTTGCAGATAGGGCAATGGTTTTCAATAAGAATAAAGCCGTGTTCATCTTGTTCAAGCTCCGCCATATACCCTTCTTGTTCACGAAGAGACACTAGCGTTCTAAGCTTGCTTTCTAGTGAATCACATTGTTCGATGTGCTGTTGATAGTTCTGCTGGGTAAGCTTTTCTCGCTCTGAGGTCACTTTGTCGAGGCCGTCTTTGCCAAAAATGTGTTCAACCGCTTCGATAAACTGAATGGTGAGCTCGCCATGTCGGTCAGCAAATTGCTCGTGACCTTTTTGTGTCAAAGACCAATGGCGAGTTGGGCGACCAACTTTCACTTTCATATCATACGTTGACAGGATCCCGTCATCTTCCAAGCCTTGCAGATGCTGACGCGCACCCATGGTCGTCATACCCAGCTCAGAAGAGAGTTGTTTTGCTGTGACAGATCCGTCACGCTTAACGATTTGCAAAATCCTATCTACGGTCTTCATATACCCACCTTTATACATCCGTACATATTATGCGCGATAGGGTTAGTAAAGAAAAGTGTTGACTTAATTTGAGTGGGGATTTGTCGGACCTATGTTCATGCGAACAAATATATATCGTCACTCTGAACAACGAGGAACGAGTGTGATTCAGAATCTATTATCCGTTGATTCTGTGGTCTGGGGTAGGAGTAAAGGTTAAGAGCTTGCTGGAACTAGATTCTTAGTCTTGCTGAGGCTCGCTAGAATGACTTACAAGGAAAGAAAGGCTCCAACTCAGAGTGAGTGGGAGCCTCGAACAATGCTTAAAGAATAATATCTCGCACTTCAGGATCTTTACGCTCTAAGTAGTGCGTAGATTTGATACGGCGGATAGTGCGACAGCGGCCGCGGATCAATAGAGTTTCTGTCGTTGCGATGTTGCCTTGGCGAGAGATGCCTTCTAGTAGGTCACCCTTAGTGATGCCTGTTGCTGAGAACACAACGTTGTCGCTGCGCGCCATGTCCTCCATTTTTAGAATGACATTGGCTTTAACACCCATTTCTTCACAGCGCTGAAGCTCTGCTGCGCCGTAGATGCGGTTTTCTTCCGTATCACCTTTTACTTCGTGGCGAGGAAGAAGGCGACCGTGCATGTCACCGTCTAGCGCGCGGATAACCGCAGCTGATACGACGCCTTCTGGCGCACCACCGATGCAGTACATTACGTCTACTTCGCTGTCTGGCATACACGTTAAGATAGAAGCGGCTACATCACCATCTGGCACTGCGAATACGCGAACACCCATTGCTTGCATCTCTGCGATCACGTCATCGTGACGAGGTTTAGCAAGAGTAATGACAACAAGAGTATCAAGAGACTTGTTCAGTGCTTTAGCAACGTTTTCTAGGTTTTCTTTGAGTGGCTTGCCAAGGTCGATAACGCCTTTTGCGCTAGGGCCTACAACTAATTTCTCCATGTACATGTCAGGCGCTTTCAAGAAGCTGCCTTTCTCGCCCGCAGCTAATACAGCAAGTGCGTTCGATTGGCCCATCGCTGTCATGCGGGTGCCTTCGATTGGGTCTACTGCGATATCCACTTCATCGCCACCACAACCAACTTGTTCTCCGATGTAGAGCATTGGTGCATCATCGATCTCACCTTCACCAATAACGATTTCACCGCTGATGTCTGTTTTATTCAGTAGGGTGCGCATTACCTCAACAGCCGCACCGTCGGCTGCATTTTTGTCGCCACGGCCTAGCCATTTGTAACCAGCTAGTGCTGCACCTTCAGTAACACGGGAAAATGCCATTGCTAAATCGCGTTTCATGATGTCTCCAAGTAACAGGGGAAGAAGAATTTGCGCGGCGATTCTATCACACCACAAAGTAAACGTTTGCCTTTTTGCTGAGCTTTAACTCTATCTAAGTTGAATTTGATCAATGTAGAGTGACTTTTAGCGCTCATCATGGGCAATAAAGAGGAGCAAAAATGCTTCGTAGATAAGAAAAGTCAAGGTTTAGTGAGATTGCGTTGATTTTTTAACCGAATGATGCGAAAGATCGAATATAGTAAGTGTTTCTGAACGCTACGCTGAGTAGAATGAAGCTATATTAGATGAACGATGACGATTCATCCCAACCGAATAATCAAGGTAGGCCCAGATGTCTTTTGAAGTACTAGAAAAACTAGAAGCGAAAATTCAAACTGCAGTTGACACAATCACTCTTCTTCAAATGGAAGTTGAAGAGCTGAAAGAAGACAAAGCAAAGCTTGAAACTGAAGCGACTGAGCTTCGTTCACAACGTGAAGAACTTGAGCAAAAATCTCAGCAGGCTCAACAAGAGCACGCACAATGGCAAGAGCGCATTCGTGCACTACTTGGCAAGATGGACGAAGTGGAATAATCCACTCTGTATCCAGATTCAAAAACACCCGCCATGTGCGGGTGTTTGTGTATTTGAGGCTGGCTAACTTAACTCTTGTTCTTCGTCATCCGCATCTAGTTCAAGATCAATGTTGAGCGGCTCTGGTGAAAGAATGATGCCAGTGCTGTCTGCGTAGATGTAATCTTCTGGTAGGAAGCTGACTCCGCCAAAGTTCACTGGTACGTCAATTTCACCGATACCTTGGTTAGCTGCACCAACAGGAATAGAGGCTAGTGCTTGAATGCCTAGATTCATGTCTTCAAGCTCATCCACTTCGCGGACACACCCGTAAACGACAATCCCTTCCCACTCATTCTCTTCGGCTAGTGTTGCGATTTCTGCATCGATTAATGCTCTGCGTAGAGAGCCGCCACCATCAATCAACAATACTCGCCCGATACCATCTTGCTCTAACGTTTCGCGGATCAGAGTGTTGTCTTCAAAACACTTAATCGTTGTCACTTGTCCTGCGAAGGATGCGCGACCACCAAAGTTACTGAACATCGGTTCAACCACATCTACCTGATCAAGATAGATATCACAGAGTGCTGAGGTATTGTATTCCATAGCGTGCCTTTCTAAACAGAAACTGTTGTCTTTGAGTATATAGAGGCATTAAGTCAATGCAATGACATTCCTTTTTTAACTCACGAGAGTTTGAGCTACCACAATTGTTGCAAACAAAACGTTAGTTACCAGAGAGCATTTGACGACAACGGGCATCATCGGTGCAATTTGTGCTGGTTGCTGCGTTTGCCATACTGCTCTACCGTGCTGCGCGACTACATACACACTGACAAGAAATGGCAGGCTGATCCAAACTGGCTTGCCTTGAATCAGTAAATAGCTTGCAAAAGCTACGAGGGCAGAGCCAAGCAAAATAAAGTGGTATTGCTTCGCTTTACGTTGGCCAAGTCGAACCGCCATGGTGCGTTTGCCGCATTCACTGTCGTTTTCAATATCGCGCATGTTGTTGATGTTCAGTACCGCAACCGCTAGCAGGCCACAACCTAACGCTGGTAGGAAAAGTGTGGCATCCACATGACCAGTGTGAAGGAAGTACGTCCCCGAGACCCCAAGTAAACCAAAGAATAAGAATACTGAGAGATCCCCCAAGCCAACATAGCCGTATGGCTTGCTGCCCATGGTGTAAGCAATTGCCGCTAGGATGGCAAGAATACCTAACCCGATAAAAGTAAGGATACTTTCAAAAGAGCTTAGGGCATAAAACACCAAAGTTAAGCCTGCAATAGCAGTCAGGATGATGTTGAAGATGATCGCTTTCTTCATTTGGTCTGCGGTTACTGCACCAGACTGCATCGCGCGCTGAGGACCTAAGCGATTGTCGTTATCTGTGCCTTGCACAGCATCACCATAATCGTTCGCTAGGTTAGACAAAATTTGCAGTAGCGTGGCAGTGACAAATGCCATGATAGCGATCGTCAGAGAAAAGTGCCCCGCAGAATACGCGAGTACGCTCCCAGTAAGAATCGATACCAGTGCCAGTGGTAATGTTTTTGGACGAGCGGCTTCAAGCCAGATCTGTAAAGATTGTTTCATGGATATTTCGTGCTAGTAACCAATGTGCCCAGTATAAGCACAAAGCGCCCGTTACGCTATTGACCTGACGCAACTCAATTAAGAGTCAAAGGGTTACGGAGAAGGAACACAGTTTCCATATTTGAGGGAATAAAATAGCGCTCTTTCTTGGAAAGAGAAGGGGACGGCGAATGTTGTTATTAGATCCTTAGTCTCGCTTGAGCTCGCTAGGATGATGAACTCTTTTGGTCTAGAGCTCGCTAAAGTAACGGTCATTCAGAACGAAAAAGCCCAGAAACAAGGTTCTGGGCTTTGAACTCTATAGAGTGCTAGTTAAAGAATGAAGCGACTTAGATCTTCATCTTCAATCGTATCGCCTAGGCGGTCTTTCACGTATGCCGCGTTGATGACGAATTTCTCACCGGCTTTTTCCGTCGCATCGTAAGAAATCTCATCCATCAGACGTTCCATCACAGTGTGTAGACGGCGAGCACCAATGTTCTCAGTGGTTTCGTTTACTGTCCATGCCGCTTCCGCGATTTGCGTGATGCCATCTTCAGTGAACTCGACGTCCACGTCTTCTGTCTTCATTAGTGCAATGTATTGCTCAGTTAGAGACGCTTTCGGTTCAGTTAGGATGCGTTTGAAATCGTTGCTAGTTAGCGCTTCAAGCTCAACACGAATAGGTAGACGACCTTGTAGCTCTGGGATTAAATCAGAAGGTTTTGCCACTTGGAATGCACCTGAAGCAACAAACAGGATATGATCTGTTTTCACCATACCGTGCTTGGTTGATACTGTGCTACCTTCGATCAGAGGTAGTAGATCACGTTGAACACCTTCACGAGACACGTCAGGGCCAGAGCTCTCACCGCGCTTACAAATCTTATCGATTTCGTCGATAAATACGATGCCGTTGTTCTCTACGTTGAAGATCGCAGATTCTTTCAGTTCTTCTTGGTTTACCAGTTTCGCCGCTTCTTCTTCCGCCAACGCTTTCATTGCGTCTTTGATTTTCAGCTTACGCTTTTTCTTGGTGTCACCAGCTAGGTTTTGGAACATGCCCTGCAGTTGGTTGGTCATCTCTTCCATACCTGGAGGAGCCATGATTTCCACACCCATTTGTGGCGCAGCTACGTCGATTTCGATCTCTTTATCGTCTAACTTACCTTCACGGAGTTTTTTACGGAAAATTTGACGAGTGTTTGAGCTGTCTTCAGTTTGTTCAGCTTGACCCCAAGCATCACGAGCTGGTGGCAGTAGGGCGTCAAGAATACGCTCTTCAGCCAGCTCCTCTGCACGGAACTTAACTTTTTCCATTGCTTGCTGGTGGGTCATCTTTACGGCAACATCTGTTAGGTCGCGGATAATGGTTTCCACTTCTTTACCCACGTAGCCAACTTCGGTGAACTTGGTCGCTTCTACTTTGATAAACGGCGCGTTAGCCAGTTTTGCAAGACGACGAGCAATCTCAGTTTTACCCACACCAGTTGGACCAATCATTAGGATGTTTTTTGGTGTTACTTCTACACGCAAGCTTTCTTCAAGTTGCATGCGACGCCAGCGGTTACGCAGTGCAATCGCAACCGAACGTTTTGCTTTGTCTTGACCAATGATGTGGCGGTTCAGTTCATGAACGATTTCGCGAGGAGTCATTTCAGACATATTCTTTCCTTACTTCGTTACGATTACGCTTAAGCCGTAGGCTTAGGAAGTTCTGCTGTAGATTCTAGTTCTTCTACAGTGTGATGATGGTTGGTGAATACACAGATGTCGCCTGCAATGTTCAATGCTTTTTCTGCGATTTCGCGAGCATCTAGGTCTGTGTTTTCTAATAGTGCAGTGGCTGCCGCTTGTGCGTATGCACCACCTGAGCCAATCGCGATCAAGTCATTTTCTGGCTGAACCACATCACCATTACCTGTGATGATCAGTGAAGCGGTTTCATCGGCTACAGCCAGCAGCGCTTCTAGTTTTCGAAGAGCTCGGTCGCTACGCCAATCTTTAGCTAGTTCAACGGCTGCTTTAGTTAGGTGGCCTTGATGCATTTGCAACTTACTTTCAAAACGCTCGAATAGAGTGAAAGCATCGGCAGTACCACCGGCAAAACCTGCAAGTACTTGATTGTTGTACAGGCGACGGACTTTACGTGCATTGCCTTTCATTACCGTATTGCCTAATGATACTTGGCCATCACCCGCGATGACGACTTTGTTGTTTCGACGTACAGATACAATAGTAGTCACAGTCGACCTCTTAATTATTTCTCTTTGGATTTAATCATTATATGGGGGGGGAAGGGATTCGGGATTCAAGGGGAAGTCGTTTTTCCTTTGTAGACATTATGATTTGTCGTTTTGAACGAGGAAGAGAGCGAGTAGGGACCTCGGTAAAAGAAAAGACCAACTGATCTCTCAGTTGGTCTTTAGATTTAATGTTTAGTCAGACTTATAAAGTTTCTTTCCAAATTGCGCAGGGCTCGATCTTCGCTCGTTGCAACTTGTGGCGATCCTTTTCAGCATCACGTTTGAATTTGTACGGTCCTAGTACGACACGGTACCAAGAGCTGCCTTCTTTCTTGCGTATTTGGCTAGAGATTCCTTGGAAAGCGATCGCTAGCTTGCGGTCTTCCGCTTGAGCCTGAGTCTTATACGCCCCGCATTGCATTATGTAAGGGATCTTTGAGACTTCAATTTCTTTCGCGACAACTTCGACTTCACGGCTAGGTAAAGACTCGACATATTCCCACTTTTCCTCAGGAGGAGGTGGAAGTTCTTTCTTTGGTTTCGGCTTGCTTGTCTTCACCGGCTCTTGTTTCGCTACTGGCTTTTCTGGCTCAGGATCGGTACTGAGTAGGTATAAGCCATAGCCAAAGCCCCCCCCACAAGCAAGACAGCTAGTAGGCCACTACGCCAAGGTTTTTTTCGTGATGGTTGTTTCTTGGTTGATTTTTTCGGCGTGCCACGACCACGTCGTACATAATCTCTATTTGCCACGGTAACTTCAGGTCATCAAGGATTCTGACAGTATGGTAATCCAGAACGAGGAGAGAAAACACCCTGACAATGTAATCTTGTTAGCTACGTGCAGGAAACTGGCCACTTTAGCGATGCTAGAGTGGCTAGTTAGTTATCAGCGTAATGGTGGTGGAGCAGCACTACCTCGAACAACAAGCTTGGTCTCAAGTAAGCGAGAGCCGGAGTGTACATCATGACCTTTTAACAGCTCTAGCATCATTAGCATGGCTTGGCGGCCGATCTCATAACGAGGTTGAGAGATGGTAGTTAACGGTGGATCGCAGTACTGAGCAAATTGGATATCGTCAAACCCAACAATTGAGATGTCTTGTGGAACTCTCAATCCTAGGCGTTTTGCTTCTTGGATCGCACCAATAGCCATGGTGTCACAATGACAGAATATAGCGGTAGGTGGCTCTGGTAGTTCGAGTAATTTACGGATTGCTTGTGCACCGCCTTCAAAGGTGAAGTCAGTAACGATACTGTATTGTGCTTCTTTAGTAATGCCCGCACGACGTAACGCCTGTTGGTAACCCTGCTGACGGAATTGGCATAGTGCAGCACTCTCTGGACCAGAGATTTGAGCGATACGCTTATGGCCTAATTGAGTTAGGTAGTTCACAGCTTCAAAAGCAGAGGTTAGGTTATCAATGTGTACGGTTGGCAGTTCTAGCTCAGGAGCAAACTCACAAGCCATCACCATAGGCGGTAAGTTTTTCTGTTCTGGCTTGCTGACATCGAATGGTAAATCGGTGCCTAGCAGTAGCATGCCATCAGCTTGTTTGGTAAAGACGAGGTTTACAAATGAGCTTTCTCGTTTTTTCTGTTGACCACTGTCGCCCAGTAGGACTAGGTAGCCATGTTCCATTGCTGCATCTTCGATACCACGAATGATTTCAGAAAAGTACGGATCGCAGATGTCGGGAACTATAGTGACAATGGTTTTTGATTCATTTCTACGTAAGTTGCGTGCTAATGAATTCGGTGAGTAGCCAGCTTCAAGCACAGCATCTTCTACTCTTTTTCGTGTCGATGATGATACTTTTTCCGGATTCATCAGAGCTCGCGACACGGTTGCGGTAGAGACTCCAGCAAGCTGGGCAACATCCTTCATTGTCGCCATAGTTTATACCCTCTCAATTGATTGCCAGATGACGTTTGTCATTGTTCTAATATCAGCCTATGTGATTGATCCACTTTAGACTTTGCTAATTTGGATAGTCTATTCATTTCTAAAGTGAAAGTTACGGCCTGATTAACAAAAATTGCAATGCGATTGTGATTTTCATCACATAAGACGGTAATTCATTACATAGTTAAACGTTTGCTAGCTGAGATCTTGTGGTTCTATGTCTAAATTCCAGCGCACTTTCTTGGCATTTGGCAACAACTCAATAGCAGGTTTCGCACTGGTTAATAACTTTTGCATCAATGAGCGATGCTGGGTTTGTAGTAATAATTGCCATCGATACTTACCCGCACGTTTTGCTAACGGTGATGGCGTCGGCCCCAATACCATGCAGGAATCATCGAATAGTGGGTGTGATTCAAGGGTAAAACGCACTTGGCGTAAAAAGTCTTCAACCACTTCGCTTTGGTTCGCTTCTGCTTTAAATAAGGTCAAGAAGCTATATGGTGGCAGTTGGGCGAGTTTACGCTCTTCCAATGCGGTCATGGCAAAGTGTCGGTAGTCTTTTTGCAGCAGCGCCTGTAGCAAACTATGTTCTGGATGGTGGGTTTGCAGTATCACTTCTCCCGGCTTACTTGCTCGACCAGCGCGCCCGGCGACCTGAATGAATAACTGTGCTAAACGCTCTGATGCTCGGAAGTCACTACTATATAAAGAGCCATCCACATCTAGCAGCGCAACAAGTGTCACGTTAGGGAAGTGGTGGCCTTTTGCTAGCATTTGAGTGCCGATTAAAATTTGGTATTCGCCTTTACGAATCGACTCGAGCGCATCCTCTAGGCTGCCTTTGCGGCGAGTGCTATCTCTATCAATACGAATGGCTTTGTATTCGGGAAATAGATCTGTCAATTGTAACTCGAGCTGTTCCGTGCCTACGCCCACAGTCACTAACTGTGTCGAGCCACACCCTTGGCATTGATGAATCACAGGTTGCTGTGAGCCGCAGTGATGACAGCGAATCTCATTGCTGTATTGATGGAAGGTGTAGTAAGCATCACAACGTTTACATTCCGCAATCCAGCCACATTCATGGCACATCAATGCTGGTGAAAAGCCTCGGCGGTTTAAGAACAACATGACTTGATTGCCTGCTTTTAGGTGTTTGCGCATTTCTGCAATCAAAGGCGCGGATAATCCACTATCTAAATAGAGGCCTTTTACATCGAGTACTTTATTCGTCGTTGGTACAGCAGAGCCAGCACGTTGAGTCAGAGTTAAATGATGATACTTACCAGTGAGTGCATTATGCAGTGTTTCTAATGCAGGCGTTGCTGAACCAAGCACAATAGGCACTTGCTCTTTATGTGCGCGCATAACCGCAACATCACGCGCGTGATAGCGCAGGCTATCTTGCTGTTTATAAGACGAGTCGTGCTCTTCATCGACGATAATAATGCCGAGATTGGCGAAAGGCGTTAGCAGGGCAGAGCGGGTACCAATAATGATGCCGGCGGCTTTGTCCCGTGCAGAAAGCCAAGCATTCAGCCGCTCGGTATCATTTAGCCCAGAATGGATCACATCAACGGGAACATTAAAGCGATGTTTAAAGCGGTTGATAGTTTGTGGTGTTAAACCTATCTCTGGCACCAAAACTAATGCTTGTTTACCTTGCTCAAGCACTGGCTTAATGAGGTTCAAGTAGACTTCGGTTTTACCTGAGCCGGTTACGCCCTCTAATAAATAGCAGGCAAAACCGGTTTGACTGTTTACGCTTGCAATAGCCAGCGCCTGTTCATGGTTGAGTTTTGGCTTCTCAACGTCGCACTCGACTTGTTGGCCCCACTTAGTGATTTTTGGCTTCTTCTCTATGCGTTCGACCCAGCCTTTCTCTTCTAAAGATTTAAGTACGCTAGACCCAATTTCATGATCAATAAACTCTTGATGCGGAACTGAGCCATTAACTAACATCTGCAAAGCACGCTGTTGTTTGACTGCGCGCCCTAAACCTTGCATCAGCTTATCTTTACCCGATGTAGTGATCTTCCACTCTTGCAGCGTAGCAAAGTCTGCAGGTTTACCTTTACGCAGTGCAGTGGGCATCGCGTTGTGTAATGTATCTCCGAGAGGGTATTGGTAAAACTGACTACACCAAGTAAGTAAGGAGTATAGTTTCTCTGGCCATAGAGGTTGGGCGTCTAAAACTGCTTTGATTGGTTTCAGTTGCTCTTTAGGAAAATCAGAATGGTTCACCATCGCAGTGACTATGCCGACAAGGGTCTGACGGCCGAAAGGAACAGACACCCTTCCTCCAATGAGCGGAAAGAGATGCCCGGGAATGATGTAATCAAACTGTTTGTCGAGTGGTACCGGTAGTGCCACTCTAGCGATGGATGGGCGCATAGAATCTTAACTATATAAAAGAGGGAAGAAGAGGGTATAGTCTATTAAAACCTTCGGTGGAATTCGAGTAATCCTCAAATAAGGTAAGAGAAAGTCCTCTATATATAAGTGCTGGTGAAAAAAGTGGCGAAAAAGTTGCCAAATGTGTTGATCCTAGCAAGGTGATTCATTACTATACTGCGCCTTGAGATATGGCTTCGGCAATTGGTCGATGCGGTATCGCATTTTTGATATTAATTACGTGTGGTGTGCGGCATAGATTCGTATAGCGACACGGCCTACTATTGAGGTTATCCCATGAAAGCTGGTATCCACCCAGAATACAAAGCAGTAACTGCTACTTGTTCTTGCGGCAACTCTTTTGAGTTTAAATCTACTCTAGCGAAGGAATCTATCCACCTAGACGTATGTGACAAGTGTCACCCATTCTACACTGGTAAGCAACGTATCGTTGATACAGGCGGCCGTGTTGATCGCTTCAACAAGCGTTTCGGTGCACTATCAAGCAAGAAGTAATAGCCAGCGCTATTATCATTCCTGTTTAAAAAAGGACGCTACGGCGTCCTTTTTGTTTATGGCGGCGGCAGAACTTTTGGATATTTCGAGTGGTTGGATTTTATTCGATTATTTTTCACTCAGCTCTTGCATCCTAAAGTGTGATCTGTATAATGCGTCGCACTGGTTAAGCCAGTTGTGAACCAATGAGCAATGAGGAGCGAGTAAATCCTAGTGATTTACGAGGTAATGTAGACTCAGCTTATGTTCGCGGTTAATACAATTAGCTATCTTTTCTTCGGAAAAACTATCCCCAGACGTGACTCTGGTATGTAGGGATAGTTAATCGAAAATTAACTGACAATGTGTCCTAATCTTGGACGCTACGGTTTCACATAAATCAATCGGCATTCTCTCGTCTTGACGAGTCTGAGTGGCGATATTGTTTGTGTAATTTTTAATATTGGAGCTCTGTCTCATGCAGAACCAACGTATCCGTATCCGCCTAAAAGCATTCGATTACAAACTAATCGACGCTTCTACAGCGGAAATCGTTGAAACAGCTAAGCGCACTGGCGCACAGGTTCGTGGTCCAATCCCACTGCCAACTCGTAAAGAGCGTTTCACAGTTCTTATCTCTCCACACGTTAACAAGAAAGCACGTGACCAGTACGAAATTCGTACTCACAAGCGTCTAATCGACATCGTTGAGCCAACAGACAAAACTGTTGATGCTCTAATGCGTCTAGACCTTGCTGCGGGCGTTGACGTTCAAATTAGCCTAGGTTAAGGGAGATTAGAAGAATGATTGGTCTAATCGGTCGTAAAGTGGGCATGACCCGCGTATTTACTGAAGACGGCGTTTCTATCCCAGTAACAGTTGTTGAAGTTGAAGCAAACCGTGTTTCTCAAGTTAAAACTCTTGAGACAGACGGCTACGCAGCAATTCAGGTAACTGCTGGTTCTAAGAAAGCTAACCGTGTAAACAAAGCTGAAGCAGGTCACTTTGCTAAAGCTGGCGTTGAAGCTGGTCGCGGTCTTTGGGAATTCCGTTTGGAAAACGGTGAAGAGTTCGCAGTTGGCGCTGAGCTAACAGTTGAACTATTCAACGAAACTAAGAAAGTAGACGTTACTGGTACATCTAAAGGTAAGGGCTTCCAAGGCGCTGTTAAGCGTTGGAACTTCCGTACTCAAGATATGACTCACGGTAACTCATTGTCTCACCGTGCACCGGGTTCAATTGGCCAATGTCAAACTCCAGGTCGCGTATTTAAAGGCAAGAAAATGGCAGGTCACATGGGTGCTGAGCGTGTAACGACTCAAAACCTAGAGATCGTACGTGTTGACGCTGAGCGCAATCTGCTTCTTATTAAAGGTGCAGTACCGGGCTCAACAGGTGGCAACGTGATCGTTAAACCAGCTGTTAAAGCATAACGTCTCAGGAGTAAGTAATGGAACTAATGGTTAAAGGTGCTGATGCACTAACTGTTTCCGAAACTACTTTCGGACGTGAGTTTAACGAAGCTCTTGTACACCAAGTAGTTGTTGCGTTTGCAGCAGGTGCTCGTCAAGGTACTCGTGCTCAAAAAACACGTTCAGAAGTTTCTGGCGGTGGCGCTAAGCCATGGCGTCAAAAAGGTACTGGCCGTGCGCGTGCTGGTACAATCCGTAGCCCAATCTGGCGTACAGGTGGTGTTACTTTTGCTGCGAAACCACAAGATCACAGCCAAAAAGTAAACAAAAAAATGTACCGCGGTGCTATGAAGAGCATTCTTTCTGAGCTAGTTCGTCAAGAGCGTCTAATCGTTGTTGATAACTTCTCAGTTGAAGCGCCAAAGACTAAAGAGCTAGTTGCTAAGCTTAAAGAGCTTGAGCTAACTGACGCTCTAATCGTGACTAGCGAAGTAGATGAGAATCTATTCCTAGCTGCTCGTAACCTATACAAAGTTGACGCACGTGACGTTGCTGGTATCGACCCAGTTTCACTAATCGCGTTCGACAAAGTTGTAATGACTGCTGAAGCAGTTAAGCAAGTTGAGGAGATGCTAGCATGATCACTGAAGAGCGTATCCTAAAAGTTCTACGTGCTCCGCACATCTCTGAAAAAGCAACTATGGCAGCTGAGAAAGCGAACACTATCGTTTTCAAAGTAGCTAAAGATGCAACTAAAAAAGAGATCAAAGCAGCTGTAGAAAAGCTTTTTGAAGTTGAAGTTAAGTCTGTAAATACTCTTATCACTAAGGGTAAGACCAAACGTCAAGGTCTACGCCAAGGTCGCCGCAGCGACGTTAAGAAAGCGTACGTTACTTTGAAAGAAGGTCAAGATCTTGACTTTGTTGGCGGCGCGGAATAACAGGAGTAGTTAAGAATGGCTATTGTTAAATGTAAGCCGACTTCCCCTGGTCGTCGTCACGTTGTTAAAGTTGTTAACGCTGACCTACACAAGGGCAAGCCATACGCACCTCTTCTAGAGAAAAACTCTAAGAACGGTGGTCGTAACAACAACGGTCGTATCACAGTACGTCACATCGGCGGTGGTCACAAGCACCACTACCGTCTAGTTGACTTCAAACGTACTAAAGACGGTATCCCAGCGACAGTTGAGCGTCTAGAATACGATCCAAACCGTAGCGCAAACATTGCTCTAGTTCTATACAAAGACGGTGAGCGTCGCTACATCCTAGCACCTAAAGGTGTTAACGCGGGTGATGTTATTCAGTCTGGTGTTGATGCACCAATCAAAGCTGGTAACACTCTACCAATGCGTAACATCCCAGTAGGTTCAACTGTACACAACGTTGAACTTAAACCTGGTAAAGGTGGTCAGCTAGCTCGTTCGGCTGGTGCTTACGCTCAAATCGTTGCTCGCGACGGTGCGTACGTAACTATCCGTCTACGTTCTGGCGAAATGCGCAAAGTTCTTTCTGAAGGCCGTGCAACAATCGGTGAAGTTGGTAACTCTGAGCACATGCTACGTGAACTTGGTAAAGCTGGTGCTTCACGCTGGCGCGGCGTACGTCCAACCGTACGTGGTGTAGTAATGAACCCGGTTGATCACCCACACGGTGGTGGTGAAGGTCGTACATCTGGCGGTCGTCACCCAGTATCTCCTTGGGGTATGCCAACTAAAGGCTTCAAGACTCGTAAGAACAAACGCACTGACAAGTACATCGTACGTCGTCGTAACAAGTAATCTATATAAAGAGGAATCGCCATGCCACGTTCTCTCAAGAAAGGTCCATTTATTGACCTACACTTGCTGAAGAAGGTAGAGAAAGCGGTGGAAAGCGGAGACAAAAAGCCACTTAAGACTTGGTCCCGTCGTTCAATGATCATCCCATCGATGATCGGTTTGACCATCGCTGTCCATAATGGTCGTCAGCACGTACCTGTTTTCGTTACCGAAGAAATGATCGGTCACAAACTAGGTGAATTCGCACCAACACGTACTTACCGCGGTCACGCTGCGGATAAGAAAGCTAAGAAGCGTTAAGGAGTAAATGATGGAAGCTATTGCTAAACATAACTTTGCTCGCATTTCGCCTCAGAAAGCTCGCTTAGTTGCGGATCTAATTCGTGGTAAATCTGTTGACCAAGCTCTAGAAATCCTAACTTTCAGCAACAAAAAAGCTGCTGTTCTAGTTAAGAAAGTTCTAGAGTCTGCTATCGCTAACGCGGAGCACAACGAAGGTGCAGATATTGACGATCTGAATGTCGCAAAAATCTTTGTAGATGAAGGCCCTATCATGAAGCGTATTATGCCTCGTGCTAAAGGTCGTGCGGATCGTATCTTGAAGCGTTCAAGCCACATCACTGTTGTTGTAGCAGATCGCTAGAGACTAGGAGAGTAAGCAATGGGTCAAAAAGTACATCCTAATGGTATTCGTCTTGGCATCGTTAAGCCTTGGAATGCTACATGGTTTGCTAACACCAAAGATTTCGCTGACAACCTAGACGGCGACTTCAAGGTACGTCAGTTCCTAACTAAGGAACTACAAAAAGCGTCTCTTTCACGTATCGTTATCGAGCGTCCTGCTAAGAGCATCCGTGTGACTATTCACACTGCTCGTCCAGGCGTTGTAATCGGTAAGAAAGGTGAAGACGTTGAGAAACTACGCGCAGCTGTAGCAAAAATTGCAGGTGTACCAGCGCAAATTAACATCGCTGAAGTACGTAAGCCTGAACTTGATGCACAACTTGTTGGTGACAGCATCGCGTCTCAACTAGAGCGTCGTGTTATGTTCCGTCGTGCTATGAAGCGCGCGGTACAAAACGCAATGCGTCTAGGTGCTAAAGGCATCAAAGTGGAAGTAAGCGGTCGTCTAGGCGGCGCTGAAATCGCACGTTCTGAGTGGTACCGTGAAGGTCGTGTGCCTCTACACACTCTACGTGCAGACATTGATTACGCAACTTCTTCGGCTCACACTCAATACGGTGTGATCGGCATTAAAACTTGGATCTTCAAAGGTGAAATCCTAGGTGGTATGCCAGCAGCTAACGCTGTAGAGCCTAAAGGCGACAAGCCTAAGAAGCAGCGTAAAGGCCGTAAGTAAGGAGTCGACAGATGCTACAACCTAAACGTACTAAGTTCCGTAAGGTTCAGACAGGTCGTAACCGTGGTCTAGCTAAAGGTACTGATGTAAGCTTCGGCGAATTCGGTCTTAAAGCTGTTGGCCGTGGTCGTCTAACTGCTCGTCAAATTGAAGCGGCACGTCGTGCAATGACACGTCACGTTAAGCGTCAAGGTAAAATCTGGATCCGTGTGTTCCCAGACAAACCAATCACAGAAAAACCACTTGAAGTTCGTCAAGGTAAGGGTAAAGGTAACGTTGAGTACTGGGTAGCCCAAATCCAACCTGGTAAGGTTATGTACGAAATGGGTGGTGTACCTGAAGAATTGGCACGTGAAGCGTTCCGCCTAGCGGCTCGTAAACTGCCATTCAAGACTACATTTGTAACTAAGCAGGTGATGTGATGAAAGCACAAGATCTACGCGAGAAAAGCGTTGAAGAGCTTAACGCTGAGCTATTGAATTTGCTACGCGAACAGTTCAACTTGCGCATGCAAGCTGCAACTGGTCAGCTACAGCAAACTCATACTCTGAAAGCTGTACGCCGTGATATCGCACGTGTGAAAACTGTTTTGACTGAGAAGGCAGGCGCATAATGAGCGAAGTAAAACGTACTCAACAAGGTCGTGTAGTTAGCGACAAGATGGACAAGTCTATCGTAGTTGCTATCGAACGCATGGTGAAACACCCAATTTACGGTAAATTCGTAAAGCGTACGACTAAAGTACACGCACATGACGCGAACAACGAGTGTGGCCTAGGCGACACAGTTGAAATCGCTGAGTGTCGTCCACTGTCTAAGACTAAGTCTTGGACTTTGGTAAAAGTTCTAGAAAAAGCTAAAGGTTAATCCTAGCTAATTCTATGAAACTAAACGGCTCCAAAATTATTTTTGGGGCCGTTTATTTTTTGACTACCCAATTGAAAAAAAGGGTGGTACAATTCGCGTCCCTTTTAAAGAGGCAGCCCGACCCGAGAGGGTCTAGTTTTTTTATAATTTAGCGGAGCACTAACATGATCCAAATGCAAAGTATGCTGGACGCAGCTGATAACTCAGGCGCACGCAGCGTAATGTGTATTAAGGTTCTGGGTGGCTCTCACCGCCGTTATGCACATATCGGTGACGTTATCAAAGTTACTGTTAAGGAAGCAATTCCTCGCGGTAAAGTTAAAAAAGGTGACGTTCTGAAGGCGGTGGTAGTGCGCACCCGTAAAGGCGTACGTCGTCCTGACGGTTCTGTCATTCGCTTCGACCGAAATGCTTGCGTATTGTTGAACGACAATACAGAGCAACCAATCGGTACACGTATCTTTGGTCCTGTGACACGCGAACTTCGTGGCGATAAGTTCATGAAGATCGTTTCACTGGCTCCAGAAGTTCTGTAAGGAGCACGTAGAAATGGCAGCTAAAATCCGTCGTAATGACGAAGTAATCGTTCTTGCTGGTAAAGACAAAGGCAAGAAAGGTAAAGTAACTAAGGTCCTAGCAACTGGTAAAGTTATCGTTGAAGGCATCAACCTTGTTAAGAAACACCAAAAGCCGGTTCCGGCTCTAGGTCAACAAGGTGGTATCGTTGAACAAGAAGCAGCAATCGATGTTTCTAACGTGGCGATCTTTAACGCAGCTACTGGTAAAGCTGACCGTATCGGTTTCCGTTTTGAAGATGGTAAGAAAGTACGTTTCTTTAAATCTAACAACGAAATCGTTTCTAACTAATAGAAGTAATTTGGAGTTCTACTATGGCGAAACTGCATGATTACTACAAGTCGTCTGTAGTCGCTGAACTGACCAAACAGTTTAGCTACACAAGCGTCATGCAAGTCCCTAGAATCGAGAAAATCACCCTAAACATGGGTGTTGGTGAAGCAATCAACGATAAGAAACTGCTAGAAAACGCAGCATCTGATATGGCAACGATCTCTGGTCAAAAGCCACTTATCACTAAAGCGCGTAAATCTGTTGCTGGTTTCAAAATCCGTGAAGGCTACCCTATCGGTTGTAAAGTAACCTTGCGTGGCGAACGTATGTGGGAATTTTTAGAGCGTTTAATCTCTATCGCACTTCCACGTGTACGTGACTTCCGTGGTGTTAGCGCTAAGTCTTTTGACGGTCGCGGTAACTACAGCATGGGCGTTCGCGAGCAAATCATCTTCCCGGAAATCGACTTTGATAAAGTTGATCGAGTACGCGGTCTAGACATCACTATTACGACGTCTGCTGGTACTGATGAGGAAGGCCGTGCTCTGCTGGCTGCCTTTAACTTCCCATTCCGTAAGTAAGGTGAAGGGTTACTGTTATGGCTAAAAATTCAATGAAAGCACGTGAAGCAAAACGTGCGAAGCTAGTAGCTAAGTTCGCTGAAAAGCGTGCGGCGCTAAAAGCTATCATCAGCGATGTAAACGCATCTGAAGAAGATCGTTGGAATGCGGTTCTTACACTGCAATCTCTTCCACGTGATTCAAGTGCATCACGTCAGCGCAACCGTTGTAACCAAACTGGTCGTCCACACGGTTACCTACGTAAGTTCGGTCTAAGCCGTATTAAGGTTCGTGAAGCTTGCATGAAAGGCGAGATTCCGGGTCTTCGTAAGGCTAGCTGGTAATTGCCACTTAATCATTTGGAGTAAATCATATGAGCATGCAAGATCCGATTTCGGATATGCTGACCCGCGTTCGTAACGGTCAGGCAGCAAACAAAGTTGCTGTTAAAATGCCTTCTTCAAAGCTTAAAGTTGCAATCGCTGCACTACTAAAAGCTGAAGGTTACATCGTTGACTTCGCTGTTGAAGGCGAAGCAAAACCTGAGCTAGAAGTTACACTTAAGTACTTCCAAGCAAAACCAGTAATCGAGCAACTTAAACGTGTTTCTCGTCCAGGTCTACGTGTTTACAAGAAGAAAGATCAACTTCCTTCTGTAATGGGTGGTCTTGGTATTGCTATCGTTTCTACTTCCAAGGGTCTGATGTCAGACCGCGCTGCACGTAAAGCAGGTCTTGGCGGTGAAATCATCTGTTACGTAGCTTAATAGGAGTAGACTATGTCTCGTGTTGCAAAAGCACCTGTCGCTATTCCAGCTGGCGTAGAGGTGAAACTAAACGGCCAAGAAATCACTGTAAAAGGTGCTAAAGGCGAACTAACTCGCGTTCTTAACGACGCTGTTGTTATCGCTCAGGAAGAAAACAACCTGACTTTCGGTCCTAAAGAAGGTGTTACTAACGCATGGGCACAAGCTGGTACAGCTCGCGCTCTAGTTAATAACATGGTTGTTGGTGTTACTGAAGGCTTTACTAAGAAGCTAACTCTTAAAGGTGTTGGTTACCGTGCTGCTATTAAAGGCAACGCTGTAGGTCTAACACTAGGCTTCTCTCACCCAGTTGAGCACGAGTTGCCAGCGGGTATTAAAGCTGAATGTCCAAGCCAAACTGAAATCATCATCACTGGTTGCGATAAGCAACTAGTTGGTCAAGTTGCGGCTGACATTCGTTCTTACCGTCAACCTGAGCCTTACAAAGGCAAAGGTGTTCGTTACGCAGATGAA
Source organism: Vibrio rotiferianus CAIM 577 = LMG 21460 (assembly GCF_002741985.1). Taxonomy (GTDB): domain Bacteria; phylum Pseudomonadota; class Gammaproteobacteria; order Enterobacterales; family Vibrionaceae; genus Vibrio; species Vibrio rotiferianus. The sequence continues at coordinate 97,585 of NZ_APHW01000002.1, forward strand.
AATGTGCGTACTAAAGAAGCTAAGAAGAAGTAAGGTAACACTATGGATAAGAAAGCATCTCGCATCCGTCGTGCTACACGTGCACGTCGTAAGATTGCAGAACTGGGTGCGACTCGCCTAGTTGTACACCGTACTCCTCGTCACGTGTACGCACAGGTTATCGCGGCTAATGGCTCTGAGGTTATCGCAGCAGCTTCTACTGTAGAAAAAGCGATCCGTGAGCAAGTGAAATACACTGGTAACGTTGATGCAGCTAAAGCAGTAGGTAAAGCTGTTGCAGAACGCGCTCTTGAAAAAGGCGTAACTGCAGTTGCATTTGATCGTTCTGGTTTCCAATACCACGGTCGAGTAGCGGCGCTAGCAGAATCTGCTCGCGAAGCTGGTCTGAAATTCTAAGGTAGGGTTGGAAGATGGCTAAAGAACAACAAGTTCAAGCGAATGATTTGCAAGAAAAGCTAATCGCAGTTAACCGCGTTTCTAAAACGGTTAAAGGCGGTCGAATCATGAGCTTCACTGCACTAACAGTAGTTGGTGACGGTAACGGTCGTGTAGGTTTCGGTTACGGCAAAGCTCGTGAAGTACCTGCAGCGATTCAAAAAGCAATGGAAAAAGCACGTCGTAACATGACTACGATCGCGCTAAACGAAGGCACTCTTCACCACCCAGTGAAAGGTCGCCATTCGGGCTCTAAAGTTTACATGCAGCCTGCTGCAGAAGGTACTGGTGTTATCGCAGGTGGTGCGATGCGTGCAGTACTAGAAGTTGCTGGTGTACACAACGTACTATCTAAAGCATACGGTTCTACGAACCCTATCAACATCGTTCGTGCTACGATCGATGCACTAGGTAGCATGAAGTCACCAGAAATGGTTGCTGCTAAACGTGGTCTAACTGTTGAATCTATTTCGGAGTAAGAACACCATGGCAACTATTAAAGTAACTCAAACTAAAAGCTCAATTGGCCGCCTACCAAAGCACAAAGCTACTTTGCGTGGTCTAGGTCTTCGTAAAATCAACCACACAGTAGAACTTGAAGATACTCCGTGCGTACGCGGTATGATCAACAAGGTTTACTACATGGTTAAAGTTGAGGAGTAATCAGAATGCGTTTGAATACTCTTGCACCGGCTGCGGGCTCTAAGCATGCTCCTAAGCGTGTAGGTCGTGGTATCGGTTCTGGCCTAGGTAAAACTGGTGGCCGTGGTCACAAAGGTCAAAAATCACGTTCTGGCGGTAAAGTTCGTCCAGGTTTCGAAGGCGGTCAGATGCCTCTGAAACAACGTCTACCAAAATTCGGTTTCACTTCTCGTAAGAGCCTAGTGTCTGCTGAAGTTCGTCTAGCTGAGCTAGCGAAAGTTTCTGGTGACGTGGTTGATCTAAACAGCCTTAAAGCTGCTAACATCATCACTAAGAACATCGAATTCGTAAAAGTTGTTCTTTCTGGTGAAATTAACAAAGCAGTGACTGTTAAAGGTCTACGTGTGACTAAAGGCGCTAAAGCTGCAATCGAAGCTGCAGGCGGTAAAATCGAGGAATAATCTCGAGGAACGAGGTACAGATGGCTAAGAAACCAGGACAAGATTTTCGTAGTGCTCAGAGCGGCTTAAGTGAACTAAAGTCGCGCTTGTTATTCGTAATTGGTGCACTTTTAGTATTCCGAGCCGGCTCTTTTGTGCCGATTCCTGGTATTGACGCTGCTGTACTTGCCGATTTGTTCGAACAGCAAAAAGGTACCATCGTTGAAATGTTTAACATGTTCTCCGGTGGTGCTCTTGAGCGTGCATCTATATTAGCATTGGGCATCATGCCGTATATTTCGGCATCTATTGTTGTCCAATTGCTAACTGTAGTTCATCCAGCGTTAGCGGAACTCAAAAAAGAGGGTGAAGCAGGCCGTCGTAAGATCAGCCAATATACACGCTACGGCACGCTTGTACTTGCAACATTCCAAGCTATTGGTATTGCAACTGGCTTACCAAACATGGTCGACAATCTGGTTGTTATGAACCAAACCATGTTTACGCTAATTGCTACCGTAAGTTTAGTAACCGGTACCATGTTCCTAATGTGGTTAGGTGAACAAATTACAGAGCGAGGAATCGGTAATGGTATTTCCATTCTGATTTTTGCAGGTATTGTTGCTGGATTGCCTTCTGCAATCGGTCAAACAATCGAGCAAGCGCGTCAAGGTGAATTGCATGTACTTCTTCTGTTGCTAATTGCGGTATTAGCTTTTGCAGTAATTTACTTCGTTGTTTTCATGGAACGTGGTCAACGCCGTATCGTCGTTAACTACGCTAAGCGTCAACAAGGTCGTAAAGTATTTGCTGCGCAAAGCTCGCACTTGCCACTTAAAATTAATATGGCGGGTGTTATTCCAGCGATTTTCGCATCAAGTATTATCCTGTTCCCAGGAACACTGGCTCAGTGGTTTGGTCAGAACGGTGAGAGCAGCGCGTTCGGTTGGTTAACTGACGTGTCTTTGGCTCTTAGCCCAGGTCAACCGCTGTATGTAATGCTTTATGCAGCAGCGATTATTTTCTTCTGTTTCTTCTACACGGCGTTGGTTTTCAACCCGCGTGAAACAGCAGATAACTTGAAGAAGTCCGGTGCATTCGTACCCGGTATCCGCCCAGGTGAGCAGACAGCTAAGTACATTGATAAAGTGATGACACGTTTAACCCTAGCAGGTGCACTGTACATTACCTTTATCTGTCTGATTCCCGAGTTCATGATGGTCGCGTGGAACGTACGTTTCTACTTCGGCGGTACATCACTACTTATCGTAGTTGTTGTTATCATGGACTTTATGGCACAGGTACAGACTCATCTGATGTCTCAACAGTATGATTCTGTGTTGAAGAAAGCGAATCTGAAAGGCTACGGTCGTTAATTCGACGGTAGACTCAGTTTCAATTACGGAGTTTAGCAATGAAAGTTCGTGCTTCCGTTAAAAAAATCTGCCGTAACTGTAAAGTAATCAAGCGCAACGGTGTTGTTCGCGTGATTTGCAGTGAGCCAAAGCACAAACAGCGCCAAGGCTAATTAGCAGAAATTTTTACTTGAAAACGAAGGTTAGGTCGAGTATATTCCTCGGCCTACCTTTTGCGTGCAAAAGAAGTAGTACTCCGCAGCGTATCCATCACGGGCTTTGCTGCGGCTAATTCTTTTATAGAAACACTTAGGAGTGAATAATGGCCCGTATAGCAGGCATTAACATTCCTGATCAGAAACACGCTGTAATCGCTCTAACGGCGATCTACGGCATCGGTAAAACTCGCTCTCAAGCTATCCTAGCTGAAGTGGGTATTGCTGAAGATGTTAAGATCAGTGAACTAACTGAAGAGCAGATCGATCAACTGCGTGATGGTGTAGCTAAGTACACTGTAGAAGGTGATCTACGTCGTGAAGTATCTATGAACATCAAGCGTCTTATGGACCTTGGCTGTTACCGTGGTCTTCGTCATCGTCGCAGTCTACCACTACGTGGACAGCGTACTAAAACCAACGCTCGCACCCGTAAGGGTCCGCGTAAGCCGATCAAGAAATAATCGGGAAGGTAGAGTACAATGGCTAAACAACCAACTCGCGCTCGTAAGCGCGTACGCAAGCAAGTTGCAGATGGCGTTGCGCACATCCATGCTTCTTTCAATAACACAATCGTAACCATTACTGACCGTCAAGGTAACGCTCTAGCTTGGGCTACTGCAGGTGGTTCTGGTTTCCGTGGTTCTCGTAAGTCTACTCCGTTCGCTGCACAGGTTGCTGCTGAGCGTTGTGCTGAAATGGCTAAAGAATACGGTCTAAAGAACTTGGAAGTTATGGTTAAGGGTCCTGGTCCAGGTCGTGAATCTACTGTTCGCGCTCTGAACGCAGCTGGTTTCCGCATCACAAACATCGTTGATGCTACACCAATCCCTCATAACGGTTGTCGTCCACCTAAGAAACGTCGCGTATAACGTTTTTTAGATTACTGGAGAAAGATCATGGCAAGATATTTGGGTCCTAAGCTGAAGCTTAGCCGTCGTGAAGGCACTGACTTATTCCTTAAGTCTGGTGTTCGCGCGATCGATACCAAGTGTAAAATTGATAACGCACCAGGTGTACACGGCGCTCGTCGCGGTCGTCTATCTGAGTATGGCGTTCAGCTTCGTGAGAAGCAAAAAGTTCGTCGTATGTACGGCGTTCTAGAAAAACAATTCCGTAACTACTACAAAGAAGCTGCACGTCTTAAAGGCAACACAGGTGAGAACCTGCTTCAGCTTCTTGAAGGTCGTCTTGATAACGTAGTTTACCGCATGGGCTTTGGCGCAACTCGCGCAGAAGCACGTCAGCTAGTTAGCCACAAAGCTATCCTAGTTAACGGTAAAGTTGTAAACGTTCCTTCTTTCAAAGTAGCGGCTAATGACGTTGTTTCTATTCGCGAGAAAGCTAAACAGCAAGCTCGTATCAAAGCAGCTCTAGAAGTTGCTGAACAACGTGAAAAACCAACTTGGATTGAAGTAGATGGTGGCAAGATGGAAGGTACATTCAAGCGTATGCCTGAGCGTTCTGATCTATCAGCTGACATCAACGAACAATTGATCGTCGAGCTTTACTCTAAGTAAGGTTTAAACTAAAGAGAGGACACAATGCAGGGTTCTGTAACAGAATTTCTTAAGCCACGTCTAGTTGACATTGAACAAATCAGCTCGACTCACGCAAAAGTAACTCTTGAGCCATTAGAGCGTGGCTTTGGTCATACTCTGGGTAATGCACTTCGCCGTATTCTTCTATCTTCTATGCCAGGTTGTGCTGTAACAGAAGTAGAAATCGAAGGCGTACTTCATGAGTACAGCACTAAAGAAGGCGTTCAAGAAGATATTCTTGAAATTCTTCTAAACCTTAAAGGTTTGGCTGTACGCGTTGCCGAAGGCAAAGATGAAGTGTTCATTACTTTGAACAAATCAGGCTCGGGCCCTGTGGTTGCAGGTGACATCACCCATGACGGTGATGTAGAGATCGCTAACCCTGAACACGTTATTTGTCACCTAACGGATGACAACGCTGAAATCGCAATGCGTATTAAAGTAGAACGTGGTCGTGGTTATGTTCCAGCTTCAGCGCGTATCCATACTGAAGAAGATGAGCGTCCAATCGGTCGCCTACTAGTAGATGCTACTTACAGCCCTGTAGACAAAATTGCCTACGCTGTAGAAGCAGCTCGTGTAGAACAGCGTACTGATCTAGACAAGCTTGTTATCGATATGGAAACAAACGGTACTCTAGAACCTGAGGAAGCAATCCGTCGTGCAGCTACTATCCTAGCTGAACAATTGGATGCGTTCGTAGATCTTCGTGATGTACGTGTACCTGAGGAGAAGGAAGAGAAGCCAGAATTCGATCCGATCCTACTGCGTCCTGTAGACGATCTTGAACTAACAGTTCGCTCTGCTAACTGTTTGAAAGCAGAAGCGATTCACTACATCGGTGATCTAGTACAACGTACTGAGGTTGAGCTACTTAAAACGCCTAACCTTGGTAAAAAATCTCTTACTGAGATTAAAGACGTACTTGCGTCACGTGGTCTGTCTCTGGGCATGCGCCTAGAAAACTGGCCACCTGCATCAATCGCTGAAGATTAATCGATACTAGTTAGAAGGATTAGGTCATGCGCCATCGTAAGAGTGGTCGTCAACTCAACCGCAACAGCTCACATCGCAAAGCGATGTTCAGCAACATGGCTAGCTCTCTAGTACGTCATGAAGTTATCAAGACTACTTTGCCAAAAGCAAAAGAGCTACGTCGCGTAGTTGAGCCTTTGATTACACTAGCTAAGACTGACAGTGTTGCTAACCGTCGTCTAGCATTTGCACGTACTCGTGATAACGAAGTAGTTGCAAAACTGTTTAACGAACTAGGTCCACGTTTTGCTGCTCGTCAGGGCGGTTACACTCGTATCCTAAAAGCTGGCTTCCGTGCTGGTGATAAAGCTCCAATGGCTTACATTGAGCTTGTAGATCGCCCAGCTGCTGAAGAAGCTGCTGAGTAATCTCAGTTCGTAAGAACAAAAAAAGCCGAGCGTTAGCTCGGCTTTTTTGTTTTTGAAGCTAGGGAAATAACGGCTTATGCCCTGCGAGATTTGCTCGCGGAGAGCAAGTCGAAAGTTACTGGCACTACTGGCCCATATTTGGATTTGATTATCTGAATTCAAAGAAAAAGGGTCGACACTGTGTGCCAACCCTACATGATTTTCTCGCTTCTCGCTTCTCGCTTCTCGCTTCTCGCTTCTCGCTTCTCGCTTCTCGCTTCTCGCTTCTCGCTTATTTCCAGATAGCACCTAGGCTATCGAGTAGGCCAGAACTTGCACCTTGGCTTTGCAGTGCACTTAAGATTAGGGGAGTAAAAGTGGAAATCAGGGATGGGTCCATACCTAGAGCAGAGAACGCACCTTTTACTGTCTCGTTGTTTGCGATTAAAGCAGACAGGCCACTTGTCTGTAGAGAGTCAAAACCTGGAACTAGTCCCGCTAGTTCTGAAGTCTCATTATTACCCAGAGAACTCTGAGCTAAGGCCAATAGTGAACCTACACCACCAATAGCTTGTTCGGATGACACGTTTGTACTTTTTTGAATGGCAGAAACTAGGTCAGTATCTGCTGCTCCCTGTTTTGACCAAGCTTTAACTGCTCCCATCAGTGCCGCGTTCGCAATTTCACTATAGCCGCTGTCAACGCCTACTTGATTCTCTTTCGATGTGCTTTGACAGCCCATCAATGCGACACTGGCAAGTGCTGCGATAGCCACTTTCTTATACATATCATCTCCTTATTACTTACTGCTAACCATTCTTTTTAAGAATTTACCTCAGTATTATCCAAAAAAAACGGCGACACAATGTGTCGCCGTTATTAGCTTTGCTAAAAATCCAAATTAAAGGATGTCTAGTAGCTCTACTTCGAATACTAGAGCAGCAAATGGAGGAATAGCAGCACCTGCGCCACGCTCACCGTATGCTAGGTCTTGTGGGATGTATAGTTTCCACTTAGAGCCAACAGGCATTAGTTGAAGAGCTTCAACCCAACCTTTGATTACGCCAGTTACTGGGAACTCAGCAGGTTGACCGCGAGATACAGAGCTGTCGAATACAGTGCCGTCAGTTAGCTCACCGTGGTAGTGAACACGTACTTGAGACGCTGCTGTTGGGATTTCGCCAGTACCTTCAGTGATGATTTCGTACTGAAGACCAGACTCAAGAACGTTTACTTCTGGACGTAGAGCGTTGTCTTTTAGGAACGCTTCGCCGTCAGCTGCTGCTGCTTTAGCTGCTTCTTGACGAACTGCTTCTGCACGAGTGTGTAGCTCTTGCAGTGCGTTGTTGATCTCGTCGATCTCGATAGAAGGCATGTCACCAGTTAGTGCCGTTGCAATACCAGCAGCGATAGCGTCAACGCTAAGGCCTTCTAGACCAGAACCAGCCAGTTGCTGACCCATTTGCAGACCAATACCGTAGCTCGCTTTCTGTTCTGCAGTTTCAAATTTAATTTCAGACATGAATGTCGCTCTTATTAGGAGTGATAAAGGCACAGGATATCAGGTTCGAGCCTCGGTTTAAATGATTGTGCTCGAATGTCGCATTCTGGATCGGAGGGTGTGACTTATCTCTTACTCCAAGTGAAATTTCTGCTAATTTACGCCAAATTACATTTTACTTTGGCGAAAAACATATACTCTCCCCGCTGGTATTTTTATACTGAGATTAGAAGTATTAAAGGACTCATCAGAATGAATCGTCGCAGAAAGAAAAAGCAGCAAGTCGACCACGTCGAATTGATGAAACAAAAGTTCGCTGCTATCGATTGGAAGCAGCCGTTTAACAAAGAGAAGTGGCAGGAAAGAGTACAACCTGTGGCTCAGTTTTGGCAACGCTTTCCAAAACTCCATCAACGTGCACTGATGGTATTAGTGCCAGTGGTGTTGGTGCTTCTGATCATCCCTGTACCCAAAGATACTGAGGCACTTATCGATGATGCTCAAGTTGAGAGTCAACGTGTTGCCATTCAACTGAACGCGCAAAGCTTAAGTGAACAGCGCTCAGCACAGAACTCAGAACCAAAATCGGAACAGTGGAAAGAGTACACGGTGAAAAACGGTGATACGCTGGCCCAAGTATTCCGTAGTAACCAACTTTCGATGGCTGACTTAAACGCCTTGGTCAAAATTGAAGGCAGCGATAAACCACTGAGCCGGATTAAACAAGGTCAATTGGTTCGCTTTAAGCTCGCTGATGATGGTAAGTTAGATATGCTGCAGCTTGAGAAAAGTGGCGAGTCGGTGATGTTCTTCCGCTTATCTGATGGCACATTCGGGCGCAATAAATAACGTTCATTAGCGCACATTCTAAAGGCGCGATGATTCGCGCCTTTTTTATATCCTTCTGTTTGCTAGTGATAGCATCTCAATCTGATGCCTCTCGATTGGTGAGCCGTCTTCTCTTATTCCATGGCAAGAGCGGTAATACGATCATCAGGATCCCTACCGCAGTCAGCCAATCTGGAATCTCGTCAAACCACCATATTCCAAAGATTGTTACGAACACTAAGCCAGAGTATTCAGCTAAAGCAATTTCTCCGGCTGGAGCTTTTTGATATGCCAGTACTGCCAAGCCGTTATAGCTTAAGATGCATACTGCACTAGCGATAACTAATACCAATTCTTGTCCCGTCATCGGTTGCCAGTAAAATCCAGCCAGTACTGCAGAGATAGGTAACGAGAATAGAGTGGTCCACCAAAGTGTGGTGACGACGGATTGCTCGCTAGGCAGTTTTCTTACCAATATATTGAACATTGCCAGCGTGGTCGCGGTGCCGAGTGCAAACAACGCTGCCCAATGAAAATTATCTGGCCTGAGTACCACTAAGACACCAAGGAACCCGAAGCAAGTGAACAAGACCTTGCTCAGTGGAGGATGCTCTTTGAGGAACAATATCGACAGCGGCAACATTAAAATCGGCGCTGCGTAAAAGACGGCGTTAGCAGTCGCAAGAGGCAGGTGAGTGACTGCAACCATCATACAGCCGCTACCAATTAATATTAGGTGTGCCCGCAATAAGGTAATAGGTGCTTGCTTCAGGCTACGTTTATTCGGTTGTTGTCTGAGATAGAAAGGTAGGATGAGCAGCAGTGAAGCCAACTGGCGCACAAACATATATTGGAACGGGCTAATGCCGCCTTCAATCAGTTTGACGGCGACATCGGAGAGTGACGCCGCCAAGTTGCCGATAACCAGTAATAGTAACGCCAGGTGGTGGGGTGACATTTAGCTCACTCGGCGCATATCGACATGCGGGATACCATCTTCAAGGTAGCTTTCGGAAATGACTTCAAAGCCATGACTCGCATAGAAAGCCATCAGGTGTTCTTGCGCACCGATATCTATCGTTTGACCAGCCCAAAGCTGTTGGCAATGTTGTAAGGCTTGCTCAAGCAGTTCATGTCCAAGACCACTACCACGAGCGCTTTGCTTGGTTACTACACGACCAATACTGACATTGTCGTAGGTGGTACCAGCAGGCAATAGGCGAGCACAGGCGACCAGTTCATCACCTTTGTAACCCAATAGGTGAAAAACGCCTTCCAGTGTATCTTTGCCGTCTAGCTCTGGATAAGGACAGGTTTGCTCCACCACAAAGACATCAACGCGCAGGCGCAGCATCTCGTAGAGTTGTTTCGTCGTCAGTTGAGAGAAAGGTAGGGCAGTCCAGTTGATCATGTTCAATATCCATTAATGAGCGAATGCAGCTGACTTTACGTCGTTTTCTGCTATTACTCATTAACAATGGTTAATTTTCACTGGTCTTCGTGACAAATCTGGCGATAATGTGCCCTCTTTTTCATCCCACCTGAGGATATTTCCCTGTGAGCAAACAAACTTTTGACCAAGTAGGGCTTAATCCAGCGCTACTAGAGACGCTTGAATCATTGAACTACACCCATATGACGCCAATTCAAGCGTTGAGCTTACCTGCGATTTTGAATCAGCGTGATGTGATTGGTCAGGGTAAAACCGGCTCAGGTAAAACAGCGGCATTTGGTCTGGGCGTATTGTCCAACCTAAACGTGAAGCGCTTCCGTGTACAATCTTTGGTGTTGTGCCCAACGCGTGAACTGGCTGATCAGGTGGCGAAAGAGATCCGTACGTTAGGTCGTGGTATTCACAACATTAAAGTACTGACATTGTGTGGCGGCATGCCAATGGGACCGCAAATCGGTTCACTAGAGCATGGTGCTCATATTCTGGTGGGTACGCCAGGTCGTATCCTTGATCATCTAGAGAAAGGTCGCATTAACCTAGAAGAGCTAAACACGCTGGTTCTAGATGAAGCAGACCGCATGCTGGAAATGGGCTTCCAAGACGCCCTTGATGCGATCATTGATGCTGCGCCTAAACAACGTCAAACACTGCTATTCAGTGCGACTTTCCCTGAGAAGATCGAACAGATTGCTCAACGCATTATGCAATCGCCAGAGATGATCAAAGTAGAATCGACACACGATACGTCGAGCATCGCGCAGTACTTTTACAACGTTGAAGGTTCAGAAGCACGCGATGAAGCTTTGGCGAACCTACTACTGACGCACCAGCCAGAGTCAGCGGTGGTGTTCTGTAATACCAAGAAAGAAGTACAGAATGTAGCAGATGAACTGCATCACAAAGGCTTCAGTGTGGTGGATCTTCATGGCGATCTAGAGCAGCGTGAGCGCGACCAAGCTCTGGTCCAGTTTGCTAACAAGAGTGTCTCTATCCTTGTTGCAACAGACGTGGCGGCGCGTGGTTTGGATGTCGACAACCTGGATGCGGTATTTAACTTTGAACTGTCTCGTGACCCAGAAGTACACGTTCACCGTATTGGTCGTACTGGTCGTGCGGGCAGCAAAGGTCTGGCGTTTAGCTTCTTTGGTGAGAAAGATGGTCTACGTGTGGCTCGTATTGAAGAGTACCTAGAGATGGATGTGGTACCAGCAACACTGCCAGCGAAATCAACTCAGCAGCCATACCAAGCGAATATGGTGACGATTAACATTGATGGCGGTAAGAAACAGAAAGTACGTGCGGGTGACATCCTTGGCTGTTTGACTGGTAAAAATGGTATCACGGGTGCACAAGTGGGTAAGATCCAACTAATGGCGATGCGTTCTTATGTTGCGGTAGAGAAATCTGTGGCGAAGAAAGCACTGCAAACCATCAGCAACGGTAAGATGAAGGGGCGTCAATTCCGTGCTCGTATTCTGAAGTAAGCAGAACTTGATTTAATGCAAAGGCGCTCGACATTGAGCGCCTTTGTTTTTTCCAGCCTATCTGACCTTATTCATTACCTTTCTTTAAGCGTGACTTAATTCGGCTAAGACTGATCGCGGTAATCCCCAAGTAAGCGGCAATCTGGCTATCGGTAATGCGCTGTTCTAAGTCTGGATAATGCTGACAAAACAGTTGGTAGCGCTCTTCCGGTGAGTAGAGCAACATAAAGCGCTCTTTGTTTTCTTTATGCATCAATTGTGCTTCGAGCAGCTTTAAGTAGATAGGATGCTTTTCTGAACGCCATTGGTGTAGCACTTCAACTGGCAAGCAAAACAGATGACAAGGCGTCAGTGTTTCCAGTAAATATGGCGAAGGCTGATTCTTAATAAGCCCTTCAAAGCCAATCACCCAATCTTTTTCCCAGTAGAACTCTTTACTGAATTCCTTCCCTTTGTCAGTCAGATAACTGGCGTGGCACAAGCCCTCTAACACAAAGTAGATGTGTGAGCTGAACTCACCTTGGTGATTAAGAATATGGCGCGTTGGCAACTCTAGCTGTTGCCCATGTTCAATTAGCTGATTCGCTTCATCTTCGAGGAAGCCATGATTGATTAAGTCAGAAAAAAGATCGCTGTGCATGTGATAACTCAGAAACGGTTTTCCTCATTCTAACGATTTTTACTGATAACAAAAAAGCGGCTCATGAGAGCCGCTTGAAATCACTGCCAAACTTGCCTTACTTATTCAGGTCGATTTGGTAAATCGCAAAACCAACTTCGTCAGTGGCGACACGCTTCATCGGGTATTGCCCTTTTTCTTCGATGAACTGCGCGGCTTTATCACTTGGTGAGGTTTCAAAGCGAACATCAAGTTTTTTGTCCGATTTGATTGGTGCGAAAGACCAGTTGTTATCCGCGCTTGGTGTTACTTCGCCCTCCTCTTTACTGATGCGAGAGATGTAAGCAGCCACTACAGAGCGGTTCTCATCTGGAGCATCAAACGCGATGAAGTCCGGACCAGTACCCGGGAAGGTTGCGCTGTAAGCACGGTAGTTGTTAGTTGCGATGATGAAGTCTTGTTTTGGATCAACTGGCTTACCGTTGTAAGTCAGGTTCACGATACGCTGTGAATCTGGGTTGATCACTTTACAATCCGCATCGTACTTCGGCGGTTGAGTAACATCGATTCGGTAGTTCACACCATCTATCACGTCGAAGTTGTAAGTGCGGAAGCTATCCCAGTTGATCAAAGACTGAGGCTTAGTGCTGTTGACATCAATATGGTTGAATTGACCTGCGCTACACTCTAGCCATTCGTGAACTTCTTTGCCTTTAACCTTCATCGCTACCAGCGTGTTCGGGTAGAGGTAAAGGTCTGCGGCATTACGGAAAGTCAGCTGACCTGACTCTACTTCTGTAAAACCATTTGGATCGTCTTTACGTCCACCGACTTTAAATGGTGCTGCTGCGCTCAATACTGGAATATCTGCAAGATCAGGGTCGCCTTGGATAAAGCGTTCCACGTAATCTTTCTGCGCTAGGTTTACGATTTGAATCGTTGGATCATCTTGTACAAGCGCTAGGAAGCTGTACATCACGTCATTTGCTTTGCCAATTGGTTGGTTGACGAATTCACGTGTGCCTTTGTGGTCATCAACAAGTGCATCCACGATGCCTTTATCGGCTTCTGCCAAAGATTTCTTGTTAGCTTTATCGAAGATAGGGCGCGCTTCAGATTGACCTTCAACCACTTGCCACTTGCCGTCTTTTTCTTTCAGCATCAAGTCCATTACGCCAACGTGGCTACCCCAGCGACCTGGCATGACTGCGGTTACGCCATTAATCGTGCCTTTTGCGTTGTCGACACCTTGCAGCTTGGCAAAGTCTTTACCCGGGAACACCGCGTGAGAGTGACCAAATGCAATCGCATCAATGCCTTCCACTTCTGTGAGGTAGTAAACCGAGTTTTCAGCGCCTACTTTGTATGGGTCAGTCGAAATGCCTGAGTGTGGGATCGCCACAATCACGTCTGCGCCTTCTTTCTTCATCTGAGGAACCAGCTTTTTCGCTGTTTCAGTGATGTCTTCAGCGAAGACTTTGCCTTCTAGATTCTTCTTATCCCATACCATGATTTGCGGTGGTACGAAGCCGATGTAACCCACTTTGATTTCGTGGCTTTGACCATCAGTGTCTTTGAACGTGTGCGTTTTAATTAGATAAGGTTTGAAGTAGTGCTCACCGGTCTTCTTGTCGAAAACGTTAGCACTAACATAAGGGAAGTTTGCACCGTCAATAGAGTTTTTCAGGAACTCAAGACCATAGTTGAATTCGTGGTTACCAATGTTACCCACATCGTAATCCAGCTGGTTCATCGCTTTGTATACCGGGTGGATTTCGCCTGCGTTAACCCCTTTTGCTGCCATGTAATCGCCCATCGGGCTGCCTTGAATCAAGTCGCCATTGTCGACCAAAACACTGTTCACGGCTTCTTCACGAGCTTGCTTTACCAGTGTTGCTGCACGGCTAAGACCAATTTGTTGCGAAGGCTGGTCTTTGTAGTAGTCGTAATCCATCACATTGGTGTGAATGTCGGTGGTTTCGATAATACGTAACTTGATGGTGTCCGCCATTGCTGGGCTAGCAAGTGCTAACATGCCACCCAAAACTGCGACGGATAGAGGATTAACAGCCATTTTCATGAAGTGCTCCAATTTAATGGGATAGGGAAGTGTGGCGTACTGTAACAAACTTTTATGTGACGAAACGATTGCTGGAGAGAAAATTGTGATAATTAGATAAGAAATAGCCTAACAATATTCTAGTGTGTTTGCTTTTTGTGCAAATTAGAATGAGACCAAACCAAAGCTTCTTAGCAGTTTTTTGAATAAAAAATGAAATTTTAGAATTTCAGGTAATATAGCCAGGCAGCCATAATGCTGCTCATACCGATATCAATGGATGATGAGCAAGCACATGGCAGTGAACGATTCAGTAACGACTCTCCCAATCAATAAGCCTCGGCTGGTTTCGAATAACCAAGCTGCTGATCTTCCCCGTTTCAGCAAACAATCTCTTCAACCGGGTGAAGTTGCCCTTGTCGGTGCAGGTCCGGGCGACCCAGAGCTATTAACGCTTAAAGCGCTTAACTGCCTGCAACAAGCTGATGTTGTGCTATACGACTATCTAGTGTCTGACGAGATCATGGCGTTAATCCCAAGCGAAACCATTTTGGTATGCGTTGGTAAACGTGCGGGTCACCACAGTGTGCCGCAAGAGAAGACCAACCAACTGCTGGTGGATTTTGCTAAGCAAGGCTACAAAGTGGTACGCATTAAAGGTGGCGATCCATTTGTGTTTGGCCGTGGTGGTGAAGAACTGGAAGTCTTGGCAGACGCCGGCGTGCGTTTCCAAGTCGTTCCGGGCATTACTGCCGCTGCGGGTGCAACCGCTTATGCCGGAATTCCGCTGACACATCGTGATTACGCGCAATCAGCACTGTTTGTCACCGGTCATCTGAAAGAAGAAAGTGACGACATGGACTGGTCGACACTAGCTCGTGGGAATCAGACTTTAGTGATCTACATGGGGCTGATGAAATCACACTATATTCAGAATCAGCTCATCAAACATGGTAGGGCAGCCTCAACCCCTATCGCCATCATCGAGCGCGGTACGCAAATCCAGCAAAAAGTTTTCACCGGAGAACTTTCTCAACTATCTGAATTATCTAAAGAAGCTCAAGCTCCGTCTTTGATTGTTGTCGGCGAAGTTGTGCGTCTATCTCAAAAGTTGGACTGGTTTTTGTCTAGTACTGAATTCAACAAAAGTGCTATTGCCAGCTCCATATAATTTCAGACAAAAAATTAGGGACTAATGAGCCTTCAAGCTTAAAAAGGAAAGACAAAACATGGACCAACAACGTTTAACTCACCTTAAACAGCTCGAAGCGGAGAGTATTCATATCATCCGTGAAGTTGCTGCTGAGTTCGATAACCCAGTCATGATGTATTCGATTGGTAAAGATTCATCAGTTATGTTGCATCTTGCGCGTAAAGCCTTTTATCCGGGCAAAATTCCATTCCCTTTATTGCACGTTGATACGGATTGGAAATTTCGCGAGATGATCGAGTTTCGTGACCGTACCGCTGAGAAGTATGGCTTTGAGCTTTTGGTTCATAAGAACCCAGAAGGTCTAGCTATGGGCTGTAGTCCATTTGTACACGGCTCTTCTAAGCATACTGACATCATGAAGACTCAAGGTTTGAAGCAAGCTCTGAACAAGTATGGTTTTGATGCAGCATTCGGTGGTGCACGTCGTGATGAAGAGAAGTCTCGTGCAAAAGAGCGCGTGTACTCATTCCGTGATAAGAACCATACCTGGGATCCGAAAAACCAACGTCCGGAGCTTTGGAAAACATACAACGGTCAAGTAAACAAGGGGGAGAGCATTCGCGTGTTCCCACTTTCAAACTGGACTGAGCTGGATATCTGGCAATACATCTACCTAGAAAACATCGAGATTGTGCCTCTGTACCTTGCAGATAAGCGACCGGTTGTGGAGCGCGATGGCATGCTGATCATGGTAGACGATGACCGCATGGAGCTAGAACCAGGTGAAGTGATTGAAGAGAAGAGTGTACGTTTCCGTACTTTGGGTTGTTACCCGCTGACTGGCGCGATTGAGTCTGAAGCCAACACGCTAACAGGCATCATCGAAGAAATGCTGGTGGCAACCTCAAGTGAGCGCCAAGGTCGCGCGATCGACCATGATCAGTCAGGATCGATGGAACTTAAGAAACGTCAAGGTTACTTCTAAAGGATCTAAGGAAAGATAATGAACAGTGCAGTTGAAGCTCAATTAGCCGAGCTTGGTATTGAAGGCTATTTAAAACAACACCAGTACAAGTCGTTACTTAGATTCCTGACTTGTGGCTCGGTAGATGACGGTAAAAGTACCCTAATCGGTCGCTTACTCCACGACTCAAAACAAATTTATGAAGATCAGCTAGCGGCAGTTCACTCGGATAGCCAACGCGTAGGCACCACGGGTGAAAAGCCAGATTTGGCATTGCTGGTAGATGGTCTACAAGCAGAGCGCGAGCAGGGCATTACCATTGATGTGGCTTACCGTTACTTCTCGACGCAGAAGCGTAAGTTCATCATTGCTGATACACCAGGGCATGAGCAGTACACGCGTAACATGGCAACAGGTGCATCGACCTGTGATTTGGCTGTGATTCTGGTTGATGCACGCAAAGGTGTGTTGGACCAAACGCGTCGTCACTCATTCATTTCTAACCTACTGGGTTTGAAACACTTCGTTGTGGCGATCAACAAAATGGACTTGGTGGATTACTCACAAGAACGTTTTGAAGAGATCCGCGATGAATACTTACAGTTCTCAGAGAACCTAGCGGGTGAGACGGATATCCAAATCATTCCGTTGTCAGCGCTAGAAGGCGACAACGTAGTAGAGAAAGGACAGAACCTAAGCTGGTTCGAAGGTCCATCTCTGCTTGAGCTACTTGAGACTGTTGACGTTGACCACGAGAAAGGCGAAGGCGACTTCCGTTTCCCTGTTCAGTATGTAAACCGTCCTAACCTCGATTTTCGTGGTTTTGCGGGCACGGTTTCATCAGGCTCAGTGAAAGTAGGTGATGCGATTAAGGCGCTGCCATCAGGTAAAACCTCAACCGTAGCACGTATCGTGACTTTTGATGGTGATGTACAGGAAGCACAAGCAGGTCTGGCTGTGACCTTGACTCTGAATGACGAAATCGACATCAGTCGTGGTGATTTATTGGTACTGGAAAATGCGCAAGTAGAATCAACCAACCACTTGTTGGCTGACGTTGTGTGGATGACAGAGCAACCGCTGCAACCGGGTCGTGATTACGATATTAAGATTGCTGGTAAGAAGACGGTGGGTCACGTTGAAGCGATTCGTCACCAGTACGACATCAACAACCTTTCGACTCACGGCGCTGCGGAGTTGCCGCTTAACGGCATTGGCTTGTGTGAGTGGTCGCTGAACGAATCTGTCGCGTTGGATAACTATCAAGATTGTGCCGATACCGGCGGCTTCATCATCATCGACCGTCTAACCAATGTAACAGTTGGTGCGGGCATGGTGAAAGAAAGCTTGGCTGCTGTTGAGCGTGGTCTTGCGGATGTTTCTGCGTTCGAGCTTGAACTCAATGCTCTCGTTCGTAAGCACTTCCCACACTGGGAAGCCAAAGATCTAAGCCAGTTACTGAAGAAGTAATTTGGTTCATCAAGCCTGATGGGGTTGCGAAACCCGTCAGGCTGATTTCCCCCGAATCCAGGATGCTCCGGAAGCCCAAGAAACCGAGCATTCTGGCGTTCTTTTTCGCTTGCTTTGCTTTTTTGTCTGGTTACTCGTTTGTCACTCCGTGCAGCTAAGTTTGCACGAGTTGTTGTGCCCGTATTGGGTTTATTGGTAAGGATTGGCTATGTGGGAACAAGGATTTGTATTAGCGATTTTGCTTGGCATTATCACTTGTTTACTCGTAACCAAACTAAAACCAAGTTATGTCTTTGCTGGCGCTGCCTTTATTGCTTTTATGGCTGGTATGTTAGAGCTCAATACCATTGCGGCAAACTTTACTAACTCTTCACTTCTGACCTTAGTGCTATTAATTCTTGCATCAAGCGCATTAGAAAAAACTTTATTAATTAGTTGGGTCAGTCGCAGTATTTCGGAAGGTAATCTGGGTAGTGTTATTGCCAAATTAGGCTTTTCTACTGCTTTGCTTTCTTCTTTCACTAACAATACAGCGGTGGTGGTGTCATTAATTGGTGCGATAAAACGTAATCAACAGCACGCGCCTTCTAAGCTTTTAATTCCCCTTTCTTATGCGGCGATTTTTGGTGGCACGCTGACGCTGATTGGTACCTCGACCAATTTAATCATCAACAGCTTTGTTGAGGATGCGGGCTTACCAAGCCTGAATTTCTTTACTCCGACTATGATTGGTTTGGCGGTGCTGGTGGGCGGGGTACTTATTCTTATTCCGCTGAGTTATTTATTGCCAAACTATGATGACCAAAGCCAAGAAGATTTACCTTACTTCTTAGAATCTCGAGTTGAACCAGGATCGCCATTGGTTGGACGTACTATCACGGAAAACAACTTACGCGCACTGAGAAAACTATTCTTGGCTGAAGTGATACGCGATGGTGTCAGTGTTCCGTCTGTCGGGCCTGACTTTGTCCTCAATGCCAAAGACCGACTGCTGTTTTGTGGCGATGTAGAGAGCGTGGCGACGCTACAGGAAATCCCTGGTTTAACGTTGTTTGGCCATCAACACCTCAATGGTCAGAATTTTATGGAAGTGGTGGTGAGTTCATCGGCGACTTTCTGCCATAAAACACTTAAAGAGAGTCGCTTCCGTGATCGCTTCGATGCCGTTGTGGTAGCAATTCGTCGTGGCCATGAGCGTCTTGAAGGTGGCTTAGGCAACATTACCTTAGCTGCGGGTGATACGTTAGTTTTGGTTCCCGGTAAGCGCTTTGAGACGGAACGCCGCGCGCATCGAAAAGAGTTTGTGTTGGTGAACGATCTGGATTCGAGTGCACGCTTGGATGTCAACAAATCTGCCTTGGTGTTGTTTGGCTTTGCTGCAGTGATTGGCTGTGCACTGCTGGAACTCGTACCTATTATCAAAGGTCTGGCGGCGTATTTGATTGCGCTACTTGCCTTTGGCGTGATTCAACTTTCCGAACTTCGTCGTCGCTTTCCAATTGATATCGTGGTGATTGTGGGTTCAGCGTTATCTATTGCGCAATTGATGATTTCATCCGGCTTATCGGTGCGTATGGGGAATATGTTTATCGAAGCCTTTAATGGCTGGGGTGTGTTTGGCGCTTTAGTCGCCACTTACATCATGACTTTGGTGTTAACCGAGTTGGTGACCAACAATGCAGCGGCGGCGCTGTCTTTCCCTATTGGCTACAGTATGGCGGTAGGTTATGGCGTTGACCCAATGCCTTTCATAATGGCGGTGCTGTTTGGCGCCAGTGCCAGTTTTATTTCTCCTTACGGATACCAAACCAACCTGTTGGTGTACAGCGTAGGGAATTACAAATTGACCGATTATGTGCGAATTGGCGTGCCGATTTCCATAGTGTATTCAGTGTTAGTTCTGACGCTGATTCCGGTCTTCTTTCCGTTTTAATCTGTAAATTTACAAGGATACGTTATGGCTGCCGAAACTCCGGTAAAAGATGAAAACATCGTTTGGCATCAGCACTCGGTTGATAAACAGTTTCGTGCTGGATTAAAAAAGCAGAAGCCTGCGGTACTTTGGTTTACTGGGCTATCTGGTGCAGGCAAATCAACAGTAGCAGGCGCATTGGAAAATCGCTTAGCCGAACTGGGTTATCACACTTATTTGCTTGATGGCGACAATGTTCGTCATGGATTGTGTAGCGATTTAGGTTTTTCTGAGCAAGATCGCCGCGAGAACATTCGCCGTATTGGTGAGTTGGCGAAACTGATGGCTGATGCTGGTTTGATTGTTCTGTCGGCGTTTATTTCTCCTCATCGTGCTGAGCGTCAATTGGTGCGTGACCTGCTGCCTGAAGGTGAGTTTATTGAAGTGTTCGTCAATGCCTCTTTAGAAGTGTGTGAAGGTCGCGATCCGAAAGGTTTGTACAAAAAAGCACGCGCAGGTGAAATCCCGAATTTCACCGGTATTGACTCAGAATACCAAGCACCAGCAAACCCAGAAATTGATTTGCCAGCGGGCGAAAAGAGTGTCGAAGAGCTGGTGGAGTTGTGTTTAATCGACCTTAAACAACGCGGCGTGATCCGATAAAAAAGCATTTGGATCATAGGTGGCCAAAAAGTCGTTGTGCAGTTCAAAGAGCTTTTGGATCATAGGTGACCAAAAGCTCTTTTTGCTGTACTAAACAGTATGATTTACCGTAGGTTTCGCTTCGCTATGAACACTAAACTTATGATTTAAAAGCGCTAACATCTGATCGTAGTACTGACTGTTAGTTTTGTTGCCAAGTAGCTTACACAACTCATTGCCTGTTGGAGTAAAGCGGTAGTACAGCAGGCGCACACCTTTTGTGTTCACCTGTAGTGACAAGTTCTTGCCTTGATACGTGAGCATTAACGGCGTTTCAATGCCAATCTCTCCAGACTCTAATTCGGTGCTGTGCAGTAGCCCCAATTCAATCAACACTAGCAAACTCGAATAAGGAAGCTGGAAGCTCCCCATATTCAGACTGTTGGTCGTATCTCGTTTACCAAAACTGAATATGCCACCATGCGCTTTATATCCAATAAGAAGTTTACGGCTGTTATCTCCCCCAAAGCTACAGGCTAATGAAGATGCTCGTTGGAGAATCTGTGCTTCTTTAGGTGTCATGTCCTTCAGCACTTTGAGCGCTTTCATTGATGTTGAGCCTGGGTTGGTTACCTCACGTTTTAATACTTGAGCCCAGAGTTTTTGCATTGAGCTGTTATGTATATCTTGTGCCATATCAAAGAAGCGATATAACCAATCTTGGTCTGGATCTCCAGCGGTCTCATCCCGACACGATGTATGAGCAAGCTTTAATATCTGTTCTAGATTCTTTTGTCTTTGCTCTTGTCGTCTTTGTTCTCGTAGTTGGGCTCGTTCTATTGCAGACTTGGCCGGTGGATCGCTTTGTAATAACGCATCTAAGCCATAAGTCTGTGCAATTGTTTGAACTCGACTTGCACTGTCTTTGATGTAGCTTGATTTTTTATCGTGTGCTTGATGAGTTGAGGAACTCGCATCGTGCTCGATGACGACGGGTTGTTTGATGGATTCTGCCATATGCTGATGCCCTACCAAGAACTTGCGTTTTATGCCTTTGTCAATTTACACCGATAAATGTTGTGCGACCAGAGAGGCATGTCCGGTATTTACAGAATAAAGGCTATTCAAAATGATAATGACTTGTTAAAATTGTTATCGTTATTTTGGAGGGGTGATGAAATATTCAGATGCAAGTAAACTGAAAAAACACCTGTCGATAGTGCTACTTTTGGTTTTGTATGTTGGCGTTTTAGCGTATTTATCTCGCTACATAGTGTAACTTGCAGACATAAAAAAGGCGCCGAATCGACGCCTTGGTGTATCTATTCAATTAATCAATTAAGTAAACAAGCTACATGTCATCGTAGGCTTCGATCGCTGTGCCTTCAATGACATAACCGGTTTCTGCCAATTCGTGGCTGATGGTCTCGGTTTTTAAGGTCCCCACCACATAAATGACATCCCATAGCTCCTGTACTGGGGCGCCTTTCGGGAATTTTACATAAATGATCTGGTTTGGCGGTGGCGGTGGAACGTGGATACAAGCGCCAAAGTAAGGTACCAGTAGGAATTCTGTCACTGTATTCGCATCGCCTTCTAAAGGGATCACGAAGCCAGGAATCTTCACCTCACTACCGTTCAGTTCCGAACGAACATTGCCAATCTTTGACTGTTGTGCCGCACCACCACTGTGATCGGAGGCTGGCATACCCACACTATCAAACATTTTCCGTTCAGCTTCTGGTACAAGATCTATCCAATCAAGTGTCAGAGCTTCATCACTGGCCATGACTGGCGCAGTAAACGAAATCACTAGCAAGCAGCTAGCGAGTATTTTTTTCCACATTTTTACTAGATCCTTATTGTCATCCCATCACTGAGCGATTGTCGGTAAGCGCGGAATGCAGGGATGAAGCCAATCACAATACCGGCACATTGTACCAAGCCAAGTAGCATCCACTCATAAGGAGAGAGCGCCGTTAATGTAAGATGTATACCATAGCTTTGTTGGATTATCGGTTGCAATAGGGCAAGTATGGAATACAAACCAGCTACACCAGTAATGATGCCTGCAAAAGTCAGCAAACTTGCTTCACTGATCAGTAGTGAAAAGACATGTCTTGGCCTTGCGCCCATAGCACGTAGTATTGCCATTTCACGGCGGCGCTCTTGTAAGCTTGTCAGTAGCTACTCAGCATCCCAAGCAAGCCCGCGACGACCACAAAGCCAGAGACCGCCATCAGCGCTTGCTCTGCAACCGACATCATGCCCCATAATTCATGCAAAGCGACACCTGGCATGATGGCGCTAAGTGGCTCTTTTGGATAAGTATTGATTTGTCTTTGTAGAGCAAAAGTTTGAATGCGTGACTTCAAGCCGACCAACATGGCAGTGATCTGCTTAGGTTGGAAGTCTCTGCTTTTAAGGTCTTCTGCTTTTGGTGTTGGTCCTAAGCGTGCTCCACTTTCCCAACCAACGTGAATTGCTTCAATCGCTTCGAGCGATACATGTACGGTTTTATCAACGGGCGTACCTGTAGGCTCCAGAATACCGACGACTTTAAATGGCAAATTATCGTGACGACTAAAACCAACATCACTGATGCCATGGGCAATGATGATTTCGCTGCCGATGTTATAGCCGAGCTGCTTCGCAACGTCAGAACCGAGAACTGTTTCAAATAAGCCATTGAATTCTTTGCCTTCAGAGAAGGTTAGTGGTTGCTTACTTCCGTACTTGTAATGCTCGAAATAACTGTGGTTGGTCCCCATGACTCGGAAGCCTTTGTGCGAATCACCCAACGAGATTGGAATTGCCCAGTCTACAGCGCGGTGGTGAGCAAACTCTTGGTAACTCTTCCAGTCAATATTGTTGGTGGCATTGCCGATTCTGAATACTGAGTACAGCAGCAAATTCACTTGCCCCGAGCGACCTCCGACAATTAAGTCTGTGCCAGAAATGGTGTTAGCGAAGCTGTCTTTTGCTTGGGTTCGAATACGTTCAACTCCCAACAAAAGGACAACCGAAATTGCGACGGTCATGATGGTGAGAATGGCCGTCGCTTTGCGGTTCATCAGGCTTTTCCAAGCGAGCTTTACAACGGCACTCATGATTCGCCTCCTAGGGCCTTCGCTTGATTGATATCAGGCAGATTAAGTGTTCTGTCGAACAAAGATTCTAGTGTTGGATCATGGCTGACAAAAACCAGCGTGGCATTAGCAAGGTTGGCTTGCTCCATTAGTAGTTCAATAAATGCTTTGCGGTTGTCATGGTCCAGTGCGGATGTTGGCTCATCGGCAATCACCAGTTCAGGTTGACCGATCAAAGCACGCGCTGCAGCGACACGTTGCTGTTGGCCAATACTCAGCTCCGAAACGGGTTTGTCATGCAGTTCTTTTGGTAAACGTAAACGCTCTAGTAGTGTTGTTGCTTGTTCTTCCAGTGATGCTATTGAAGCATTGAGAGCAACACGGTCGCGGCGAACTTTACTGAACTGACATGGAATTAGGACGTTCTCTATCACATTTAGATAAGGCAACAAATTGAATTGTTGGAAGATATAGCCAATGTGATCGGCACGAAATTTGTCTCTTTGACTTGCCCTTAGGCGAGCAATATCAGTATTTAATACCGACAGTGAACCGGATGTGAGTGTATTGATGCCTGTTAACAGAGCAAGCAGAGTTGATTTACCACAGCCGCTCGGGCCTTTGATAAATACATGCTCGCCTTGAGCAATGTGTAACTGTGGGATATGGATGGTTGCGTTTTCTGAGCCGGGCCAGACAAACTGGGCATTATGCAGCTCAACAACGTTTGACGTGGTTTCAGTCATAATAAATCACCAAAGCAATGGCATGTAAGTGATTACTTACACGCCATATAAGTTATTTAATTGCGATCTTAGTGTTGTCTTTGCTTAGGTTGGTCGCAGACTGAGTTGTGTCAGTGAACAAGTTAACGCTGATTGATTCTGTTGCCGGGAACAGTTTGAACCAAGTGGTATCAATGCTGTTTAGGTCAGCAACTGAATCACAGTGGTAGCGATATTCAGCCGTAAACTCACCATGGCCGCCGTGTTCATGATCGTGACCCTCGTGCTCGTCGTGATGCTCATGGCCTTCATGATCGTGATGGTCATCATGTGCGTGTTCATCATGCTCATGCTCGCTATGCTTTTCATGATCATGTTTGTCGTGCTCATGCCCATCGTGGTCATGTTTATCATGATCGTGGCCTTCGTGGTCGTAGTGATCATGACCTTCATGAGAGTCTTGGCTAAGCGTGTGAGATACGTGAACATCTTCAATCACACATTT
This sequence comes from Vibrio rotiferianus CAIM 577 = LMG 21460, assembly GCF_002741985.1. Lineage (GTDB taxonomy): Bacteria > Pseudomonadota > Gammaproteobacteria > Enterobacterales > Vibrionaceae > Vibrio > Vibrio rotiferianus. The sequence continues at coordinate 121,999 of NZ_APHW01000002.1, forward strand.
CGCTTGTTTGTTGATAGCAAATAGCTTGCCTGTATCTTTTAGCGCAGCAATCGCTTGTTTAAGTGCTTTCTCTTGCTCTGCATTTTCTGGTGCGTGCTCAAAGCCAACAACGTCTGCACCTGGAGAAGTGATTTCAATCAGCAGGTCTTTACCATCTTGAGCAATATTGAATTCTACATGACCGTGCACATGCGCTTCGTGTTGACGGTATTCCTCTGCGTTTGCAGTTGCTGTTAGTGATAGTCCGATAACAAGAGCTAGAGCGTGTTTAGAAGGCATTATCTTTTCCTAATTTGCTTAATTTTTTGTTTGGTTGCTTTTTAAATCATAGGGTTAGCAACCCGTTTAATTTCTAGTATGGGGGCTTCTTAAGTTTAGGCAAATATAGGCGGTGCGCGTGCAGTGTAGCGTACATCACTGACGTGAAACTGTGTTTCGATACAGTCAGAATACGTCGAACGCTGGTAAGTTGGGGGGGGAGAAGTTCGGGTTGAGCTTTAGCCAAGCCATGATGTGAGCCAGCAAACATCTGGCAATGATGATGGCTATGGTGCTCTGGAATGAGATCAAGTTGATGTGCGATGGTGGCAAAGTTCCATGCAAGCAGTAACGCAACACTGAGTAATACAACAGTGCGACGCCAATGATGTGTGGTTACTTGCCAGCGAGGAGACATCTTAAAACCTGAAACGATACCTGGTGTTATAATATAACACCCATTTTCGCGAAAAGTTCACTCTTTTGTTGCGACTAGAGAAATTATCTTATGTGAAATAAGAGCTTACGTTCATGAAGGGGAGGTGCTCCTTGCTTATTGTCTGCAAGGAGCTGAGGTGCATTAGATGTTTTCTTGGATCAAGCCAAGTACTTGGTTGATTTCATCAGAGGTTAGAGCGCCTTCTTTAACGAATAAGATCTTACCTTGCTTGTCTTGCACTACGATTGCAGAACTCTCTTCTTGCAAAGCCCAAGTGTTTGCCACCACGCCACTTTCATCAAGTACCATTGATGACCAAGGGAATTCTTGTTTGCTGTCTTGTGCTGATGATTTTACAAATGATCCGGTACCCCAAACCGCATCATCTTGGTTGATGATGGTTGTCGTTTGGTAAGCGTCTTCTGGGAATTTCGCTTCAGTTAGCGCGGTCATTAGCGGCGCGTTCATTGCTTTTGAACTGCTGCGTCCTGCGATTGCATGAATGACACGGACTTTACCTAGCATTTGTTGTGTCGCCCAAGGTTGGTAGGCTACCCCTTCACCTTGCATTACGATCTCTCCGTAAGCATCAACTTTAACGGTAGGGACGCTTTCCCCCGTTGAGAGATTGTGAGCAAGTGCTAAGCTTGGCGCAAGAGCAAAGAAAATCGGGAGGAGAGTCTTAGTTTTCATATTGTTATGTTCCGTATGGGTTGCGAGACTTTCCAAGTATATACTTACAGTGAATAAAAATGTAGAACCATTTATAACAATTATTTAACGTACGATGTGCAAAATAGTTGCGATAGTGAGGATTTTTGTTAGAATGAACTCAGTCGCAAATTGCGCATAAAGATTGCCAGGAAAGAGCAATTGGTGTTTTCTCAAAAGGATGTTGAGGTGAGTTATGCTACGTGAGTTTGCTGTGTACCGTCCACGTCAGGTGGCGCGTTTCGTTAAGACTTTGTTTAAAGGTCAGTTCTCAATAGTCGGTGTGGGCGAGTTTCGTTTTGATAATGGAAAAGTGTTACTGCCAGACGTCAAAAATCCGCAACATCTTTCAATTTTTAGAGAAGTAAACCAAGCGATTCTCTCTCTCCCAATTTAAAATCAAGAATTGTAAAAGAGCGACTTTAGTCGCTCTTTTTTGTTGTCGCTACTCTTCGAGACTCGGTGGGAAACAGACTCCTGTGCCACCTAAGCCGCAGTAACCGTTTGGGTTTTTCGCTAGGTATTGCTGGTGGTAGGTTTCTGCAAAGTAGTATGGTCCAGTTGGCTGAATTTCGGTCGTAATGGTCGAGCGCTGCTCTTCTTGTAGTGCTTGTTGATACTGAGCTTTTGATTTTTCAGCTGCATCCTGTTGTTCTTGCGAGTAAGTATAAATGGCAGAGCGGTACTGAGTTCCTAAGTCGTTACCCTGACGCATTCCTTGAGTCGGGTCGTGTTTTTCCCAGAATACCGCCAGCAATTGCTCTAAAGAAATCACGCGTTCATCGAATACCACGCGTACTACTTCGGTATGGCCAGTTTTGCCAGTGCACACTTCTTCGTAAGTTGGGTTTGGCGTATAACCGCCAGCGTAACCGACCGATGTTGAGAGTACGCCATCGAGTTGCCAAAAAAGACGTTCAGCTCCCCAAAAACATCCCAGGCCGAGTAATAGCTGTTGCTGGTTGGCTTTTGGCTGCGCTGTTAAGCTCGATTGATTTACAAAATGCGTGTCCTCGATCTGCATTGGTGCCTCTCTACCGGGCAGCGCATCTTCTATACTGATCATTGTCTGTTTGTTGAGCATGGTATCTGTCCTTTAATACATGTCTTAATTTTGCGAAAAACTCTATTCAGTCTGAATATGATGTTGTGATGACATAGACCGTGTTAAACCTATTAATATTACAGACTTAGCCTTTATTTGGCGTTATTATTGTTTACGTTTATTTAACCTCGTCCAGCTAAAAAGCATGATAAGAAAAGCTACTCCGATCATTGTCAGCCTACTTGCCTTTTCTCATAGCGCTTACGCCGATGTATCCCTTACGATAAAGGGGATTGATGGCGCGCTAGAAGATAATGTGAACGCTTATTTGTCTTCCATTCCTGAAGATGATTACTCTACGTCTTTGCGTTTTCAGGCGCGATTAGAACAAAGTATCACCGAAGCACTCAATGCGCTCGGCTATTATCATGCGAAAATTTCATACACTATTACGAAAGATAATGATGAGTTGATCGTTAACGTCCAGCCGGGTGAACCTGTCAGAATCAAAGTCATGGACGTGGTGATATCAGGTGAAGCGAATCAAGATGAAGAGTTTACTAAGCTGCTCAATAAGTCACCGCTCAAAGTGGGCCGTATCCTAAACCAAGGAGAGTATGATTCTCTGAAATCAAGCATTCGTAATTTGGCGCTGCAACGTGGTTATTTTAATGGTGATTTTGAGCTTAGTAAGCTTGAAGTTATTCCAGAGCTTAATGAGGCGAATGTACGCTTACATTACAACAGTGGCATCCGCTACTACTTTGGTTCAGTGGAAATTACGGGTAGCCAAATCTGGGAAGAGCGTGTGGAGTCACTTCGCCCGTTTAAGGAGGGGGAACCCTATTTAGTTTCAGAAGTCGGTCAATACAATCAAAACTTGTCCAATACTGATTGGTTCTCATCTGTGTTTGTTGAACCCGATTTAACTAAGCTTGACGATGGACGAGATTTACCGATTAAAGTGTCCCTCGCTCCTGCTGCGAAAAACCAAATTGAAACGGGTATTGGTTATTCAACCGATACTGGTGTCCGCGGGACATTAAAGTGGAAAAAACCGTGGGTGAGTGCACGAGGCCATAGTTTCGACACTGCACTTTCCCTGTCTAAGCCAGAGCAAACTGTCACCGCAGGTTATAAAATCCCACTTGATGATGTATTGCACGAGTACTACCAACTTCAGTTCGGTTTAAAGCGTCTTGATAACCGTGATACGGAGAGTTTGGAATCAAACCTGGCAGTCGAGCGCCATTGGATTACCGATGGTGGTTGGCATAAGACTCTGTACGTACGTCACCTGTATGAAAACTATTCTCAAGGCTTGCAAGAAGACGGTGTACAGTTTGTCCTTCCTGGTGCGTCTTTTTCAAGAACCCGAACTCGTGGCGGAAATATGCCAATGTGGGGAGATAAACAAAGCGTGACTATCGAGTACGGTGATCCTGCGGTGTTGTCTAACACTCGAGTGTTGCGACTACTAGGGCGTACATCGTGGATTCGCGGTATTGGAGAAAATCATCGTGGTTTGTTACGCCTAGAGGGCGGGGCAAATATTACCGATGAACTTGAAAAACTGTCGCCATCGCTGCGTTTCTTCGCTGGTGGTGATAACAATATTCGTGGTTATGGCTATGAGTCGATTTCACCAGTTGATGAGAGTGGCGCTTTGACGGGTGCTAAGTACATTGCGACCAGCACGTTGGAATATCAATATCGTGTCTATGGTAATTGGTGGTTAGCTGCGTTTTACGATTACGGTGATGCATTCAATAAAACCCCTGATTGGAAAGCAGGTGCCGGTGTTGGTATCCGTTGGGCTTCTCCTGTTGGTCCTGTGAGTTTTGACTTCGCATGGGGCCTAGATGCCGTGCCTAAGAATGATTTCCGCATCCACTTCTCTTTAGGGCCTGAATTATGATGAAAACAACCCTTAAGTGGACGAAATGGTTTTCGCTTGGTCTGCTTGGTTTTGTGTTGCTGATTTCGCTCTTGATAGCGACAGTATTATTTACTCACCCAGGTTTGAAGTTAGCACTTTGGGGAGCAGAAAAGGCTTTGCCTCAACTTAAAGTGGAAGAGGTACAAGGTTCGCTGTTTCCTCGTTTTGCTTTGCATAATGTCAGTTTTGTTGATGAGTCTCTTCATGTTGATGCCAAGGTGGATAGCTTAACGCTAGCGATTAATTTCCGTTGCTTCTTCGATCCTAAAGTGTGTGTGGATGAGTTGTCACTGCAAGGTGTCAACGTCCAGATGCCAGAGCTGCCGCCTTCAAACGAAGAGCAAGAAGAAGAAACACCACCGCTTCGTTCAATCAGTACTCCCGTTCCTATTTTTGTTAACAACGTTAGCTTTAACGACATCAACCTGAACATCTTAGGTAACAAGATTGATTGGCAAGATTTCTCGACTGCATTGTCGATGCAAGGTGACCGATTGGTCATTGCTCCAACTGCATTGAAAGCTATCAATGTGGCACTTGCACCAAGTGAAGGTGCGACAGAAGAGAAACCAGCGCAACCAAAAGATACGGAGCCAAAGACTAAGCAAGCAGAGAAGCAAGCTAAAGCGACGCCAGACTCTACGGAAGATCAACAAAAAGACGCGAAAACCCAAGTTACAGCAGAAGCTAAACCTGAAGGGATTGTGCTACCTGAGGTATGGATTCCACTGACCGTTGAAGCAAAACGTCTCGATATTCATGACTTTAAATTAGCGGGTGACACTCCTGTGATTGTTCACCACTTAGGGCTAGAGGCAACGGCGGGCGGTGATAAAGTCGATGTCAAAACGCTAGAACTTGATATGCCAGAAGTGGAAGGCCAATTAAGTACTCAAGTAACATTATCAGCCGATTATCCAATTCAAGCGCAGATTGACGCTCTGGTTAAACAAGCGGATGTAAAAGGTCAGAAACTATCGCTGTCTGCATCTGGTTCGGTTGGCGATTTATCATTGCAGGCGACGTTATCTGACTTGGTGAAAGCCAAGATTGAAGGTCAAGTTCAACCGCTCAAACCTGAGTTGCCATTTGATATCAAGCTGAAAGATGTTGCCGCGCAATGGCCATTAAGTGGTAAGAGTGATTACCAAGTTTCTGTTCCTAGCCTCGCAGCCAAAGGCTCACTAAAGGGCTATACCGTTGCGCTAGAAACTAAGGCTTCGGGTAAAGATATTCCTGCTGTGGACGTGGTGTTAGACGGTAAAGGCACCCTGGAACAGATCGATTTGGACAGTCTCGTTGTCAAAACGTTAGGCGGTGAGTTAGCTGGTAAGGTGATGGCTAAGTGGTCAGCACCAATTAACTGGCAAGCAGATCTGAATTTGAAGAACATTCAGCCTGGTTTGCAATGGAAAGAAGCGGAAGGTGACATCAGTGGTAGCCTATCAACTTCTGGCTCTCTAACTGAGCAAGGTGGCTGGCAAGTCAGTCTACCTAAGCTGGACATCGACGGTATTTTGCGTGGTTACCCACTGAATATCGAAGGCCAACTAGAGGCATCAGATAAGACAGGAAAGGGCGAAGACATTCGGCTTAATACGCAAGGCTTGGCTTTATCTCATGGCCCAAACTCTTTGCGCGCAAAAGGTAAGATCGACAAACAGATCTTGATGGATGTTGAGGTTAACTTCCCCGATTTCGCAAAAAGTGTTCCTGATCTTGGTGGTAAGATGAATGGTACAGTTGCACTGCGTGGCAGTTTAAAGCAGCCAGACATTAGCTTAGATCTCGCGCTTAACCAAGTGAATTGGCAACAGCAGGCAAAGGTAGAAACCATCACTCTAAAAGGGGATGTGACGCCTCTGCCTGCACCAAAAGCCGATGTTAGTCTGGTTGCGAAGAGCATTACCTACGATGACATTAAAATCGATAGTGCTGATTTGGAGTTAAGTGGTGATGAGAAATTGCACCAACTGACTCTAGACGTGGTCTCAGACATCGTTTCAAGTAGTTTAGAAATCGAAGGCACCTTCAAGCAGAAACCAGAAATGATCTGGGATGGTGCATTACGCCGACTCACGCTAAGTACGCCACAAGGCCCTTGGGCACTACAGAAATCGACGGCCGTTAAAGTCAATATTGATAAGCAGATTGCGGATGTACAAGCACACTGTTGGCTACAGTCAAAATCAAGTGTGTGTTTGAGTGAAGATATCAGTGTCGGTAAGAGCGGCGAAGCGAAGTTAGCCATCACTAACTTTGATTTCGACCAAATCAAACAGTTCTTACCAGCCGAAACCAAACTGCAAGGTTCAGTGAACGCCAACGCTTTTGCAAAATGGTCTCCAGACATGAAACCGGAAGTCACGGTGAATGTGGATATGCCGCAAGGTCAGGTAGAACAAACACTAGAACAGCCAATTAAGGTTGGTTGGGACAGTGTCAGCCTTAAAGCTAAGTTAGCCCAAGACAAACTGGATGCTGAGTGGTTATTTGACGTTACAGATAACGGCGATTTATCTGGGAAGGTGTCGTTAAATGATGTCTCGTCAGAGCGGCCAACTATCGATGGTAAGGTATCACTATCAACGTTCCATTTAGACTTCTTGGCACCACTGATCGGTGAGTACAGCCTATTTAAAGCGAACATGAACACCGACCTGGCTCTGTCTGGTGATGTGATGCATCCGAAAGTGGATGGTAAGTTCCTGATTGACCAAATGAAGCTGCAAGGTGAAGTCACGCCAATCGATATTAACTCTGGGCAAGTTGCGATTAACTTCAAAGGTCATCAAGCGGATTTAGACGCTGGCATTATTACGCCAGATGGCAAGTTGGAAATTAACGGTGATGCAGATTGGCGCGATCTAGAAAACTGGCACACCAAAGCTCGTGTGTTTGCTAAAGAGCTAAAAGTTGATATGCCGCCGATGGTGCGAATCAAGGTCGAGCCAGATATGACTATTGATGTCACACCGAAACTTGCCAAGGTAGAAGGTAATATCAATCTACCGTGGGGGCGCATTTTGATTGATGAGCTGCCACCAAGTGCGGTCAGCGTGTCGAGCGACACGGTTATCTTGAACAAAGACATGCAGCCAGTTGATGAAACCCCTGCATTACCATTTAATGTTGAAACTGATATTAATATTAAAATTGGTGACGAGTTTCAGCTGTCAGCCTTTGGTCTAAAAGGTGAGCTGCAAGGTAACTTGAACGTGACGCAAAAAGATAAAGGTCCGTTTATTGTCGGTGAAGTAAACATCATTGATGGTTCTTACCGTTCATTCGGCCAAGATTTGGTGATTGAAGAAGGTAAGATCATGATGAATGGTCCTGCAGATCAGCCTTATGTTTCTATTAAGGCAATTCGTAACCCAGATAATACTCAAGATGATGTCACTGCAGGTGTTCGAGTGACGGGACCCGCGAGTGATCCTTCGGTAGAAATCTTCTCTGATCCTGCGATGCCACAAGCAAATGCATTATCTTACTTATTACGTGGTCAAGATATTGATGCGGAATCTGGCGGTAATGCGATGACTACTACGTTAATCGGTCTAAGCTTAGCAAAAAGCGGCAAAGTTGTTGGTGAGATTGGTGAAGCATTCGGTGTGCAAGACTTGCAGTTGGACACGGCAGGTTCAGGTGATGACTCTCAAGTAACGGTCAGTGGCTATATTTTACCAGGCCTTCAAGTGAAATATGGCGTTGGTATTTTCAATTCGTTAGGTGAGTTCACCGTTCGCTACCGTTTAATGAAGGATCTGTACATCGAGGCGGTGTCTGGATTAGATAGTGCCGTCGATATTCTTTACCAATTCGAGTTTGATTAGGTGCATTCGATAACAAGGAGCAGTTATGCAGCATCTCGTATTTGTCTATGGCACTCTTCGTCAAGGAGAGTCAAACCATCACTACCTGAAGTCAGGACAGTTTTTGGGGCATCATGAGACTGATGCCCAGTTTGCGCTGTTCGATCTAGGGCCTTATCCGGCATTGTCTCGCGGTGAAAAGAGGGTGTTCGGAGAGGTCTACCTTATTGATGAACAAACGTTAGAAGCTTTAGACCTGCTTGAAGATGTGCCAGTGGAGTACCGACGAGAGAGCATTGCAACACCGTTTGGCCAAGCTTGGATCTATCTTTATCAAGATACAGAACAACTTTCCGAAGAGATTGCTTCAGGAGATTGGTGCCAGCGAGTGTGAACTATACTTGAACCAGCAACGTATGCATTGACGATATATACAACAAAGACTTGGGAGGTCTGCGATGAAATATCTATCTCCAATCATACTACTGCTGCTTGTTGGTTGTTCTAATAGCACACCGCCAAGTGGTACTGACAGCATGCAATGGAATCAATACGGTATGCAGCGCGCGGAAGCGGGTGATACTAAGCTGTCTATGCAAGAGCTTAACAAAGATGATGAGCTTTACATGGCGTACAGCAACGGCTATGAAACAGGTCGTGCTAACTATTGTGCTCAAGACGCTTTCTCATTAGGTGAAAGCAGGCGTTATTACCGAGGTATTTGCGATGAGATTGACGATAGGTTTCGTCGAGAATATGAGTTGGGCAGAACCCTCAAGGGTAGTAAACGTTACTGATTTAATCGCACCTAGTACAGCTTAAAACAAAGAGCCGCAATTAATAAGCGCGGCTCTTTGTCTCTTTATTAGAGGCTATTTTTGGCTTTGAGCGCGTTCATAAGATTCTAAAATCTCAGCTTTCGCAGCTTCTACATCAGCCCAACCGTCGACTTTCACCCACTTACCTGCTTCAAGCTCTTTGTAACGCTCAAAAAACTGTGTGATTTGGGCTTTGAGTAGTTCTGGAATATCGTCCACATCTTGAATGCCTTCGTACTCTTTTGAGATTTTAGAGTGCGGCACAGCGAAGACTTTCGCATCTTCACCTGATTCATCCGTCATCTTCAGTACACCGACTGGGCGACAACGAATCACAGAACCTGGCATCAATGGGTAAGGAGTTGGCACCAGCACGTCCACTGGGTCACCATCTAGAGAAAGAGTGTCGTTCACGTAGCCGTAGTTACATGGGTAGAACATTGGCGCAGACATGAAACGGTCGACAAACACAGCACCAGTGTCTTTATCTACTTCGTATTTGATTGGATCCGCGTTAGCAGGGATTTCGATAACGACATAAATATCGTCAGGCAGTGATTTACCTGCAGGTACGTTGTTTAAGCTCATTTGAATATTCCTTTTCATTGAGGATTAAGCGTTTAGAGGCTTAATCTGGCTAACATTTGCGCAGTTCACTTTAACGACAAAAACGCGGCAGGTAAACACCTGCCGCGTTGGACAAAGGTCTGAAATTAGTCTTCTTCGCGATTCAGCTCAAGAAACTCTTCGACTTTGTTGACCATGTTCTTTGAACCCACAAAGAAAGGCACACGTTGATGCAGTTCGGTCGGTTTCAAATCCATAATGCGGTTTACACCGTCAGACGCCAGACCGCCAGCTTGCTCAATTAAGAATGCCATTGGGTTGCACTCGTACAACAGACGTAGTTTGCCTTGAGGGTGGCTTTGCGTGCTTGGGTACAAGTAAATGCCGCCTTTAAGCAGGTTACGATGGAAGTCTGCAACCAATGAGCCGATGTAGCGAGAAGTGTATGGGCGGCCATCTTCAGGCACGTTCTCCTGACAGTACTTGATGTACTTCTTCACGCCCTGCGGGAAGCGGATGTAGTTACCTTCGTTGATCGAGTAGATCTTGCCGTCTTCTGGGATCATCATGTTTTCATGAGATAGACAGAAGCTGCCAATCGATGGGTCGTAAGTGAAGCCGTTTACGCCATTACCTGTGGTGTAAACCAACATGGTGGATGAGCCGTAAATCACGTAGCCCGCCGCCACTTGTTTGTGGCCAGGCTGCAGGAAGTCTTCTTCTGTTGGTGGGGTACCAATAGGAGAAACTCGACGGTAAATAGAGAAAATCGTACCGACTGATACGTTCACATCGATGTTTGATGAGCCATCGAGTGGGTCCATTAGTACAACGTACTTTGCGTTTTGGTTAAGTTCTTTATTGAACGCAACCGCTTCATCTTCTTCTTCACTGGCAACGCCACACACTTGGTCGCGTGCTTCGAGCGCTGCTTTGAACTTGTCGTTCGCGTATACATCAAGTTTTTGCTGATCTTCGCCTTGTACGTTCTCTGTACCTACAGCGCCAGTGATATCACCAAGACCTGCCGCATTGATTTCGCGGTTTACGATTTTTGCAGCTAAACGAATAGAAGCTAATAGAGATGAAAGATCACCGCTAGCGTGGGGGAAATCCGCTTGTTTCTCAACAATGAATTCGCCTAGGGTGCGCAGTCCTGACATGGTTTATCCTTACATTTTTCATTTCGTTGGGGGTGTCACGCAATGGGGTCATCTCTTTATGGATGTTAAACGATTGCGTTAGATGTAAGTTTATGACGTAGATCTTATTAATGGTAATGAAGTAACCGACTGAGATCGCAAATTATTTGTCTTATTGCATAAGAAGCGAATCTCTTGGTTAATGCTTGGTCAGTCAGCCCTAAGCCCTGTCAGATTTGTGAAAGAGACTGCAAGAACACAGCGAAAGGCTCTCGCTTTTCTGGTGGTTATCACGATAATGAAAGGATTAAAGAACGCATTACAAGGTTAAGTTTATGCACATTCATATCTTGGGTATCTGCGGCACGTTTATGGGCGGTGCGGCAATTTTAGCGCGTCAGCTAGGTCATAAAGTGACGGGTTCGGATGCCAACGTCTATCCACCAATGAGTACCCTGTTGGAGTCTCAAGGTATTGAAATTATTGAAGGCTTTGACCCTTCTCAACTTGACCCTCAACCAGATCTTGTGGTGATTGGTAACGCGATGAGCCGTGGTAACCCATGTGTTGAGCATGTGCTGAATACCAATATGCGTTACACCTCTGGCCCACAGTGGTTACAAGAGTTCTTATTGCACGATCGCTGGGTTCTGGCGGTATCGGGTACCCATGGTAAAACCACCACTTCAAGTATGTTGGCTTGGATCCTAGAAGATTGTGGCTACCAACCGGGATTCCTTGTTGGTGGTGTGCTGGGTAACTTCGGTGTATCCGCTCGTTTGGGTGAGAGCATGTTCTTCGTCGTCGAAGCGGACGAATACGACAGTGCTTTTTTCGATAAACGATCTAAGTTTGTTCATTACCATCCACGTACGCTGATCATGAATAACCTTGAATTCGATCATGCGGACATCTTCGACGATCTAGAAGCGATTAAGCGTCAATTCCACCACTTGGTGCGCACTGTTCCGGGCAACGGTTTGATCCTTGCACCAAAGCAAGATCAGTCGCTACAAGACGTGATCGAGCGCGGTTGCTGGACTGAAAAGCAGTTCTCCGGTGTCGATGGTGATTGGCAAGCACACAAGCTGGTTGTTGATGGCTCAAAATTTGAAGTGTCACTGCAAGGTGAGAAAGTAGGCGTTGTGGACTGGGACCTTGTTGGTGACCACAACGTAGATAACGCTTTGATGGCTATTGCTGCTGCGCGTCATGTTGGTGTAGCTCCAGAGTTAGCTTGTCAGGCTCTCGGTCGTTTTATTAACACCAAACGTCGCTTAGAGTTAAAAGGCGAAGAGCAGGGCGTGACGGTTTACGACGATTTTGCTCATCATCCGACGGCGATTGAACTGACATTGGGCGGTTTACGTAACAAAGTTGGCGAAAAACGTATTCTTGCCGTTTTAGAACCTCGTTCTGCGACGATGAAGCGCGGTGTTCATAAGAATACTTTGGCGGCTTCATTGCACAGTGCTGATGAGGTGTTCCTCTTCCAACCAGATAGCATTGATTGGTCGGTACAAGAGATTGCAGACCAGTGTAAACAGCCTGCGTTTGTTGATGCAGAAATGGACACTTTTGTCGCAAAAATCGTCGAACGAGCGCAACCGGGCGACCAAATTCTCGTGATGAGTAATGGTGGCTTTGGTGGTATCCACGGCAAGCTTCTAGAACAACTGAAACAAAAAGCTTAATGACATTTATGCAGCAAAAAGTAACCCCTAAAAAAGCCATCACACTCGCATTAACGGGCGCCTCTGGTGCCCCGTATGGACTTCGTCTTCTTGAATGTTTAGTGGCAGCGGATTACCACGTCTACGTGTTGATCTCTTCGGCTGCGCGCGTGGTAATGGCGACCGAACATGACCTGAAACTCCCAAGTGGCCCTGAAGCGGCGCAAAAAGCGCTGGTTGAGCACCTTAATTGCAATCCAGATAACATCACCGTTTGTGGCAAAGACGACTGGTTTTCGCCGGTGGCTTCTGGTTCTGCGGCGCCTAAGCAAATGGTGGTGTGTCCATGTTCTGCAGGTAGTGTTGCGGCCATTGCACACGGCATGTCGGATAACTTGATTGAGCGTGCTGCTGATGTGGTAATGAAAGAGCGCGGACAGTTGCTGCTTGTAGTGCGTGAAACGCCATTCTCGACGTTGCATCTTGAAAACATGCACAAGCTTTCGCAAATGGGTGTCACCATTATGCCTGCAGCGCCGGGCTTCTATCATCAACCTAAAACTATCGAAGACTTGGTTGATTTCATGGTGGCGAGAATTCTTGATCACCTTGGCATTGAGCAAGGTTTAGTGCCACGTTGGGGTTATGACCAACGTTGATTGTGTAATCAATAAAAGACCTTTACAATCCATCCAACTCATCGGGGAGCAAACCCAGTTGGCATTGATCTTATCAATACTATTGGGCGCTGAGACCTAATCGCTTAACGTTGTTGAGCAAACAGGGACCCGTATTACCTGAACCAGATAATGCTGGCGTAGGAATTGAGTCTGGATATTGGAAGTCCTAAATACCGTCTCAACCCTGTGCCGCTCAACTCATTTTTACTAATGCAAATGGAGAGCGAGCAGTGAAAACCACTCTTAGTCTGATTGCCCTTGCAGCCATCACTTCTACTTCAGCGTTTGCCGCTGAAAACACTCTAACTGTCTACACGTACGACTCTTTCGCTGCTGATTGGGGACCTGGTCCTAAAGTCGAAAAAGCGTTTGAAGCCAAATGCGGGTGCGATGTTAACTTCGTTGCGCTGGACGACGGTGTTTCTATTCTTAACCGCCTTCGTTTAGAGGGAAACAATAGTAAAGCGGATATCGTGTTAGGTTTGGATAACAACCTGATGGCGGAAGCGAAAAAGACCGGGCTACTGGCTGAACATAATGTCGATACATCGAAAACGACTTTGCCTAGTGGTTGGAAAGACAAGACCTTCGTACCATATGACTACGGCTACTTTGCGTTTGTATACAACAAGGAGAAGTTGGCGAATCCTCCAAAAAGCATGAAAGAGCTGGTGGAAGAGCGTGATGATCTGAAAGTGATTTACCAAGACCCTCGTACTTCGACGCCGGGTCAAGGCTTGATGTTGTGGATGAAGTCCATCTACGGCGATGATGCGACTCAAGCGTGGAAGCAACTGGCAACGAAAACAGTTACAGTTACTAAAGGTTGGTCAGAAGCTTACTCGATGTTCTTGAACGGTGAGTCAGATTTAGTGCTGTCTTACACGACCTCTCCCGCGTACCATTTGATTGCAGAAGATGACGCGAAATACGCAAGCGCAAATTTTGCCGAAGGGCACTACATGCAAGTGGAAGTGGCGGCTAAGGTGAAAGGCTCAAAGAATGCTGAGCTTGCGGATGAGTTTATGAACTTTATTTTGAGTGATGATTTCCAATCTGCGATGCCAACAGGTAACTGGATGTACCCAGTGACAGAGGTTGAATTACCAAAAGGCTTTGAAACTCTCAGCGTGCCAAGCAAGCCACTGAGCTTTAGTGCAGACGAAGTCGCGAAAATGCGCAAGACTTGGATTCGCGAGTGGCAAAGCGCATTGACATTCTAATATAGGTTCTACTTTTGAATTCTGTTCCGAAAATAGGGTTAGGGGTCGCGATGATTATCGCGACCTTTGTTGTTTCTGCCTAGGTGCTTTGATTGTTCAAGCGCCTTCTCTTGATGTGTCTATGGTGTGGGGAGACCCATACTATCAACACGTCACCAAGTTCAGCTTCTACCAAGCTTTCCTTTCTACACTATTGAGTGTTGGCTTTGCTATTCCTGTTGCTCACGCACTTTCTCGACGTGAGTTCTTTGGGAAGTCTCTACTACTAAAGTTGTTTGCGTCTACCTTAGTTCTGCCGGTGTTAGTTGGTGTATTTGGCTTATTGGCGATTTACGGTAACAGCGGCTTATTAGCACAATGGCTGAAAAGCATCGATTCGGAGCTGCCGTTTTCCATCTATGGCCTGAACGGTATTTTACTTGCGCATGTGTTCTTCAACATGCCTTATGCGGCGCGCCTGCTTTTGCAAGCATTGGAATCGATCCCCGCAGAGCAACATAAACTGTGTGCACACCTTGGAATGAGCCATTGGGACAAGTTTCGCAGGGTGGAATGGCCACGCCTAAGGCAGCAATTACCACACGTAAGCGGCTTGGTGTTTATGCTTTGCTTTACCAGTTTTGCCACCGTGATGGCGCTGGGTGGAGGACCGAAGTCGACCACCATTGAACTCGCCATTTATCAGGCGATTAAGTTCGATTTTGATCTGCAGGCTGGGGCGCTTTTGGCACTGTGGCAAATGCTACTATGTGGCTTGTTAGCGATTGGCGTGCAGAAGTTGACTAAGCCAGTCTCAGTAAGCGCTGGTAGCACATCGGTACAGCAATATTTAACGAAGGATCATGGGTGGTCAAAAGCTTGGGATAGCTTTTGGATCATAGGTGCCTTTTTACTAGTAATACCGCCACTTGTGATGGTGGTGTTCAGTGGTATCAACCAACAAGTTTGGTCGGTATTGACCGATGAGCGTTTTTGGTCTGCACTGCTTAATTCACTCAAAGTTGCGGCACTGGCGAGCTCTCTTGCCGTTGCAGCAGGCGTATCGATTTTACTGACCAGCCGACGTTGGCGATTGCAGTGTAAAAACACTCGCGCCGATCAAATTGAGTTTATCGGAACCATTATCTTAGTAACGCCGGGATTGGTGATCAGTACCGGATTGTTCCTGTTACTGCGATCGTTTACCGATGTTTTCAGCTTGGCGTTTTTTGTGGTTATTTTGGTCAATGGCTTAATGGCATTGCCATATGTGATTAAAACCTTGTCTCAACCCATGTTACATATTGAACAGCAGTACCAGTACGTGTGCGCCAGCTTAGGCATGCGTGGTTGGCAACGTTTTAAAGTCGTGGAGTGGCAAGCGCTGCGCAAGCCGTTTGCACATGCTTTTGCTATCAGCTTTATGTTTGCAATTGGCGACTTAAGTGCGATTGCCTTGTTCGGTGGGCAAGAGTTTAGAACCTTGCCGTTGTACCTATTCCAATTGTTGGGAAGTTACCAGATGGATGCCGCTGCCGTGGTATCGGTTACTTTGCTGTTACTCAGCGTCGGCTGTTTTGCTTTGATTGAGAAAGTGTTGAAAACGAAGGAGAGAGCGTAATGTTAGTGTTGGATGATGTGCAGTACACCTATCAACGTGAACTGTTTCGTTTTGAGTTAGCTATTCAGCGTGGACAAATCGTTTCACTGATGGGGCCGAGTGGGGCGGGCAAATCAACCCTATTGGCGTTAGTTGCTGGTTTTATTAATCCAGACCATGGCGATATTCTGGTTGATGGTGAGTCTATCGTGCGTAAAGAGCCGTATCAGCGTCCGTTTTCAATGCTGTTCCAAGAGCATAACCTGTTTGCTCACCTGTCAGTAAGGGACAATATTGGTTTGGGCTTACATCCGGGGTTAAAGCTCACGGCAGACCAAAAACTGCTTGTTGAGCAAGCGGCGAATCAAGTCGGGGTTGCTGAGTATCTGGACCGTTTACCTGAATATCTTTCTGGTGGTCAGCGTCAGCGTGTGGCACTTGCGCGTTGTTTTGTTCAGCCGCATCCAATGTGGTTACTCGATGAACCTTTTTCTGCACTAGACCCAGTGCTGCGTGAAGAAATGCTGACACTGGTTAAACAGCTTGCTGCTGAGCGTGGTATTACCGTTTTGATGGTGACGCACCATCTAAGTGACGCCAGAGCGATTGCTAGTCATTTTGCATTTGTAGCTGGTGGTCAGGTTGAAGCTGCTGGTGCGATTGGTGAGCTTAATGCTCAACATAGCAGTGAAGCATTGAAAGCCTTTGTCAAAGCGGCGGGGTAAGTTTTCTACATTGTAAAAATAAAAGGTTGATGCAAGCATCAACCTTTTTTCATTTTATGAGTTTGAATGAGCGCGTTAACCTTGAGGTTTCACTACCATTACATTGATTGGTGAGTTCTCTACCACTTTACTTGCCACAGAGCCCAGCATCACTTTGTTGATCTTTGAGCGTTTATGGCTTGGCATAATGATAAGGTCAGCACCTAAACGTTCTGCGTAATCAAGGATGGTTGCATACGCCTTGCCTTCTGCAACGTGGACTTTGTAGATCACTTCGTCATCAATATGTTGGTCTGCAAAGGCTTTGAGTTGCTGTTTTACGTCTTGCTTCATTTTCGCCGCCGCATCTTTCGGGAAGTAAGTTGCGACCATCGACATATGAATACCAGGCAAAACAGTTAACAAGTGAACTTCAGCATTGGCTTGCTTTGCCTGCCATACCGCTAATTCAACAGCGCGGTCAGAAAAGCCTTGGTCATTTAGATCAACCGGAACAAGAATTTGTTTGTACATTCAATGTCTCTCATTGAGGCCCCTTATCCTCGGGGCCAAATCGGTTATGCGCTCAGCTGTTCCTTACGAGCACGACGTTTTTGGTTCAGGGCAAGTACCAGCAAGATCATTAAGCAAGGCACAAATACCCATTCTTTCATTGGACGATCTGCGTCTTGAACAATCCATTTGATCTCCCAGTCGAAGTCGACTCCGGCTGACTCTGCCGGGCTGCCAAACTCAACCATGTCTACGATCATTTTGCCGTCGTTCTCGGTCAGCATTAGGCCCATTGAAGAAATACGTTCTTCAGCGGTTGCTGCTTTATCTTCGAACGGAAGACGTACCGTTTTTTCAACGTAGTCACCTTCAAGGTTTTCACCAGCGACACGTAACTCTATGGATTCTCCTACATTTAGCCTTCTGTTATTTGAGCTATCTCAACGCCAGGGGAAAGAACTTTCGCGGGATAAAGCATGTCCCACCAGAAACCTGGTCTAAAGAAAGAGAAAGTGAGCACTAATAGGAGAACGGTTTCCCACCACTTGTTACGTGTGAACCACCAACCTTGTGTTGCTGCTGAGAAGATCAACATCGCAATGATCGAAGAGATCACGGTTAATGCCAAATGCCACCATGTATCGATCCCCATTAATAACAGTTGCGTGTTGAAAACGAACATGAATGGCAGAATTGCGGTTCGAATATCGTAGGTAAAGCCTTGAATACCAGTGCGAATTGGGTCTGATTTTGCAATAGCTGCTGCGGCGAAGGCTGCCAAACCTACTGGCGGCGTATCATCGGCAAGAATACCGAAGTAGAACACGAATAAGTGCACCGCAATCAGTGGGATGATCAAGCCGTGTGCTGCACCTAAAGTGACGATAACTGGCGCCATCAGTGTTGATACCACGATGTAGTTTGCTGTGGTTGGTAGACCCATACCCAAGATCAAGCTGATCACTGCAGTAAATAGCAACATCAGTATGATGCTACCGCCAGAGATGAACTCGACGAAGTCTGTCATCACCAGGCCAATACCAGTTAGTGTTACTACGCCAACAACGGTACCCGCAGCTGCGGTCGCAACACCGATACCAATCATATTGCGCGCACCAGAGACTAAGCTTTCAGCTAGATCGACAAAACCGTCTTTAGTTTGTTCGACAAGATCACCCTCTTTGGACAACACTGCAATCAACGGACGCTGTGTCAGCAAGATGAAGATCATAAATACCGTGGCCCAGAATGCCGATAGGCCTGGCGAAAAACGCTCAACCGTCAAACACCAAACCAATACGACGATAGGCAATAGGTAGTGCAGACCAGATTTAATCGTTGGGCCCGGATCTGGTACTTCGGTTAGCTCAGCATCAATTTCAATCGCGCCATCTTTGACGTGATTCGCTGAAATCTTCACAAGACCGACATAAGCAATTAGTAAAGCTACAGTAACGATAGGTGTTGCTGCATCGCCGAAGACGTCTTTAGTCCAACCCACACCGTAGTAAACCAAGGCGCTGATGACGCACAAGCCAAGGATAGTGCCAGTAAATGATAATAGGCTTTGTAGCATGGTTGGGTTGTGGCGACGAGGAAGGCCGGTCATGCCTGCTTTACATGCTTCAAGGTGAACGATGTAAATCAGAGCAATGTAGGAAATAAGTGCAGGAAGTAGGGCTGCTTTGATTACTTCAACGTAAGAGATACCAACATATTCAACCATTAGGAAGGCCGCTGCACCCATGATAGGCGGCGTCAGCTGGCCATTGGTTGAAGCAGCTACTTCTACCGCACCCGCTTTGGTACCAGGAAAGCCAACACGTTTCATTAGCGGGATGGTGAATGTACCTGTGGTTACCACGTTAGCGATGGATGAACCTGAAACAAGACCGGATAGACCGGATGCTACAACCGCCGCTTTCGCAGGGCCGCCTTTCATGTGACCAAGTAATGAGAAAGCAACCTTGATGAAGTAAGCGCCCGCACCAGCACGTTCTAGCATGGCACCGAAAAGTACAAATAAGAATACGAAAGATGTTGATACACCAAGCGCAACGCCAAATACACCTTCTGTTGTTAGCCATAGGTGCGACATCGCTTTGTTTAAGCTTGCACCTTTGTGGGCAATTACGTCGGGCATGTATGGGCCCGCGAAGGTATAAGTCAGGAACACGGCAGCCACGACCATCAGTGGTGGACCTAATGCGCGTCGTGTTGCTTCAAGTAGTAAAACCATACCTGTAACGGCAACCACGATATCCATGGTGGTTGGAGCGCCTGAACGGCCAGCCAGTTCGGTATAGAAAATAAAGATATAAGCTGCTGAAAAACTGCCCGCTAACGCCAATGCCCAGTCGATTAATGGGATATGATCTCGCGGAGAATTCTTCATTGCAGGATAAGCAGTAAATGCTAAAAAAGTAGCAAATGTAAGGTGGATCGCACGGGCTTCAGTGTCATTCAGTACGCCAAAATTAAAAATAAATGGTAGTGGAGATGCATACCATAATTGAAATAGTGACCAGCACAGCGGAACGAACCATAAGATTCGGCCTTGTAGCCCAGATGGGCTGCGCGCGCCAGTATCGGCTTGAGCCACCATTTCTTGCACATCTTGTGACGGAGTGTTGTTCGTCGACATGTACTTTTCCCTTATTATTGATGGTCCTGTCTTAGATTTACTTTTCGAGAACCTTATTTCGCCTCTTTCAGTGTAGTGAATAGGGCAAAACTTGCTTCTTATTGGTGTCTGGCTGTTTCCAGTAGAACGGCAAAGCTCTGGATTAAATAAAGCCAGCTTTAATTTTTCTTGAGTAATTGAACGCGATTCTAGGAAATAGAACCGGATAATTGAATTGAACAGGCGATTAGAACTACCACCTGCTTTCAAGCAGAGAGCCATCCCTCTCTGCTTGATTTATGGCGAATTGGTTATTTAATCAAACCAATTTCTTTGTAGTATTTTTCTGCACCTGGGTGAAGAGGGATAGAAAGACCAGCTTTCACCATGTCTTCTTTTTTCAAGTTTGCGAATGCTGGGTGTAAACGTTTGAATGTGTCGAAGTTTTCGAACACAGCTTTTGCTACGTTGTATGCAACATCATCTGATACATCTGTTGTTGTTACCATCGTTGCCGCAACACCGAAGCTATTTACGTCTTTGTCTGTACCGCGGTACATGCCAGCTGGAACTGTACTGTATGCGTAGTATGGGTTGTCTGCTACGATCTTTTCGATCTGTGGACCCGTTGCAGATACTAGCTTAGCATCACAAGATGTTGTTGCTTCTTTGATTGAACCGTTCGGGTGACCAACCATGTAGATAAACGCATCGATCTTGTTGTCACATAGCGCTTGTGAACGCTCAGAGCCTTTTAGCTCAGATGCCAGTTTGAAGCTGTCGTTTGTCCAGCCCATAGCATCCATTACTACGCCCATTGTCGCGCGGTCACCAGAACCAGGGTTACCGATGTTTACACGTTTACCTTTCAGATCTTGGACACTTTCAATACCAGAGTCTGCGCGTGCAATGATGTTAAAAGGTTCTGTGTGAAGAGAGAACATCGCGCGTAGCTTCTTGTATGGGCCTTGATCTGCAAACTTGCTTGTACCGTTGTAGCCGTGGTACTGCCAATCCGATTGCACGATACCAAAATCCAGCTCACCAGCACGAATTGTGTTCACGTTGTAAATAGAACCGCCAGTAGACTCTACAGAACAACGAACGTTGTGGTCTTTACGACCCTTGTTTACCAATTTACAAATTGCACCACCGGTAGGGTAGTAAACACCAGTTACAGAACCTGTGCCGATTGTGATGAATTCTTGAGCGTTAACAGCGCCTGCGCCCATTACAGCTGCAGCGATTGCGCCTACTTTAATAAGTTTGGTAAATGCCATGAATTTCCCTTCCTTTATTTTTTATCTACCCAAAAGTAACCATAAGTTACTTCTGAAGTTTCCTGTCTGGAAACGGCATCTTTTTCAATCCTAATGTTTGAAAAAGCGAGCGAATAATAACAAAAATTTGGCAGAAAATTATCCGATTGTTAAAACTTATAGCGAAAAAATCTAATGGGTAGTCATGGGAGTAAAAGAAAATAGAGAGTAATAGTTCTTTTATTACAGCTACTTAAGTGTTTTCTGGTGGGGTTGGTGAAAATAATTAATAGCGTGATGTATGTCACGTTTTTTGTGAGTGAAAATTAGCCTAATTAGCAAACATTTTACATAAATTATGGGCTACAAAAATTCAACTATTTTCATAGCCCATAAGTAGTTAGCATTAACCAGCGTACTCGAATAACTCACATACGGATTGGAACAACTGTTCCGTCGTTACTGCCATTGTTGGTGTGATAAAAATGGTGTCATCACCAGCAACCACACCTAAGATGCCCTCGGACTTACCAAGTGAGTCAAGTAGACGAGCGATAAGTTGAGCTGCGCCTGGACCAGTATGGATAACAACTAAAGCGGCGTTGTGGTCGATGTCTAACACCAATTCACGCAGAGAGCTACTTACTGTTGGGACGCCTAGCTCAGCAGGAAGACAGTAAACCATCTCCATTTTCGCATTACGTGTACGAACCGCACCAAACTTGGTTAGCATGCGAGAGACTTTAGATTGGTTAATACTTTCGAAACCTTGCTGTTTTAGTGCATCAACAATCTCACCTTGTGAGCCAAAGCTTTCTTCTTTTAATAGTGCTTTAAAAGCGCGAACTAAATTGTCTTGTTTTTCTGAATTGCGCATAGTGTTTTTTGATTCTCTTCATCTAAGTATCAGCAATGTGCATATTTTCGCATAGATATTCATCTAAAGCCAAAAGCTCCAACTATTATGTTAATTCCATCACTGTAAACCCCAAAGAGAATAGTGTTTCGTATTGTTCCAAAAACTAGGTGAAAAATGACATTGAATTTCTTGTCATTTCAGTCGAATAACAGAATAATCGAGGCCTCATTTGTAGCACGATAACAGTGAGTTGCGCGAGGTCGCAAAGCTGACGTTAATTGATTGTAATCAAGTTGTGATTCCGATAGCTTTATTTTAGCTGGTTACAAAATACCCTACGAATACGTTTATAAGAGAAATACTCTCAAGGAGAACTACATGAAAGTAGCCGTTATTGGTGCCGCTGGTGGCATCGGTCAAGCTCTGGCCCTTCTACTTAAGAACCGCCTTCCTGCAGGTTCTGACTTAGCCCTATACGATATTGCTCCAGTAACTCCTGGTGTGGCAGCCGATCTTAGCCACATCCCAACTCCGGTTTCTATCAAAGGTTACGCTGGTGAGGATCCAACACCTGCACTTGAAGGTGCGGACGTGGTACTTATCTCAGCTGGTGTTGCTCGTAAACCTGGTATGGATCGCGCAGATCTATTTAACGTAAATGCTGGCATCGTTAAGTCGCTAGCAGAGAAGATCGCGGTAGTATGCCCGACAGCATGTGTAGGTATCATCACTAACCCAGTGAATACCACAGTGCCAATCGCAGCTGAAGTGTTGAAAAAAGCAGGCGTTTACGACAAGCGCAAACTGTTTGGTGTTACAACGCTAGATGTTATCCGTTCAGAAACATTCGTCGCTGAACTAAAAGACAAAGATCCGGGTGACATTCGTGTGCCTGTTATTGGTGGCCACTCTGGCGTAACCATTCTTCCTCTACTTTCTCAAGTTGAAGGTGTTGAGTTTACTGCTGAAGAAGTGGAAGCGCTAACGAAGCGTATCCAGAACGCAGGTACAGAAGTTGTAGAAGCGAAAGCGGGTGGCGGTAGCGCAACTCTATCTATGGGTCAGGCGGCGTGTCGCTTTGGTCTAGCACTAGTACGTGCACTTCAAGGTGAAGAAGGTGTGGTTGAGTGTGCATACGTAGAAGGTGGCAGTGAGCACGCTCCTTACTTTGCACAACCTGTGAAGCTAGGTAAAGATGGTGTCGAAGAAGTGCTAAGCTACGGTGCTCTAAGTGACTACGAAAAGTCAGCACTTGATGGCATGCTAGAAACGCTAAATGGTGATATCAACATTGGTGTTGAGTTTGCTAAATAAGCCTCTCTCTATATAAAGAGCATCATATAATGACAAAGCCGATCTTAAGATCGGCTTTTTTGATCCTTTTTTATTGGCTTACGTATCAGAGTCAGAACCAAGCAGCGTTGTGAAGGAGAAGATGATGGAAGCAAGTCGAATTCGTAAAGGTATGGTTGTAGAGTGTCAGCAGGGAGTAGGGACCATTTTGGTGGTTGACCAAGAAGCGGAAACGGTACTGTTGGCTAAGCAAGGCTCTGAAGAGCAATTAGCGGTTAGCTTCGATGAAATAGAAGATAACCCTCAACTTCATGGTAGTAGTGACCAGTATTACTAGAATGATGTTCAACGTTTAAAAACAACAGATAATAAAAAGGAAGAGCGGGGCTCTTCCTTTTTATATTTGGGTCTACTTTATTAGCTAGTACGTTTTACAGCCATATGGGCTAGTGTGATGAGTGCTTGCTTATATTCAGACTCTGGCAGGATTGCGAGCTCAGCAATGGCTTTATCTGCTTCATCCAGCGCTCTTTGCGTGGTGTATTCCAGCGAGCCAGCTTCCTGCATTACCGCTAGAATGTCTTCTAGTCGATCCATACCATTGGCCTTCTCAATCGCTTCACGAATCATCTGCGCATTCTCTGGCGTGGTATTTCGCATTGCATGAAGTAGAGGAAGCGTTGGTTTGCCTTCAGCCAAATCATCACCAACATTCTTACCCATATCCTCACCGTCAGACGTGTAATCCATCACGTCGTCGATCAGTTGGAATGCTGTGCCCAAATATTTACCGTAATTCTGGAATGCCACTTCTACTTCTTCCGGCGCATCGTTAAGAATCGCACCAATCTGTGTAGCGGATTCAAACAAACGTGCGGTCTTAGAGTAGATGACCTGCATGTAGCTTTCTTCTGTCGCGTCAGGATCATTACAGTTCATCAACTGCTGAACCTCACCCTCTGCGATCACATTAACTGCGTCGCTCATCAGTTTAAGGATCTTCATTGATCCTAGCTCAGTCATCATTTGGAATGAGCGAGTATAAATAAAGTCCCCAACTAACACGCTCGCCGCATTACCAAATGCAGCGTTCGCTGTCGCTTTACCACGACGCATGTCAGATTCATCAACTACATCATCGTGCAACAAAGTTGCTGTATGGATGAACTCGATAAACGCCGCAGCCATAGTATGACCGTTACCTTGGTAACCAAGAGCACGTGCTGACAATATTGCCAGAAGTGGTCTCAGGCGTTTGCCCCCACCACTCACGATATAGAAACCGAGTTGGTTGATTAAAGAGACATCAGAATTTAGTTGGGCTTGAATTGTTTCATTCACTTTTGCCATGTCATCGGCAGTAAGCGCTTGGATAGTTTTAAAATCCATCGTATATCCGGCTGAAGTTAGACCCTGCAAGGCTTATTCGATTTATATAATTGTCGAATAATACACTAAAAAACGTTGATTAATACATTACTAAAGGGCATGATTGCCGCACTTTTCTTTGGCGATTAGCTTTTCGCCAATTTTTTCAAAATATGGCTTGTCATAGGAGCATCTCTTCTGTAGAATCTGCGCCCTATTGATGATTAGTTTAGCGCACACCCTCATGAAAAGGCTGTGCGGAAAAAGCGGAGTAAAATATGTACGCTGTTTTCCAATCTGGTGGTAAACAACACCGTGTAAGCGAAGGTCAAACTCTTCGTTTAGAGAAATTAGACGTTGAAACTGGTGCAACTGTAGAATTTGATAAAGTTCTTCTTGTTGCTAACGGCGAAGACATCAAAGTTGGTGCTCCTCTTGTAGAGGGCGGCAAAGTTGTTGCTGAAGTTGTACAACACGGTCGTGGCGATAAAGTTAAAATCGTTAAGTTCCGTCGTCGTAAGCACTCTCGTAAGCAACAGGGTCACCGTCAGTGGTTCACTGAAGTGAAGATCACTGGTATCAACGCTTAATCTATTAGGAGAGTTTAACAATGGCACACAAAAAAGCTGGTGGTTCTACTCGTAACGGCCGCGATTCAGAAAGCAAACGTCTAGGTGTTAAGCGTTTCGGTGGTGAATCTGTTCTTGCAGGTAACATCATCGTTCGTCAACGTGGTACTAAGTTCCACGCTGGTAACAACGTAGGTATCGGTAAAGACCACACTCTATTCGCTCTTACTGAAGGTAAGGTGAAGTTCGAGGTTAAAGGTCCTAAGAACCGTAAGTTTGTAAGCATCGAAGCTGAGTAATTTTACCTTTTAGGTTAATTATTAAAGCTTTACAGCTGAATTCAAAAGCCCTGCCGATTCGGCGGGGTTTTTTATTTGTAGCAGTCGACATATCGAAGTTTCTCGTTTTAGCCCTGAGCGCTGGGTATCTGGGAGCTTAGATCTGTCATCTGCTAAAATTGTTTGATGACAAGTCAGATTTAATCCACGCACGAAGTAGTCGGAGTAAAAGATGAAGTTCGTAGATGAAGCGGTAGTAAAAGTTCAGGCTGGTGACGGCGGTAGCGGCGTTGTAAGTTTCTGGCGTGAAAAATTCATCACTAAAGGTGGCCCAGATGGTGGCGACGGTGGTGATGGTGGTGATGTATACATCCAAGCCGATGAAAACCTAAATACCCTGATCGATTACCGTTTCCAACGCTTTTACGAAGCAGAACGCGGTGAAAACGGTCGCGGCGGTAACTGTACTGGTAAACGTGGTAAAGACATCACGCTTCGCGTGCCAGTTGGTACTCGCGCAGTTGATATCCACACTAACGAAATCGTTGCAGAAGTAGCAGAACACGGTAAGAAAGTGATGGTCGCTAAAGGCGGCTGGCACGGTCTTGGTAACACGCGTTTCAAATCTTCAGTAAACCGCGCTCCTCGTCAGAGAACGTTGGGTACTAAAGGTGAAATCCGTGAAATCCGTCTAGAGCTATTGCTATTGGCTGACGTTGGTATGCTTGGTCTGCCTAACGCAGGTAAATCAACCTTTATCCGCGCAGTATCTGCAGCAAAACCAAAAGTAGCAGATTACCCATTTACTACGCTAATCCCAAGCTTGGGTGTTGTGAGTGTGGTTCCTGAGAAGAGCTTTGTGGTTGCTGATATTCCTGGTCTTATCGAAGGTGCAGCAGACGGTGCAGGTCTAGGTATTCGCTTCCTTAAGCATCTAGAGCGTTGCCGAGTGTTATTGCACATGATTGATATCATGCCTATCGATCAGTCTGATCCAATTCAAAATGCCCTAACCATCATTGATGAGCTAGAGCAGTACAGTGAAAAACTAGCAGGCAAACCTCGCTGGTTAGTTTTCAACAAAACGGATCTGATGCCGGAAGAAGAAGCGAATGAAAAGATCCAAGAGATCTTGGATGCGCTAGGTTGGGAAGACGAGTACTTCAAGATCTCGGCGATCAACCGTAACGGTACAAAAGAGCTTTGCTATAAGTTAGCTGATTTTATGGAAAACCTACCTCGTGAAGAGGAAGAAGTGGCTGAAGAAGATAAAGTTAACTTCATGTGGGATGACTACCATAAAGACGCAATGGCTGGTAAAGACGTGATCACTGAAGATGACGACGACGATTGGGATGACTGGGATGACGAAGAAGACGACGGTCACGTTGTTTACGTCCGCGACTAATCGCTAGCTAATTCATTAAGCCGCAATGTGTATTGCGGCTTTTTTTGTATCTAAATCATGTTTAGCCGATGTGATTTGCGGCACAATATCAAATTGTGCTTAATCACATATTTAGTAGGCGACAGTGTTTGCGTCTACACGCTTTTATAAAAGGAATTAGGAAGTCTCTATGTCATCAAAGCAGAGAGCGATATCTAGGTTAGTCGCTCAGTCTGGACAGATGTTATTGGCCCATGGTGCAGAAAGCACTTTGGTGAGTGACATCATGCGTCGTATCGGTCTTGCATGTGGAGTATCTGAAGTTGCTGTAGCACTCTCTGCTAATGCACTTGTTGTGACCACTGTTATGGAAGATCACTGTATCACCACTGCGCGGAGCTGTGCTGATCGCGGCATCAATATGCGTGTGATTACCCAAATTCAGCGTATCTGTATCCTAATGGAGCGTGGACTGCTGGATTTCAATATGGCGCAAAAAAAGCTCAATCATATTAGCCCTGAACGTTATAACAGATGGTTGGTGGTATTTATGATTGGCCTATCGTGCGCTGCCTTTAGTCGCCTTGCCGGAGGGGATTGGGGGGGGTGTTCGCTATGACGTTTATAGCCTCAGCAGTTGGTATGACTGTACGTCAAGAGATAGGTCATCGTCACTTCAACCCATTACTTAACTTTGCTGCAACGGCTTTTGTTACCACTCTTGTTTCTGCTCAAGCGGTTATCTTTGATATCGGAAATCTGCCCACGGTCGCTATGGCGTCATCAGTACTGATGCTGGTTCCGGGTTTTCCACTCATTAACTCGGTTGCTGATATGTTGAAAGGCCACATCAACATGGGGATCGCGCGATTCACTATGGCGAGCTTGCTTACTTTAGCAACCTGTCTTGGTATTGTGGCGGCAATGGAGGTGACTGGCATTTGGGGGTGGATGAGCTAATGAGTGTGTTTGAACTGGCTTTAGGTCTTTTAAATGACATGTTTTTTGCAGCGATTCCAGCTGTCGGCTTTGCTATGGTGTTCAATGTGCCACAGAGAGCTTTAGTCTATTGTGCAGTGGGTGGTGCTATTGGCCATGGCAGTCGATATTTGATGATGCATTTTGGCTTACCGATTGAGTGGGCTACTTTTTTTGCCGCTACTCTGGTTGGTATGATTGGTGTTCATTGGTCGCATCGTTTTCTTGCTCACCCTAAAGTATTCACTGTTGCAGCCTTAATCCCTATGGTTCCTGGGGTATTTGCTTATAAAGCGATGATTGCCATGGTAGAGATAAACCACCTGGGTTACTCACCT
Source organism: Vibrio rotiferianus CAIM 577 = LMG 21460 (assembly GCF_002741985.1). Lineage (GTDB taxonomy): Bacteria > Pseudomonadota > Gammaproteobacteria > Enterobacterales > Vibrionaceae > Vibrio > Vibrio rotiferianus. Next base: position 150,057 of record NZ_APHW01000002.1, read on the forward strand.
GAACTTATTGCGACGTGCATGGAAAACTTTCTTAAGGCGATGTTTATTATTGCAGGCTTAGCGGTTGGCTTGGCAGTTCCGGGGCTGCTATTCTATCGCCGTCGACCAATAGTTTAAGGACCCAATATGATCATCAGCATGATTGCCGCGATGGCAGACAATCGTATTATCGGTAAAGATAACCAAATGCCTTGGCATCTTCCTGCCGATTTTGCATGGTTTAAGCGTTGTACCATGGGTAAACCAGTAGTGATGGGACGCAAAACTTATGAATCGATTGGGCGTCCATTACCTGGTCGTTTGAACATTGTCATCAGCCGCGATGCATCGCTTACAATCGAAGGGGTAACGACTGTTACGTCGATTGAGAATGCGCTTGACGTTGTTGGCGAGGTAGATGAAGTGATGATCATTGGTGGCGGGGCGATTTATGCTGCTTGTTTACCAATGGCCAACAAACTGTATGTTACCCATATTGAAGCTGAAATTGACGGAGATACTCAGTTCCCAGATTGGGGAGCTGAGTTCAAAGAAACGTACTCTGAAGCATACCAAGCGGATGAGAAAAACGCTTACAACATGCGTTTTACTGTCCTAGAAAAGTAATCGGATAGAATTAGAAAAGCACCGCCAATGCGGTGCTTTTTGTTTTCTAGTCCGGCAATCAGAGCCGTTAACTGAGAGCTTGTTGAGTGAAGACTTGCTTGTCTTCCCAACGGATCATGGTTAGTGAGCCACCCCAAACGCAGCCCGTATCAAGCCCAATAATGCTTTCATCGATATGACCTTGAAGGGCTGCCCAGTGCCCAAATAGAATTGCTTTTTCTAGAGGGACTCGTTGTGGCAGTTTAAACCAAGGCACAAGTTCATCTTCTGACACTTCTTGTGGTGGCAGTTTACAATCCATATCCAAGCGGCCATCTGGAAAGCAAAAACGCATACGAGTAAAGGCGTTGATGGTGTAGCGGTAACGGTCGAGCCCTGATAGGGATTCATCCCATAGGTCAGGTTGGTTGCTGTACATGTTTTCTAGCAGCCAAGGCAATTGCTCACTTTGAATAATTGCTTCCACTTCACGAGCGCAGCTTCTAGCGGTCACCAAGTCCCATTGCGGAGAGATGCCCGCATGACACATGACAAAGTCATCGTGTTCTGCCAACAGTGGTTGTTGTGATAGCCAAGTTAGCAGTTCATCTTTGTCTGGCGCTGAGAAGATAGGCGCGGTTTTATCCTTATCTTTGACTTTTTTTAGCCCTTGAGAGACGGCCATTAGGTGCAAGTCATGATTACCCAGTACGACTTTTGCATTATCTCCGAGAGATTTAACAAAGCGTAGTGTTTCTAAAGATTTAGGTCCGCGAGCGACAAGGTCGCCTGCTAACCACAGTTGATCGTGGTTGGCTGAGAAGTTGACCTGCTCTAACAGTTGTAACAACTCATCGAAACAGCCTTGAATATCACCAACAATATAGGTAGCCACTGACTCTCCTGATTAATTTAAAACATTGGGAACAGCCAAGCGGAATGGATCAATTTCGGTGATAAATTCCTGCCCTTTTTCGTCCAGAAGTATGTAATGCCCTTGCATTACACCAACGGGCGTTTCAAGTGCGGTGCCACTGCTGTAGGTGTATTCGTCGCTACCGGGAATAAAAGGTTGCTGACCGACAACACCTTCGCCTTCTACGGTCATTTGCTTACCATTGGAATCGGTAATCAACCAGCGGCGGCTGATTAATTGTACGGTTTGTTGGCTGAGGTTTTTTATCGTAATGACGTAAGCAAAAACGTAGCGTTGTAGTTCAGGGTTGGACTGTTCTTCAATGTATTTGGTATGAACTTGAATCTTGATGCAAGGTTGAATGACGTCCATGTGCACTCCTCGTAAACGACTATCTCAATAATAATAAGCCAAACCGCAAAGGGTTTGGCTCATCGTTTGAGTTATTGGTGCTGCGGGTTATCCGCAAGCCAGTTTGCCATGGCAACAAACTGCTGTAGCGTCAGGTTCTCTGGGCGCATGCTTGGGTTTACGCCCAACTCTTCCAATACTTCTGTGCTCAACAGTGATTTGTAGCAGTTACGTACTGTCTTACGTCGTTGGTTGAAGCCTTCGCGACATACACGCTCCAACAAACGCAAATCTTTTGCTGGATGAGGAAGGACTTCGTAAGGAACCAAGCGAACCACAGCTGAATCTACCTTCGGTGGTGGAACAAATGCCGTCGGCGGTACTTCTAGTACGGGCACAACTTTACAGTAGTATTGAGCCATTACCGTTAGACGGCCGTAAGCCTTGCTACCAGGGCCTGCAGCCAAACGGTTTACCACTTCTTTTTGAAGCATAAAGTGCATGTCTTGAATGTCTTTATGAAATTCAAATAGGTGGAACATCAATGGTGTAGAGATGTTGTATGGCAAGTTACCGAAGATACGTAGCTTGTTGTTTGGCTTCACTAATTGAGTGAAGTCAAAGCGCATCGCATCGCCTTCGTGAATAGTCAGCTTGTCAGCCAATTCTGGATGGTTGCGTAGACGCTCTGCTAGATCGCGGTCTAACTCGATTACGGTGAACTTATCGACTTCACGGCCGACAGGTTCAGTGATTGCACCAAGACCTGGGCCGATCTCAACAAGGTTCTGACCTGGTCTTGGGTTAATTGCTGATACGATGCCATCAATAATGTATGGGTCGTTCAGGAAGTTTTGACCAAAACGTTTACGCGCTTTGTGTCCTAAATGGACATCATTTCTCATTGTTTCTTCTCTACCAATTCTATCGCATGCGTGAGCGCCGTTCGGAAGCTCCCTGTATCCGCTTGACCTGTCCCTGCCAGTTCTAATGCAGTACCGTGATCCACCGACGTTCTAATAAATGGTAGACCAAGCGTAATGTTTACTGAACGACCAAAGCCTTTGTATTTTAATACAGGCAACACTTGATCGTGGTACATGCCTAAAACAGCATCAGCATCGTTTAAATACTTTTCATTGAAAATGGTGTCTGCCGGCAAAGGGCCGATCAGATTGATTCCTTTTTCTTTTTGAATCTTTTCCAATGTCGGAGTGATGGTTTCGATCTCTTCGCGACCCAAACAGCCATCTTCTCCCGCATGTGGATTTAACCCGCAAACATAGATGTTTGGCTGCGAGATGGCAAATTTTTCTACAAGATCTTTATGAAGAATATCGATGATTTTTTCTAATCGCTCTTCCGTGACGGCTTTAGATACGTAAGCCAAAGGTATATGCGTTGTTACTAGAGCAACTCGCAGGCCTTCAGTGGCTAGCATCATCACGACCAACGGTGTGTTGGACTTCTCGGCGAAGAACTCTGTATGACCGCTGAACGCAACGCCTGAGCGATTAATCACTCCCTTATGTACAGGGCCGGTGACAATAGCATCAAATTCATCATTCATACAGCCCAAAGCGGCTCTTTCTAACGTTTTTAACACGTAGTGGCCGTTGGCTTCATTAAGTTGACCGGCTACCGCAGTCTCTGCGATTTCGATGTGGTCTACAATTAAAGTGCCAGCTTGTTGCGCTTTGGGTGCTTCTTCTGGATTGTAATCAAACAGTTGAACGTCTATGCCGAGCTGATTGGCTCTTTCTGCCAATACATTTTTGTCTGCACAAACGACAATTTGGTGTGCCCAGTCTTCCTTAGATAGGGCCAGCACCAAATCAGGGCCAATCCCCGCAGGCTCACCTGCGGTGACGACGATTCTACGAATCGAGTTAGTTTTCATCATTGTCATCCACGATTTCAACGAATGCACTCGCTCGAAGCTCTTGCATCCATGCGCCTACTTCTTCATTAAACTTGCGATTAAATAGAATACGGTAAGCTTTGTTCTTCATCGCTGAGTCAGTGCGGTCTACTTGACGGCGGTCTAGCACTTCAACAATATGCCAGCCATGTACTGTTTTGAACGGTTCACTGATTGAGCCGACTGGTAATGTCTCAACTTGATGTTTGAACTCTGGCACGTAAAGATCCGGAGTTTGGTAGCCCAGCTCACCATCTTGTGCTGCTGAACCAGGATCTTGGCTGTATTGTGTTGCCAGTTGAGCAAACGTTGCTTCACCAGCTTTAATACGACGAATGAACTCGTTTAGCTGTTTTTTCGCACCATCGTCACTGAGAATAACCGTTGGTTTAATAAGAATGTGGCGAGCATTTACTTCGGTGACTGCAACAGTCTCAAGACCTTTTACATCCTCAATTTTTAGGATGTGGAAACCAATGCCGCTGCGGAATGGACCGATGATGCTGCCCTTATTTTGCATTTTGATTTGGTCAGCAAAGATGGTTGGCATTTCTTCTTTACGCATCCAACCCCAATCACCACCTTGCAAGGCTTTAGGGCCTTTAGAATACGCGTATGCCATTTCTGCAAAGTCGGCACCCTTGTTCAACTCTTTGACCAGTTCTTTTGCTTGCGCTTCAACTTCTGACTTTTGCTTGTCATCGGAGAATCGTAGCTGAATATGGCCAATTTTGTATTGAACCGTCGCGTTGGTTTCTTGTGCAAGTTGCTCAGCAAGACCATCTACTTCTGCAGGAAGGATATTAATTCTGCGACGTACTAGCGCGTTGCGAGCTTCGGATGCAGCAATTTCTTTACGAATTTGCTCTCGGAACTCCGCGTAGCTTAAGCCGTCTTGCTGGATTGAAGTCGTTAGCTGCTCAATCGTTTGGTTGTTGTTACGCGCAATTTCCGCAATGGCTTGGTTTAGGCGGTTGTCGTCAATGCGGACACCAATACGTTCTGCTTCTTGCTCTTGCAATGTATCCATGATGAGTTTTTCAACGACCTGTTCCTTCAGTACACTTGCAGAAGGTAAGCTTTGCCCGTTCTGTCTAGCATTGGCTTGAAGTGTTTTCATCGCGGTGTTGATGTCACTTTGTAGTATCACACCATCGTTTACAATTACGGCAACCTTATCTAGCTCAACAGGTGCAGCTACAACACCACAAGATAGTAGGGTGGAGAATAAGATGGATTTCCAAATTTTCATTAAATATTCCGTTGTTAAAATTGAGCGTCATCGATATATATGACGCTTAATTTGATTAATTGTTCAGATAGAATGGTCGGCCGTATTTGATCGCGTTGTCGGCTTGAGAAAGTTCATTGAATGCGGTTACACCTTGCTGCGTTGTTGAGAAGCCTTGAATACCGAAGTTGACACTGATGTTGTTGTCATACTCCGGATCTGCACCATCTGCACCAATGATTGCGTTGTTCCAACCTAACAACTGATTTGTGTATGTTAGGCCCACATACCAACAATCAGAGGTATATCTCAAGCTTGCTAACCACTCTAAGTCGGTTTTCTCATTTAGATCGTAGTAGTATTGACCACTAGCTGACCAGTTTCTATTTATCTCATACGACGCGATCAAACCTGCTTGAGAAATACCATCTTTGGTGATTCGATCTAAGTCGGGTAGCTCAATGGTATCTTCTATGTAATCTCTTGTAACGTAACGATAGTTCGCCTGTAAAAAGCCTCCTTGGAACTGGTATTCCAAGGTGCTATTAGCAAGTTGCATTGCGCTTAGATCAATGTCGTACTGGATGCCACCATGGTAAAAAAGGTAGTCATCGTAGTTAAAGTCAGCTTCAACAGCCCATGATGAATAGTTAGATGTTTCGTCTGGTAAGCTTGGGTTATTGCTTAGCTTGGTCTTCTTGTCAAAATAGTAAATTTGGCCAAAAGATATGTTTAGACGTTCTTTATAGTCATCATCAAAGAAACGAGTACTGGCACCATAGCTTAACTGGTTAGCTGAGGCAATTTTGTCTATACCGCTGTATTTACGGCTACGGAACAGACCATAGTAGTCGGTTTGTAGCAGGGTTGTATCGTAGTTATAGATGTTGCTTTGATCTTCATCAGGAACATATAGGTACTGAATTTGGGGTTCCAAACTCTGGGTGTAGCCTTTTAACCAACTTGTGTCGCGTTCCAAATAAATGCGAGCGTGGGAACGAAACTCAGGAATCAATCGACTTACACTCTCGTCCAAAGTTTGTTTTAGATTCACGTCGGTTAAGCTGTCTAACTTTTGTGAGTAATAGGTTGAAAGTACTCGAGCTTCAGTTGTCCATGATGCCCACGTGGTAGAAAGAGGAATCGTTAAGCCCGGCTCAATGTGAACACGTGTAGCATCAGGTTTTGCATGATCCTCGGTATCGAACTGACTCACTTGCCCGATAATATCGAAGTTTAGGTATGACTTCCAAAGAGGTGCATAGTAGTTTGCTTCTAGTTGAGGAAGAAGGCGGTAAGGCTTGTTACCGTTCTCTAATAGAATCTGAAAGTCGCGTACAGTAAGGCTAACGTCCCAGTTTTCCTCGCGGTATTGGACGAACCCTTCATGAATCAGTTGGCCATCTTCACGATTACCAATGTCTGAATCTAAGTCTTGGAAAAAGTCGATATCACTTACTTCTGAGTAATCTGCTCTAACTAACCAGTTTTCGTTAATTATTCCAGCATGTTTAAACTGATAACCCCAGCGGGAATTTTCAGATTTTTTCTTAGCATCGTCCGCAAGATACTCTGCTTTTAAAGAGCCTCCTCCCCATCCATCCGTTAGGTAGCGAAAGTCTGTGTCTAGCTTAGTTCCACGTTCCTGCATGTAGAGAGCAGTGATCGTCATGTCATAGTTTGGGGCCATGTTCCAGTAGAATGGCACTTCTACTTCTAAGCCATCACTCGAGCCATAGGAGATCGATGGAAACAAGAAACCGGTTTTGCGTGTGTCACCGATTGGAAGGGTAAGATACGGAGAATACATCACTGGTATGTTTAGTATCTCAAAGCGAGGATTGTAAAGCGTTGCCATTTCCTCATCCTGGTCAATATCAATACCTGATGCAACGAGGCGCCAAGAGTTATCACCTTCAGGACAGGCTGTCATAGAGCCATCTTCTATTTCATACAAAGATTGACCAGTTCTAGATATGTAGGCTGCTCTACCACGCTTTGATTCACATAAAAACTTGTAGTCAGTGTTCTCTAGCGAAAAAGTGTTTTGATCTATGTCGTTGGTAGCACGTGTTGAGTTCGCTTTTACTTCGCCATCATTGAACGTTACGTTGCCTTCAGCTACGACGACATTGTCTTGCTGATGTAAAGTGACATTGTCAGCTGTGATACGCTTACGGCCCTGAGTGACTTTAACATTGCCAGAATAAATTGCTTTATCACCATTTATGGCTTGGAGGTTATCGGCTTCCACTTTGACAGGAATGCTTTGCGTATCTTCATTGTCGGTTTGGACCAAGCATTGATCTGTGGTGGGCATTTCCTGCACACTATCATGCATATTAGCTTCAGCGTGAGTTGTGGGTACAAACAGAGCGGTGCTGATAGAAGCCGCTAAAAACGTGCGGGAGAAATGTTGCATGGAATTGAACTGTCCTGTGTCACTGCTGCTCGATGGCTATTGGGGTCGTTATCCCTTCGCTACATAGCCAAATGAATCTAACTATAGCGGCGCGTATCTCAGAGCTCATATAGTTATGGCATAATTGCCAAATATATAAGTCACAAAGATAAATAGGCGAAATGGCCTGGCCGAAATAAAAACAATTCCCTTATCATAAAGGAAATCATCGCGTCCAGCACTATAAGACCGTCGTCGTCGATAAAAATTCATTGATAGAGAACACATAATGCATATTTTTGGCAAAATTTTGGGTGCCTTTTTTGGCTTGTTACTCGGTGGTCCATTCGGTTTGTTGTTTGGCCTATTTATCGGTCACCAATTCGATAAAGCGCGTCGTTTAAGCCAAGCGGGGTTTTCTACCGGAGGCTTTGGTAAAGGACCTAGCCAAGCACAGCGGCAAGAAGAGTTCTTCAAAGCGGCGTTTGCGGTAATGGGCCACCTAGCAAAAGCCAAAGGTCAAGTGACTAAAGAAGAGATTCAATTAGCATCAGCGATGATGGACCGCATGAGTCTTCATGGCGACCAGCGCCGCGCAGCACAAGACGCGTTTCGTGAAGGGAAAGAAAGTGACTTCCCTCTAGATGATGTGTTGGTACGTGTAAAGATATCTTCAGGCGGTCGTTTCGATTTATTGCAGTTCTTCTTAGAGCTGCAGATCTCGGCAGCATTTGCTGACGGTTCGATTCATCCAAGTGAGCGAAATGTACTACATAAAATTGCACGTGGCCTCGGGTTTTCTTCAGAGCAACTAGAGCGTCGTCTGCACATGCAAGAAGCGGCGTTCCGTTTCCAAAGTCAGGGCGGATTCCAAGGTCAACATCAAGGCCAGTACCAGTCATCAGGTTCAGGTTGGCAACAAGCTTCGCAAGCGGATCAATTGGCTGATGCTTATAAAATTCTGGATGTGTCTTCAGATTCAGACGGTAAAACCGTTAAGCGCGCTTACCGTAAACTGATGAATGAGCATCACCCAGACAAGTTGATGGCAAAAGGTCTACCACCAGAAATGATGAACGTAGCGAAAGAAAAGTCGCAGGAAATTCAGAATGCTTACGATCTGATTAAAAAGGTCAAAGGCTTTAAATAAGTGCGTATTCTTATCAAATCTCAATAAAAAGGGCACCTAGTGCCCTTTTTTAGTTTCTGTCTGGTCTTTGGTTTGGTGATGGTTTCGAGCTTTCGGGTTAGCATGATCCAAAAGTGTATAGACCTACCAGTCCACATCAATTGGCTTGATTTAAATTCCAATCGTATTCGTATTTTACTTTTCCAGAAAAGCCTTGGTATTGCGGAGCATATTGAGCAATGTGATTAAATACTTGCTTCTCACCACCAAAATCTTCGGCAAACCAATCATAAATGGAAGAAAGCTGTGCCGTGTTTCCTTGGATAGATACGCCTTTGCTGCTGTTGATAAATGTTTTGGCGGCACTATCCAGTAGAGCTTGTGTGTTTTCAGCGGTGAATGCTTGATTTTGTAGGTTTGGGCAACCTAAGCTGGCACAGTTAACCGCGTAATGGGTTCTTGGGTCATTCCAAATCGGGCGCAAAATTCGATGCTCAATATCGTTTAAAGTCAGATCCTTACCGTTGATCACGACCACATCATCTCCCCAAGGTCCAAAGCTAAACAAGCCACCCAGCTTGGTTATCGATTTGACGGGATAGTTATCCAAAATCAGATCAACCGTGATGGCGTTGTAAAGGTTCACCCAATAGGCGTATTGCTCTGCTTGGTTGTATTGTAGAGGGTCAAGTTTCGCCAATCGTTGGATGTACTGCTTCAACTTCGCTTTGTCGGAAGCTGTGACTTTGCTGTAACGAAACAAGGTATTCTCGCTTTGTTCAACTAAATAAGCATCGAGTAATTGCTGCCAATCTTGATGAGAGATTTGACTTTGATTGGCTTGATTTGATTGTTTCCAATACGGCCATAAATCCGATTTAGGTGCGGCAAATGTTGATAAAGAAACCAGAGCACACAATAGCAATAACAGACGCTTCATAGAGAGACCTTTGGGTTAAACCTTGTTGATAGTGTAGACCTGTCTACGATGGGATTTCTTTCCTGACACAATGAATATAAAGAAAAAAGGTTGGCCAATGCCAACCCTGTATTTGTTTCAATTACGATTTGAATTAGCTCAAGAAGCTTGGGATATTCGCCTCGTACTCGGCAATCTTGTCTTCGTGTTGAAGGGTAAGACCAATATTGTCCAAACCGTTTAGCAGGCAGTGACGACGGAATGAGTCGATTTCAAAGCTGTACTCTTTGCCGTTAGCACGAACCACATTCGCTTCTAGGTCGACCTCGATTTCTGCGCCTTCATTCGCCTCAACAAACTGGAAGATTTCATCCACTTCTTGCTCAGTCAAACGAACTGGCACCATTTGGTTGTTGATCGAGTTACCGTAAAAAATATCGGCAAAGCTTGGTGCGATCATCGCTTTGATGCCGTAATCCGCTAGTGCCCACGGAGCGTGCTCACGAGAAGAACCACAACCGAAGTTTTCACGCGCTAGCAAGATAGAAGCGCCTTTGTAGCGAGGAGCGTTCATCACGAACTCTGGGTTCGGTTGTTCGCCAGCATCGTCTAGGAAGCGCCAGTCATGGAATAGGTGCTTACCAAACCCTAGGCGAGAGACCTTTTGCAGGAACTGTTTTGGAATGATGGCATCAGTATCAACGTTCGCTGCATCTAGAGGAACAACTAAGCCTGTGTGTTGTTTAAAGCCTGACATTTGTTTGCTCCTTAGTCTAGTTCACGGATATCTACAAAGTGACCAGCAATTGCTGCCGCCGCTGCCATCGCAGGGCTCACTAGGTGGGTACGGCCATCACGACCTTGGCGGCCTTCAAAGTTACGGTTTGAAGTAGACGCACAACGTTCATGTGGACCCAAACGGTCGTTGTTCATTGCTAGACACATTGAACAACCTGGTAGGCGCCACTCAAAGCCCGCTTCTTTAAAGATAACGTCCAAACCTTCCGCTTCTGCCTGCGCTTTTACTTGCTCAGAGCCCGGGACGATAAGCGCTTGAACGTGAGACGCGACTTTGCGACCTTTCGCTACTTCAGCGGCTGCGCGCATGTCTTCGATACGTGAGTTAGTACAAGAACCAACGAAGACTTTATCGACGTTGTAATCAGACAATGACTTGCCCGCTTCTAGACCCATGTAAGCCAATGCTTTTTCTGCCGAGGCTTTTTCTACTGGATCGGCAAAACTTTCTGGTGCTGGGATCGGCTGGTCTACCGCGATAACTTGGCCTGGGTTAGTACCCCAAGTGACTTGTGGTTTGATGTCTGCTGCGTTTAGCGTCACAACCGCATCAAACTGAGCATCATCGTCAGTTTTTAATGTCTTCCAGTATTCTACTGCTGCATTAAAGTCCGCACCTTGAGGTGAGAATTTACGGCCTTTAATGTATTCGAATGTGGTTTCATCTGGTGCAATCAAACCGGCTTTCGCACCTAGCTCAATCGCCATGTTACATACGGTCATGCGGCCTTCCATTGAAAGGTCGGTGATCGCTTCACCACAGAATTCAACCACGTAGCCTGTACCGCCAGCAGCTGTGGTTTCACCGATGATCGCTAGCACGATATCTTTCGCCGTGATGCCCGGCGCCACTTTGCCTTTTACTTCGATTTTCATCGTTTTAGCGCGCGCTTGTTTTAGCGTTTGAGTTGCTAATACGTGCTCAACTTCAGATGTACCAATACCAAAAGCGAGAGAGCCGAATGCTCCGTGTGTAGCTGTGTGCGAGTCACCACAAACAATCGTCATGCCCGGTAGGGTAATACCAAGCTCTGGGCCCATAACGTGGACAATACCTTGGTATTTATGGTTGATGTCGTAAAGCGTAACGCCAAATTCTTCACAGTTTTTCGATAGCGTTTCCATCTGGATACGTGCCATCTCACCGGAGGCGTTGATGTCTTTGGTTGTAGTAGAAACATTGTGGTCCATGGTGGCAAAAGTTTTGCTGACCTGACGCACTTTACGACCTTTTTCACGCAAGCCGTCAAATGCCTGCGGAGACGTCACTTCGTGTACCAAGTGACGATCGATGTACAAGATTGGGTTTTCCCCTTCTGCTGCAACGGCAACGTGTGCGTCGTAGACTTTTTCGTATAATGTTTTGCCCATTGTTTGCTTCCTTTCCTCGTCGCCTTTGCCGCAATAACTGCGTTAGCGACACCCATTTATCCAGTTATTTAGCGAACTAAACGCCTTAATATAAATGGCCTTGCTGCCTTGCTATTGCCCCAATGACTTAGAAGAAAGCCATTGGTTGACCGAGGATTTAGTATTTATTATGAATCTGTTTTGTATTAAGAGTTTAAGATGTACTCAGCGATCTTATCGCCCATCTCAGACGTCGAAAGTGCTGGGTTGTCACCGGCAAGGTCGCCCGTTAGCTCACCCGCTGATAGTGCTTTTGAAACTGCCGATTCAATGTCTTGTGCCGCCGTTTCTTCACCTAGGCTGTAACGCAACATCAGTGCCGCGGATAGGATTTGCGCCACTGGGTTAGCGATGTTCTTACCTGCGATATCCGGAGCACTACCACCAGCTGGTTCGTACAGACCAAACTTGCTTTCGTTTAGGCTCGCGGAAGGCAACATGCCCATAGAGCCAGTGATCATCGCGCACTCATCAGAAATGATGTCGCCGAAGATGTTCGAACATAGCATTACGTCGAATTGTGCAGGGTCTTTGATAAGCTGCATGGTTGCGTTATCAATGTACATGTGTGACAGCTCAACATCTGGGTAGTCTTTTGCGATTTCTTCGACTACTTCACGCCATAGGATAGAGCTTTGTAGAACGTTCGCTTTGTCGATTGAGCACACTTTCTTGCGGCGTAGACGAGCAGACTCAAAAGCGATTTTTGCAATACGTTCGATCTCAAAGCGGTGGTAAATCTCAGTGTCGAACGCTTTCTCTGTTGGACCTTCACCTTCACGACCTTTTGGTTGGCCGAAGTAGATACCGCCTGTTAGTTCACGGACTACCACGATGTCAAAACCACGACCTGAGATGTCTGCACGTAGTGGTGAGAAGGCTTCAAGACCTGAGTGAATTTGTGCCGGGCGTAGATTACAGAACAGTTGGAAGTGCTTGCGTAGCGGCAGTAGGGCACCGCGCTCTGGTTGGTCATTTGGTGGTAAGTGCTCCCACTTAGGGCCGCCAACTGAACCGAATAGGACTGCATCAGACTCTTCACAGGCTTTGACTGTGCTTTCTGGAAGCGGGCAACCGTGGTTATCGATCGCGATACCACCTACATCGTGCTCGTCACGCTCAAACGCAATGCCGTGTTTCTTCTCGATTGCATCTAGCACCTTGTGTGCTTGCGCCATTACTTCTGGGCCGATGCCGTCGCCTGGTAAAACGGCAATTTTGTATGATTTGTCTGTCATGTTAATCCTTTAAATTTTCTAAATTTTTTGAGCTTGTCTAAAACGAATTTGGTTGGAGCCTGTGTTGTGGGACTCAAGCTCCTTGAATTAATGATTAAACCGTCGCAATTCTCTTTTGCTTCATCTCTTCAATCTTGTCGGCACGATGAATGCTGTTGATTACGTGTAATAGCGCTTGGCCAGATGCTTCTACAATATCGGTAGAAACGCCTGTACCGTGGTACTTACGGCCTTTGTAGTTAGCGATGATGTCTGCTTGACCAAGGCCATCTTCACCTTCGCCTTTTGCGGTTAGGTCGAACTTGTCTAGGACGATCTCGTAACCGGTCACGCGGTAGATACATTGGTATAGCGCATCAACTGGGCCATTACCGACGGCAGCTTCACACATTTCTTCATCGCCACATTGCATTTTGACGCTGGTGGTTGCCATTACGCTGCCAGATTGAACGCTTAGGTAGTTCAACTTGTAGAAGTCGTCTTCTTCGCGCAAGTTCGAGAAGTGCATTAGTGCTTCTAGATCGTAGTCGAACACCTGACCTTTGCGGTCAGCAAGCTTCAAGAAGTCTTCGTACAGCGCATCTAGGTTGTACTCTTCTTCTTTGTAGCCCATCGCGTCCATGTGGCTCTTAACCGCAGCACGGCCACTGCGACTGGTTAGGTTCAATGCTTGGTTCTTAAGGCCAATTGACTCAGGCGTCATGATCTCGTAAGTGTTTTTGTTCTTTAGCATGCCATCTTGGTGGATCCCTGAAGAATGGCTAAATGCGTTGGCACCAACGATCGCCTTGTTGCTCTGGATTGGCATGTTACAAAGCTGGCTGACCAACTTGCTGGTACGATGGATTTCGTCGTGTTTTAGACCGGTATGCACGCCCATGAATTCTTGGCGCGTTTTTAGGATCATCGCGATTTCTTCAAGAGAACAGTTACCCGCACGCTCACCGATACCGTTGATAGTGCCCTCTACCTGACGAGCGCCCGCTTGAACGGCAGCGATAGAGTTGGCAACAGACATACCCAAATCATCGTGGCAGTGAACAGAGATGATCGCTTTGTCGATGTTTGGTACGCGGTTGAATAGCGTCTCAATGATGCCGCCAAATTCACTTGGTACTGTGTAGCCAACGGTATCTGGGATATTGATGGTGCTTGCGCCAGCATCAATAGCCGCTTCAACCATACGACATAGATTGTCGATAGGGGTGCGACCAGCATCTTCACAAGAAAACTCAACGTCATCGGTGTAGTTACGTGCGTGTTTTACGGCTTTCACGCCCATTTCTACAACATCGTCGTAGCTGCGGCGCAGTTTGTCTTGAACGTGAACAGTCGAAGTCGAGATGAAAGTGTGGATTCGGAATGCGTCTGCGACTTTTAGCGCTTCAGCGGCAGCATCGATGTCTTTCGCAACGGCACGCGAAAGGGCACAAACTCGGCTGTTTTTAATGTGTTTTGCGATGGTTTGTACGGACTCGAAGTCACCCGGAGAAGAAACCGGAAAACCCGCTTCAATAACATCAACGCCTAGCCTTTCCAGCGCATAGGCAATCTGCAGTTTTTCTTTAACCGTCAAGCTTGCTGACAACGCTTGTTCGCCATCACGCAACGTGGTGTCGAATATAATGACCTGATCGTTCATGTTTGCTTCCTTCATGATTTCTGCACTTTTCGTGCAATTTAATCGTTTACTTCCGGTATTTAGATATAAAAAAACCCGCATTTGCATGCGGGCTTCTTAGAAATTGGTGTGGTTATTTTTCTTCCACAGCCTACCCGCGCGAATTGGTCACGATCAGGAGGAGGCTAAGCAGGATAGAAAAACGTGCTGACATAGTTGTTAAGCATTCCACAAAATTAAGTTAACAAATTAGTACCGCACTCAATGGAACACGTCAACCCTAAAGTTGATTTTTTATTCATATTGGATGAGGTTTAGCTTATCTGACATGGACTTTGCTATTCGGATAAAGGCTATGGGAGCGCCGTATTAGTTTCATATCCTTTGAACTTTGTTACATATAGCTTTTCCATGATTACCTTAAATGATGGATGTCAGCCGAATGGGAATTCAAGTTCTTATATAGATATATCGTTTGCGACTTAGCACACAAACGTCAGATTTTATTGAGATAATTCAATCCTTGCATTTTATAGTAGGGGGCGTTACCAGGCAGATAGAATTAGGCGAAGGAAGGTGCTATGGGCTTAAGAAAACAACTTGGTCACTCAATGTTAGTTTTGAGTGCATTGCTTTTAGCAGGGTGTCAGATGCTGCATTTTCAACCGAAGATACAATCCGATCAAATATCAAAAGAAAAAGCGGCGAGCCACTCTGAGAGTGTCATGATAATGACCGAACAGATGGACCTGTACTTAAGTCAGCAGGGGCGAGATTATTTTTTAAATCAGATACTAGAAGCATTAGAGTCTGATTCTAAAAGTAACTGGAAAGGTAAAGACCCGTCCACTTATGCTTGGTGGAAAATTCATGTTCAACCAGTTGAATATAAATCTAAATCTATTAGTAAGTACACCGAAGAGGAAGTGAGGGGCTATCAGAATCTAGAGTTTTTGGGGGTTTCCTACCGCTCTAAAACTGTACTGAATTTAAGATCTGAGCCGGGCAAACATGCTGATAAACTTGGTGAACTTCAAAAAGGTGAGGTTTTTAATGCTCTAGCCAAAGTTGTAGGTAAACCATGGTTGTTGGTAGAGCAAAAAGGAGTGATAAGAGGTTACGTTCATCGTGATTACGTGCGAAGCAACGTCGTTCAAAGAGATATTTTATCTACTCAACCTAACCCTTTATTGTCTGTAAACTACCACACTCAAGCTAATTCCGAGATTGATTTGCCGTTGAAAGGCTTCTTTGGTAACTACACTTGCAGATTCTTAAACTATGAACTTACTAAAGAAGGAGAACAATCATCTGGTGCTATTAAGGCGTGCCGCAAAGATCGAAAACTGTGGTTTATTGCAGATCCTATCTCTTCCCAAGATATTCATAGAACTTACTAATCCCTCTCATTATTTTATCGCTTTAGCCTCTTTACACTGATGATAAAGGGGCTTTTGTCATTAATTGTCCAACTTCTCGTCATGTAGTTGTCACCTTCAACGCCTACTTTTTCATACAACGTCGTTGTCAAAGTAAAGGACAGTTACATGCGAGCTTTAGAGACAATTACCCAACCAATCGAAAGCATTGCCAAGTTTGATTTGGCATTTTCCAGTGTGTGTTTGCAACACCGCTTCAATCAGCAAGTCGCGAACATTAGTAAAGGTGTCTCCCACAGTGGTGATGGGCATCTCTACATAGTGTTAGGTCTATTGGCTTGGCTTCTTGATAAGCAACATGGTCATTGGTTCTTATTTGCTGGATTGACCGCATTTGCCATCGAGTTACCCATTTACTGGATGTTGAAAAATAGTTTTAAGCGACGTCGACCTGAAGAGTTAAGTGCTTTACTGCCTGCTTTTATCACCCCTTCAGATCGTTATAGCTTACCTTCAGGTCATACCGCCGCTGGATTCTTGATGGCTACGCTTATCCACCATTTCTACCCAGAGTTAGGTATGTTTGCTGTTGCTTGGGCTAGTTTGATAGGGATATCGCGTATATTGCTCGGTGTTCACTTCTTTACCGATATCATTATTGGAGCACTGCTAGGTAGCATGTGTGGTTCGCTTGCTATTGCTCTCGTAGGAGGCTAACTCATGAAAATACTTTATGGTGTTCAAGGGACGGGAAATGGTCATATCGCACGTGCAAGAGCCATGAGTGAAGCATTTAAGGTTCACGATGTGCAGGTTGATTTTTTGTTTTCTGGCCGCGCTCCAGAGAAGTACTTTTCGATGGAGTCATTTGGAGATTATCAAACTCGCAGAGGCTTTTCTTTTATTACTGAAAAGGGGTCAGTTAATTACGTTAAAACGGCATTGAACTCCAACTTTATTCAGTTTCTCAAAGAGGTGAATCAGCTTGATTTATCGCCCTATGATTTGGTTATCAATGACTTTGAACCTGTTTCGGCATGGGCGGCACGCAAGCAAAATACACCTTGCATTGGCATTAGCCATCAGAATGCATTCCGCTACCCAGTACCTTCCAAGGGCGCTAACTGGCTTGATAAGTCGATGATTAAGCATTTTGCTCCATCACAGTATCTGCTTGGATTACATTGGTATCATTTTGAGCAGCCCATCTTGCCGCCTATCGTTCATACGCTTGACTATACAGCTGATAATCAAGATTTTGTTTTAGTGTACTTGCCATTTGAGTCAATAGAAGACATTTGCGATTTGTTATTCCACTTCAATCAACAAGCGTTCATCTGTTATCACCCTGATGTAATTGAAAGTGAACGTATTGAGAATGTTGAATTGAGGTCGCTGAGTCACACTCACTTTCAACATCACCTCCAAAGCTGTATTGGAGTGATTGCGAATGGTGGTTTTGAGTTGCCATCAGAGGCGCTCTCTTTAGGAAAGAAGCTATTACTCAAACCTTTATCCGGGCAGTTCGAGCAACAAAGCAATGTTGCAACATTGGAAGCGTTAGGCCTGGCATATTCTATGGACGCTCTAGATGTTGGGACGGTGAGGCAATGGCTATGTGAGGAACAAGCTGAAAGTATTCATTATCCGGATGTAGCGAGTGCGATTGCCGAATGGGTTGTTCAGGGCGTATGGGACTCACCTGAATCTCTTGCAAAACAGTTGTGGGATAAAGTGGATTTCCCCAGTTATGCAGAAGTGTCTCTATAGCTATTTGATTAATACAATCAGTCAATATGACTTATCAGTGAGCGTTTGCCCGTGCGCTTCTAGACTTATACTCAAGTAACCTCGAGATGCTTGGTTTAGTGAGAATGATTTGGTTTGAAGGCGAGGCAATAATTTGAAGCTCGTTCTTTGATAACTAAGTCGCATCGCCAAACAACTTGGAAAGAGCGAGCTATTCCGCTTCGTTGTTTTTCTTGCTTACTTTCACTAAACAGGGAAACAGTGACAACGCTTTGAATCCTGTATCTTGAAGTGACTTGAGTATATATATTTACGCTTTCTATCATTCATCTTATTCAGCTGAAAAAGTGTCCCTTTTCTCCACCTTCTCTCAGTGGATGAGAATTACTCCTGCCTTGCATATATATCTAGGTTGAACAAATTGGTTATGATCTGGCTTAACTGTTGAGATTTGCATCGGAACCATAACCCCCAGTTTGTGAAAGTTTGTCGAATTAATAGCTGTCGTCAATTTGTATTCTTCGGCCATTCGATAGCCATAACTCTCCTCAATAGATTGCTTTACTTCCTCATTTTATCTTTTTTATGGTTTTTTATGTTTTTATCAACTGATTGATTTTTAATGAATAAATAATAAAAAGGCTAAAATATAGTGATTAAATATCAATCTAGTTGATAAACCATGATTGATTAGTTGATAGTACGGGTCGAGCCGGAATTATCCGGACGATAAATATAATAATAACTCGGTTTTCTATTCGTTAAATATGTGAGAACTCAATGAGTGCCAGTGGTGCGTAAACTTGAGTCCATATTTAATAAGAATTCACTGAACCAAATTGACGATTACACAAGAGGCGCACTCAATGTTAGACAAAAAAGACGCGATGAGCGCAATTGCAAGCTACCGTATGGAAAGTACCCTACGTGGGGTAGATTTGAACCTATTAACGGTTTTTGATGCAGTGATGCAAGAACAGAATATTACCCGCGCAGCGCATAACCTAGGTATGTCACAGCCAGCGGTTAGTAATGCCGTTGCACGTCTAAAAGTGATGTTCAACGATGAGCTATTTATGCGTCAGGGCCGTGGTATTCAGCCAACACAACGCGCTCGCCAACTGTTTGGCCCAATCCGCCAAGCACTACAGCTTATTCGTAACGAATTACCAAGCTCAGTATTCCAACCAGAGTCTTCGACTCGTCTATTTAAACTGGCGATTTGCAGCCCGTGTGATATGCGATTCGCACCTAAAATTATGGCTAGCATTAATGAGCAGGCACCGAGTGTGCAACTTCATTTGGATGCAGAGTTCGACCGTCTTCTATCTGAGCGTATGCGCTACCAAGAAATCGACTTTGTAATTGACTATGCGCGCTTCGATGATCAGGGCTTCTCAAGTACTGAGATCTTCAAAGATGAGTTGGTTGTGATCGCTTCTAAGACTCACCCTCGTATCCAAGGCGGTGTTTCTGCAGAGCTACTGATCAACGAGAAACACGCAAAACTATCACGCGTACACGGTCAACGTAGCTTCTCTGAGCAAGCATACCGTGAGCTTGATTGCCAAGCAGCATACGAAGGTTCAAGCCTAAGCAACCTACTATACGTAGTGAGCCAATCTGAGCTTGTGACTATCGCACCACGTTGGATGGCTGAGAACGCAGTAAACAGCGATCAACTACAAATCCTAGATTTCCCATTTGAAAACAAAGAAATCAGCGGTTATCTAAGCTGGCATGAATCAAGTGAGAAAGATAAAGGTCACATTTGGCTACGTGATCAACTTATGATCACTTGTGGTGAAGTGGTAGCGCTTAAATAAGCTGAATTTTTAGCCTGACTAACTGGTCAGACTGGATTTGTAATCATCAATTTTTACAATTCCTTGGCCCCGAGAGAACTTAGTCTCTCGGGGTCTTTTTATTTCTACCAATTAATAGCTGAAACAGCGACTTAACTTGATTAAACCTTCAGCAGTTAAAGGCATGCTAAGCTCTCATTAGTGATAGTGCTCTCTTAATAATGATAAGTTTGATAATGGTCAGTTGCGTTTTTAGGCGTCGAGGTTACACTTGTTCGCTCAAATAGCTTACGCCTGTAAGCCAAAAGGTAATGTAGAGAATGGCCAAGTTAGATTTTCATATCGTTAAACGTATTCGTGAACAAATTGCGAAAGGTGGTACCCGTGTTGCACTCAAACATAAAGTGGGTGATGCGTGGCAGGGTATAACTTGGGAACAGTTTGGGCAGCAAGTAGATGCTTTGTCACTTGCTCTTTTGGCTCAAGGATTGGGCGTTCAAGATAAGATCGGTATCTTCTCAAACAACATGCCACAATGGACCATCGCTGATTTCGCAGCGTTGCAATTACGTGGTGTGACTGTTCCTATCTACCCAACCAATACCGCTGCACAATCGGCTTACATTATTGATAACGCTGATGTAAAAGTGCTGTTTGTTGGTGAGCAGCCGCAGTTTGATGCTGCCGTCAGTATTTTCGATGAATGTAAGCAGCTTGAGCTAGTCGTAGCGATGTCTGACGATATTGAGTTGGGTGAGCATGCATTTGCCATGACTTGGCGAGACTTCGTTGCAAAAGGTGACAATTGTCATCAACCAGAACTTAATGCTCGTTTAGAGCAGGCGCAAGAAGCAGACTTGCTGACGCTGATCTATACCTCGGGTACAACGGGGCAGCCAAAGGGTGTGATGTTGGATTACGCTAACATCTCAGCTCAGCTTGAAGGCCATGATGAGCGTTTGAGTTTGACTGAAGATGACGTATCGCTGTGCTTCTTGCCACTATCACACGTATTTGAGCGTGCGTGGACATTTTACGTACTCTATAAAGGCGGTACTAACTGCTACCTACAAGACACCATGCAAGTGCGAGATGCGCTGAGCGAAGTGCGTCCGACGGTAATGAGTGCCGTTCCTCGCTTCTATGAGAAGATTTTCTCTGCGATCCATGAAAAAGTGTCGCGTGCTCCATTCCACCGTAAGATTATGTTTACTTGGGCAGTGAATATGGGCGCGAAGATGGCTGCTTGTCATCAAGAGAAGCGCAAGCCATCACTCATGCTGCGTAAGTCATACGCTTTAGCTGACAAGTTGGTTCTAAGTAAGCTACGTGCATTGTTGGGTGGACGTATTAACTTCATGCCTTGTGGTGGTGCAAAGCTTGATGAAACCATTGGTCGCTTCTTCCATGCAATCGGTATTAACGTAAAACTTGGTTATGGTATGACTGAGACCACTGCAACGGTTTCATGTTGGGATGACCAGTGTTTTGACCCAAGCTCTATCGGTATGGCAATGCCGGGTGCGCAAGTTAAGATCGGTGAAAATAACGAGATCTTAGTGCGTGGTCCTATGGTGATGCGCGGTTACTACAAAATGCCGGAAGAAACCGAAAAAACGTTTGATGAGCACGGTTTCTTAAAAACAGGTGACGCGGGTTACATTGATGAAAATGGTAACTTGTTCATTACTGACCGTATCAAAGAGTTGATGAAGACCTCCAACGGCAAATACATTGCTCCGCAAGTTGTAGAAGGCGCAATCGGTAAAGATCACTTTATCGAACAAATTGCTGTGATTGCTGACACTCGTAAGTTTGTATCTGCCCTGATTGTTCCTTGTTATGACTCATTAGAAGAGTACGCAAAAGAACTGAATATCGCTTACCACGATCGTGTTGAACTTATTAAGCATCACCAGATTGTTGAGATGCTTGAGAAGCGAGTGAATGACCTACAAAAAGAACTGGCAAAATTTGAACAAGTTAAGAAATTCAAATTGTTACCAAAAGCGTTCTCGATGGATGATGGTGAGTTGACCCCAACACAAAAACTTCGTCGTAAAGTCATTAATGACAAATACCAAGATGAAATTGAAGAAATGTACAAAGAAAAGTCAGATAAAAAGTAACTTAAGCTGACTTAGATTTCAGATTGATGAAAAACTCCCCAGTTGCCTAGTATTGTGCTGCTGGGGATTTTTTATGACCGCTTTTCACACTTCTTTCCTCTCAGTAAAGAGAAAAAAACACTCTACGCCGCTATTTTGAGTGAAATTATTCACTTTATTTTTGGCTTGTTTGTTCTATTGGTTCTGATTTGGCCGTTCTTGGTAGCGTCTAACCCTGTCTTTGTTCTGATTTGTAGCATCTTGTTTAAAATTTGATTCAACTCTCATTAGACCCGTTGATAATAAAACGTTACATTTGTTGTGTTACCTTGCGTTTTGTTATGACAGGCGCAAGACATAGCTGAAAAAGTGGAAGTATTTCTATTAGGCTACGAATAAGACCTAGACTATGTAAAACCAGACCAAACCGTTGGCCTTACGGAGAGGAATACTGGTAAGGAGAGCAATTATGACAGCAATGTTGTCAGGCGCAGAGATGGTTGTGCAATCTCTGATTGAAGAGAGCGTAGAACAAATCTTTGGTTACCCAGGTGGTTCCGTATTAGATATCTACGATGCGCTGCACGCCAAAACAGACCAAATCAAACACGTATTAGTACGACACGAGCAAGCAGCTACCCATATGGCAGATGGCTATGCACGAGCAACGGGCAAGCCTGGTGTAGTACTGGTATGTTCAGGTCCAGGCGCGACCAATACCATCACCGGTATTGCAACCGCGTATATGGACTCCATTCCAATGATCGTTATCTCTGGTAACGTACCGAACAACCTGATCGGTAATGATGCCTTCCAAGAGTGTGACATCGTGGGTGTTTCTCGTCCAGTCGTTAAACACAGCTTCCTAGTGAAAAAAGCGGAAGATATTCCTGAGACGATCAAAAAGGCGTTTTACATCTCGACAACTGGTCGTCCTGGCCCAGTTGTGATTGATTTGCCAAAAGACATTTTGAATCCGCAAATCAAGCTCCCTTACGAGTATCCTGAAAGCATCTCGATGCGCTCTTATAAGCCAACGACATCTGGCCATAAAGGTCAGATCAAGAAAGCGCTGAAATCGTTGGTTGAAGCGAAGAAGCCGGTATTGTATATCGGTGGTGGTGCGGTGATTTCTGGCGCTTCTGAATATATCCAAGAGTTGTCAGAGCAACTGAACTTACCAGTAGTGAGTACATTGATGGGGTTAGGTGCTTTCCCTGGTACGCACAAGAACTCATTGGGTATGCTAGGCATGCATGGTACATATGAAGCCAATATGGCAATGCATGAAGCGGATCTGATCTTTGGTATTGGTGTGCGTTTTGATGATCGTACCACCAACAACTTAGAAAAGTACTGTCCTAACGCGAAAGTGATGCATATCGATATCGATCCTTCTTCTATCTCGAAAAACGTAAAAGTGGATCTGCCGATCGTAGGTTCTGCCGACAAGGTTTTAGCAACCATGGTGGGCTTACTAAACGAGCAGGGTAGCAGCAGCGATCAGGATGCAATCACTAACTGGTGGGAAGAGATCCAAGTTTGGCGCAACCGTAATTGCTTAGCTTACGAAACATCTTCTGAACGTATTAAGCCTCAACAAGTGATTGAGACGCTACATAAGCTAACCAATGGTGATGCTTATGTTGCATCGGATGTGGGGCAGCACCAGATGTTTGCTGCGCTTTACTACCCATTTAATAAGCCACGCCGTTGGATTAATTCAGGTGGTCTTGGCACGATGGGCTTCGGCCTACCTGCTGGTATGGGCGTGAAATTCGCAATGCCAGAAGAAGAAGTGGTCGTGGTCACTGGTGATGGCAGTATTCAGATGAACATTCAGGAATTGTCGACGGCAATGCAATACGACATCCCTGTGAAGATCATCAACCTGAACAACCGATTCTTAGGCATGGTAAAACAGTGGCAAGACATTATTTACCAAGGTCGTCACTCCAATTCATACATGAGTTCTGTTCCTGATTTTGCAGCGATTGCAGAAGCTTATGGTCACGTCGGTATTCGTATCGAAACGCCAGATCAGCTTGAAGCGGGTCTACAAAAAGCGTTAGATATGAAAGATCGTTTGGTGTTTGTTGACATCAATGTAGATGAAACCGAACACGTTTACCCAATGCAGATCAAAGGCGAGGGTATGGACAAGATGTGGCTAAGCAAAACGGAGCGTACTTAATATGAGACACATTATTTCTTTACTAATGGAAAACCAACCTGGTGCTTTGTCTCGTGTTGTTGGTTTGTTTTCTCAGCGTGGTTACAACATTGAGTCTTTGAACGTATCACCAACCGATGACGAAACACTGTCGCGTTTAAACATTACGACTACATCCGATGAAATGCAGCTTGAGCAAATTCAAAAGCAGCTTCATAAGCTGATCGATGTGCTCAAAGTTCAAGAAGTGACAGAGTTTGAGCATATCGAGCGTGAACTGATGATGGTGAAGGTGAAAGCAAGCGGTTTTGCTCGTGCTGAAGTCAAGCGCACCGCTGATATCTTCCGTGGTCAAATCGTCGATGTCACCGCTTCTCAGTATACGGTTCAGTTAGCGGGGACCAGTGAGAAATTGGATGCTTTTATCCAAGCGATTTCAGAAGTTACCGAAGTGGTGGAAGTTGCGCGAAGTGGTGTTGTGGGTATTGCTCGTGGAGAGCGTTGCCTCAAACCGTGATGTAAATGGACACATTTTAGAAAAGCCATCGCTAGTCGATGGCTTTTTGTTTAGAAATTAGTAAACAGTGATATAATTGCTGCTTTAGTAACCAGTAAGAGTAGTAGAACGCGTGAAAGTCAGGAAGTTGGTCAGTGCTTTGCTGGCAACGACGCTATTTTTTAGCGCGCTCATCTCAGTCTACTACTATCAGAAGTACCAAAATCTGCTGGCAAATAACATTGAAAATACGGCAAAAGAAGCCTTACATCAGCTAGCTTACTCTGAACGTGAGTATGAGAACGTTCTGGATCAAATATCTTCTATCAGTGATCTTCTCGGTCACAGCCAAAGCCTTTATGACTACTTACACCAGCCCAACCAAAAGAATCTTGCGATTTTGGAAGAGGTATGGAGCTCCGTTGCCGTTAACCAGAAGTGGTATCGTAAGATTCGTTTTCTAAGCCTTGAGGGGCAAGAGCGTGTACGTATCAATTATGACTTCAAAACAGGACAAGTGACATCTGCGGACAAGTTGCGAGACCGTTCTGGTCGTCGTTACTTCCAATACGCAAAAAATTTAAAAGATGGGCAAATAGGCTCATGGGGTATTGAGCTAGAAGAAAATGATGGTGTGCCAATATACCCTTATAGTCCATCTGTCCGGATCATGATGCCCGTTGCTATGGATGGAATCCGTCAGGGATACCTTATTCTCAATATCGATGTCCAGTATTTGTCATCTCGCCTAAACTACTCTCCAGTGAAGGATTTTAATATCGAGCTGCTTAATCAAGCGGGTTATTACGTCACTAGTCCGCATAGCGAAAAGCTGTATGGCGATATTATTCCAGACCGTTCGCGCTTTAACCTTGGGTTATTTTACCCGCAGATATGGCAACAAATGGGAACTGAGAAAATAGGTTATGAGTACATTGGTAAGCATTTGATTGTGTTCAACACAATAGAGTTTGTGCGCGGTGAGTATCTACACCTTGTTATTGATTTATCCCAAGAAAAATTATTACAGCGTGCGGAACGCGACATAGATGATTTGGTACAAGAGGCACTATTTGTTCTTAGCTTGATGCTCGTGTTTGCTTTGCCTATTACCGGCGTCGCGCTGCACTATCGTCGCTTTAGTATCGAATCTAAGCTCGCTCGTGCGGCATTGGATGGTATGACGGCTGTGATGATTACAGATACTTCTCATCGCATCATGATGATCAACCAAGAATTCGAGAATATGATGGGGTATTCCACCAAGAGGGTTGAAGGATGGAATGCTCAGAAGCTGCTCTTTTTACCAGAAGATTTCGAATACATTCTGCAAATCTGGGGACTGCTTGGTAAGGAAAATATGTGGGAAGGAGAGGTGCGTTGTCGAACCAAGCTCAACCATGTGTTTACTGCAATTATGCGTGTGCAAGCGATCAAAGCAAAATCAGGTAAGGTCCGCTATTACATTACTTCACTTGTTGATATCTCTGAACGTAAGCAGCTCGAAGATCAGTTGCGTAAATTGAGTGAAAAAGATGGTCTCACTGGCCTTTGGAACCGCCGTAAGTTTGAAGAGCAACTGACATATAATGCGAATATGTTAGAGCGATACCCAGAGACGCCGACATCTTGCTTAGCACTGGTCGACATCGATCATTTTAAACGTATAAACGATGAACGTGGGCATGACGAAGGCGACCGAGTCATTAAACTTGTTTCGAAAGTGCTTCTCCAAGGCGTACGAAATACCGATTTTGTCGCTCGGGTCGGTGGCGAAGAGTTCGCTGTCATTATGCCGCATACCAGCGCAAAAGAAGCTGAGATCGTATTGAATCGATTGAGAATTGCTGTCGATATACACGCAGAACTTAGTGTGACTATTAGTCTTGGTTATACGGATTTAACAGCGAACAGTACACGAAGCTACAAGTGTGCAGATATTGCGCTTTATGAGGCAAAAAGCAGCGGAAGAAACTGTGTCTCGTTTTGCTATAGTGGTGATGATATTGCGTAAAAAAATCGGGCATGTGCCCGATTTATAGTCGTTGTTACTACGAAGTACGCGTTACGCCATCTCAAGTACAGATTCGATGCGCTGCATCGATTTTAGTAAATGATCATCCAGTAATTGCATCGCTTCTTCGCTGTTTTTTGCTAACACGAGTTTCATGATCATCTCATGTTCATCGATATCAAATATTGCGCCGTTCTCTGAACTAAGAGTTTGCATAGCAAAGTAACGGTAACGTTTGATCTGGTGGATCAAATCACTGAAGAACTCAAACATGTTTTGTGAATCAGCACCTTCTAACAGCGATACGTGAAACTGATGATGTCGCTCTTCCCATTCTTGCCAACAAAAAGTGTCGTCAAAATTAACACGAGAAAGTTTATGGTAAGAGGTTAGTACATCTAGTTCCCAAGCTTCATCTCCAGCAAGAATCGCCTTTTTCAATAGTACTGAAGAGACGACACGCAGACTTTCATAAAGATCGTTGAGCTCTTTTTTGCATACTGGAGCGACCCAACAACCTTTTTGTGGCTCAAGTTTGACGTATTTAGTCCAAGATAGTTGTACTAAGGCTTCTCGAATTGGTGATGCCCCAACGTTGTATTTATTTTTTAGTTCGGCAACAACGAGCTTTTGACCTGGCTTTAATTCGCCTGTCAGGATGTCTTGGCGAATCATTTTCGAGACTTTATCAGTAAGAGTTGGGCTAGACACATGCACCTCATAGATTTTTATCGTGACGACAATTAAACAGTACGTAGTTCTGTTGTGGTTGATAATATAGCGTACTGAATACTAGGGCAAGTGAAATATATAAAAAAAGAGGGCCGAAGCCCTCTTTTTTATTTAACTGATGATTGAATTCTTCAGTCTTATAGAACGTGTACAGAAGCTGTGTTTGTTGTGCCTGAAGCTACTAGAGCGCCAGAAACCATAACAACGATGTCGCCTTTGTTACCTAGACCAGATTCTAGAGCAAGCTCTTTACCTGTTACGTAGAACGCATCAGTGCTTTGGATAGAATCAACAACTACTGGAGTAACACCTTTAGTTAGAACTAGCTGTGCAGCAGTCTTAGTGTTAGTTGTTAGTGCTAGGATGTTTGCAGTTGGGAAGTATTTACGTACTGAACGTGCAGACTTACCACCTTCCGTTGCAACAACGATAAGTGGAGCAGCTAGTTTCTCAGCTGTGTCTACTGCGCCTTTACATACTGCTTCAGTGATGCGTAGACGTGGGCTGTCTAGACGAGAACCTAGCTCAGCTTTTAGAGCTGAATCAGTACGGTTCGCGATTTGAGCCATGATAGTTACCGCTTCAACTGGGTACTTACCTTTAGCAGTTTCACCAGAAAGCATTACTGCGTCAGTACCGTCCATTACTGCGTTAGCAACGTCGCCAGCTTCCGCACGAGTAGGACGTGGGTTGTTGATCATAGAATCAAGCATTTGAGTTGCAGTGATAACCATCTTACGTGCACGGTTACACTTCTCGATCATCATCTTCTGAGCGAAGATTACTTCTTCAGCTGGGATTTCAACACCTAGGTCACCACGAGCAACCATGATGCCGTCAGAAAGCTCTAGGATCTCGTCGAAGTTATCAACACCTTCTTGGTTTTCGATCTTAGAGATGATGTGGATGTTCTCGCCGCCGTTTGCAGCAAGTACTTCACGGATTTCTTGAACGTCAGAAGCTTTACGGATGAAAGAAGCAGCTACGAAGTCAACGCCTTGCTCACAACCAAATTTAAGGTCGTTCTTATCTTTTTCAGATAGAGCAGGTAGGTTTACAGAAACGCCAGGAAGGTTAACACCTTTGTTTTCGCCTAGAGCACCGTTGTTAAGAACTTTACACTTAACTTCAGTTTCAGAAGTTGCAAGCACTTCCATTTCGATTAGACCGTCGTCTACTAGGATAGTGTTACCAACGTTTAGGTCGTTAGCAAAACCAGCGTAAGTTACTGCAACTTTGTCTTTGTTACCTACAACTGAGATGTCAGTTGTGAAAGTGAATTCTTGACCAGCTACTAGATCAACGTCGTTGCCGTCTTCTAGTTTGATAGTACGGATTTCTGGACCTTTAGTGTCTAGAAGGATTGCAAGTTGCTTGCCTGTAGCTTCCATTACTTGGCGGAAGTTCGCGATACGAGTGCCGTGTTCTTCGTAGTCACCGTGAGAGAAGTTAAGGCGCATAACGTTCATGCCAGCATTTACTAGTTCAGTTAGCTTCTCTACAGATTCAGTTTTAGGGCCAATCGTACATACGATTTTGGTCTTTTTCATGGAAGATACTCTCCGGTAAGTATTGTTACAATTTGAAAGTCGGTTGTTTACTCTGAAGTTTAGGCGTTTTGACGACATTTAGAGCCTGCCATCTATCGATTTTTCGCCACATTATTGGAACTTCAGATTCTGAAAGTCTTTCACCAAGTTTAGTCATTTTATGACTAAAAGATCGGCAATTTTGGTTACCTTTTTGTGACTAATCCCACTTTATATGCAGAAAGTTGCAAAAAAATAACCGTCAATTCTGTAATTTTTTTTCTTTTCGGTGGCGAATTCTACCACTGAATGAATCCAATATCACTGTTTAAGAATTGTCTTAGGACAAGGTTTTATCGAGAAATATTAATTTTTTGGATCGAAATAAATGGACTTAAAAGTTTCGACTTGACTATAATAAATTTCAAATCGAAACTTATAGTCAAAGAGAAAATGTCGAAACGAAACACTCAACTAAGAAGACATACTATTTCTAATCTAGTAAATGAGCTTGGGGAAGTCAGTGTTGATGAACTGGCGCAAAAATTCGAAACCTCAGAGGTCACGATAAGAAAGGATTTAGCATCTTTGGAGAAAAATGGACAACTATTGCGCCGTTATGGTGGTGCAATTGCGATTCCAACGGAAGTTATCCATGAAGAGATGAGTTCAAATGTTTCGGTTCGAAAGTTGAGCTTGGCAAAAGCGGCCGCATCACTGATCCGAGATCATAACCGTATTGTGATCGATAGTGGCAGTACGACAGCGGCGTTGATCCAGCAATTAAATGAAAAACGTGGTTTGGTCGTGATGACAAACTCATTGCACGTCGCCAATGCACTTAACGAATTAGAGAGTGAACCAACATTACTGATGACCGGTGGTACTTGGGATACGCACTCAGAATCCTTCCAAGGCAAAGTAGCCGAATCAGTATTAAGAGCTTATGACTTTGACCAGCTATTTATCGGTGCTGATGGTATCGATTTAGAGCGTGGAACCACAACCTTTAATGAATTGGTTGGTTTAAGCAAGGTGATGGCAGAAGTCTCACGAGAAGTTATCGTCATGATTGAGTCTGAGAAAGTAGGGCGCAAGATCCCTAACTTAGAACTCGCTTGGGACCAAATTGATGTATTGGTTACCGACGCAGAGTTACAGGCAGAAGACAAAGTACAGATTGAACAACATGGCGTAAAAGTCATTTGCGCCTAATCTAATAATGTAAACAGTTTCATATTTCACTTCCCTCTGGATATAGGCCTTTGCTTGCTGCCTCTATTTGAAATCATGGTCAGGGAAGAACAAAACAATAACGGAGATAAACACATGTGTGGAATCGTAGGTGCAGTGGCACAACGAGATGTAGCAGAAATTTTGGTGGAAGGCTTACGCCGCTTGGAATACCGCGGTTATGACTCAGCAGGTGTGGCTATTGTTGATGGTGAAACCAATTTAACGCGTATTCGTCGTCTTGGTAAAGTACAAGAACTTGCTGACGCAGTCGATGAAGCAAAAGTGATTGGTGGTACGGGTATCGCACACACTCGTTGGGCTACTCACGGCGAGCCATCAGAAGCAAACGCGCACCCACACATGTCAGGGGATATCGCAGTCGTTCATAACGGCATCATCGAAAACCACGAAGAGTTGCGCGCTCTGCTTCAGTCTCGCGGTTACGTTTTCGAATCTCAAACGGATACCGAAGTTATCGCTCATATGGTTGAGTGGGAACTTCGCACTTCAGAAACGCTACTAGAAGCGGTACAGAAGACAGCAAAACAATTGGATGGTGCATATGGCACGGTAGCGCTGGATCGTAAAGACCCTTCACGCATCGTAGTAGCGCGCTCAGGCAGCCCAATCGTTATTGGTTTTGGTGTGGGTGAAAACTTCCTTGCCTCTGACCAACTTGCGCTGCTTAACGTGACACGTCGCTTCATGTATCTAGAAGAAGGTGATGTTGCAGAGATCACTCGTCGCGAAGTGACTGTATTTGACGCAGCTGGTGAGCGTGTAGAGCGTGAAATCACAGAATCAAATGCTGAACACGATGCGGGTGACAAAGGTCACTACCGTCACTTCATGCAGAAAGAAATTTACGAGCAACCAACAGCGCTGATCAACACAATGGAAGGTCGTATCACGGCAGATTCTGTTGTTACTGAGGCAATTGGTGTTAACGCGGCAGAAATCCTAAGCAAAGTTGAGCACGTACAGATTGTTGCATGTGGTACGTCTTACAACGCAGGTATGACAGCACGTTACTGGTTCGAAGATATTGCAGGTGTCAGCTGTGACGTAGAAATTGCGTCTGAATTCCGTTACCGCAAGTTTGTGACGCGTCCAAACAGCCTATTGATCACGCTTTCTCAGTCTGGTGAAACAGCCGATACGCTAGCAGCACTTCGTTTAGCAAAAGAGAAAGGTTACATGGCGGCAATGACCATCTGTAACGTCGCGGGTTCTTCTCTGGTTCGTGAATCTGACTTTGCATTCATGACCCGTGCAGGTGTGGAAATCGGTGTGGCATCAACTAAAGCGTTCACGACTCAGCTTTCTGCACTACTAATGCTAGTGACTGCCCTTGGTAAGCAACAAAACCGCATCAGCAAAGAGAAAGAAAAAGAGATCGTTGAAGCGCTTCATGCTCTTCCGAAGCAAATCAATGCTGCGCTGTCCTTTGAGAAAGAAATCGAAGCACTGGCAACCGATTTTGCCGATAAGCACCACACACTGTTCCTAGGTCGTGGTGAGTTCTACCCAATCGCGATGGAAGCATCTCTAAAGCTGAAAGAGATTTCTTATATTCACGCAGAAGCTTACGCAGCGGGTGAACTGAAGCACGGTCCTCTAGCGTTGATCGATGCAGATATGCCAGTTGTAGTGGTTGCACCAAGCAACGATCTTCTAGAAAAACTGAAATCAAACGTTGAAGAAGTTCGTGCGCGTGGCGGTCTGCTTTACGTATTTGCTGATGCTGACGCAGGCTTTGAAGGCGATGAGACCATGAAGATCATTACTATGCCACACGTTAGTGAACTCACGGCTGCGATCTACTACACCATCCCAATGCAGCTGCTGTCTTACTACGTAGCATTGATCAAAGGTACGGACGTAGACCAACCTCGTAACCTAGCGAAAGCGGTAACCGTAGAATAAGCAACGCGAGGTGTGATTAACATTACACTTGTTTATGTTGCGCAATGTAAGTAACGAAAACCTAAAGCGAAGTCATATGACTTCGCTTTTTTATTGAGTTAAACAATGCGTTATCGGGTAATGCCGAAGGAAATCGATTGAGTGAATAACTTCTCTAGGTTTCGCTCTAACCTCTCCCTACCTTTGAACCTGATTATGATTTATGACAAAAATGTCATCTTCGCGATAGGCTGGTGTCAGGTGTGTTGTTGAATAATGCAGTTATTGAAAACAAACACACTCAAAGGTCATCCACATGAAAGTACTGAAAACTGTTCTCCTTGTAACAACAATGGCAATCACTAGCGCATCAGCCTTCGCTCAGCCTAACTTTACTGGCGGCAATTACGTAGACAGAGTCGAGATGAAAACTGTGTCCGTGGAACCAACGGCAACCTCTGACGCTGCATATCAATTCGCTTTGGCTGAGCTTCAGTCATTGAAAAACTTGTCTGCTCGAGAGTTAAATAAAGAGTTAAATATCTTTAGCTTTGACATTGCCTCTGACAGCACACATCTTAAGGATGGTGGGTTTGTTACCGTTCAAGAACGCATGAATGAACAGGGGCAATTGGAATATGTAGGCACGGTGAATGTTAAAGTGCACTACGCACAGCGCGACAGTAATCGATAAAAACATCGAATGAAAAGAGTATGATGCTATGTGTGTCGTGCTCTTTTTGCGATCACAAGCATTGCATACAACCCGTCAAGATAGAGGGCTGAAATTGAAATTATTGATTGTGGAAGATGAACTGAAGGCTGGTGAGTACCTGCAGAAAGGTCTGGTGGAATCGGGCTACGTTGTTGATTGGGTTCGTGATGGTGTTGATGGCCTATATCACGCCACCAGTGAGCCTTATGACCTAATTCTTCTAGACATCATGCTACCTAAGCTCGACGGTTGGCAAGTACTCAATACTCTACGTAGCAGCGGTATTCATACCCCAGTTATCATGCTCACGGCGAAAGAACAGATAGAAGATCGCGTGCGTGGTTTTGAGCTAGGGGCGAATGACTATGTCGTTAAACCCTATGCGTTTGCTGAGCTACTGGCGCGAGTTCAGAACGTATTCCGTCATCATACTTCCTCTCGAGTACAGACCTCTTCCCATACATTGCAAATCGCTGATTTAGAATTGGATATGATGAGGCGTGTGGCAACACGAGGCGGGCAAAGCATTACTCTAACAGCAAAGGAATATGCGCTGCTTGAGTTGCTAATGCGTAAAGAAGGTCAGGTATTATCGCGAACCACCATTGCGTCATTGGTATGGGACATGAACTTTGATAGCGATACGAACGTGATTGATGTTGCTATCAAACGACTGCGCAATAAGGTCGATAAACCATTTGGAACACCTTTAATCCATACCATAAGAGGGATGGGATACAAACTGGAAGCGCCAGATGTTTAAGCGGCCTGCCAACCTATCCATGCAAAACAAGCTCGTGCTGATGTTTGTCGGCACGACACTGCTGGTTTACCTTGTTTTAGCATTTATTCTTTATTACACCATCGAGCGCCATTTCTTTACTCAGGATTACAACGAAACCATCAGCAAATACAACTCTATTGAGAAGACCATGCTGGTTTCTCGTGAATCAGCCTATTTGCTTATCGATAACAGTTCTGCCTATATGTGGGCATTCGAAGAGGGGGAACTTACTTATAAAAACTCGACACTCTCAATTCCTAAAGAACTTTCTCTCAAGCTGAGTTCTCCGCAAATATTGAATCAAAATAATGCGATTGAGTGGCATGAAGACTCCCTAGATATTCGCGCGTTTGCCTTTGAAGCTAAAGGCGTCATCGTGGTGATTGGCGTTAGCATTAACCACCATCTTCTGTTTCTTAATAAGCTAGGCTGGATCTTATTTTGGTCACTGGGCTTTGCATTTTTAGCCTCTGCTTTGTATAGCCGAACAATCGTGGGTCGAGGTTTGAAACCAATTCTTACTCTGAACAAACATATCCAACATATCAGCCCGGAACAGTTGGATATTCGTATCGTTCCCGAAACATTACCGATTGAATTGCGAGAGTTGGCAATTAAGCACAATGCGATGTTGGATCGTTTACAAATGGGGTTTCATCGTTTGAGTGAGTTCTCATCCGATATCGCTCATGAGCTCAAAACGCCGCTGACCAACATAACGACTCAAAACCAAGTAATACTCGGTGCTGCCCGCACTCCAGAGGAGTATCAAGAAGCGATTGCTTCAACGTTGGAGGAGCTTGAACGGATAACCAAGACCATCAATGACTTGCTGTATATTGCCAAAGCGGAGAACAAGCTTATTCATCGACACAACGAGCGCTTCGCGGTGCATGAGCAGGTGGCTCATTTGATCGAGTATTTTGAAATACTCGCGGAAGATTCGGCGCTGTCCATTACCACTTCAGGTGAGGCAATGTTGTATATGGACCGAAACATGTTTGAGCGCGCTATCAGTAACTTATTGTCCAACGCGATTCGCCATGCACATGATGAGACGACGATCTCAGTTGATGTTGAGCAAAATGATGAGTGTGTGACCATCAAGGTCAGCAACGTTGGTGAGATGATTCCTAAGCAAAACTTGCCTTATCTATTTGACCGTTTCTATCGGGTCGACAAATCTCGCCACCATTCAGGCAGCGTGGGAGCAGGGCTGGGTTTGTCGATCACTCAATCAATCGTTCATGCTTATGATGGGCAAATCAGAGTGACTTCGGAGAATAACCAAACCCAGTTTTGTGTAGTCTTTCCGACAATTAAAGCGGATACAGTTGCCTAACCAAATTGTTTAGAGTCACCTTTAGTCGTATGCGGATTTAGCTACTATTTTGCCTTCACTCTTGATGATAGTTTTACTATTAAATTGGGCTAGATAGCGTTTTTATGCTTTATCGCCAGCAAACATAAGGATACTCAGCGAGTTCAGTGTTTCACCAAGGCTTTCCAAAGAGTTAAGTACTTGCTTGGTTGGTTCATTCTCAAGTAGTAAGCGACCGTCAAAGCCTTTACTTCCACAAGGCTCTTCTTCGCAAACTACTGGAGCGTTTTCTTCAGAGCTTGGTTTTCCAACCATTTGCTCTTCAGAGGTAACATCGTTGGCGCCAGAGCAGAATGCTGAGATGAAGAATCCGCCGAACATAACCAATAACTTTGTTTTTAACATGATGATAAACCCAACAATAAAACGCTGTTCGATTTTATGTTATTGTGATCATCATTTCGAGTGATATGACACAAATTTAGCTTTCGATCGCTAATTTTTTGCCATTAGCGAGTTATCTTATCTACATAATAAATCGTTTTGTTTAATGAAATCAGGAGGATGAATGGAGCGCATTTCTAATAAGGCGTCTATATGGTTAGGGCTATGCTTAATTATAGGTTTGGGGACTCTAGGTTATTTTATCCAGCAGACCGCAGTTAAATACAGAACATATGAGCGAGTTGTTACTGTTAAAGGTCTATCTGAAAGAGAGTACCCAGCCGATACCGTAATTTGGCCAATCCAATTTACGGTAGCGAGTAATGATGTCGGTACCATGTTTGATGAAATTGATAAACAAACTAAGTTGGTTGTTAGCTACTTAACGAGTAAAGGGCTGGATAAAGGAAACATTTCATTTTCTTCTCCAAACGTATTTGACAAGAAAGCACAACAGTATGGGAGTGAGCAAGAAGCGGAGTTCCGCTACATTGCCTCTCAAACAGTGACGGTGTTTAGCCATGAAGTAGAGCTTGTAAGAGGCGCAATAACTGAGATTGGACAGCTAGGTAAACAAGGGATTTTGCTAAATCAAGACCCATACTCAAATCGCATTGAGTATAGCTTTACTAAGCTGAATGATATCAAGCCAGATATGATTGAAGAAGCGACCAAGAACGCTCGTGAAGTGGCAGAGAAGTTTGCCAAAGATTCAGAGAGTTCACTAGGAAAAATCAAACGTGCAACGCAAGGTCAGTTTTCTATCTATGACCGTGATAGCAATACGCCTTACATCAAGAAAGTACGTGTTGTTTCGACCGTTCAGTATTACCTCTCGGATTAGGCCTTTCGCTCCTTTCCTAGTTTTATACACTTACACAAAACCAGCGCTCATGTGCTGGTTTTTATATTCAGTTAATTGCACTTTGACTAATGGACTCTTGTGGCTTTGTGCAAGTGATTTTTTATAAAACTAAGTTCTTATTTGTTTGTCGATGAAGTTGATAAAAGTCAATTCAGCGAGTGAATTAGAGGCGTAATTTTGAGCGCACTAATTAGCTAGAAGGAATTACTACGATGACATACAAATATTACCTCAGAGAGCTTGTTGGCTTAGCCATTGTTGT
Source organism: Vibrio rotiferianus CAIM 577 = LMG 21460 (assembly GCF_002741985.1). Classification (GTDB taxonomy): domain Bacteria; phylum Pseudomonadota; class Gammaproteobacteria; order Enterobacterales; family Vibrionaceae; genus Vibrio; species Vibrio rotiferianus. Next base: position 186,094 of record NZ_APHW01000002.1, read on the forward strand.
TTCTGTGGTGTTTGGAGTGTTGAGTGTTTTACTTGATTTATATGCGTTGATGGCATGGTGCGAACATCAAGACAGTATTGCTCATGTCTTTTTCCATGAATCATTCTACTTTATCGCTTTTCTTATCCCACCTTACTTCTTATGGAAGTTCATCAATCGCCCTGATTTGGTTTCAGCAGCGCAGCAGTACCAAGCGAGTAGGCTTGAGTTAGAACGCTCATTATAAAAGCGTTGTGGGCAGAAACGAGAAAGGCTCGTAGATTTCTCTACGAGCCTTTCAGAATATGGTGGCCCCTCCCAGACTTGAACTGGGGACCAATCGATTATGAGTCGACTGCTCTAACCACTGAGCTAAGGGGCCTTAATAGGTCAACGATTATAGGGGAAGCGTTGCAAGCTGTCTAGACACTAGGTAGGGCAATTGCGCTTAGTTTTTATTCACTTAGCTTCACGGATAATAAAAAAGGTGACACTCGGTCACCTTTTTTGCTTTTAATCGTTGCGATTACTCGTCTAGGAAGCTGCGCAGCGTTTCTGAGCGGCTTGGGTGACGTAGTTTACGTAGTGCTTTCGCTTCAATCTGACGAATACGTTCACGAGTAACGTCGAACTGTTTACCAACCTCTTCTAGAGTGTGGTCAGTGTTCATATCGATACCAAAACGCATGCGAAGTACTTTTGCTTCACGAGGAGTTAGGCCTGCAAGAACGTCTTTTGTTGCACCTTTCAAGCTGGTCATTGTTGCTGAGTCTACTGGTAGCTCAAGCGTTGTATCCTCGATAAAGTCACCTAGATGCGAATCTTCGTCGTCACCGATTGGTGTCTCCATAGAGATTGGCTCTTTAGCGATCTTCAGTACTTTACGGATCTTATCTTCTGGCATTTGCATACGCTCTGCCAGTTCTTCCGGTAGCGGCTCACGACCCATCTCTTGTAGCATTTGGCGAGAGATACGGTTTAGCTTGTTGATCGTTTCGATCATGTGCACCGGGATACGAATTGTACGTGCTTGGTCTGCGATTGAACGAGTGATTGCCTGACGGATCCACCACGTTGCGTAAGTCGAGAACTTATAACCACGACGGTATTCGAACTTATCTACCGCTTTCATCAGACCAATGTTACCTTCTTGGATAAGATCCAAGAACTGTAGACCACGGTTGGTGTATTTCTTAGCGATAGAAATTACTAGACGCAAGTTCGCTTCAACCATCTCTTTCTTAGCACGGCGAGCTTTCGCTTCACCGATAGACATACGACGGCTGATGTCTTTGATGTTTTGTACTGTCAGAGAGGTTTCATTCTCAATCATCTTTAGTTTAGCGATTGAGCGGCGAATCTCTTCTTCGTTACGTTTAATCTTTTCAGCGTATGGCTTGTCAGAAGCTAAAACTTCATCTAGCCATGCATCTGTAGATTCATTACCAGTAAACAGTGCAATAAACGATTTCTTCGGCATTTTGCCGTATTCAACCGTTGACTTCATGATCAAGCGTTCTTGAGTACGAACACGATCCATAGAAGTACGCAGTTCGTTTACTAGGTGGTCAAACTGTTTTGGTGTCAGACGGAATTCTTTGAATACGTCTAGCATCAACTCGTTTGCAACGGTCGCTTTCGGGCTTTCGTAGCCGTGTTCGTTGATTGCAAGTTGAAGGTTTTGGTAAGTGCTGCGTAGCTGGTTGAATTTCTCAAGCGCTAGCTCAGGGTCGATACCTACATCTTCTTCTGAATCATCATCGCTATCGTCGCCATCTTCGTCTTCATCAACGTCTTCTTCGTCTTCATCTTCTAGCTGAGATTCAGTTAGTTCAGAACCGATGTGTGTTGCTGTCGGAGCTGTCGTATCATCGGCGTCTGGATCAACAAAGCCAGAGATTAGGTCAGTAAGACGTAATTCTTCTGCTTGTACTTTATCAAACTGCTCAAGGATGTATGGGATAGTGCCTGGGTATTCAGCAACAGACGATTGAACTTGGTTAATACCTTCTTCAATACGTTTTGCGATGTCGATTTCGCCTTCGCGAGTCAACAGCTCAACCGTACCCATTTCACGCATGTACATGCGCACTGGGTCAGTGGTTCGGCCGATTTCACTCTCTACGCTTGATAGCGCAGCAGCAGCAGCTTCAGCTGCATCTTCATCGGTAATGTTGTTGTCATCGTTCAGAGCTAGGTCATCAGCATCAGGAGCAGTCTCTACTACCTTGATACCCATGTCGTTAATCATCTGAATGATGTCTTCTACCTGTTCTGAATCTACGATTTCAGCAGGTAGGTGGTCATTTACTTCGGCGTAGGTCAGATAGCTTGTTCCTTGCCTTTAATAACAAGTAATTTTAGCTGTGACTGCGGATTTTGATCCATAGACGGTATCCAACTTCGTAATCTGGTGAAGGAATCAGTATGCGAAATGCAAACCACTTACTATAACAAATTAAATTGTTGCTGACTAATTAAACAGGGTTACGCTTTTAAATCTAGCATAAGTGCTAGCAGCTCCCTTTTCTCTTCGGCTGATAAACCGACACTTCTTGCTTTGGCCTGCAGGTTTTCAATTTGCTTTTCTACGCACTGGGCAATTATTTTGTCCAGTGAGTCTAAAAATATTTCTTCTTGGTTGTCCTCATCAAGTGGGATATCCCAACTCGCGAGACGAGACAGAAGGGCCTCATTTTGGCTATTTCGCCAATGCTCTAATAATTGGCCTGTGTTGATATGGGGATGTGCCTGACATTTATCAAGTACATCAACAAATAAACTTAGGCCTGGTATGGATAAATCTCTCACTGAGGAAAGATCCGGTACCATTTGAGCATAGCTTGGATTCTGAATAAGTAGAGCGATTACCTCACGCATTGGAGTTCGTTTGATCTCTTTGTGCGGCTGAGGTCGAGTTTCGCTTGCTTTCTTACGTGGTTGGCGTAAGCGGTTATCAAAACCCGTGCGCTCATCAAGCAATTTTTCGAGTAACTCCTGAAAGTATGGATCAGGAATCTTGTCGATCAAGGCGCTAGCATAGGCACGTAGTGCCGACTTACCTTCATTGTTGCCCAAGTTAATTTGGTGCAATTCAATCAAGTTATCAAATAAGTAGCTTGATAATGGAGTTGCTTGCTCAATTTGTTGCTCGAAGGCCTGTTTGCCATATTTGCGAACATAGCTATCTGGGTCTTCGCCATCAGGTAAGAACAAGAACTTCAAGGTGTTACCCGTTTTTAGGTATTGAAGTGCATTTTCTAGCGCGCGCCATGCAGCTTCTTTACCTGCGCGGTCACCATCGTAGCAACACACTACGGTATTGGTCTGACGGAACAGCATTTGGATGTGATCGCCAGTTGTTGACGTGCCCAATGAAGCGACAGAGTAATCTACGCCATATTGCGCTAACGCGACAACATCCATATAGCCTTCAACCACTAAAACTCGTGGTGGTTCACGATATGCCTGCAAAACTTCATAAAGGCCGTAAAGCTCTTTACCTTTATGAAAAATAGGCGTTTCTGGTGAGTTGAGGTATTTCGGAGTACCATCACCAAGTACACGGCCACCAAAGCCGATCACTCGACCACGACGGTCACGAATTGGGAACATAATACGACCACGGAAGCGGTCATAGCGGTTACCTTTATCGTTTTCAATCAACATGCCACCAGTAACCAGCATGTCTTGGTTGTCTTTATTCTGGCCGAAGTTCTTACGGACTAAGTCCCATTCATCCGCTACATAGCCGATGCCAAACTTCTGCACGATTTCGCCAGACAGTCCACGATCTTTTAGGTACTCAATCGCCACTTTGCTTGCTGGTTGCTTGAGTTGGTTACGATAGAATTGAGCAATACTGCCCATCAAATCGTAAAGGCTACGCTTTTCGCTGCTGCTTGCTTGAGGGCCAGAGTTAAATTGACCACCGCCGCCGCTGCGCTGTTCGCGTGGCACATCCAAACCAAGATAAGACGCCAGCTCTTCAATCGCTTCGACAAACTCTAAGCGCTCGAACTCCATGATAAAATCGATGGCATTGCCGTGCACGCCACAGCCAAAACAGTGATAAAACTGCTTTTCTTGGCTTACGCTAAATGATGGGGTCTTTTCATTGTGAAACGGGCAACAAGCACCGTAGTTTTTACCTTTTTTCTTAAGTTTCACGCGTGCGTCGATGATATCGACAATATCGAGTCGAGCTAGGAGGTCATCAATAAAACTGCGAGGGATGTGTCCAGCCATAAAACCTAACAAAAAAAGAAAATCATGATTGGTATGAATGGATTACAGGAAAAAGCATGGGCACTGCTTTTTGTTATTCCATTCTGCCAGATACAAACAAGCCGTGCGTTCCAAAGGATAGCACGGCTTGCTGCAATTGGGTGGGGTATTAAGCCAATTTAGCGCGAACTAGACCGCTTACTTTACCCATATCTGCACGCCCTTGAATTTGCGGTTTCAGAACGCCCATTACTTTGCCCATGTCTTGCATGCCAGCTGCACCAGATTCAGCAATTGCACTCTCAATAAGAGCTGCAACTTCTTCGTCTGTCAGCGGTTGAGGCATAAAGTCCTCAAGAACGGTAATTTCAGCTTGTTCCGCATCAGCAAGATCTTGACGACCCGCTGCTTCAAATTGCGTTACAGAATCGCGACGTTGTTTAACCATCTTGGTCAATACAGCAAGGATGTCGTCGTCGCCCAGAGTGATCTGTTCGTCAACTTCACGTTGCTTAATTGCTGATAGAGCTAAACGAATAGTACCAAGGCGCAATTTGTCCTTGGCTTTCATCGCTAATTTTTGCTCTTCTTTGAGTTTATCAATCAGAGCCATAACTAAATTCCTTTCCGGAGCTCAGTTATTAGTACAGGCGAACGCGACGAGCGTTTTCGCGAGCTAGCTTCTTAGCGTGACGCTTTTGAGCTGCTGCTTTAGCGCGTTTGCGAACTGTAGTTGGTTTTTCGTAGTGCTCACGACGACGCACTTCAGAAAGGATACCTGCTTTTTCGCAAGAGCGCTTGAAACGACGTAGAGCAACGTCGAACGGTTCGTTTTCACGTACTTTAACTACTGGCATATGCCTTTCACCTCAGGGGTTATTCGTTAACGCTGGAATTTAATGAACCAAATCACAATTGTTTGGTCAGTTACCAGCTTGATCAAAAATGGTGCGGAATTTTAATCCGATCAACACAGCTTTGTAAAGCCTTTTATCGCTTATTGTCTGTACAAAATTTGTTTGAAGCATCAAGCAGGGTAATATGACGCCCAAATTTCCTCTATATAGAAAGCATACTGAGATAACCATGCGCATTATTGGTATTGAAACCTCTTGTGACGAGACTGGCATCGCGATTTATGACGATGAAAAAGGTCTTTTATCACACAAGCTTTACAGCCAAGTAAAACTTCACGCAGATTATGGCGGCGTGGTGCCTGAGTTGGCTTCACGTGACCATGTTAAGAAAACCATCCCTCTTATCAAAGAGGCGCTGAAAGAAGCAAATTTGACTTCTAAAGACATCGACGGTGTAGCATACACAGCAGGCCCTGGTTTGGTGGGTGCACTGCTTGTTGGTGCAACTATTGGTCGCAGTATTGCTTACGCTTGGGGTGTGCCAGCGGTGCCAGTTCACCATATGGAAGGTCACCTATTAGCGCCTATGTTAGAAGATAATCCACCACCGTTCCCATTTGTGGCGGTATTGGTATCGGGCGGCCACTCAATGATGGTGGAAGTGAAAGGCATCGGAGAGTACAAAATCCTAGGTGAGTCTATTGATGACGCTGCGGGTGAAGCATTCGATAAGACGGCGAAACTAATGGGCTTGGATTACCCTGGTGGCCCACTATTATCTAAGCTGGCAGAAAAAGGCACGCCGGGTCGCTTTAAATTCCCACGTCCTATGACCAACGTACCTGGCTTGGACATGAGTTTCTCTGGTTTGAAAACTTTTACTGCGAATACTATAGCTGCAAATGGTGATGATGAACAAACGCGTGCAGATATTGCTTTAGCATTTGAAGAAGCGGTATGCGCTACTCTAGCAATCAAATGTAAACGTGCATTAGAGCAAACGGGTATGAAGCGCATCGTTATTGCCGGTGGTGTAAGTGCTAACCGTCGTTTACGTGCAGAGCTAGAAAAACTCGCGAAGAAAGTAGGCGGTGAGGTTTACTACCCTCGTACTGAGTTTTGTACCGACAACGGTGCGATGATTGCTTATGCAGGTATGCAGCGCCTTAAAAATGGCGAAGTATCAGATATGGCAGTAGAAGCGCGTCCACGTTGGCCAATTGATCAGTTAACACCAATCGCTTAATCAAACTTTTGAGTAAAGGTTTGAAATAGATATAAGCCAATAAAGGTCTCTGCTTATCAGAGGCCTTTCTTTTTAGCTATTTGGCTGAAAAATATCATGAAGGGCATCGACTGATGGGAGCAGTTCTGTTTCTTTTCAGTGATAGGATAGTGCGCAAGAATAATAAATGGATATAACAATGAACAAGTTTGAAATTGAAGGCCAGCAACTTGCTTACCTCGATAAGGGGGAAGGCCCAGTTTTGCTATTTGGTCACAGCTACCTGTGGGATTGCCAAATGTGGGCACCACAAATTGAAGTGTTGAGCCAATCTTACCGCTGTATTGTGCCAGACCTTTGGGCACACGGTGAGTCGGATGCTGCACCCGCTTCAACACGATCTTTGGTGGATTACGCTCAACATATGCTGGCGTTGATGGATCATTTAGAGATCGAGCAGTTTTCTATTGTGGGCTTATCAGTGGGCGGTATGTGGGGGGGGCTGAGCTTACTGCTCAAGCACCGCAGCGCGTGAAATCACTAGTTTTGATGGATACATTCATTGGTCTAGAGCCAGAAGTGACGCACAAAAAGTACTTTGCAATGCTAGATACTATTAGCCAAGTTCAAGCCGTGCCAGCTCCGATTGTTGAAGCCGTAACACCGCTGTTCTTTGCCAACAATGCCGAGCAAGTGAATCCGGAGTTGGTGGCTTCATTCAAACACAGCTTAGCAGCATTGCAAGGTGAGCGCGCAGTCGAAGTGGCTCGTGTTGGGCGTATGGTGTTTGGCCGTCGTGATGTGATTGAAGATTCTGAAATGTTCGCATTGCCAACTTTGATTGCGGTTGGTCGTGAGGATAAGCCACGTCCGGTCTTTGAATCTTACTTAATGAATGATTGCATTACGGGCAGTGAGTTAGTGGAGATTCCCGAAGCGGGGCATATTAGTTCTCTGGAGCAGCCAGCTTTTGTGAACCAAATGCTATTGAGCTTTTTAAACAAAGTACACGCATAGTTCAGCTATCAGCGGCTCAAGACGAAAAACTCGGCATTAGGCCGAGTTTTTTTCTGCTAATTTTTTCTCACCGATTTTAGGTTCCTCTCCTGATAAGAGGCGACGAATGTTCTGATGGTGCTTAAGTACGATTAAGCAACAGAGCATAGCTACGGGGAGAGTATATTGCGGTTTAAACATCCAAGCATAGAAGGGGGTTACCAATACCGTGACGAGAGCCGCCAGAGAAGAATAACGAAACAGAATGGCTACTGAGAGCCAAGTCAGCATCACGAGTCCTGTCAGATCTAAACCTATCGGGGCTATCGCACCAAGTGCTGTTGCGACGCCTTTTCCACCTTTAAAATGGAAGAAGATCGGATACATGTGACCAAGACACGCTGCAATAGCGACTACGCCAAGAATGATAGGATCGATACCAAGAAAGTACCCGCTCCAGACGGGGATGGTACCTTTTAGCATGTCACATAATAAAACTGCTGCTGCTGCTCCTTTACCTCCAATCCTTAATACATTGGTGGCTCCGGGGTTATTTGACCCTACATCCCTTGGGTCTGGCAATTTAAGCAGACGACAAATCAGCACCGCACTAGAGATTGACCCCAGTAAATAGGCTGCCATCGTCATTATCAGTGCCAGTGCGTCCATAGAAGTCCTTGATGGATTGGAATTTAATGCTCATATCCCCGGTTGTTGGTATCATACCGCGAATTTACATATTGCAAAAATACTCTCTGCGATTGAACTTGCATTGTGTCATGTTCTGTATATAAAGAATTCTCGCAGATAGCTAATTTTACGATCAAAACCCTTCAGTCGGGTATCCGACCTCTGCAATAAAGGACAGAAGATGGCTCTGGATAAAGTATTTATTGAACAGTTAGAAGTAATCACCACTATCGGTGTATACGATTGGGAGCAGCAGATTAAGCAAAAACTGGTTCTCGATATCGAAATGGCACACGACAACAAACCGGCGGGCAAAAGTGATGATGTTCAAGATGCGTTAGATTACTCTCAAGTGAGTGAAGCGGTATTGAGTCACATCGAAAATGGTCGCTTTTTGTTAGTTGAGCGTGTTGCAGAAGAGGTCGCAGAGCTAATTATGCAACGCTTCTCCGTGCCTTGGGTAAAAATTCGTTTGGCAAAACCAGGCGCAGTTCCTCAAGCTCGTGCTGTTGGTGTGGTCATTGAGCGAGGCGCCGCATGATAAAAACGTATATCGGCGTGGGCTCCAATATAGATAGAGAGCATCATGCGCATGTTGCTTATCAAGAGCTGCAAAAGCTAGGATTCGATCTTTGTGTGTCGCCGATATATGAATGCGAGCCAATCGGCTTTAGCAGTCAAAATTTCTACAACTTTGTAATTAGTTTTGTTACCGAGTTGTCACTCGAAGAGTTGAGTGTTCGTTTACGCGAGATTGAATTTAAGTGGGGACGTGAGGAAAATGCGCAGAAATATCAGGATCGAACCTTAGATCTCGATATAGTCCTATTCGGTGAGAGCATATCGCAGCAAAAGCCCGAGCTGCCGCGCAGTGACATCTACAAATATCCTTTTGTCACGAAGCCCTTATATGATCTCGAACCAAATTTAGTGATCCCCGGCGATGGACGAACAATCGCAGATATTTGGCAGACCATGAAGTCAGTATCTTCGCTTAAACCCGTTTCTTTTTCGCTTTAATTTTTGAGTTGTTTACATGAGTTACTTTGAAGCCTTTATTTTGGCTCTGATTCAGGGTCTGACAGAGTTTTTGCCAATTTCCAGCTCTGCTCACTTGATCCTGCCATCAGCCATTCTTGGTTGGGAAGACCAAGGCTTGGCATTTGATGTTGCCGTTCACGTTGGTACGTTGATGGCGGTGGTGATCTATTTCCGACAAGAAGTGATCACGCTTTTCCAAGCGCTATTTGCCTCGATCTTTAAAGGCGATCGCAGTAAAGAAGCAAAACTAGCATGGATGATCGTGATTGCGACGATCCCGGCGTGTGTGTTCGGTTTGCTGATGAAAGACATCATTGAGGTTTACCTTCGCAGTGCTTACGTTATTGCGACCACTACGATTATTTTCGGCCTGCTACTTTGGTGGGTGGATAAGAATGCCAAGTTGGTTGCCGATGAGTACCAAACGGGTTGGAAGAAAGCTCTATTTATTGGTATCTCACAAGCGCTGGCAATGATCCCTGGTACGTCACGCTCTGGTGCAACAATTACGGCAGCACTTTACTTAGGCTTCACCCGTGAAGCTGCGGCGCGTTTCTCATTCCTAATGTCTATTCCAATCATCACTTTGGCTGGTGGTTATCTAGGCATGAAGTTGGTGACCAGTGGTGAACCAGTACACATTGGTTTCTTGCTGACAGGTATCGTGACTTCATTTATCAGTGCCTACATCTGTATCCACTTCTTCTTGAAGATGATTTCACGTATGGGCATGACTCCATTTGTGATTTACCGTTTGATTCTAGGTTTCGGTCTGTTTGCGTTTCTGCTAACGGCTTAAATCCAATCCAAATGAAAACGCCCGCTTTCTATAGCGGGCGTTTTTGTTTGTTCGTTATGTACCTATTGGTCTATTTTCCTAGTGTGACCCTGACCGCTTCAATGCGACGCTTCTCTTGTTCATCGCGAATCGCTGGGCCTTTGAAGCCATCTTTGATAATCACTTGTACATCGACCGCTGCTGCGGCTTGGTAAGCTTGCATAAACAGCTGTGCTTGTGGGTAAGGCTGGTTTTCTAACCCTTTACGGCCAGCGTGGTCGGCTTGGCAGCAAATCAAGATATCTTGTAAGCGTTCGGACTTACGCCATACATCAAATTTGTTAAGGATCTTAATGATGGTTTGTGGTTTGAGTTCACCAGCACGATGGATATTCGAGTGCTGCTCACACACCATTAACGCTAAGTCGCGGAACTCATTCGGTACGCGTACACGATCACATAACTTTTTAATCAGCTTCAAGCCAGTGTGACAATGCATTTTATGGCTTGGCCACTCATTCTCTGGCGTCACACCTTTACCCAGATCATGTACTTGCGCTGCAAATCTGACTGGCAGCGAGTTACTGAGCTTTGCAGCTTGTTCTGCCACCATTAAGGTATGGATTCCAGTGTCGATTTCTGGATGCCATTTTTCAGGTTGAGGTACACCAAAAAGTGCATCAATTTCAGGCAATACGACTGCTAATGCTCCGCACTCTTTAAGTACAGATAAGAATACATCTGGACGTGATGTAGAAAGCGACTTGTACCATTCTTGCCAAACACGTTCTGGTGTCAGCGTGCTCAGCTCACCAGATTCCGCCATGTCGCGCATAAGCTGCATGGTTTCATCTGCTACACTGAAATCTAAGTGCGCTAACTTAGCTGCAAAACGGGCTACGCGGAGGACACGAAGAGGATCTTCGCTAAATGCGTTAGAGACGTGCCGTAACAGTTTAGCCTGTAGATCTTGCTGGCCTCCGTAGGGATCGTAAAGTTTGCCGTTATCATCCATTGCCATGGCATTAATGGTGAGGTCTCGACGGATCAGATCATCTTCTAAGGTAACGCTTTGATCAAAGAAACACTCAAAGCCGGTATAGCCTGAGCCTGACTTTCTCTCAGTTCGCGCAAGGGCGTGCTCTTCTTTACTTTTGGGGTGCAAGAACACAGGAAAGTCTTTACCTACTGCTGTATAACCTTGGCTGAGCATGATTTCTGGCGTTGCTCCAACCACAACCCAGTCTTTGTCATAGCTATCAATGCCAAGTAAATGATCTCGAACCGCACCGCCAACTAAATAAACTTGCACGCATTACCTCTTAATTTATTGATATGACGTTGGACATTGTAGCAAGCAATGGTAATTTGCATTACTCCTAAAAGAACTAAAACGAAGATGTCGAGTCTCTTTTAGGTCTATGAAGGAATTTCCCGATTAAATTACGGGAGGGTTTTAGCTGGAGATCCTATGTATAAGGACTTTTTCGGGTTTGTTGAACTGCCATTTTCTATTGTTCCAAACTCGCGTTATCTGTATTTGAGTCAACGTCACAAAGAGGCAATTACGCATCTTCAGGCGGGGTTAGGAGATGGTGGTGGTTTTGCCATGCTAACCGGTGAGGTAGGAACAGGTAAAACCACGGTTGCAAAAGCCATGCTCGCCAACCTGAATGAGGACACTAAAGCAGGGTTAATCCTCAACCCGACGTTCTCAAGTCGAGACTTACTAGAGGCTATTTGTGACGAATTCAACGTTGCCTATCCACAAGAAGCGACGCTTAAGCAGCTCAATCAAGCTATCTATGAATATTTGAAGCACAACCATACATCTGGTTGGCAAACGCTACTAGTGATTGATGAAGCACAGCATTTAGCAGCAGATGTGCTTGAACAATTGCGTCTGTTGACCAACCTAGAAACGGATACTCGAAAACTACTTAAAGTACTTTTGGTCGGTCAGCCAGAGTTGCAACGCTTATTACAAACGACACAGCTACGTCAGCTTGCGCAGCGTATTACAGGTCGTTATCACTTGCTACCACTGGATGAAAAGGAAACCGCAGACTACATCACGTTCCGACTGCATACTGCTGGTGGTGATAAACAGTTGTTTGATCGCAGTTCGACCAAGTTGATTGCAAAATACAGTCACGGTATTCCGCGTCTGATAAACCTGATTTGTGATAAGTCCCTGAACATCAGTTACCACAAAGGTAGCGTGGTCGTGGATAAACAAACGGTGCATCAAGCTTGTGAAGAGGTGATGCAGTTCCAAGCGGAGATTTATCAGCAAGATAAACCGATTCGCCGCAGTTTTGAATGGCCTGCGTGGGGCTCTGTCGCCATCGGTGTATGTGCTGCAATTGGTATTGGTTGGGTAGTGGCGCAAAACGTGCCTCTGAAGCCGAGCCTGAATCCTGTGGTTGCTGAAGTCGCACAGACCACCCCTCACGCCGCCGCGCCTGTCGTGTATGAGCAATTGACTAATGATCAGCGCGATACGTTGCTAGAGCAGACACAGTCGAACCTTGCGGTGAATGAGCTTTACAAGCTTTGGGGTTATCGTGCTTCAGTGCGTGATAATTTATGCTTGTCTGAACCTCAATCGACCATGCGCTGTGAGCGTAAAATGGCGACATGGCCTTTACTGGTGCAGCAAAATCGTCCGGTTATTTTGGAGTTGAACTACCAAGGCCAAGTTGGCTATGTGATTCTTTATGCGATTGGTGATGACAAAGTTGAAGTGCTTAATGGCACTCAACGCCTTCGTTTGCCAGTTTCATGGCTCAAGCCATTGTGGCAGGGCAATATCATCGAGCTATGGCAAGCTCCGCTGAAAGATACGCTGCGCATGGATATGCAAGGACCTGCGATTGAAGTACTAGACCAGCTTTTAGCTGAGGCTGTAAGTGAACAGCCTTTAGGCACTGATATCTTTAATAGCCAGCTCAAAGAGCGGGTTGAATTGTTCCAACGTTGGCAAGGGATTGGCGTTGATGGTATTGCGGGTCAACGTACATTGGATCGCTTACAACAGAGTGTGCAGTCCAATGCTCCGGTGTTAGAACTTATCAATAAGGAGGGAGCATAATGTCAGTAATGAAGCATGTCGGACTCTTCTTATTACCTGTTAGCCTTACTGCCGTTGGTGCTGCTTGGTATTTAGATTTGTTTTCGCAACCACCTGCGGTATCTGATGCGGTAGAGACTCGAGACCCGCAGACTATAGCGGATGTAACTCAAGTGAGTCCAAGATTTGAAAGTCTGAGTTACCCCCAAGAACAGCAACTAGCGCAATTGCCTCGCGAATGGCCAACGGCAGAGTGGCCACAGAACATTGGTACATTTGTTGAAGAGGGGCTCGCTGATAATGATGTGGTACAAGGTGAGAGTGAGTTATTAGCTTCGTCTATGCGTACGGAACAAACGAGCCCAACCATTCAGAGTCAAGATGATCTTGGACTATCACTTGATGATTTGGATTTGTCCTCACTATCTCCGGATTTGGCAATGAAAGTCGAAAACGCCTTGGCGAATAATCAGCAGCAAGCAATTACACAAGATGTTGCGGTTAATGACTTAGAGCGAGATGCTCAACAATGGCGTGGACGTCTTCCTGCCCTAAATCTTCAAACTCACATGTATTCCAGTGATACTCAGCGACGCTGGGTGAAGATCAATAATGTAGAGTACCACCAAGGTGATGTTGTTGATGGGCAAGTCACGCTAAAAGAAATTCAACCTCAAGCCGTCATTGTTGAGTTCCAAGGTGAACAGATTCGTATTCCGGCTCTGTATGAGTGGCAAGGTTAGTTTGGTACTTAAAACGAAAAAAGCCAGTCTAGTCGACTGGCTTTTATTTTATCTAAATAGGATGTTCTATGCCCAACCTGCTGGCGATTTCTTTCTACGTGGCATCACGTGAGGCAGAATCAAACCAAACAGAAGGCCAATACCAGCTACACCACCACCGTAAGTGAAATACTTAAGCAGCATGTCATCTTTCTGTGTATCTAGTTTTGCACGAAGTTCGCGGTTTTCAGTTTGTGCCGACGTTAGTTGGTCGCTGATCTCTGAGTATTTTTTCTCTAGATCAGAGATCTGTTGATTGCGCGTTTCTAGTGACGTGACTAGACCTGCTTTTTCAGTATCTGAATTCTGACGTGCGTTTGCTAGTTGTTCTTTTACTTCTTTCAACTCTTTTTCAACACGAGGTAGGCGGATAGCCATGCTCTCTTGGTTGGTCACGAACTTGCTTTGCACCCAACCAGTACGGCCGCGTGAGTCACGAACCTGGGTGTAACCCGTGTCTTTATTTGTTTGAAGAAGTTGTACTTTAGAGCCTGCGTTAACACTACCCATAATGCGGTAGGTGTTGTTTGGACCAGAGTGCATAAAAGTGAATAGGTCATCAGAAATATAACGGTCTGCCGCTAGTGCCGCTGGCGCTGCTAGCAAAGTAAACAAAACCGTGATGATTAGTTTTTTCACAGTAAATCCCTTAACGATTTTCTTGGATACAGCTTTGGCACCGAATTATTGGAGCCGGAAATAGACGAATATTATGCAGTTTCAAACGTTGGTGCAACAAAGAAGGGAGGCAAAGCCTCCCTTTCTGTGCGTTTGAGTCAATAATGACAATACGCTAACAATCTATAGACTCGTGGTTCTTACGAGAATGCCGCTTGCAAACCGTAGAAGAATACCACCGCCAATAGTGCACCTGCTGGTAGTGTAACAATCCATGATGCCACGATGTTACGAACCACGCCTAGGTTAAGTGCTGCGATACCGCGAGCGAAACCAACACCTAGAACCGCACCAACCAGTGTTTGTGTGGTAGAGATAGGTAGGCCAGTACCTGACGCTAGAACTACTGTACATGCTGTTGCTAACTGAGCAGCAAAGCCACGGCTTGGTGTTAGTTCAGTGATACCTGTACCAACCGTCGCCATTACTTTGTGACCTAGTGTTGCAAGACCAACCACGATACCGAAACCACCTAGAGGAAGAATCCACCATGCGATTGTGCTTTTCGCTGTTACTTCACCCATGTGTTCAACAGTTGAAACAACCGCTGATAGTGGGCCGATCGCGTTCGCTACGTCGTTAGAGCCGTGAGCGAATGCCATCGCACACGCTGTGATAACCATTAGTACGCTGAAGATGCCTTCAACGCCAGCAAAGCTGCGGTCTTCTTCACGGTTTGCGAATTTCTTCTGAATGTAGATGTAGCCACCAACCATTACTAGTGCAGAAACCGCTGCAGCCGACATCCATGCTTCACCATTGCTTAGGTGTAGACCTACGTGCTTCAGACCTTTCTTGATAGTTACTAGTGCAATCACCATGGTAGTGATGAACATGTAAACTGGAACGAAACGTTTTGCGTTGAATAGTGGGTTCTCAGTATCAAAGATCAGACGCTGTGCGCTGACAAAGATAACGTAAGCAAAGAAGCCTGAGATAACCGGAGTAATGATCCAGCTACCGACAATCCCTTGAACACTGCCCCAGTCAACCGCTTCTGTACCTACAGACACACACGCAAAACCGATGATTGCACCGATGATTGAGTGAGTAGTTGATACAGGCCAGCCCATGTAAGAAGCAAGTAGAAGCCAAGTACCAGCCGCAAGAAGCGCTGACATCATGCCGTAGACAAGAATGTCAGGTTGGCTAGCAAATAAAGATGTTTCGATAACACCTTTACGGATAGTGTCGGTTACTTCACCGCCTGCAAGGTATGCACCCGCAAATTCAAAGATCATCGCAATGATGATGGCTTGTTTTACGGTTAGCGCTTTTGAACCTACAGATGTACCCATAGCATTAGCAACGTCGTTCGCGCCAATACCAATCGCCATCATGAAACCAAAAATCGCTGCAACAATAATCAGGACAGTGCCGTAGTTCGCAAGGATATCCATCGTAATACCTAGTTGTTTTATAACAAGCGGAACAAAATTTTACGCGCGTCAGACCAGAAGACGATGAATATTGTCATCGTCCACCTGACTCGCGTTAATAATGCTCTTCGTTATGTCGTTAACTTATGTTTTAAGATCGAGATAGCATGACTTCCAAACGAGCACCTACGCGCTGCGCTTGGTCGGCAATACCACCTACCCATTCAAGAATCTTGTACAAGAACATGACATCGATAGGATTCATGCTAGATTCAATCGTCATTAGCTGTTGACGAAGTTCAATCTGCATTGCATCGGTATCATCTTCAATAACGTCCAACTGATGAATCATTTCAGCAACGAGCGTTACTTCGCGGCCTTTGAAGCCGGTCTCTAGGAGTTCATCAAGTTCGTTGATTACTTTTTGCGCTTGATCAGCCGCATCAAGACAACGTTGAACGTATGCGAGGAAGTTTGGTTGGAGAATCTCAGGAATGACAAGTTGACGACCATATACACGGCCAGCAATGTCTTTTGCCAAGTTAGCGAGTTTGTCTTGTTGAGTCAGAAGCTCAAGCATGTCAGTACGATCGACTGGCATGAACAAACCGCGAGGCAGTTTTAGGCGGATTTCACGTTTCAGCACGTCCGCTTCTTTCTCTAGATGAGAAATTTGAGAACGGATCTCAGATGCTTTTTCCCAGTCACCCTTTGAAGAGACTTCAAAGAACTTAACTAGGTGTGAACAACATTCGTTGACACACACAACGTGGCGCTGCAAAGGCTTAATTGGGGACTTTGCAAATAACCCCATAATTGTATTTACTGGCATGGTCATTCAACCTAATAGCTATAACCTTAAAAAAACATACACCATTTCTTGGCGAAATGTTGAACGATGGCTATAAAGGCGCGCATGTTAACGCATTAAATCGCTCATTAAAACTGTTTTAGATCATCATTCGGGTGATATTTCTTTCTTGCCGTGTGAGAAATTAGGCAATATCCTGTTTCTATCTGCTTTGAAAGGTATAGCTATGGAAACCGAGATAGAACTGAAGTTTTTTGTTTCTCCTGAATTTTCAGAAACTTTAAGAGCTAAAATTTCCGAAACAAAAGTACTTCAGCACAGTAGTCGTGACTTGGGTAACACCTATTTTGATACCGCTGACAAATGGCTAAGAAAGCACGACATTGGTTTAAGAATTCGCCGTTTTGATGATGTTTTTGTCCAGACTGTAAAAACAGCAGGACGCGTTGTAGCGGGCCTTCACCAAAGACCAGAATACAATGCTGAGCACACCAGTAATGAGCCAGACCTCACGCTTCACCCTTCTGACATTTGGCCAGCAGGTAAAGATGTCACAACACTGCAAGCGGAATTGACGCCTCTATTCTCTACTAACTTCATACGTGAACAATGGCTGATTGGCATGCCTGATGGCAGCCAAATCGAAGTTGCCTTCGACCAAGGAGCTGTGATTGCTCAAGGTACGGACGGAGAAGAGAAGCAAGACCCTATCTGTGAAGTTGAGCTTGAGCTGAAATCTGGCCAGACAGACGCACTATTTACCCTTGCTCGCAGCTTGTGCGAAGCGGGTGGTATGCGCCTTGGTAATCTAAGCAAAGCTGCGAAGGGTTACCGATTAGCGAGTGGCTACGCGGGTGATGAAGTAAAACCGCTAGCACTGGTCGACAGCAGTAAAAACGACACCGTGGAATACTGCCTGATTAACTCGTTAGAGCATGCACTATCGCATTGGCATTATCACGAGCAAATCTTTACCGAACGTGATTGTGTGGAATCTCTGCGAGAAATCGTCAATGCGATTCGCTTTATCCGCCAAACCTTCACTATTTTTGGCAGCATGGTACCACGCCGAGCAAGTGCAATTCTGCGCCAAGAAATGAAGTGGTTAGAAGAAGAGCTTGAGTGGCTAGATGAACACGCACACTTAGAAGAGCTGCTAGATGATAAAGGCAACGTGCTGCGTAAACTGGACGCGCGTAAGTTCCTTGTATCCGAGCTGACTCAACAGTTGGGTGAGTTACCAAGCCGTGAAGAAGTGTTAGAGCTACTGAGCTCGGCACGTTACACCGGTTTGCTATTGGATTTGAGCCGTTGGATCTTAACGCGTGGCTGGCAGCCATTCTTAGATGATAAAGCGCGTGAGAAGATGTCGAGTAATATCCAACCTTTCTCAGTGAAGCAACTGGATCGTACATGGGCGGAGTTGATGGAAGCGTTCCCTGCGGAGCGTGAGCTATCCGCTCAAGAGTATGTGGATCAGCGCTACCGTTTACTGCGTAACTTGTACACAGGTATTGGATTTGCGAGCTTATATGATGCAGAAGAGCGCAATACCTTCCGTCTTCCTTGGGCTGACTTGGTTCATGGCATTGATGATTTGCTAATGCTGAACCATCTACTGCCTTTAGTCGGTATGCTAGAAGGGGAAGAGCAAGAACAATTAGAACGTTGGTTGCATCGCCAAGAGCGTTCAATCTTACATGCGATGGATCAGACTCGCGCTATCGGTGTTGAAGTCGAGCCATACTGGCAAGAATAGCAACGAAAATAGGACCGCAAGGTCCTATTTTTTTGCCTGTTGTTTCTGATCATGCAGTTCATCTTCTATAGATTGCAGTCGATTTAAGATCTGTTCCTGTCTATCTAATACCTGTTCTAACAGTTTTTCTTTATTTTTCGAGCGATGGTCTTGCTGTCTGGTTGGCGCGGTAAGAATCGACGTAATCAAACCAGAAATCATACCGAAAATGCCGACACCACAAATGATGATCAGCACAGCAAGCAATTTTCCACCTGTTGTAACGGGATAATGATCGCCATAACCGACGGTTGAGATGGTAACAAATGCCCACCATAAAGCGTCTGTGCCTGTCTGGATGTTGGCGTCTGGATTTTTACCTTCAATAAACAGCATGGCGCTAGAACCAAGGGTTATCAGAACCACCATCAATAATAAAATCGAGGCTAAAGTGGTCTCTCTGCGGTTATTCTTGAGCTGATAAAGAATGAACTTTGATGATCTAAGTACCAAAATTACGCGCAAAATATGAAACAGCCTAGCAAAGCGAAGAGGCTCAATCATTGGGATACTTGCCACAAAATCGATCCAGTGGTGTTTGAAATATGACCAACGATCTGTGGCTCGGATCAAATCTATGGTGAGCTGTAATAGAAAAATACTACAGATTATAAAATCGAGACCGATAAGAACTTGACGGGTTTCATGTGTAATCGGCAAAAATAGTAAGCCTGAGATCACAAATAGCGCCATAAATGACAGGATCAGTGACAGCAGGCTCATCGGTTTAGTGCTGTCTTTGGTATTATTGCTTTTCATACGAAGCTCGAAATAAATAGCACAACTGTGACTATAAGTTGGCGAAATATAAAGACTATATAAGACTCGGTGGAGAACTGACAATGGAAAAGCTGGCATTCAAGCATGGGAAAGGGTAATTTCCGATATTAAGCTCGTTCCGAAAATGGTCATGCTGATGGTATTTAGTACCGTCTTAATCGTGGCGAAACAACTTTGGGATGCGAGTACCTTCTACGATTCACTACTCGCGGCAACACAGAATGAACAAGTTGCCCAACAACATTATGAAGCTTACTTAACACAAGTTGCATGGCAAACTGCATTACTCATTGCGGTATTTGTTGTACTACTTCTAGCAGCAGCACGCGTGATGTTGCGTCAGACGCAGTATTTGAATGATGCGATTAAACTCATGGCTAGCAAAGATCTTTCCGTACCTTTCGGGATGGACTGTAAAGATGAATATGGTGACGTTGCGCGTGAACTGGAGAAAACTCGTCGCCAACTACACGACGTAATTCAAATGCAGATTAATGCATCCGATGAGCTTGCAACGCTTACTGAAGTGATGACTTTGAGCATGTCCGAAACGAAAGAGTCGGCACAAGAAGAGTTTAACGAAATAGACCAACTTGCCACGGCAATGAGTGAGATGTCTTCGACGGTCCAAACCGTTGCAGATCACGCTCAAACGGCTTCATCCCTCACGGAACAAGCATCAACGCAAGCGGTAACAGGGCAGCAGTTCCTACAAAACACTATGTCCAAGATGAGCGAACTGTCTTCAGACATTGCTTCTTCGGCAAGTGCGGTAAATCAAGTCGAAGAGCGTGTGGATGCGATCGGCAGTGTCGTGGGCACTATTCAAGGCATTTCAGAGCAAACTAACTTACTAGCACTAAATGCAGCGATTGAAGCGGCACGTGCTGGTGAAGCGGGTCGAGGCTTTGCGGTCGTTGCGGATGAGGTTCGTAACCTTGCACAGCGTACTCAACAAGCGACAGTAGAAATTCAAGAAATGATCACTCAGCTTCAAGCGAGCGCTACTTCAGCGGTTGAGCTGATGGAGAAGAGCGTGGTTGAAGCCGCTGAAGGTGTTGAACTGGTATCGAATGCTGGCTCTGAGCTAGATGGTATCGTCGGCCAAGTCACGCAAATCAACGATATGAATTTCCAGATTGCGACAGCGTCGGGTCAGCAAAGCAGCGTGGCAGAAGAAATGAGCCAGAACCTAACCAACGTTCGTGAGCTTGTAGAAGCTTCCGTCGTGGTGGTTACAGAGCTTCTTGAAACTTCTGAAATGATGCAAGGCAATGCCGAAGAGTTAGACAAGAAGATTAAATCTTTCCAGGTCTAAAGGCTGACAAGCTTTGATAAAACGCCCACAAACCTTTTGTGGGCGTTTTTATTTGTGCCAACTCTGGTATAAAAGGGTGATACCACAGTGCTTTTCACACAAGGAAGAAAAATGCAGCTGCCTTCGTCACTGATTTCTGTCGCCGATGTTGCGGTTCAAAATGCCGAGCAAGCGGGATATTTTCAACAATGGCCAACCGAGATTGCAGAGCAGTTTCGGTTTGTATCTGGCCTTAGCAAGTTCGTTACCGAAGCGATTCACCGTGATGAGAAACTTGCACAAGACTTGCCAACCATGCTGGCAGAAAGCAGTCGACAACAAGCGTATCGTGCACGCCTCGCGGATCTTTTAGCTGAATGCCAAGATGAAATGGCTGGCCATCGTGTGCTGCGTCAGTTCCGTAATCGCGAAATGGTCTATATTGCGTGGAAAGACTTCACTCATAGTTGGACACTAGAAGAGTCACTTGGTCATTTGTCTCAATTGGCCGAAGCGATGATCTTCGAAACTTACCAATGGCAATACAAGATTTGCTGCAACGAATGGGGCACGCCAACCAATGCTGAAGGTGAAGCGCAACCTATGCTGATCATCGGCATGGGTAAACTTGGCGGTGGCGAGCTGAATTTCTCTTCCGATATCGATCTGATTTTCACTTATCCAGAAAACGGTGAGACGCAAGGCGCGCGCCGCAGTATTGCCAATGCGCAGTTCTTTACCCGTTTAGGCCAACGCATCATTAAAGCGCTCGATCAACAAACCTTTGATGGCTTCTGTTACCGCGTGGACATGCGTTTGCGACCGTTTGGTGAAAGTGGCCCGTTGGTAATGAGTTATGCAGCTTTAGAGGATTACTATCAAGAACAAGGACGAGATTGGGAACGTTACGCAATGATTAAAGCGCGCGTGATGGGCAGCGAAATGTATCCGCAATACCAAGAGTTGCGCCAGATGCTGCGTCCGTTTGTTTTCCGCCGTTATATCGATTTCAGTGCAATCCAATCTCTGCGCCGTATGAAATCAATGATCAGCAGTGAAGTGCGCCGTCGTGGTTTGAGTAACAACATTAAGCTTGGTGCAGGTGGTATTCGTGAGATTGAGTTTATCGCTCAAGTATTCCAGTTGATTCGTGGTGGTCGCGAGCCATCTCTACGTGGTCGTGGCTTGCTAGAAACCTTGAATGCCATTGGTGAGCTCGCTCAGCTGACTCAACCGGAAGTCGATAACCTTGAAGCGGCTTATAAATATCTACGTCAGCTAGAAAACCTACTACAAGCGATGGCCGATAAGCAAACGCAAACTTTGCCGGATTGTGAAGGTGAGCAGCTAAAACTTGCTACTGCGATGCGTTTTGAATCTTGGGATGAATTGCTTGTTCAAACGCAGCAACATATGGCAAATGTACACAAGGTGTTTGAAAGCTTAATCGGTGACGATGAAGAAGATGAAACAGAAGCGGTCGCTCGTCATTTCCATGAGTTGTGGGATATGGCGACTAAGCAAGATGTGTTAGAAAATGTTCTGCAGCAGGATATCAAAGTGGATAACTCTGAAGAACTAGCAAAAACCATCATGCAGTTTAAAGCAGACTTAGCTAAGAAAACGCTTGGCCCTCGCGGTCGAGAAGTGTTGACTAAGTTAATGCCAAAAGTCTTCGATGCAGTATTTGCCCACCCAGATGCGCAATTTGGCTTACCGCGAGTGTTGCACTTACTGCATAACATCTGCACCCGTACCACTTACCTTGAATTATTAGATGAACATCCGGCAGCGTTAGTGCAATTGGTTCTCCTTTGTACTGCAAGCCCGATGATTTCTGAGCAGTTATCGCGTTATCCAATACTGCTTGATGAGCTGATAGACCCACAGCATCTTTATAACCCAATCCCCCTAGACAGTTACCAAACTGAACTGCGTGATTTCCTTGCCCGTATCCCTGAAGATGATATGGAACAGCAGATGGAAGCGCTGCGTCAGTTTAAGCAGATCTGTATCCTCCGCATTGCGGCTGCCGATATTGCTGGCGTGTTGCCTGTAATGAAAGTAAGTGATCACTTAACCTACTTGGCAGAAGCGATTGTCGAAGCGGTAGTGAACCAAGCTTGGTTGCAAGTGTCTGAAAAATATGGTGAACCAACTCATGTGAAAGATCGTGAAGGTAAAGGCTTCGCTGTGATTGGTTATGGGAAAGTCGGCGGTTGGGAGCTGGGTTATAACTCGGACCTGGATATTGTATTTATGCACGATTGTCCTGTGAACGTGTATACCGATGGTAAGAAAGAGATTGATGGCCGCCAGTTCTATCTTCGTTTGGCACAACGCATCATTCATATTTTCTCAACCCGCACTGCATCAGGCATTCTGTACGAAGTGGATACTCGCTTACGTCCGTCTGGTGCTTCGGGTTTGTTGGTAAGCCCAACCGATGCGTTTGATGATTATCAACACCAAGATGCGTGGACATGGGAGCATCAGGCGTTAGTACGCGCTCGCATGATCTATGGTGATGAGCCATTAGCGATCGCCTTCCACAACACGCGTCATGATGTGTTGTGTAAACAGCGTGACGAAGACACTCTAAAGAAAGAAGTGGTCGATATGCGTGAGAAAATGCGTGACCACTTGGGTGGGAAAAAGTCCGGTCGCTTTATGCTTAAGCAAGATAACGGCGGCATTACCGATATTGAATTTCTCGCTCAATATCTAGTGCTCAACTACAGTCACAATAAGCCGAAGCTGATTCGCTGGTGCGATAACGTACGTATTTTTGAAACCTTGATAGCGCAAGGTGTCATGGAAGAAGATCAAGCGATGCAATTGACGCGCGCATACACATCAATGCGCGATGAGATCCATCGTCGCAACTTGCTCAATTTGGATGCCGATGTGGCGGAAGAGAAATTTGTTGCAGAACGAGAGTGGGTGAAGCAAGCATGGAATCAATGGTTTGCCTAAGCAGAAGTAGTGCACAAGGTTCAGCCTAGAAAAAGGCTGTGTTAAACTCACCACGATTTAATTTTTGGAGACCAATAATGAAACCAATTCTACCTGATTACAACAGTGCGGGTGTGCTGATCATCGGCGATGTCATGTTGGATCGTTACTGGCATGGCCCAACTGGACGCATCTCCCCTGAAGCGCCAGTACCTGTTGTTAAAGTAGAAAACAATGAAGAGCGTCCGGGTGGTGCTGCGAACGTCGCAATGAATATCGCTTCACTCGGCGGTCATGCTCACATTGTTGGTCTAACAGGCATGGATGAGCCAGCGAAAGTACTGACGGAAACGCTGAACTCGCTCAAAGTAAAATGCGATTTCGTGGCATTGCCTGAATATCCAACCATTACGAAGCTACGTGTGATGAGTCGTGGCCAGCAGTTGATTCGCCTTGATTTCGAAGACAAGTTTGAAAATACCGATCCAGAGCCAGTGTTGTCTCGCATGGAAACCGCATTGCCAGCAGTGAAAGCAGTGATCATGTCTGATTATGCGAAAGGGTCTTTGGAGCACGTTCAGGCATACATCCAAAAAGCACGTGCAGCGAATATTCCTGTATTCATCGATCCGAAAGGTGCGGACTTTGAGCGTTACCGTGGCGCAACACTACTAACGCCAAACATGAAAGAGTTTGAAGACGTAGTCGGTAAAGTGAAGTCTGAGCAAGAGTTAGTAGAAAAAGCACTAGCACTGGTTGAAGAATTCGACTTTGAAGCACTATTGGTAACACGCAGCGAAAATGGCATGACACTTATTCGTCGTGGTCAAGAGCCGTTCCATTTACCTACTCAAGCGAAAGAAGTGTACGACGTGACAGGTGCGGGCGATACGGTTATCTCTGTATTGGCAGCATCGGTAGCGGCGGGTAAATCATTTGAAGAGGCATGTGCACTAGCCAATGCAGCAGCAGGTGTTGTGGTTGGCAAGCTAGGTACATCAACCCTATCTGAGATTGAATTGGCGGAAGCGATTCATGGTAGTCAAGATACCGACTACGGTGTGATTTCAGAGCAAGCACTGATCGAAGCTGTGAAGAAAGCACGCGCGAAAGGTGAGAAGGTGGTGATGACCAATGGCTGTTTCGACATCCTACACGCCGGTCATGTGTCTTACTTAAACCATGCTGCTGAGCTTGGCGATCGCCTTATCGTTGCGGTCAACACTGACGATTCCGTTAAGCGCCTAAAAGGCCCTGGTCGCCCAGTAAATCCGACAGACCGTCGTATGGCAGTATTGGCAGGTCTAGGTGCAGTTGATTGGGTTGTACCTTTCAGTGAAGACACGCCTCAGCGTTTGATTTCTGAAGTGTTGCCAAGCTTGCTAGTGAAAGGCGGTGACTACAAACCAGAAGAGATTGCTGGTGGTAAAGAAGTGATTGCCGCAGGCGGTGAAGTTCGCGTACTGAACTTCGAAGATGGTTGCTCAACCAGCGAAATCATTAACGCAATCAAAGGTGGTAAGGGGTAATACCTTTACAGCCAAACTGGCTACTACAAACTAATTACTAAAGGTCGCTTTCGAGCGACCTTTGTTGTTTTTGGAGGAGTGAATGTAACCACAAACGCATTCCAGTCCTCCCCCTTTCAAGGGAGTTAGAGGGGCTTAATGCTCGATCTGATTGAAAACCAGTGTCGTCAATTAGATCGAGAAGCAACCCCTTCCTAACCCTCTCCTTCGAAAGGGGAGGGAATCTAAACCAACAAAAAAACGCCAGTTGAAAAATCAACTGGCGTTTTGTGTGTTACTTAGATATCGATGTTTATTTTGCTGGCTTCAGGCCTGCATCAACATCTAGGACATCTTGCTCACTTAGTGTACCAACCGCTTGACGCAATTGAAGTACGCTTAAGATGTAATCGTAACGAGCATTAGATAGGTTTTTGTTGGCATCATATAGACGACGAGTTGAGTCTAGAACGTCTACGATGGTACGAGTACCTACATCAAAACCTGCTTCAGTCGCTTCTAGTGCAGATTTCGCAGAAACAACAGATTGCTCATAAGCTTTTAACGCGCCAATTGAAGCGTTAATGTTGTTGTTTTGCGCACGAACATCTTTTACTACGCTGCGGTATTCTTTTTCTAAATCTTCACTTGCTGCAACGTATGCGAATTCAGCTTGTTTCGTTTTAGAAGTAATGTTGCCACCAGTGTATAGAGGCACAGCTAGGTTAACGCCGATGTTAAAGCCATCAGTGGTGTTGTCGTTAATACTTTCTGCTTGGTCAGAATAGTTGTAACCACCATCTAGCGATAGCGTTGGCAAGTGACCAGAGCTTGCTAGAGAGATGTTATCGCGAGCAATATCTTGTGAGATACGTGCAGACAATAGGCTCAAGTTTTCAGTTTTTGCCTGGTCGATCAAAGCTTCTGCAGTGGCGTTCGATGGGCTTGCTGAGAAACGCGCAGTATCAAGAATATTCAGGTTTTTATGTTCTTGACCAGTGATCTCACGAAGAGACTCATAGCTGTTGATCAATGAGTTTTCTGCCAATACTTCATCTGCTAGTACAGCATCGTATTGAGCTTGCGCATCGTGTACGTCAGTAATTGCTGATAGACCTACTTCAAAGCGTTGCTTTGTTTGTTCTAGCTGACGGCCAACGGCTGCTTTTTCTGCGCGAACAAAAACTAGGTTATCTTTTGCTCGTAGCACTTCAAAGTATGCTTGAGAGACACGTAGGATTAAGCCTTGTTGTGTTGCCGCGTAAGATGCATCTGATTTACGCGCGGTTTTTTCAGCGGTATCTAATGTGATCCAAGACGCTCGGTTGTAAAGCTCTTGAGAGAAGCCAACGCCTGCAGATAGAACATTTTTATCATTTGAGATACTGCTGCCTGCGTCAGGATCAGTATCACCACGAGTTAGGTTGTATCCTGCGGTCAAGTTAATTTGAGGTAGTAGGGCACTGCGGCTAGAGTTGATTGCTTCAAAAGCAGCGTCGCGCTGTGCTGCAACACTTAGTAGTTGAGGATCATTTTGTTTTGCTAAATCGTAGATTTCTGCAAGAGAGTCTGCCAATGCAGATGTACTCATACTACCTAGCGCTGCACTGATAAAAAGTGGAAGCAGTTTTTTCATTTTCTATTCCCGCGGTCAATAGATTGGTTAATTCTCAGTAGTTTAACTCAATTTGAACGATATTTACTCTAAACTTTGCACTTTTTTACACTTAATTATCCACTCGTGCAATAAATTTTTGGGATTTGCTTAAAATTATTTATAACTATTATATAAAAAGTTGAGCAATGTCCTTTGAGCAAGCTCAGAACAATGAGTAAACTACACGATTCACTCAAAGAGGTGTTGAATGCAACAGTGTGACAAGCAACAGAATGATTTTACTCCACAGGATGTGGAAATAATCTCAAAAGAAACCGTATTTAAAGGCTTCTTTAAAATGGTGAAATACCGTTTTAAGCATAGGTTGTTTGCTGGTGGATGGAGTGACGTTGTTGAACGAGAAATGTTCGAGCGTGGTCATGCTGCTGCTATGCTCCCATATGATCCTGTGACTGATCAGGTTGTGATCATTGAACAGATCAGAGTGGGAGCGTTGGAACATTCACACCCATGGCAGTACGAAATTGTCGCTGGCATGATTGATCGCGATGAATCTGCTGAAGAGGTGATTCGTCGAGAAGCGGAAGAAGAAGCGGGTATTCAAGTCGGACGTGTGGCTTCGGTAACCTCTTATTATCCTTCTTCTGGCGGTTGTTCTGAAAAGCTGGATGTGTTCATTGGCGAAGTGGATGCAACTAAAGCGCATGGCATTCATGGTTTAGACTATGAGAATGAAGATATTCGAGTCCATGTCCTTAGTCGTGAAACCGCGTATCAATGGGTGAAAGACGGTAAATTCGAGAATGGTGCATCTATCATTGCATTGCAATGGCTGCAATTGAACCATGAGGAATTGACGTCACAATGGGGAGTTCCCCCTACGGTGGAGAATGAGTAATGGCACAAGTAGCTGAAAAACGACGATATCATGTCGACTTAGCGGGTCTAATGAGAACATATGAGACCAACTACGCTAAGCTGAACGCGTTACTGCCTGCCTCTGCCGAAGTTGGTGATGTTCGCTGCTATCAAGCTGCGAGTATGGTCTACCAATTGACCGTGAATGAAATCACAAAATACACCACAGTTGTTGAGATATGTCAGAGTGATGAAACACCAGTGTTTCCTTTACCGACGATGTCTGTCAGGCTTTATCACGATGCGAGAGTTGCTGAAGTATGTTCAGGTGGAGAATTTTCTCGCATTAAAGCTAAATATGATTATCCCAACGACCAGTTGATGCAAAGAGATGAAAAGCATCAGCTCAATACATTCCTTGGTGAATGGCTGACGTTCTGTTTACGAAGTGGTATTAGTAGAACACCACTTGCCTTCAATTGATTGTCAGCTCATTAAGGGAAAACAACAAAGAACTATAGTGGACGAATCAGGTTTTCATTTTGCAATTATCTAGTGACAGTATAAAGCTATTACAAATCACGGATACTCATCTGTTTGCTGCAGATGAGGGCAGCTTGCTGAGCGTAAGAACTGCCGACAGCTTCTCTGCCGTGGTGCAAGAGATTCTCCATCGTCAGGTGCAGTTTGACTACATATTAGCAACTGGTGATATTTCGCAAGATCATAGTGCCGAATCTTATCAGCGTTTTGCTGAAGGTATCGCACCGTTGGAAAAAGATTGTTTCTGGCTTCCTGGTAATCACGATTATAAGCCCAACATGGGCAGTGTTCTGCCATCTCCTCAAATTCAATCTGTTGAGCATCTTATGCTCGGTGAGCACTGGCAGTTGATTCTTTTGGATTCTCAGGTCGTTGGTGTACCCCATGGGCGATTAAGCGATCAACAGCTGACACTGCTTGAGGAAAAGCTCGCAGAAAATCCACAGCGACATACTTTGGTCCTTTTGCACCACCATCCTCTATTGGTTGGCAGTGCTTGGTTAGATCAGCATACATTGAAAGATGCGGAAGCGTTTTGGCAAGTTGTGAATCGTTTTTCGAACGTAAAAGGCATTTTATGCGGCCATGTCCACCAAGATATGAACGTTTTGGATAATGGCATCCGAGTGATGGCTACGCCATCAACTTGCGTGCAGTTCAAACCAGATTCCGATGACTTTGCACTTGATACTGAGTCACCAGGTTGGCGAGAACTTGAGTTGCACAGTAATGGTGACATTACGACCGAGGTCAACCGTTTACCAGATGGCCAATTTCAGCCGGACTTTACCTCAAACGGCTACTAATCATTATCATGCCCGAACCTTATGTTCGGGCTTACTTTTTTAACGTGAGGCGATCATGAGCAAACCTTCTTTGCTGCTTTATATCCATGGCTTTAACAGCTCGCCGCTTTCCATGAAAGCGAATGTAATGAAAGCGTTCTGTGAACAGCAGCGAACGGATATTAAGGTTATCGTGCCTCAGCTACCGTGTTTCCCTCAACTTGCGGCTCAATACTTACTAGATATCGTTGAGCAGCATCAAGACGACTATAACATTGGTCTCGTTGGTAGCTCATTAGGTGGTTACATGTCGACTTGGTTGAATGCAAAATTTGGCTTTCGAGCTGTGGTTGTAAACCCAGCGGTCAAGCCTTATGAGTTGCTGGTGGATTACCTTGGTGAGCAAACCAACCCGTATACGCACGAAACCTATACACTTGAAGCTTGTCATATTGACGAGCTAAAAGCACTTGATGTACAAAGCATCGCGTCGCCTGAGTCTTTCTGGTTGTTACAGCAAACGGAAGACGAGGTATTGGACTATCGCCAGGCCGTAGAAAAGTTCGCGCAAGCGAAACAAACGGTAGAAGAAGGCGGTGATCACAGTTTTATCGGCTTTGAGCGTTATCCTGCTCAAATCATTGAGTTCTTAAAACTGTAATACTAACGAGACGATTGGAATAGGCTCATAGTTTTCATTGCTATATCCAACCGTTTCTTGACATAGTTGGCATGCTTTCCGACTATGTTTTGCCAAAAAGAACTTAAGGGTATGAAGCCCTGACTACTTTGTTATGCATAACCTTGCCGATGCTAAGGGTGCAGACGGGGTAGCTTTTTCGTTTTTCGAATATGGTTCGCATCATTGCGAAGCTCGGGAAACAAGTAAACTTTGAGAACAATTCCGTAATATGACTGAACAATATAATGCTGGTGCCATTGAAGTACTGAATGGCTTAGAGCCAGTACGTCGCCGACCAGGGATGTATACGGATACAGCGCGCCCAAACCACTTGGGCCAAGAAGTTATCGATAACAGTGTCGATGAAGCGCTAGCCGGACATGCCTCAAAAGTACAAGTCATCCTACATGCTGACCAATCACTAGAAGTGATCGATGATGGTCGAGGCATGCCTGTTGATATCCACCCAGAAGAAAAGGTATCAGGTGTTGAACTGATCCTATGTAAGCTTCACGCAGGTGGTAAATTCTCTAACAAAAACTACCAATTCTCTGGTGGTTTGCACGGTGTAGGTATCTCTGTTGTAAACGCGTTGTCCAAGCGTGTTGAAGTGACCGTTCGTCGTGATGGTCAAGTGTATGAGATTGCTTTTGAACACGGTGATAAAGTTTCTGACCTAACGGTTGTCGGCACATGTGGTCGTCGTAACCGTGGTACCAGTGTGCACTTCTGGCCAGACGCTAAGTACTTTGATTCTGCAAACTTCTCAGTAACTCGTCTGGTGAATAACCTACGAGCGAAAGCAGTGCTTTGTCCTGGTCTAGAAATTACGTTTACCGACAAAGTAAACAACAAAGACTACAAGTGGTTTTACGAAGATGGTTTGAAAGACTATCTAGCGGAAGGTGTAAAAGGCTATACCGTTCTACCTGAAGAACCATTTACAGGTGAGTTCTCAGCAGAAACTGAAGCGGCAAACTGGGCGGTAATCTGGCAGCCAGAGGGCGGCGAGATGATCACGGAAAGTTACGTGAACCTTATCCCAACCGCACAAGGTGGTACACACGTAAACGGTCTGCGCCAAGGTTTGCTTGATGCAATGCGTGAGTTCTGTGAATTCCGCAACTTGCTGCCTCGTGGCGTGAAGCTAACCGGTGATGACGTTTTCGACCGTTGTTCATACGTGCTATCGGTTAAGATTCAAGATCCTCAGTTTGCGGGTCAGACGAAAGAGCGTCTATCTTCTCGTCAAACGGCTGCCTTTGTCTCTGGCGTAGTAAAAGATGCATTCAGCCTATGGTTGAACGAAAAGCCGCAGCTGGCTGAGCAGTTAGCGGAAGTGTGTATCGCGAATGCCCACCGCCGTATGCGTGCGAGCAAAAAGGTTGTGCGTAAGAAGGTCGCATCAGGTCCAGCACTACCCGGCAAACTGACCGACTGTTCTGTGCAAGACCTTAACCGTACCGAAATCTTCTTCGTGGAGGGTGATTCGGCGGGCGGTTCTGCTAAACAAGCACGTGATCGTGAGTTCCAAGCGGTGATGCCACTGCGCGGTAAAATCCTGAATACGTGGGAAGTCTCTGCAGACCAAGTGCTTGCGTCTCAAGAGGTCCACGACATCTCAGTTGCTTTGGGTATCGACCCAGACAGCGACAACCTAGACAGCCTGCGTTACGGTAAGATCTGTATCCTTGCCGATGCGGACTCGGATGGTCTACACATCGCAACACTATTGTGTGCACTGTTCACACGTCACTTCCGTGCGCTGGTTGAAGCTGGTCATATCTACGTAGCCATGCCGCCTCTGTACCGTATCGACTGTGGCAAAGAAGTCTTCTATGCCCTCGACGATGACGAAAAAGATGGCGTACTAGAGCGCTTGTCGAAGAAGAAAGCCAAAATCAACGTGCAACGATTCAAAGGTCTGGGTGAGATGAACCCACTTCAGTTGCGCGAAACAACCATGGATCCAAATACTCGTCGTCTGGTTCAGTTAACCATTGATGACTCAGCGGCGACCATGGAAATGATGGATATGTTGCTTGGTAAGAAACGAGCAGATGACCGTCGTTCTTGGCTACAAAGCAATGGCGATATGGCAGAGGTTTAACGGATGTCTACAGAAATTACTTATGATGGCGTTGAACAGTTGCCAATGCGCAAGTTCACTGAAGACGCTTATCTGAACTACTCGATGTACGTAATCATGGACCGCGCATTGCCATACATTGGCGATGGTTTGAAGCCGGTTCAACGACGCATCATTTACGCAATGTCGGAGCTTGGTCTTTCGGCATCAGCAAAATACAAAAAATCTGCACGTACCGTTGGTGACGTGTTGGGTAAATACCACCCGCACGGTGATTCTGCATGTTACGAAGCGATGGTATTGATGGCACAGCCATTCTCTTACCGTTATCCATTGGTTGACGGTCAGGGTAACTGGGGTGCGCCAGACGATCCGAAATCATTCGCGGCAATGCGTTATACCGAAGCAAAACTGTCTAAGTTTGCCGAAGTACTGCTGGGCGAATTAGGTCAGGGTACGGTTGAATGGCAACCTAACTTTGATGGCACGATGAAAGAGCCACAAATGTTGCCTGCACGTCTGCCTCATATCCTGCTAAACGGCGTAACTGGTATCGCAGTTGGTATGGCAACGGATATTCCACCTCACAACGTTCGTGAAGTGGCGGATGCGACCATTCATTTGATCGATAACCCTAAAGCGGAACTGCCAGATGTGATGCAGTTCGTTAAAGGCCCAGATTACCCAACAGAAGCGGAAATCATTTCGCCGCAAGCGGATATCGAGAAGATTTACCGTAACGGTCGCGGCAGCATCAAGATGCGCGCGGTATGGCACAAAGAAGGTTCAGATATCGTGATCACTTCTCTGCCACACCAAGTATCAGGTGCGAAACTGCTTGAGCAAATCGCTAACCAAATGCGTGCTAAAAAGCTGCCAATGGTTGACGATCTTCGTGATGAATCGGATCACGAGAACCCAACGCGTATCGTTGTGGTTCCAAAGTCAAACCGCGTAGATTGCGATCTGTTGATGAACCACTTGTTCGCTTCAACGGATCTTGAGCGCAGCTACCGCGTTAACTTGAACATGATTGGTTTGGATAACCGTCCTCAAGTTAAAGGCCTGGTACAAATTCTGTCTGAGTGGATCGAGTTCCGTCGTACGACTGTACGTCGCCGTCTACAACACCGCCTAGACAAAGTTATGGCTCGTCTACATATCTTGGAAGGTTTGTTGGTTGCTTACCTCAACCTAGATGAAGTGATTGAGATCATTCGTACTGAAGACGATCCAAAAGCTGTGCTGATGGAACGCTTTGGTATTACCGATATCCAAGCGGATGCAATTCTAGATACCAAACTTCGTCACCTAGCCAAACTAGAAGAGATGAAGATCCGTGGTGAGCAAGACGAGCTAGAGAAAGAGCGTGAGAAGCTAGAACAGCTGCTAGGTTCTGAACGTCGTTTAAACACACTACTGAAGAAAGAAATCAAAGCAGATGCTGAGAAGTACGGCGATGATCGTCGTTCTCCAATGGTTGAACGTGCAGAAGCAAAAGCGCTGACTGAACGCGACCTAGTACCAAGTGAGCCAATCACGGTTGTGCTTTCTGAGAAAGGTTGGATTCGTCACGCGAAAGGTCACGATGTGGATGCAGAAGGCTTGAGCTACAAGTCTGGTGACCAATACTTAGCGCATGCGCGCGGTAAGAGTAATCAGCAAGCGGTGTTCTTTGGCAGTGATGGTCGAAGTTACTCACTTGAGTCGCATTCACTACCGTCAGCACGAAGCCAAGGTGAACCGATTACTGGTCGCTTGAATATCACTGCGGGCAGCAATATTCGCCAAGTGATCATGGGTGAAGAAGAGCAATTATGGCTGGTGGGTTCTGATGCAGGTTACGGCTTTGTATGTAAAGGCTCAGATTTGCTATCGAAGAACCGCAGCGGTAAAGCATTGGTGACTCTACCTGCGAACTCTGAGGTGATGACACCGAAGACAATTGCAGATTTGGATTCAGATGAAATTCTCGCGATTACCAACCAAGGCCGTATGTTGTTGTTCCCAATTAAAGACCTACCGCAATTGGCGAAAGGTAAGGGTAACAAGATCATCAACATCCCAGCGGCGAAGGCGAAAGAGCGTGAAGAGGTGCTTTCTCACTTGATGGCGCTGCCACAAGGCGCGTCTCTAACCTTGTATGCTGGTAAGCGTAAACTAGGCTTGAAACCTGCTGATCTTGAGAACTTCCGTGGTGAACGCGGACGTCGAGGCAGCTTGCTACCGCGCGGTCTACAACGCGTAACTCGAATTGAAATCGAAATGGGTGGAAGCTCAGAGGTTTCAGAAGAGTCGAGCGCTAGCGAATAACGCACAAACAAAAATCCCAGCCAATGGCTGGGATTTTTTATGCTTCTTGTTTGTCTTCGGCGATGGTGACTTTTAAGTTCATTTCTTTACCCTTGCGGATAATGCCGACATCAACGGATGTACCAGGGCGCAGGTCGGTGACGATATCCATCACGCTTTGACGCCCTTGAACCTTAGTGCCGTTAATGCTGATGATGATGTCTTGCTTCTCAAAACCAGCAGCACTTGCTGGACCATCTGGATCGATCCCTAATACGACAATACCGCCGATGTGCTCATTCCCCAGTAAGCGAGCCGTCACTGCATTAATATCTTGCCCATCAATACCAATATAGCCACGAATCACACGACCATCTGCGATGATCTTCTGCATGATCTTGTTTGCTAGAGGGGCTGGAATTGCAAAGGAGATACCGTAGGTTTCAAGATCGGTCGCTTGCTGGAAAGAAGCGGTATTGATGCCAACCAGTTCTCCCTGAGTGTTGACCAAAGCGCCACCGGAGTTACCCTCGTTGATTGCCGCGTCGGTTTGGATAAAGGCTTGGCGACCATCACTGATCGATGAACGACCTGTTGCTGAAATAATGCCGAAGGTAGTGGTTTGGCCTAAGTTGTAAGGGTTGCCAATTGCTAGGACGACATCACCAACTTGAGGCTGATATTCTGGGTTGAGTGGTATGACTGGGAGGTTGGAACCTTCGACACGCAAGATAGCAATGTCTGTACGTTTGTCTGTTCCAACCAATTGGGCTGCAGCAGCACGGCCATCTTGTAATGCGACTACGATTTGATCGGCTTGAGCGACGACATGGTAGTTAGTAATAATGTAGCCTTTCTCACTGACGATAACGCCAGAACCTAAGCCTTGAGTCGAAAGTTTACTGCGATCGTTTTCCACATACTTGCGGCTGTAGATATTGACCACAGCAGGGGCTGCTTTTCTGACGGCCTGATTAAAAGAGACTTCCAGTGACTTAATATTACTTGGCTGAACGTCAAGAGCCTCTGGGATGATATTGCTACGCAAAGAAGGTACGGCCAATAGAACAACCGCCGCAGTCGCGAGACCTAAAAAAACAGAACGTAACAAAAAGTTCAGCATACCCACTCCATGCTTTGTAGAACAACTCAAATTAGAGACAAGAAGAATAGCATTACATTGAAAAATAACAAAAGGGCAGTATGTAAACATACTGCCCTTTATAGACGCTACTCAAAGGATTAGCGGATAACGAGGTAAATAGTACGATCTCCTCGTTGGATGTTCAGAGCCAATACCCCTTTATGTTTCTCGGTAATTGAGCGCAGTTCAGCTAAATTCTTCACTCTTTGACGGTTTACACCAATAATGATGTCATCTTTTTGCAGCTGGTATTGAGCTGCCGGTGAGTTTTCAACTACGTTAGTAACTTTGACACCTTGAATGCTATCACTTGGTGTGGTGTTACCTAATTCTGCGCCTTTAAGGCCATCGTGTAAGGTCTCAGCCTTGGCTTTGATATTGGTGGACTCTCCCAACGTCACGTCGAAGTCCTTTTTCTTACCATCGCGGATAACGCCAAGTGTTATCTCTTTCCCGGCCCCTAAGGTGGCTACTTTTGCTCGTAACTCAGAGAAGGTATCAATCGACTTTCCGTTGACGGAAACAATCACGTCTCCCGCTTTTAGCCCAGCTTTATCTGCGGCACTGTCTGGCACAACTTGGCTAACAAAAGCACCTTTACTTGACTCATAGCCCAGAGCTTCTGCAAGTTCAGAAGTAACTTCGCCACCTTGAACGCCCAACATACCTCGTTTCACTTCACCAAACTCTAAAATCTGGTCAGTAAGGTTTTTCATCATATTCGATGGGATAGCAAAGCCAATGCCGACGTTGCCACCATTTGGACCAAGAATAGCAGTGTTGATACCGATCAGCTCACCGTTAAGGTTAACCAAAGCACCGCCTGAGTTACCGCTGTTGATGGCCGCATCGGTTTGAATGAAGTTTTCGAAGTTTTCGACATTCAATCCGCTTCGTCCCAAAGCTGATACGATGCCGGAAGTGACGGTTTGACCTAGCCCAAATGGGTTGCCAATCGCAACGCTAAAGTCTCCGACACGGAGCTTGTCTGAGTCTGCAATTTTTATCTGGGTAAGGTTTTTTGCCGTCTCAAGTTTTAGCAATGCAATATCTGACATCTCGTCACCGCCAATGAGTTTTGCATCGTATTCTCGGCCGTCATATAGACGTACTCTTATGTCGTCTGCCCCTTTAATGACATGGTAGTTGGTGACGATCTGTCCTTTTTGGGCATCAATGATGACGCCAGAACCTAAACCTCGGAAAGGGCGTTCTCTGGTTTGCTCAGTTGGAAATTCAGGACCGAAGAAGAACTGAAACTGTTCTGGTATACGACTGGTTTGAACCTGCTTGCCTTCCACGGCAATACTGACGACTGCCGGAGTCACTTTCTCCAACATTGGCGCAAGGCTAGGTAATTGCTCACCATCAACACTCAATGGAAGTGCAGCGGTAGCGGTAACTGGTGTGATGATTGAACTCAAGCTTAAAGATAGAACGGTTAGCGCAAGCAAAGGTTTTTTCATCCAATAACTCCTCTGTTTAACAGGTCTGCCAAAAGAAATATCTTCATCAAATCCATTATGGGGATTGGTGTTGATAGTCAAAAGGGGCCGGCAGGTTGTTATGGAGTTTAGAACATTGATGTTGGAAAAAAGTTCAAACTAGAGAGGAAGGAAATGACAAAAAGTACAATTATTAGGGAAAGAAAAAACCCAAGTATCACAGTTCGTGTGTGATTACTTGGGTTTACATGACGTTTATGAAGCTTTAGCTGCTACTAATTCTGGAGCTTCGATGACTTCCTTTTCTTGATCTTTAAGCAGTCCGGTTGCGCCATTAGCATAGTCTTTAGGCTGCTCATTTGCGTCTTCTTGTTGCTCTTCTGCTACATCAGTCGACATCGCTGTTTTCTTATCAAACGGGTTGTCTTGCTCCGGCAGGTTAGGAAGAAGTTCAGCAGATGTCTTCGCCATATGTTGGTATAGCTTGGTGTAGTCTTTACCTAAGGTATCCAACATTTCTGCAGTCTGTGCAAAGTGATCGACGAGCTCTTGGCGTTGTTGCTCTAATTGGAATTTCGCGGCTTCTAGCTCTTTATGAACTGATTTTTGCTTCTTATATTCTGGGGTGGTTAGTCTGCTTATGACTACGCCTACAATTGTACCGACCAGCAAACCCACAATGGCATAAATCCAAGGCATAACTGCTCCTTATAGTTGTTTTAACAAGTTTTTTACTACTTAGTTACACGCGGTGCGTGTCCATGTTACTATGCCTTGCACAGTCGATAAAGAAAAATAGAAGCCCTGTTTATGGAGTGCAAGCACTTCTACAGAATGATACAAACTGACTGTCGCGTGACATTATTTCTCTGTTCCTCTGATACGACATATTGCTATGACACCATTAAAACGATACGAAAAAGATATTGTAGATAATGGCTTTCAGCGTGATGAGGCCCAACATAACGCCGTTGTTGCTTTAGATAAGCTCTACCACGACATTATAGCCTTCCAAGCTGCGCCAGTTCCTCAAGTTTCTAAATGGCAAAAACTATTAGGTAAGAAGCCTGAACTTCCAGAACCTCCCAAAGGATTGTATTTTTGGGGTGGTGTTGGGCGTGGGAAAACATATCTAATGGATACCTTTTATGACTCCCTTCCAACAGAGAAGAAGATGAGAGTTCACTTCCATCGATTTATGTATCGAGTCCATGATGAACTTAAGCGTCTAGGCGAAGTGGAGAATCCGTTATCTAAAGTCGCTGATTTGTTTAAGAAAGAAGCGGATATAGTTTGCTTTGATGAGTTTTTCGTGTCTGACATTACCGATGCAATGATTCTGGCAACTTTGCTACAAGAAATGTTTAAACGCCAAATGGTATTAGTGGCAACATCGAATATCGAGCCTCAGAACCTCTATCGAAATGGCTTACAACGAGCGCGTTTTATGCCAGCAATCGCAATGATTATAGAAAGATGCGAAGTGTTGAATGTAGATAGTGGTGTTGATTATCGCCTGCGAACATTAGAGCAGGCGGAGATTTATCACTACCCACTGGATGAACAAGCGTCCGTTAATCTCAAGCACTACTACCAGCAATTGATTGGCGAAAGAAAAGTTGCAGTAAGCAGCATTGAAATTAACCATCGCGAAGTGGCGGTGATTGAAGCTAGTGATGGCGTGCTACACGCTTCTTTTGAGCAACTATGCCAAACGCCCCGCAGTCAGAATGACTATATTGAATTATCTCGTATCTACCACACGGTATTGCTGGCAGATGTAAAGCAGATGGACCGTAAGATAGATGATGCCGCGCGACGCTTTATTGCATTGGTGGACGAGTTCTACGAGCGTAACGTCAAACTGATTATTTCTGCAGAAGTGGCGATGGATTCCCTTTATACACAAGGGCAGTTGGAATTCGAGTTTAAACGTTGTCTGTCTCGATTGACCGAGATGCAGAGCCACGAATACCTCGCTAGAGAGCATCTGGCGTAAAAATCAGCAACTCATCTTAAAAAAGTGAAGAAAAAATTCGTGATTTAACGCAAAAAAAGGTGATTTTTTCTTCGCTCTTCTCTATAATCCTGCGACCCACCGTTACTGCAGACCTGATTATCGAAGTTATTTCGACATAGAAGGTCGAGAGAACCAACGACTCGAAGGGGTGATGACTGGGCTCTTAGACAGTGTGGGAGCACTATTGGGTGTTCCTTAAAGTTTAAATTTTAATTAA
Organism: Vibrio rotiferianus CAIM 577 = LMG 21460; assembly: GCF_002741985.1. Classification (GTDB taxonomy): domain Bacteria; phylum Pseudomonadota; class Gammaproteobacteria; order Enterobacterales; family Vibrionaceae; genus Vibrio; species Vibrio rotiferianus. The sequence goes on from NZ_APHW01000002.1 coordinate 224,641, forward strand.
CGGGTTATTATTAGCATGAAAACTTTCGTTGCTAAACCAGAAACTGTAAAACGCGACTGGTACGTTGTAGACGCAGAGGGTAAAACTCTTGGTCGTCTAGCAAGTGAAATTGCATCTCGCCTACGTGGCAAACACAAAGCTGAATACACTCCTCACGTTGACGCTGGTGATTACATCATCGTTATCAACGCTGAGAAAGTTGCTGTAACTGGCAACAAAGCTAAGAACAAAGTGTACTACCGTCACTCTGAGTTCCCAGGTGGTCTAAAATCTATCACTTTTGAAAAGCTGATCGATCGTAAACCTGAGATGGTTCTTGAGCTTGCAGTTAAAGGCATGCTTCCACGTGGTCCTCTAGGCCGTGCTATGTACCGTAAGCTTAAAGTTTACGCAGGCGCTGAGCACAACCATGTTGCTCAACAACCACAAGTACTAGACATCTAATTGGGGATTTCGAAAATGGCAGAGAATCAATACTACGGCACTGGCCGTCGCAAAAGCTCAGCTGCGCGTGTTTTCATCAAACCAGGCAGCGGCAACATCGTAATCAACAAGCGTAGCCTTGATGAGTACTTCGGTCGTCCAACTTCTCGTATGGTTGTTAAACAACCTCTTGAGCTAGTTGAACTAACTGAGAAGCTAGACCTATACGTTACTGTTAAAGGTGGCGGTATTTCTGGTCAAGCTGGTGCTATCCGTCACGGTATCACTCGCGCTCTTATGGAATACGATGAGTCTCTACGTCCTACTCTACGTGCAGCTGGTTACGTTACTCGTGACGCTCGTTGCGTTGAACGTAAGAAAGTTGGTCTACGTAAAGCACGTCGTCGTCCACAGTTCTCTAAGCGTTAATTTCCTCTTATCGGGAATTATGCTGGTCCAGAGTTACTCTGGATACTGTGTACCAAAGCTCGGCTATATGCCGAGCTTTTTGTTTTTCAGAAGTCGGCATTTATTCATTTTCCTCCTTTCGCACTCATTTTTACTCCTTCACTTAATATCCTCGCACTCATTTTTACTCCTTCACTTAATATCCTCGCAACATTTACTCTCTCTAATGATGAGTTTTTACGCCTTACTCGTGCTACAAAGTTTGAGTAACAAAAGTGGCGATAACCTTCACATTCTTGAAATATCTTCCTGTCTAAGCGACGGAAAATAACCGGAATACAAGGCTTTTTCTCGAATATTCAGGCGTTCTTCGTTTCGCTTTCTTGTTACAAATCACATCTATTTTTTATAATTCTGCCGCTTTTGTGACGGCGTGAGCGATTTGCCTCACAATTGTTACAAAAAGGTAGCTTTATCTTGTCAAAAAGTAGGGTTTTCTTTATCATTTCCCTCCAATAAATAGAACTAAATTCATTATTAGTTAGCCATGCTCTTATAAGCGGAATAACAACGATCCAAAGGGAGCAAATGGGAGAATGTTTGGATGAGCAACGCGCCTTTAAATAACGGTCGCAGGCGTTTTCTAACCGCTACAACGGCAGTTGTTGGTGGATTAGGGGCAGCTGCCGTCGCCGTGCCTTTTATCAAATCATGGAATCCGAGTGCCAAAGCGAAAGCAGCGGGTGCACCGGTGGAAGTGGATATCAGCAAAATTGAAGCTGGCCAGATGGTCCGTGTTGAGTGGCAAGGTAAGCCTGTATGGGTTGTACGCCGTACTCAAGAAGTGGTCGATAACCTTAAGAACATCGATGGACAGCTTCGTGACCCACAATCAGAAATGGAACAACAACCAGTTTATGCTCAGAACGCACATCGTTCGATCAAGCCTGAGTATTTCGTGGCGGTTGGCTTCTGTACTCACTTAGGTTGTTCACCTACCTATCTACCGGATACGTTCGCAGAGCAAGTTCAAGGCGTTAAGTCTGGCTTCTTCTGTCCGTGCCACGGTTCTAAATTTGATATGGCTGGTCGAGTGTTCCAGGGTGTACCTGCACCGCTGAACCTTGTGGTTCCTAAGCACATGTATTTGAGTGATACGAAGCTCATTATCGGTGTTGATGAGGGAGACGCATAATGCAAGCACTATTAGACTGGGTTGAAAAACGACTTCCAGCGATGAATGCTTATAAAAAGCATTTGTCGGAATACCCAATGCCGAAGAACTTTAACTTTTGGTACCTTTTCGGTTCTCTGGCAATGTTGGTATTGGTTAACCAAATCCTGACGGGTATTTGGCTGACTATGAACTACGTTCCTTCTGGTGAAGGCGCGTTTGCTTCTATCGAATACATCATGCGTGACGTGGAGTACGGTTGGCTGCTACGTTACATGCACTCAACTGGCGCGTCAGCGTTTTTCGTTGTGGTTTATCTGCACATGTTCCGTGGTTTGATTTACGGTTCATACCAGAAGCCTCGTGAGCTACTTTGGATCTTCGGTATGTTGATCTTCTTAGTTCTAATGGCGGAAGCTTTCATGGGTTACCTATTACCATGGGGTCAGATGTCATACTGGGGTGCTCAGGTTATCATTTCTCTGTTCGGTGCGATTCCAGTTATCGGTGACGATTTGACGCTTTGGATCCGTGGTGACTACATCATCTCTGGTGCAACGCTGAACCGTTTCTTCGCACTTCACGTAATTGCATTACCTATCGTTCTGCTTCTTTTGGTGGTACTGCACGTATTGGCGCTACATGAAGTTGGCTCAAACAACCCTGACGGTATCGAAACTAAGCTACCAAAAGGCTCGATGGGCGACGATTACCAATCGCAATTTAAGTTCCACGATTACTACTCGAAGAAATACGACATCATCGATTCGATTCCTTTCCATCCGTACGGTACGGTTAAGGACTTGGTTGGTGTGGCTGGTTTCTTGTTCTTCTTCTGTTACGTGCTGTTCTTTAACCCTGAGATGGGTGGGTACTTCCTTGAGCCGCCTAACTTTGAAGCTGCAAACCCACTGAAGACACCTGAGCATATCGCTCCTGTATGGTACTTCACTCCGTTTTACGCAATCTTGCGTGCGGTTCCTGACAAGCTATTGGGTGTAATCCTAATGGGTGCGTCAATTGCAGTATTGTTTGTTCTACCTTGGTTGGATCGCTGTAAAGTACGTTCGTACCGTTACCGTAGCAAAATCCACCTATTGAATATTGTTCAGTTCACTATCGCCTTTATTGCTCTGGGTATTTTGGGTGCACTACCGGCAACGCCGCTTTACACGATTCTGTCTCAGATCTTTAGCTTGTGTTACTTCATGTTCTTTGTACTGCTGTTCTTCTACAGCAAAAATGAAGCGACCAAACCATTACCAGAGAGGGTGACATTCAAATGAAGAAGTGGATTGTAATTCTATTTGCTATGTTGCCATCTCTAGCGATGGCAGCGGGTGCCAATGTTCCGCTAGATAAAGCGAACGTGGACCTATCGGATAAAGCTTCGCTGCAAAACGGCGCGAAGCTATTCATGAACTACTGTTTTGCTTGTCACTCAACGCAATACCAGCGTTATGAGCGAGTAGCAACGGACTTGGATATTCCAATTGACCTAATGAAAGAAAACCTGATTTTCGACCCTGAGGCGAAAGTTGGTGACCTGATGGTTAATGCGATGCCTGCGAAGCAAGCAGGGGACTGGTTTGGTGCTCCGCCACCGGATCTAACTCTAGTAGCTCGAGTGCGTGGTGCGGATTGGTTATACACTTACCTACGTGCATTCTATGTTGATCCATCCCGCCCATTCGGCGTGAACAACATGGTATTCCCAAGTGTTGGTATGCCGCATGTTCTTGAAGAACTTCAAGGTATTCCTACACCAGTTTACGGCACGAAAGTCGTTGACGGTGAGGAAGTACAAGTGGTCGTTGGCACTGAAACGGACGGTACAGGTGAATTAAGCTCTGGTGAGTACGATAAAGCTGTTGGTGATCTAGTTAACTTCCTAGTTTACTCAGGTGACCCAGTTAAACTTGAGCGTCATGCGATGGGTTGGTGGGTTATGGGCTTCCTAGTTCTACTAACAATAGTTGTCGTGATGCTCAAGAAAGAGTATTGGCGTGATGTGCATTAATTGTGCTATCATACCGTGCTAATTCCCAATTTTAATTGATGGATAATGGAGGCTTAGCCTCCATTATTTTTATTTGTAAGTGTACTGGAGGGCTCCATGGCTGTAGCTGCCAATAAACGTTCTGTGATGACTCTTTTCTCAAGTGCATCAGATTTGTATAGCCATCAGGTTCGCATCGTACTAGCTGAAAAAGGCGTAAGTGTTGAAGTAGAGCTTGTTGATGAAGCTAACCTTCCTGCTGAGCTTGTTGAGCTAAACCCATACAAATCAGTGCCAACTCTTGTTGACCGTGAGCTAGCTCTTTACGATTCGAAAATCATCATGGAGTACTTGGACGAGCGTTTCCCTCATCCACCTCTAATGCCTGTTTACCCAGTTGCTCGTGGTAACAGCCGTCTGATGATGTACCGTATTGAACGTAACTGGTACTCACTCGCTGAGAAAGTTATGAAGGGCAACGCAGAGGAATCAGAAAAAGCACGCATTAAACTGCGTAACGATCTTCTGACTCTAGCGCCAATCTTTGCTGAGTATGAATACTTCATGAGCGAAGAATTCAGCCTAATCGATTGCTACCTAGCTCCGTTATTGTGGCGTTTACCACAACTAGGTATTGATCTAATTGGCCCAGGTTCAAAAGAGATTAAAGTTTATATGAACCGCGTATTTGAACGTGATTCATTCCTTGCTTCTCTGACTGAAGCTGAACGTGAAATGCGCCTAGTTCGCTAAGCGATTTAGATAACACGTTATGGATATTGCAAAAATGACTGCTCGCCGTCCGTATATGCTTCGCGCATTTTACGACTGGCTGGTAGACAATGACCTAACGCCACACCTTGTTGTTGATGCAACTCTACCAGGTGTACGTGTACCGGTTGAGTTTATTCAAGATGGTCAAATTATCTTGAATATTGCTCCGCGTGCTGTCGGTCAACTTGAGCTAGGTAATGATGCCATTACCTTTCACGCAAGATTCAGTGGTCGCCCTCATTCAGTTATTGTGCCTGTTTACGCTGTACACGCAATTTATGCGCGTGAAAACGGAGCAGGTACAATGTTTGAACCAGAAGAGGCGTACACTCATATTGAAGGTGAGGAGATGGTAGAAGAAGAGCAGGCACCGGCATTTAGCACGGTAAGTGACTCTTCGGAAGAGCCTCCTACTGATTCAGAACAAACTGAAGATGAAGCTCCTCGTCCGAAAGGCCGACCAAGCTTAAGAGTGATTAAATAAAAAAAGCAGCGTTATCGCTGCTTTTTTATTGCTTGTTAATTGCCAATTATTCGGTTTCTGAGGTCGTTTCACCATACTGAAAACCTTTAATTACCTGCTTTACACCAGAGATATTTCTGGCGATATCAGTGGCTCTATTTGCTTGTTCAGCGGTCACGTATCCGAACAAGAAAACTTCACTGTCTTCAGTGATTACTTTAACTTTCACACCATTGAGCTCACTATCTGTAAGCAGTGCTGATTTAACCTTTGTGGTGATCCAACTGTCGTTACTTATTTCTGTAACGCTCAGCGGCTTTTTCAACTTAATTTGGTTGTGAACATTCTTGACGCCTTCTACGTCTCGAGCTTTAGACTCTAGATCATTCACTAGCGCTTGTGTTGGTGCTTGGCCCATTAATACAACTGTTCCGTTATACGAACTAGCCACTACACGAACTTGACCTTTAAACGGGGCTTTATTTCCTAGAGCTGCAATCTCGAACTCGATGTTGTTGTCTTGCCATATCTCTTTAGTTGTACGGGTATCAGTTACTATATTGGCTGTTGTGGCAGCCCCAGCAATAAACAACCCTGCACAACCACTTAGGCTGAACATCGTAAATAAGATGACAAGACATCGCATCATAGCGTAATACTCTCCGGCTAGTTATTCGTCGTGTGCAGGGAAAAGCACCTGATCGGTTAAATCACACAGGCAATGCAACGTTAACATATGAACTTCATGAATACGTGCAGTTCGATGAGAAGGAATGCGAATTTCTACGTCGTTTTCGCCAAGCAGACCTGCCATCTCACCGCCATCTTTACCCGTAAGAGCGATGATCGTCATATCACGCGTTACGGCAGCTTCCATTGCTTTGATGATGTTCTTGCTATTACCACTGGTTGAAATCGCTAGTAGGATATCGCCAGGCTGACCAAAAGCACGCACCTGTTTAGAGAAGATCTCTTGGTAGTGGTAGTCGTTGGCGACGGCAGTCAACGTCGTGTTGTCTGCTGTTAGGGCCATTGCTGGTAGGCTAGGGCGTTCAGTCTCGAATCGGTTTAAAAGGCATGAAACAAACTGCTGAGAGTTCGACGCGCTGCCACCGTTGCCACAACATAGAATTTTATTGCCATTGAGCAAACTCGAGACCATGGCTTGAGCTGCATGAGTAATGGCGTCTGGCAGTGCTTCTGCTGCCGCAATTTGAATTTGAATACTTTCTGTAAAACTGTCTTTAATGCTGTCTAGCATCGTTTATCCTTCAGAGATTGCATTTTGTATCCAGTTGATGTCTCGACCACTGTCGTGAATGGCGACCACATCAAACCGATAATCGATATTGTACGCCGAGCGCTGTTGCTGGCTTAGCCAAATTTGGGCTGTTTTGACTAGTTTACGCATTTTTGCGCGGGTGACCATTTCTGCTGCTGAGCCAAAGCTATCATTCTTACGATATTTGACCTCAACAAAGACGATAGTTTCACCTTGTTGGAAGATTAAATCAATTTCGCCGACTTTAGTCAGATAATTTTGATCTAAAAAGCGCAAACCCTGGCGCTGCAAATACTGCTTCGCCAGGGTTTCGTATTGATTACCAATTTGTCGCTTACTAAAGAGCCCCACGCTCAGCCCAGCTCAACTCGCGTTGTACGACACAGTTGTTATCAATACTTAGGGTGCCTGTTTGGCCCGGTACGGAGTAGCCTGGAACCACCTTCATTTGTGGTAATTCGCCCATCAGTTTGTAAGCATCCATACCTAGAGCCTCTAGACGTTTTTCCATATTTGACTGGTTTGGCCAAAGCTCTGTCATTTCAGCTTTCACTGTTGGGTCTGCATCAATCAGCAATGGAATATCACTGTAAATAATCCCCGTGAGATCCTCATATACAGTATCACCACTATTGCTACGCGAGTTAGAGAATAGCTGCGGCGGCTTTGCGTCAGGGTTGATTGCAACTTCGATAAATGGCTTGATGAGCGTCAACTCGGAACTGCGTGCAACAATGTATACCGCGTCAACATCTCTTCGGCTGCGAGGTTGAGTTTCTAGCGGGGTGCGTAGCAGTGATTGCATTTGAGCGATACGTTGCTGGCTTTCTTGTAGACCAAAAACTCCGTTGATATTTTTTTGCAATTGGCGTTTATCACCGAAGTAGCTAGTTGCCACTTTGTTTGAACTGTACTTAGCCCATTCGGCATTAAAGGCTTCAACAACACGTTGACCAAATGAACCACTTGGCGCGAGAATCATTGGGAACTGATAACCTTGGCTGAATAGGTGTTTCGCTGCTTGTGCAACTTCTTGTTCAGGTGAGAGTGCTAGGTAGCAAATTTCATTACCTGGTTGTACATCTTCTGGGATGTTGAGTGCCAAGGCTGGAATGTGTGGGCCATTTGAGGTGCCATCCAAGCTTGTTTGTAGCAAAGTCACGTTTTCTTTTTGCAATGGTCCTACAACGAAGTCGATGCGATCATCGGTAAGTCTTTGCTTGATTTCATCAGCGCTGTACGCATGGGTATCAATGACTGTTAGCGTAGCGTTAGGATCACGATACTCATCATTCATCATGGCAAAAATAAAGCCATCTCGAATCAATTGAGCTTGAGGGGCGAACTTACCGGTGAGCGGAAGTAATAAGGCTGTATTGTTTGGCTTAACAATCTCTAACGCCAATATATTTTTGATTTCCGTAGGTGTATAAACGGCTGCTGGGTGCGATGGGTTTTCGCTCAACCAGCGTTCAAGCGTGTTTTTTAATTGAGGTATATTGCCTGCAAGTGTTTTCGCGTAAATTGCTAGCTGAAGCCAGCCATCTAGAACATCTTCACTCGCTTCTGTGCGCAGCGAGGTCAGCTCATATTCTGAATAACTTGCAAAGTTCATCCAGATTCGACTTGAAATAGCGGCTTGCTCAGATGGCGATGAGTACTGACTAAGAGCAACCAGTTGTCGGTTTGCATCAAAGGGTTTGTGCAAGCTTTGGAAGGCATCCGCACGGAGAGAGTAATAATCTTTCCACTGCTCCGTTGGTAGTTTCCACCACGGCTGAAAGTTCAACTCTTGCAATAGCTGCTGGTAATTGCCCTGTTTCTGTTTCAACGTCGCACGTGTTAATTGCCACTCAGCTTGTTGTACGTCAGTAAGTTGTTGGCGTGAAAGACGTTTTAGTAGTAACTCAGCTTGATCGAATTCATTCGCCTGGATAGCAGCCTTAGAAGCCATAATAAGCCAATCATTCTGTAGGCTACCTTCAGTGCTATCTGCTTGAATCATGTAGTTTTGAACTGACTGGGTTGGCTCTAGCGTAATGTCTACGCTGTCTGGTTGCTTTGGACCAGAGGAACAAGCTGCCAACGTAATTGCCAGTGCAACAGGAGTGAGTAAGCGTGGTACACTGAGTCTCTTATGGTTCATCATTGCCGTGAGTTCTCTATAATTTTGTACAAAATTGTCTCTATATTAATCGTTGAAGTGATGCTAAACAAATGACAGATAAAAATAAGTTGCCAAATGAGGGGCCAACTCTCTACATCGTACCGACTCCAATCGGAAATTTAGCGGATATCACACAACGCGCTATCGAAGTTCTGTCGAATGTGGACATCATTGCCGCAGAGGATACTCGACATACGGGCAAATTACTGTCTCACTTCAATATCCAAACTAAAACTTTTGCTTTGCATGATCACAATGAGCAGCAAAAAGCGCAAGCCTTGGTCGAAAAACTACTTTCAGGTCAGTCTATTGCTTTAGTCTCTGACGCTGGAACGCCACTAATTAGCGATCCAGGGTACCATTTGGTAACAAAATGTCGTCAAGCGGGCGTAAGAGTTGTGCCTCTTCCTGGTGCGTGTGCAGTCATCACGGCGTTAAGTGCTTCTGGTTTACCATCAGATCGTTTCAGCTTTGAAGGCTTTCTACCACCGAAAAGCAAAGGTCGTAAAGACAAGTTCTTGGAAATTGCATCAGTGGAACGCACTTGTATCTTCTATGAGTCACCACACCGTATTTTAGACTCTCTACAAGATATGTTAGACGTTCTTGGTCCTGAACGAGAAGTTGTCTTGGCGCGTGAGCTAACGAAAACCTTTGAAACCATTCAAGGAATGCCTCTAGGTGAACTGATTGAGTGGGTCAAGAGTGATGACAACCAACAGCGCGGTGAGATGGTGCTGCTTATCCACGGTCACCGTGATTCAACTGAAGATACGTTGCCAGATGAAGCAACCCGTACGCTGGGTATTTTGACGAAAGAGCTGCCATTGAAGAAAGCTGCAGCACTTGCCGCAGAGATCTACAGCCTAAAGAAAAATGCACTGTATAAGTGGGGTTTAGAGAATCTGGGCTAGAAGCTCTCAGAACGCTGACATTTCAGGAATGCTTCGCTTCGAGAGGCGGGGGCCGAGAGGTGGGCTTTAGTAGTTTCGTTCAAGAGTCGTTAGCTTTCAGAGTTGTTTAGATAAGATTGATAAGGGGAGTCGTTAACGCGGCTCCCCTATTGCTTATGGAAGCTGGCGCTTCGGGAGCGATCTGCTTTTAGATTGCTGCCTTTTTGACCACTTAACCGACCGTTTTCAGCATTTCTGTGATCTCACTAGACTCTGAGGGGATAACTCTATACAATCCGCCCTCGGAGCTGACTGGGTAGTCGCTGCTTTGTTGATGTCCTTCGGGAGACTGACGTCGAAGTCCCTTTGGGAGACTGACGTTGACGTCCTTCGGGAGACTGACAAAGGGGAGGAAAGTCCGGGCTTCATAGAGCAAGGTGCCAGGTAACGCCTGGGGGGCGCAAGCTACGACAAGTGCAGCAGAGAGAAGACCGCCGATGGCCCTAGGGCACAGGTAAGGGTGAAAGGGTGCGGTAAGAGCGCACCGGACGACTAGTAATAGTTCGTAGCAGGGTAAACTCCACCTGAAGCAAGACCAAATAGGCCTCCACATTGCGTTGCTCGCGTAAGGAGGCGGGTAGGTTGCTCGAGCCAGTGAGTGATTGCTGGCCTAGACGAATGGCTACCGCCGCGCAAGCGGAACAGAACCCGGCTTATGTGTCGGCTCCACCTATTCGAGACCCATCATTACTTCGGTAGTGATGGGTTTTTTGCATTTTATTGACGCAAACTATGTCATTACCAATAAACTTGGCGCTGAATCACGTCTAACTTTAGACTTGTAGTGGCGATGATGTGGGAAATCAGTACACTAGGTCTACATGCCCTAGAAATCGCTTCAAGATCATTCAACGAGAAAGCTATGACCGAAACATTCCAACATATCTCTGTGTTATTAAATGAGTCCATTGATGGCTTGGCTATCAAACCCGACGGTACCTATATCGATGGAACATTTGGCCGTGGTGGTCACAGCAGAACAATCTTGTCGAAACTAGGTGAAAACGGCCGACTATACAGCATCGATCGTGACCCGCAGGCAATCGCTGAAGCGGGAAAAATCGACGACCCGCGCTTCACCATCATTCATGGCCCGTTCTCAGGTATGGCGAAATACGCAGAAGAGTATGGCCTTGTTGGTAAAGTGGACGGTGTATTGCTAGACCTTGGTGTCTCTTCCCCGCAACTCGATGATGCTGAACGTGGTTTTAGCTTTATGAAAGATGGTCCGCTAGACATGCGTATGGACCCAACATCAGGTATTCCCGTATCTCAATGGCTAATGGAAGCCGACTTAGATGATATTACTTGGGTGATTCGTGAGTTTGGTGAAGATAAGCATGCTCGTCGTATTGCAAAAGCAATCGTGGCACACCGTGAAGATGAAGAGAACGAGCCAATGGTTCGTACTGGTCAGTTAGCCAAGCTGATTTCAGATGCGGCGCCAAAAAGTTTCAAAGAGAAAAAGCACCCAGCGACTCGTGCTTTCCAAGCATTCCGTATTTACATCAACAGTGAACTAGAAGAAATTGATACAGCACTGAAAGGCGCTGCGAGCATTCTGGCACCAGAAGGTCGTTTGTCAGTGATCAGCTTCCACTCGTTGGAAGACCGCATGGTAAAACGCTTCATCCGTAAAGAAAGTAAAGGCCCTGAAGTGCCACATGGGATCCCGATGACAGAAGAGCAAATTCGCGCACTTGGTAGCGCGAACATGAAGCCTATGGGTAAAGCGATTAAGCCTACCAAGCAAGAGATTGAGATGAACCCGCGATCTCGTAGTTCAGTTCTTCGTATTGCAGAAAAACTGTAATAATCATGACGAAAACCACTCCTAACCTCGCTAAATTGATCGCAATGGATTTGATAACCGTTGGTCGATGGTCCTTATTGCTGATGTTGTTGATATTTGCGTCTGCAATGGGGGTGGTTTTTGCTACTCATCACGCTCGCCAAGCGATTACTGAAAAAGATCTCACTTTAGTTGAGCGAGAACGTTTAGATAATGAGTGGCGTAACTTGATGCTAGAGGAGACCGCGCTCGCAGAGCACAGTCGTGTTCAAGACCTGGCTAAAAAAGAGTTAGAAATGAAGCGTCCTGATGGCGATAAAGAAGTGGTGATCACACTAAAATGATTGGAAAGAAAACCAAGACTAAGCAAGGGAAGACTTCCTCCTCAAAGCCAAAGGTCGATAAGAAAGACACATTGACTAAATCGAGTTCTCCTCAAGCAGTCGATAACCCGTTCTTAATTCGATGGCGATTTCACCTCTTACTATTCTTCGTTTTTTGTGCTTTTGCACTGCTGGTTGGCCGAGTTGCATACATACAGGTTGTTGAGCCAGATAACCTGATCAAACAAGGTGACTTACGCTCTGTGCGCGTTAAGTCTCTTCCATCTGCTCGAGGAATCATCTCTGACCAAAATGGAGAGCCTCTTGCTGTCAGTGTACCTGTTGAAGCCGTTTGGGCCGATCCTGCTACAATTTTCAAAGATAAAGCGCTAGACCAAGTTCAGAGCTGGTACGCCTTAGCGGACGTACTGGGTTTAGATCGTCAAGGCTTGATTGAAAAAATCAAAAAGAACGAAAAGCGCCGTTTTATCTACTTGCAACGCCAAGTGAGCCCAGCGATGGCAAACTACATTCGTGAGTTGAAGTTGCCTGGCGTTGGGCTCAAGTCAGAATCACGTCGTTATTATCCAGCAGGGGAAGTGAGTGCACACCTTGTGGGCGTTACGGGTATCGACGGACACGGCCTAGAAGGGGTTGAGCGTAGTTATGATAAATGGCTTACAGGCGAAGCTGGCAAAAAAACAATTCGAAAAGACCGATACGGACGAGTTGTTGAAAATATTTCTCTAGAGGAAAAGGAAGAAGGTAAGCCTCTACAGTTAACGATCGATCAAAGACTACAAGCCATCGCATACCGCGCAATTAAGCAAGCGGTCGCTGACCATCGGGCGACATCGGGTTCTGCAGTTATGTTAGATGTTAAAACGGGCGCAGTATTAGCCATGGTAAACGCACCGTCTTACAACCCAAACAACCGCAGTGATTGGCAGAGCTATAAGATGCGTAATCGCATTATTACCGATTCCATGGAGCCTGGTTCAACGATCAAACCATTTGTTATTCTTGCAGCGCTTGAAAACGGTGTTGCTGACAAGGATACCATTGTCGATACCGGGAACGGTATCCTTCAGCTAGGTGGTAGTCGAGTCCGAGATGTATCGAAAGTTGGCAAAGCGAGCCTGACTGAAATTCTTAAGAAGTCGAGTAACATTGGTGTGACTAAGTTGGCGATGCAGATGCCAGTAGAAGCCTTACTTGGACTGTATAGTTCGGTTGGTCTCGGTGAAGTATCAGGGCTCAACCTAGTTGGTGAGGTAACTGGTATATTTCCGACCAGAACGCGTTGGTCTCCAATTGAACGTGCCACCATTGCCTTTGGTTACGGCTTGTCGATAACTCCAATTCAACTTGCTCATGCCTATGCGACATTGGGGAATTTAGGTAAGTACGAGCCTATTCATATTATCGAGAGCAACGATCGAGATATGTCTCGCCAGGTGGTCAGTAAAGAACATGCTCGTCAAGTTCTGGATATGCTCGAAACCGTAACTCAGAAAGGTGGTTCAGCTCGTCGAGCTGCGGTGCCTGGGTACCGAGTTGGAGCAAAGACAGGTACGTCACGTAAGGCCGCCGCTGGTGGTTACAGTGATGAATACATTACGTATACCGCAGGCCTCGCACCCGTGAGTGATCCGCGAGTTGCATTAGTGGTGATTGTTAACGAACCGCAAGGTGATGATTACTATGGTGGTTCAGTTGCATCTCCTGTCTTTTCAGAAATCATGAAGGGCGCATTACAAATCCTTAATGTTGCCCCAGACGAAAATAAATTCCAGCAGTAGGTGTGAACCTGCTGCGATAGCATTAAGAGTTGGGCTGTAGCTCGGAGAACAGATATGACTAAAGCCATCAGTATGGACACGCTGCTTTCAAATTGGGTTGATTGCTCCAGCCTGTCGTCGATTATTGTCTCTGAATTGGAACTCGACAGTCGTAGAGTCCAATCAGGCACTACCTTTGTTGCCATTATTGGTCACGTTGTGGATGGACGTAAGTTTATCCCAGCAGCAATTGAACAAGGTGCAAATGCGGTTCTTGCTCAAGCATGTGACCTAAAAACGCATGGCATGATTGAGATTGTTGATGACGTACCCGTGATATACCTCGACGCGTTGGACAAGTGCTTATCTGAAATTGCTGGTCATTTGTATCCTTACCCAAATATGGAGTTGATCGGTGTCACTGGCACAAACGGTAAAACCACCATCACTCAGCTCATTGCGCAATGGATTGATTTAATTGGTTCAAAAGCGGCAGTCATGGGCACTACTGGCAATGGCTTCCTCAATAGCCTACAAGAAGCTGCAAACACCACCGGTAATGCGGTCGAAATTCAAAAGACATTATCTTCTCTAGCGGAGCAAAATGCGCAATACACAGCGCTTGAAGTTTCTTCTCATGGTTTGATTCAAGGTCGCGTTAAAGCGTTATCTTTTGCGGCGGGCGTATTTACCAACCTAAGTCGTGATCACTTGGATTACCATGGCACGATGGAAGAGTATGCAAACGCGAAGCTCACCTTGTTTACTCAGCATCAATGCACTCACGCAATCATCAACGTCGATGACAAAGTAGGAGCTGCATGGGCGAAGCAATTGAACAACGCGCTTGCCGTATCACTTAAACCAACCACAGAATTTTCTCAGAGCGTATATGCAAACCACATCAAGTATGCGGAATCTGGCATTACGATTGAATTTGATGGCAAGTTTGGTGAAGGAACCTTGCATGCGCCGCTTATTGGCGAGTTCAATGCGGCGAACTTGATGTTGGCCTTCTCAACGCTGCTTAGCCTCGGTTTTAATAAGCAAGATTTACTAACGACAGCAAGCCAATTGCAGCCAGTCTTAGGGCGCATGGAATTATTCCAATCAAGTGGTAATGCAAAAGTGGTGGTGGATTACGCGCATACTCCAGATGCACTAGAGAAAGCATTACAAGCTCTGCGTGTTCATTGTCAAGGTGAACTGTGGGCAATTTTTGGCTGCGGTGGCGATCGCGATGCGGGTAAACGCCCGATGATGGCGGAAATTGCCGAACGTTTGGGTGACAAAGTTGTGCTTACTGATGACAACCCACGCAGTGAAGATCCAGCGCTGATCATGAAAGACATGCTGGCTGGTCTAACGAAACCGGCTGAGGCGATTGTGCAGCATGACCGTTTTAAAGCGTTGTCTTACGCCCTTGAGCATGCTTCTTCGCAAGACATTATCCTTCTGGCGGGTAAAGGCCATGAGGATTACCAAATTCTAAATTCTGGAACCGTCCATTACTCTGACCGCGAGTCAGCCATGACACTATTGGGGCTTTCATCATGATCACAGTAATGCTTTCTCAAATTGCGGACATCACCGGCGGTGAGCTAGTTGGCAATGATCTATCTATTGAGTCTGTTTCGACCGACACTCGAGCTATCGAACAAGGCGCTTTATTTGTTGCTTTGGTTGGAGAACGTTTTGATGCTCACGATTTTTGCCACCAAGCGGTGGAGTCCGGTGCGGGCGCATTATTGGTACAAAAGCGTGTTAATGTGAATGTACCTCAAGTCGTTGTTGACGATAGTAAGATCGCGTTGGGTGATGTGGCTGCCTGGGTTCATAAGCAGTGTGGAACCCCAACCGTCGCGATCACTGGCAGTTGTGGCAAAACGACAGTGAAAGAGATGGTGGCGAGTATTCTTCAGTCAAAAGGCCAAGTGTTGTTTACTGCTGGCAATTTTAATAATGATATCGGTGTGCCACTAACACTGCTTCGTTCTCAGCCGTCAGATGACTACGCTGTGATTGAGTTAGGAGCAAACCATATTGGTGAAATTGCTTATACTACTCAACTCGTCAATCCTGACATTGCGTTGGTTAATAATGTGGCTGCTGCCCACCTAGAAGGGTTCGGGTCAATCGATGGTGTTAAGCAAGCTAAAGGTGAGATTTATCAGGGCTTGCCATCAAACGGTGTCGCGATCGTAAATTTAGACAGTCAGGGTGAGGTAATGTGGAAAGAGGTATTGTCTGACAAACATGTCATTACATTTTCACAAAATCATTCAAATGCTGACTATTATGCGTCTAATATCGTTTTAAATACCTCAGGAGAAGCGAGCTTTGTTCTCCATGATCAACCTCGGCAGCAGAGCTTCTCAATTGAATTGGGTATTATCGGTCAGCATAACGTTGCAAATGCCATCGCTGCTTCCATCATTGCTTTTAATATGGGCGTGAAGGTCGAGGATATTCAAGCTGGTCTGAAGAACTTAAGTAAAGTAAAAGGCCGAGTTGAAGTTGAGCAACTTAATGCTCACGTTAAATTGATCGATGATAGCTATAACGCAAGTGTTCCGGCAATGAAAGCCGCCGTTGATCTTCTTGGTACGTTTCAAGGCCAACGTTGGTTGATTTTGGGCAATATGGCGGAATTGGGAGACGAAAGTCTTGCACTTCATCGTCAAGTCGGAGAACATGCTGCCCCACAAAATTTTGAACATGTGTTGACGTATGGCTGTGATGCAAAGGTTATTAGTGACCTTTGTTCCGGCGTTCATTTTGAAACACATGAAGCGATGATTGACTACATCAAGCAGCACCTTACCCTCGCTAGTTCTGACAACCATACCGTTCTGGTTAAAGGTGCAAACAGTGCGGGAATGTTTAAAATAGCGGCTGCTTTGAAGGAGTATTTTTAATGATTATTTGGCTTGCCGAGCTGCTACAGCCATACTTTTCTTTCTTTCGATTGTTCGAATACCTTTCTTTCCGAGCGATTTTAAGCGTACTAACTGCACTTGGCTTATCTCTTTGGATGGGGCCAATCATGATCAAGCGACTACAGTTGTTGCAAATCGGTCAGGTCGTACGTAACGAAGGTCCAGAATCTCACTTTAGCAAACGTGGTACTCCAACAATGGGTGGTATCATGATTTTGGCTGCAATTTCTATTACCATTCTTCTTTGGACTGACTTATCTAACCCTTACGTATGGGCGGTATTAACCGTGTTATTAGGCTATGGGGCTGTGGGTTTCGTTGATGATTATCGAAAAGTTGTTCGTAAGAACACCGATGGTCTAGTCGCTCGTTGGAAGTATTTTTGGCAGTCATTGATCGCGTTTGTTGTCGCGTTCGCACTGTACGCATACGGTAAAGACACTGCTGCTACTCAGCTGGTGGTGCCATTCTTTAAAGACATCATGCCTCAGCTAGGATTGATGTACATAATCCTGACCTATTTCGTGATTGTTGGTACGAGTAATGCTGTGAACTTGACCGACGGTCTAGATGGTTTGGCGATCTTACCTACGGTTTTGGTTTCTGCTGGTTTTGCTGTGATTGCGTGGGCAACAGGTAATATCAATTTCTCAGAGTATCTACATATTCCGTACCTTCCTCACGCCTCTGAATTGGTTGTCGTCTGTACGGCGATTGTTGGAGCTGGCCTAGGTTTCTTGTGGTTTAACACTTATCCTGCCCAGGTTTTCATGGGTGATGTCGGTTCACTAGCACTTGGTGGAGCACTTGGTACGATTGCAGTACTGGTTCGCCAAGAGCTCGTTCTGGTTATCATGGGTGGTGTGTTTGTAATGGAAACATTATCGGTAATCTTGCAGGTCGGTTCTTACAAACTGCGTGGGCAGCGTATCTTCCGAATGGCACCAATTCATCATCACTACGAGTTGAAAGGCTGGCCAGAGCCTCGTGTTATTGTACGCTTCTGGATTATTTCTATTGTTCTTGTCTTAATTGGGCTAGCAACACTTAAAGTTCGTTAATTTTTGGACAGGCTTACTGTTTGGAAAGACTATAATTTTGTGATCGAATATGGAACGTTGGCAAAACATACATAAGGTCGTTGTTGTAGGGCTCGGTATTACCGGGCTCTCTGTCGTTAAACACCTAACAAAAACACAGCCGCAACTGACGGTTAAAGTTATCGATACGCGTGCTACGCCTCCTAGTGCTGAGCGTTTACCTGAGCAAGTTGAGCTGCACAGTGGTGGTTGGAATACCGAGTGGCTTGCAGAAGCCGACTTAGTTGTGACCAACCCAGGGATCGCCTTAGCAACACCAGAAATCCAAGCGGTTCTTGCCAAAGGCACGCAGGTTGTTGGTGATATCGAACTCTTCGCTTGGACAGTCGATAAGCCTGTCATTGCGATTACTGGTTCGAACGGTAAAAGCACAGTTACCGACCTCACTGGCGTAATGGCGAAAGCTGCAGGTTTAACGGTCGGTGTCGGTGGCAATATCGGTGTTCCTGCTCTTGATTTGCTAGAACAAGACGCAGATTTGTATGTGCTTGAGCTGTCGAGCTTCCAACTAGAAACTACCTCGAGCTTGAAGCTTAAAGCGGCGGCGTTTCTAAACCTTTCGGAAGACCACATGGATCGGTATGACGGCATGGCGGACTACCGACAAGCTAAGCTGCGCATTTTTGACAACGCTGAACTGGCCATCGTGAACCGTGATGATCAAGAAACTTTTCCTGATGTTGATATGCCAATTGTCACGTTTGGCTGCGATGATCAAGCCTACGGTCTTGAGTCTGATGGTCAACGAACTTGGCTGCTTGATCATGGTCAGCGTGTTATCGCTAGCGATGAGTTGATGCTTGTCGGAAAGCATAACCTTGCTAACGCATTGGTTGTACTTGCGCTGCTGAAAGCTGCAGGCGTTGATTATTATAACGCTTTGAATGCACTGAAAACTTACACTGGTTTGACACATAGATGCCAAGTGGTTGCGGATAATCGGGGCGTAAAATGGGTGAATGACTCTAAAGCAACTAATATCGCGAGCACTATGGCTGCACTTTCTGGCCTAGAGTCGACAGGTAAACTGTATTTGCTTGTTGGCGGTGTTGGTAAAGGTGCGGACTTCACTCCACTAAAACCGATCTTCGCAACACTTAACTTGCAACTGTGTTGTTTTGGCGCAGATGGTGATGAGTTTATGCCATTGCATGAATCAGCAACTCGCTTTGACACTATGGAAGATGTGATTCAACAAATATCTTCGCAGTTAAAAACGGGTGATATGGTGATGCTGTCTCCGGCCTGTGCTAGCTTTGATCAATTCGATAACTTTATGGCAAGGGGTGATGCATTTGCAGCTCTTGCTAATAAATACGCATAACTAAAGGTTACACACTTCGTGGGTTTAGGTAACGTTAAACGCAGCATTGGCACTTGGCTTAAGCATCCTGCTCCAGAGGCGCTCTTTGATCGCCAGCTTGTTTGGATTGCGCTGGGTTTGATGTTAACGGGTTTGGTGATGGTAACTTCGGCATCATTTCCAATCAGCTCGCGCCTGACTGATCAGCCTTTCCATTTCATGTTTAGACATGCCACGTTCTTGGTGCTTGCGTTGGGTGCATCATGTGTGATCCTTCAGATACCGTTAGAACAATGGTTTAAGCGCAGTCACTACTTACTAGGCATTTCATTTGCGTTACTCATCATTGTGTTACTGGCGGGTAAATCGGTCAATGGCGCATCGCGATGGATTCCTTTAGGGCTATTTAACTTACAGCCAGCGGAAGTCGCTAAGTTATCGCTGTTTATTTTTATGTCTGGCTATCTAGTACGTAAGCAAGAAGAAGTAAGGCAAACCTTCTTTGGTGGCTTTATGAAGCCAATTATGGTGTTTGCATTCTTAGCGGTATTACTGCTCGGCCAGCCAGACTTAGGCACAGTCGTCGTAATGTTGGTGACCCTCTTTGGCATGCTATTTATCGCAGGGGCTAAACTGACTCAATTCTTAGCATTGATGATTGCTGGTATTGGGGCGGTTGTCGGGTTGATTCTTATAGAACCTTACCGGATGAGGCGTGTAACCTCTTTCTTAGACCCCTGGGAAGATCCATTTGGTAGTGGCTACCAGCTCACTCAGTCGCTGATGGCGTTTGGCCGCGGCGAGTGGTTTGGTCAAGGTCTGGGGAACTCAATTCAAAAACTCGAATACCTACCTGAAGCGCATACCGACTTCGTATTTGCAGTATTGGCGGAAGAGCTAGGCTTTGTTGGTGTTGTCTTGGTCCTTATGCTGATTTTTAGCTTGGTACTTAAAGCAGTTTACATTGGCAAACGTGCTTTCGAAGAAGGTGAAATGTTTGGTGGTTACCTCGCGTTTGGTATCGGTATTTGGTTTGCTTTCCAGACTTTGGTTAACGTTGGCGCCGCTGCCGGTATTGTTCCAACCAAAGGTCTTACTCTGCCGCTGATAAGTTATGGTGGCTCGAGTCTTATTATCATGTCCGTAGCAGTATCAATCTTGCTGCGAATCGATCACGAATGCCGCTTGAAGCGCGGCCAGAAAGAATCAGAACAACAAGTCGATGAAGAAAAATAAACGTTTGATGGTGATGGCCGGTGGTACTGGCGGTCACGTCTTCCCAGGTCTTGCAGTAGCGAAGCGGCTACAAGAGCAAGGCTGGGAAATTCGCTGGTTGGGTACCGCGGATAGAATGGAAGCCGATTTAGTGCCGAAACATGGTATTGAAATTGACTTTATCAAAGTAAAAGGTCTACGAGGTCAAGGTGTTAAGCGTCTTCTTGCGGCACCATTTCAGATCATCAATGCCGTCATGCAGGCTCGTGCTCATATGAAGCGCTGGCAGCCCGATGCAGTGCTTGGTATGGGCGGTTACGTTAGTGGTCCTGGTGGTATTGCTGCTTGGATGAGTGGTATTCCAGTGGTTTTGCATGAGCAAAATGCCGTGGCAGGCCTCACTAACCAATGGTTGTCAAAAATAGCGAAGAAGGTATTCCAAGCTTTCCCCGGTGCTTTCCCAAATGCGGAAGTAGTCGGTAACCCCGTTCGTGAAGATGTGACCCAGCTCGATGCTCCTGTTACACGCATGCAAGAGCGACAAGGTCCAATTCGTATTTTGGTGATGGGTGGCAGCCAAGGCGCACGCATTCTTAACCAAACTCTGCCAGAAGTAATGGCGAAATTAGGCGAAGATTACTGTATTCGTCATCAAGCAGGTAAAGGTTCTGCTGAAGAAGTGAATGCGGCATACCAAGCCAATGGTGTGGCTAATGCAGAAGTAACAGAGTTCATTGATGACGTAGCACAAGCGTATGCATGGGCTGACCTTTTGGTTTGTCGCTCAGGAGCGCTAACCGTTTCTGAAGTATCGGCGGCAGGTGTCGGTGCCATCTTTGTTCCATTTATGCATAAAGACCGTCAGCAAGCTTTGAATGCGGACCATCTGGTAGATTGCGGCGCTGCAAAAATGATAGAACAACCAGATTTAACTGTTGAGGCATTGACTCAGCAGATCCAGCAATTGGATCGACAAGCTTTACTTACAATGGCTGAACAAGCGCGTAGCGCTGCAAAACTGAACGCAGACAAAGTTGTCGCACAGGCCATTGTCGCTTTGACCGAAAAGCGTTAACGAATTATTGAGAATAGAATTGATGACAATCCAACATACACAAGACTTAGCTCAGATTCGCGCAATGGTGCCAGAGATGCGCCGCGTGAAATCCATCCACTTCATCGGTATTGGTGGTGCGGGCATGAGCGGCATTGCTGAAGTGCTGTTGAACGAAGGCTACCAAATCACAGGTTCTGATCTATCAGAAAACCCAGTGACCGAGCGTCTAGTATCAAAAGGTGCGACGGTATTTATCGGCCATCAAGCTAGCAATGTAGAAAAAGCCAGTGTTGTTGTTGTATCCACCGCGATCAATGAAGAAAACCCAGAAGTGATCGCAGCGCGTGAGTTGCGTATCCCTATCGTACGTCGCGCAGAAATGCTGGCGGAGTTAATGCGATTCCGTCATGGTATTGCTGTCGCAGGTACACATGGCAAAACGACGACCACAGCTTTGGTCACTCAAATCTATTCTGAAGCAGGCCTTGATCCAACGTTTGTGAACGGTGGTCTGGTTAAGAGCGCGGGTACGAATGCGCGCCTAGGCTCTAGCCGAATTTTGATTGCAGAAGCGGACGAAAGTGACGCTTCATTCCTGCATCTACAACCTATGGTGAGCATCGTGACGAACATCGAAGCTGACCATATGGATACGTACGGTGGTGACTTTGAAACCTTGAAGCAGACCTTCATTGATTTCCTTCACAACCTACCGTTTTACGGTCAAGCGATTGTGTGTATCGATGATCCTGTGATTCGTGAATTGATTCCTCGTATCAGCCGCCAAGTGATCACTTACGGTTTCTCTGAAGATGCTGATGTGCGTATCGAGAATTACCACCAAGAAGGCCAGCAAGGCAAATTCACCGTAGTACGTGAAGGCCGTGCAAACCTTGATATCACGCTAAACATTCCAGGACGTCATAACGCACTCAACGCATCAGCGGCGATTGCGGTTGCGACAGAAGATGACATCAGTGATGAAGCGATTCTAAAAGCAATGGCTGGCACTCAAGGTACAGGCCGTCGTTTTGATCACTTAGGTGAGTTTGATACTGGTAACGGTCATGCAATGCTTGTTGATGATTACGGCCATCATCCAACAGAAGTGGATGTAACAATTAACGCGGCACGCAGCGGTTGGCAAGACAAGCGTTTAGTGATGATTTTCCAGCCGCACCGCTATAGCCGTACGCGTGATTTGTACGATGACTTTGCAAACGTACTTGAACAAGTTGATGTGTTAATCATGTTGGATGTTTACGCTGCGGGCGAAAAGCCAATTGCAGGGGCGGATGGCCGTGCTTTATGCCGTACGATTCGCAGCCGTGGCAAGGTTGATCCCATTTTTGTCCCAGAAACTAGCCAACTACCATCAGTGCTTGCTAATGTCATTCAAGAAGGTGACTTAGTTTTAACTCAAGGTGCGGGAGATGTAGGTAAAGTAGCTAAACAACTTGCAACATTAGAGTTAAACATTGAAAAGATGCAGCAGGGATAAGTGCTTTCGTTTACACATAGTGTGGAAAAAGACGCAGATCTCGATTTTGCGTCAGGATAGTTGTGATTTGTCACTATCAATGTTTGATAGTTTACAAGAGCTAAGTATAATCCCAAGGTTAAAGTCAGAGTTTTTACCACCTTGTAATAGATAAGGTAAAACACGGGACAACAGTCAGGAAACAATACCATTGTTAAATATGGCACTGAATGAAGAACCACCACAAAAGGAATTACTCCGTGGTCGTCAAGAAAAACTAATAGGTGCTCTGTTTTTCGTTTTCGTCGTGACTTTGATTAGTTCTGTGTTGTATTCGGCGATCAGTTGGATGTGGGATGACCAAAGGTTACCTCTTTCCAAAATAATACTGCAAGGTAACTTGGAGTATGTCACGGCTGAGGACGTGCAAAGTGCGTTCGGGCGAATCGATCATATCGGTACATTTATGTCTCAGGACATTGATGTATTACAGCAGAGTGTCGAAGCTTTGCCTTGGGTTGCTCATGCCGCAATTCGTAAGCAATGGCCAGATAAAGTAAAAGTATTCTTAACGGAGTATCATCCCGAAGCCATTTGGAATGGCAACGAACTACTAGATAATAGTGGGATCGTTTTTGATGGTGATGTAGGTCTGCTGAAGGAAGAAAAAGTAAAATTATATGGACCAGCAGCAAGTGGGCCGGAAGTCTTAGAGACCTACCGAACATTACAGCCTCAATTTGCAAAACTTGGTCTTGCGATTTCTTCACTCGTATTGAATGAACGTCGTGCTTGGCAAATTATCCTCGATAACGGCATACGTTTAGAATTAGGTAAAGAGTCTCTTGACGAGCGTATACAGCGTTTTTTTGAGTTGTATCATCAGCTTGGCAGTGACACCCAAAGAATCAGTTATATCGACTTAAGGTACGATACAGGAGCCGCAGTCGGTTGGTTTCCTGAACAAGAGTTAGAACAAGAGAGTACAGATGACTAAGGCCGCTGATGACAACATTATTGTTGGTCTTGATATAGGCACTGCAACCGTGTCAGCTCTAGTGGGTGAAATTTTACCTGATGGCCAAATAAATATTATTGGTGCAGGTAGCAGCCCGTCACGTGGCATGGATAAAGGTGGCGTGAACGATTTGGAGTCGGTAGTTAAATCCGTCCAAAGAGCCATTGATCAAGCCGAACTAATGGCTGAATGCCAAATTAGCCGAGTGTTTATCTCATTATCGGGTAAGCATATTGCGAGCCGTATTGAGAAGGGCATGGGAACTATTTCCGATGAGGAAGTATCCCAAGAAGATATGGATCGCGCTATCCATACTGCAAAATCGATTAAAATCGGTGATGAACAACGAATCCTTCATGTGATTCCACAGGAGTTCACCATCGACTACCAAGAAGGCATTAAAAACCCGCTTGGTTTATCTGGAGTAAGAATGGAAGTAAGTGTCCATTTGATCTCATGTCATAATGATATGGCACGCAATATTATTAAGGCAGTAGAGCGCTGCGGCCTTAAAGTAGAGCAACTTGTATTTTCTGGGCTTGCTGCAAGTAACGCAGTAATCACCGAGGATGAAAGAGAGCTCGGGGTTTGTGTGGTTGATATTGGTGCTGGCACGATGGATGTATCTATCTGGACTGGTGGTGCGCTACGT
This sequence comes from Vibrio rotiferianus CAIM 577 = LMG 21460, assembly GCF_002741985.1. Classification (GTDB taxonomy): domain Bacteria; phylum Pseudomonadota; class Gammaproteobacteria; order Enterobacterales; family Vibrionaceae; genus Vibrio; species Vibrio rotiferianus. The sequence goes on from NZ_APHW01000002.1 coordinate 248,944, forward strand.
CACACTGAAGTGTTTTCTTACGCAGGAAATGCTGTAACAAGCGATATTGCTTTTGCTTTTGGTACGCCTGTAAGCGATGCTGAAGAGATAAAAGTTAAATATGGCTGTGCCCTAAGTGAACTGGTCAGTAAGGATGACACGGTTAATGTCCCAAGTGTAGGAGGTCGACCTTCTCGTAGTCTGCAACGTCAGACGTTGTCAGAAGTGATTGAACCTCGTTACTCTGAGCTTATGGGACTGGTTAACCAAACTATCGACTCTGTACAAGCAAAATTGCGCGAAGAGGGCATCAAACATCATTTAGCCGCAGGTGTGGTTTTAACTGGTGGTGCTGCGCAAATTGACGGAGTGGTAGAGTGTGCGGAACGCGTATTCCGCAATCAAGTTAGGGTTGGCAAGCCACTTGAAGTTAGTGGTTTAACTGACTATGTAAAAGAGCCGTATCATTCTACGGCAGTTGGATTACTTCATTACGCAAGAGACATGCAGTCCAGTGATGATGGCGAGTATAATGAACCGAAACGTTCATCTGTTACTGGCTTCTTCGGTAAATTGCGTAATTGGATACAAAAAGAGTTTTAACCTGAGTTGCAGGATAAACGGAGACAACACATGTTTGAACCGATGATGGAAATGTCTGACGATGCAGTAATCAAGGTCGTTGGGGTTGGTGGCGGCGGTGGTAACGCTGTTGAACACATGGTGCGTGAATCCATCGAAGGTGTGGAATTCATCAGCGTTAATACTGATGCGCAAGCACTTCGTAAGACAAGCGTTGGCAATGTGATCCAGATTGGTGGTGACATCACTAAAGGTCTGGGTGCTGGTGCGAATCCACAAGTTGGCCGTGACGCAGCTCTCGAAGATAGAGAAAGAATTAAAGAGTCCATCACTGGTGCCGATATGGTATTTATCGCAGCTGGTATGGGTGGCGGTACAGGTACTGGTGCAGCACCTGTTATTGCTGAAGTAGCTAAAGAGCTTGGCATTCTTACTGTTGCGGTAGTAACAAAACCGTTCAGCTTTGAAGGCAAAAAGCGTTTGGCATTTGCGGAGCAAGGTATCGATGAGCTATCTAAGCACGTTGACTCTTTGATCACGATTCCAAACGAAAAGCTACTTAAAGTACTTGGTCGTGGTGTAACGCTACTAGAAGCTTTCGCAAGTGCTAACGATGTTCTTAAGAACGCGGTTCAAGGTATCGCTGAGCTAATCACTCGTCCTGGCATGATCAACGTCGACTTTGCGGATGTACGCACTGTGATGTCTGAGATGGGACATGCAATGATGGGTAGCGGTATCGCGAAAGGTGAAGATCGTGCAGAAGAAGCTGCTGAAATGGCAATTTCTAGCCCACTTCTAGAAGATATCGATCTAGCAGGTGCACGTGGCGTTCTTGTGAACATCACTGCAGGTCTGGATATGCGTCTTGACGAGTTTGAGACAGTGGGTAACACCGTGAAAGCTTTTGCTTCTGATAACGCAACTGTGGTTATTGGTACTTCACTAGATCCAGATATGACAGATGAAATCCGAGTAACTGTTGTTGCTACTGGTATTGGCAATGAGAAAAAGCCAGATATCACGCTAGTTGCTGGTGGTAAAGCGAAAGTGGCTCCAGCGCCACAAGCTGCTCAACCACAAGCTCAAAGCGTAGCGCCACAAGCTGAAGAGAAACCGGCACAAACTTTGCAGACAAATCCTGTACAAGAGAAGCCACAAGTCACTCCTCAGCCGACAAACACAGTTTCTTCTTCTCCTGCAGCTGGTGGCCAAAGCGCTGCTCCTAAGCAAGAGAAGGAAAGCGGTTATTTAGATATTCCGGCATTTTTGCGTCGTCAGGCTGATTAATTATTAACCCGTAAATTTGACACAGCTCAAAATTATGGTAGCATTCACGGTCGACGTTACAATCGGCCGTGTTTTGTAGCACTTTTTAAGAGGCAAGCAGATGATCAGACAACGTACTCTGAAAGAAATAGTGAAAACAACTGGTGTGGGTCTCCACTCTGGTCGTAAAGTTACGCTTACTCTGCGCCCGGCAGCTGCAAATACAGGCATTATTTACCGTCGTACAGACGTAAATCCTCCTGTAGATTTCCCAGCAGATCCAGAATCGGTTCGCGATACAATGCTTTGTACAGCATTGGTGAATGATGAAGGCGTACGTATTTCAACTGTTGAGCATTTGAATGCGGCACTTGCTGGTATGGGTATCGATAACATTATTGTTGAAGTTGATGCTCCTGAAATCCCAATTATGGATGGTAGCGCAAGTCCTTTTGTTTACCTGCTTCAACAAGCGGGTGTTGAACCACAAAATGCACCTAAGCGTTTTATCCGTATTAAGAAGCCAGTTCGTTTTGAAGATGGTGATAAATGGGCCGAGTTTGTTCCATTTAACGGCTTCCGTATGGATTTCGAAATCGACTTTAACCACCCAGCGATCGAATCAGACGAGCAACGTCTTTTGTTTGATTTCTCATCTCAAGGTTTTGTTCGTGAGATTTCTCGCGCACGTACGTTCGGTTTCATGCGAGATATCGAATACCTACAATCCCAGAACCTAGTTCTTGGTGGTAGCTTTGACAACGCAATCGTACTGGATGATTACCGCATTCTTAATGAAGAAGGCCTTCGCTTTGAAAATGAGTTTGTTACTCACAAAGTATTGGACGCAATTGGTGATCTTTACATGTGTGGTCACGCAATTATCGGTGAGTTCCGAGCGTACAAGTCAGGTCATGGCCTGAACAACCAACTTCTGCGTGCGGTCCTTGCTGATCAAGAAGCATGGGAATGGACAACATTCGAAGAAGAAGCGGGTTCTCCGGTTGCTTTTGCAGAACCAAATATGGTTCTAGCGTAATACCCAACACTCAGACGCAATAAATTAAAAAAGCCAGGCAATGCCTGGCTTTTTACTATTTGCAGATTAGGATTCTTTGCTTTTCTTTTCTGCCATATCAGCAAGACGTTTTAAGCGTTCTTGGATTTTTGGCGGAGCCATGTCAGCAATGATTAATAGCGAGTTTGCTGCTGCTTCTGTCAACGGTGGCCGCTTTGGTTTTTGTTCTTGCTCGTAGTGATTACGGTAGAGAGATGGATTAATCCTTACTTCTACGCTCATCAGTTTTGCATGTCCTTGGCTTCTTAGTTTGTTTAAGATCATCAAACGATCATAATCGATCTTCATTTTGATCGCGGCACTAGATACATCGATCAATAAATGGCCGCCTCGCACGTTTGCCACACGGCAATGATCAGCCGTTCCTTTCGGTAAGATCTCTTGTAACGCTCTGTTCAGTAGTAAGATCTCGCCTGCGTGTTCTTGAAGCTGACTAAGCCGGGATTCAGCGATGAGATCTTCAGTAGAGGTAGGACGGTGGTCGCGCATAGGTAAAAACTAATTTTGTTGAGATAAAGCTATTCTAGAGCAGCTTTCTGCTCAGGTATAGTTTACATTATGGCCTTTAATCTATAGTTGCATATCTCTGATGGATATTTCTGATTGCTTGAGACACAAAGCTTTGGGGATTTTGCATGAGAATATTGGCTAATCCATCATCAGTTTGGATAAAAACTTCCGAGTGCTTCAAACAAATTGGGCTATTTATGGTTGGATTGAAGAAAAATCCTTACACTATGCCACATTGTTTCAAATTTAAGCCTTGAAAATTGGACGTTTGAACTCAATATCTTTGATAAATGATTTATCTCAGTATTCTTAGTTCCAAACTGGTAGAGACTGAAGGCATTCAAGTAGATCGGGAACGGTCTGATAAACGAGAGATTTACATAAAATGATAACTAAGCTACTGACAAAAGTAATTGGCAGTCGCAACGACCGAACACTGCGCCGCCTTAGAAAAATTGTAAAAGAAATAAATAACTACGAACCGACGTTCGAAGCACTATCAGATGAAGAACTAAAAGCGAAAACAGTTGAGTTTCGTGAACGCCTAGAACAAGGTGAAACGCTTGATAAGCTGCTTCCAGAAGCATTTGCTACGGTTCGTGAAGCATCTAAGCGTGTGTACGGTATGCGTCACTTCGATGTTCAGCTTATCGGTGGTATGGTACTGAACGGTGGTCAAATTGCGGAAATGCGCACTGGTGAAGGTAAAACTTTAACTGCAACCCTTCCTGCTTACCTAAACGCACTTCCAGGTAAAGGCGTACACGTAGTCACAGTGAACGACTACCTAGCAACACGTGATGCTGAGACTAACCGTCCATTATTTGAATTTCTAGGTATGACTGTTGGCGTGAACGTGCCAAACATGCCACCTCAAGCGAAGAAAGAAGCTTATCAAGCCGACATCCTGTACGGCACAAACAACGAGTTTGGTTTTGACTACCTACGTGACAATATGGCTTTCCGCAACGAAGACCGTGTTCAACGCGCACGTTTCTTTGCTGTAGTCGATGAGGTGGACTCAATCCTTATCGATGAAGCTCGTACTCCTCTGATTATCTCTGGTCCAGCAGAAGATAGCTCCGAGCTATACACTCGTATTAATCTATTGATTCCAAATCTGCAAAAACAAGATAAAGAAGATTCTGAAGAATACCGCGGTGATGGTCACTACACCGTAGATGAGAAATCCAAACAGGTTCACTTAACTGAAACGGGCCAAGAGTTCGTTGAAGAGCTGATGGTGAAAAATGGCCTGATGGAAGAGGGTGACACGCTTTACTCTCCAACTAACATCAGCCTGCTGCACCACGTAAATGCAGCACTTCGTGCACACGTATTGTTCGAACGTAACGTAGATTATATCGTTAACGAAGACGGCGAAGTGGTTATCGTTGATGAACACACTGGTCGTACAATGCCGGGTCGTCGTTGGTCTGAAGGTCTTCACCAAGCGGTTGAAGCGAAAGAAGGCGTTAAGATTCAAAACGAAAACCAAACGCTGGCTTCGATTACTTTCCAGAACTACTTCCGTCTATACGAAAAACTGTCAGGCATGACAGGTACAGCGGATACAGAAGCATTCGAATTCCAATCGATTTACGGTCTAGAAACGGTTGTTATCCCAACTAACAAACCTATGATTCGTGACGATATGCCAGATGTTGTTTACCGTACTGAAGCAGAAAAATTTGCTGCCATCATCGAAGACATCAAAGAGCGTGTAGAGAAAGGTCAACCATCTCTAGTGGGTACGGTTTCAATCGAGAAATCAGAGCTGCTATCTAACGCGCTTAAGAAAGCTAAGATCAAGCACAACGTACTGAATGCGAAATTCCACGAGAAAGAAGCTGAAATCGTTGCAGAAGCTGGTAAACCTGGCGCGGTAACTATCGCGACCAACATGGCTGGTCGTGGTACCGATATCGTGTTGGGTGGTAGCTGGCAAGCGAAAGTAGAAGCACTACAAGATCCAACCAAAGAACAGATCGACGCTATCAAAGCTGAGTGGAAACAGGTTCACGATCAAGTACTAGAGTCAGGTGGTCTACACATCATCGGTACTGAGCGTCACGAATCTCGTCGTATCGATAACCAGCTACGTGGTCGTTCTGGTCGTCAAGGCGATGCGGGTTCATCTCGTTTCTACCTATCGATGGAAGATTCACTGTTGCGTATCTTCACTTCAGATCGTATGGCTAGCCTTATCCAAAGTGGTATGGAAGAAGGTGAAGCGATCGAATCTAAGATGCTGTCTCGTTCAATCGAAAAAGCACAGCGTAAAGTGGAAGGTCGTAACTTCGATATCCGTAAACAACTTCTTGAATACGATGACGTGGCGAACGATCAACGTAAAGTGGTTTACGAATTGCGTGATGAGCTAATGAGCGTTGACGACATTAGCGACATGATCGAGCAAAACCGTGAAGATGTTATTACGGCGATCATCGACGAATACATTCCACCACAATCTCTAGAAGATATGTGGGATGTGGAAGGTCTACAAGAGCGCTTGAAAGCAGACTTCGATCTAGATGCGCCAATCAAGCAATGGCTTGAAGAAGACGACAAGCTATACGAAGAAGCGCTACGTGAGAAGATCACTAACCTAGCGGTTGAAGTTTACAAAGCGAAAGAAGAAGTGGTTGGCGCACAAGTGCTACGTAACTTCGAGAAGTCAGTTATGCTTCAAACGCTAGATACGCTATGGAAAGAACACCTAGCAGCGATGGATCATCTACGTCAAGGTATTCACTTGCGTGGTTACGCGCAGAAGAACCCGAAACAAGAGTACAAGCGTGAGTCGTTTGAACTGTTTGAAGGTCTACTAGAAGCGCTGAAAACAGACGTGATTACTGTTCTATCTCGCGTTCGTGTTCAACAGCAAGAAGAAGTTGAACGTATGGAAGAGCAGCGTCGCGCGCAAGCTGAAGAAGCGGCTCGTCGTGCACAAGCTCAACACGCGGCAGCACAGAACCCATTGTCTGAAGGTGAAGAGTCTGAAGAAGGTTCTCATCAGCCAATGGTTCGCGAAGAGCGTAAAGTGGGACGTAATGAGCCTTGTCCATGTGGCAGCGGCAAAAAGTACAAACAGTGCCACGGTAAAATCGACTAATACAGTCTGAAAACATAAATAAAGAGTCGCTTAGGCGGCTCTTTTTGTATTGATATACCCAAGTAACCTCGAGATGCTTGGTTCAGCGAGAATGACTTGGTTTGAAGGCGAGGCAACAATTTGAAGATCTAGTGGTTCTAAATCGAAAATTGTTAACGAAGCATGCGAACCAAGGCAACTCGCCCTTCGGGAGCGTGTCACTGAAGCAACTTCATCGTCAAACAACTTGGAAATAGCGTGCTATTCCGCTTCGTTGTTTTCCTTGAACTTGAATCAGTGACGACGCTCTGAATCTAGCATCTTGAAGTGACTTGGGTATAGATCTAGGAACGAATCTAATGAAAAGAATTCACATTGTTGCGGCGATCATCTTCAACCAAGACAAATCGCAAATCTTCATCACCAAACGTCCAGATGACAAACACAAAGGCGGCTTTTGGGAGTTTCCTGGCGGCAAAGTTGAGCAAGGTGAAAGTGTTGAACAAGCGATGATCCGTGAACTCGAGGAAGAGATTGGTATTACGGCGACAGAGCAAGCCTTGTTTGAGCACTTGGAATACGATTATCCAGATAAGTCTCTGAAGTTTGATTTCATGACGGTAACTCAATTCAATAACCAACCTTATGGTCGCGAAGGCCAAGAAGGTTGTTGGGTGGATATTGCTGCATTGCCTGATTACGCCTTCCCTGAAGCGAATGTACCTATCCTCGAACGAGTGGTAAAAGAGTTTTCCTAACTCACCGCGAACTATCTTGTGGTTAACACAGGATATTGTTAGTTTAAAAAGATATCGCGAAACGAAAGAGGACGAGGCAAACCTCGTTTATCCAGAGAAGGAGAGAAAGCGCAATGGTTCGTATTGCAATCGCAGGAGCGGCTGGCCGTATGGGTCGCAACCTAGTAAAGGCCTCACACTTAAATCCGGAAGCCTCTGTTGCAGCAGGCTCTGAACGTCCAGAGTCTTCATTAGTTGGCGTTGATGTGGGTGAATTGTGTGGTGAGGGTAAGTTTGATGTCTTTCTGACAGATGATTTAGCAAAAGAAGTCGAGAACTTTGATGTTGTTATCGACTTTACTGCTCCAGTGAGCACGCTAGCGAATCTAGAGCTATGTAAGCAACATGGTAAGAGCATTATTATTGGTACAACGGGCTTCAGTGAAGAAGAGCGTGAACTGATTGATGAAGCCGCTAAGCAAGTGCCTGTTGTCATGGCTCCAAACTATTCTGTTGGCGTGAACCTAGTCTTCAAGCTTCTTGAGAAAGCAGCCAAAGTCATGGGCGACTACTGTGATGTTGAGATTGTTGAAGCGCATCACCGCCATAAAGTGGATGCGCCTTCAGGTACAGCGATTGGTATGGGTGAAGCCATTGCTGGTGCAATGGGCAACAAACTGAGTGATGTGGCGGTGTACGCGCGTGAAGGCATTACTGGTGAGCGCACTAAAGATGAGATCGGTTTTGCCACTATTCGTGCTGGTGATATCGTCGGTGAGCATACTGCGATGTTTGCTGATATCGGTGAGCGAGTTGAGATCACACACAAAGCGACCGACCGTATGACCTTTGCTAATGGTGCCGTTAAGGCAGCTGTTTGGTTACATTCTAAACCAGCAGGCTTTTATACCATGACCGATGTCCTCGGGCTGAATGAGCTTTAAGTACATAATTATTCGCCGGCGCAAGCCGGCTTTTTTGTATTTGAAGAAAATTATGTAAATGAAATGAGTACGTGAGATGCGCGTGTTATCGATAGTTTGATTGGTATTTTGGGTGGTTTTGCTATTTATCTTGGTGTAATGCTCAAAAGTAAGTGTTGATTTTACTGGATGAACGTTTGCGCAAAAATCTCAGAAAATTTTGTGATCTGTAATAAGTTCAAATTTGTAAAATTCACAAAAAAGTCACGGTAGCTGATGTGTAGGTAAGTAAAACTTACTTTTTTAGGGCTTTTTCTGTTGAAACGCCCTTACTAGCTAGAAAGTGATAATTTATTTTTCAATGTGTGTTGACAGTTTCCAAGTCCGTCTTTAGAATACCGCCAATTTGTCAAAAATACCTGTTTATGTAAATAATCAAGGTAAAGGAAGGCAAATTTGCAGCTTAATTTATTTTTTATGCATTTTTATTCTGGAGGTTGTCTTGGGTAAATTAGCACTGTTAGTCCTAGAAGATGGGACAGTGTTCCGCGGTGTTTCCATTGGAGCAGATGGTATTTCCGTTGGTGAAGTTGTTTTTAATACCTCGATGACGGGGTACCAAGAAATTCTCACTGATCCTTCCTATTCTCAACAAATCGTTACTCTTACTTATCCTCACATTGGCAATACCGGAACCAATTCCGAAGACGAAGAATCCTCTTCAATCCACGCACAAGGCCTTGTGATTCGCGATCTCCCTCTTATCGCTTCTAACTTCCGTAATGAACAATCCCTTTCTGATTACCTCAAGTCGCAAAACATCGTCGGCATTGCAGACATCGACACGCGTAAGCTAACTCGTATCCTGCGTGAAAAAGGTGCTCAAAACGGTTGTATCGTAGCTGGTAATAACCTAGACGAAGCTTTGGCATTAGCGAAAGCAAAAGAATTCCCTGGTTTGAAAGGAATGGATCTTGCGAAAGAGGTTACAACAAAAGAAGCGTATCAATGGAAACAAGGTTCGTGGACGCTTGAGGGTGGACTTCCAGAAGCGAAAGACGACAGCGAATTGCCATATCACGTTGTTGCCTACGACTTCGGCGCAAAACGCAACATCCTGCGCATGTTGGTTGACCGAGGCTGCCGCCTAACGGTTGTTCCTGCTGAAACTTCAGCAGAAGAAGTTCTGGCTCTAAACCCAGATGGCGTTTTCCTATCAAACGGCCCTGGTGACCCAGAACCATGTACTTACGCGATTGAAGCGACAAAAGTATTCCTAGAAAAAGGCCTGCCAATCTTTGGTATCTGTCTAGGCCACCAAATCCTTGCGCTAGCATCGGGTGCACAAACAGTGAAAATGAAGTTTGGTCACCACGGCGCAAACCACCCAGTAAAAGATTTGGAGCGTAATGTTGTGATGATTACGTCGCAGAACCACGGTTTTGCAGCAGACGAAGCAACACTACCTGAAAATCTACGTGCTACTCACGTATCGCTATTTGATGGTTCTCTACAAGGTATCCACCGTACAGATAAACCAGCATTTAGCTTCCAAGGTCACCCTGAAGCGAGCCCAGGTCCACACGACGCGGCACCGCTATTTGACCACTTTATCGAACTAATCAAAAAACACAGCGCTTAATTCGGAGTAGTAGATAATGCCAAAACGTACTGACATTCAAAGTATTCTTATTCTTGGTGCTGGTCCGATTGTTATCGGTCAGGCATGTGAGTTTGACTACTCTGGCGCACAAGCGTGTAAAGCACTGCGTGAAGAGGGTTACCGAGTTATCCTAGTAAACTCTAACCCTGCAACCATCATGACTGACCCAGACATGGCGGATGCAACTTACATCGAGCCAATCCAATGGGAAGTGGTTCGCAACATCATCGCGAAAGAAAAGCCGGATGCAGTACTACCTACAATGGGTGGCCAAACTGCATTGAACTGTGCACTAGACCTAGAGAAGCACGGTGTTCTTGAAGAGTTCGGCGTTGAGATGATTGGTGCGACTGCTGACGCAATCGACAAAGCGGAAGACCGTTCTCGTTTCGATAAAGCGATGAAGTCTATCGGCCTTGAGTGTCCACGTGCAGATACTGCAAAAACGATGGAAGAAGCTTACGCTGTACTCGATATGGTTGGCTTCCCATGTATCATCCGTCCATCTTTCACAATGGGTGGTACTGGCGGTGGTATCGCATACAACAAAGAAGAGTTCGAAGAAATTTGTCGTCGCGGTCTAGACCTGTCGCCAACTAACGAGCTTCTTATCGATGAATCTCTTATCGGTTGGAAAGAGTACGAGATGGAAGTGGTTCGTGACAAAGCGGACAACTGTATCATCGTATGTGCGATTGAAAACTTCGACCCAATGGGCATCCACACGGGTGACTCAATCACGGTTGCACCAGCGCAAACACTAACAGACAAAGAATACCAGCTAATGCGTAACGCATCTCTAGCAGTACTGCGTGAGATCGGCGTTGAAACTGGTGGTTCAAACGTACAGTTTGGTATCAACCCGAAAGATGGTCGTATGGTTATCATCGAGATGAACCCGCGTGTATCTCGCTCTTCTGCTCTAGCTTCAAAAGCAACAGGTTTCCCAATCGCTAAGATTGCAGCAAAACTTGCTGTTGGCTTTACGCTAGACGAGCTAATGAACGACATTACTGGCGGCGCTACGCCAGCATCATTCGAACCAACAATCGACTACGTAGTAACGAAGATTCCTCGCTTTAACTTCGAGAAATTTGCTGGTGCTAACGACCGTCTAACGACGCAAATGAAGTCTGTTGGTGAAGTTATGGCTATTGGCCGTAACCAGCAAGAATCTCTACAAAAAGCGCTTCGCGGCCTAGAAGTTGGTGCGACTGGCTTTGACGAAATGGTTGACCTAGATGCGCCAGACGCACTGACGAAAATCCGTCATGAGCTGAAAGAAGCAGGCGCAGAGCGTATTTGGTACATCGCGGATGCATTCCGTGCCGGTATGTCAGTAGATGGCGTATTCAACCTAACGCAAATCGACCGTTGGTTCCTAGTTCAAATCGAAGACATCGTTAAACTTGAGCAAGAGCTAAAAGCAAAAGGCTTCGCGGGTCTGAACAAAGACGAGCTAAACAAGCTGAAGCGTAAAGGTTTTGCTGATGCGCGCCTATCTAAGATTCTAGGTGTTGCGGAAAGCGAAATCCGTCGTCTTCGTGACCAGTACGACATCCACCCAGTGTACAAGCGCGTTGATACGTGTGCGGCTGAGTTCTCTTCTGATACAGCTTACATGTACTCATCTTACGATGACGAGTGTGAAGCGAACCCAACAGACAAAGACAAGATCATGATTCTAGGCGGCGGTCCAAACCGTATCGGCCAAGGTATCGAATTTGACTACTGTTGTGTACACGCATCGCTAGCACTACGTGAAGATGGCTACGAAACTATCATGGTTAACTGTAACCCTGAGACAGTTTCTACGGACTACGACACGTCTGACCGTCTGTACTTCGAACCAGTAACACTGGAAGACGTACTAGCCATCGCTCGTGTTGAGAAGCCAAAAGGCGTTATCGTTCAGTACGGTGGTCAAACACCACTTAAACTGGCTCGTGCACTTGAAGCGGCTGGCGTGCCAATCATCGGTACTAGCCCAGATGCAATTGACCGTGCAGAAGACCGTGAGCGTTTCCAAGTTGCAGTTGACCGTCTAGGTCTTTTACAGCCAGAAAACGCGACGGTAACGACGATGGAGCAAGCGGTAGAGAAATCTCGTGAAATCGGTTACCCACTGGTTGTACGTCCGTCTTACGTACTTGGTGGTCGTGCGATGGAAATCGTATACGACGAGCAAGATCTACGTCGCTACTTCAACGAAGCAGTTAGCGTATCAAACGAATCTCCAGTTCTACTAGATAGCTTCCTAGACGACGCAGTTGAAGTCGATATCGATGCTATCTGTGACGGTGAGCGCGTGGTTATCGGCGGTATCATGGAGCACATCGAGCAAGCGGGTGTTCACTCTGGTGACTCAGCATGTTCTCTTCCTGCATACACGTTAAGCCAAGAAATCCAAGACGTAATGCGCGAGCAAGTTGAAAAGCTAGCGTTCGAGTTGGGTGTTCGTGGTCTGATGAACACGCAGTTTGCGGTTAAGAACAACCAAGTATACCTAATCGAGGTGAACCCTCGTGCAGCGCGTACAGTACCGTTCGTATCTAAAGCAACAGGTGCACCAATCGCTAAGATTGCTGCGCGTGTAATGGCGGGTCAATCGCTAGAGTCTCAAGGCTTTACGAAAGAAATCATCCCACCTTACTACTCAGTGAAAGAAGTTGTACTGCCATTCAACAAATTCCCTGGTGTTGACCCACTGTTAGGCCCAGAAATGCGCTCTACTGGTGAGGTTATGGGTGTTGGTGCTACGTTTGCAGAAGCTTACGCGAAAGCAGAATTGGGTTGTGGCAACATTTACCCAGAAGGTGGTCGTGCACTACTGTCTGTTCGTGCAGGTGACAAAGAGCGCGTTGTGGACCTAGCGTCTAAGTTGACAAAACTTGGTTACCAGCTAGATGCAACGCACGGCACAGCTGTCATTCTTGGCGAAGCGGGTATTAACCCACGTCTAGTAAACAAAGTACACGAAGGTCGCCCTCATATTCTTGACCGTATCAAGAACAACGAGTACACCTACATCGTGAACACTGCTGCTGGCCGTCAAGCGATTGAAGACTCTAAAGTTCTTCGTCGAGGTGCATTGGCTGAGAAAGTGAACTATACGACAACGCTAAACGCTGCATTCGCAACTTGTATGGCACACACTGCAGACGCGAAGAGCACGGTAACTTCGGTTCAAGAGCTACACGCAAAAGTGAAAGCTAGCCTAGAAGCGTAATAGATAAAAATCAGTAAGCCCGAAAAATAGGGCTTATATGACAACCTCATTGCCCGCTCATTTGAGCGGGCTTTTTTTGTCTTTAAGGTTTCTTAAAATGGAGAGAATTGAAATGCGCTAAGAAAGCTTGGTAGAGTGGACTTTTGTATAGCATCAAACTGATAACTGAAAGTAACGTCCCTAAAGATGATGCAATAGTACTGCCATTTGTAATAACAAAATTAGCGCTGCAAGTAACAAGAATAAATGCAATGGTGAGCAAGTTTACTTTCGCTGCAATACTCAAGCCCTTGCTTATAGTCAGAATATTTGGCACACATATTACTGTCGCAGTTATGGTACCGAAGAGAATGAAATAAGTATCGAGCTCCATTTGTCGAGTGATAGAAAACCATTCACTCCAGATGCTTAGGCTTATTGCTAGACCAATGGTTAATGCTAAATATAAGCATATGCTTATTAATATGTTCACAATGCCAATCGATTTAGTATTCAACTTTCAACTCCTCATAAATGCCAATGGCAAGGTTTTTGATCTCACCTGAATAGCCGCTTCCAACTATGCTCACTGAGCCTCCAATAGCGTCGAGGAGTTGGTGGGAAATAGATGTAGAAATAGTTGCTTGTGAATACCTTTTAGGTATCACCCCAGACAACGTAAGCTGCTTGCGCGCTTTACTTGAAAACGTAGGAAGGTTTTTACGGACAATTTCTTTAGTCAAGTTTGCTCGTTCTTGTCTGTTTAGTCCTTTTAGGATCTCGGAGACTCCTTTTCCGGTGGTTTGTTTGAGAGATAGAACCATTTTTGTTGTCTGATATCCGCTTACACTAGCTCCAGCTAAAGATATGTAATCTAAAGCTTTTGTTGTGTTTTTGTACCATTCATTACTGTCTAAATTAGATAGCTTATCTGGTGATTTTGAAGCCATTACAGTTCTTGCTACTCCTATAGAGCATTGGGCTGTAGCCGCGGCAGTCGCTCCAAATGAAATATAGGACATGGCTAAACCAGCGGGACCACTAATGGGTATTGTCAAACCGGAGCCAATAACACCAAGCCACCCAATAGCAGCTCCAATGCAGCTAATGCTCGCTGACAAAAGTTCTTGATTGAACTTGGATTTGGGCTCTTCCTGTTTTATCTCTTTTGCAAACTCATGCGTGGCTTGAGCTTTTATCGGCTCACGTAAGACGATGAAAATGGGGTTGATACGGCATGTAGACTTAAAGTCTCTCAAGCGAATAATGGTAAATTTGCTATCGATATAAATAACCCCAGCACCCGAAGTTTCAGGCCTAGAGTCTATGACTCTGAAAAGCTGTTTTAGATTTACGGTTTGTTCTATACGAGAACGTAGCTGTTGCTCTTTGATTGATGGGCGAATCCCTAAAGCATCCATTGTTTTCACTTTCTATGAGATTGAATTTACCAGATTAGGCCAGTGTTTTTCTTTCCCATCAAAAAAATGAAATGCTCTTGAGAGTGAATTCGATTGGAAATGTAATTGATACATTTAACGTATCATTTCTTGGATTTTTCTTATTGATGAATATTAGGAATAGGTTGATGTCTTGAGTTTCCTTTTGCGCGTTGGTGTGGTGGTGCTATCGTTGCCTTCTCTTCGTTACACATTTTTACAAGGACGCATAAGTGGAAATCACTTTTGAGATTTTAGTTGCATTGTTTTTTGTTGCATCGGCAGCGGGATTTATCGATGCAATGGCTGGTGGTGGTGGCCTATTGACTCTGCCTGCTTTATTGGCGGCGGGGCTTAGTCCCACTCAGGCGCTAGCGACCAACAAGTTACAAAGCTCATTCGGAAGTTTTTCTGCCAGTTGGTATTTTGTGCGTAATGGTATTGTTAGCCTTAAAGAGATGCGCTTAGCGATTCTATGCACCTTTATTGGGTCTGCTATTGGTGCAGAAGCTGTACAGTTTATTGATGCCGGGATACTAACCAGCCTTATTCCAGTATTACTTATCGCGATTTCACTCTACTTTTTGCTTTCTTCAACCTCGAAAGCGGCTGAGGGTGAACCAAAGCTCTCTGAAGCTATGTTCGCTCTGTGTGTTGGTGGTGGTGTTGGTTTTTACGATGGTTTTTTTGGGCCGGGTACTGGCTCTATATTTGCGCTCTGCTTTGTCGCGCTTGGTCACTTCTCGTTAGTTGATGCAACGGCTCGAACTAAGATTCTTAACTTCACTTCGAATATTGCGGCTTTGCTGTTCTTTATTCTAGCGGGCTTACCTGTGTGGGAAATCGGTTTGACTATGGCTGTAGGTGGCTTTATTGGTGCTCAACTTGGTGCCAAAGTGGTGGTAACCAAAGGACAAAAGTGGATTCGACCTTTAGTTATAACTATGTCAATGCTGATGGCGGCGAAACTTCTTTGGCAACAACATCAACAATGGCTTCTATCACTGTTTTAACTCGTTCATTACGATAGGCGTTGTGGCGTAGGCAGATGTGTATTGGACGAATCAAGGGGGCGAGTTCCTCGAAGTTGTAACAGTACTCCTCCGCTATATTCAGTGTTTTAATGATCGACCTTGGAATTAGAGCTGGCGCCATACCACCTAACGCTAATTGTGCTGCTGCCGTGTACGAATCCATTTCCATTAAAGGCTGGATATTGTGTTTAGAGAGCACGGCCTGCTGATAAGTGTTGGCTGGATTATTTAAGTCATTGGTCAGAATTGCTTTTGGCATCTTTGTGAGCTCATGTCTGCTTATGATAGAGAAAGGCTCATCTGCTAGATGATAACTCATCAAACCATGATGAGGAGGTAAGTAACCCGCGCAGAATCCAAGAGTGGCTTTGCCTGATTTTACGTTTTCTACGATTCGTGGCGTATGGTTGGTTGAAATTCTTAGGTATGGATCTTGGGCTAAGCGCTCTTCCATGATCAAACTGAGGTAACCTGCTACCAACGTTTCCGAACAGTCTATTTTTATCAATGACGAATCTTCGAGCTCTTGTTGGTCATGTATCTGACCACGCAACTCATTAAATGTAGGCTCGATAGTGCTTATTAGTGCTATAGCATCTGAAGTGAGCTTTATATGGCGACCATTTGGTTCTATCAACTTCTTCCCTAGTTTTTTTTCTAGGTTCGCAATCCGTTTGCTGACTGCTGATTGACTGATGTAAAGCTGACTTCCAGTACGACTCATGGTCTTTTCTTTACTCAATACCAAGAGTGTTTCGATGCCTTCCAGTAACATGCCTATCCATGAATGTTGGGAATAATAGCCTTAATATAACCAAGCTTTGTGCGAGAAGCGATAGGCGTGGGGCAAACAAAAAGAGCCGTCGATTAGGACGGCTCTTTTTAGTTAATTAGCTGAAGATTATCGATTGATGGCAAAGGTTGGCAGTGATAAGTGCCAGCGAATCGCACCAAGACGAATAATCAATGTCGAAACGACGCCAGCGAGTAGGGCGAAAGAGTGGTCATGACCCATGCTCAATGCCGTGGTGTGGAAAATACCGCCTATGATACATGCGGTAGCGTAGACTTCGCTTCTTAAAACCATTGGTACTTCACGAGCTAACACATCGCGAATGATGCCACCACCACAGCCAGTAATGACACCCATGATCACCGCTACCATGCCGGATGCATTGTAGGCCAGGGCTTTTTCAACACCGATACCAACAAATACTGCCAAACCAATCGCGTCACATACGGGAAGCACCCACCAAGGTAGACGTTTAGGACGACGAACCAGAATCATGGTGAGCAAACAGGTAATGAAAATTACCCAAAGATAGGTAGTGTCAGTGATCCAGAATACCGGGGTTGCGCCAAGCGCCATATCACGAATAGTGCCACCGCCAATAGCAGTCACACTACCGAGCACGATCACACCGAAAGGATCCATCTTTAATCGGCCTGCGAGCAAAACACCAGAAACCGCAAAGACAGCAGTACCGAATAAATCGATCATATAAAGCAGCATGGAGTCCATGTTACTTGGTACCTTATAAACAAATTGTGGGGGAACAGAAATGGGACGGAAATTGTACGGGATTTCCAACGGAAACGTTAGCGTTTTTGCCGAACGGTTTCAAAGTGTTCGCACACCTCTGTGATCGCGTTTAAGGTTCTCGGGGTTGGTCGGTTGATCCAATCGGAATTGAGTGACCAAACATGGTCATTTTTTAATGCAGGGATGTCGTTTTTCCACTCTGCCCACATACCATCATCACTCATGGCATGGCGAGAGGTAAATAGGACTTCGGGTTGGCGAGTAATCACTTGCTCGAGACTGACTTGCGGGTAAGGGGCACTGCCTTTGGCAAAGATATTCTCTCCACCGCAGAAGGTGAAAACT
The DNA here is from genome assembly GCF_002741985.1 of Vibrio rotiferianus CAIM 577 = LMG 21460. Classification (GTDB taxonomy): domain Bacteria; phylum Pseudomonadota; class Gammaproteobacteria; order Enterobacterales; family Vibrionaceae; genus Vibrio; species Vibrio rotiferianus. The sequence goes on from NZ_APHW01000002.1 coordinate 266,348, forward strand.
TCACTTGGCCAGTTCTTGCCTGCAACAGTGATGATCGGTTTTTCACTTAACTGATAGAAGTAGCTGACTTTATCTTCGGTATCGTACTTTTCTTTTAGTACTTCCAGTTGCGCGCGAAAATCTGCAGCGGCCTTTTGTCCTACATCCGGTTTTTCACTGTACTGGCTGAGCTGCTCAATATTCTTGGCTATGTCTTCTAGCGTCCCTGTTGTTGAATAGTAGAGAGGGATACCAAATTGTGTGAGCTTCTCAAGTTCTTTGGCTGGATTTCCTGCCGGCCAAGCGATAACCAAATCGGGCTGCAGGGCGATGATGCGTTCGAGTTTGATACCTTGGTAGTTTGATACTTTTTCTAGATCTTTGGCTTGCTCAGGGTAGTCACTCATCTCACTGACCGCGATCAGCTTGTCTCCAAGACCTGCTGCATAGGCAATTTCCGTTGCGTGTGGTGCCAGACTGATGACACGTTGAACAGGCTCATTGGCAAAAGAAACGGCAGAGAAGATAAGAGAGAGGGCAAAGCAAAGTTTTTTCATCATAGTCCTTGATAAATGAATCCGAGAATTAGGCTTTGGATAACAATCCAAGCAAAGATACGCCAAACGATTAAGGTTTGGATTTGCGCTAGATGAATGGCGGATGGCGCAATGCGACCACCTATTTTTGCTCGTTCAGCTCGCTGTCCTTGATATAAAGCAGGACCACCTAGCGACAATTGAAGCTTGTTACCAATTGAGCACAACAACCAAGCTGGCCCTGGAAGCGGCCAAGATTTCGCTTGTTGAAGCATAGCGGTTGAAACGCTTGATACGTTTTTACCCACACCAATAAACATAGCGAATAAGCGCAATGGAATGATTTCTAGCGCCGCTGTTAATTGAATTACAGGCTTACCAAATGGGGAATATTGACGGCGACTTGGGGACCATGCTCGAGCAAGTTCAGCGGTTAGGCGATACATCAGCGCACCAATTCCACCAGTTAATCCATACCAAAACAGCACACAAACTACATTACGTCCGTAACCCATGATGATGGTCTCTGCTCCAGCTTTACCAATGCCTAGTAGCGATAAGCTCTCTGTATCGCGATTAAGGTAAGGTTTGAGTAGTGCTCGGCACTGTGCTTTGTTCTCATTCGACATTGCGGTGACCAGTTGTTTAGCAAGTGATTCGTTGTTTCGCCAGTCGAGAGCAATAAGCAGCAATGCCAACTCAAATAACGGAGCTTGCCAAACTAAAGGCTTCATCGCGAGCAGCAATATCAAGCAAGGCACAAGCATAAGAAGAAGCGCGAGTCCGCCAGAGATGATACTTTGCGAGTAGTTGTGGTTGTTATTGACTTTGCTTGCTAGTTGCTCGGCGAACTTATGCCAAAGCGTCACTGGATGCGCAGCGTGTGGAATGGGGAGCAGGAGATGGAATACTAATGCGCCCCACATGACGAGGAGCGCACCATTGGCATAAAATTGCTGAAAGGTTTCTTCCATGAAATTCGATAGACTTACTTAGTCAGTTCCAACATTTTGAATACCATTTCTGATGAGCTTTTCGCTGCTAGCGGTAGGAACTCTTCGAAGCTCATTGGCGATTCTTTATCTGCTACGTCTGAGATAGCGCGCACAACAACAAATGGAGTATTGAATTGGTGACAAGTTTGAGCGATAGCAGATGCTTCCATTTCTACAGCGATAACTGACGGGAAGTGCTTACGAATGAAGTCTTGGCGCTCTGCAGTGCAAACAAACGCATCACCAGTACAGATAAGACCGCGAACTGCGTGAGTGTTTTCCATTTGAGCCAGTGCTTTTTCAGCAAGGTCCATTAACTTCTCATCCGCTTTGAATGCCGCTGGTTGGCCAGCCATTTGACCTATTTCGTAGCCAAACGCCGTTACGTCTGCATCGTGGTGACGAACTTCTGTTGAGATAACAACGTCTCCTAGGTTTAGGCTTGAGTCAAAGCCGCCTGCAGAACCAGTGTTGATCACCACATCTGGTTGGTACTCGTCTAGCAGAATGGTTGTACCTACTGCTGCCGCTACTTTACCGATGCCAGATTGAAGCAGTACCACATCAACGTCGTTAATCTGACCAGAGAAAAACGTACAACCTGCTTTGTTTACTGTTTGGCAGTTTGTCATTGCTTCTTTCATGATGGTGACTTCTTGTTCCATCGCACCGATGATACCAACTTTCATAACACTCTCTTTCGATAAAAATTTAAGTTGGCGAGAGTATACCACTCTGCACCAATATGTGGTTGTTATTTGATTAATCCAGCATTCGCCAACAGTGCCCGTAATTGTTCGGCACGCTTACGGTTCACACCAAAGTCTGAATAGCCAACGCGAGATTCTGAGCGAACAATTAACTGATCGCCTTCGAGCTTGAGTTCTAAATCATCCACAAAGCGCATGATTTTAGATGTGCACTCGATTCGCAGGTAATTACCTTCTTTCACCGCTGTTTTCGCCCCCGGCAGTTCAAGTGCCACTTGCTCAATAGCATCGATGTTCGCTGAATCAGCTAGGGTGAATGGCGTTAGGTTATATTCTTCACGCGTGTCTTGGGTGGAAACGCAGTTTGGTTTGTCACCACAAGGTGATTGAGAACGATCCGTCATGGTTGTGACTCCTTGGCTACAAGCAGTTAAGCCGAGCAAAGTGATGGAAAGGAGAGCGGCTTTTTTCATTGTATTTACTCATATAATTTTGCTTCTAATTATATGGATACAAAAGAAAAAGGATCCAATAATAGGATCCTTTTTGTGATGTTAGCTGTGATTAAACTTCGAGGTAATCGAGAATGCCTTCTGCCGCTTTTCGTCCTTCATCAATTGCAGTGACGACCAGATCTGAGCCTCGCACCGCATCGCCACCCGCGAAGATCTTTTCGTTGCTGGTCTGGAATTGGAACTCTTGCTTAGCAGGGGCTTTGATACGACCCCATTGATCCAAATCGACATCAAACGGAGCTAACCAGTCCATTTTGTGTGGCTGGAAACCAAACGCCATGATCACGACGTCTGCCGGTAGAACATGCTCGCTGCCTTCTACTGGCTCTGGACGGCGACGACCTGCTTCATCAGGCTCACCAAGAGCGGTTTTCACCACTTTGACCCCCGAGACTTTGCCAGACGCATCCACTTCAATCCCTAGTGGCTGAAGATTGAACATGAACTTCACGCCTTCTTCTTTGGCGTTTTTCACCTCACGGCGAGAGCCGGGCATATTGGCTTCATCACGACGGTAAGCACATACCACGTTTGACGCGCCTTGGCGGATAGAGGTTCGAACACAGTCCATAGCGGTATCACCACCACCCAATACCACAACGCGTTGTTTCGCCATGTCGATAAAAGGTTGGTCGTGCTCTAAATCCATCACTTTGTAGGTATTTGAAATCAAGAATGGCAGAGCGTCGTAAACGCCCGGCGCGCCCTCATTTTCTAACCCTGCACGCATGTATTTGTAGGTGCCTACACCTAAAAAGACAGCATCGTACTCATCAAGCAACTCTTGCATTTGCACATCTTTGCCTACTTCGACATTCATGCGGAACTCAACACCCATCTCGGTGAAGACGCGGCGGCGGTTTTCCATCACGCCTTTTTCAAGCTTGAATGAAGGGATACCGAAGGTCAGTAGGCCTCCAATTTCAGGATAGCGGTCAAATACGACAGGTTTCACGCCATTGCGCACAAGGATATCAGCGGCTGCCAAGCCTGCTGGGCCTGCACCAATGATGGCAACCTTTTTGTCGGTCCACTCCACCTTGGACATATCAGGTTTCCAGCCCATTTCGAAGGCTTTGTCGGTAATGTATTTTTCAACGTTACCTATAGTGACTGCACCAAAGTCCTCATTAAGAGTACAAGAGCCCTCACATAGACGATCTTGCGGACATACTCGGCCACAAACTTCAGGCAAGCTGTTGGTTTGGTGCGATAGCTCAACGGCTTCGAGGATACGACCTTCATTGGCTAGCTTTAGCCATTGTGGGATGTAGTTGTGGACAGGGCACTTCCATTCACAATATGGGTTACCACAATCTAAGCAGCGATCCGCCTGCGCAGTCGCTTGTTGCTTGGTAAACGGTTCATAGATTTCAACGAACTCGATCTTACGAACTTTGATAGGCTTCTTCGCAGGATCTACGCGTTGAACATCGATAAATTGATAAACGTTCTGACTCATGATTCAAACATCCTCCATGATTACTGGGCTTGAACGCGCAGTTCTGCGGCACTGCGACTCTGGTGACCAAGTAGCGTGCGCAAGTCCGCCGCTTGTGGTTTCACCAAGTAGAACTTTGGAATCCATTCATCAAAGTTCGCCAAGATATCTTCTGCGTGGCTAGAGCCGGTTTCTTCGAGATGTTCGGCAATCAGACCACGTAAGTGCTCTTGGTGGATGTAGAGATCCGATAGAGAAATCGCTTCAACAGACTCGTTGTTCACGCGACCTTGGAAGTCTTGGTTCTCATCCAATACGTAAGCAAAACCGCCAGTCATGCCTGCGCCAAAGTTCACGCCTGTCGCGCCAAGAATGGCAACAATACCGCCGGTCATGTACTCACAAGCGTTATCGCCAGCGCCTTCAATGACAGCAATCGTACCTGAGTTACGTACGCCGAAACGCTCACCGGCTTTACCTGCAGCAAACAACTTACCGCCGGTTGCCCCGTACAGACAGGTGTTACCAATGATGGTCGCTTCATTACACTTAAATGCAGTGCCAAGGTGAGGTTTGATAACCACCTTACCGCCAGCCATGCCTTTACCTACGTAGTCGTTTGCATCGCCAGTGAGATAAAGCTCTACGCCACCCGCGTTCCAAACGCCAAATGACTGACCTGCAGTGCCATCCAAGTGCAGTTTGATTGGCGTTGCCGCCATGCCTTGGTTGCCGTAACGCTGAGCGATTTCACCTGATAGGCGAGCACCCACAGAACGGTCGGTGTTGATCACGTTGTAGAAGAAGCTAGCAGATTGACGTTTTTCAACCGCTTGTAGTGCGTCTTCGATGATCTTGTTGTTTAGCTCTGCTTTATCAAATGGTGTATTTGGTTGTGTCCAGTAAAGAGGATGTCCTTCTGGAGAGACTGGTGCCTCAAGGATATTCGACAAATCCAGCTTGGTTTGTTTTGCTGTCAGACCTTCAACGGTTTCCAACAAATCGGTACGACCAATCAAGTCAGTCAGTTTTTCAACACCAAGTTCAGCGAGCAATCCGCGTACTTCGTCTGCCAGACCAATGAAGTAGTTCATCACCATTTCCGGAAGACCTTTGAAGTACTCTTTACGCAGCGTCTCGTCTTGAGTTGCAACGCCAGTAGCACAGTTGTTGAGGTGACAAATACGTAGGAACTTACAACCCATAGCCACCATTGGCGCAGTACCAAAACCGAAGCTTTCTGCACCGAGAATCGCCGCTTTCACCACGTCTAGGCCAGTCTTTAGACCACCATCTACCTGTAGACGAATCTTATGACGTAGACCATTAGCAACTAGTGCTTGTTGTGTTTCTGCCAATCCCAACTCCCAAGGGCTACCTGCGTATTTCACTGAGGTTAATGGGCTTGCTGCGGTACCGCCGTCGTAACCCGAGATGGTAATGAGATCAGCGTAAGCTTTCGCGACACCTGTTGCGATGGTTCCTACGCCTGGTTCAGATACTAATTTCACCGAAACTAGCGCATTTGGATTGACCTGTTTTAAGTCGAAGATCAGCTGGGCCAAATCTTCAATCGAATAAATATCGTGGTGCGGAGGAGGGGAAATCAGAGTTACTCCCTGTACCGAATAACGCAGTTTTGCGATTTCTGCAGTGACTTTGTGTCCCGGTAACTGACCACCTTCACCTGGCTTCGCACCCTGTGCCACCTTGATCTGCAGTACGTCTGCATTGGTTAGGTAGTGAGGCGTAACACCAAATCGACCTGAAGCAATCTGCTTGATACGTGAGTTACGCTCTGTACCGAAGCGACGTGGATCTTCACCACCTTCACCTGAGTTAGAGTAGCCTCCGAGACGATTCATCGCTGTTGCAAGTGCTTCGTGTGCTTCTGGGCTAAGTGCACCAATGGACATTGCCGCTGAGTCAAAACGTTTGAATAGTTCTGTACTTGGCTCGATTTGCTCAAGTGGTAGTGGGGAGTCTGATTTTTTCAGCGACATTAGGTCACGCAGCATGGCAACAGGGCGTTGGTTCACCTGCTTAGCAAAGCTCTGATAATCGTTACTTTCGCCTGACTTCACAGCGGTTTGCAGTGTACCAACCACGTCTGGGTTGTAGGCGTGATATTCACCACCATGGACATATTTCAATAAACCACCATGCTCGATGGCTTTACGTTTCGCCCAAGCTTTACGAGAAAGGTTGTACAAGTCTTGTTGGAAGTCGTCGAAGTTAGCGCCTTCAATACGAGTTGTTACACCTTTAAAGCACAAATCGACCACTTCTTGGCTCAAGCCAACTGCTTCAAACAGTTGCGAGCAACGGTAAGAGGCGATGGTAGAAATCCCCATTTTCGACATGATCTTGTACAGACCTTTGTTGATGCCGTATTGGTAATTTTGCATCACATCGCGATAGTCTTTTTCTAGCGCTTTATCATCAATCAGTTTACCTAGCGCTTCATAAGCTAGGTATGGGTAAACTGCAGTGGCGCCAAAGCCAAGCAAGACAGCAAATTGGTGTGGGTCACGTGCCGTGGCTGTCTCAACCACAATGTTGGCATCACAACGTAAGTTCGCATCGATCAGGCGAGTTTGAACCGCTCCGACCGCCATTGCTGCAGGAATTGGCAGTTTGCCTTTGACTAAAGCACGATCCGAAAGCACCACTAGCACAGTGCCTTCACGCACCACGTGTTCGGCTTGCTCACACAGATCATCAATGGCTTGTTTAAGATCTTTCTGTTGTGGATCGTAGTTGATATCGAGAATGGTATTACGGTAGTGATCGTCACCAAGCTCGAGTAACTGCTGCATGTCTGAGTAAAGTAATACCGGCGAATCGAAGGTCACTCGGTAGGCGTGGCCATCGGTTTCACAGAAGACGTTCATCTCCTGACCAATACTGGTCGCCAGTGACATGACGTGTTTTTCACGCAATGGATCGATTGGCGGGTTGGTTACCTGAGCAAACTTTTGGCGGAAGTAATCAGTTACCAAGCGCTCTTTAGAGGATAAGACGGCCATCGGGGTGTCATCACCCATGGAGCCGACCGCTTCTTGGCCCATATCACCAAGGACACGCAGTACTTGATCGACTTCTTCATTACTCATGGCGAATTGCTTTTGATAAGTCTTAAGCAAGTCTTCATCAAAGCTACGTTCGCCAACTTGATCTTCAGCTAACTGAGCAAAAGGTGTGAGTTTGCGAACGTTGTTTTCCATCCACTCGCGGTAAGGGTGACGAGATTTCAGATCGTTATCGATCTCGCTCGATTGCCAAAGCTTACCTTTTCGAGTGTCGATAACCAGCAGTTCACCCGGACCAACACGGCCTTTTTCTGCGACCTCATCCGGAGCGTAATCCCAAATCCCCACCTCAGAAGCTAGAGTGATCAACTTGTCCTTGGTAATCACATAACGTGCAGGACGCAGACCATTTCGATCTAGGTTACAGGCAGCGTAACGACCATCGGACAGTACGATACCAGCCGGGCCATCCCATGGTTCCATGTGTTTGGAGTTGAAGTCGTAAAACGCTCGAAGATCCGGATCCATATCTGGGTGGTTTTGCCATGCTGGTGGCACAAGCATGCGCATGGCGCGGAAGATATCCATACCGCCTGCTAAAAAGAGATCCAACATATTATCTAAGCTGGAAGAATCTGAGCCAGTCTCGTTCACAAATGGTGCCGCAGTTTGTAGGTCTGGCAGCAGTGGTGATGAGAACTTGTAAGCACGAGCACGTGCCCATTGTCGGTTACCATCAATGGTATTGATCTCACCATTATGAGCAAGGTAACGGAACGGTTGAGCCAGAGGCCAACGAGGCTGAGTATTCGTTGAAAAACGCTGGTGGAACAGGCAGATAGCAGATTCCATGCGTAGATCAGCAAGATCAAGATAGAAGCGCGGTAAGTCCGCAGGCATGCACAAGCCTTTGTACACCAGAACTTGTGTCGACAAGCTACAGATGTAGAAGTCAGGATCTTCTGTAATTTGTTTCTCGATGCGACGGCGTGCAATATAGAGGCGACGCTCAATGTCACGCTCGCGCCAACCTGCCGGAGCAGAGATAAAGACTTGCTGAATGTCTGGAAGTGAATCAGCAGCGATCGGACCGAGTACTTCTGAATTGGTTGGCACTTCACGCCAACCTGCAACAGTTAACGTCTCTTGTGCGAGTTCTTTGTTGACGATGTCCTTGGCGAGTTGAGCTTTCACCGGGTCTTGGTTGAAGAAAATCATCCCAACGGCGTATTGCTTGCCAAGGTTGAAGCCATTTTCTTCGGCGATAAGGCGTAAATAGGAATCGGGCTTTTGTAGAAGAAGACCGCAACCATCACCAGTTTTACCATCGGCGGCGATGCCACCACGGTGGGTCATGCGATCAAGTGCGGAAATTGCTGTACGTACCAGCTTGTGACTTTGCTCGCCTTCCATGTGCGCGATTAAGCCAAATCCACAGTTGTCTTTCTCAAGACTTGGATCATAAAGAGCCATTGCAATTCTCCCTTTGCTTATCTGTCATCCCGACAGATATATCAACACTGCTCAAGTTGATAATGATGACTAACTATGCGTCACTTTCTATGTTTTATGTATATCTATTCAATAAAATTCGTCAAATATCTTAACAAAAATTGTGTGTTTTATTTTCACCAACTTCACAAGCTATAGCTTATTGTAAAAAAGGTCAAGTTATTAGTGAATCATCGCGTGAATATGCGATTTACCATTTAATTGGCTGAAATAATTCAAGAAAAACAGTGAGATAGAAAAGTTATTGTTACAAAAAACTAACATTTGATTCTGGCGGGCATAAAAAAGACCAGCACAAAATGCTGGTCAAAATAAAAAGGTTGGAAGGAACTGTTTTCTTTCTTCGCTACCAGCTATCGATACTACTGATGGCTGGATTTAATACTTAGAAAGAGGAAGTGAGAACACTCCCTTTACGCAGAAAGCATCAGTGAATCTGCTTTTGCTTCTAGGTTTGTGCCACCCATTAAATAGTCATCGATAGCACGGGCGCATTCACGACCTTCGTTGATACAACGAACCACCAGAGATTGTCCTGTTCGCATATCACCAGCAGCAAATACACCTTCTTGGTTGGTAGCAAAACCTTGGGTTGCTACGTTACCGCGATCATTCAGCGCGATATCCAGTTGCGCAAGCACGCCAGTTGGTTCTGGGTGCAGGAAGCCCATCGCTAGGAATGCCATATCACATGGGATCACACGCTCGCTGCCTTCTACTTCTTTGAAGCTTGGGCGCTCGCCAGGTTTCGCATCTTGCCAAACGATATCAGCAAGACGAAGACCAGTGACTTCACCTTTGTCATTGCCGATGAACTCTTTGGTTAGGATGTTCCAGTGACGATCAACACCCTCTTCATGAGACGTCGAAGTACGTAGGATCATCGGGTACTGTGGCCATGGCATATTTGCAGGGCGTTTCTCTGGTGGAATCGGCATGATTTCAACCTGAGTGATGCTTGTTGCGCCATGACGGTTAGAGGTACCCACACAGTCAGAGCCGGTATCACCACCACCGATAACGACAACATGTTTACCCGCGGCGTGAAGTTCTTCACCCTTAAGATCCATGTTGTTGGCACGGCGGTTGTTTTGACCTAGGAATTCCATTGCGAAGTGAACGCCTTTTAGCTCACGACCTGGAACGGGTAAATTACGAGGAACGGTTGAACCACCCGTTAGTAGAACCACATCGAATTCTTGACGAAGTTGCTGGGCATTCACATCAACACCAACGTGTTGGTTAACTTTGAATTCAATACCTGCTGCTGCCATCAAGTTGATTTTGCGGTCAATCACGTCCATACCCAGTTTGAAATCTGGGATACCAAAACGCAGTAGACCACCCACTTTCTCGTCTCGTTCGAATACCGTCACAGTATGACCAGCGCTATTTAGCTGCTCGGCAGCCGCAAGGCCAGCAGGGCCAGAACCGATGATCGCAACAGTTTTACCTGTGCGAGAGCGTGGTGTTTTTGGTTTGGCGTACCCTTCACGATACGCCGTTTCTACGATGGTTTTCTCGATATTACAGATGGTGATTGGGTCTTGGTTGATGCCAAGTACACAAGCACTTTCACATGGAGCAGGGCAAACTCGACCAGTAAATTCTGGGAAGTTATTGGTTGAGCTTAGAATGTTCCATGCTTCTTCCCAGCTATCACGATAAACCGCATCGTTAAACTCTGGGATGATGTTACCGATAGGGCAGCCGTTATGACAAAACGGCACACCACAATCCATACAACGAGAAGCTTGAGTATTGATCTTGTCACCAAACTCCTCGTTCAGAACGAACTCTTTGTTGTTCTTGATGCGTTCAGCTGGATCGATCTTTTGTGGTAGTTCACGACCATGCTCTAAAAATCCAGTAGGCTTACCCATTATACGGCCTCCACTTGAGTTTCGTTTCCTTGAGACTGTGCTTCAGCTTTACGCTTTTGAAGAACCGCTTTGTAGTCACGCGGCATTACCTTAACCATAGAGGCTAGGCTTGCTTCAAAGTTGTCTAGGAAAGACTGAGCGACTTCACTTCCTGTGAATTGAACATGCTTAGTTAGCATGTTGAGTAATAGATCTCTGTCTTCTTGCTCGATTGGATCTAGGTCTACGAGTTCTGGGTTCAGTTTTGACTCAAAGTCGCCTGATTTATCCCACACATAAGCCACGCCACCACTCATACCTGCGGCAAAGTTACGACCTGTTGAGCCGAGGATGATGGCTGCACCGCCAGTCATGTATTCACAACCGTGGTCACCGACGCCTTCAACTACGACTTTCGCACCTGAGTTACGAACACAGAAACGTTCACCAGCCATACCGCGGATGAAAGACTCACCCGAAGTTGCACCGTAGAAACACACGTTACCAACCACGATATTGTCTTCCGCGACAATGCTTGATTTCGCGTCTGGGTAAAGTACTAACGTACCTCCAGATAAGCCTTTACCCCAGTAGTCGTTCGCGTCGCCTTCCACTTCGAACTTCACGCCCTTAGCGAGGAATGCACCGAATGACTGACCCGCAGAACCGTTGAACTTCACGTTCATTGGTTGAGGTAGACCGGCATCTTTGTACACTTTTGAGATTTCGTTCGACAGCATGGTACCTGCAGAGCGGTCTGTGTTGACGATAGGGAACTCGGCATTCACCGCTTCGCCTTTCTCGAGTGCAGGAATCGCTGCTTGAATCAGCTTGCGGTCTAGCACTTCTTCTAGATTGTGGTTCTGCTGAGCTTGGTTGAATACACCATCAGCTTCGCGTGGTTGCTCAACGTGGAGAACAGGAGACAGATCTAGGTTCTTGTATTTCCAGTGAGAAACGTCTTGGCGAATCTTCAGCTTCTGACCTTGACCGACCATCTCATCGATAGTGCGGAAGCCTAGTTCAGCCATGATTTCACGCAGACCTTGTGCCATGTATTGGAAGAAGGTTACGACGTCTTCTACGCGACCATCAAAGCGCTCGCGAAGGGTCTTGTTCTGAGTTGCGATACCGACAGGACAGGTATTCTTATGACACTTACGCATCATGATACAACCTTCAACCACCAAGGCTGCGGTTGCCACCCCCCCCATTCTTCTGCACCAAGTAGTGTTGCCACTGCAAGGTCACGAGGTGTCTTCATCTGACCATCCGCTTGAACCACGATACGGTTACGTAGACCGTTCTTCAGTAGCGTTTGGTGCGTTTCTGCCAAACCAAGTTCCCAAGGAAGACCGGTATGACGGATTGAAGACATTGGGGATGCTCCAGTACCACCGTCAAAACCTGCGATTAGTACAACGTCCGCTTTCGCTTTCGCTACACCAGAAGCGATCGTACCTACGCCTGCTTCCGATACCAGCTTCACGTTTACACGGCCCGCGCGGTTCGCGTTCTTCAAGTCGTAGATAAGCTGAGCCAAATCTTCGATTGAATAGATATCGTGGTGTGGTGGTGGCGAGATAAGGCCAACGCCCGGAGTCGAGTGACGTGTTGCACCGATCCAGTCATCTACTTTATCGCCTGGTAGCTGACCACCTTCACCTGGCTTCGCACCTTGAGCCATTTTGATTTGCAGCTCTTCAGCGTTAGTTAGGTAGTAAGAGGTGACACCGAAACGACCAGAAGCCACCTGCTTGATTGCAGAGCGTTCCCAATCGCCGTTTTCTTTACGCTCGAAACGCATTGGGTCTTCACCACCTTCACCAGAGTTCGATTTCGCGCCAAGACGGTTCATCGCAACAGCCAGTGTGGAGTGTGCTTCGTAAGAAATAGAACCGAATGACATAGCACCCGTCGCGAAGCGTTTCACGATGCTCTCAATTGGCTCGACTTCGTCGATAGAGATAGAACCTGCTGGATTCTTAATAAACTCAAGTTGACTACGCAGAGTTACCGCGTTGTCGCCTTGCTTATCTACGGCTGTCGCGTACTGCTTGAACTGATCGTAGTTCTTGTTGCGCGTAGACTCTTGCAGTAGAGAAATGGTTTCTGGGTTGAATAGGTGCTTCTCACCACGCTGTTTCCATTGGTAAACACCACCAACATCCAGCATTTGAATTGGGATTTCGCGTTGTGGGTAACCGATGCGATGACGGATCAGCACTTCTTTGGCGATATCATCAAGGGTTAGACCTTGGATACGAGAAACTGTACCTGTGAAGTATTTGTCGACCACTGATTTGTGGATGCCCAACGCTTCGAAGATTTGTGCACCGTGGTACGACTGTAGCGTCGAGATACCCATCTTCGAGAAGATCTTCAGAAGACCGCCATTGATCGCTTTACGGTAGTTGTTGAACAGATCGCGCGGGTTCGCCTCTGGATCCAACTTCTTAGTACGTTGAAGCTCAATAATGGTTTCAATCACTAGGTATGGGTTAACCGCATTCGCACCGTAACCAAGTAGTGTTGCAAAGTGGTGCGTTTCACGCGCGTCACCGGTTTCAACCACGATGTCACACTTCGCACGTAGACCTTTACGGATCAAGTGGTGGTGCACTGCGCCAACTGCCAGCATTGCTGGAATCGCCGCGTGGTTTGAGTTAACTGCACGGTCAGTGAGTAGGATGATTGAGTAACCATCGATAACCGCGTCTTCTGCGTATTGGCAGATACGTTTTAGTGCGCGCTCAAGCTTGCCTTGATCTTCATTGGCTTGGAACACGATATCCAGCGTCTTCGCTTGTAGGTGCTCGTTATCGATCGCACGCAGTTTTTCAAGCTCAGAGTTCGCCAGAACAGGCGATTCCAATTCTACTTTCTGACAGTGAAGTGGTGTTTCAGTCAGAAGGTTTTGGTCTTTACCCAAGTAAGTGTTCAGCGACATAACCATACGCTCACGGATCGGGTCGATCGGTGGGTTGGTTACCTGTGCAAACAGCTGCTTGAAGTAGTTTGAAAGATGTTGAGACTGATGAGATAGAACCGCAAGAGGCCAGTCGGCACCCATTGCTGACAATGGCTCTTTCGCGTCATTCGCCATTGGAACGATGATTTCGTTCACTTCTTCAGTGCTCACACCGAAAGCTTGCTGACGATGCAACAAACGCTCTGGAGAAGGTTGGCTGAACTGGTTGCTCGCATCTGGCAGCTTCTTCAAGCTCAGCAGGTTTTCTTCTACCCACTTCTCGTAAGGCTGTGCCGTTGCGATGGTGTCTTTCACTTCTTCATCAGAGATGATGCGACCTTGCTCTAGATCTGCAACGAAGATACGACCTGGTTGTAGACGACCGCGGAACTCTACGTTCTCTGGTTCAATATCCACAACACCAGATTCAGATGCCATCACTAGGAAGTTGTCTTTGGTCACTGTGTAGCGAGAAGGGCGCAAACCGTTACGGTCTAGTGTCGCACCAACTTGAACACCGTCAGTAAAACATACTGAAGCAGGACCATCCCATGGTTCCATGATGTTCGCGTGGTATTGGTAGAACGCGCGACGCTTAGGATCCATGTTTTTGTTTTCTTGCCATGCTTCCGGGATCATCATCATCAACGCATGTGGCAGGCTGCGACCAGAAAGAACTAGGAGCTCAAGTGCCATATCGAAGTTAGATGAATCCGAGCTGCCTTCCTGACAGATTGGAAGAAGCATGTCGATTTCAGCCTGAGTAAACAGGTCTGATTCTAGGATTGCTTCACGGGCTTTCATCCAGTTCAAGTTACCGCGAACTGTATTGATTTCACCGTTGTGGGCAATGTAACGGAAAGGCTGTGCAAGACGCCATTTCGGGAAGGTATTGGTAGAGAAGCGAGAGTGTACCAGTGCCAGTGCGGTCACCATGGTCGGGTTTTGCAGATCAAGGAAGTACTGAGGTACTTGCTCGGTCGTTAACTGACCTTTGTACACCAATGTCTTGTAAGACATTGAGTTAATGTAGAAGTCGTCACCAATGTTCGAAACGCTTTCTAGGCAAACACGTACAGTGTAGTTACGAAGTACGTACAGTTTGCGCTCGAGCTCTTCAGGTGTGATGCCAGGGCCACCAGAGATAAACACATGCTCAAACTGAGGCTCTGTGCTTAGTGGGTCTGCACCGATCATTGAGTTGTCGGTTGGCAAAACGCGGTAGCCGATAACTTCAAGGTCTAGACGCTGTGCGTTGCGTTCTAGAATGTCACGGCATTGTTCGCGTTTGTATTCGTCTTTCGGGAAAAGAACGACACCAACACCATACTTTTCAAACGAAGGCAGTTTAATGCCTAGCTTAACGGCTTCTTCTAATAGGAATTCATGAGGTTTTTGTAGCAAGATACCCGCGCCATCACCGCTGCATGGATCACAGCCTTGGCCACCACGGTGTTCCATGCGAGCCAGCATATCCAATGCTTGAGTCACTACTTCATGAGATTTACGGTTTTTAAGGTGAGCAACAAAACCGATACCACAAGCGTCATGCTCCAGCTCCGGAGTGTACAGACCCTGTGAATTTTGCTCTCTATCTACCATAGATACATCCTTCCAGTTCAATGTCGACGTAAGAATCCCAGACAGATCTCGGCTGTCTTAGGGACGTTCTGCACGTCTTATCCTTTATATTTATGATTCGCCACTGGCCGAGGTTGACCAGTCTTGATTCCTTTCCGTATCTCGCAGGAAAAATTTTGCGAGAAAAACAATCCTTGGTGATATCCCTTTATTTATTGCCACAATTTAGTGACTTATATAGGTAGGAGCGGGATAACACCGACAATTCCCGTCGTTGATATTGTAATAAAAGTCACAAAAACGGCGGGGTTGTGTAAGTATCCTACAATTTTGTGACTTCGGAATGCAACGAAAAGTCGCCTTTGTGACCCAAATTTTTCGTTTAAATATGCACTTTTTTGTTTAACATTTACGCAACATTGCAGGTTTTGGGTTGGTTTTATGCAGTTTTATTGATTTAGCTTCGTAGCGTGTTTGTTTGAATTCACTAGAATTGTTTGTTTTTTCTTGCAGGGATGTAATTTACTTACATTAATCGTATTGAGATTTATTACGATTTACAATTGATGAGAATCTATGCAATTACATGAATTGGTCAACACACTAGGTCAAGACCTTCAACGTCGTTACGGCGAAAAAGTCCATAAGCTGACTTTACATGGTGGCTTTAGCTGCCCAAACCGAGATGGCACGATTGGTCGTGGCGGATGTACTTTTTGTAATGTTGCCTCTTTTGCTGACGAAGATGTTCAGATCAAAAGTATCCACGATCAATTGAAAGATCGCGCCGGAGAGATCCATCGAGCGAAGAAGTACCTAGCATATTTTCAGGCGTACACCAGTACCTATGCAGAAGTACAAGTTCTCAAAAACATGTATGAAGAAGCACTTAAGGCTGCTGATATTGTCGGCCTTTGTGTGGGCACTCGTCCTGATTGCGTTCCTGATGCGGTATTAGATCTGCTGTCGGATTACGTGAACCAAGGTTACGAGATTTGGCTGGAGCTAGGTCTTCAAACTGCCAACAATGACACCCTCAAGCGTATCAACCGAGGTCATGATTTTGAGTGCTACGCAGAAATCACCAAGCGTGCTCGTGCACTTGGCATCAAAGTGTGCACTCACCTGATCGTTGGTTTACCGAAAGAAACTAGCGATGACAACGTTGAAACACTGCGTAAAGTGCTTGAAGTCGGTACTGACGGCATCAAGCTTCACGGTCTACATATTGTCGAAGGCAGTACTATGGCAAAAGCGTGGCGTGCTGGAAAGCTAGAAGCGCCTGAGCTTGAAGAGTATGTGGCTATAGCCAGTGAAATGATCCGCATGACGCCGAAAGAGGTGATTTATCATCGTGTTTCTTCTGCGGCACGTCGTCCAACCTTGCTATCCCCACTGTGGTGTGAGAACCGCTGGCTCGCGATGACCGAAATTGGTCGCGCATTGGATCGAGAAGGCTCACAAGGTAGCTTAACTGGCGATGCTTTCATCTATAGCAAACCAGAATTAAAGGCAGATTGATTGATTAATAACTGATATATTTCTCACTGTTATTGAAATGGAACAGAAGAATGGATCAGTTATTTACTTGGCTATGGAGTGAGCAAAATGACTATGGATACGTTATTTTGCTCACTATAGTGAGTGCGGCTGTTTTAGCACTTATCCACTATCGCTATCAGCAAACTCTCAAACAACTCATCACTGACTCTCCATATTCTGTATTTGTTATTGATGCTGGGCATGGACAGATCTTGCTTGCCAATGACTCCGCCACGCAATTCCTCGGCATTCGTGCACTAGGTGCGGGATTTCTCTATCCTGCTACTTTTCATACAAACGACTTACTTACCATAGTGTCTAGCTTTGCTAGTCGCTCTTTTCGTCAGCAACTGTTTGACTGGCACTTATCTGAAAGTGAAAGCACCAGAGTCGAGTTATCTGGGAGAAAGAGCTTTTACAACGGACATCGAGTTTGGATTCTGTATGCTCAACCTTATCAGGCTACATCAGTAGAATGCCAACAAGAGCAAGCTGAGCTGAATATGGCACGTTCTGCTCTGGATTCACTTTCGGAGCTGGTCTGTCTGCAGGATCAGCAAGGTAACTACTTGGCGACTAATCGCGCTTTTGATCTATTTTGGGAAGGGCGAAGGGAAGAAGCTGGTATCACGCCACATGACGCGTTGGCGACTAGAAAAACGGAACGGCGCTGGACTACTGATGTGAACGGGCGTAGTTGCCTCCTAGAAGTAAACCAGAGTGCGCTTGTTTCACAAGTGGGTGAACTGATTGGCACATTATCTATCAGTCATGATGTGACTGAATGGCACAAAATGCAGCAAAACCTGCGAGACGAGATGGAGCGTCGTAAAGATACCGAAGTTGCACTTGCTCAGCGCGATACCATTTTGCAGACCATTTTGGACGCAAGTCCTGATCCTATCGGTATTTTCAATGAAAACTTGGTTTATCAAGCTTGTAATAAGCCATTCGTAAATGCTCTTGGTATTTCTGATGTGTCTGAGCTAATTGGAAAGCGTCTGCAAGATGTCATTCCTGAAGAACTATACCTGCGCTTAAAGGCAAGCGATGTTCAGGCTCTTAATGATGCGGAACCCGTCAGGTATATCGATAAAATTCTCACATCGGATGGCCATTACACTTGGTTTGATGTGGTTAAGTCTCCCTTTAAAGATAAAGCTTCTGGTACCAACGGAGTGCTAATTATGGCTCGTGATATTTCTGAGCGATATTTGGCCGAGCAGAAGTTAGAAGAAGCCAACCTTGAATTAGAAAAGCTCAGTTTCCTAGACAGTTTGACCCAAGTGGCAAACCGTCGTCGATTTGATGAACAGCTGCATACATTGTGGTATCACCACGTTAGAGAAAAACTCCCATTGACCATTATGCTTTGTGACATAGACTTCTTTAAAGATTTCAACGACAGCTATGGGCACCAAAAAGGAGATGAAGCATTGGTACAGGTTGCTAATGTTTTTAAAGCTGTCGTTAACCGTTCTTCGGACTGTGTTGCGCGTTATGGTGGGGAAGAATTCGCTTTTATTTTACCCAATACGACGACACAAGGGGCGGAGCAAGTTGCGCAGCGCATCCATCAACAAGTTCACCAAGCGGCGATTGGCCACATGAGTTCAGAGGTTGCCCAAAGCTTAACAGTTAGTATTGGCTTCGTTTCTTATGTTCCGCAGCATGGGGATGAGCCAGAAATGGGCGTCGCCATGGCAGATAGTGCACTGTACCAAGCAAAAGCCGATGGTCGTGACCGCACCCGTATTCATCCCAGCTCGTTGTAGCGCTTTGTGACCGCATACTCTAACTTGAGAGTGGGTGGTTTTAATCACCGTATTAAACACGTTAAACTGCGAACAACGTAGCATAAGTCTGTGATATCTCTTGTGACTCGCTTTAGTTACAACAATGCCGTTTTCCTTAATCTGTCTGATACGCAAGTTGAAGTCGGTTGCCTAGCTTGTTCCTTGGAGTAGTGAATGAAGCCCATGAAAAATCTCGCCCAGTATTACGTTGATCTGTTGGTCAAGCTGGGGATTGTCCGTTTCTCAATATTGCTAGCACTGGCGCTGGTTGCCTTAGCAGTCGTGGTGCAAGTCGGAATTACGCTCGCATTGAAGGGCAGTGTTGATGATATCGATATTGTACGGTCGGTTTTTTTTGGGCTGCTGATTACACCTTGGGCGGTTTATTTCTTGTCCGTTGTTGTGGACCAACTTGAAGAGTCACGTCAAAGGCTGACCAAGTTAGTCTCTAAGCTTAAAGATATGCGCTCTCGTGACCAAGAGCTCAACTTCCAACTGCAGCAAAATATTGAAAAACTTAATCAAGAGATCGAAGAGCGTATTAAAGCTGAGGAAGCTCGTGAAGAAGCAATGCAAGATTTAGAAAATGAAGTATTCCAACGTGAGCGAACACAACTCGAATTAGCTGAGCGTACTGCACTTTTGCGATCCTTTATCGATGCTTCACCAGATCTTATTTATTACCGTAATGCTGACGGAGTTTTCTCTGGCTGTAACCGCGCGATGGAAGAGCTAACTGGTAAGAAAGAGCACCAGTTAGTCGGCTTGAGCCCGTGGGATGTCTACAGCAAAGAAGTGGCAGAGCATATCGTCGATACCGACCAAAAAGTGTTTGCTGATAACCAAGCATTAACTTACGAGCAATGGCTGGATTACCCTGACGGTCGCAAGCACTACTTTGAATTACGTAAAGTGCCGTTTTACAGCAAAGATGGTCGCCACCTCGGATTGGTTGGCTTTGGCCGTGATATTACTGAGCGTAAGCGTCATGAAGAGTCTTTAGAAAAAGCTAGCCGAGACAAAACCACCTTTATCTCTACCATCAGCCATGAACTTCGAACTCCGCTAAACGGAATTGTGGGGTTGAGCCGCATGCTACTCGATAGTCAGCTAACTGAAGAGCAGCGGAAGCATATGCAAACCATCAATGTGAGCGCTATTACCCTAGGCAACATCTTCAACGACATTATCGATATGGACAAATTCGATCGTCGTAAACTGGAGTTGCTACCTGTACCGCTCAATTTTGAAGACTTTGTCGCAGAAATTGAGAGCATCTCGGCATTAATGGCAGAACAAAAAGGGCTGCGCTTTGACTTAGAGCGTTTAAGCTCGTTGCCGAAGGCGATTGAAGTGGATGCTACCCGTCTGCGTCAGGTTATTTGGAATCTGGTTAGCAATGCGATGAAGTTCACCAAAGAAGGTGGCGTCGTAATGACGGTAAGTGCGGACGTTGAAGAAGAATATGCAACCATCATAATTGAGGTGGAAGACACCGGTATTGGTATACCTGAGGATGAGGTGGAAAAGATCTTTGCCATGTATTACCAAGTTAAATCGGGTAAAGACAACCTTCATGCTGTCGGTACTGGCATCGGATTAGCCGTGTCGAAGCAGTTAATCAATATGATGGATGGTGATATCACAGTGGCAAGTGAAGAGGGCTTTGGCAGTACTTTCACTGTGTCGATTCATGTTCCGGTGGTTGAGCTTGAAGAGCCAATTATCGACGCGAAACGTGACAATATGCACCTTAATATCTTTATGGTTGAAGATATTGAACTTAACGTTACTGTGGCGAAGTCTTTACTTGAAAGCCTAGGCCATTCAGTCACTGTTGCCATGACAGGTGAAGAAGCGTTGGTGAACTTTGTGCCGGATGAATACGACTTGGCATTGCTTGATATCCAATTGCCGGACATGACAGGTTTTGATGTCGCTAAGTACTACCGTGAGCACTATGACAATCTACCTCCGCTGGTGGCGCTAACTGCGAATGTAATGAAAGATCGTCGAGAGTATTTAGACAATGGTATGGACGATGCAATCAGCAAGCCTCTCGCAGTACAGGCTCTTCAAGCTGTTATTGATAAATTCTTCGCTAACCGTGTTGACGGGCAAGAAGAAACAGTTGTCGACCAGAAGGTGATAGAGGACGAGGTATCTGCACCATCTCCAGTGATTGAGACGCACTTGTTGGATTTGGATATGTTAGAGTCTTATGTAGATATTGTGGGCGTGAAGCCTGTGTACGATAGCATTAAAATGTTTGAAGATATGATGCCTGATTATATTGAGGTATTGGACTCGAACATGACGGCGAAAGACCAAGATGGCATTGTCTCTGAAGCGCATAAAATTAAAGGTGCTGCAGGGTCTATTGGTCTCAAACATATTCAAAGCGTCGCCCAGAAAGCTCAGTCACCAGATATGCCTGCATGGTGGGAGAACATCTCTGACTGGGTTGAAGAGATTAAAAACGAATATCAAAATGATATTCAAGTACTGAAGAGTTGGTTGGAACAGAGGAAATAACATGAAGAAAATCGCGTCAGCAGCGTTAGCCGTCGCTCTCTTAGCTGGTTGCAGTTCTGCTCCACAGGTAGGTTGGCAAGAAGACAGTCAAATTACAATGAATCAAGTAAATGTTGAACTGAAAAGTAACCTATGGGTCAACATGATGCCGACTATTGGTGAAGTTCAAGAACAAAACGTACATGGTGCGTTGTATCTGCAAGCCGATAAAGATCTCCCTGCAAACCTTACTGTGGAATCACTGATTTTAAAGCAAGGGGATTCAGAGTGGGTGATTGATGGCGACCTTCTAGAACTAAGAACGCACAGTGAAAATCAGTGGGAAGTCGCGTTTGTATGGCAAATTGAAGCGGATACAGAAAAGCCGATAGATTTAGCGTTACTATTGGATGATGCGGGTAAAACAGGCTGGCTAGTTGAGAAAAACATTAAAATCGACAAAGTATACTGATCTTACCAAGTACCAGATAAAAAAAGGGCTTGCTCATGGAGCAAGCCCTTAATGTTTGTATTGCAGCGATTAGTCTTCTAGGTCGCCACAGAAACGGTAACCTTCACCGTGAATAGTCGCGATGATTTCAGGTGTACCTGATACTGATTCAAAATGCTTACGAATGCGACGGATGGTTACGTCTACTGTGCGGTCGTGTGGCTTAAGCTCACGACCAGTCATTTTCTTCAGTAGATCTGCACGAGTTTGGATCTTGCCTGGGTTTTCACAGAAGTGAAGTAGTGCACGGAACTCTGAGCGAGGTAGCTTGTAGCCTTCACCAGCTGGGCTCACTAGCGAGCGGCTGTTGATGTCTAGTACCCAACCATTGAACACGTACTTCTCTACTGAGCGTTTCTCTTCTTGAACAGCGTTAGTGCTCATTGAACGGCTTAGTAGGTTACGTGCACGGATAGTCAGTTCACGTGGGTTGAAAGGCTTAGTGATGTAATCATCAGCGCCGATTTCAAGACCTAGGATCTTGTCTACTTCATTGTCACGACCAGTTAAGAACATTAGCGCGATATTTGCTTGCTCACGTAGTTCACGAGCTAGCAGTAGGCCGTTCTTACCTGGAAGATTAATATCCATGATTACCAAGTTGATTGAATTTTCAGACAACACTTGGTGCATCTCTTCACCGTCGCTGGCTTCGAAAACAGCGTATCCCTCTGCTTCAAAAATACTCTTAAGAGTGTTACGAGTTACTTGCTCATCTTCTACGATAAGAATCTGCGGGGTTTGCATTGGCGGTACCTAAATTTGTGACAAAATTGTGCTAATAGAATAAATTCTAGGCAAAAATATAACATACAGGTAATGTGATTTTGATAATAAAACAAGTTGATCAAAAAAACACTTCTTTCAGTTATCCGCCTTCCTTGGAATCTTGCCAACTCACCAGTGTCCGATGGCGACTTTATTCTATAGGGTTTGTTTACCTTTCAAATCCAAGCTTTACGGGCCTGAAACGTAAACACCCTAAGATATGGAGCGAATTTTATATTGTTAACAGCATGCTAACAATGCTCAAATGTTAATTCCATTCAGTTTGTTGATTTACATCAATTGATGAAATGTAACCGTTATTAATCGTTTAAGAGATATGATAGAAAAAAGTAATACGAACATAGACGCAGCGTTATGGCATGCTTATTCAGAGTCATACTTTCGGTTTGAGCAAGAGTGGAGCTCTCATCAGTATGCTGTCATAACTGCTTGGAACCCATACAGTAAATTGCGGTCAAACAAAGAGAACTGCATAAGTAATCACGAGCTAGAGCAATGCTTGAAAGGGATGAAATATGTTCCTGTCACTGTCGGTGATAAAGGTTTTCAATGGTTTGAAGAAAGCTATGCTGTAGAAATAAAACCACAAAAGGCGATAGCTCTTGCTAAAATTTTTAAGCAAAACGCAATTTATTACGTTGTGGATGGTGAACTGCATTTAATCTCCTGTGTAGGTGAAGAAACTCGCCAAGTGCTCGGAGAGATCAGTGATAAGCTCGTATAAAAGGATAATACTTACTCAAGATGCTCTCGCTCTTGAGTAAAAAATTCACGGAGGAAATATGAGAGATATAACACCAGATATTTGTGACCAGTTTGAAGATCAGGTAACGCTATTGAGTTTACCGCTGCAGAACTTTGGTCAACGAACCGCTTTTCATGGCGAAATCGTCACAGTGCGTTGCTATCATGATAATTCTAAAGTGCGAGAAGTATTAGGCGAGGATGGTACCGGAAAAGTCCTGATTGTTGATGGTCATGGCTCATGTCAAAAAGCGTTACTCGGAGACCAGTTGGCCATTCTTGGTATCGAAAATGGCTGGGAAGGGATTATTGTCTTCGGTGCTATCCGTGATGTCGCTCAGATGTCACAAATGGATATCGGCATTCAAGCTTTAGGTACTTGCCCATTTAAAACTGAGAAGCGTGGGGTAGGGGAAGTTAATGTGACACTGACGATGCAGAATCAGATCGTGCAGCCTAAGCATCACGTGTATGCAGATTGGAATGGCGTATTGATTTCAAAAGAAGCGCTGGATTTTTAAAAGCGGAAACCTAATCCTACTTCAAAGCCTTGTTGCCAATCTTGATAGTCCAGCGTGGCATGAATATCGAGATTGTCCGTTATCTTAACGCGACTCGAAACTTCGGCAGCAAGGCTACTGTCATCTTCTTTGATGCCGTCAGCACTTTCTGCTTTGTAGGAGCGAACGGTACTTTTCAGCGTAACACGATCGTTATATTGGTAGCTTATGCCGCTTAAAAAACCGCTTTGATTTTGAGTCGGTGAGTTATTAACGCGAGCACCTACGTAAAGATCGACGGAATCAAGCAGTTCATATGCGTAACCACCATCGATATTCCAAACATCAAAACTGTCATTTTGATAATTTTCACTAGAAATGAAAAGCTTATGAGGGGAAGGTGCCGTTTTACCTGGTAGAGGAGGCAATGTGTTTGCTAGAGATATTGCAGGCAGTACAAGGACAAGCAGGCACAATAGGACTTTCATCATCACCACTCCTTGTCATTTCAATCATTATTGGTATTGCCATCGGCTTTCAAATTATTAAAGCACATATTATGAAAGCTGGCTCATTAATTTTGCTTATATTTTGATCTTCTGAACTTTGGTCATAGCCAAGCTATCGTGAATTAAAGTACGGCATTGGCAGAATTTTGATCAACGTTACCCAGAAATGGATCTTACTGTTGGATCTCATAAGATCGAGAACTTGGGATCTAGTAGTATAGAGGTAGTTTTTTACCTGTTTTGCGGAGCTGTTCAAATCTTTGTAATAAAAGTATTTTTTGAAATTTAGATCAGCACGTCTTTTCAATCTCGAACGTAAAATATACAAGTTTTTTGTTGACTCTAGTTAAGAAACTCGGTAAACGTAGAGTTAAGCAAACACATAATTATCGTTGAATATTTATTTATGACATCTCACAGCCAAGTAGTAATGACCACAACCATTATTATTACCAACACGACCAATGTTGGGGCAGGCTGCTGAGCGAAAGAAATTCACAAAGAAGGCCTGTATCCAACAAGATACAGGCCTTTTTTTATGCTTTTTTAATACAGAATTTAGACAGATCTAGAAAGATACATCGGAGGAAGGGATGCGAGTATTAAAGTTTGGCGGTTCATCATTAGCAGATGCAGATCGCTTTTTGAGAGCGGCGGATATCATCGCCAACAACGCACAACAAGAAGAAGTCGCCGTGGTACTTTCTGCACCGGGCAAAACAACCAATAAGCTGGTAGCGGTAATTGAAGGTGCACTTCGCAACGGCGAAGCAGAGCTGCAAATCAATGAGCTGGAAGCTTCTTTCAAAGCGCTGTTTGCAGATATCCAAGGTGTGTTACCAAACATCGATGGTGCTGCGTTCGATAACCAAGTTAAAACATCACTTTCTCAACTTCGCCAATTTGTTCACGGCATTAATCTTCTTGGTATGTGCCCAAACAACGTCAATGCACGCATTATCAGTAAAGGCGAACGCATTTCGATTCAGTTGATGAAAGCGGTATTAGAAGCAAAAGGCCAACCTGCGCATCTTATCGACCCAGTTGAATACCTGTACGCAAAAGGCGATCACCTAGAAGCCATGGTCGACGTTGACGTTTCAACTCAGAACTTCCGTCAGAATCCTCTTCCTCAAGGCCATGTAAACATCATGCCTGGTTTTACCGCAGGTAATGAGAAAGGTGAGCTAGTCACTCTTGGTCGTAATGGCTCTGACTACTCTGCGGCAGTTCTTGCGGCGTGTCTGCGTGCAGACTGCTGTGAAATCTGGACAGACGTTGATGGCGTGTACAACTGTGACCCACGCTTAGTGGAAGATGCTCGCCTACTCAAATCACTTAGCTATCAAGAAGCGATGGAGCTTTCTTACTTCGGTGCTTCCGTTCTGCACCCTAAAACCATCGCACCAATCGCACAGTTCCATATTCCATGTTTGATCAAAAACAGCTTTAACCCACAAGGCGCGGGTACGCTGATTGGGCAAGATACTGGCGAAGATAATCTGGCGATCAAAGGTATCACGACGCTGAACGACCTAACTATGGTTAACGTGTCTGGCCCGGGTATGAAGGGCATGGTCGGCATGGCAAGTCGTGTATTCGGCGCAATGTCATCAGCAGGTGTGTCTATCGTATTGATCACTCAATCTTCTTCTGAGTACAGCATCAGCTTCTGTATCGAAGCGCAAGACAAAGCAAAAGCACAACAAGTATTGGCGGATGCATTTGAGCTGGAGTTAAAAGATGGCTTACTTGAGCCTGTAGACTTTATTGATGATGTTTCTATTGTGACACTTGTGGGTGACGGTATGCGTACATCACGCGGTGTTGCATCTCGCTTCTTCTCATCTCTTGCAGAAGTGAACGTAAATATTGTCGCTATCGCACAGGGCTCATCTGAGCGTGCTATCTCTGCGGTGATCCCTGAAGATAAAATCTCGGAAGCGATCAAAGCGTGTCATGAGAACCTATTCAATTCTAAGCACTTCCTGGATGTATTTGTTGTTGGTGTTGGTGGTGTTGGTGGCGAGTTGGTGGACCAAATTGAACGCCAACAAGCGAAGCTGGCAGAGAAAGGCATTGTGATTCGCGTGTGTGGTTTAGCAAACAGTAAAGGTCTCTTGCTTGATAGTGAGGGTTTACCGCTAGAGCATTGGCGAGACCGTATGTCGGCATCCACAGAAGAGTTTAGCTTAGCGCGCTTAATTTCTTTGGTTCAACGTAACCACATTATCAACCCTGTGTTGGTGGATTGTACCTCAAGTGAGGCCATCGCAAACCAATACGCGGATTTCTTGGCGGCGGGCTTCCACGTTGTCACTCCGAACAAAAAAGCAAACACAGCAAGCATGGCTTACTACCACCAACTTCGTGGTGTTGCACGTAGCTCTCGACGTAAATTGCTGTACGAAACAACGGTAGGTGCGGGTCTGCCAGTGATTGAAAACCTGCAAAACCTTATTGCCGCTGGTGATGAACTAGAGCGTTTCAGCGGTATCCTGTCGGGTTCTCTGTCATACATTTTTGGTAAGTTAGATGAAGGTATGAGCCTAAGTGAAGCGACAAACATAGCCAAGCAAAACGGCTTTACCGAACCGGATCCTCGCGATGATCTATCGGGAATGGACGTAGCGCGTAAGCTTCTTATTCTTGCGCGTGAAGCCGGTATGTCACTAGAGCTAGAAGACGTTGTGGTTGATCAAGCTCTGCCGCCAGGCTTTGACGATTCAGGTAGTGTAGATGAGTTTATGGCGCGTCTACCGGAAGCGGATACTTACTTTAAAGAGTTGTCAGCTAAGGCTGCGGAAGAAGGCAAAGTGTTGCGTTACGTCGGTGAGATTATTGATGGCAAATGCAAAGTTAGCATTGCTGCTGTTGATGAAAATGATCCAATGTTTAAGATCAAAGACGGTGAAAACGCACTGGCATTTTACAGTCGTTACTACCAGCCAATTCCACTGGTATTACGTGGTTACGGTGCGGGTACTGAGGTAACGGCTGCGGGTGTATTCTCGGATGTGATGCGTACTTTAGGTTGGAAGCTAGGGGTATAACAACAATGAGTTCAAGTGATATGGATGTAGTGGTTTATGCCCCGGCATCAATTGGCAATGTAAGCGTTGGTTTTGACGTTTTGGGGGCGGCGGTGTCCCCAGTTGATGGCACTCTATTGGGAGATCGCGTATTAGTTAAGTCTGGGGCTGAGCCGTTCAGTCTAAAGACAGCTGGTGATTTTGTTGAGAAGCTACCAACCGAGCCAAAAGAGAACATCGTTTACGATTGTTGGGTAGTGTTTGCTCGTGAGCTAGATAAAAAAGGCGTTGAGCTAAAGCCACTTGAAATGACGCTAGAAAAGAACATGCCAATCGGCTCTGGTTTAGGTTCAAGTGCTTGTTCTATCGTTGCTGCATTAGATGCATTAAACCGATTCCATGGTCAGCCGCTTAACGAGACAGAGTTGCTAGCGCTGATGGGAGAAATGGAAGGCAAGATCTCTGGTGGTATTCACTATGATAACGTGGCGCCATGTTACCTTGGCGGTGTGCAATTGATGCTGGAAGAGCTAGGTATCATTAGCCAAGAAGTGCCTTGCTTTGACGATTGGTACTGGGTGATGGCGTATCCGGGTATCAAAGTATCAACAGCAGAAGCACGTGAGATCCTACCATCTCAATACCGTCGACAAGATATCATTGCTCATGGTCGTCACCTTGCAGGCTTTATTCATGCGTGTCATTCTGGTCAGTCAGAACTTGCTGCAAAAATGATCAAAGACGTGATCGCAGAACCGTATCGTGAGAAACTGCTTCCAGGTTTTGCAAATGCACGTCAATACGCAGCGTCTGCGGGTGCATTGGCAACCGGTATTTCTGGCAGTGGGCCGACACTGTTCAGTATTTGCAAAGAGAAAGATGTCGCTGAGCGAGTTGCTCGCTGGTTAGAACAGAACTACGTACAAAACGAAGAAGGATTCGTCCACGTTTGTCGTCTAGATAAACAGGGTTCGAAAGTAACAGGAAGTGAGCTATGAAGCTTTACAATATAAAAGAAAATGATGAACAAGTTTCCTTTGGCCAAGCCGTTCGCCAAGGACTAGGCCGTAACCAAGGTCTATTTTTCCCATCGGAATTACCAAAATTTGAAGATATTGATGCGCTACTGGCAGAAGACTTTGTCTCTCGTAGCACGAAAATCCTATCAGCACTGATTGGCGATGAGTTGGCGGAAGAGCAAGTTAACGCATTGGTTGACGCTGCATTCCAATTCCCAGCTCCAATCAACCAAGTAAAAGACGGTGTTTACGCTCTGGAGCTTTTCCATGGTCCAACGCTTGCGTTTAAAGACTTTGGTGGCCGATTTATGGCGCAATCTCTTGCTGCGGTTTCGGACGGTGGCAAGATCACCATTCTGACGGCAACTTCTGGCGATACTGGCGCAGCCGTTGCGCACGCTTTCTACGGTATGGAAGACATCAACGTTGTGATTCTTTACCCGAAAGGCAAAATCAGCCCACTGCAAGAGAAGCTATTCTGTACGCTTGGTAAGAACATTCACACTGTCGCGATCGATGGTGACTTCGATGCGTGTCAGGCTCTGGTTAAGCAAGCTTTTGATGATTCTGCACTGCGTGAAGAGATCGGCCTGAACTCTGCAAACTCAATCAACATCAGCCGTTTGATGGCGCAAATCTGTTACTACTTTGAAGCAGCCGCGCAAATGAGCAAGCAAGAGCGTGAAAACCTAGTGGTATCAGTACCAAGCGGTAACTTCGGTAACCTAACTGCTGGTCTACTGGCAAAAGCACTGGGTCTGCCTATCAAACGCTTCATTGCTGCAACGAATGCCAATGACACTGTGCCACGTTACCTAGAAACGGGTCAGTGGGCGCCGAAACCAACGGTTGCAACAACATCGAACGCAATGGACGTGAGTCAGCCAAACAACTGGCCTCGTATCGAAGAGCTATGCCGTGTGAAAGAGTGGGGCTTGGAGACACTAGGTAAAGGCGCTGTTTCAGATGATCAAAGCGCACAGTCAGTGAAAGATCTATACGCACTGGGTTACCTATGCGAGCCGCACGGAGCGATTGCTTACCGAGTTCTGGACGAGCAATTGCAAGACGGTGAAACCGGTCTGTTCCTATGTACTGCACACCCTGCGAAGTTCAAAGAAGTGGTGGATGACATTCTGCAATCCGACATCGACCTTCCTGCTCCATTAGCGAAGCACGCTGCGATGGAACTGTTATCGGAAGATCTTGACGCAGATTTTGATGCATTGAAGCAAGTACTGCGCCGCGTACAGTAAGCTTCAAAAATACAGTCAGTATCAAAAACACAAATAACGAGAGGTGAATGAGCAATCATTCACCTTTTTTATTGCCGATAAGTTTTAACTCTCTTTAAGATTGAGAAACGAACTTAACTAAATGAGATGGAAAGAGCAGCATGCATTTTTTGATTTTTCTTGGCTCAGTTAGAGACAGCACGCCACCACGACCAGCCCGTTTAGGAATGCGAGTCAGCAGAGCGTGTGAAAAACTCATCGTGAGTCAGCATTCACAACATACGGTCGAAATCATCGACCCTTTGCATTACGACTTTGGTGATGTATTTAAGCCCGAATTTTCTTATCACCGCTCTAAAGTGCCGCAGCATCTAAGCGAGCTGGCAGATAAAATCAAACACGCGGATGGGTATGTGATGGTCAGCCCGGAATACAACCATTTGATGAGTCCTGCCTTGGCAAACATGCTTAACCACTTTGGCAGCTCGCTGTTTTCTTATAAGCCAAGTGCGATCGTGACCTATTCTGCAGGGCAATGGGGCGGCGCAAGGGCTGCAGTGTCGATGCGGACCTTCTTGTCCGAGTTGGGGTGTTTGCCCGTGTCGGCAATGATCCATATTCCGAAAGCGCAAGAAGTGTTTGATGAGCAGGGTGTGGTTGCGGATGAATCGGAGCAGGCGCAGTGGGACAGCTATATGAATCGCACCCTGCATCAATTGATTTGGTGGGCAGAAGGGGCGTCACTACAAAGAGATAGGCTTGACCCAACCTCGTTGGCGCAAGCGTTTCAAAAGGATCCTTCGCAAAGAAACGCACCTTAGAAAGTAGCGTTCGCCACTATCGGAGGGGACTCGAAGGATCCAGAAACAAAAAAAGCTTGGTCAGCAATGACCAAGCTTTTTAAATTCTAGCAAGCTAGTTTACTGATTATAGAGACTCAGTAAAAGTACGAGCGATTACGTCACGTTGCTGTTCTGGAGTTAGCGAGTTGAAACGTACTGCGTAACCAGAAACACGGATAGTTAGCTGTGGGTAGTTCTCTGGGTGTGCAACTGCGTCTTCTAGAGTTTCACGCTTAAGAACGTTCACGTTTAGGTGTTGGCCGCCTTCGATGCGAGGTGCCGCTTCGATTGCTACTTCACGGCTTTCGTATTCACCTAGGTCGCTGATTGCGATAACTTGGTCTGCTTCGTAAGTTGATGCTGCTGCAACACAACGCGCTTCATTCTTCTCGCTATCTAGTAGCCAGATAGAGTTTAGTAGTTCGTCGTTAGCTGCTTTAGTAATTTGGATACCTTGGATCATCACTATCTCCTAGACCACTTAACGTGGTGATTATTGGTGTTAATTTTCGAATTTTTGTTGAGCTAGGTATTATATAGCCAATATCCATTATTTTAATATTGATTTAGGTCAAAAAACAACTAAAAACCTTAAATTTTTGAAGGTGATTTTGTTGAGTTAAATCAATAAAACGTTTGAAAACATACTAGTTACAATTTATTTGATAATATAAAAAATATTTAAAAGTCATTTTTGTTGTAAATTTACTACAAAATGAGTTTAAAACTTAACCTGCTTAACGCAACTGCCTGTATTTAGGTAGCCATATTGAAAGTCTAAAGTGATTAAATGACAAGCATGAAAAACAAGTTTGGAAACAAGTTTATTGGTGCTCACGTGTCGGCGGCGGGCGGAGTAGATCAAGCACCTCTTCGTGCTCGTGAGATTGGTGCAAATGCGTTTGCCCTTTTTACTAAGAATCAACGTCAATGGGTCGCTAAGCCACTCGAAGAGAAAACCATCAGCGCATTCAAAGCAAACTGCAAAATGCTTGGCTTTGGCGCGGAGCACATTTTGCCCCATGACTCCTATCTGATTAACTTGGGCGCTCCAGAAGAAGAAAAGCTGAATAAATCCCGCGCTGCATTTATTGATGAGATGGAGCGTTGTAATCAACTTGGGTTAACGCTGCTGAACTTCCACCCAGGCAGTCACTTAAAGAAAGTGTCCGAGCAAGATTGTTTGGCAACGATCGCTGAGTCGATAAATCTTGCGCACAAAGCGGTGCCGAATGTGATCGCTGTGATTGAGAACACGGCTGGTCAGGGGACAAACCTAGGTTGGAAGTTTGAGCATTTGGCTGAAATCATCGATCAAGTGGAAGACAAAGAGCGTGTTGGCGTATGTCTCGATACTTGCCACACGTTTACGGCGGGTTACGATTTACGTACTAAAGAAGATTGTGAGCGCACCTTTGCTGAGTTCGACCGCATTGTCGGCATGCACTATTTAAGAGCAATGCATCTAAATGATTCAAAGGTTGAATTCGCTAGCAAGGTTGACCGCCATCATTCATTAGGTAAAGGCGAGATCGGTTGGAGCTGTTTTGAGTACATCGCAAAAGATCCTCGATTTGATGGTATCCCTCTGATTCTAGAAACAATTGATCCTGATATCTGGCAGCAAGAAATCGACACCTTACGCCGATTCCACATTGAAGAAATGGCGAATTTCTAACGGAATAGTAAAGTTGGCATCCTTCTTTCTTTATTAAAACTAATCGCGTTATTGCGTATTTGTTTTAAACGCCTAAATTCAATGTTGTATATGGGCGATTAAGTTAGGAGGATGACATTATGTCTCGACCAGTTTCCTTTACCCCAGTGACACACTCTAGACGTGTATTACGTTTACCAACGCCAAATCGCCATATCACTGGACAGGGGCATTTTCGAACGCCGCAGCGTAATTAGCGTCATTACTACTCGTGATTTTGGTCTAGTCAAACCAGCACGGGTTCATGCCAGTTGTCTGCGAATCAGCGTTTGGGGAGCCGTCTCAACTTGGTGCTGGTGCTGGTGGTAAGTTTTTGTTTGTTTGGGTTTCGCTCGTTAGAATAGAGGGAAACATTAGGACAGGAACTTTCCATGAATCAGTTACCCACTTGGCACGATGTGATCGGCGAAGAAAAACAGCAGAGCTACTTTGTCGATACCATGAATTTTGTTGACGCAGAGCGAGCAGCAGGAAAAGCCATCTATCCGCCAGCCAAAGACGTGTTTAACGCGTTCCGTTTTACTGAATTCAATGACGTTAAGGTAGTGATTCTAGGGCAAGACCCTTACCATGGTCCAAACCAAGCACATGGTTTGTGCTTCTCTGTGTTGCCTGGTATTAAAACGCCACCATCTTTGGTGAATATGTACAAAGAGTTGGCGCAAGACATCGAAGGTTTTCAAATTCCTCAACATGGCTTTCTACAAAGCTGGGCTGAACAAGGGGTGTTGCTACTCAATACAGTGTTGACAGTAGAGCAGGGCAAAGCACACTCACATTCGAAAACCGGCTGGGAAACCTTTACTGACCGCGTGATTGAGGCCATTAACCAGCATCAACAAGGTGTTGTGTTCCTGTTATGGGGGGCCCATGCGCAGAAAAAAGGTCGCTTTATCGACCGCAATAAGCATCATGTATTGACCGCTCCGCACCCGTCACCATTATCTGCACACCGTGGTTTCTTTGGTAGCAAGCCATTCTCGCAAGCAAACCAAATCCTTGTCCAACAAGGCAAAGAAGCGATTAATTGGCATTTGCCGATGACGGTGTAAGTATCGACATCTTATCCGAGACATAACAGTACAGCGATCGTGACACCACGTTCGCTGTTTTTTTGAACACCGTCGAGGCTGGTCGCTGGTTTCTCATATACACTTATTAAAAGTAAGTGTTAAGGAGAGACGCTATGATGATCGAGAGAATTCGACGCGAACACGGCTATATGGTCCGTTTATTGGCAATATTGCGCCATAAATTGAATGAGATTAAGCAAGAACGCGCTATTAACTATGCGTTGGTGAGTGAGATCGTGGATTACCTCTCTAATCACTCTGAAAAGGTTCATCACCCCAAAGAAGATATCCTCTACCATTACTTTCTAGAGCACTATGGTCATTTTAAGACGATTGAAAATCTAGAGTTAGAACATCAAGAGTTATCTAAAAAGACCAAACAGTTTGCTGGCATTGTAGAGATGATTCTGCAAGATGCTGTTGTACCCCAGGAGATGTTTACCCAGCAACTCGAGGATTTCATTACCAGTCAGAAACGCCATTTGGAAATGGAAGAGCGCCAAGTTCTACCGTTGATTGAAGAGTTGTTTACTTCAGAAGATTGGCTAAATGTCGAAAGCCAATGGCAGGAAAATGAAGATGATCCTGTGTTTGGCAATACTATCGCTGATCGCTACAAACAGCTCGCCGAAAGAGTGCGTCATAATGACGCTGAGTTCGTCTAAAGCGTGAAGATGACAAGGTAAACGATTGCGTCTGCGTGGTTTGTTTTGTCATTTTCTTATTTTATGAGAATTTGTTGGAAATTGATTCGCTATAAATATGAGTGAAAATGGATAGAAATTCTCAACAGGTAAGAATGGGAGTTATGCTAGTGAAATCAGCATAAAAATCCCCTTTTTTTGCAGTATCTATAATAGACAAAAGGCACCATCGAGGTGCCTTTTGTGCAAATTATAATTTGATGTCATCCAAAGTGATGTCGTTGCAGACATCGAGTTCACGCAGCTCCTTAAGTAAGTTGCGTCTATCGTTCATTGCTTCAATTTCACGCCATTTACGTTTCAATGGTTTTGAGCGTGATTTAGTTGTTGAGGTAGTTTCCAGATCAAAGATGTTGTCTAGTTGAAAGCCTTCCATAAGCCACCTTACCTTTTTAAATAAACTGTTATTGCCAGTCCTTTGTGGAGTTTTTTAAGTACCACAATAGCTTTGAAGATAACTATGATTCATTTCGCATTTGTGTCGGTAACATGACAGTTTCGTTTAAAAATCCCCACAAAATCACACTTTGACTAGGGGTTAAGTGCTTATAAAGTGAGCGATCGATCTCAAGAAAACGATTAAATGAAAGGGAAGAGGATGTTAATTCTCGTTACTTAATCGAAGAAATTAAACCTCGGATTAGTTGCATAAAATTGTATCGGCTAAAATATAACCAGTCAGGTTGGCATTGCAGAGAAAGTTTTATTGAATGCCTTGATATCACTAGCTTGATTTGAAATTAACAGTCTGCCATACCATTATGGTTGCATTGCCTTTTGTTGTTAATGGCTAGTTGCTTGTGTGTTGCTGTTTATGGGTTTTAAATTTCCCTTTTATGTTAACTTTTAGTGATTTTCTAGTGAAAAATAACATGTATAAAAAACTAATTTCATATTGATTTTTGAGGTTTGAGGCTGCATTATCCGCCCGTCAAAAATTACGCTAGTACGTAAAATGGAAGCATGAAGCGATATTTACGATTCTAGATTGCGCATAAACACTACTCCAAAAGCTAAGCAGACTTTGACACTTAGCAAGCAATCTAGTGGAAGGCTTGGAAGCATAAACTGGCGCAACTCACTTTGAGGTACACATGACAGACTTAATCAATTTGATGAACGATCTCCTTTGGGGCTCGATTCTGGTTTATCTTCTTGTAGGTGTAGGAATCTACTTCACTGTTCGATTGGGTTTCATCCAATTCCGTCACTTCGGCCACATGTTCTCTGTTCTGAAGAATAGCCGTAAAGCAGACAAAGCTGGTATTTCTTCTTTCCAAGCGCTTTGTACTAGTCTTGCTGCACGTGTAGGTACAGGTAACATGGCGGGTGTTGCAGTTGCATTGACTGCGGGTGGCCCTGGTGCAATCTTCTGGATGTGGTTGATTGCAATGCTTGGTATGGCGACGTCGTTTGCAGAAAGCACGCTAGCACAGCTATACAAAACCAAAGATGATGATGGCAACTACCGCGGTGGTCCTGCTTACTACATGGAAAAAGGCTTGGGCATGCGCTGGATGGGCGTATTGTTCTCGGTTTTCCTGATCATCGCTTTTGGTTTGGTATTCAACGCCGTTCAAGCAAACTCAATTGCAAATGCAATGAGCACAGCATTTGGTTGGGATGATCTATACGTAGGTATCGCAGTTGTTGCTCTGTCTGCTGTGGTTATTTTCGGTGGTATCAAACGTATCGCGAAAGTAGCTGAACTGATTGTTCCAGTTATGGCTCTTGCATATCTATTGCTAGCTCTGTTTGTCATGTTCTCTAACCTAGAGAAACTACCAGACGTGCTAATGCTGATCTTTAAGAGCGCATTTGGCTTACAAGAAGCCGCTGCAGGTGGTCTTGGTTATGCAATCGCACAGGCGATGATCAACGGTATCAAACGTGGTCTATTCTCGAACGAAGCAGGTATGGGTTCTGCGCCAAACGCGGCTGCATCTGCAACGCCTTACCCGCCACACCCAGCATCTCAAGGTTATGTACAGATGCTTGGCGTGTTCATGGATACGATCGTTATCTGTTCGGCGACAGTCGCTATCATCCTTATGTCGGGTGAGTACGTAGGCCAAGCAACTGAAGTAACGGGTATCGAGTTAACTCAGCGTGCATTGAGCTCACAAGTTGGTGATTGGGGCAGCATTTTTGTTGCGGTAGCGATCTTCTTCTTTGCGTTTACTTCGATCATTGCTAACTATTCATATGCTGAAACCAACCTAATTTTCCTAGAGCACAACCACAAAGCGGGCCTAGGTATCTTCCGTATTATCGTGTTAGGTATGGTGATGTTCGGTGCGCTAGCATCTCTACCTGTGGTTTGGTCACTTGCCGACGTATCCATGGGCTTGATGGCAATTGTGAACTTAGTAGCGATTCTGTTGTTATCAGGCATTGTGATTAAGCTGGCGAAAGACTACAACCGTCAGCTAGACGAAGGTAAAGTACCAACGTTTGATGCAAATGACTTCCCTGAGCTGAAGTCGCAACTAGAAGACGGCATTTGGTACAACACCAAGAAAGAAGACTAAGTCGATAGCTAATCATTGTTGAAAGCTATCAACACGATTCAAAAAGCCATGCAGACAATGCATGGCTTTTTTTGTACCCTAATGGGAAACAAAAATTAGGGAAGTTAAAGTCATGCTCATCGTAGTTTCTCCAGCTAAAACGCTTGATTACGAGTCACCACTCGCTACCGAGAAGTTTACTCAACCAGACTTGGTTAGCTATTCAAAAGAGCTGATCGAGGTATGCCGTAAGTTAACACCTGCCGACGTGGCAACATTGATGAAGGTAAGTGATAAGATCGCAGACCTAAATGTAGGCCGCTTCCAAGAGTGGAGTGAAACTTTCACCACAGATAATGCACGCCAAGCCATTTTGGCATTTAAAGGCGATGTGTACACAGGTCTTGAAGCGGAAACCCTTTCTGACGCTGATTTTGACTACGCTCAAGATCACCTAAGAATGCTATCTGGTCTATACGGTCTGCTTAAGCCACTCGATTTAATGCAGCCATACCGTCTTGAGATGGGCACTAAGCTGGCGAACGACAAGGGATCTAACCTTTACCAGTTCTGGGGTAATGTCATTACCGATAAGCTGAATGAAGCGATTGCTGCGCAAGGCGACAACGTATTGATTAACCTTGCATCAAATGAATATTTCAAAGCGGTGAAGCCAAAGAACTTGGATGCACAAGTGATCACGCCTATCTTCAAAGACTGTAAGAATGGTCAATATAAGGTGATCAGCTTTTACGCGAAGAAAGCGCGCGGCATGATGGTTCGCTACATCATCGAAAACCGTATCGAAAGTGTTGCTGACCTCACTAAGTTTGATGTTGCGGGTTACTACTTCGTTGAAGAAGAGTCGACACCAACAGACTTAGTTTTCAAACGAGAAGAGCAAAACTGATTGAAGTCAGTCAATCGCGAGTTGATGATTCAGCGAAATAAAGTACGCCAAAAAGCCGGATAGTTATCCGGCTTTTTTTATGCCTATTCGATCTGATCTTAATCGAATTTTTACATAAAAAGTTTATATCTTAAAAAATAGTTGAGTAATAAGGTTTAAAGTTGTATTTTAAATGCAACTTTAAAAATAAGGAGTTCTCCTATGTCAGACTTCAAGCTCACACACAAAAAAGCCTCTAAGTTATCGGAGTACGTTGCACTGCGTATTACCAAATTGCTGAAATTCACTCTGAACATCTTTTATGGCAAGAAATACGCGAAACGAGCGGTAATTCTCGAAACCATCGCAGCCGTGCCGGGCATGGTAGCTGGGATGTTCAATCACTTGAAAGCGCTACGCCGAATGAAAGACGATGAAGGTTGGATCCGAGAACTTCTCGACGAGGCTGAGAATGAGCGTATGCACCTGATGATTTTCCTCGACATTGCCAAGCCGAGTTTGATTGAGCGTTTGCTTGTACTGCTTGGCCAAGGTGTGTTTATTCTCGTGTATAGCGTCATCTATCTACTGTCTTCTAAAATCGCTCACCGTGTTGTGGGCTACTTCGAAGAGGAAGCGTGCAACAGCTACACCGAGTACCTAGAGAAAATTGATAGTGGGGAAGTAGAGAATGTACCGGCTCCGACTCTGGCGATCGATTACTACAAGCTGCCTGCCGATGCGATGTTAAGAGATGTAATTTTGCGTATTCGCGAAGATGAAGCGGGACATCGAGACCGTAATCATGGTTTTGCCGATGCCTATGAAGACAAAACTCTTCCAGCCCATCAGCTGTAAACATGAAAAACAAAAAGAGCCGCGATAGCGGCTCTTTTAGATTTGGAATTAATCAGACGTGATTACTTCTTCTTAGCGGTTTTCTTCTTCGCTACTTTCTTCTTGTCGTCTTTTTTCTTTTTCTTCTTGAACACAGGTTTTTTGTGTTTAGGGCGCATCTCTTTCACGAAACGCTCTTTGATGTCTTCTTTCACGTAACGAGCAACGCGATCCATCATTGGCTGATCGTGCGCTTCTACGATTGAGATCGCATTACCTTTTTTACCTGCACGAGCCGTACGGCCGATACGGTGAAGGTATACGTCAGCCGTGCGCGGCATATCGTAGTTTATTACGTGTGATACGTCTGGAAGGTCGATACCACGTGCAGCTACGTCTGTCGCAAGTAGCACGTTAACTGTGCCTTCGCGGAAGCGAGCAATCGCGTTGTTACGACGATCTTGGGGCATTTCACCTTGAATCCAAGAACATGGAATCTGTGCGCTCTCTAGTTGTGCACGAAGCTCTGCCAAACGCTCACGAGTCTTCAGGAACACGATAGTGCGTTCAGCTTGCTCTGTGATGATGTGTTTTAGTAGGGCAAGTTTATGCTCTGCGTCATCAGCACGGTGGTACCACTGTGCAATCTTCTTACGCTCACGCAGTGGTGATTTCGCGTCGATCTCAGCTGGTTCGTTAAGTAGGTCTGCTGTGAAACCTTCTACGCCTTTGCCTTCTAGTGTTGCTGAAAACAGAAGTGTTTGTTTACGCCAGCGACATTCGTTAGACAGACGGTCAACCGTTGGAGCAAAGCCCATGTCTAGCATGCGGTCAGCTTCGTCTAGCACCAGCCATTCAATCGCACGACAGTCAAAACGTTCTGCATCGATGTATTCACGTAGGCGACCTGGTGTTGCAACCACGATATCTTGTGTTGTAGCCAAAATATCCGCATGTTCTTGGTATTGAACACCACCAGTGATGGTGAAGATGTTTAGCTTGGTGTTTTTCGCCAGTGCACGAGCTTGATCGGCAATCTGCATTGCTAACTCACGAGTTGGCGTGAGGATCAGAATACGTGCAGGTCCCGGTTTACGACGAGGGAAATCTTGCAGGTATTGCAGTGCTGGCAGGACGAATGCCGCCGTTTTACCAGTACCAGTTGGTGCTGACGCTAGAATGTCACGACCATCTAACGCTTGTGGAATCGCTTCTGCCTGAATTTTAGTTGGGCGTTCGTAGCCCATCTCTTCAATGGCTTCAAGTAGGTTTTGGTCTAGATCAAGTTCAGCAAAGGTTCTGATCACAATGAGTTCTCCACAAGCAAAGCTTGGTTAATGGTTCGCCACAGCAGCATAGAATATAAAAAGGTCGCACATTATAAAGTGATTGGTGACAAGGATCACATGTTATTTCACATCTTAAGATAAAACTCGCGAGTTAGTTGAGTAAAGTCGTCGCTATAACCCTCGTTTGAGTGAATGATCAAGTGCGTTTCTTGAGTATCACAAGCTTGTTTGGCCAATTCAAACAGTAAACGGTGCACAGGCTTTTTCTGTGATGGTTGCACGCGACAGAGACGTGATAGATACCATCCCTGTTGCTGCGCCATAGCAATAAACTGCTCACCTTCGATAATTGGTAGGACGAAACTGGCTGTTCCCTCTTCAGTCAGCAGTTCATGACAGCGTTTAAGTAATGCTGCGTGCTGCAAACTGTCTGTGTGTCGGGCGGTTGCACGTTGGCTTTGCTTCGATTGCTCACCACTGTTGAAGTAGGGCGGATTACAGATGATGTGCTCAAAATGATGTGTAGGTTCAAACTGCAATACATCGGCGTGCTGGATATAAAGTCTGTCTGACCAAGGAGATTGAGTGAAGTTATGTTGCGCTGCTTCTATCGCCGATATTTCAATATCAAGAGCGGTGATCTCTACAGCCGGAAATCTCTGTGCGCACATTAATGCCAGCAAGCCTGTACCTGTACCAATGTCCAAAATTTTACTCTGTGGTGAGCAATTTGCCCAAGCGCCAAGCATGACACCATCGGTGCTGACAGGCATGCCACTTTCACCGCCGTGAATCGAAAACTGCTTGAACTTGAAGTCCTTAGTCTGAAATTTTTCACTCTTCATGATTGTTTTATTTTTACTCAATATTAGAGTTAATCTCTCTGTTGTTTCTTAATTGTATAGATTGTTATCTCGTTGGTTATTAAATTGTATTTCAATTTGATCGAGATAAATATCTAGCTCTTTATTTCAGGGTAGTGGTATCCACTGCTTTTTAATCCTTTAACTAAATTAATATGGTGTTTTTTTCTTAAAGGTTGCCAAATGATGGGTACTTCGTCATTATGCGGCGGAAATTTATAGATTGAACCACAGGTACTCATTAACTTTGGGTATACAAAAAAGTGGTCGATGCATACACAACATTCATCAATTAGAGAAAAAGGGTTATCTGTGAAGCAGACGTTAAAACTAACAGATATTATCGCAGTAGGCTTTATGCTATTTGCGTTCTTTTTGGGTGCCGGCAACATCATTTTTCCACCACTAGCGGGTCAGCTAGCGGGTGATCACTTGATGCCAGCAATGTTCGGTTTCTTGCTAACAGCGGTAGGTCTACCTCTTATTACTATCGTTGCTATTGCTGTGGCAGGCGGCTCTTGGGATCACTTGACTCAAGATCTTCCTAAAAAAGCAGCAGTTCTGATGGCGGCGTTGATCTTCATCATCATCGGTCCTGCATTTGCTGCACCTCGTACAGGTCTAGTAGCCTACGAGATGGCGGTGAAACCATTCTTCCTAGATGCCTCTCAAGCGCATCTAACGTCATTCTCAATCTTGTTCTTCGCGGTAGCAATGATCTTCGCTTGGTTCCAAGGTCGCTTGATTGACTTGATTGGTAAAGTACTAACGCCAGTTCTATTCCTTGGTCTTATCGTTCTTGCGATTGCGGTGTTCGTTGATCCGCAAGGTGAAATGATGGGCGCACACGGTGAGTACTTGACTCAACCACTGACTAAGGGCTTCCTTGAAGGTTACAACACCATGGATACGTTCGCATCGTTGATGTTCGGTATGCTAATGGTGGATGCGCTTCGTAGCAAAGGTATCACTGAGCGTGCGGCAACAACGAAATACCTAATCTGTGCTGGCTGTATTGCCGCTGCAGGTCTGGCGTTCGTTTACATCTCATTGTTCTACCTAGGTGCGACGAGTTCAACTATCGCAGCAGGTGCGGACAACGGTGGTGCAGTACTGAGCCAATACGTTCAGGCATTATTTGGTCCTTACGGTCAGGTTGTGCTTTCAATCATCGTACTTTTGGCATGTTTGACGACGGCGATTGGCCTTATCTCTGCATGTTCTGACTTCTTCAGCTCTAAGACGAAACTGACTTACAAGCAGTGGGTTATCATTAACGGCGCCGCTTGTGCACTGATTGCAAACGTTGGTCTGTCACAGCTAATCTCATTGTCAGTTCCTGTGCTTTTCGCGCTATACCCAGTAGCGGTTGCATTGGTTGCGCTAACATTTGTGCGTAACAAGCTACCAAACCCACGAGTGGCTTACCGAGCTGTACTGCTCGTATCACTGCTGTTTGCATTGATTGATGCAGCGAAAGTAGCGGGTCTAGACGTATCTGCATTCAACATGCTGCCACTATTTGAAGTGGGCATGGGTTGGGTTCTACCAACATTTGCAGCGATTGTTTGCATGTTCTTTATTGCTAAGTCTTCACAACCTGAGTTGACTGAAGAAGCGGCATAATCGCTGACTAGCAAAACAGAAAAAAGCCCGGTGAAGTGATTCGCCGGGCTTTTTGTTTGTCTGTTGTGTAGCAAGTGTTGGCCTATAGTGTGTCGTGAAACTCCACCAATACTTGCTCACACCATTTCTCGATGCGTTCATCACTGAGTTCGTACTGAGAATCTTCATCCAGTGCTAAGCCCACAAACTGGCTGCCATCTTCTGTTAGTGCTTTTGATGCTTCGAACTCATAACCTTCGTTTGGCCAGTAACCGATAAACTGCGCGCCTGTAGCTTTGAGCTCATCATGCAGTAGGCCCATCGCATCAAGGTACCACTCGCCATAGCCTTCTTGGTCACCCAAACCGAATAACGCAACGACTTTGCCTTTAAGAGGTGTGGTTGCAATATCTTCCCAGATCGCACTCCAGTCTTCTTGGATTTCACCGAAGTCCCAAGTGGAGATACCAATCAGCAGTAAATCGTAGTCTGCCATCAGTGATAGCGGTGTCTCTTTCACGTTGTGAATGTCGACAAGGTCTTCACCAATGATGTTGCGAATTTTTTCTGCTGCCATTTCGGTGTAGCAGGTGGTTGAGCCGTAAAAGAGTCCGATTTTCATTATATTCGTCGTTTTTTGTATTGCTGTTGTGGCAGATTCTAACCATAAAACGGGGAAGATTGCAGCGATTATCCCGGGCTAGATGATTTTTTTATGGTATTGGTTGGACAGTTTGTCTTACTCTCAATA
>NZ_APHW01000003.1 GCF_002741985.1 Vibrio rotiferianus CAIM 577 = LMG 21460
TGATAGCGGTGTCTCTTTCACGTTGTGAATGTCGACAAGGTCTTCACCAATGATGTTGCGAATTTTTTCTGCTGCCATTTCGGTGTAGCAGGTGGTTGAGCCGTAAAAGAGTCCGATTTTCATTATATTCGTCGTTTTTTGTATTGCTGTTGTGGCAGATTCTAACCATAAAACGGGGAAGATTGCAGCGATTATCCCGGGCTAGATGATTTTTTTATGGTATTGGTTGGACAGTTGTCTTACTCTCAATACTGTAAATATAAACAGATAAGGAAGCATTCATGACGGCACAACAGCCTGTCAATCAACAAGATTTTGGTCTTGTTGAGCAATTCTTAGATGCGATGTGGATGGAGCGTGGCCTGTCGGAGAACACGTTGGCTTCCTACCGAAATGATTTAATGAAACTGCTCGCGTGGATGGAGCAACATAGCTACCGTCTTGATTTTATCAGCCTGTCTGGTTTACAAGAGTACCAAAGTTACCTTGTTGATTTAGATTACAAGCAGACATCGCGCGCGCGGATGTTGTCAGCGATTCGTCGCTTGTTTCAATACATTCATCGCGAGAAAGTGCGCGGTGATGATCCGAGTGCGCTGTTGGTGAGCCCAAAGCTACCGCAACGCCTGCCGAAAGACATCAGCGAAGAGCAAGTTGACGCGCTGCTTGAGGCGCCGGATCCGAATGATCCGGTTGAGCTGCGTGATAAAGCCATGCTTGAATTACTTTATGCGACAGGTCTGCGTGTGACAGAGCTAGTCAGCTTGACAATGGAAAACGTCAGTTTGCGCCAAGGGGTAGTGCGCGTCACTGGTAAGGGTGGTAAGGAACGCCTTGTTCCTATGGGGGAAAATGCGGTCGATTGGATTGAAACTTTTATTCAACAAGGCCGGTCTGCTCTATTGGGGGAGACTACCTCTGATGTGGTTTTTCCTAGTAAACGAGCCAGACAAATGACCCGTCAGACCTTTTGGCATCGTATTAAGTACTACGCTGTAATAGCGGGTATTGATACCGACCAATTGTCGCCACACGTACTGCGCCATGCTTTTGCGACGCATTTATTGAACTATGGCGCAGATCTCAGGGTCGTACAGATGCTGTTGGGGCATAGTGACTTATCGACGACGCAAATTTATACTCACGTGGCGACTGAGCGATTGAAGCAAATCCACAGTCAACACCACCCAAGAGCATAATGATGTATTGTCTCGTTGGATGAAACGATTTTATTTTAAGGTGAATTTAATGAGCGTATTACGCCGACTAACTCTGCTGACTTTACCGTTTTTTGTTACCGCTTGTGGTGCTGAAGAAAGTCAGGAAAAAATGGAAACTCCTGCACAACAAGTCGCGCCGGCGGCAAAACAGAACTTTGATGAGGCTGCACTTAAAGCCAAGTTCTCTAAATTGGGTGTATCTATTCTTGATATCCAA
The DNA here is from genome assembly GCF_002741985.1 of Vibrio rotiferianus CAIM 577 = LMG 21460. Taxonomy (GTDB): domain Bacteria; phylum Pseudomonadota; class Gammaproteobacteria; order Enterobacterales; family Vibrionaceae; genus Vibrio; species Vibrio rotiferianus. The sequence continues at coordinate 1,438 of NZ_APHW01000003.1, forward strand.
CCATCGGATGTTGCTGGATTATTAGAAATTCAAACGAATGGTGGTGTGCTGTTCGCATCTAACGACGGTAGCCATTTTATTGCTGGTACGCTTTATGCCATCGATAACAATGGTGGCTACAAAGACGTGATTGCTGAGCGCCAAGCGCCGTTAAATGCCGAGAAAATTGCAAAGTTCTCTGATAGCGTGATCGAATACAAAGCAGACAATGAGAAGTATGTGGTGACGGTATTTACTGACATCACGTGTGGCTACTGTGTGCGTCTACACAGCCAGATGCAAGTTTACAACGACTTAGGCATTACTGTTCGTTACATGGCGTATCCTCGCCAAGGTGCCACAGGTCCTGTTGCTGAGCAGATGGCGACTATCTGGTGTGCAGAAGATCCTCAAACGGCTATGCATAATGCAAAAGTAGAACGCACTTTTGACAATCCAGTTAAAGATCTTAAACAGTGTAAAGAAACCATCCAGGCACATTACAACCTAGGCCGTGAACTTGGTATTTCCGGTACTCCTGCTATCTTCCTGCCAAACGGTGAGCTAGTTGGTGGTTACCTTCCACCGGCAGAATTACTAAAACGTCTAGAGCAACAATAATCCTTTAAGGAGCAGAGCCAGCATGCAACGCTGGCTCTTTTCAAACATGATAGAAATTCAACGACGTCCCGAACCGGACCTTTCTCTTCTTCCCGATTCCATTCCTTCTATTCTTAAGCGTATCTATCTCAACCGTGGTATCACGGATATCGCACAGTTAGAAACCTCTGCACGTGGTTTGCATTCTTACCAACAGCTTGGCGGTATAGATAAAGCGGTTGAACTGCTTTTCCAAGCGATCAATGAGCAAAAGCGGATTATCGTTGTGGGTGATTTTGATGCCGATGGCGCGACCAGCTCAGCGTTGTCGGTACTTGCACTACGTATGCTTGGCAGCAATAACGTCGATTACTTGGTGCCAAACCGCTTTGAAGATGGTTATGGATTGAGTCCGGAAGTGGTGGACCAAGCGTTAGAGCTTGGTGCTGAAATGATCATGACAGTTGATAATGGCGTGTCGTCGATTGAAGGTGTTCGTTACGCAAAAGAAAATGGCATTACCGTGCTGGTGACTGACCACCACTTACCGGGGCAAGTGCTCCCCGACGTCGATGCCATGGTGAACCCAAACCTAGACAGCTGTGCTTTCCCATCGAAAGCGTTGGCAGGGGTGGGAGTGGCTTTCTATCTGATGATGGCGCTGTGTGTATACATGCGCAAACAAAATTGGTTTGCGCAGCAAGGCATGCAAGAGCCTAAGTTGATGGAGCTGATCGATTTGGTTGCCCTTGGTACTGTGGCAGACGTCGTGCCACTAGATGAAAACAACCGCATTCTTGTGCACCAAGGCTTACAGCGTATTCGTGCAGGTAAAGCGCGTCCGGGGATTCAAGCCTTGATTGAAGTCGCGAAGCGTGATGCTCGTCGTTTAGTCGCATCAGATTTTGGTTTTGCTTTAGGTCCACGCATTAACGCCGCAGGTCGCTTGGATGACATGTCTTTCGGTGTTGAACTGCTGATGTGTAACAACATCCATGCTGCACGCCGCATGGCGAGTGAGTTGGATGGCCTCAACCAAACCCGTAAAGAGATTGAAGAAGGCATGAAGCAGGAAGCGATGGCTTTTTGTGAGCGTCTTCAGTTTGGTGAAAACACCGAACTCCCTTATGGCTTAGCCTTGTTTCAAAGAGACTGGCACCAAGGTGTGATAGGTATTCTTGCTTCGCGAATAAAAGAGAAGTACCACCGTCCCGTTATTGCGTTCGCGGATGGAGGGGAAGGAACTATCAAAGGCTCTTGCCGTTCAATTCCTGGGCTGCACATGCGTGACGCGTTGGATTTCATCGATACGCAAAACCCTGGCTTGATCATCAAATTTGGTGGTCACGCGATGGCGGCGGGCTTAACCATCAAAGAGCAAGACTTCGAGCGTTTTAGCCGTTTGTTTGATGATGTGGTTAAAAAAGAGTTGGATGAAGCGGCGTTGAAAGGTGTGATCCTATCTGATGGTGAGTTGAAACCGGAAGAATTTTCGATGCATGTCGCTGAACAACTTCGTGCGGGTGGTCCGTTTGGTCAAGCTTTTCCTGAACCTATCTTTGATGGTGAGTTCAAAGTTCTGCACCAGAAACTGGTGGGTGAGAAACATCTTAAGTTGATGTTAGAACCGCTTTATAAAGGCCACCCAACCAACGTAATGATCGACGGTATTGCCTTCAATATTGATTTACGTCGTTGGCCGGATGCATCAGTAAAAACAGTACGCCTTGCGTATAAGTTGGATGTGAATGAGTTTAGAGGCAATCAATCACTTCAGTTGATGGTTGATTATATCGAAGCCAAGTAAATCCTCGTTTTTCGCCTACTATAGAGTACGGTCGCCTTTATGTGGCATCAAAATTTTATGACCGTGCTCTCTCTAATTGCAATCTGATTTCCCAACCGAAATTTTCCTGTATCTCCGTCACATTTTTGAGTAGAATTTCTCGGTTAAATTCTATTCTAAAATGTTGAGCAAACATGTTTGAAATCAATCCAATTAAAAACCGTCTTCAGGACGTGTCTGAGCGCACGAATGTCCTGAGGGGGTATCTTTGACTATGACGCTAAGAAAGAGCGTCTAGAAGAAGTCAACGCAGAACTAGAACAACCGGATGTATGGAACGAGCCAGAACGTGCGCAAGCATTAGGCAAAGAACGTTCATCTCTTGAAGCGGTTGTTGAAACTATTGATCAACTAGAGCAAGGTGTAGAAGACGTTGAAGGGCTTCTAGAACTTGCTGTTGAAGAAGAAGATCAAGAAACGTTTGATGAAATCGAACCAGAACTTGCAGAACTGGAAGAAAAGCTAGAACAGCTGGAATTCCGTCGTATGTTCTCTGGCGACCACGATAGCTCTGATTGCTACATTGACTTGCAAGCAGGCTCAGGTGGTACTGAGGCACAAGACTGGACCAACATGATGCTACGCATGTACCTACGCTGGGCTGAAGCAAAAGGCTTTAAAGCTGAGGTAATTGAAGTATCTGAAGGTGAGGTTGCTGGTCTTAAGGGCGCGACTGTAAGAATCTCTGGTGAGTACGCTTACGGTTGGCTACGTACTGAAACTGGTGTTCACCGCTTAGTACGTAAATCGCCATTCGATTCAGGCGGCCGTCGTCATACATCATTTGCTTCTGCGTTTATCTACCCAGAGATTGATGAAAATATTGCTATCGACATTAACCCATCTGACCTACGCATTGACGTTTACCGTGCATCAGGCGCAGGTGGTCAGCACGTAAACACCACAGAATCTGCGGTACGTATTACGCACGTACCAACGAACACAGTGGTGCAGTGTCAGAATGACCGTTCTCAACACAAGAACAAAGATCAGGCAATGAAACAGCTTCGAGCAAAGCTATTTGAGCTTGAATTGCAGAAGCAAAACGCGGAAAAACAAGCTAATGAAGACGCTAAGTCTGACATTGGCTGGGGTAGCCAGATCCGTTCTTACGTATTGGATGACTCACGCATTAAAGACCTCCGTACGGGCGTTGAAAACCGTAATACTCAAGCGGTTCTTGATGGCGATCTGGACAAATTTATTGAAGCTAGCCTGAAATCAGGCCTATAAAGCTTTTCACCGACAAAAACAGGATACATCGAAAATGACTGATGCTGTTCAAAACGAAACTGTACAAGAAGCCTCTACACAAGAAGAGAATAAGCTAATTGCTGAGCGCCGCGCTAAACTGGATGCAATCCGAAAGAGCTGCAAAGCAAATGGCCACCCAAACGACTTCCGTCGTGACGCACTAGCGGGCGACCTTCAAAAAGAGTTCGGTGAAAAGTCGAAGGAAGAGCTAGAAGAGCTTAACCACGTAGTTGCAATCGCTGGCCGTATCATGGCTAAGCGTGGTCCATTCTTAGTAATCCAAGAAACTTCTGGCCGTATCCAAGCTTATGCTGATAAAGCGGTACAAAAAGTACTTAAAGACCAGTACCAAGGTCTAGATATCGGTGACATCATCGGTGTTAAAGGCGCACTACATAAGTCTGGTAAAGGCGATCTATACGTGAACATGGAAGAGTACGAGTTGCTAACTAAAGCACTGCGTCCACTACCAGAGAAGTTCCACGGCCTAACTGACCAAGAGATGCGTTACCGTCAACGTTACGTTGACCTAATCGTTAACGAAGAGTCTCGTCAAGCGTTCGTAGTACGTTCTAAAGTGATGTCTGCAATCCGTAACTTCATGATCTCTAAGCAGTTCATGGAAGTTGAAACGCCAATGATGCACGTTATCCCTGGTGGTGCGAGTGCGCGTCCATTCATCACACACCACAACGCACTAGACATGCCAATGTACCTGCGTATCGCACCTGAGCTATACCTGAAACGTCTAGTGGTTGGCGGTTTTGATCGCGTATTCGAAATCAACCGTAACTTCCGTAACGAAGGTCTTTCTCCACGTCACAACCCAGAATTCACAATGATGGAATTCTACATGGCGTACGCGGACTACAAAGATCTGATGGACCTAACTGAAGAACTACTAAGCTCAGTAGCTCTAGAAGTTCTAGGTTCAACGTCAATGCCTTACGGTGATGACACGGTTGAGTTTGGTGGCACTTACACTCGTATGAGCATGTTCGAAGCAATCAAGCACTACAACCCAGACCATGCGCAAATCCAAGCGCTAACAGAAGAAGACATTCAAAACCGTGACCTAATGGTTTCTATCGCGAAATCTGTTCACGTTGAAGTAGAATCTTTCTGGACATGTGGTCAGCTTCTTGAAGAAATCTTCGGTGAAACTGCAGAACCTAAGCTAATGCAGCCTACGTTCATCACTGGTTACCCAGCAGATATCTCTCCTCTGGCTCGCCGTAGCGATGACAACCCATTCTTCACAGACCGCTTTGAGTTCTTCATTGGTGGTCGCGAAGTAGCAAACGGCTTCTCTGAGCTTAACGATGCAGAAGACCAAGATGCGCGATTCAAAGCACAGGTTGAAGCGAAAGAGTCTGGTGATGATGAAGCAATGTTCTATGATGCAGACTACATCACTGCACTAGAGCACGGCCTACCACCAACAGCAGGTCAAGGTATCGGTATCGACCGCCTAGTTATGCTGCTGACTAACACGCACACAATCCGTGACGTAATCCTATTCCCAGCAATGCGCCCACAAGCGTAATTTGGCAGGATGATCAAAAAAACCACCTTCGGGTGGTTTTTTTATGTTCGAAATTTGACGTTATTCAACCATTTGAATTTGATGACGAGTAATTTAATAGAGAAATTATTCGCCAAATCGCAATCTGTTGCATAGTCTTAATATTGAGACAGACTAATCGGGTGATAGTCTCGATAATGTTACCAGTTCGCAAAGTTTGGTTTGTGGAGCGAATTTTCTATTAACAGAATTTAAGGGTTAAAGAATGGCTGGGCAGTTTAAGATGGATTCCATTCCGGGGTCGCTGGTAGTAGTTGGCGGTACTTACGAACCTTGGTTATCAGTATTAGAACAAGTCGGATGGAAGTGTCACCAAGTGGGTGACCTGCGTAAGGCGAATACGCTCCTTGAGGACATTGGCCCCTGCATAGGTATTGTAGATTTAAGTCACGATGAGTTTAGCCTCAACGGCTTAGCAAACTTAGTGAGTTCTCACAAACATGTTCGTTGGTTAGCCTTCATTCGTGAGTCACAACTCGGTACCGATACCATTTGCCAGTTCATTGTGAACTTTTGTATCGACTTTTTTACTGCGCCAATTCCAGATGCGCAGTTACTAAGTACCATTGGTCACCAGCTTGGTATGCTCAAGCTAGAGAAGAAAGTGTGGCCAAGCTTTGGTAACAGCTTAGATATGGGGCTGGTGGGTGAATCAATCCCTATGAAGCGTCTACGTGATCAAGTGAAACGTATTGGTCCAACGGATGTGAGTATCCTTATCTATGGTGAAAGCGGTACTGGTAAAGAAGCGGTAGCGCGTGCTATCCATAAAGTCTCTTCTCGAGCACACAAACCATTTTTGTCAGTAAATTGCCGTGCGTTGAATGAACAGCGTTTTCAAGCGGAAGTCTTTGGGGCTAGCGATGAAGATGTGACTGAGCCAAGTATTATGGAGCAGGCTGATGGCGGTACTGTTTTGTTCAACGACATTTTAACTATCTCAAAAGAGCAGCAAATGAACCTGTTGCGATTTTTGCAAGAAGGCACAATTGAGACCCGAGATGGCTTAAAAACAGTGAATGTTCGAGTTCTTGCCGCTAACTCATCAGATGTGGAAAAGGCGTTGATTGATGGTGATTTTAATGAAGAACTATACCATTACATTAATGTGCTACGTATCAATGTACCGAGCCTTAAAGAGCGTGCTAGCGATATAGGCCTACTGGCTCGTTATTATCTGCAAGAGTTTTCTAAAGAGTATAACTCTCAAGCGAAGGGCTTTTCTGAAGATGCACTTAAATCTCTGACGCGTTACTTTTGGCCAGGTAATGTTCGAGAACTAATGAACCAGATTAAGCGTGCGGTGTTAATGTCGGACAGTGTCATTATCGAAGAACATCACCTCGACTTGCCTCAACGAAATGATGCAAAGAGAAGCTTAAAGTCAATTCGCGAAAAGAGTGAGCGTGATGCGTTATTAGTGGTTCTCGAATCTCATTCAGGGCAAGTATCGAACGCGGCGAAAGAGCTAGGAGTATCTCGAGCAACCATGTATCGTTTGCTAAACAAACATAATTTGATATCAGAGCAGGTGGTTTAAGTTACTAGGTGTCAAAGGAAAAGAGGAGCGTATTGTCGCTCCTTTTTTGTACTTCGAATGCAATCATTTATAAAACTCGAAGCTTTATATATTCCACAGATGAATATGTTATTCGAAAAACCATATGAAACCTAATTTTAGGTTATTGATTTGTTTTTAATAGAAAGGACAAAAATTGTTTGAATAATATCCTATGTTGCTTACAATTTAGCCGTAACTCAAAGAGTTATACCACATCAATCACGGATTAATTTTTAGCTAGGAGGCGCAAGATGAAACATTACGTTGTTAACACTACTGCTTGCGCTGATCGTATGCCTTCTGTTCGCTCAACCTTTGATGCGATCATAAAGGATACCACTGGCTCATTAGATATAATTAATCCGTAACCTATCTATTTTCACTAGGCTGCGGAAAAGTAGCGGCTTAGTATCAACAGAATCTTTCTGTTAAAGAATGCACTATTTTTCCCAGTCGATCATTTATCGTAATTTGGAGAAAAATTATGCGTCACTCTATCTATCTAAAACTCGCTACAGTGTTGCTAAAAGCGGATCTAAAACGTGAAGAAAAGCAATGGCAGAGTATGGTTCGTCGTAGCTCTCACAATATCCCTTGGACCAATGAACACTTGCTCAGGGATATTGGTTTAGATAAAGAAGGTCGTTCAACTCAAACTTGCATTCCTGATGCAGTCAAAGTTGAGCGCCAAGTTCGTCACCTTCGTCGTGTCTTAACATCGCGAATACCGACGTAATTCAAAGCCCAGATTGAACTCTCTAGTACATTTGATTCAATTTGGGCTTAATACAAAACAAAAGAGGCTGACCATGTGGTCAGCCTCTTTTGTTTTTGGTCTATTGGGAAATGAAACGCTATGGGCACGGGTTCGAGTAAGTAGTGCCAATCGCTTGGATGTCATTGAGTAACTCTTCACTTAAATGAACATCGATACTGTCAATGTTTGATTTAAGCTGCTCTAGGTTAGTTGCGCCAATGATGTTCGAGCCAACAAACGGACGCTGGTTCACAAACGCCAGTGCCATTTGTGAGGGATCTAAACCGTGGTCACGAGCTAGGTTGACGTATGCTTCGGTGGCTTTTATGCCTTGCGGGGTGAAGTAGCGAGCAAAGCGCTCCCAAACCGTGCAACGTGCGCCTTCAGGTTTCGCTCCGTTTAGGTATTTACCGCTCAAGCAGCCAAACGCCAGTGGTGAGTATGCAAGTAGCTGAACGCCTTCGTAATGACTGATTTCAGACAAGCCAACTTCAAAGCTACGGTTCAATAAGTTATATGGGTTTTGGATTGAAACTATCCTCGGCAGATCGTGTTTTTCTGCTAAACGCAGCAGTGACATCACACCCCATGGGGTTTCATTCGATACACCGATGTAACGTACCTTACCGGCTTTAACTAGTTCGGTCAGCGCTTCAAGGGTTTCGATCAGCGTGACTTCTTCTTGCTTATCTGGGTAGGGGTAGTTGAGTTGACCAAAGCAGTTGGTTTGGCGCTGCGGCCAGTGCAATTGGTACAGGTCGACATAATCGGTTTGCAGGCGCTTTAGGCTGTCATCGATAGCGGTATGAATATGGCGGCGGTTAAGGCTCATGTTCTCACGAATGTACGGGACGCTACGTGGGCCTGCGACCTTCGTTGCCAATACTACTTTCTCTCGCTTGCCACTTTTCGCTAACCAATTACCAATGTATTGCTCAGTGAGTCCTTGTGTCTCTGCCTTTGGTGGAACGGGATACATCTCTGCTGTATCGATAAAGTTCACCCCATGATCGAGGGCAAAGTCGAGCTGCTGAAACGCTTCTTGTTCGGTATTTTGCTCACCAAACGTCATAGTGCCAAGGCAGATCTTACTGATCTCGAGTGATGAGTGCGGTAGTTTCGTATATTGCATTTCACATCCTTGAAGAGTTACCGACTGAATAAGTTATTCCAATATAGGGGATTTTTAGTCGTGGTCGCAAATGATTTAGTTTTCGCTTTATAGTTAACTCGAAACTTATCAATACGCTAACTAGACTTAAAGGATCTTGTGAAGGAGGTGCATTATGCAGAAGCATCAACTCGACATGTGGTTGCATGGCCACCACAAGGACTCTTATAAAACACCGAAGGTCTTTGTGATAGGTTGTTCTGATGTCTCTGACTATCTATTAGCAGTGGAGTACAAACACCAACTGGAGCCGATCAAAGACGGTGAAGATCCGATTCATTTTGGATCATTGGACTTGGTGAAAGAGGAGCTGCTTAGGTTAGGGATTGATAAAGCGTACTTGAGACTACACAACGCGTACGATGAATGTGGTAGCGATGGCGCAGCCTCATACTGTGATATTGAACTGTCACTGGTAACGCATTAGGGTCTGTTGATCTTTTGAGCTGATTTTTGCAGCATTTTGTGGGAAATTTCTACAAGGCAGAGGCTTTGAAGTGTAGCTAGCCTACATGAGAAGCCGATAACGCTGTAGAAATGAACCACAAAGGCTGCCCGAAGGGTTCGGCTAGAATCGTTTTATGCTTTGTTAAGAAGCATTTACTTAGAATGACTAAGCTACATACTTCTTGCCGCGCCTAAAACGATTCTATCTCGAACAAAATTTAACCGCAAAAGATCAACAGACCCTAGTCACTCTGATTGGAGGTTAATATAATGCTTCAGTAGGATCTGCTCAGTAAACTGTGTTCTGAGATAGAAACCACGGGGCAGGGTTTTTATCGGCTTGCCGTTTGAACTGTATGCTTCAGTAAGTGCTTTGGCATTTGCGGCTTTAGGACGTAGATGAAGCGCTTCGCCGTGTCTGGCGGAAATTTGATCAAACTTGCCCAGTACGATCAACTCCATTAACTCTTCCCAATCGTTTTTCAGGGTCAACTCTTCTTCTTCATCCGGTGACCAAATCAACGGGCTCCCGACGCGGCGCTCAGCCAACGGAATCTCGCGCTCGCCCTCAACCGGAACCCAAAGCACGCGGGAGAGCTTGTTGCGCACGTGACTCGTTTCCCATGTTAAACCTTGCACACCAGTCAATGGTGCGACAGAGACAAAGGTCGTTTCTAATGGTTTGCCAGAGTAGCTGATCGGTATGCTCTTTAACTCGATTCCTAGTTTGGCGAAATCTTGTTGCGGCTTACTACCTGCGGGTGCACCCAAATGCCATTCTAGTAATTGACCGACCCAACCTTTATCGCGTTTCAAGTTTTCAGGAACGGTCATACCAGCTTCTTCTGCGAGTTCAGCAAAGCTTAATCCCGCAATCTCTTGCGCACGTTCCATCAGTTCAGCTTCGGATTGTGGTTCTGGTTTCATAATGACAAAGTGGTATTGGAAAACGCCTAGTCTAACAAATTTGAATAAAATCCTCTGTCGAAGATTTCATCGAGCTGGATTAAGAATGATCAATCCATAACTTATCCACAGATTAGGAAGTGACCAATAGGATCTTTGCTTTGGCTGGATGAATGAACAGGGGTTTAAGCGATGAGTGTGACTTGATTTTATTGAGATATCATGAAGTCCTACCTGTCTAATGTGGATAAATTGCCAATTGAGCGATCTTTGACCGATCTGAGTTTGGTGAAAAGATCATCAATAAAAGTTAGATCGTTAATTAAGCTAATTTCATTTATTTGTCTTAAAAGTCAGTATTTTATGCTTGCCTTTCTCTTTTGTGAATAATCTTGTTTGTGATGGTTTTGAGCAAAAAACTTTATTGATCTTGTTTTCTTCACAAAGTTATTCACAGAAAAGGTGAATAAATGTGGGCTATGTCTCAATCCTGTGTTGATAAAGTAATGGTTGCTCAAAAGATATCCAAAAATGGTTCAAAGGTAATAAATCTTGCTCATATCACATCAGTAAGTTTGCTAGTAATGGGGATATGTGGAAAAATCACGGTAATAAAAAATTATTCATAGAGGTTAGCCGGTGATAGATGGCGATGGTTACCGACTGAACGTTGGTATTGTGATCTGTAATAACCATGGTCAGGTATTCTGGGCTAAACGATACGGGCAACACTCATGGCAATTTCCACAAGGTGGGATTGACGAAGGTGAAACACCTGAACAAGCGATGTTCAGGGAGTTATATGAAGAAGTCGGTCTGACGAAAAAAGACGTTAAGATCATCGCAACAAGTCGTCATTGGTTAAGATATAAACTACCAAAGCGATTGGTGCGATGGGACTCCAAGCCTGTTTGTATCGGCCAAAAACAGAAATGGTTTCTGCTGCGATTGGATTGCGATGAGTCGCACATCAATATGCAGCGTGGAAAATCCCCTGAATTTGATGGTTGGCGCTGGGTAAGTTATTGGTATCCAGTTAGGCAAGTTGTTTCTTTCAAGCGAGACGTATACCGCCGAGCAATGAAAGAGTTTGCATCTTTAGCCATGCCTTTTCGAGAGCGAAAGACGAAAGGGAAAAGAAAAAAGCAACGTAGATAGAGGATTATTATGCTCAGTCAGCTAAGGGAAATAGTTGAGAAAGTCTCCAGAGTCGATGATCTCCATCTTGCACTCGACATTCTGGTAAAAGAGACTTGTGCAGCCCTATGCACTGAGTGTTGTACTATCTATCTTGCTAACCAAGAAATGCAGCGCCTTGAGTTGATGGCAACTCAAGGCCTTATTTTTGAAGGTGATAGCATCCATATCAACTTCAATGAAGGTTTAGTTGGCTTAGTTAAGCGCAGCGCTGAACCGCTAAATTTAGCCGAAGCCTCCACTCACCCAGACTTCAAATTCTTCCCCCAATTAGGCGAGCAGGTATACCACTCCTTCCTTGGTACTCCGATTATTCATCGCAAACAAGTACTTGGCGTATTGGTGATTCAGCAAAAAGAGCCACGTTTGTTTAGTGAGATGGAAGAATCTTTTCTGGTCACGTTGTCAGCGCAGCTTGCTGTGTTGATCGCACATGCTCAAAGCCTTGGTCATTGGCAATTAGCCTCAACACCCACAGTGATGAAAGGCCTACCTGCCTCAACGGGGGTGGCGATAGGTGAGTTCTGGTTTGATGATACTCAGCCCAATTTAAGCGATGTTTTTCCTGCCTCTGCTTTAGATAAAGAACGTGAACATGAGTTGCTTGCGGTTGCAGTGGAAAGGGCGCTCAGCGATTTTCGTCGTATGCGGAAGAAGTTCGACAGTGAAATCAACAAAGATGCTTTGGCGATTTTCGACCTTTTTACACACTTACTCAACGACCCAATGCTACGTGGTGATCTGAAGAAGCAGATCGAGAAAGGTGACCGAGCTGACTGGGCGTTACGCCAAGTGGTAGAAACTTACTCAAATCGTTTTGCTCGTATGTCAGATGTTTACCTGCGTGAGCGCGCACAAGACATTCGTGAGTTAGGGCAGCGCTTGCTGTACTTCCTGCATAACAGTGAACAAGAACATGCCTCAATCGACCGCCCAGTGATTTTGGTTGCCAATGAGCTAACGGCGACGTTACTTGCATCAATACCAAAGCAGCATTTACTTGCTGTGGTTTCTCTTGAGGGCGCGGCAAACTCTCATGCTGCGATTCTATCTCGCGCACTGGGCGTGCCAGCATCATGGGAGCAAATGTTAATCCCCAAGAGGTAAACGGTAAGCAAGGGATTGTTGATGGTTATTCGGGGGAGATTTACCTTGAACCTAATCGACAGTTGTTACGCGAGTATCGTAGTTTAGTCAGTGAAGAATCTGAATTGTTCGCTATGGTGAACAAAGATCTCTCACTTCCGGCAATCACCCAAGATGATTATCATATTGAAGTGATGCTCAATGCGGGTTTAAGTGCAGATAGCAATATTGCCATTAACTCCGGTGTTGATGGCGTTGGTTTATATCGAACCGAAATCGCTTTTTTACTTCAGCATCACTTTCCTTCAGAAGATGAGCAGTATCATCAGTACCAAGCGATTCTCAATAGCTACCCAAATCAACGCGTCGTAATGCGTACATTGGATATCGGTGGTGATAAGCCATTACCGTACCTGCCGATTGATGAAGATAATCCGTTTTTAGGTTGGCGTGGCATTCGCTTTACTTTAGATCACCCTGATATTTTTCTGATCCAACTACGGGCGATGCTCAGAGCCAGTGCTGATAGTGGTAATTTAAGCATTTTGTTGCCAATGATATCTGGTATCAAAGAGTTCGATGATGCGATTACCTTGATTAATCAAGCCTACAGTGAGGTGGTGTTACTTGATGATCGCATTCAAGCTCCGAAGGTTGGGGTGATGATAGAAGTGCCTTCTATGGTGTACTTGCTGCCGGCAATTGCTCACCGCGTCGACTTCGTTTCGGTTGGTACTAACGATTTAACACAATATTTGTTGGCGGTGGACCGGAACAATTCTCGTGTTGCAGATGTCTATGAATCCATGCATCCAGCGGTGTTGTTAGCGTTAAAACAAATTCATGATGTTTGCCACCAATATCAAGTCCCGGTTTGCATTTGTGGTGAGCTAGCTGGTGACCCATTTGGTGCACTGCTCCTGTTGGGCTTGGGCTATAACAGTTTGAGTATGAACACCTCAAACGTAGCGAAGGTGAAATATTTGATTCGCCATAGCCAACAAAAAGAATTAGAAAAACTCGTCGAGAAAGCCATGTCATGCTCTTACGGGCAAGAAATTCATCAAATGATGCATGATTTCTTTATTCAACAAGGCTTTGCAGGCTTTATTCGTGCAGGTAAGAAGTAGGTAACAGTGACCATCTCTTTATTTATAATATTGCTCGCGTTGGGCGCTTTTGTTGGTGTGATGGCGGGGCTTCTTGGTATCGGAGGTGGGCTAATTGTCGTGCCTGCGCTACTTTATCTTCTTCCTCTTGCTGGAATTTCTCCTGAAATGAGCATGCATGTGGCGTTAGCAACGTCATTGGCAAGCATCATTGTCACATCAGGCTCCTCTGCACTTAACCATCTTAAGCTGGGCAACGTTGATATGTTCGTCGTCAAATGGCTGATGCCTGGTGTGGTTGTCGGCGGCTTTGTTGGAGCCAATATTGCCGAGTGGATTCCGACACACTATCTGCCAAAAGTATTTGGTGTGATCGTGTTGTGTCTGGCAGTTCAGATGTTTCGCTCAATTAAGACGAAAAGTGAGAAGTCAATGCCGAGCAGTCCGGTCACTATGGTGTACGGAACGGGCATTGGTGTGGTATCGAGCCTTGCTGGCATTGGTGGTGGTTCACTGTCAGTGCCGTTCTTAAACAAGCATGGTATTGAGATGCGCAAAGCCGTTGGATCTTCTTCGGTGTGTGGCTGCATGATTGCGATTTCAGGCATGATTGGATTCATCTTACATGGTTATAAAGTAGAAGGGTTACCTGACTACAGTGTTGGCTATGTTTACCTGCCAGCTTTAGCTGCGATTGCGATGACGTCGATGCTCACGACGAAAGTCGGCGCTAAGATGGCGACTAACCTTCCTACGGCAGTCTTAAAGAAGATTTTTGCCGTATTCTTGATGTTTGTTGCAGCGACCATGTTGCTGTAAGTTTATTGCCAATTTATTCCCGCTGAACCGAGCATCTTTAGGTTACTCGGGTATATTTGTTTTACTAGTAATAAGAAGAGAATGATTTATGTCTCAGGGATACTTTGAATTTCCCAATATTGATCCGGTTTTAATCTCTATTGGTCCTGTTTCTGTTCGTTGGTATGGTTTGATGTACTTAGTCGGCTTCATGTTCGCACTATGGCTAGCAAATCGTCGTGCAGATAAGCCGGGTAGTGGTTGGACGCGTGAGCAAGTTTCTGACTTGCTGTTTGCGGGTTTCCTTGGGGTCGTCATTGGTGGTCGTGTTGGCTACGTAATTTTCTACAACTTCGACTTATTCTTAGCCGATCCGTTGTACCTATTTAAAGTCTGGACTGGCGGCATGTCGTTCCATGGTGGTCTGTTAGGTGTTATCACTGCAATGTTCTGGTACGCGCGTAAAAACGGCCGTACTTTCTTTGGTGTTGCTGATTTTGTTGCGCCGCTAGTCCCATTTGGTCTAGGTATGGGACGCATGGGTAATTTCATGAACAGCGAGCTTTGGGGGCGTGTAACGGATGTGCCATGGGCAATCATCTTCCCGAATGGCGGTCCACTGCCTCGCCACCCATCTCAGCTTTATGAGATGTTCTTAGAGGGCATTGTACTGTTCTTCATCTTGAACTGGTTTATCAAAAAGCCACGTCCTTTAGGTGCAGTATCAGGGCTATTTTTAGCTGGGTATGGTACATTCCGTTTCCTAGTCG
Source organism: Vibrio rotiferianus CAIM 577 = LMG 21460 (assembly GCF_002741985.1). GTDB lineage: Bacteria > Pseudomonadota > Gammaproteobacteria > Enterobacterales > Vibrionaceae > Vibrio > Vibrio rotiferianus. The sequence goes on from NZ_APHW01000003.1 coordinate 16,504, forward strand.
AGTTTGTTCGCGAACCGGATGCACAGCTTGGTCTATTTGGTGGTTACGTTTCGATGGGACAAATCCTATCTTCACCGATGATCATTCTGGGTATCCTTATGATGGTTTGGGCGTACAAACGTGGTCTTTACCAAGACAAAGTCCAAGCAGAAACGAAGTAAGGAATTGGTGTGAAACAGTATTTAGATTTGTGTCAGCGTATCGTTGACCAAGGCACTTGGGTTGAAAACGAACGTACAGGTAAACGCTGCCTAACGGTGATCAACGCAGACTTGACCTACGATGTTGCTAACAACCAATTCCCATTAGTGACAACGCGTAAGAGCTTTTGGAAAGCAGCGGTTGCTGAACTACTTGGTTACATCCGTGGCTACGACAACGCAGAAGACTTCCGTAAGCTAGGTACTAAAACGTGGGATGCGAACGCAAACCTAAATGAAGCATGGTTGAACAACCCATTCCGCAAGGGGGAAGACGACATGGGACGCGTATACGGCGTTCAAGGTCGTTCTTGGGCGAAGCCAGATGGCGGTCATATCGACCAACTGCGTAAGATTGTCGATGATTTAACGCGCGGTGTTGATGACCGTGGTGAAATCCTAAACTTCTACAACCCTGGTGAGTTCCACATGGGGTGTTTACGTCCATGTATGTACAGCCACCATTTCTCACTGCTAGGTGACACGCTGTACCTAAACAGCACGCAGCGCTCTTGTGATGTTCCGCTAGGTCTGAACTTCAATATGGTTCAAGTGTATGTGTTCTTGGCTATCATGGCGCAAATTACAGGTAAGAAACCTGGTCAGGCGTACCACAAGATTGTTAATGCGCACATCTACGAAGATCAGCTTGCACCAATGCGTGATATTCAGTTGAAGCGTGAGCCACTAAAAGCAGCGACCTTCCACATCAACCCAGAAATCAAATCTCTAGAAGATTTAGAAACATGGGTAACCCTAGATGATTTCTGGGTAGAAGGTTACGAGCATCACGATCCAATTCAGTACCCGTTCTCAGTTTAACGAGTATATTGAGCTTTCTAAGCCGCCTTTATGGGCGGTTTTTTTATGCCCGAAGGGTGGGAATAGGAGGGAACGCTTCGTCCTATGGAACGCTTACGCTTCGGGGGACGAGGGCGTCAGTGCAGGGATGTGAGAGGAAATAAAAGATCCCCAACTCGCACGTGCTTCGCTCTGAGGATGACGTTTAATCATTCTGAACTCAAACGGTGACATTCCCGAAAGCGACGAAGGTGTGTAGTCGGGAATATTTTTACCTCAGTTTGCTCTGTGATTAAGAGCTTGAGAAAGTTTCGCTACGGGGCTAGGGAGCGGACTTGGTCTTAAGGAACGCTTACGTTTCGAGATACTAAAGGAAATAAAAGATCCCCAACTCGCTCGTGCCTCGCTCTTGAGGATGATGTTCAACCACTCTGAAATCAAACGGCGTCATTCCCGAAAGCGACGAAGGAGCGTCGTCGGGAATCTCTTTTACCACACTGTGTGATGAAGAAATGAGAGCACTTCGCTGTAGGAGTCGAGAGGTGAATATTGAAGTGGTCATGGAAGCCATTTGACTCCGAAGGGAATTGACAGGACTTGTCTCCAGAAAGATAAAACAAGTTCGCTTCTCCAAAACGAAAAAAGGCCCCACCGAAGTGGAGCCCAAAATAAGCGATGGTAATCTTATTATTATGCTGTCAGAGCAAGGATAGAGCCTGGTAGCACGATGAATACTGCTAGTAGGTAACCTGCTACAACCGCTTTGTTCTTAATAGCCATTTCTGAAATCACTTCTGCACATTTCACTGGAATCTCACGCAGGAACGGGATACCGAAGATGAACAGTGTCGCCAGAATGTTGAACGTTAGGTGTACTAGTGCAATTTGTAGTGCGAATACTGCGAACTCGCCAGATACCGCTGTTGCTGCTAGTAGAGCCGTGATACATGTACCGATGTTTGCACCTAGAGTGAACGGGTAGATGTCACGTACTTTTAGAACACCTGAGCCAACTAGTGGAACCATTAGACTTGTTGTCGTAGAAGAAGACTGAACAAGAACAGTTACTACAGAGCCCGATACGATACCGTGGATAGGGCCACGACCGATTGCGTTCTTAAGGATGTCACGTGCACGACCAACCATTAGGCTCTTCATTAGCTTACCCATAACAGTGATAGCTACGAAGATAGTACCGATACCGAGAGCGATTAGCGCTACGCCACCCATAGTGTCGCCAAACGTTGCTAGCGGCTCTTTGATTGCGCTTACTACTGGTTTAGTGATTGGCTTGATGAAGTCAAAGCCTTTCATGCTCATATCACCAGTGTTTAGTAGCGGTGATACCAACCAGTGAGAAATTTTCTCTAGGATGCCGAACATCATTTCCAATGGTAGGAAGATCAGTACAGCAAGTAGGTTGAAGAAATCGTGGATTGTTGCACTAGCGAATGCACGTTTGAATTCTTCTTTACAACGTACGTGGCCAAGCGAAACAAGAGTGTTTGTTACGGTTGTACCGATGTTTGCACCCATTACCATAGGGATAGCGGTTTCTACAGGTAGACCACCTGCAACCAAGCCTACAATAATAGAAGTTACGGTACTTGAAGACTGGATCAGTGCCGTAGCCACCAAACCGATCATTAGGCCTGCGACTGGGTGAGACGCAAATTCAAAGAGTACTTTAGCTTGATCGCCAGTCGCCCATTTGAAGCCGCTACCAACCATAGATACTGCTAGAAGAAGCAGATACAACATGAATGCCAAGTTAGCCCAGCGTAACCAGCGAGTCGTGCTCGAGATTGGTGCTGCTGTAGAAGTAGCTTGGTTCATCATAATTTTCTCCGTGGACCTTTCAGTTCGTTTATTTGGTCTGTTGTTGAAACTGAGGGCGATGTTAGAGATGAAATATTTCAGTAATATTACAGTTCGATTTCTATTGGGGATTTTTATTATTCTTTTTGATAATTAGTCGAAAAGAAAAAGCTATATGTTTGCAAGTCATTGATCTTTAATGGTTAAAATTTGTATAAATTGTCTGTAGATGATTGTGCACAGGATTGAAAAAGTGCGTTTTGCTTCAAGTTTTATGACAGTATGAATCTGATAACTTCGAAAAAACCATACTCTTTATTGATTATTGTAAGTTTTGCCGAATATCTTGTTAGTCGTTGTCACATTTGATATAAAAAAGTCATCTTTTTAGCGGGTCTGTCGATGTCACATTTAAACTATAACCACCTTTATTACTTCTGGATGGTATGTAAGCAAGGTTCAGTTACTAAGGCTGCAGATGCATTGTTCTTGACGCCACAAACAGTGACTGGCCAAATTAAAGCCCTTGAAGATCGTATGAAGGGGAAGTTGACTAAGCGAAATGGTCGTACTGTTGAGCCAACTGAATTAGGGCAGCTAGTATTCAAGTATGCCGACCGTATGTTTGGATTGAGCTACGAAATGCTCGATATTGTTAACTATAGCCAACACTCCAATATCCTATTCGAAGTCGGCGTTGCCGATGCCCTTTCTAAACGCCTCGTCAGTAAAGTGCTGATGACTACAGTTCCTGAGGACAACAGCATTCATTTACGTTGCTACGAGTCGACTCACGAGCTTCTATTAGAGCGTTTATCACAACACAAGCTGGATATGATTCTTTCTGACTGTCCGGTGGATTCGACACAAAGCCCAGGTTTGTACAGCAAAAAGCTAGGTGAAAGTAGCATGAGCTTTTTCGCTTCGTCTGAAATAGCTGACGTGAAGTTTCCTGAAATCCTAGAGAAGAAGAAACTACTCATCCCAGCGAGTCGAACGGCAATGGGAAGAAAGGTATTGCAGTGGTTTGATCGTCAAGGTTTACAGCCAGACGTCTTGGGTGAGTTTGATGATGTTGCGCTTATGAAGGCTTTTGCTCGTTACCGTGATGATGTCATCTTCTTGGCACCGACGGTGTACATGTCTGAGATTGAAGATGATCGAAATTTGCAATTGATTGGTCATGTTGACGATCTAAAGGAAGAGTATTACGTCATCTTTGCCGAGCGGATGATACAACACCCTGCAGTAAAGAATGTGTGTGATGCAGATTTTAGCCAAATGTTTGAATGAACACGTTTCGTTGCTCAAACAAATAGATTACTATCGATAAAATTATAAGTCGAAATTATAAAATCTTTGTAACACAACAAAACAACAAACTGGCCAAAGTTGGAAAAGTAAGTTGTAGCTAGAGGTCCAACACATGAATCTACAAGAAATGGAGAAAAACTCCGCTAAAGCCGTCGTGTTGCTCAAGGCGATGGCAAATGAGCGACGACTACAAATTCTTTGCATGTTACACAATCAAGAGCTGTCGGTTGGGGAACTGTGTGCGAAATTAGAGTTAAGTCAGTCTGCTCTGTCTCAGCATTTAGCTTGGCTTCGTCGTGATGAATTAGTTGCGACAAGAAAAGAAGCGCAAACGGTATACTACACATTGAAGAGCGATGAAGTAAAAGCGCTAATTCAAACACTTCATGGCCTTTATTGTGCAGAAGCAACTGCGTAATGACAGGTCACGAATCAGAAAAGCTGGCACTGCCAGCTTTTTTATTATCTTGAATTCGAGCTTTGCTGAAATTTAGGTATAAAAAAACCGGCGTTAGCCGGTTTTTTCTTCACTGTATAATCAAGTTTCTATTAAAGAGCTTTGATTTGTGCAGCGAAACGAGACTTATGACGTGCTGCTTTGTTCTTATGAACAAGGCCTTTAGTCGCCATGCGGTCTAGGATAGGTGTAACTGCAGCGAATGCAGCAGTTGCAGCTTCTTTGTCGCCTGCTTCGATAGCAGCAACAGTTTTCTTCATGTAAGTACGCATCATTGAGCGACGGCTAGCATTGTGCTGACGACGTTTCTCAGCTTGGATAGCGCGCTTCTTAGCAGATTTACTATTTGCCAAGGGTCTAACTCCCAAAAACTTATTTCTATGACAATTTAAGGGCGAGGACTATCCCTCATTTGCGCCTAAATGTCAAATGATTTGTGCAAAAACCAATCGAAACCAAAACAAATTTTGGTAACAAAGGTCATCGCGGTTAAGATGGCGGGGATTCTAACAGTATTTTTAGACCATTGCTAATAATTATCCGCTTAGATCTAACAATAACTGGATATATTTTTTACGCCCATTTGGAGCTTTCAAAGGCTTAAAGGAATAGGGTTGGCTATCTTTTGGTGATATTCCGAGGTTACAGTGAGTAAACGACTGCTCAAGTCAGGCATGATCGTCAGTGCCATGACATTAATTTCGCGCGTTCTAGGTTTAGTTCGTGACGTAGTGGTAGCAAACCTGATGGGGGCCGGTGCAAGCGCTGACGTCTTCTTTTTTGCCAACAAAATTCCTAACTTTTTACGCCGCCTATTTGCTGAAGGCGCTTTTTCTCAAGCTTTTGTTCCGGTGTTGACGGAGAGCCACGCACAAGGGGACATGGATAAAACGCGAGAATTGATTGCTCGCGCTGCTGGTACGCTTGGTGTGATTGTCTCGATCGTCACTATTATAGGTGTACTGGGCTCTGGAGTGGTTACCGCTCTATTCGGTTTTGGCTGGTTCTTGGACTGGATGCATGGTGGCCCGTCAGCTGAGAAGTTTGAACTTGCCAGCGTAATGCTCAAGATTACCTTTCCTTATTTATGGTTCATCACTTTTGTTGCCTTATCGGGAGCCATTCTCAATACTCTAGGTAAGTTTGCGGTTTCTTCTTTTACTCCCGTCTTCCTCAATGTGATGATCATTTTGGCGGCGTGGTTTATTTCTCCCCAGATGTCACAACCAGAGATTGGTCTTGCCATTGGTGTTTTTCTTGGTGGTTTGGTTCAGTTCTTATTTCAAATTCCTTTCCTTATTAAAGCGGGAGTTATGGTCAAGCCCAAATGGGGCTGGCGTGATCCGGGTGTAGTGAAAATCCGCACACTGATGATTCCAGCTTTATTTGGTGTGTCAGTAAGCCAAATCAACTTATTGTTTGATACCTTTATTGCCAGTTTCCTACAAACGGGTTCAATCAGTTGGCTTTACTACTCAGATCGCTTATTGGAATTCCCATTAGGTCTGTTTGGTATTGCTATTGCGACCGTAATTCTACCTGCGTTATCACGTAAGCACGTAGATGCTCACAGTGAAGGCTTTGCACACACGATGGACTGGGGCATTCGTATGGTGACCTTATTAGGCATTCCTGCAATGCTTGGTCTGATGGTGTTGGCAAAGCCAATGCTGATGGTGTTGTTCATGCGTGGAGAATTCTCTCCACAAGACGTACACCAAGCTTCTCTCTCTTTATTAGCGTATGCATCGGGCTTACTTAACTTTATGTTGATTAAAGTGCTTGCGCCGGGATATTACTCGCGCCAAGACACTAAAACACCGGTGAAATACGGCATCATTGCAATGCTGACCAACATGGTCTTCAACGCGATCTTCGCATACTTCTACGGTTACGTCGGTCTCGCGATAGCGACGGCCTTGTCTGCCTTTGTGAACATGGCGCTGCTCTACCGCGGTTTACATATTGCGGGTGTGTACCAAGTAACCAAACGAACGGTCTTCTTTATTATACGTTTGATGGTTGCGGGGGCTGCCATGGTTGCAGCAATTTTGTGGCAGTTAGAAGACATGTCGGTATGGCTAAATTGGAGCTTTGCTCACCGTAGTGGCGTGCTGGGAATGTTGATAGCACTGGGTGCCAGCGTTTACCTTGCCGTAGTGTTTTTACTCGGCGTACGTTTAAAAGACCTAAAAGCTGGGACAGAATAAGGTGGATTGGTATATAATCCGTCAGTTTCACACAGTGCAAAGTAAAACAGAGGCAGAAAGCAGTATCCAATGGAACTGATTAGAGGTATTCACAATATCAAGTCGCGCCATCACGGTTGCGTACTGACTATTGGCAATTTCGATGGCGTACACAGAGGCCATCAACAAGTATTGCAGCAAGTGTCAGAACAAGCGGAGAAACTTTCGTTATCTTCAGTTGTGATGACCTTTGAACCTCAGCCGATGGAGTTGTTTGCCCGAGATAAGGCACCGGCAAGGTTAACAAGACTGCGAGATAAGTTTGTTCAGTTGAGTAAGCTCAGTATTGATCGCTTGCTGTGTGTTAACTTCAATCGCCATTTTGCCGACCTAACTGCGGAAGAGTTTATCCGTGACTTGTTGGTGGAGCGATTGGGTGTTAAGTTTCTGGTCATTGGTGATGATTTTTGCTTCGGCAAAGGTCGGACTGGCAACTTCGCAATGTTACAAGAAGCTGGGAAAAAGTATGGCTTTGAGGTCGTGAGTACCCAGAGCTTTTGCCTACAGCAATTACGAGTGAGTAGCACAGCTATCCGCAAAGCACTGGCTCGTGATGATTTGCATTCCGCACATGAGATGCTGGGAAGAAACTACAGCATCAGCGGTCGTGTTTCACACGGAAGAAAGCTAGGTCGAACCATTGGGTTCCCTACCGCAAATATTCCGTTGAAACGCTGTGTATCTCCGGTTTCCGGAGTTTATGTTGTTCAAGCGCTTGGCTTAGGAGATAAGCCAGTTGGTGGTGTCGCTAACATTGGTCAAAGGCCAACAGTGAATGGTGTTCGCCAACAGTTAGAAGTACACTTATTCGACTTTCACGCTAATTTATATGGCAGACAGCTAGAAGTGGAACTTTTGCACAAACTTCGAGATGAGCAAAAGTTTGAGTCGTTTGAAGCACTTAAACAACAAATTGAATTGGATGCTGAAGCAGCAAGGGTGTGGCTGCGTCAGCTTAAGCGTTGAGCGGTTTATTCCACCGTCCAACATAATGTCTAATTTTCGCCCAATATAACGGAATTAAGAATCGATGAGTGAGTATAAAGATACCCTGAATTTACCTGAAACAGGGTTTCCAATGCGCGGCAACCTGGCCAATCGTGAGCCAGAAATGCTTGAGCGTTGGTACAAAGAAGATCTTTACGGTGAAATCCGTAAAGCTAAGAAAGGCAAAAAGTCATTCGTATTGCACGATGGCCCTCCTTATGCGAACGGTGACATTCACATTGGTCACGCATTAAACAAGATTCTTAAAGACATTATTATTAAATCCAAAACACTTTCAGGTTTTGACGCACCATACATTCCAGGCTGGGACTGTCACGGTCTGCCAATCGAACTGATGGTAGAAAAGAAAGTAGGTAAACCAGGCCAAAAAGTGACGGCAGCTGAATTCCGCGAGAAATGTCGTGAGTACGCTGCAGGTCAGGTTGAAGGTCAGAAAGAGAGCTTCAAGCGTCTTGGTATCATGGGTGAATGGGACAAGCCATACCGCACTATGGATTTCGCTACTGAAGCGAACATCATCCGTGCACTTGGTAAGATCGCAAGCAAAGGTCACCTACTGAAAGGTTTTAAACCAGTTCACTGGTGTACAGACTGTGGCTCAGCTCTTGCTGAAGCAGAAGTTGAGTACAAAGATAAAGTATCGCCATCTATCGATGTTCGCTTTAAAGCGGCAGACGAAGCGGCATTGCTATCTAAGTTTGAACTGACTGAAGGTCATGAAGGTCAAGGTGACGTATCTATCGTTATCTGGACAACAACGCCATGGACACTGCCAGCAAACCGCGCAGTATGTCTACGTGATGATCTAGAGTACGTACTTATCCAAACAGAAGGTGACAAAGCTGAGCGTATCATCGTGGCTTCTGAACTGGCGAAAGACGTAATGGATCGTGCGGGTATCGAGCACTTCCACAACCTAGGCTTCGCGAAAGGTTCGGATCTAGAGCTTTCTCAGTTCCAACATCCATTCTACGATTTCACAGTACCGGCGATCCTTGGTGATCACGTTACGACTGATTCAGGTACTGGTGTTGTTCACACTGCACCTGGTCATGGTCAAGAAGACTTCGCGGTTGGTAACAAGTACAACCTAGAAGTGGCTAACCCAGTTGGCTCAAACGGTGTTTACCTACCGGATACTGAGCTATTCGCAGGTCAGCACGTATTTAAAGCGAATGATGCAGTAGTAGAAGTACTGAAAGAAAAAGGTGCACTACTACACCACCACGCATACGAGCACAGCTACCCACACTGTTGGCGTCATAAGACTCCAATCATCTTCCGTGCAACACCACAATGGTTCGTATCAATGGACCAAGCTGGCCTACGTGCTAAAGCACTAGAGTCAATCAAGAGTGTTGAGTGGATGCCTGAGTGGGGTCAAAGCCGTATCGAAGGTATGATCGAAGGTCGCCCTGAGTGGTGTATCTCTCGTCAACGTACTTGGGGTGTGCCAATTGCTCTGTTCGTTCACAAAGAAACAGCAGAACTTCATCCAAACACATTAGAGCTTATCGAGAAGGTAGCTCAGTTGGTTGAAGAGAAAGGCATTCAAGCATGGTGGGATGTTGATTCAGCAGAACTACTAGGCGACGAAGCAGACCAGTACGAAAAAGTACTAGATACGCTAGACGTATGGTTCGATTCAGGTGTTACTCACTTCTCAGTAGTTGATGCTCGTGAAGAGTACAACGGCAACAGCGCAGACCTATACCTAGAAGGTTCTGACCAACACCGTGGTTGGTTCCAGTCTTCTCTAATTTCATCTATCGCGATGAAAGACGAAGCACCTTACAAACAAGTACTGACACACGGTTTCGTGGTTGACGGTCACGGTCGTAAGATGTCGAAATCTATCGGTAACGTGGTTGCACCAAAAGACGTAACCAACAAGCTAGGTGCTGACATCCTTCGTCTATGGGTTGCTTCTACTGACTACACTGGTGAAGTTGCGGTTTCTGATGAAATCCTAAAACGCAGCGCAGATGCGTACCGTCGTATCCGTAACACAGCACGTTTCTTCCTTGCTAACCTAAGCGGCTTCAACCCAGCAACAGACATCGTTCCTGCAGAGGAAATGGTGGCACTAGACCGTTGGGCAGTTGGTCGTGCACTAGCAGCACAAGAAGAGATCATCAAAGCGTACGATGAGTACAACATCCACGCAGTAACTCAGCGTCTAATGCAGTTCTGTTCTATCGAGATGGGTTCATTCTACCTAGACGTAATTAAAGACCGTCAGTACACAGCGAAGCAGGGTGGTCACGCTCAACGTAGCTGTCAGACTGCACTTTACTACATCGTAGAAGCGCTAGTTCGTTGGATGGCACCAATCATGTCGTTCACTGCAGATGAAATCTGGAATGAAATGCCAGGTGAGCGCGACAAGTTCGTATTCACTGGTGAGTGGTTCGATGGACTATTTGGTCTTGCTGAAGGCGAAGAGCTAAACAACGAGTTCTGGACTGAAATCCAAGCGGCTCGTGGTGCGGTAAACAAACTTCTAGAAGATGCGCGTAAAGAGAAAACTATTGGTGGTGCGCTTCAAGCTGAAGTGACTCTATTTGCTGATGACGCTCTAGCAGCGAAAATCAACAAACTAGAAGATGAACTACGCTTTGTTCTATTGACTTCAGCAGCGACAGTGAAGCCTCTAAGTGAGAAGACTGATGCAGCGCAAGCGACGGATATCGAAGGTTTGTTCGTTGAAGTAGCAGCAGCACAAGGCGAGAAGTGTGATCGTTGTTGGCACCACACGCCAGACGTAGGCACAATCGAAGGTCACGAGAAGATCTGTGGTCGTTGTGTGTCGAACGTAGACGGCGAAGGTGAAGTACGTAAATTCGCGTAATTGCCTAGAACGACTGAACTTTTTTTAAAATTAACAGCCCCAGTATTTACTGGGGCTGTTTGTAGGTAAAGTAATGAGTGAAAAAGCACTGACGTTAAAGCAATCTGGAGTTCGCTGGCTGTGGTTAGCAATTCTGGTATTTATTGCAGATATTGGCATCAAATTGGTGGTGATGGACAACATGGGCTACGGATGGGCAAACCGAATTGAGGTGCTGCCATTCTTCAACCTACTTTATGTTCATAACTACGGTGCAGCATTCAGCTTCTTGAGCGATCAAGCGGGTTGGCAGCGCTGGTTGTTCACAGGTATCGCGTTTGTTGTGACAGGTCTGTTGACTTACTGGATGAGCAAGCTCCCTGCGAAAGAAAAATGGAACAATATCGCCTATGCATTGATTATCGGTGGTGCAGTGGGTAACGTGTTTGACCGCGTAGTTCATGGTTTTGTTGTTGATTACCTAGACTTCTTCTGGGGAAATTACCACTGGCCAGCATTTAACCTTGCAGATACGACTATCTGTATTGGTGCTGCAATGATCATTCTTGATGGCTTCCGCAAAAAGGACGCTGACAAGTAATCTTTTGCGATATATAGAATAACCCTAAGCGTCGTCGGTTGATTCTGGCGACGCTTTTTAGTATACCCGTCATATTTGAAGCTGCAGCGTTGTTGACTGCGAGAATTCCCCCTAATCACATAGCGCACTATGCTCATAGGGAGGAATTATCTTGTCGCCTAGCCGCAACTCCAACTATTTAGGGTATACACCAAGAAAAACAATAATGACCTCAAGGAAGCAGTAACGTGACAACAATAAATCAAGATTCAGCAGTAACGCTGCACTTCACCATCAAAATGCAAGATGGCTCTGTAGCAGACAGCACACACAACATGGGGAAGCCTGCTAAATTCGTGATGGGCGATGGCAGCTTGAGTGAGAACTTTGAGCAATGCCTACTAGGCTTACAAGTAGGTGAACAAAAGGCCATCGAACTAAAAGCTGCTGACGCTTTTGGTATGCCGAATCCAGACCATATCCACCATATGGATCGCACTAAGTTTGTTGGCGAAGCGGAAGTTGAAGTCGGCACAATCATGGCGTTCAGCGGTCCAGATGGTATGGAAATCCCAGGCATCATTACTGAGATTGCTGGTGACTCAGTAACAGTGGACTTCAACCATCCACTTGCGGGGCAAGACGTGACTTTCGAAGTCGAAATTTTGTCAGTAGAATAGCGACCCAAATAAAAGATAACTTCCATGAGCAATGAAATGAAAATCCTGTTAGCTAACCCACGTGGTTTCTGTGCTGGTGTTGACCGTGCGATTAGCATCGTAGAGCGTGCGCTAGAGATGTATCAGCCACCAATCTATGTTCGACATGAAGTGGTACACAACCGCTTTGTGGTTGAAGGTCTAAAGCAGCGTGGTGCTATCTTCGTTGAAGAATTGCACGAAGTGCCGGACGATAATATTGTGATTTTCTCTGCTCATGGTGTGTCACAAGCGGTTCGTCAGGAAGCGAAATCTCGCGACCTAACCGTATTCGACGCGACTTGTCCGTTGGTAACCAAAGTACATATGGAAGTAGCGCGCGCGAGCCGTCGAAATATGGAAGTGGTGCTGATTGGTCACGCTGGTCACCCAGAAGTGGAAGGCACAATGGGTCAGTACTCTAGCGAGACGGGCGGCATGTACCTTGTGGAAACGCCAGCCGATGTCGAGAAGCTAAAAGCGATCGTAAAAGATCCATCTGATCTGCACTACGTAAGCCAAACCACATTGTCTGTTGATGAAACCGCAGATGTGATTGAAGAGCTACGTCGCGTATTCCCAGAGATTCAAGGGCCGCGTAAAGACGATATCTGCTATGCAACACAAAACCGCCAAGACGCAGTGCGTGAGCTTGCAAACGATGTAGATGTGATGGTGGTCGTGGGTTCCAAGAATTCATCGAACTCAACGCGTCTAAAAGAGCTGGCAGAGAAACTCGGCACGCCTGGCTACCTGACTGACTGTCCAGAAGACATTAAGCCTGAATGGTTTGAAGGTAAAGGCAAGGTTGGTGTGACTGCTGGTGCATCTGCGCCTGAAGAGTTGGTTAATCAAATCCTAGATCGTATCAAAGAGTTGGTTGGGGCACAGGCAGTGGATGAAGTGCTTGGTCGTGAAGAGAACATGTTCTTCGAGGTACCAAAAGAGCTGCAAATCAAGCAAGTCGATTAAGACAATTCGAATGCTAAAAAGGCGACCACAAGGTCGCCTTTTTTAATTGGATATTTTTACACAACTCCGTCAGAGTCAGCCCCTAGTGGCTGATACCTAGCAGCTCTTTGAGCACTTTTAGGTAACGACGGCTCACCGGGATCTCAAAGCCGGTTTTGGTGATGATTTCCGCCAGTCCATTTTCGAGTAGCTTAATCTCACTGATGGCTTTAATGCTGACCAGATACTGTCGATGGCAACGCACCAATGGGGTTTTCTCTTCCAAGATTTTTAGCGTGAGCTGTGTGCTGGCGGTTTGGCTGGTGGAGCGTACATGCACTCCGCTGATGTCGCTGTAAGCGCACTCAACCGTTTCGGTTGCCATGATCACAATGCGGTTGTGTCCAATGCAAGGTATCTGGTCTAGGCTCTCGGGCGCGATGGCTGATAGTTGCTGAGTGAGCGCGGATTGACTCATTACTTTGTTCAGGCGCTTGACGGTTTTCGTCAAACGGCATGGGTCAACGGGCTTGAGCAAGTAGTCGAACGCGTTGTCTTCAAAAGCTTGGATAGCGTATTGATCGTAGGCGGTCACAAATACCACGTAAGGCATGGTCTCTGGGTCTAACATGCCCAACAGCTCTATGCCCGTCACCTGTGGCATTTGGATGTCGAGAAACACCACATCAGGTTTGAGCTCATTGATCTTCTTCAGCCCCATGATGGCGTTTGACGCGTCGCCAATCACCTCAATCTGGCCTGTTTCATCCAATAGCTCTGCTAACTCTTCACGAGCGAACTGTTCATCATCAATGACGAGGGCGGTTAACATCCAAGACTACCTTTGTGCGTTTTCACTGTACTTATCGCGAGTGGGGAATGATAAAACTCATTTTAGTAAATTGGTGCTGCTGAGAGGTAATTTTTAGCGCTGAATCACGCCCAAATTGATTCGATAAGCGCTTATCGACAATTTCCATCCCCAAACCAGAATGATTCTCTTTTGGCGGCTCATAACTCCCAGCGTTGTCCTCTACGGTAATCAGCGCACCTTGAGGATGAGCTTGGCTGTAAATCTTCACTTTGCCGCCTTCTAACATATTGGAAATACCATGCTTGATGGCGTTCTCAACGAGCGGTTGAAGAGTAAAGCTTGGTAGCTTGATATCCAGCAGTTCTGGTTCAATATCAATCTCTATTTCTAAGCGATCGGTAAAGCGCGCCTTTTCGATCGACAAGTAGGAATTCACGTGAGCCAACTCCTCCTTTAGCGTCACGGTGTTGATGTTCTGCTTTAAGTTACTGCGGAAGAAGTGCGATAGGTTTTGGATCAGTTCTCGCGCCTTATCTGGATCTCGACGAGTAATGGCGCTGATGGTGTTTAGCGCATTAAACAAGAAGTGTGGGTTCACCTGTGCGTGCAGCAGTTTGATTTCTGCCTGAGCCAGCAGGGTTTGTTGTTGCTGATAATCGCCATACAAGATTTGGCTCGATAGAAGCTGAGCGATGCCTTCCGCCATTGACATGTTCGCAGTAGAGAACAGTTTGCGTTTTGGCTCATAGAGTTTAATGGTGCCCACTACCTCTTTACCTGCGCGCAAAGGAATGATCAACGCAGAGCCCAACTTACAATCTTTCGCTAATGAGCATTGGTAAGGGCGTTCACTGCCATCAAGGTAGATGATGTCGTTCTTCTCCATTGAATCGAGTGTACTTTGCGATGAAATTGGAGTATTTGGCCTATGGTGATCATCCCCGATACCAACGAAAGCCAGAATCTTTTCTTGGTCGGTAATGGCGACCGCGCCGACTTTGGTTTCTTCATAGATGATACGGGCAATCTTATCGGCGTTCTCACTATTAAATCCGTTGCTAAGAATGCCGACAGAGCGGTCGGCAATGCTCAATGCACGTCGAGAGAAGGTTGCTGAGTACTTTTCAAAAATGGTTTTACGATCTTGTAGGATGCTCATGAACAGTGCTGCACCGACTGAGTTGGCAATGATCATCGGAGCCGCAATGGCAGAAACGAGTTCATAGGCTTGCTCGAATGGCTTGGCCACGGCGAGTAAGACGATCATCTGCACAATCTCCGCTACAAAGGTCACGCTGAAGACTACACTGGGGTTAAACAGCATCGAGCCTTTTTTTCGCTTAATTAGGTAGACATGTAGCAGGCCGCCAATCAAGCCTTCTGCCGTGGTAGAGATTGCACAGGCTAAATCTGTAAAGCCCCCTAATGTATAGCGGTGAATGCCTCCGGTTAATCCCACTGCAAAACCCACTACAGGTCCGCCAAACAGGCCTCCCATCACAGCGCCAATAGCACGAGTGTTGGCAATAGCATCATTAATGTGCAAGCCGAAGTAGGTTCCTAGAATACAAAAGCCAGAGAAGAGTACGTAACAAATGAGCCGATGACTGAGGCGAGAAGAGATACTCAGCAAAGGTAAAATGATCGGCGTTTTACTCAGCATGTAAGCCAGCACTAAGTAAACACACATTTGTTGTAAAAGGGAGATGACCAGTTCCATAACGAACCTAACCTAAAAATGATGTTTTTATTGTAAGTGAATTAAATCTTCGAAGAGGAACAAAAAGAGCCTGCAAAGGGCAGGCTCTTGGTTTATCCAGACATTGATAATGAATCGGTTAGCAAGCGAAGGGATTCATTATGCGGTTTCTGAGGCTGTTTGTGGTTTCTCTTCATCAGCCAGTTCAGTCTCACCTTTGCCTTTAGAAATCTTGATAACGTAACCCGCCGCCGCTAGTGCGAATAGAACGCCAGCGATAGTCGAGATTTGCATCGGCAGACCAAAACCTAGTGTGCTGTTGTTTAGAATGAAAGTCACACATACGGTTGTCATGAACACTGCTGGTACGGTGGTAATCCAGTGCAACTTGTTGTGGCGTAGTAGGTAAGCCGACGCCGTCCAAAGCATCATTACTGCTGTTGTTTGGTTTGCGAAGCCGAAGTAGCGCCAGATGATACCGAAGTCTACTTGAGTCAGGATGCCGCCGATAACGAACAGTGGTACAGCCATTAGCAGGCGGTTACGCAGTGTTTTCTGTTCCATGCCGAAGTATTCAGCAAGAATCAGGCGGCTAGAGCGGAACGCTGTATCACCCGATGTGATTGGTAGGATAACAACACCAAGGAAAGCAATCACACCACCGAATACACCTAGTAGACCAAATGACGCGCTGTATACCACATTGCCAGGACCGCCGTTCTTCACAGCTTCTGCTAGACCATCAAGTGTACCGAAGAAAGACAAAGCGATAGCACACCAGATTAGCGCGATAACACCTTCACCAATCATTGCGCCGTAGAATACGAAGCGCCCGTTCTTCTCGTTCTCCATACAACGCGCCATCAGTGGAGACTGAGTTGCGTGGAAGCCAGAGATTGCACCACATGCGATAGTGATAAATAGCGCTGGCCATAGGGGCATATCGTTCGGGTTCAAGTTAGTGAACATGTCGCTCACTTGGAAGTCGCCCATTACCGTGTGCTCGCTAGAGAACGCAACCGCTGTCATAAGACCAACAGACATGAAGATCAGGAGTGCGCCGAACAGTGGGTAGAAACGACCGATGATTTTATCTACAGGAACAATTGTCGCGATGATGTAGTAAGCGAAAATCAACACAACCATGGTTGTCATGCTCACGCTTAGGCTGGTTTGGTCGTTGATTAGGTTAGTGATCATGCCTGCTGGCGCTGAGACGAATACCACACCAACAAGAAGCAATAGGACGATGGCAAAGATGTTCATAAAGTGTTTTGCGCCATTACCTAGATAGCGACCGGTAATCGTTGGTACTGATGCACCGCCGTTACGAACAGAAAGCATGCCTGAGAAGTAATCGTGTACCGCACCTGCGAAGATACAACCTACAACAATCCACAACATTGCCGCTGGGCCGTATAGGGCACCCATGATTGGACCGAAGATAGGACCAACGCCAGCAATGTTAAGTAGTTGAACAAGGTAAACACGTTTGGTTGACATTGGAACGTAGTCAACACCGTCGGTTTTCGTATGGGCAGGAGTTTGGCGATTCTCATTGATACCGAAAACTTTCTCAACGAAAGCGCCGTAGATGAAGTATCCGCCGATGAGGGCTGCGACACAGGTTAGAAACCACATCATAGCAATTGTCCTTGGTTTATTAGGTAGGGTAATTTTTTAAGCTCAGGATGTATCTTATTCGCCTCTTTTGTTAAGCGCATTCGCTCTATGGATGAGCGGTCGAATAGAGAAGCGAGTGGTCGATATAAGGATTAAGTGGTTTTATCGTTTGCTTAGTGGTCGGGGTATCCATTGAGTGGTGGAATTCGGTGTTCAATGGTCGTTATATATTGTGAGTGGTCATAGGAGAAACTCAGCGGTCAAATCGAAACAGCAGCGGCAAAGCACAGGCTTTAGTGGTAAGCTTGTTTGGAAAACAACTAGTTAAGGAAGAATGATGAAAAAGGCAACGTTAGGCTTGGCGCTGGCTTTACTCGCTGGGTGCGCGGCAACCACGGAAGAATTGGCGCAATCTGGTGACTGGTATCAGATCGGTTATCAAGATGGTATTGCAGGGCATACTTCTCGCACAGTGAAAGAGCTTAATCAACTCGGTAATGCTCAGCAAGGTGACTATGACCAAGGTTATCTAGAAGGTGTGACGGAATACTGCAATCCGGATTTCGCTTACCAAATGGGCTTGTCTGGTCAGTATTATGAAGGTGTGTGTGAAGGTACGCCCCAAGCGCAGAAGTTCCGTATGGAATGGCAACGCGGTTGGAATGAATACAGCAACTAGTTCTGTTTCATAATCAAGACGGCAATCCCCCCTGTTAATCTTCTGACATTTGAATTTTATTGCTTTGGTTTACTGGTGGTATCAGATTCAATCAGAAGTGAAATAGAAATATGAAGAAGATCTTTTTGGTCGCATTGGCGCTCTTTCCCCTAACGGTTGGTGCAACCAATGTATTGAAAGAGTCGATAAAGATGAAGCGTAAGTACGATCATGACAAGCATCGTATTACCAACACCATCAATCACACTAAGCGTAATATCAAAGAGATCACCGATGGCACTTATGTAGAGAATCAGGTAAAGCGTGAAGTAAACCAAACCACGCGCAAGTACACCAACAAAGTGGATAACGTTAAGAACATAGCGAATCCCGAACACATCAAACGTAAAGCGAATGACAAGCTTAACCAAGAATTTGATGAATGGTTGTACGAAGACTAATTCTTGATACCAGAACAAAAAGGAGACCTTGAGGTCTCCTTTTTGTTTGTTTTAATTTTACCATCAGCTCCGCTATTTGGGCTGGTGGCTTTCCACAGCCTTACGCAAGAAGCCATCTTGGTGATGCAGGTGCGCGCGAGCGGAATCGATATCAAGATCGGTCAGGATCATTAAGATCGCCAACTTCACTTCGTAATCCGTTTGTTTGAGTACTTCGGTTGCTTGCTCTTTGTTACAATCGGTCGCTTGCATCACGATACGTGCGGCACGCGCGACGAGCTTGTTGTTGGTCGCCTTCACATCGACCATCAGGTTTTGGTAGCTCTTACCCAAACGGATCATGCTTGCTGTGGTCAGCATATTCAGAACCAATTTCTGCGCGGTACCCGATTTCAAACGTGTTGAACCAGTCAATGCCTCTGGGCCTACAACAGGACAAATCGCGATGTTAGCGATGTCTGCAATGGGAGAATCTGGATTACAAGATAGCGCCACAGTTGTCGCGCCAATTTCATTGGCGTACTCCAAACCGCCAATCACATAAGGTGTACGTCCACTAGCGGCAATGCCCACCACCACGTCGCGGCTGGTGAACTCAATGTCTTTCAAATCTTGTTCGCCTAGAACTGGAGAGTCTTCCGCGCCTTCTTTGGCTTTGAGAATCGCCTCAGGGCCACCTGCAATCAAACCAATCACCATTTTGTCAGATACACCAAAGGTTGGCGGACATTCTGACGCATCAAGCACGCCTAAGCGGCCACTGGTGCCCGCGCCCATGTAAACCAGACGACCGCCGACTTTAAATGCGTCGGTGATCTTATCCACCGCGAGTGCGATTTCTGGCAGCACTTTCTCTACCGCAAGCGGCACAAGTTTATCTTGCTGGTTAAGACGCTGAACAATGTCCAGAGATGGTAACAAGTCGATGTCCATCGTATCTGGGTTGCGCCCCTCTGATACAAGATGGGCAAGAGCAGCAATAAGCGCGTCATTTGTCATAGTGGTTTAAGCCTTTTGAATACTGATTTTTGTTTATCTTGTCGTTGTGTCTGGCACAACACATTTAGTTTTTAGGATAGAGCACACCAAGCGAAGCAAGACGGCTTGCGCCAGTCACTTCAGGTAAGTTGCTCGGCTGTCCGTCGATATGTCGCTGAGCGAGCCAAGCAAACGCCATGGCTTCCATGTAGTCGCCATTGACGCCTTTTTCATCGGTTGTTGCGACTTGCCACTGCGGTAGAAGTGCCGCTAAACGCTGCATCAGTAGGGGATTTCTCGCACCACCTCCACACACCAACAACTGTGGCTGCTGGCCATACGTGAATTTCTCCACTTCGTTTGCAATGGTCTTCGCCGAGTATTCACACAGCGTGCGTTGTACATCTTGTGCGGAGGTATTGTGGTGGGCCAACTGTTGATGTAGCCAATCGATATTGAACAGCTCTCGTCCTGTGCTCTTAGGCGCCGACATTGAGAGGTAAGGCTCTGCTAAGAGTTGAGTTAGCAGTGCTGCATCGCTGTTGCCTTGCAGAGCAAATCCTGCGTCTTTGTCGAAGGCTTGTCCCGTGTGTTGTTCACACCATGCGTCCATCAACGTGTTGCCTGGGCCGGTATCGTAGCCAATCACAGCTTGCTCAGGATGCAGTACCGAGATATTGGCAATTCCACCGATGTTAAGCACCACGGTAGTGGAATCTTGCATGGCAAAAATGCTTTTATGGAAAGCTGGGACGAGTGGTGCGCCTTGACCACCTAATGCCATGTCTTTACGACGGAAGTCTGCCACGGTATCAATACCCGTTTTAACAGCAATGATGTTGGCATCTCCCAGTTGAGTCGTGAAGGGCAGATCGCCTGTTGGCTGGTGGAACACGGTTTGACCATGATTTCCAATGGCTCGGATTTGCTCAGCAGAGTAGCCAGACTTATCTAACAACTGTAAAACCGCATCGGCAAATAGGTGCCCAAGCTGGTGGTCAAGCTCACCAATGACTTTAAGGTTCGTGCCTTGGCCGGTGCAAACCGACAGTAGCGTCTGCTTAATATGAGCGGGCATTGGATAGTCATCGTGTGCGATTAAGCGAACACGGTTATCTTCGATTTCAACCAGAGCGGTATCTACGCCGTCCATGCTGGTTCCAGACATCACACCGATATACAGTTTGTTAAGATTCACAGCCAATTCCGTCAATTCTTCGATTCACTTATTGTAAAGCAATTCTGAAGCGAATAACCTCATCGAATACGAGATATTCAGCCGATTTTGAGGAGAAAAAATGGGACCGTTATGGGTTGATGTTGCAGGCTATGAACTGACTGCAGAAGACAGAGAAATTTTGGAGCATCCAACGGTTGGTGGTTTGATTTTATTTACGCGTAATTACCACGACAGCGAGCAGCTTCAAGCTCTTACCCAATCTATCCGCAAAGCGGCGAAACGTCCGATTTTGATTGGTGTTGACCAAGAAGGCGGGCGCGTTCAGCGTTTCCGTGAAGGTTTCTCTCTGATTCCTGCGGCAGACGAATACGCCAAACACCAAAACAGTGAAGAATTGGCACGCATGGGTGGTTGGGTGATGGCTGCAGAGTTGATAGCTCATGACATTGACCTAAGCTTCGCGCCTGTGTTGGATAAAGGTCATCAGTGTAAGGCGATCGGCAGCCGAGCTTTTGGTGAGGATATGGATACCATTTTGCGTCATAGCACCGCTTATATGCAGGGCATGAAGAGTGTCGGTATGGCAACAACAGGTAAGCACTTCCCGGGCCATGGCGGTGTGATTGCCGATTCACACCTAGAGACGCCGTACGACGAGCGTAGTGATATCTTTGAGCAAGATATGGCTATTTTCAAAGCGCAAATCGATGCTGGCATCTTAGATGCGATGATGCCTGCTCATGTCATTTTCCCAAATTATGATGATCAACCTGCAAGTGGCTCAGAGTACTGGCTAAAACAAATCTTGCGCCAGCAACTTGGCTTTAAAGGTTTGATCTTCTCTGATGATTTGACCATGGAAGGCGCTGCGATCATGGGCGGTCCTGCTGAGCGTGGTATACAAGCATTAAGAGCGGGTTGTGACATGCTGTTGGTTTGCAACAAGCGCGATGCGCAAGTAGAAGTACTCGATAACCTGCCAATTACTTCCGTTTCTCTTGCTGATGCCTTGCTGAAAAAACAAAGCTTTTCACTAACCGAGTTAAAATTGTCTCATGAGTGGAAAGACGCCACTGAGGCCATGAAGCGATTGCTTGGTTAGCCATGTAAAGCCTAAGTGCTGCTTTACTTGGGATATACGTAAAGTGTCGAAAACACCTATTTTAAGCCGAAGTGCCCTGCATTTCGGCTTTTTATTTGCGTGTAAATTTATTTTTACACTGAATGTTTTTTATTGTGTACACTTGAATTTCTTTTTTAGCCTGTTATCTTGTCGATAAAGCTTAGTTGTCTCACCAAGGAATTGGTTGGGTGTAAATAAAAATATACAGGTCGAAGTTATGCAAAGAAGTGAATTGAGCAACATTAACATCAGCGAAGAACAAGTACTGATCACGCCAGAGGAGCTAAAAGTTAAGCTTCCTTTGAGTGAAAAGGCACGTCGTTTTATTCAAGAGTCTCGCCAAACCATCGCTGACATCATTCACAAAAAAGATCATCGTCTGCTTGTTGTATGTGGACCATGTTCTATTCATGACGTTGAAGCTGCGAAGGATTACGCAAAGCGTCTAAAAGCTCTTTCTGAACAACTAAGCGACCAACTGTATATTGTAATGCGTGTTTACTTTGAGAAGCCTCGAACCACGG
Source organism: Vibrio rotiferianus CAIM 577 = LMG 21460 (assembly GCF_002741985.1). Classification (GTDB taxonomy): domain Bacteria; phylum Pseudomonadota; class Gammaproteobacteria; order Enterobacterales; family Vibrionaceae; genus Vibrio; species Vibrio rotiferianus. Next base: position 38,470 of record NZ_APHW01000003.1, read on the forward strand.
TTGGTTGGAAAGGCCTGATCAATGACCCACACCTAGACGGCAGCTTCGACATTGAACACGGTCTGCATGTTGGTCGCGAACTGCTGGTTGAATTGGCTGAGATGGAAATCCCGCTAGCAACAGAAGCCCTTGACCCAATCAGTCCACAATACCTTGCAGATACTTTTAGCTGGGCAGCGATCGGTGCTCGTACGACTGAGTCACAAACTCACCGCGAGATGGCAAGTGGCCTTTCTATGCCGATTGGCTTCAAGAATGGTACGGACGGTAGCTTGGCAACCGCTGTTAACGCGATGCAGGCGGCCTCTTCTAGTCACCGTTTCATGGGGATTAACCGTGAAGGTCAGGTAGCGCTACTTACTACACAAGGCAATCCTAATGGTCACGTGATTCTACGTGGTGGTAAGCAAACCAACTACGATTCAGTATCAGTGACAGAATGTGAGCAAGAAATGGCGAAGTCTGGGCTTGATGCTTCATTAATGGTGGACTGTAGCCATGCAAACTCACGTAAAGATTACCGTCGTCAGCCATTGGTTGCGGAAGACGTGATTCACCAAATCCGTGAAGGCAACAAGTCGATTATCGGCTTGATGATTGAGAGCCATATCAATGAGGGTAACCAATCTTCTGAGCTAGCTCTTGAAGATATGAAATACGGCGTATCGATCACCGACGCATGTATCAATTGGGATTCAACTGAGGCACTATTACGTCATGCACACGAAGAGCTGGTGCCTTTCTTAGAGAATCGTCTAAAAGGCTAACAACACGGGATTTAAGGAACATCAATGGCAGTTGAACTTAACGCATTACGCGATCAGATTGATGCAGTCGACAAGCAAATGCTAGAGCTATTAGCTCAGCGTTTAGCACTAGTAGAGCAAGTGGGTGAAGTAAAAAGCGAACATGGTTTGCCAATTTATGCCCCAGATCGTGAGGCGGCAATGCTGGCGTCACGACGAGCTGAAGCTGAAAAAATGGGAATCCCCCCCCACAGCTGATTGAAGACATTCTTCGTCGAACTATGCGTGAGTCTTATGCCAGCGAGAAAGATTCCGGTTTTAAGTGTTTGAACCCAGAATTGCGCTCAGTGGTCATTATTGGTGGTAATGGCCAGTTAGGTGGTTTGTTTGGCCGAATGTTTAAGCTATCTGGTTACCAAGTTAAAGTGCTGGGTAGTAAAGACTGGGATCATGCTGACGACATCCTGAAAGATGCGGGGCTGGTTGTCGTTACTGTACCGATTCATCTAACAGAAGGTGTGATTGAAAAGCTAGGCAACCTGCCAAAAGACTGCATTCTGTGTGACCTGACTTCTATTAAGTCGAAGCCTTTGCAAGCAATGTTGAATGTGCATCAAGGCCCCGTAGTTGGTTTACACCCAATGTTTGGCCCAGATGTTCCGAGCCTAGCGAAGCAGGTGATTGTGTACTGTGATGGTCGTGGTAACGATCAATACCAATGGCTATTGCAACAGTTTGGTATTTGGGGCGCAAGTCTGTGCCAAATTGATGCGCAAGAGCACGATCATGGCATGACTTTGATTCAGGCGCTGCGTCACTTCACTTCGTTTGCTTACGGTATGCACTTAAGCAAAGAGAATCCAAACATTGAACAACTGCTCAAACTGAGCTCACCAATTTACCGTTTGGAGTTAGCGATGGTAGGGCGTCTGTTTGGTCAAGATCCAAACCTCTACGGTGACATCATTCTTTCGTCGCAAGAGAACATCGACATGATTAAGCGATTCCACCAACGTTTTGGTGAAGCGCTAAGCATATTGGATAGCAAAGACAAAGCGGAGTTTGTCGAAAGTTTTGAACAAGTGAGTGATTGGTTTGGCGAGTACTCGCAGCAATTTATGAATGAGAGTCAGAACCTACTCAAACAAGCTAACGATAATATCCATCGTGGATAAGCACTGATTTTAGATGCAAAAAGAGCAGCTCACAGGCTGCTCTTTTTTATTTGGATGCCGAGAGATGATCAGTTGGTCGATGTACCACTGTTGTCTTCACTCGATACTGTGCTAATACTGGTATCACGGTAGGGTGAGTTAGTCAGGTTGATTTGCAGACGAACGACATTATCAATCAATTGAACCAATGGTCCCCATTTCACCTTTTTCTCTTTTTCGAACGCGTAGTTGAAGTTTTCAGGTGTCCAATCCATCAGGTATTGAGGGTTCAACGCACGACCCAAAAAGCGCACTTCATAGTGTAAGTGTGGGCCAGTTGAGTTACCGGAATTACCACATTTTGCAATCACATCGCCTTTACTGACGAATTGACCGCTCTTCACTTTAAATCTGCTTAGGTGAGCAAACGAGCTCGAGAAACCAAAAGAGTGACGTAGAGTCAGGTAGTTGCCATAACCTCTGTTACTTGGTCGTACTGTTTCCACAACCCCATCAGCAGGGGCGAGAATCTCTTCACCACGCTTACAGGTGAGATCGATACCCGTGTGAACATGGCGTTTACCAGAAATAGGGTTAATACGACTGCCGTATGAAGATGAAATACGCTGGTAGGTCATCGGGCTATCGTTTGGTATCAAGCGGAACATGGTGGCTCTTACAGCAGAGTCAATGGCGGCAGCATCAATACGCTCTTCTAGAGCGAGATTGCTTTCTTCTCCGATCAATTCTTCATCTGCGAGGCCAAGTACAGACTCTACATCAAAGACTCGTTTGCCTAGTAGTTGAATCTGGTTGTTTTTATCTGTTAGCGACTGAGATAGCGAATGATTAGTATCTAATTGCTCTTCATACAGCGCTGTTATCTGAGCTTTTTCGCTTTCTAGCTTCGCAATGGTTTGGCTCAAGTTTTCTTGGTTTTCAACTTGCTGCTGATTCAAATACCAGGCACCACCGATGACCGCAGGGAGGGCGAGTAGGGATGCAAAAAACGCGAGGACCGAAGTGCGACCCAAATAAAAAAGCTGATCGCCGTTTTTAGTCGGGACCTGCATGGTTATTTTTTTAGACATGGCTCTTTACTGAGTTGAGTGGTGAATTACTCTGCCCCGAGATCTGAAAGATGCTCTAACTCTCGGTTCAGTAGTTCATCACTACCAACATTCAATTCTATGAAACGTCGTAATTGACTAATGCTATCAATATCAATGCTGCTAATTTTAAGCCGAATGGCATTCTGATTCAAACTAACGATGTTAGCATTTAAACATACACTCTGTTCAGACTCAGAAAATACGAAACAGATTTCAACAGGAGAGTGAAGATCTAACTCTGCCGGTGAACTTGTTTCGAGTAGCAATCCGTGCAAAGACAAATCTTGAATTGTGGTATCGAGTTGGTTTGGCCCTTGAGTGAGCGTAGCAGGTACACGATAGATAATACGAGAAAAGCGGCGTCGTTCCGTCATAGCACTTTCTTTTTTTGTTCGATATGACTAACTAGTCTATCAGAAAGCGCACTAATTATTCGATCTTGGTTCAAAAACTGCGGTTTTAAAACAAGATTCTGGCTAAATATGCAACAAAGGTCGCCATGATAGCGACCTTTGAACAAATTACAAGCACAGGCGGTGTTTAGATACCACCTGGCATATCAATACCGCGTCTAAATTACTTAGATACGCGCTTGTATTTGATGCGGTGTGGTTCAGCTGCTTCAGGACCAAGGGTCTTCTTCAGCCACTCCATGTACTCGTTGTAGTTACCTTCGTAGAAGTTAACTTGACCTTCATCGCGGTAGTCGATGATGTGCGTCGCGATACGGTCTAGGAACCAACGGTCGTGCGAGATAACCATTGCACAGCCAGGGAACTCTAGTAGTGCTTCTTCAAGTGCACGTAGTGTTTCAACATCTAGGTCGTTGGTTGGCTCATCGAGTAGCAGTACGTTACCACCTGCCTTAAGCAGCTTCGCAAGGTGTACACGGTTACGCTCACCACCAGATAGCTCGCCAATCACTTTCTGTTGGTCTGAACCTTTAAAGTTAAAGCGTGAACAGTATGCACGAGCTGGGATTTCGAAGTTGTTGATCTTGATGATGTCAGCGCCTTCAGAAATCTCTTGGAATACCGTGTTCTTGTCGTTCATTGAGTCACGGAACTGCTCAACAGACGCCAATTTCACTGTTTCACCTAGCTCAATCGTACCTGAGTCTGGCTGCTCAGTGCCGCTCAGCATCTTGAATAGAGTCGATTTACCTGCACCGTTGGCACCGATGATACCGACGATTGCACCCTTAGGCATGCTGAACGATAGGTCATCGATAAGAACACGACCGTCGAATGACTTCGTTAGGTTGTTCACTTCGATAACTTTATCACCTAGACGCTCACCTGGCGGGATGAACAGTTCGTTAGTTTCGTTACGTTTTTGGTGATCCGTGTTTTGTAGCTCTTCAAAGCGCGCCATACGTGCTTTCGATTTTGCCTGACGACCTTTAGGGTTTTGACGAACCCACTCAAGTTCTTTCTCGATGGTCTTCTGACGAGCTTTTTCTTGAGATGCTTCTTGTTGTAGACGAGCATCTTTTTGCTCCAGCCAAGAAGTGTAGTTACCTTCCCATGGAATACCTTCACCACGGTCAAGTTCTAGGATCCAACCCGCTGCGTTATCTAGGAAGTAACGGTCGTGGGTAATCGCAACTACAGTACCAGTATAGTCAACTAGGAAGCGCTCTAGCCATGCAACAGACTCAGCATCCAAGTGGTTGGTTGGTTCGTCTAGTAGTAGCATGTCTGGCTTTTCTAGAAGTAGACGACAGATTGCAACACGGCGACGCTCACCACCTGATAGGTGCGCGATCTTTTGATCCCACTCAGGAAGACGAAGCGCATCTGCAGCGCGCTCTAGCGCGTTGTCTAGGTTATGACCATCTTTAGCTTGGATCAGAGCTTCTAGCTCACCCTGTTCTTTTGCAAGAGCGTCGAAGTCAGCATCTGGTTCTGCATATGCTGCATATACCGCATCCAAACGCTTAAGCGCGTCAGCAACATCTGAAACGGCTTCTTCAACGATTTCACGAACGGTCTTAGATTCGTCTAGTACAGGTTCTTGAGGCAAGTAACCTACGTTTAGACCTGGTTGTGGACGAGCCTCACCATCAATATCAGTATCGATACCCGCCATGATTCGTAGCAGTGTTGATTTACCTGCACCGTTCAGACCTAGAACACCGATTTTTGCACCAGGGAAGAAGCTTAGAGAGATGTCTTTAAGAATTTGACGCTTAGGTGGCACGATTTTGCTCACCCGCGACATGGTATATACGTATTCAGCCATTGCCGATCGTTCCTAAATTAACTGTCATTCAAAGGCTCTATTTTATACCAACTACTTGAGTTTTGTTACCGCAATGCAAGAAATTCACAGCTCGTGTGATTTCTTCTTCATTGCTGACCGGAAACTCACAACGTTAGGGTATACACTTTTCTTGTTCACCTTAAATTCAATGTACCGCGATTCATCAGGAAGAATGGATTGTTGGGAATCTATTTGTCTTGAAGGGTTCTAAAGTTTCACAAGTACAACATTTATTACATCAAGTCGCTTTACAATAAGAACTTAATACGGTGTAAATAGATGCATATGATTTATGACTTGTTGCGCCTTGTATCCACTAGCGGCAAGAAATAAAGCGATAAACGTCTGGGGAAAATGACGCACATGAGATTCAACGTATCGGAATTGGCTAAAAGAGTATGCTACGCAGCCGCTTTATGTGCGGTAAGCGTGTCAGCAAATGCTGCGCTGAGCCTAGAAAAACAGCGCCAAGTTTATGAGCAAGCTCAGGATTTATTAGACAAAAATGACATTGATGGTTACTTGTCTATCCGTTCTAAAATTGCTGACTATCCACTGACACCTTATGTGGATTATCGAGTGTTTCTGAGGCAATTGTCGAACCAGTCTCCACAGCAGGTTGATGAATTTATTAAAGATCATGAGGCTTTTCCATTTTCGCGTCGGATTCGCGCTCCTTACTTAGATAGCCTATATCGCCAGAAGGATTGGAAAACCATTACTGAGTTCCAGAAAGTGGAGCCGAGCGGTGAGCGTTATCAGTGTATTTTTTATGTGGCCCAATTAAAACAAGGCAAACAAGTCGCTGCGTTTAAGGGCGCTGAGCATATGTGGTTGCGAGGTAAGAGCATCGCCGATGAATGTGACCCATTATTCTCAGCTTGGGACAAAGCGGGAGAACGCACTGATGACATGATCTTGCAACGCATGTTGTTGGCGTTCGATGCGCGCAATAGCGGTTTGATGAGTTACTTGCAAAAACTGCCAGAGTCAGCGAAAGCGCGGCAGCAAGCGAAAGCGATGAAAGTCTTGTTTGATAAACCGGAAACCGTTGCGGATTTTGCTAAGAAGCAACCTGCCAATGATTTTTATCGAGCACAAACTGAATATGCGTTAGAAAAGTTAGCTCGAAAAGATGTTGGTAAAGCGCAGAGTGCATACGCGACGGTAGTGAAAGGGCAAAAATTCTCCCCTGAGAAAGCGCAAGCTCTGGCTGACTACATTGCGATCCGTTTGATTCGTACTGAGTCGGACTCATTAGCAAATTGGCGTGATGATAAAACGAAGTCGAGTAAGAATTTACCCTTGATTGAAAGCCGTATTCGTTTGTCGATCCAAAACGGCGATTGGAAAGGCGTACAGAAGTGGATCGCAGTACTCAATGATGAAGAGCAGGCGTCGCTTCGGTGGCAATATTGGTTAGGACGCAGTGAGATAGCGATGGGTGATGAAGTCGCAGGTAAGCAAAGACTGTCTAAGTTAGTTGGTCAACGTAACTTTTACAGTGTTGCAGCGGCCAATGCTATTGGTCAGTCGATAAAGTATCCGTCCTCGACAATTAAGCTAGAAAAAAGAGTACTCAAACAATATCAGAGCTCTTTAACGCGAATTGAAGAGCTTATCGAAACCGACAAAATTGCAGCTGCAAAGAGTGAGTGGTCTCATTTGCTTGGTCGAGTGAGTAAAGAAGAAAAAACGATGTTGGCCGCTTATGCTGCTTCTAAGCGTTGGCATAACTTAACGGTCACAGCAAGTATTCAAGCAAAAATGTGGGACAACATACCATTGCGTTTCCCGATAGCTCACCGCTGGTGGTTTAACTTCTACGCTGAGAAGCACAATATCGACCCGATCACTATGATGTCACTGGCTCGACAAGAAAGTGCTTTGGATTCAGAAGCGCGTTCACCCGTTGGTGCTCGAGGTTTGATGCAAATTATGCCAGCAACTGCGAAGTACACGGCACGCAAGTACAAGCTCAAGTATCAAGGTACACAAGACTTGTATAACGTGGGTAAGAATATCGAAATTGGTAGCCACTACTTACAAGGTTTGATGGAGGATTACGATAATAATCGTATTTTCGCGCTCGCTGCTTATAATGCAGGGCCTAACCGAGTAAAAACATGGCGAGAGCGAACTCAAGGTAAAGTGGATGCTTATTCCTTTATCGAAGCGATTCCATTTAAAGAAACTCGCGGTTATGTGCAAAACATCTTGATGTTTGAAACCTATTACCGCGATCTTTTAGGTGTCGATGGTGCGTTCTTGACCCCAAATGAGATCAATACCAAGTATTGAGTGAGGTAACTTGATGTCACACGAACCTGAGTACAAAGACTGGCAGCAGATTGTTGAACTGATCCGTTCAAGCGTGGATAACCAGCAACATGAGATGTTGTTGACCATGTTAATGACGCCGGATGAGAGAGAGTCGCTCACTGCACGAGTGAATATTCTTAATGAATTGCTCAAAGGTGAGCTTTCTCAACGTCAAATCAGTCAAATGTTAGGGGTAGGCATTGCAACCATCACTCGTGGTTCGAATGAGTTAAAGTCGAAGTCCGATCTCGACAAAGACAAACTTAAGACATTATTAGAGCAGGGCGCTCAATAATCTTTGAGTCGAACTCTCTGAGGTACAGACGGCAAAAAGGGCGGAATCTCCGCCCTTTTTAATGCGAGCTTTACACAGTGACTACAAGTTAGCAGGGAAGTGGTCTGGATTGGTAAATGGAATTAGCGCCAGAATCAAAGCCTGGTGATAGACCGAGCTGCGAGTCAGTTGGTTTTGAGTCAGTAAACCAATAGCACCGCCTTTTTGTTTGATGTTATCAGTACCAAATACTTCGTCCATTACATCACCAAGTTCATTGGCGTGTTCCAGTTTTTGTAATACTTCAGGTGGCAACATCAGACTCGCCGAACGAGATTCACCTCGGAGTGTGTCAGACTCTATCACCATCCAAGCAAATGTAACTGACCCTTCAATTCCCGCTTCCAAGCCCACATAGAAATCTGCACTTGGTATTTCTGCTTTAGCGTTACGAACTCGGTTCAATGCGCCAAGGTGAGTTTCTTCATTCGACATCGGTTGATCTGCGACTTCACTCGGCACACTGACTCCAACAAACTCAAAACTATGCTTAGGGAGTGCACTTTGAAATGCACTCTCTACCGCTTTGATTTTTGCAGGGTTCAAGGAAGCGATAACGACTTTTTGGGTTGCCATGATCTTTTTACCTATCGTAGTCCATTAGCTCAGTTTTACTTGAGTCGGTTTCACGTTTTCACTTGGATAACAGCCCAATACTTTCAAGTGCTTAGTGATCTTTGTGAGCTCATCTAATACTTGTTGCATCTCCGTAGAACCAAGGTGGGATTCAAGGTCGACATAGAACATTTCTTCCCATGGGTTACCCATGATTGGACGAGACTCTAACTTGGTCATGTTGATGCCAAAACGTTGTAGAACCAGCAGCGTTTCTACCAAAGAGCCTGCCTCTTGCGAAGTCGACATGATCAGCGTGGTCTTGGCTGGAATTTGCGTAGACACTTCAACTGGTTTACGAGCGACGACGATAAAGCGAGTGTGGTTTTCGGTTTGGTTTGCGATGTTACCTTGGATAGCTTGTAGGCCATAAAGCTTGCCACTTGAAGCGTTACCAATTGCAGCTACGTCATCGCGGTTAAGTTCTTGTACTTTTTGCATCGCATCAGCAGTACTTGCACAAGACTCTAGTTTCACACCTTTCATACGGCTAAGGAATTCGCTGCATTGCTGGTGTGGCTGCGGATGTGAGTAAAGGGTTTTGATATTCTCAAGGCGAATGTCTTTGGTTGCTACTAGGCAGTGCTCAATCGGTTGAGTCAGTTCACCAACGATGTATAACGTTGTGTGTTGTAGAAGATCGTACACTTCGTTGATAGAGCCAGAGCTGGTGTTTTCAATTGGCAGAACGCCGTAGTCAGCATGGCCAGATTCTACTGTCTGAGTCACTTCTTTGAAGTGTTCACAGTTGAGCTCAATCAGCTCTGTATTCTTGCGACTGAAGTATTCACGGCTAGCAAGATGAGAGTAAGAGCCTTTGGCACCAAGGAAAGCAACACGAGCAAGAGGCTTACGGCTTTGCTGTGGATTCACGAGGTTTTGCAGGTAGCTTTGTTGAAGAAGGACAGAATCTTCAATAATGGTATGGAAAAGCTTGGTGATGTACTGAGCGTCGAGTTCGTATTTATCACGGCCGTTGGTGATCAGTTTAACCAGAAGTTGTTGTTCACGGACTGCGTCACGAACAGGTTTTGAAGTTTGGACTTTGCTTTTTGCCACTTCAATGCTGAGCTTTCGGCGTTCGGACAGCAGGCTTAATAACTCGTCATCGAGTTCATTCAAACGTAAACGAATTTCTTCCAGGGAAATAGGTTGGTCAGTCATCAATTCTTTCCTTATAAAAAAAGCCCCCCCGATTTGGGAGGCTTTCTGTTTGTTTTTGACTTTTCTTTCACAAACGAGTTAGCCCCTCCAACTATGGAAGGAAAAAGAAGTCAAAAAGAAACAGGTTAGTTGAGTGCATAAATAGTGCTTAATTTGTGAGTGTTTAAACACAATAAGCAAGCAGGCGGGGAGCGTCAAGCAAAAAAATAGCGCCTTTCGGCGCTACTTCCTCAATCTGGACGTTTTACTCTTCTTCTTCCACTAGCTCAGGCTTATTCGCACGTCGAGCTTCAGGTTTGTGGGTCAGCTTATTCAGTTGTCGTTCTAGTTTTTGCTCCACTTCATTAATAGCTGCGTAAAGATCTTCGTGAGTTGCTGAGGCGATTAGCTGGCCTTTAGGAACTTTAATAACGGCTTCGAATTTCTTCTGTTTGTTTGGTTCCTCGCTGAATGTTGCTTGGCATCCAATGATGTCTACTTGCCATTTCTCCAGCTTTTTAAATTTGCTCTCAATATGAGCGCGGATTGCAGAGGTGATTTCGATGTTTTTACCAGTAATGTTCATTGTCATAAATGTTTTTCCTCTGTTTCATCCCTCATGGGTTGAGTTCAGATTACCGCTTTGAGGAGAAAAGAATGTGATCTAGATCGCTTTTTTGGATGGGTTTTTCGAGATGAAAAATGAATGTGATCTCACTCAAGAACTGCTGAGATTTATGTGAAAATTGCTTGTTATCGGATTCGAAATCATTAGATTGGATAGAGTACTGAGCTGAAAACTAACCCGTTTTTAGGGGAGTTATACGGCCTGTAATTCTAGTTAGTTAAAAATTAACCAGATCAAAGATGTGAATCAGATCACTCTTAAAGTGCACAATAAGTTAGATTCAAAAACGCCGCTCAATTATTGAGCAGCGTTTTTGGTTTTTAGTCCTGGATTAAGGTGTTTGGTTGACTCTGTGAAGCGGTGTCATAAAGACTGGATCCTCTGGAACTAATCGGACGTTATCGAGTGTCTTTGCAAGATCGAGGCTTTCTAACTGTTTGTAGATGACGTAGTAGCGGTTCACATTGGTTACGTATCTCCCCGTTTCTCCTAAACTTCTGCGCGTTACGACTTCAACATTATTGAACCATACGTTAGGGTCGTAGCCTTGTTGAGCTGCGCGCTTACGCATTCTCTCAATATTTCCTGGTCCTGCATTGTACGCTGCTAGTGTTAAGTAGAGTTTGTTCTCTTTACTGATGGCATTATCACTGAAGTAATACCGGCGAAGAAACGCTAAGTATTTCACCCCTGCATGAACGTTGTTCTCTAGATTACGGACATTCTTAATATTCACATTAGGATCACTCGCTGTGCTCGGTAAAATCTGCATAATGCCGACTGCACCACGGCTTGATACTAAGTTGTTGTCAAACCCTGATTCCTGATACGCCACTGCGGCGATGAGCAGGTAATCGAAATCATATTTCTCTCCATATTTAGTAAACAGTGAAGAGAGCTTTTCTAGTTGAGCAATCTTTTTCGGATTCAGAGCCTTGTTAAGCCAATTGGTATTATCGATGTATTTCCCATAGATGACGTTGCCAAGTAGGGTGCCGGATTTAGCTGTACGAACAAACTTATTCACCACCTTCATTAACTCGGGGCTATCGTGGCGCATTGCCCAAGCAATTTCCCCTCCTTTACGGATTGGTATTTTAGTATGGGCTCGTATGTCATCCATAAAACTCATCCACAGCTTGGCTTTGTGGCTATCAAGAACGATAGCTTTGACATAACCGTTGTTAAGCATCCCAACCAATTCGTAATCTTGTAGTGTTTCTTCGATAAAATGCACCACTATTGGCGGTAAGCCTTTCTTATTGAGTTTTTTGTTTAAGGCTTGAATGCTTTCAAAGTAGCTTGAACTCGCCCGGAGCCAAATCTCTTTCCCACTCAGTTGCTCAATCTTGGTCATCGATGGGGTGTCTTTGTTTGTGATGACCCACTCTTCTATCCCTGAAATTGCCGGATCACTAAAGTCGACCAGTTTTTTGCGCGCTTCGGTAATGGTGAGATTCGCGACGACCAAATCTCCTAAGCCCTGCTCAAGAGAAGGTAATAGCTCATCACGAGAAACCGGGATAATTTGAATATTGAGTTTTGGCTTGAGCTTACGGAGATCTTTTTCGAAATGAGCCAGTAGTTCTGCTCCTATTCCTTTTGGTTCTCCACCTTCTACGTAATAGAAACCAAGATCGGCAGAGACGAGTACGCGTAATACGTTTCTTTCTTTAATGACGTCGAGATCGCCAGTGTAAGGCGGTTGTCTGAGAGGGGATAGCTCGAGCGCAAAACTCGAAGCGGAGACTAGGAATAACAGTCCTGTCCATAACTTTGATAGTGTCACGTTCACATCCATGCTGATGGTGAAGGAGAATCTTAAGCATATGTAGTGCTTATAAAATCATCAAGTTAGTGGATGGGGCAAAATTAAGAGGGGTAAATAAAACCGCCACAGTTTTCGCTGTGGCGGTTGGGGATTATTTTACAGGATTAAGCTTGATTAGCTCTTCTGTTCTAGCAACCGCGTCTTTTAGATCAAGCTGCTTGTAAGCTTCAAGTTGAATCTCAAGCGACTTACGAGCGGCTTCAGTATCTGGGAACGATTTTTGTAGCTCTTGTGCGCGGTTAATTGCAGCAATCCAAGCTTCACGGCGCAAATAGAAGTCAGCTGTTGCAAGGTCGTAGTTTGCTAGACGGTTCTTCAGTGCCACCATACGTTTTTGCGAATCTTCCGCGTAAGGGCTGTTCGGGTAGCGCTCTAGCAGTTTTTTGAAATCATCGAATGCTTTCTTCACCGGCTCTGGGTCACGGTCGCTACGGTCTACGTTGAATAGGTCATGCATAAAGTTACGGTCTTGCGCCATGTGGCTCAAACCACGCATGTACAATACCCAGTCCATTTTTTCATGCGTTGGGTTTAAACGCATAAAGCGAGAAATCGTTGCCAGGCCGAGGGCTAGGTCGTCGTTTTTGTAGTACGCGTAGATAAGGTCAAGTTGCACCTGCTCAGAGTAGGCACCAAACGGGTAACGCGAATCTAATGCTTCTAATTTCTCGATGGCTGAAAGCCAGTTACCACTTTGAAGAGACGTTTGTGCGTCTGCATACAGTTCAGAAGGTGGCACATCAGGAACGATTTCTTCTTTGCTTGCACAGCCAAACAGAAGGGATACCGCTAAAAGGCCTATTAAAGTCTGATGTTTCATATCAGGAGTCTGTTCCTTGAATCTAAATATTTCTTAAGCTGCCGTTACTTTCTTTCCAGTAACAGATACAATGACGTAATAGTCTATTTTTCCACAGTCGTGAGCATTAGTCTCACAGTTTTTAAAAAAGTTCGATATGGCTCAGCAGATTGTTTTAACCAACACCGTAAAAGATAGCCAGTTAGGTCAACGTTTAGACCAAGCTATCGCCGAATTGTTCGCTGATTTCTCTCGCTCTCGCTTGAAAGAGTGGTTGCTTGACGGGAAAGTACAAGTGAATGGTGAAGTTGTCACTAAACCTCGCACCAAAGTAATGGGTGGTGAGGAAATTACCTTGCAAGCCGAGCTGGAAGATGAAGAGCGCTGGGAAGCACAAGATATCCCGCTAGATATCGTCTACGAAGATGAAGACATCATCGTAATCAACAAACCTCGTGATTTTGTGGTACACCCTGGTGCAGGCACACCGGATGGCACAGTGCTAAACGCATTGCTGCATCATTACCCAGACATCGCTGAAGTACCTCGTGCAGGTATCGTGCACCGTTTGGATAAAGACACAACAGGTCTGATGGTGGTCGCGAAAACTGTTCCAGCTCAAACTCGCTTAGTTCGTGCACTGCAAAAACGCAATATCACTCGTGAGTATGAAGCGATTGCAATCGGCCGTATGACGGCGGGCGGTAAAGTGGATCAGCCGATTGGCCGCCACTCTACTAAGCGTACACTTATGGCGGTTGCTCCTTTGGGTAAACCGGCGGTAACACACTACCGTGTAGCGGAGCACTTCCGTGAACACACGCGTATCCGTCTTCGCCTAGAAACAGGCCGTACACACCAAATCCGTGTGCACATGTCTTACCTACAGCATCCGCTACTTGGTGATACTGCATACGGCGGTCGCGCACGTATTCCTACTGGAGCATCGGAAGAGCTTACTGCAATGATCCGTGGCTTTGACCGTCAAGCGCTGCACGCGGTAATGCTACGTTTTGAACATCCTATCACTGGTGAGGAGCTAGAGTTCCATGCCCCGGTTCCTGATGACATGGTTGCGATGACAGAAGCGCTGCGTAAAGATACAGAAGAGTTCGGTCTGCCTGACGAGTTCTAATATGAAGACGATTCTCCCTAACTGGCCCGCACCAAAAAACGTTAAAGCTTTCGCCTCTACTAGAGTCGGAGGCTTTTCGAGTGCACCTTATCAAGGGCTTAACCTTGGTGCTCATGTTGGGGATGACCCGTCCATCGTAGAAAAGAACCGTGCTTGGTTGGCGCAGCAAGCTGATATGCCAAGTGCGCCAATTTGGTTGAACCAAACTCACTCTACAGTGGTCGCTCAAGTGAGTGCGCCAACGACTCAAGTGCTTGATGCTGATGGTGTATTTACCTCTGCAAGCAATGTAGTCTGTTCTGCTATGACTGCGGACTGTTTGCCTGTTCTGTTAACCAATACGCAAGGCACCCAAGTTGCGGCAGTTCATGCTGGTTGGCGTGGCTTAGCAAATGGTATCGTTGAAAACGCCCTCGAGTTGTTTTCTGGGGAAGTTATGGCGTGGTTAGGTCCTGCAATTGGTCCTCAAGCATTTGAAGTCGGTGAAGATGTTCTGCAAGCCTTTGTGGATTTCGACTCGCAAGCTCATCAAGCGTTTACTCCGCGTGATGTTGAAGGCAAGTGGTTGGCGGATATGTCCAAGCTTGCAACTCAGCGCCTCAATAAACTTGGCATCACTCAGGTATTTGATTCTGGCCTGTGTACTTTCCAAGACAAAGAAGACTTCTATTCCTATCGCCGCGATGGTGTGACTGGTCGACAAGCGACTTTTATTTGGATCGAGGACTAACTAGTACAGCGCAAAAGTGCGAAGATGCCTATCTTCATTTTTGCAAAGCTATCTTTATTAATTAACTCCCTTGAAATTCTCCCTTTGCGTATCCATCTTTCTAACTGTCAAAAGAATTTTCTTAAGTTGAGGTTAGGAAGAAAGATATGCGTCTTGATAGATTCACAAGTAAGTTTCAAATCGCTATCTCTGATGCTCAGTCACTGGCGTTAGGGCGCGATCATCAATATATCGAACCAGTGCACCTAATGGTGGCACTGCTTGATCAGAACGGTAGCCCAATTCGTCCACTTCTCACGATGTTAGATGTCGACGTCAGTCATCTACGCTCTAAATTGAGCGAAATGTTAGACCGACTGCCTAAAGTAAGTGGCATCGGCGGTGATGTTCAGCTGTCTAGCTCTATGGGGACACTTTTCAATTTATGCGACAAAGTGGCTCAAAAGCGTCAGGACTCCTACATCTCTTCCGAAGTCTTTTTGCTTGCGGCATTAGAAGACCGTGGCCCACTTGGTCAGCTATTAAAAGAGATGGGCTTGACCGAGCAGAAAGTCAGCCAAGCGATCGAAAAGATCAGAGGTGGTCAAAAGGTCAATGACCCGAACGCGGAAGAACTGCGCCAAGCATTGGAAAAGTTCACCATAGACCTAACTGAACGTGCAGAGCAGGGCAAGTTAGACCCTGTTATCGGCCGTGATGATGAAATCCGCCGTACCATCCAAGTATTGCAGCGTCGTACCAAGAACAACCCAGTGATCATCGGTGAACCAGGTGTGGGTAAAACCGCTATCGTAGAAGGCTTGGCTCAACGCATCATTAATAATGAAGTACCAGAGGGACTACGTGGTCGCCGCGTACTTTCGTTAGATATGGGCGCACTTGTTGCAGGTGCAAAATATCGTGGTGAATTTGAAGAGCGTTTGAAATCGGTATTGAATGAACTAGCCAAAGAAGAAGGCAATGTCATTCTGTTTATCGATGAGCTTCATACCATGGTTGGCGCAGGCAAGGGCGAAGGCTCTATGGATGCGGGCAATATGTTAAAACCTGCATTGGCTCGTGGTGAGCTTCATTGTGTGGGCGCAACCACGTTGGATGAATACCGACAATATATAGAGAAAGATGCGGCACTTGAGCGTCGTTTCCAAAAAGTGCTGGTGGATGAGCCGAGTGTTGAAGATACGATTGCAATTCTTCGTGGTTTAAAAGAACGTTATGAGCTTCACCATCACGTTGAGATCACTGACCCTGCTATTGTCGCTGCGGCAAGCTTATCGCATCGTTATGTCTCAGATCGCCAGTTACCAGATAAAGCGATCGACCTAATTGATGAAGCCGCTTCTAGTATTCGTTTACAGATCGACTCTAAGCCAGAGTCGCTAGACAAACTCGAACGTAAAATCATCCAACTGAAGATTGAGCAGCAAGCACTAAGTAACGAGCATGATGAAGCTAGTGAAAAACGCTTGGATGTGCTTAATGAAGAATTGAATGAAAAAGAGCGTGAGTACGCAGAGCTAGAAGAAGTGTGGAATGCTGAAAAAGCAGCACTATCTGGTACGCAACATATTAAAGGTGAGCTAGAGCAAGCCCGCATGGATATGGACTTTGCACGACGCGCTGGTGACCTAAACCGCATGTCTGAGTTGCAATACGGCCGGATTCCAGAACTTGAAAAGCAGTTAGACCTCGCGACTCAAGCTGAAATGCAAGAGATGACGCTACTGCGTAACAAGGTAACAGACAACGAGATTGCAGACGTACTCTCTAAGCAGACGGGTATTCCTGTCTCAAAAATGCTTGAAGCAGAAAAAGAGAAACTGCTCCGCATGGAAGAGGTACTGCACAAACGTGTGATTGGCCAGGCAGAAGCAGTTGAAGTGGTATCTAATGCAATCCGTCGTAGCCGAGCTGGCTTATCGGATCCGAACAAACCGATTGGTTCCTTCTTATTCTTAGGTCCAACAGGTGTAGGTAAAACTGAACTGTGTAAGACACTCGCGAGCTTTATGTTTGACAGCGAAGATGCCATGGTGCGTATCGATATGTCCGAGTTCATGGAGAAACACTCTGTGGCGAGGTTGGTTGGTGCGCCTCCGGGTTACGTTGGCTATGAAGAAGGTGGTTACTTAACAGAAGCGGTTCGTCGTAAACCTTATTCTGTCATCTTATTAGACGAAGTAGAGAAGGCACATCCAGATGTGTTCAATATTCTGCTCCAAGTATTAGATGATGGACGATTAACTGACGGCCAAGGTCGCACTGTTGATTTCCGTAACACCGTGGTCATCATGACGTCAAACTTGGGTTCTGCTCGTATCCAAGAGAACTTTGCTACGTTGGATTACCAAGGTATAAAGAATGAGGTAATGGATGTGGTTAGCAAGCACTTCCGCCCAGAGTTCTTAAACCGTGTTGATGAAAGCGTAGTATTCCACCCGCTTGGTCAAGAGCACATTAAGTCGATTGCATCTATTCAGCTTGAGCGTCTAGCGAAACGCTTAGAAGAAAAAGGTTATCAATTAGAGGTATCCGACAAAGCCCTCGATTTGATTGCTCAAGTTGGTTTCGATCCCGTGTATGGTGCGCGACCTTTAAAACGTGCAATTCAACAGAATGTTGAGAACCCATTAGCGAAATCAATCTTGGCTGGCCAAATATTGCCAGATAAGAAAGTACAGTTGATTGTGAGCAATGACCAAATAATCGCTCACCAGTAATTGCATCAATGCATTGAAAAGTGAGACCAAGTTCAAGTTTTAGGGGGCGTTAGCCCCCTTTTTAATACACTTTTATCGGGTTTTGATTGTTTTCTATACGAACAAACCAAAAAGATAAGTTTTTTTGAAAAATAGGCTTGTGTTCCTAAACTAACTCCCTATAATGCGCCTCCGTTGTCACGGGAAAGCAAGCAAAGCGAAGCCGAGATAACAAGGTCAGTGAGTTCTAAAGTAACTCACAGAGAAATAACTTAAAAAAGTGTTTGACACGATAAGTTATCTCGCTAAAATGACCGTCCACTTTGAAGAGAAGTTCAGAGTGTGCTCTTTAAAAATAAGAACCTATCAATCTGTGTGGGCACTCGTTGATGATAATCCAATTAGATATTTCTTTCTTAACGGAAGGCGGTATCAAATTAGGTTTCAATGAAACGAAGTGACCATTGAATCGAAAGATTCAGCACAGTCAATTCAAACATTACTTATGTAATGTTCAGTATTCATTGAGCCGAACAAAATCTTAAATTGAAGAGTTTGATCATGGCTCAGATTGAACGCTGGCGGCAGGCCTAACACATGCAAGTCGAGCGGAAACGAGTTATCTGAACCTTCGGGGAACGATAACGGCGTCGAGCGGCGGACGGGTG
>NZ_APHW01000004.1 GCF_002741985.1 Vibrio rotiferianus CAIM 577 = LMG 21460
TTTATATCATGGAGCGAGGTCCGTGCTATCTAGGATAGAAACAACAGGAAAAGTGTTTGGAGATTGGTTAGTCAATTTACGAGCAACAAAGCCGTTTAATGTAGTGGTAGTCGCACTTGCCAATAAGCTAGCAAGAATAGCTTGGGCGGTGTTGTACCACCGCCAAGCTTTTAGGGCTGTATAGCCATAACCAAGTTTGCAACGCCAATGAACGTGATGACAAAAACGGTCGATCGGCCAGATTAGTAACCTGATACAAAAAATAGCACCTAGTTGCTTTGGGGCTTTTAAGGATAATCTGGCGCGGATATCATCGTGGAGCGGGGAAGTTAATGTTCCCAACGTGGACTCCGAATACATTAGCGCAAACCAACTCCGTTATGACTAAATTGTAGTTGCAATAACGGGGCGGACCATACATTTTTGCATCTGTAAGCTTTGCCTTAGCCTCAAACTTCATATTTCCAATAGCACCTATACTCTTACCGCTAAGGTGATAAGAATTCGAGTTCCTGCTATTATCGGCGCTTAATTCTAATAATTAGGAAGCAAGTTTATGCCACATCTTCGATTTAGAGCGGTAGAGCCTCAAGCGGTTCAAGCACTATCAAAACCTCTTACTGATGAGTTACAACCATTAATGGATTGCCCTCGCGAGGACTTCACGTTTGAATACATTTACAGTACTTTTTTCAGTGAAGGTGAAGTAAGCACTGCCTATCCTTTTGTTGAGGTGCTGTGGTTCGACCGTGGTCAGGAAACACAGGACAAGGTTGCTAAAGCGATCACTCAACAAGTCCGAGGTATTGCAGGCGAAGATATCGATGTCGCGGTAATTTTCTCGGCCCTCTCTCCTAAAGGCTACTATGATAATGGTGAGCACTATTAAGGAATAATTGCGATGAAGCTGAGTCTTTCTTTTTGTTTAAGTTTATTATTCTCAGCTTTTATTTATGCTACTCCATGGGAGCAGGTTCCTGGTCCCACAAATAATTCTTCTTCTGCTATTGGTAGTTATGCTAATGGTTGTTTAGACGGCGCTTTGCCTCTCCCTTTGGATGGTGCTGGCTATCAGGTTTTGCGCAGTAAAACGAAGCGTTACTATGGGCATCCACATGCTATTCGTTTTATCGAAGACCTCGCTAGAAAAGCAAACCAAGACCTTAATACAACATTGCTCATTGGTGATTTGTCTTTGGCGCGTGGTGGACGTTTTTCTTCTGGTCATTCTAGTCATCAAACTGGCTTAGACATTGATATATGGCTTCGTTTAGCTGATGAGCCACTATCTTATAACGAGCTACAATTGCCGAAGCCAATGAGTGTTGTGGATCTAAAAAAATACCAGATCCTAGAACATCGCTGGGAGAAGCGACACTTTGAAATTATTCGTAGTGCTGCTCAAAGTGAGCGTGTCGCTAGAATCTTTGTTCATCCAGTGATTAAAGAGCAGTTGTGTAAGCAAGAAGCGAGTCGTGAGCGTGCGTGGTTACGTAAAGTTCGTCCTTGGTGGGGGCATCATTACCATTTCCATGTTCGGTTAGCTTGCCCTTCTTCCAGTCTGAACTGTGTTAATCAAGCTCCACCTCCTATGGGGGATGGCTGCGGTGCAGAACTCGCAAGTTGGAAGCCTAAATCTCCATCCCCAAAAGCGACAAATAAAAAAAGTACGCCTTCCCCAGCTAAGAAAAATAGAAAGCTCACTCCTGCCGAGTGTGCACCACTTATTACGATGAAATGAGTGGGTAGGGTACTGCCGTATCTCGGTTATGAAACTGGAGAATCATCACACTTTTGTCTACAGTGAATAATATTAGTATAAAAAACAACCTAAGTTATCCAGATGGTATTGTATGAATGTTTTTAAGAAACAGTGGTTTATGGTGGTAAATTCCATTTTCTTTGTTTTTGAATAGAACTAATTCGCACGACTCTCTGATTGCTTAGCTTCGTGTCTGTCAGTTGGTTATGGAAGTGGCTTCGCAGACAATATTAATAGGTGGGCTGAGTGGCTTGTTGCCCGTCGAAGAGTAAATCAAGGACAAGACCATGACGATGATTTGTGCAAAAGAATTTGCGGGATGGCTGAGACACAGATTTAGCGGTGAAGATACGGGTGTTTCTATTTCGAGAGATGATATCAATCATCTTACTGGTAGGCAGCGTTTGGACCCTGGGTTTGTTAGTGATGTTCATTATGAATTAATGCAGTATGGAATGGCATTCGTTACTGACACTAGCAGGGAGAATTTTTATTTAGTGCCTGTTTCAAATACTTCAGACTGGCGTTCTCGTTTGGAGTATAACTTTGAGAAAGAACTGTTTTGCAACATCATTCCTATCGAAAAATCGGGTTAAAAAAAGGTTCAACTTTGGCTGCAAAGTTGAACCTCTTTCAATTACGCTAGCCCTTGAATAATCACGAACTTCTCTAGCAATTGCTCTTCAGTCTCGACATGATTTGGGTCGGTAATAATGCACTTCGTAATTGGACACACCGACTGACATGTTGGTTTTTCGTAGTGACCTTTACACTCTGTGCATAGAGCAGGATCAATTTCGAAAATGCTGTCACCCATAGTAATTGCACCATTAGGGCACTCAGGGTCACACATGTCGCAGTTGATGCACTTATCGGTAATAAGTAGTGCCATGATTACTTACCAGTTGGGTTACGGGTATCCTGACCTGCATTTAAGTTACGCATCAACAGACCGTATTCCAGATCCATGTCTTCTGGAACCGGGATAAATACAAAGTGGCCGTTACCTTTTGCGTCTTCAATTGATTCTGACTTACGGTTTTCCATAGCTTCTAGCGTGAAGATTACGTTGCCTTTTGGCGTCATTAGCTCAAGGCTGTCACCAACGATGAACTTGTTCTTCACTTCAACTTCTGCCATGTCACCGCGACGTTTGCCAGTGAATTCACCAACAAATTGTTGTGCGTCAGATACAGAGTAACCGTAATCGTAGTTCTGGTAGCTGTCGTGAGTGTGACGACGTAGGAAACCTTCTGTGTAGCCACGGTGAGCTAGGCTTTCTAGCGTACCCATTAGGCTCTCATCGAATGGACGACCAGCAACTGCGTCATCAATCGCTTTGCGGTAAACCTGAGCAGTACGTGCACAGTAGTAGAATGACTTGGTACGGCCCTCGATCTTCAATGAGTGAACACCCATCTTAGTTAGACGTTCTACGTGCTGGATAGCGCGTAGGTCTTTCGAGTTCATGATGTAAGTACCATGCTCATCTTCAAATGCCGCCATTTTTTCTTCTGGACGGTGACTTTCAGAAAGCAATACCACTTCGTCAGTTGGTTTGCCGCGACCGATAGTTGTTTCAGGGCGTTCGTCAGCGACTTCGATTGCTTGAGCTTCGTTTGGATCGAATGCTTCAACAATTTGGCCTGCGTCGTTTTCTTTGCCTTCTTCGACTTTATATTCCCAACGACATGCGTTAGTGCAAGTACCTTGGTTAGGGTCACGTTTGTTGATGTAACCAGACAGTAGGCAGCGACCAGAGTAGGCCATGCATAGAGCACCGTGAACGAAAACTTCTAGTTCAGTTTCAGGACAGTGCTCGCGAATTTCTTCGATTTCTTCTAGAGAAAGCTCACGAGAAACGATCACACGCTCAACGCCGTTAGCTGCCCAGAACTTCACGGTTGCCCAGTTTACTGCGTTCGCCTGTACTGACAGATGGATTGGCATTTCTGGGAACGCTTCGCGAACCATCATGATAAGACCTGGATCAGACATGATAAGTGCGTCTGGGCCCATTTCTACCACTGGCTTAAGGTCGCGGATGAAAGTCTTAAGCTTAGAGTTGTGCGGTTGGATGTTACATACCACGTAAAGCTTTTTGCCTAGGGCATGCGCTTCGTTGATACCGATTTGTAGGTTTTCGTGGTTGAACTCGTTGTTACGTACGCGAAGGCTGTAGCGAGGTTGGCCAGCGTATACTGCATCTGCGCCGTAGGCGAATGCGTAACGCATGTTTTTAAGGCTACCTGCAGGAGACAGTAGCTCTGGTACGAATGCTTTCTCTGTTGTCATTGCTCAATTCTCTTAGTATCTGATCACAAGTCAGGCCAAATCCACCTCATGGAAATGGGGCGCAAATTTTACGTCAAAATGTGAACTGTGACTAGGAGAATTATGGTTTGGATAAACAAACGCCCTCAAAAAAAGTGAGGGCGTTGTGGTTAATTTTTGTACGAAACTAAGCGTTAGGGTTTGGCAGACCGCCTAGCGCTTCGTATAGGTTTGGTAAGAAAGCGCTGAACTCACCACACATTAGAGAGAAGTCTGCATCGAAGCGAGCAGCTTGATCTTCACGTGGAATATCATCGTTTTGATCTTTTAGTTCATCAGAGAACTTAAGACGTTTGATGCCAGAGTCCTCTGCCATGATGAATTCGATACGATCTTGCCAGTTTAGTGCTAGCTTAGTTACCACTTTGTCTGCAGCGATGTGGTTGCGGATTTCATCGGTTGTCAGTTCTTGCTTCTTACAACGAATCACACCACCTTCCTCTAGCACAGACTTAAGCTCTGCTTCGTCCATCATTGTGATGCCTTGTGGTGTATCGCCAGTTTTTACCCACTCAGTCAGAGTCGTTTCGATCGCAACTTCTGGGATTGCTGGTACAACAGGCAGGCTACCCATTGTCTTACGTAATAGTGCCAATACGTCTTCTGCTTTTTTGTAGCTGCTTGCATCAACGAGGATGAAGCCTTCTTTTGGCATGATCAGTACGTAAGTGTGGCTGCTACGACTAAATGCACGTGGCAGTAGATCCATTACGATGTCATCTTTTAGGTTGTCTTTCTCTTTCTTCTTAAGAGGACGACCTTCTTGTGCTTCCATTGCTTCTACTTTTGCGTTTAGTGAATCTTTGATCACTGAAGCAGGTAGCATCTTCTCTTCTTTCTTAGCGCAAATTAGAATGCGGTTTTCAGAAACGTGCGTCATCATGTCGCCATTTCTACCCATCGCGCTAACCCAGCCAAACTTTTGCTTATCTTGGCTGCCACAAGGGGTGAATCGGAACTCGGCAAGTTGAGTTTCCAGTTGATCGGCGTTGAAGTTAACCTCGCGGTTAACACGGTATACCAGACAGTTTTTAAACCACATAAATCTTCTCTAGGCTTGATGACAAGAGACTAATCATAGGGAATTTTGCCGGCGTTGTCCTAATAGAATTGAAAAAGATCATGATGAATCTCAAAAGAAACTTATATGAAAATTTGTTTTCAAAGGTCACAAAAGTGTCATAATTGGTGGTAATAATGCTTATGCATAGAGGGGCGCTTTGTCCTTGAAATTCATTAGCTCAACTCACATAAGGTTATTCAATTATGTCTAGAAGGATTCTGGTTGTTGAAGACGAAGCTCCGATTCGCGAAATGCTCTGCTTCGTGCTTGAACAGAAAGGTTACCAAGCAGTAGAAGCAGAAGATTACGATACTGCGGTAACCAAACTGGCTGAACCCTTCCCAGATTTAGTGTTACTAGACTGGATGCTACCAGGCGGTAGCGGTATCAATTTCATCAAACACATGAAGCGTGAAGAGTTAACTCGTAACATCCCTGTTGTGATGCTCACCGCGCGTGGTGAAGAAGAAGATAAGGTTCGCGGCTTAGAAGTCGGCGCTGATGACTACATCACTAAACCTTTCTCACCAAAAGAGCTGGTTGCTCGTCTTAAAGCGGTAATTCGCCGCGTGACACCGACAGCGCTTGAAGATGTGATTGATGTTCAAGGTCTGAAATTAGATCCTGTTTCTCACCGGGTTACCGCAAATGATGAAGCGGTTGATATGGGACCGACAGAGTTCAAAATGCTGCACTTTTTTATGACCCATCAAGAGCGTGTTTACAGCCGTGAACAACTGCTAAACAACGTTTGGGGTACTAATGTTTATGTAGAAGATCGTACCGTTGATGTGCATATCCGTCGTCTACGTAAAGCACTTGAAATGGCTGGCCATGACAAGTTGATTCAAACCGTTCGTGGTGCAGGTTACCGTTTCTCGACAAAGGCATAACATCGTTAGCAGCTTATCAATACCATTTATGGAGTAATGAGTGGTTGAAAGATTGACTTGGAAAAAGCTGGCCTGGGAGCTGGCTTTTTTTTACACCCCGTGGGTGATCATAGGTTGGATATTCGGTTATATGCCGTGGTTGCTTTTGGCTGCCACGGCTTTGCAGCTTGTATGGCATTTACATAATCAGGTGCGTTTGTCGGCTTGGTTGTGGGATGAAAAACGTCTGACACCACCGTCTGGCAGTGGCAACTGGGAATCGTTATTTAACGGTTTGTACCGCTTGCAGCAACGTCAGCGTCGCAAACGCAAAGAGCTCACCAACTTAATTCGCCGTTTCCGCAATGGTGCTGAATCACTGCCGGATGCGGTGGTGGTCTTTCGTGCTGAAGGCAATATCGTGTGGTGTAACAAGCTTGCACAGCACCTTTTGGGTTTCCACTGGCCGGAAGACTCTGGACAACCTATTTCTAACCTAATTCGTACTCCAGACTTTATTAAGTACATCAACAAGCAAGACTTCTCTGAGCCGCTAGAAATGCGTTCGCCATTGAACGTCGAACGTATGTTAGAGCTGCGTATCGTGCCTTACACCGAAGGAGAACACCTGATGGTGGTGCGTGATGTAAGCCAACTTAAACAGCTTGAAGGTATGCGTCGTAACTTCTTCGCTAACGTATCTCATGAACTTCGTACACCGATGACGGTACTGCAAGGCTATCTTGAGATGACGGAAGATCCAGACATGATTGTTGGACCAATGTGGACCAAAGCTCATGGTGTGATGACAGAGCAGCTCAATCGTATGAACAGCTTGGTTAATCAGCTTCTGACGCTTTCTAAGATTGAAGCGGCACCAATGCATGAACTGGAAGATGTGGTCAATGTACCTAGCATGTTAGAAGTGCTAGAGAAGGAGGCCGTAAGCTTAAGTGGCGATGATCAGCATCAGTTGAAGTTCGATGTTGATTCTAGTCTGCGCGTGCTCGGTGATGATGACCAACTGCGTAGTGCGATTTCTAACTTGGTGTATAACGCGGTGAAATACACACCTCCGGGGGCACATATTAACGTTCGTTGGTATCAAACTGCCCAAGGCGCTTGCCTAGAAGTAGAAGACAGCGGTGATGGTATTGAGCCACAACACTTGCATCGATTGACCGAACGTTTCTATCGCGTGGATAAAGCTCGTTCACGAGATACTGGGGGCAGTGGTCTAGGTTTGGCCATCGTGAAGCACGCGTTGAGCCACCATGATTCTCATCTCGAAATCCACAGTGAAGTTGGCGTTGGCAGTAAGTTCTCTTTCGTTCTGCCAAGTCGTTTGGTGGTGAAGTAATGAGCGTCGTATCCAAAGTAATCAAGAAAGTTACTCTAGCCACACTGGTACTCTCCAGCGTGGCTTTTGCACAAGATGAACCGTTGCCGAATTATCAAAAGACAACTGGCATAGCCGGTAACTTATTGTCTGTCGGCTCAGATACGTTAGCGGGTATGACCACGCTTTGGGTGGAAGAGTTTAAATCTATCTACCCGAATATTAATGCTCAGGTACAAGCTTCTGGCTCATCTACTGCGCCACCGGCGTTAACAGAGCAAACTGCGCAATTTGGGCCAATGAGTCGCTCAATGCGTATGCGAGAGATCGAAGCATTTGAGCGGGTGCATGGTTACAAGCCAACGGCTCTTCGTGTTGCGATTGATGCTATTGGTATTTTTGTGCACCAAGATAATCCAATCAAAGGGCTTAACTTCCATCAGCTGGACGCGATGTTTTCCGCGACATTGCGCTGCGGTGAAAGTGAGTTCATCACTAACTGGCGTGAGTTAGGCATCAAAGCTGAATGGGCAAAGCGTAACTTGCAGTTGTTTGGGCGTAACTCGGTATCGGGTACCTACGGTTACTTTAAAAGTAACGCCTTGTGTGGCGGTGATTTCAAAACTCGTGTGAATGAACAGCCGGGATCAGCATCAGTGGTGCAGTCTGTCGCATCAACGATTAGCGGTGTTGGTTACTCCGGTGTGGGTTATCGAGTTGCTGGGGTTCGTTTAGTTCCTATTGCGAAAACAGGCACAGATTACGTTAGCCCAGTGCGTGAAAATATTATCTCAGGTAAGTACCCACTATCGCGTTACCTCTATGTATACGTGAATAAACATCCTGATTATCCGTTAAGCCCAATTGAATCTGAGTTCATTCGTTTTATGTTCTCTGCCCAAGGGCAAGCACTGGTCGCGAAAGACGGTTATGTTCCGATTACTGCCGATTTTGCTGCAAAGGAACTAAAAAAGGTCGGTTTGTAAGCCGACCTTTTTTGTTTCATTGAATTTGCAGTTAGAAGCTCAATACCCATCCTGCGCTTTCCCAGCGTTGCTGTTCTTCCTGTAAATCGGCATCGAGCAGTTTGTTATTCTCCAGCCAACCTTCTTCAGCGCAGGTAAGTACCCACTTATTTTCTTGTATCGACAGCGTCAGCTCTGGCAGTGGATCGTCGTTACGCTGACCGTTGACCACGATAGCTAGACGCAGAATCTTAATTAAGTTGATGATGTCACTCTCTTTGTAGAGATTGAACTCTGGGAGCTCACTCAGCTTAAGGGATTTACGTTGGAAGCGAGCTAAGGTCGCCAATACCAATTGCTGTTCGCGGTTAAAGCCCGGTAAGTTGGAGTGCAGCAGAATGTAGAATGAGTGACGATGGAAGCCGCGCAGACTGATGCTCAAGCCAACTTCATGCAGCAAAGCCGCCCATTCCAGTAAATCAAACAACTCACTCTTTTTCTTGATACCAAGTTCAGCACGAACATTGCTCAGCATCTCCCTTGCATGACCTTTTACGCGTGCCGCGTGTTCAATATCAACGCGATGTTGTTTTGCTAGGTTTTCTGTGGTGCGCATACGAATATCAGAACGAGCGAAGCGCTCTTCCATCTCGTAGAGCAAGCCCTCACGCAACGCACCATCCGAGAAGAACATCTGGTTGATTTTTAGTGATTGGAAGATGGCAGATAAAATGGCTACACCTGCGGCAAAGACTGACTTACGCTCGTCACTAAGACCAACAAGCTCGATATCATCAATGGAACCAAACTCGCATAGCGTGTCGATAAGCTTGCCTAAACGCTTATTGGTGACAAGCCCATCTTCATAACCTAAACCAATCAACACTTCACGTATTGCTTTGATAGTACCGGAAGATCCAAGAGCAATATCCCAGCCTTTCTTACGGTATTTTGAGGCAATGGATTCCATGCGTTGTTCTGCGGCGAGAATCGCTTTGCTGAAGTTCTTACTCGACAGTTTGCCATTATTGAAGAACTGCTCGGTAAAGCTCACGCAACCCATTTGCTTACTGTTGAGAAGTTCAGGTTCGAATTCTTGACCGATGATCATCTCGGTACTTCCGCCGCCGATGTCGACGACCAACTTTGAGTTAGATTCTGCTTGAGTGTGCGCGACGCCAAGATAGATGAGGCGAGCTTCTTCTTCGCCCGGGATGATCTCAATTGGAAAAGGCAGCACCTCTTTGGCTCGTTTAATAAAGAGGTGGGCGTTGTTAGCTCGCCTTAAGGTATGTGTAGCTGCAATTCTTACGTTTGAAGCTTCAAAGCCTTGTAAGCGTTCGGCGAACATTGCGAGGCACTCAAGGCCTCGCTCCATCGCGGCATGGCTGAGATTTAACTCTGAATCGAGTCCGGCAGCTAAGCGGACGCGTTGTTTATGGCGGCTGACTAATTGCAGATCACTTCCCACAACTTTCGCCACTACCATATGGAAGCTGTTCGACCCGAGGTCAATTGCGGCAATATGGCGTACATCTTGTTCAAGTATTTGAGGCATCTGATTTTTGTTTTCTTATTTGCTTTTCTATATGTTTAAGATAGTCGTAGATAGCAACTTGTGAGCGAACTTTTTTACGATTACCTCGTGGTACATAGCTATTGCTCATCTCTTTATCGATTAAGCGAGCCTTTACCGTATCGGTAAAGTGAATGTTAGTGATATCAATAATTCTTTGTTTCAAACGAGGATCGTGGATTGGTACAGCAACCTCAATGCGGTGGTCGATGTTGCGAGTCATCCAGTCAGCTGACGAGATATAAACTTGTGGATCACCACTATTGTGGGTGATGATCACGCGAGGGTGCTCTAAGAAACGGTCAACAATACTGATAATACGAATGTTTTCACTCACCCCTTCAATACCCGGTACGAGTGAACACATACCGCGGATTATCATATTGATTTTCACCCCCGCATTGCTGGCTCCATAGAGCTTATTGATGATGCCTTTGTCGACCAAGTTATTGACTTTGATGGTCAAAATCGCTTTCTTTCCTGCTTTTGCATTCGCAATCTCACCATCGATTAGACGATATAGCTGTGTTCGAGAGTTACGTGGAGAAACAATCAAATGGTTAAACTTAACTGGGCGGTACGGGTTTTCGATATATCCGAACACATTGCGTACCTCGTCGGTGATCTCCTGATCGGCAGTGAGTAAGGAAAAATCAGTGTAGATGCGTGCTGTCTTTTCATGAAAATTCCCAGTGCCAATATGGGCATAACGAATAATCTCGCCTTCTTCTCGACGACTTATTAAGAGTAATTTGGAGTGGATCTTAAGGCCTGGCGCACCAAAGACAACGTGCACACCTGCCTCGGTCAGTATCTTAGACCACTCGATGTTAGCTTCTTCATCGAAACGAGCTTGTAACTCCACAACAACCGTGACGCCCTTGCCATTGTGTACGGCATCGATCAACGAGTTCATTAAGCGTGAGTCTTTAGCGACGCGATAGATATTGATTTTTATACTGAGGACTTTTGGGTCGAAAGAGGCTTGGCGAACTAATTCAGAAATATGATCGAAGGTGTGATAAGGGTAGTGCAGCAATATGTCTTTTGTTTTAATTGCTTCAAAGCTGTTTGCGTAACCTTCAAAGTCGGCACACTTCATTGGTGGCATTGGTTTGTTTTCTAAGTAGTCACGGCCAACGTTTGGAAAATCAATGAAGTCCTTGAAGTTATGGTAACGGCCACCAGGAATGAGGTTGTCATAGCTAGATATTCCCAGTTTATTACATAAGAAGTTCAGCATTTTCTGTGGCATATCACGTTCATAAACAAACCGAACGGGTAGTGCTGTGAGGCGTTGATTAACCCCTTCAGACATTTGCTCAAGCAGGCTATATTCTATTTCAAAGCGTAAGTCATATTCAGCATCCCGAGTCATTTTCATCGCATAACCTTTGAGTTCATCGTATTCAAAAAAGCCTTTGAATAGCTCATCGAGACAATAGCGGATTATGTTGTCGAGCAGGATGATCGTTTTACGTCGCTTACCCTTTTTTTCAGGTAGCATGACGAAACGAGGTAAGTGATCGGTTGGAATTTCAATTAAAGCGTATTGAGATTGATCGCCTTTACGTAAGTCAACGGTAATGTATGCGTACTCGTCTTTGAGAAATTGCAAAACATCGATGTCATCTTTGATCAAAAGTGGTGTGATGTGCGGCATGACTTCTTTACGGAAGTACTTGGTGATCCAACGCTTTTGTGTATCATCAAGCTGATTTTCGTTCACTAAGAAAATACGGCGCCTAGCCATCTCCCGAATTAGTTCACTATATAGCTCATCGAACTGCTCGTTTAGCCTCAAAGCTTTGGTTTGCATCTTAGTTAACAAGTGCTTAGAGTTATTACTATCACCTCGATCTTGGCTAATTAAGATCCGACGTTTTACGTCTGCAAAGCGTACTTTATAAAACTCATCCAAGTTATTGGAAAAGATTCCAAGAAAGCGAATTCGCTCAATGAGAGGAACGGTTTTATCAGCGGCTTCTTGTAGTACTCGCTCGTTGAAAGACAACCAACTAAGTTCTTTTTCTATATAGAGTTTTTCTGAGCTCATAACCTTACCTAGCCTAAAATAAAGTAGATCCGTACTCACCAGTGAGATACAAAATGATGAGTCTGAACATTATGAGGTTTACGTTACAGTTTTATTTCATAATAAGATCTGTACAAGAGTTGTATTCTTTTCAGTTGTTTAATGTGATCTGTAATATAATTGTCATCTTAACGACATATTCTAGTACTAAGTAAAAAAGGGTAGAGAGATCAATGGCACAAGCCGAGTTTTCATTGCAGGAGAAAGATAAGAAACGATTGATTAAAGATCGTTTAGTCCGAATTGCAGTGACATCTGGTGGTGTAGGCGTCCTTGCTGCTCTTGTGTTGATCTTCGTTTATCTCGCGATGGTGATCATCCCTCTGTTTTCTGATGCAGAGATCGAAACCAATTATGCCGCTCGTGCAACCCAAAGCGGGAAGCCACTCGCAATTTCCGTTGATGATTACTCTCAAATCGGTTTGGTTTTAACCCAATCCGGTGAAGTTCGTTTTCTACCTCTTGATGATTCTAGCAAGCCCGCGCTTTACACTCAGCAGATAGCTAACAACCCAGTGGCGTTTTCTCAGTCTGCACCGGGACTGGTTGGTATGGTTTAGTCGATGGCCAAGGTAAAGCACATATTTTCAAGCCGGAGTTTAACGCGACGCTGCGCGAAAACACTCGTCCACCGGAAGTGATACCTTTTAGTTCAAGCATGAACATGCAGCTGACAGATGCCAGCGACCCGGTGACAAAGTTTGTTTTTAGTCCATCCCCACAATTCCCAACTCTAGTATGGCAGACTCAGAGCGGAGTGCTTAAAGCTCGTTGGCAAGAGCCCCAAGTACTAGATGCGCTACCCATAACGGTTAATTACACCTTTTCTTCCGGTTTTGATTCGCCAGATCAAATGCTGTTAACACCTGATGGGCAAAACTTGTACTTGCGTAATGGCTCTGAGTTAATCGTACTTGTGAAAGGTGAACGTAAGTTCTCGGTACGTGAAGTGATCGACCTAACGCAAGGTGATACAAAGCATTCAGTGAGAACGATGGATTTGCTAGCTGGGGCGTATTCTCTGCTCGTTACGCATAACGATGGTCGTGTATCGCAATGGTTTGATACGTTGCAGGGCGACAAACGTACTTTGACTCACATTCGTGATTTTAAGTTGGCGTCTGAGCTGAAGTATTTACTTCCCGATTCACACCGCAAAGGTTTCTACAGCTTTTACACCAACGGTACGTTGCAAAGCCATTACACCACCAGTGAGAAATTGGTGTTGTTTAAGCGAGCCTACACACAAGCGCCAGTGATGGCAGCAATGTCGAATAACGAGCGCTATCTGATTACATGGCAAAACGGCGAATTGAATGTCGCGTTCGTTGATAACCCGTACCCCGAAGTCTCTCTGTCCTCCTTGTGGCAAAAGGTTTGGTATGAAGGTTACCCTGAGCCCGAATTTGTGTGGCAATCTACCTCTGCCAGTGATGACTTTGAAGCGAAATTCAGCTTAGTGCCAATTGCGTTTGGCACCATCAAAGCGGCGATGTTCGCGATGCTATTTTCAGTACCACTGGCTGTGCTTGGCGCAATTTATACCGCTTACTTTATGTCGCCACGTATGCGGCGAGTGGTAAAGCCATCAATCGAGTTAATGGAAGCTTTGCCTACGGTTATTATTGGTTTCCTTGCCGGGCTCTGGTTCGCGCCGATTGTGGAAGACCATCTGATTACCGTTATGGTGATGTTGTTTGTTTTGCCGCTGAGCACTATGGTGATGGGCGGTCTATGGGCACTGATCCCACAGCCGATACGTAACCGCCTTCCTAATGGGTGGCATGCCTTAGTATTGATGCCTTTGCTTCTGTTGTTGATCGGGCTGGGTGTGTGGGTGTCGCCAATGCTTGAGCAAGCCTTCTTTGGCGGTGATATGCGTTTGTTCTTGACTGACCATGGTATTGGTTTTGACCAACGTAACGCGCTGGTAGTTGGTTTGGCGATGGGATTTGCGGTTATACCAACGATTTTCACCATTGCCGAAGATGCGATTTTCTCTGTACCTAAGCACTTATCGGATGGTTCATTAGCACTCGGCGCGACGCCATGGCAAACCCTGATTTATGTGGTCCTGCTGACAGCCAGCCCGGGCATCTTCTCGGCAATCATGATGGGACTTGGTCGTGCAGTGGGTGAAACCATGATTGTATTAATGGCGACGGGTAATACGCCATTAATGGATTGGAACGTGCTAGAAGGCTTGCGCAGCTTGTCGGCGACCATTGCGGTTGAATTGCCAGAGTCGGAAGTGGGCAGTTCTCATTATCGATTGTTGTTCCTATCGGCATTAATTTTGTTTGTCTTCACCTTTGCGGTGAACGCTTTGGCAGAATGGGTTCGTCAAAGACTAAGAGATAAATATCGTGCGTTGTAATCAGTTAACGGAAGAGCGAGTAATAGCGTGTTAAATTGGATTCGTTCTGGCGCACCTTGGATTTGGTTAACCGGGGGAGCAGTGAGTATCAGTTTGCTTTCTGTCCTCGGTTTATTGCTATTGATTGGTTGGAAGGGGCTTACTTACTTCTGGCCTGCGCCACTTTATCAATGGAACGTTGCTGCGCTGACTCCGGTGCAGGGCGAAGTGCTGCATGAAAACTCGATTCTGGTTGGCCAGGTTTACGAGCGCAGTTTCGTACCCAGAAGTTACCTACCAAAAGAAGCGGCAAATAAACTCGCGGATGACGAAGAATTTGCAACACGTTTGAACATCAAAATTGCCAACCGTGAGTTGTACCCAGCTGACTTTATCTCGGTACTGAAAATGCAGTTGGATGAGCCGACGACTCCGGGCGAATGGGCAGTGATTGAGCGCAGCAGTGGTGGCTACTTTTTCGGTAAGTTTGTTGCTTTCCAAGATGGTAACACGCGCTACGAAAACAACATTCAAACGCTTTTGGATCAGAAGCTTGATGATGCTGAAACCTTGCATCACGAAATCGACATGCTGGTGGATGATCAAGTAAAAGACTTGGGTTGGAAGCTAGAACAGCTTCGCTTAGACAAGCGCAAGCACGAGCTTAATGACACTATCACCGAAGAGTTTTTGGCAAACAACAGCCAACGCAAAGCAGAAATTGAAGCAGAGTTAGCCAAGCTAGACATGCAGCTTGATGGATTGCGTTTGGGCTTCTCCGATTATGCGCTCATTGTCGAAGACATGACCGGGACTCAAGTTTCGATTCCGTTAGAAGACATTTTGGACTACTGGTATCCCAACCAAATGTCACTGCCTGAAAAGGTGGCTCATTGGGGGAAACAGGTTTGGAAGTTCCTCTCAGAAGACCCACGCGAATCGAATTCTGAAGGTGGTGTTTTCCCAGCGATTTTCGGTACAGTTTTCTTGGTTATCATTATGTCGATCATCGTGATGCCATTGGGGGTGGTGGCGGCAATCTATTTGCATGAGTACGCTAAGAACAATGCGCTTACTCGAGTCATTCGTATTGCGGTTATTAACCTTGCTGGTGTTCCTTCGATTGTTTACGGTGTATTTGGTTTGGGCTTCTTTGTTTACACCATTGGTGCCTCGATCGATAACCTGTTTTACGCTGAAAGATTACCCGCTCCAACCTTTGGTACGCCGGGCTTGTTGTGGTCAGCATTGACGTTAGCTGTATTGACGTTACCGGTGGTGATTGTCACCACGGAAGAAGGTTTAACCCGTATTCCAAGCTCTGTTCGTCATGGTTCGCTAGCCTTAGGCGCAACGCAGTTTGAAACACTGTGGCGTGTGGTTTTGCCTATGGCAACCCCTGCGATCATCACTGGTTTGATTCTAGCGATTGCTCGTGCTGCGGGGGAGGTTGCACCCTTGATGCTAGTGGGAGTTGTGAAGCTGGCTTCTAGCTTGCCAGTGGATGGGCAATTCCCTTACGTGCATTTGGACAGAAAGTTCATGCACTTAGGCTTCCACATCTACGATGTCGGATTCCAGACGTCAAATATTGAAGCCGCGCGTCCGCTGGTTTACGCGACTTCCTTCTTACTCGTGACCGTGATTGTCGGACTAAACTTAACAGCAATCAGTATTCGTAATAACCTGCGTGAGAAATACCGAACTTTAGGACAAGATTAAGCATGTTTAACTTTGATAATACATTGGGTTATGAGCCGCCGTTGGATGTTCATAATCTAACGGATGAACAAACGGCTATCTCTATTGAGAACCTTAATCTTTTCTATGGTCAGGCTCAGGCGCTGCACGATATTTCCATGCGTATTCCGAAAGGGCGTGTAACGGCATTCATTGGCCCATCAGGCTGTGGTAAATCAACACTATTACGTTGCATTAACCGTATGAACGACTTAGTGGAAGGCTGCAAGGTGACGGGTAAAGTTCGTTTGCACGGTAAGAATGTCTATAACCCAAGTGTTGACGTGGCAACATTGCGTCGCCGTGTCGGTATGGTATTCCAACGCCCTAATCCATTTCCTAAATCAATTTATGAGAATGTGGTTTATGGCCTCCGTCTGCAGGGCGTTAAGACTCGCCGAACTTTGGATGATGCGGTCGAGCGCTCGTTGCGGTCTGCGGCATTGTGGGATGAAGTTAAAGACCGTTTACATGAGAACGCATTTGGACTTTCTGGCGGACAACAGCAGCGCTTGGTTATTGCACGTGCCGTCGCGATTGAGCCAGAAGTACTATTATTAGATGAGCCGACATCAGCATTGGATCCAATATCAACTTTAACTATTGAAGAGCTTATCAATGAGCTCAAGACTCAATATACTGTGGTTATCGTTACCCATAACATGCAGCAGGCGGCGCGCGTAAGCGACCATACTGCGTTTATTCATATGGGTAAATTGATTGAATACTCGGATGCGGATTCGATCTTCACCTCTCCAATGAAGAAACAAACCGAAGATTACATCACCGGTCGTTACGGTTAAGCCGCGACCTTTTAAGGATTAAAAAGAAAGCCATGCACTTTGGACGTCATATCTCAGGACAATTTAACGTAGAGCTAGAATCGATTCGTACCCATGTACTTACCATGGGTGGCTTAGTAGAGCAGCAACTGTCGTATGCTATTCAAGCCTTACACAAGGATGACATCGAACTGGCACGTAAAGTTGTGCGTGATGATCATAAAGTGAACGCGATGGAAGTCTCTATTGACGACGCTTGTACCCGTATCATCGCTAAGCGTCAGCCTACGGCAAAAGACTTACGTTTGATTATGGCTATCATTAAGACCATCACAGATCTTGAACGCATTGGTGATGTTGCGACACGCATTGCCTACGTAGCGATCGAAAGCCCATCATCGCAAGAGCGCCAATTCCAAGTCTCGTTAGAGCCTTTATGTCGTCAGGCGATCCAAATGCTGCACCAAGTACTCGATGCTTTTGCTCGAATGGATGTGGATGCGGCCGCAGAAGTACATAAGCTTGACGATAAGTTAGACGCGGAATATGAAGCAGTGATTCGCCAGTTGATGACTTATATGATGGAAGACCCGAAAAATATTCCTCACATTCTGCAAGTGATGTGGTCGGCTCGTGCCATTGAACGTGTAGGTGACCGTTGCCAGAATATATGTGAATACATTATCTACTTCGTGAAAGGGAAAGATGTACGTCATCTCGGCGATCAAAGTTTAGATGACGTTTTATCTAAAGATGAATAACAATGCCTGTCGAAAAGGTTGCACTCCAACTATTGCCTAGTAAGGTTTTCTTTTTATCAATATAGTTGAAGTCGCCTCCAACTCTAAGCCCAACATGTTCGTTCAAAAACAGAACCCACGCGCCTGAAATGCTTGCTCCTGAACCATGGGCGCTTCTTGATTTATCGGACCAGATATAGTCCCGTTGCCCTTCATACTCTACGAGGCCTGCTTCAATTTGAAAGCCAAGCTTATTCGGATGGTCTAAAAGTTGATATTGGCCTCCTATTCGGTAGGTCTTTAATCGGTCTTTATCCCATAATAACTCAGCGGATGTGTGAGAGTAGCTCATATAGAGAGCATCCAATCCGAGGACATCCGTTCCCCCAAGTTGCAAGCCTCCCCCTGAAATACCAGCCCCCCCCAGTATGGCCCATTTTTATTTCAGGGGATATGTGTAGGCTCTTCGCTGAAGTGACACCTGGTAGCAAAACTAAGGTGAACACTAATAAAAGGGTGTTTTTCATATTTATTGCTCCTGTAATCGCCCTCCTTGGCAACATGCAAAATTAATTTATCATCTGAAGTTAAACTGGATACCTACACCTCCAGCAACGTCAGACGATGAATATTTGCCTGATGATTCATAGTGGAATGTACCTGAAAGGCTAACTTGGTCCGTTAAGCCGTAAGCGCCGCCAATTGCTATTGCTTCTTTACTTCCCGCGAAACCAACACCAGCACCGATAGCCAGTTCACCATTTGTCGCATAAGGTCGAGCATTAGTGACAGCGTGTAAGCTTGCTCGGACTCCGTCCATTTGTTCTGCTTGCTGGTTTAAGCGGTAATCATATTCTGCCGCTAGCCCTTCCAAGTGAATCAATCGATCATCGGTGGTATCGCGCTCAATAGGTTGCTCTGGAGAAGCTGGTTGAGGTCGATTGGGTGGGGTAGAGTCTTCAATTGGGTGAACAGGCTGCTCTTCAATTGGGTTAGTTGGAACTTGTGGGATTGGACGATCTGGGACAACCGCGGAAACTGAGCTGAAAGAAGCCAGTAGGGTGCAAGCAGCGGTTAGCTTTACAAGTTTTTTAGTCATGTCTGAACTCTCAATAAGTAAACGAGTGACAGCATCCTTACTGTAAGCAATCGCTTTTTGTCATTTCCCTTAAAAGCAGGGCTATCTTATTGAGAAGTTTTATTTATGACCAAGTGACTGTCGTTATCTTGATGATAATCAGAACTTATTAGCTTGTAGTTTTAGACCTTGTTGGATAAGCTCTGTTAACCATTTTACTAGTGGGTTATTCCGGTTTCGAACATGCATGTGACAATGCACGGATTTCATTTGTGGTTGACCATCAATCGTGACGTCAACGGCTCTTAATCCCGGAAATTGCTCAACCGGAAGTAAATTGGAGTGAGGTAAATACATGTCAGTGTGTTTAACGACATCAAGTATTGCAGAGATCATTTCTGAGCGAAATCCAATGCTGTGTTCAACGCCCATTTCGGTGAGAAGCTCAGACGCGTAACTGAACTTGTCGTTCCACCCTGGGGAAATCAAAGAAGCAATTGGGTATCCGCCAAGATCATGTGGTTCAACATGAGGTTTGGTGATTGGGTGATCTTCACGGACAAAAATACGCCCTTTCAAATCCAGTAGCTTCGGCGTGTAGATCTCTTTATTGGTTAGAAGTAACTCGTAATTTACTCCCATCAGTGTCTCACCTTTCAAGATCTCATCAACCGTGCTGTTCGACCAACCAACTAATTCAAGTTGAGCGTTAGGGGCTAACGCTCTCATTTGTTCGAAGAGGAAACCGGGCAAGCAAGTCATTGTGATTGGTGCCAGTGCAATTCGGATTTTGTTGTCCACTTCAGCAGGATCAAATTGATGAGAGCGGTTAACTGCAGCCGCTAAACCATCGAGGTGCGGCGTAATATCGTTGGCGAGAGATTCGGCGAACGGTGTCGGTTCAAGACCTGTTTTTACTTTTACAAACAGCTCGTCACCGAAGTGATTACGTAGCTTTTGTAGCGCTTGACTGATGGCGGGCTGTGAGACGAACAAGCGCTGAGAGGCTTTACGCATGTTTTTCTCTTGCATCAAAATCATAAAGGTCTTGAGCAGATTCAGGTCAAGGGTGTGAAACAGGTCTTTCGCCATGGTACATCTCTAATATTTCTCAGGTACGAAGGTTTGATCGTCGATAGGTGCACGAACATACCCTTCTTTGTTCAGTTTCGGCAGTTCGATTTCTGGATGTTCTAGCTCTTCATACTCGACTTGACTGAGCAGATGGCTGATGCAATTTAACCGAGCTTTCTTTTTATCATCAGAAGGGACTACCCACCAAGGGCAACTTTTGGTATCAGTGTAAGCAAACATTTTATCTTTGGCTTCGGAATACTCTGCCCAGCGATTGCGCGACTCCAAATCCATCGGACTGAACTTCCAGTGTTTTATCGGAGTGTTGATACGTTCCAAAAAGCGTTTCTCTTGCTCTTCATCTGAAACCGAAAACCAGTACTTAATTAAGATGATGCCTGAGCGCAGTAACATGCGTTCGAACTCCGGACAAGAGCGGAGAAATTCCTCATATTGGTCTGGAGTGCAAAAGCCCATCACTTTCTCGACACCGGCTCGGTTGTACCAACTGCGGTCAAATAAAACGATCTCTCCAGCAGCTGGTAAATGTGCCACGTAGCGCTGGAAATACCATTGTGTTTTTTCTTTTTCAGTTGGCGTGGGAAGGGCTGCGATACGGCAGACGCGAGGATTGAGTTTTTCTGTGATGCGTTTGATGGTTCCGCCTTTACCTGCTGCATCACGACCTTCGAACAGAACCACGACTTTAAGCCCTTTATGCTTAACCCATTCTTGGAGCTTAACTAACTCAATCTGTAGCTTCTCTAACTCTTTTTCGTATTCCTTTTTCTTAAGTTTCGCCATGAATCCTCCAATCCTTAGTTATCAACATGTTAGCACTCAATAATCAAAGACGGGATTTAAAAGCCCTTAATTGAGAGCTGTTACCATGTTCGCGATAGCGTCGGTGTTAGTGACTGGAATCGAAAAATCATCCACATCGGTAGCGCCCATTTGGCTTTGCTCGGCAATAAAGGTCATGTGACTTGGACGAGTCGTCTTGCCAGATAAATGTACTTCAGTGACTTTGGCTTGTTCAACGAGCTGGCCAACATTGTCTGCATTCACTCCGGCGCCTGCCATGATAGCAATGCGTCCTTGTGCTTGCTCGACCAAAGCTCTAAGCACATCGATACCTTGCGGTGCCGAAGGCGCAAGGCCGGAAGTCAAAATACGTTCACAGCCTAAGCTGATCACTTCTTCCAAAGCTTTTTCAGCGTCACGACACTGGTCAAAGGCACGATGGAAAGTCACGCCTAAGCCAAGCGCTTGAGCAAATTCACACAGTGCCGTTGCGTACGGCATATGAATGTTGCCGTCTTGAGTGAGCACGCCGAGTACGACACCATTCAAGCCTGCTTGTTTAGCGGCTTCAATATCCCAACGCATCATTTCGATTTCTTCCTCACTGTAGAAGAAGTCACCTTGGCGAGGGCGAATCATCGCGTAAACCGGAATAGTAGAGCGTTTAGCGGCTTGCTGCATAAAGCCATAGCTTGGGGTTAAGCCACCCAAAGCAAGTGAAGAGCAGAGTTCGATGCGAGTTGCGCCACCGGCAATCGCGTTGTGGAGAGATTCAATGTTATCAATACAGACTTCAAGTTGAGTGTTCACGAGGTTGTCCTGAATTATTGTAATTACAGCAAATACTAGCAGGACGAAAGGGGAGAATCTGTACTGAGACCGAAGGAAATAGAGGTAAACTTTTTGTGTGGTGCTTGCCTCTTTTGCTTTTCAAAAGCGCAGATAAAAAGAAAGCCCAGAGTGAACTCTGGGCTTTTTTATGACTTTACTTAGACTGATTGGCGTTTGCGGTTTTTCCGCTATAGCTTTTTGCTTTATATACATCCAACCAACACACCCGTTGAGCTTGGGCGGCAGTGTCTATTACTTGCTTAGGTCGTCTGCGTGCTCAGATAGGAAAGCTGCAACACCTTTTGGAGATGCGTCCATACCTGCTTTACCTTCTTCCCATTGTGCAGGACATACTTCGCCGTGCTTCTGGTGGAAGTTTAGTGCATCAACCATGCGTAGCATTTCGTCGATGTTACGACCTAGTGGTAGATCGTTAACTACTTGGTGACGTACAAGACCGTCTTCGTCGATTAGGAAAGAACCACGGAAAGCAACGCCTTCTTCTGGGTGCTCTACATCGTACGCTTTACAGATTTCGTGCTTAACGTCAGCAACTAGTGGGTATTTAACTTGACCAATACCGCCATCTTCGATAGCAGTGTTACGCCATGCGTTGTGAGAGAACTGAGAATCGATAGAAACACCGATTACTTCAACACCTTTAGCTTGGAAATCAGCTAGACGGTTGTCGAATGCGATTAGCTCAGATGGGCAAACGAAAGTGAAATCTAGTGGGTAGAAGAATACTACTGCTTTCTTACCTTTAGTGAATTCTGCAAAGTTGAAGTTTTCAACGATTTCACCGTTACCTAGAACAGCTGCTGCAGTAAAGTCAGGGGCTTGACGACCTACTAGTACCATTTTTTTGCTCCTAAAAAATTTGGTTTGATCCAAACCTACATTCAGTTATTTAGGTTTGGTCCTTGTTTGTGCGAGACAAACTATAGTACAGATTGTAGTATGGAAAAAAGCGAAATAAATAGATTGAGTTCATCGAAAAAAGCGATAATAACGAAACTATTATCTCGATCACTGGAACAGCAATAGATACAAATAGAATTATGAATAAATGGCCTAGCTTGAAGCAGTTACACTATTTGGTCACTCTGCACGAAACTCGACATTTTAGTGACGCGGCTGAGCGTTGTTTTGTTAGTCAATCGACTTTAAGTAAGGGAATCCAAAACCTTGAAGAGTTGATTGGTTGCCCGCTTTACGAGAAGAAAGATAAGAAAAGCCCATTGGTCTTCACCCAAGCAGGCGAGATGGTGGTACAGCACGGTCGCGAATTGCTTGCGAAAGGACAAGATCTCGTCGAACTGGGTCGCCTATGTCAAGGCGATGATATGGAAGGGCAGCTTAAAGTAGGTTGTATTCCGACCATTGCTCCTTTCTTGTTGTGCGACCTTGTTCAAGAGGTGAACTACCGCTTCCCTCAATTAAACCTTCTGTTAAGAGAAGACACGACGACTAACTTGCTGCAAGCGCTCCGCCACGGTGAGTTGGACGTGTTGATTCTTGCTCTGCCTGTTGAGATAGAGGGAATGGAAAGTCGCGTAGTCGGTCAAGACCCATTCCGCATGGTGATCAGCGCCAATCAAGCGGATTCCGTACCAGTGCCGATCCGTTATGCGGACTTGCCAGATGAATCTGTCTTCTTATTAGAGAAAGAGCACTGTCTTACAGAGCACGCGGTTTCAGCGTGTAAGTTGACGGACAAAGAGAAGATAAACCCATTTACCGCGACCAGTCTTCATACCTTAGTGCAGATGGTGGCGAATGGTCTGGGTACCACGTTTATCCCGCAAATGGCGATTGATCACGGCTTGCTACATAACCAGAACTTGGTGGTAATCGACCCTCCTGGTCAGCAAGCGTATCGCGATATTGGTTTGGTTTGGCGTCCGAGCTCGTCACGATCAAACACTTTCAATCAATTGGCAGAAGTCGTCTCTGAACTGCTTTAGCTATTAGTATTAGCCTGCTACTCCCGATCTAATATCAAAAAGCGCACTAGAAATGGTGCGCTTTTTAGCATTTTATTCTGTACGTGAACTTTAACTTGTAAAATTTTACAGACGAACTTTCATGAAGCTTTCATAAAATAGTGAAATTTCACAATGTTAATTTTACACAACTGCCTGTGTAACGCGTTTAAGTCGCGTTTAATTTCCTCTTCCTAGCCCTTGTGAATACAAGGATTTTTCTCCTGCCTCACTATTCATACGCTTGTTTGAATTCAAAAATAACCTGTAAATTTAATGTAATTTAATTACGTAATAACTTACAAATTGAACTCAAAAATCAAACACTTGTTTGATACCGAATAAAACTTTGAATTTAACGTTTTGTTTACTTGAGGGGTTTCGCTTAAACCTTTGTTGGGTTAGCTTAATTAAAGGCTTGTAAGACTTATGTCTAGATTGAAAAAGCAATTCAGGTTGCGCAATGTATAGACACAATGAAGCGAAGTGAACACCAAATCGAAGGATGTAATTTGTTGTTCATAACTTACAAATGTAGCTTTAGGCTGACTGCCCAAGATGGATAAAGCACGTTAAGGATGAATGATTATGCTTGCTCAGACAGAACAAAAAACACAACAACTAAAGCAAACCCAAGGCATGCTTGAGGTGAATGGAGTCGTTGCTCCTGAACATCAAGCAATTTTCCCTGTTGAAGCCCAAACCTTTTTATCTCTACTGTGTGAAAAATTTGCCGGACGTGTTGAACAGTTGCTGGAAGCACGAGAAGAGAAGCAAGCACGCATCGACGCTGGTGAACTGCCAGACTTTCTACCAGAGACACAAGACATTCGTGAAGGAAGCTGGAAGATCCTTGGAATCCCGCAAGATCTGCAAGATCGCCGAGTGGAAATCACTGGACCAACCGATCGCAAGATGGTGATTAACGCACTGAATGCGAATGTAAAAGTGTTCATGGCAGACTTCGAAGATTCGATGTCCCCTGCGTGGAGTAAAGTTCTGGATGGTCAAATTAACTTGCGCGATGCTGTTAATGGCACCATCAGCTACACCAACCCTGGCAATGGTAAACACTATCAGCTGGCAGAAGACCCAGCGGTGTTGATCTGCCGTGTTCGCGGACTGCATCTAAAAGAAAAACACGTAACGTGGCACGGTCAGATCATTCCAGGTGCGCTATTCGATTTCGCTCTGTACTTCTACAACAACTACAAAGCGCTACTGAAAAAAGGAAGCGGTCCTTACTTCTACATTCCGAAACTGCAATCGCATCATGAAGCGAAGTGGTGGAGCGAAGTGTTCCATTTCACCGAAGAGTATTTCGGTTTGGATACAGGCACCATCAAAGCGACTGTGCTGATTGAAACCTTACCAGCCGTATTCGAAATGGATGAGATTCTGTTCTCATTGAAAGAGCACATCGTTGGTTTGAACTGTGGTCGCTGGGATTACATCTTTAGCTACATCAAAACACTGAAAAACCACCCAGATCGCGTACTTCCGGATCGCCAAGTTGTGACCATGGATAAGCCATTCCTCAACGCTTACTCAAGATTGTTGGTGCGCACTTGTCATAAACGTGGCGCATTTGCGATGGGCGGCATGGCAGCCTTTATCCCGGCTAAAGACCCACAAGAAAACCAACAAGTGCTGGATAAGATCCACAACGATAAATCGTTAGAAGCGAATAACGGTCATGACGGCACTTGGGTTGCTCACCCGGGGTTGGCAGACACCGCAATGGAAGTGTTCAGTGCCACACTGGGGCAGCGCACTAACCAATTGGATGTGAGCCGCTCAGAAGACGCACCAATCACCGCCGCAGAGTTACTTGAACCGTGCGAGGGTGAACGCTCAGAAGAAGGTATGCGCCACAACATCCGCGTTGCGCTGCAATACATCGAAGCGTGGATCTCTGGCAATGGTTGTGTGCCGATTTACGGACTGATGGAAGACGCAGCAACGGCTGAAATCTCACGCGCTTCTATCTGGCAATGGATTCAACACGGCAAGGCGCTCGACAACGGATTGAAGGTCACGAAAGAGCTGTTCGAACTCTACCTGAAAGAAGAGATTGAAGTCGTGAAGCAAGAAATTGGTGAGCAGCGCTACCAAGCTGGTCGATTTGAAGAAGCGGCAGACTTGATGGCGAGACTTACCACCAGTGATGAACTGACCAACTTTTTAACCATTCCAGGTTATGACTACTTGGATTAACCCAAAGATTTAGAACACTCAATTTATTTAACTAATACATGTTTATTTAACCAATACGTGAAGGATTCGAGGCAGATAAGGATGTACTGCCTGAGAACGGAAAACTCAACGCACACGCAAAAGTGCACATTATAAGAGGGATAGACCAATGACTAACTTAACTCGCCGCCAACAAATTGAAGCTTTGGAAAAAGATTGGGCAACCAACCCACGCTGGAAAAACGTAAAGCGCACTTACACAGCAGAAGAAGTAGTAGAACTGCGTGGTTCTATGGTGCCT
Organism: Vibrio rotiferianus CAIM 577 = LMG 21460; assembly: GCF_002741985.1. GTDB lineage: Bacteria > Pseudomonadota > Gammaproteobacteria > Enterobacterales > Vibrionaceae > Vibrio > Vibrio rotiferianus. Next base: position 25,894 of record NZ_APHW01000004.1, read on the forward strand.
GCGAACACAATCGCACAACGTGGTGCTGACAAACTTTGGTCACTGGTCAACGGTAGCTCAAAGAAAGGCTATGTAAACTGTCTTGGTGCACTGACGGGCGGTCAAGCCGTACAGCAGGCGAAAGCGGGTATTGAAGCTATTTACCTATCTGGCTGGCAGGTAGCGGCGGACAACAATACCGCTTCGACTATGTACCCAGACCAATCACTGTACCCAGTAGATTCTGTACCGTCGGTAGTAAAACGCATCAATAACTCATTCCGTCGTGCAGACCAAATTCAGTGGTCAGCAGGTAAGTCACCAGAAGACGAAGGCGGTATTGATTACTTCCTACCAATCGTAGCGGATGCAGAAGCAGGCTTTGGTGGTGTACTTAACGCTTACGAGCTAATGAAATCGATGATCGATGCAGGTGCGGCAGGTGTTCACTTTGAAGACCAACTGGCATCAGTGAAGAAGTGTGGCCATATGGGCGGTAAAGTACTGGTTCCGACTCAAGAAGCGGTGCAAAAACTGGTCGCGGCTCGCCTAGCAGCGGACGTTGCTGGCACGACAACGCTGGTAATTGCACGTACCGATGCAAACGCAGCAGACCTACTAACGTCTGATTGTGACCCATACGATAAAGATTTCATCGTTGGTGAGCGTACTCAAGAAGGTTTCTACCGTGTTCGCGCAGGTATCGACCAAGCAATCTCTCGTGGTCTAGCTTATGCACCATATGCGGACCTTATCTGGTGTGAGACAGCAACGCCTTGTCTAGAAGAAGCACGTAAGTTTGCAGAAGCAATTCATGCAGAGTACCCAGACCAACTGTTGGCATACAACTGTTCGCCTTCATTCAACTGGGAGAAGAACCTAGATGCTGAAACTATTGCTAAGTTCCAACAAGAGCTGGCGGACATGGGCTACAAGTACCAGTTCATCACACTAGCTGGCATCCACAACATGTGGTTCAACATGTTCGAACTGGCACACGCTTACGCACAAGGCGAAGGCATGCGTCATTACGTTGAGAAGGTTCAACGTCCTGAGTTTGAAGCGGCAGAAAAAGGTTATACGTTCGTAGCGCACCAACAAGAGGTTGGTACGGGTTACTTCGATAGAATGACCAACACCATCCAAGGTGGACAATCATCAGTGACGGCACTGACAGGTTCTACTGAAGAAGATCAGTTTTAATCACTAGTAGGTGATAGCGAGAAAAAGCAGGCTTTCTCGCTACACATCAAAAGTGGATAATCGATTCTGGTAAAAATTGATATGTTTTGAGCGGCGGGAATCGCCGCTTTTTTTGTTATCGCAATGGGTATTTTACCACTTATTCATTGGACTCGAGCTCTTCTGGCTCTACCTCTTCTTGTAGTTCAAGTAAGTTAATAGCGATGGTCACAAAATCGGTATCAGTGATGATCCCAACCAAATGTCCTTTATTGACCACAGGAAGGCAACCTACTTTATGTTTTTGCATATAGATGGCGCTTTCTTTCAGGCCTGCTCTTGGTTCTGCAGTCATGATGTTGGTATGCATCACTTCATATAAAGGAGTATCGAGAGTAAACGATTGTTCCGCCTCGTCTGGGTGCAAACAGGATTCTTGTGCGGCAAGAATATCGCGGTGAGTCACCAAGCCTTTTAAATGTTTATTGGCATCAACAACCGGAATATGTCGAATATCAAGCGCCTCCATCATGCTTTTTGCATCACGCAGTGTGTGTTCGCGCAATAAAGTATGAGGGTTACGAGTCATCATATCTTCAACCTTGATCATAAAGACCTCCAACGGTGTTGTCCTTTTCTTAAATATAGAGAAAAAATCAAACTATATCTGGGAGCTAACTCGTTTTTCATTAATAAAATAAGACGATTAGATGGAGATCAATCAGAGGTGTAAATGGGCTGGTATTTTCCATAAATCCAGCTACTCAATTGGGGGAGATTTAGAATGTAAGCGCTATCATAAATAACCAAAGCTAAGGCGCTTAAACCTTAGCTTTGGTTACTCTTAACGTTGCTTAAAATGCACACAAATAAGACCATAAGCTTTCGCGTCGACACAGCGACCGATGTAGCTTTTATCTGGCAGGTTGACGGCGCATAAACGAGGTACCTGTTTTAGGTAACAGGCGTCTTGTATCACTTTGAGCCGATCATTGCTGGTGCTTGCTATTGCACCAGATGAAAACGCGAGTACGGCAGCACTCAGCGCTAGAGTTAACATCTTCATACTTACCTCAATAAATGTCTAAAGAGCAAATGCTCACTTTCAATATAGTTCATCTACTTTGCTACTGATGCATTTGTTAGTTATCGCTGTTGGTTACTGAAAAAATGCCATGCGAGCCAGTTTGCATTTTTCACTGATAAGGTATGTGGTCAGAATGTAATCTAATGAGTTGAATCGCACATTTTTACTTGCTTGATTTTACTAGATAAGCCTGTGATAGAAGATACGCGCAACCTAATTAGAACGAAGATAATTATGTATAAAACACTGAGGTACAAAAAACTCATCGCGATGGCTATTGCGACATTGAGCGTACAATCTGCTCAGGCTATCGTGCTCGGTTCGTTGGAGAGGAATCCTTCTGATCGCGTAACAATACGGGCGAGCAACATGGCGGAGTTTCCAATATGTGGGGGAACTCTTGTTGATAAGCAATGGGTACTGACTGCGGCACACTGTGTTGTTATGGGGCAAGGCACTGATGAGAGTTCATATTATGTTACAACTCCTGGTGATCTTGCGGTTACCGCCAAAGCTTACGACCTTAATAGTACCTATATAGATAATTATTACACGGTTTCTCATGTTGTAGTTCATCCGAACTACACTCGAATTGCTAAAGCTAAATTGGATAAAAAAGGCAACGTCGTGCCAATTCAAACGGCTCTAGATAGTGATATAGCCTTACTATACCTTGATCGCCCAGTTACTAATGCCGCTGTTGCAACACTGGCTTCCATGGATGATATGATCGAGATTGAAGCAAGGTTAAACCTCGATTGGAGTCAGGAGTACACGACAAATCAGCGCTACCCAAATGTATCCGTATTTGGTTGGGGAACCACGACACCAAAAGCTGAAATTCCATCAGTTTATCTTCAAAAAACTACGAGTGCATTTTTACCAATTGATCAGTGCTATGAGCGTTTGGAAGTTGGGCATAGTTACCCTGGTGTGATTAACTCGAGAAATAATCAAACTAAACTTTGTACCTTACCAACAGAGGTTGATGTTCTCGAACCGCACGATCGGACGCAGTATGGCAATAGTGCTTGTAAAGGAGACAGTGGTGGTCCGTTAATTGATGATGCGACTGGTTTGCAAATCGGTATCGTGAGTGGGGGGGGCCGATTATTTTACCGACTTGTGGTTCTGTCACGATACCTAGCTTTTTTACCAAAGTAAGTCACTATTATGACTGGATACAGTCTTACGTTACCGCTGATGCGCCGCCCACGAGTTATATTATTGAGCCGAACTTTATTATTGTGGCCAGAGAAGAAGCCGAACAAGAGTGCCATGACGGTATTGCTACTAACAACTGTAACTTTAGAGGCTCTGAAGACGAGGGTGGTAGCTTAGGCGCTTGGCTATTCGGCTTGCTTGTTCCACTGGTGTGGGCGCGCCGACGCAAAAGTTAAACGATCAACGACTGATAAATACATTTGGACATTTTAAAAAGCAGCGCACTTCGCTGCTTTTTTATGTGTGCCTTTTCTGCATCTTTCACGTTTTATTACACTCTTAGTGAAAGCTTTTACAGTCAATCTAGGGGGATTTGCTTGCTATTGCAGCATGTAAACATATACTAGTCTGCTGCGAAAAACTCGTCGCAATTTTATCGTCGTTCTTGACGTGATTTGACCAATAGATAAGACAAGTAACATGCAAGTATCAGATTTCCATTTCGACCTTCCAGATGAACTTATCGCTCGTTACCCTCAGCCAGAGCGTACTGCTAGCCGACTGCTGCAAATGGACGGCAATACAGGTGAGCTAATTGATGGCACGTTTACTGATGTGTTAGAACAAGTTCAAGCCGGTGACCTAGTGGTTTTCAACAATACTCGTGTAATTCCTGCGCGTATGTTTGGTCGAAAAGCGTCCGGCGGTAAGCTAGAAGTGCTGGTGGAGCGTATGCTCGATGAGAAAAGCATTCTGGCTCACGTTCGCTGTTCTAAGTCGCCTAAACCAGGCACAACCATCCTTGTTGGCGAGAACGACGAATACTCAGCTGAGATGGTGGCACGTCATGACGCGCTGTTTGAGCTGAAATTTAACTCTGATAAAACGGTACTCGAGATTTTGGAAGAAATTGGTCACATGCCACTTCCTCCATACATCGACCGCCCAGATGAAGACGCGGATAAAGAGCGTTACCAAACGGTTTATAACCAAAAGCCAGGTGCGGTTGCAGCGCCGACGGCGGGCCTTCACTTTGATGATGTTCTGCTTGAGAAAATCAAAGCGAAAGGCGCTGAGTTTGCATACGTTACTTTGCACGTGGGCGCGGGTACGTTCCAACCAGTAAAAGTGGATGACATTAACGATCACCACATGCACGCAGAATACGTAGAAGTACCGCAGGATGTTGTGGATGCGATTAACGCAACTAAAGCGCGCGGCGGTCGAATCGTCGCAGTCGGTACAACATCAGTGCGTTCACTAGAAAGTGCAGCTCAAGACGCGCTGAAAAAGGGGACAGAATTGGTTCCTTTTTTTGGCGATACTGAAATCTTTATCTACCCTGGTTACGAGTACCAGCTGGTGGATTGCTTGATCACCAACTTTCACTTACCAGAATCAACGTTAATTATGTTGGTGAGTGCGTTTGCTGGTTACGAGAACACCATGAATGCTTACAAGCACGCGGTGGAAAACAAATACCGTTTCTTCTCGTACGGTGACTCAATGTTTATTAAAAAGAAGACAGCATAATGTTTTAACCCCTCTCTAGCCCTCTTCCTTGTGACGGGGCCGGTTAGGAAGGGTTAGAAAGCTAACGATTTACGAGTGCTAGCAGTAGGCTAGGAAACAGAGCAGAACCTCTGCTTTGTCTCTCGCACGGAAGGCGACCGCTCCTTAAAGTGGGGGAGACCCCAAGATACATAGTCAGACTGTTTCTCTGACACTCGGAGGCATCGTGAAATTATCATTCGATCTTAAAAAGAAAAACGGCAATGCGCGTCGTGGTCAATTGACCTTCGAACGTGGCACTGTTCAAACTCCAGCATTCATGCCAGTAGGTACTTACGGTACCGTTAAAGGTATGACTCCGGAAGAAGTAAAAGGCACGGGTGCAGAAATCCTGCTAGGCAACACTTTCCACCTATGGTTACGTCCTGGTCAAGAAGTGATGAAAATGCACGGTGACCTGCACGATTTCATGAACTGGCACGGTCCTATTCTTACTGATTCAGGCGGTTTCCAAGTATTCAGCCTAGGTAAAATGCGTAAGATCACTGAAAAAGGTGTTCACTTCCGTAGCCCAGTAAACGGCGACAAGATTTTCATGGACGCTGAAAAGTCGATGGAAATCCAAAAAGACCTAGGTTCTGACATTGTAATGATCTTCGACGAGTGTACGCCATACCCAGCTACACACAACGAAGCGAAAAAATCGATGGAAATGTCACTACGTTGGGCACAACGCTCACGTGACCACTTCGATAAGCTAGAAAACCCGAACAACCTATTTGGTATCGTTCAAGGTGGTGTTTACGAAGATCTGCGTGATGTGTCTATCAAAGGCCTGACGGAAATCGGTTTTGATGGCTACGCGGTTGGTGGTCTTGCAGTAGGCGAACCGAAAGAAGACATGCACCGTATCCTTGAGCACACGTGTCCACAGCTTCCAGAAGACAAGCCTCGTTACCTAATGGGCGTAGGCAAACCGGAAGATTTGGTTGAAGGTGTTCGTCGTGGTATCGACATGTTTGACTGTGTAATGCCAACGCGTAACGCGCGTAATGGTCACCTATTTGTGACTGGTGGTGTGATCAAGATCCGTAATGCGAAACATAAAACGGATACAACTCCGCTAGATCCGCACTGTGACTGTTACACTTGTCAGCACTACAGCAAATCGTACCTTCACCACCTAGAGCGTTGTAACGAAATCCTAGGTGCTCGCCTGAACACTATCCACAACCTACGCTACTACCAGCGTCTGATGGAAAGCATTCGTAAGGCGATTGATGAAGATCGTTTCGATGAGTTCGTTACTGAATTCTATGAGCGTCGTGGTCGTGAAGTACCACCGCTAGCAAAAGAGCAGTAATTAACAGATTAAAAGAATTAAAGCCTTTGGCATGTTGCCAGAGGCTTTTGCTAATAAAGTAGGCTAACGTACGTTATTTTTGAGAAGGTGATCTCTATTACTTAATCTCAAACTTGAATCTAAATTACGAAAGCCCAACTTGTTGGATTATCAATAAAATATAATGAGGATGTTTTAATGTTTATTTCTCAAGCTCACGCAGCAGCAGAAGGCGCACCAGCAGGCGGCGGTTTTGAAATGCTAATCATGCTAGGCATGTTCGCGGTGATCTTCTACTTCATGATCTATCGCCCACAATCTAAGCGTGTTAAAGAACACAAGAACCTGATGTCTTCAATGGGCAAAGGCGATGAAGTTCTAACAAGCGGTGGTCTAGTGGGTAAAATCACTAAGATTGCTGAAGACAACGACTACATTTCAATTGAGCTTAATGCAAACAATGAAGTTGTAATCAAGAAAGACTTCGTAACTGCAGTGCTACCAAAAGGTACACTGAAGTCTCTATAAAACAGCTAAAGGATCCTCGCTGTGCTAAACCGTTATCCATTATGGAAGTACTTGATGGTATTTTTTGCCATCGTCACCGCGGCGTTATACGCGCTTCCAAATATCTACGGTGAAGATCCGGCTATTCAAGTTACAGGGGCGCGTGGCGCCTCTGTAGATATGTCAACGCTGGATGCTGTCACTAAAGCTCTTGATAAAGAGCACCTTTCTCATAAATCCATTGCTCTCGAGAATGGATCAATCCTTGTACGTTTCAATGACACTGATACTCAAATCAGTGCACGCGATATTATCAGCGAAGCGCTTGGCAAAGATAAAATTGTTGCACTAAACCTTGCTGCATCTACGCCAGATTGGCTAGAAGCAATTGGTGCGTCGCCACTGAAACTAGGTCTTGACCTACGTGGTGGTGTTCACTTCTTGATGGAAGTGGATATGGACGCAGCAATGGAGAAGCTTGTTGGGCAACAAGAAGAAGCTTTCCGTAGTGAACTTCGTGAAGCTAAGGTTCGTTATCGCGCGATTCGCCCTTCTGGTAAAGATGGTGTCGAAGTCTTGCTACGTAACGAAGAGCAACTAGCGGAAGCGAAAGCAACGCTAGAAAAGAATCACCCAGACATGAACTTTGTCGAATCTGATTCTAATGGTCGTTACGCGTTGATTGCCACCTTTACCGAGCAACGTTTACAAGAGATACGTAACTACGCAGTTGAACAAAACATCACGATTCTTCGTAACCGTGTTAACGAACTGGGTGTTGCTGAACCATTGGTTCAACGTCAAGGTGCTAGCCGCATCGTAGTTGAACTGCCTGGTGTTCAAGACACAGCTCGTGCGAAGGAAATTCTAGGTGCTACGGCAACACTAGAGTTCCGCGAAGTTGACGATAAAGCTGACCTATCAGCGGCGGCAAATGGTCGCGCGCCAGCAGGTAGCGAAATCAAGATGGACCGTGATGGTCGCCCAGTTGTGCTTAAGAAGCGCGTTATTCTTGGCGGTCAAAGCATCACGGATGCAAGCTCAAGTGTTGATGAATACGGTCGCCCACAAGTTAACATCTCGCTAGACAGCGAAGGTGGCAACAAGATGTCTGCGTTCTCTAAGAAGAACATCGGTAAGCTAATGGCTACCGTGTTTGCAGAATACAAAGACAGTGGTCGTCGTACGCCTGAAGGCAAAGTTATCCTTGATAAGCATGAAGAAGTTATCAACCAAGCAACGATTCAATCGGCTCTTGGTCGTAACTTCCGTATCACTGGTATCGACTCTGCAGCAGAAGCGCACAACCTAGCACTTTTACTACGTGCTGGTGCTCTAATCGCACCTATCTCTATCGTTGAAGAGCGTACCATTGGTCCATCAATGGGTCAGCAAAACATCGATATGGGTATCCAAGCATGTATCTGGGGTATGGTAGCCGTAATGCTGTTTACGCTGCTTTACTACCGTGGCTTCGGTTTGATTGCAAATATCGCGTTGATGGCAAACTTGGTTCTTATCATTGGTGTAATGTCGATGATTCCAGGCGCTACCATGACGTTGCCAGGTATTGCCGGTATCGTATTGACGGTCGGTATGGCGGTCGATGCGAACGTGCTGATCTTTGAGCGTATTCGTGAAGAGCTTCGAGATGGACGCAGTCCACAGCAAGCAATTCACCAAGGTTACGCAAACGCATTCAGCACCATTGCCGATGCGAACATCACAACGCTTATCACTGCGATCATTCTATTTGCAGTGGGTACAGGCGCGGTGAAAGGTTTCGCAGTAACACTCTCTATCGGTATCTTAACTTCAATGTTCACCGCTATTGTGGGTACACGTTGTATCGTGAACCTAATTTACGGTGGCAAACGCGTTGATAAATTGTCGATCTAAGGCTGGGAATTAATATGTTTCAAATTCTAAAAGCAGAAAACACGATCGGCTTTATGCGTTGGTCGAAAGTCGCGTTCGTATTCTCTATCGTTATGATCGCTGCTTCTATCTTCACGCTATCAACCAAATGGTTGAACTGGGGCCTAGATTTTACGGGCGGTACGCTTATCGAGGTGGGTTTTGAACAACCAGCAAACCTTGAAGAGATTCGTGCAGCTCTAGACTCGAAAGGCTTCGGCGATGCGACAGTACAAAACTTTGGTAGTGCTCGTGATGTAATGGTTCGTTTGCGTCCACGTGACGACGTTTCAGGTGAAACGCTGGGCAACCAAATCATCGGTGCTATTAAAGATGGTACAGGTGAAAGCGTAGAAATGCGTCGTATTGAATTCGTAGGTCCAAACGTTGGTGATGAGCTAACGGAAGCGGGTGGTCTAGCGATTCTTGTATCGCTGATCTGTATCCTGATCTACGTATCAATGCGATTCGAATGGCGCCTAGCGGCTGGTGCGGTAATGGCACTGGCACACGATATCATTATCACGCTGGGTGTCTTCTCACTTATGCAAATCGAAGTGGACCTAACCATCGTAGCGGCGCTACTCACGGTAGTTGGTTACTCGCTCAACGATACCATCGTTGTATTCGACCGGATCCGTGAAAACTTCCGTAAGATGCGTAAGGGTGAACCTTCAGACATCATGGATGCTTCAATCACTCAAACGTTGAGCCGTACATTGATTACGTCTGGTACGACATTGTTCGTGGTTATTGCACTATTCATGCAGGGTGGTGCGATGATTCATGGTTTCGCGACCGCGCTTCTACTAGGTATCACTGTAGGTACTTACTCTTCTATCTATGTAGCATCAGCACTTGCGCTAAAACTGGGTATCCAGAAAGAGCACTTGATGCCACCTCAAGTAGAAAAAGAAGGTGCAGAGTTCGACGAGATGCCATAAGGCAGATTGAGAACCGAAAACAAAAACCGCTGAGCAGTCAGCGGTTTTTTTGTATCCAGAATCCAGCCTTTCAATTTTCTTTGAACTGTTTCGAGGCTCTGATTACCCATTTTGAACGGTGAAATAGGAATCGCTATGTTTTTTATTTCAAGATTTATAGGAGAGTAGAGCTTCCAAAAGCTCGATGTGAAAATGATGGTGAAGTTCGGATTGTTTTCTTTCTGCTTGGTTACCATGAATGCACCTGCTGTTGCTGGTCAGCTTTATGATACCTACTTAACGATCAGAAACGACTTGTATCAGATGCAATATGCAGAAGTATTGAAGGTGGTTGCAGAGTTAGATCTTTTTCCCAAAGAAAAACGAGAAATTCAGTCTCACCCAATAAAATTTGGTCATCAATTTCCATTTTTATCATCCATACCATCAAGTTTGGTTACGGAGCTGTCTTACTTTGAAGCATACAGTGAGGATGGAGGCGTTGGGTGTCTTTCCGTAAACGGATTTGGAGATGTATACCAGCCAGTTACGGTTTCGTTGCAGTTTCTAATGAAGGAACAAGTATGGAAGGTTAAGCACGTAAAAATAGACCACTTACCTGACTACGACCGTTTCTATAAACAGGCAGATTGTTCGATATAAAAAATGTATGGTCCGCCCCGTTATTGCAACTACAATTTAGTCATAACGGAGTTGGTTTGCGCTAATGTATTCGGAGTCCCCGTTGGGAACATTAACTTCCCCGCTCCACGATGATATCCGCGCCAGATTATCCTTAAAAGCCCCAAAGCAACTAGGTGCTATTTTTTGTATCAGGTTACTAATCTGGCCGATTGACCGTTTTTGTCATCACGTCCATTGGCGTTGCAAACTTGGTTATGGCTATACAGCCTTAAAAGCTTGGCGGTGGTACAACACCGCCCAAGCTATTCTTGCTAGCTTATTGGCAAGTGCGACTACCACAACATTAAACGGCTTTGTTGCTCGTAAATTGACTAACCAATCTCCGAACACTTTTCCTGTTGTTTCTATCCTAGATAGCACGGACCTCGCTCCATGTATAAATAGAGCGCGAAGGTGTTTGTTCCCTCGTTTACTCATGCCTAATAACTTTGATTTGCCACCCGTTGAATACTGCCTAGGAACGAGTCCTAGCCATGCGGCCATCTCGCGACCTCCACCAAAGTTTGAAGGAGAACTGATATTGGCCACACACAGCGTGGCTGTTAAATCACCAATACCAGGAATACTCTTCAAAAGTTCGGCATTTTCATTATTTTCAGTAATCGCTTTCAGTTTTCTATCTTGAGTAGATACTTGCTCATTTAGGTATTTATAGTGCTCATGAATCGAGAGCAACTCAGCGACCAGACTCTGTGGTAGCTTTATATCTTGCTCGGCCAACCACTGAAATAACGCTTTCATCTTGGCATGGCCTTTAGGAAAACTCAGCCCGAACTCAAGTAGTATTGCTCCAATTCGGCTCATACAAGCCGTTCGTTCTTTGATATAGCCATCCCTCACTCGATGGATAGCTGCGATTACTTGAGCTTCCTCTGACTTGGCAGAGACAAATCTCATGCTTGGTCGACTCGCGGCTTCTGCTATCGCAGCTGCATCAATAAAGTCGTTCTTGTTACCTTTGACGTAAGGTTTTACATATTGAGGAGGGATAAGTCGAACTCGATGCCCATAGGCTTCACACTTTCTCGCAAGCCAGTGAGCACCACCACAGGCTTCAAAAGCGATGATGGTAGGTTCAAGTACAGATAAGAAACGAAGTAGTTGGCTTCGACTAAACTTACGGCGAATAACGTCTTTGCCAGTGTGATTGTTGCCGACCGCATGAAAGCAGTGCTTGCCTAAATCGATACCTAAGATGTGAATGGTAGACATATGGTTCACCTCGTTCTGAGAGCCTACTCTAAGCGTAGGGCTTGAGAGTGAGGCGGACCATATAATTTTATTGCTGAGGCCTCAGAAGATGGCAGGGGTGGATTGGATCGGCACTCCGGATATTCAATAGGACTTGCTACCAAGCGGGCTGGCGAACCAGCTCCCAACACGCTCTATTCTGGTATTAGGGGAATCCAGAGCTCGTTCTACTAAGCTAATGCTCTTTTCTTCAGACGTAAAAAAGCCTCAGCATTTCTGCTGAGGCTTTAGAATATGGCAGGGGTGGAGAGATTCGAACTCCCAACACGCGGATTTGGAATCCGCTGCTCTGCCAATTGGAGCTACACCCCTGTAGTTCGTGTTTAATGAGACGACTCTCGAATAAGTGGCGGAGCGGACGGGACTCGAACCCGCGACCCCCGGCGTGACAGGCCGGTATTCTAACCAACTGAACTACCGCTCCGCACTGGTTAGACATTTAAGTCTAAGTTTTTGTCTTCACTTTTTCATAAAAAGTGAAAATAAAATACAAGCCTGGCGATGTCCTACTCTCACATGGGGAAGCCCCACACTACCATCGGCGCTAATTCGTTTCACTTCTGAGTTCGGAATGGAAATCAGGTGGGTCCAAATCGCTATGGTCGCCAAGCAAATTCTTTAATTCGGAAAGCTGTTTTCAGTTCTTAACACATTCAATGTTCTTACATTGAGTCCATCAAAACCCCTTGGGTGTTGTATGGTTAAGCCTCACGGGCAATTAGTACAGGTTAGCTCAAC
>NZ_APHW01000005.1 GCF_002741985.1 Vibrio rotiferianus CAIM 577 = LMG 21460
CACCACCACAGGCTTCAAAAGCGATGATGGTAGGTTCAAGTACAGATAAGAAACGGAGTAGTTGGCTTCGACTAAACTTACGGCGAATAACGTCTTTGCCAGTGTGATTGTTGCCAACCGCATGAAAGCAGTGCTTGCCTAAATCGATACCTAAGATGTGAATGGTAGACATATGGTTCACCTCGTTCTGAGAGCCTACTCTAAGCGTAGGGCTTGAGAGTGAGGCGGACCATATAATTAGCCCCGCTCAATGAGCGGGGCTATTCAAAAGTCATCAGCGTGACGGGCTTAGTATGACTTCAGAATCTTACTTAAGGATCGCGCTGTTGCCGTTTTCGCGAACGTGCTTAAGGATAGATTTCACGCCACGAGCGCTAGAAGCAACAATGTTACCAGACTTCATGTAGTCAGTACCGCCAGCGAAGTCAGTTAGGATTGCGCCAGCTTCACGAGCGATAAGCTCACCTGCAGCCATTTGCCATGGTTTTAGACCTAGCTCGAAGTAACCATCTACACGGCCAGCTGCCACGTAACATAGGTCAAGAGCAGAACAACCGCTACGACGGAAGTCAGCACACTCAGTGAATAGAGAACCTACGATCTTGATGTAAGACTCTGAGTGTTGCTTCTGTTTGAATGGGAAACCAGTCGCTAGAACCGTACCGTGTAGGTCTTTTAGTTGAGTAACACGGATACGAGCGTTGTTTAGCTGAGCGCCAGCACCGCGTTGTGCAGTGAATAGCTCGTTTTGCATTGGATCGTATACACAAGCCACTTCAGTTTTACCTTTGAAGCGAACCGCGATAGATACTGCGAAAGTAGGGTAACCTTTTACAAAGTTATTAGTGCCATCCAGTGGGTCGATGATCCATTGTACGTCTTTATCTTTACCTTCGATAAGACCGGCTTCTTCAGCAACGATACAGTGCTCTGGGTAAGAGTGCTTGATAGTATCGATGATGATAGCTTCTGCTTCTTTGTCTACATTAGTAACAAAGTCATTAGTGCCTTTTAGCGTAGATTCAATTTTATCTGTGTTTTCTAATGATTTAGCAATGTGATTGCCTGCCTTTCGCGCAGCGCGAATAGCAATGTTTAGCATTGGATGCATACGAATTTCCCAACGGATGTTAAAGAACAATTTAAAGCGGCGGCGAGTATACCAGAGTGAAAGCAAAAAGGAAGTGGTTATTTTTTGTTCGCAGATAAAAGTAACCGCATTAGTTTTGTCGTAAAGCTCGAAAACAATTGATGAGAATGCGAATAGAAACCTGCTTCACTCTAGGGTGTGTTAGAAAGTTATGGTAACATCTTTCGGTTTTAAATCAGGTAGCAAATACAGATGTTGGATCAAGTAAAAATCGTACTCGTCGGAACTTCTCATTCAGGCAACATTGGCTCCGCTGCAAGAGCAATGAAAGTCATGGGGCTAAGCCAACTTGTATTGGTTGATCCGCAGTGTGAAGTGGATGAGCAAACCCTTGCTCTTGCTGCTGGTGCCGGCGATATCGCTCAAAATGCCACGGTTGTAAAGACGCTCGAAGAAGCCATTGCCGATTGTGGCCTTGTGGTTGGCTCAAGCGCTCGTTCACGTACACTTGAATGGCCGATGCTTGAGCCTCGTGAGTGTGGTGAGAAGTTTGCTGTTGAAGGGCAAAAACACCCTGTAGCATTAGTTTTTGGTCGTGAGAGAACAGGTCTCACCAATGATGAGTTACAGAAGTGCCACTACCATGTTTGCATCCCTGCTAACCCTGAATACAGCTCGCTCAATCTAGCCATGGCGGTACAGACGCTGAGCTATGAAGTTCGCGTTGCGCACCTCAATTTAGAGCAAAGCCAATATGCGCCGAGTGAGCCTGAAGAATATCCACGCCATAAAGAGCTAGAAATGTTCTTTGAACACCTTGAAAAGGTGATGGTTGAGACCCAATTTATTAGCAAAGAACAGCCTGGCCAGGTGATGAACAAGCTACGTCGTTTGTACTCACGAGCACGACCAGAAGCTCAAGAATTAAACATTCTACGCGGTGTTCTAACGGCGATTGAAAAGAAGCTCTGATTAAATAATAACCTTTTTAGGTGTAAGGATGAATACCTGACTAAAATAGTCAAACAAATACTTGACCAATTTAGTCGGGTATGGAAAAATCCTAATCATTACAAACCATGTGGATACGGTGTGGTATGAAACTTACATCTAAAGGAAGATATGCGGTGACAGCCATGCTGGATGTGGCACTGCATTCGCAACAAAACCCAGTACCTCTTGCTGACATTTCAGAGCGCCAAGGGATCTCGCTCTCATACTTAGAGCAGCTTTTTTCAAAATTACGTAAAGCAGGTCTTGTTGCCAGCGTTCGTGGTCCTGGCGGTGGTTACCGACTTGGCGCCGACGCGCACAGTATTGCTATTGGTACTGTAATTGCAGCCGTTGATGAGTCAGTCGATGCGACTAAATGCCAAGGCAAAGGCGATTGCCAAGGTGGCACTCGCTGCTTAACACATACATTGTGGCGTGACCTAAGCTCTCGCATTAGTGACTTCTTAAATAACATTACGCTCGGTGAGCTAATGACAGACAACGAAGTTTTAGAAATTTCTGATCGTCAGGACATTGATCTGGTGGTCACTCATGGGTTATCAAACAAAAATACAACCACCGCGCCCATCGGTGTAAACGTCCGCTCTTAGCGGTCAGCATTTTACATTGGAGTAGAGAATGAAACTGCCGATTTATCTTGATTATTCCGCTACATGTCCAGTAGATCCACGTGTTGCTGAAAAAATGGTTCAGTACATGACAATGGATGGCACATTTGGCAACCCAGCTTCGCGTTCGCACCGTTACGGCTGGCAGGCAGAAGAAGCTGTAGATACTGCTCGTGAGCAAATTGCTGACCTTCTAAATGCAGATCCTCGCGAAATCGTATTCACATCTGGTGCGACAGAGTCTGACAACCTTGCTATCAAAGGTGCAGCACATTTTTACTCTAAGAAGGGTAAACACGTAATCACTTGTAAAACAGAGCACAAAGCGGTTCTTGACCCATGTCGTCAGCTAGAGCGCGAAGGCTTTGAAGTGACTTACCTAGAGCCAGAATCAAACGGTCTGATTGATCTAAACAAACTTCAAGCGGCAATGCGTGAAGACACTGTTCTGGTTTCAATCATGCACGTTAACAACGAGATTGGTGTCATCCAAGACATCGCAGCGATCGGCGACCTATGTCGTGAACGTAAGATTGTGTTCCACGTGGATGCTGCACAGTCTGCGGGTAAACTGCCAATCGACGTTCAAGAATTGAAAGTTGACCTAATTTCACTGTCTGCACACAAAGTATACGGTCCTAAAGGTATTGGCGCACTTTACGTACGTCGTAAGCCTCGCATCCGTCTTGAAGCGCAAATGCACGGTGGCGGTCATGAGCGTGGCTTCCGTTCGGGCACACTTCCAACTCACCAAATCGTGGGTATGGGTGAAGCGTTCCGCGTAGCAAAAGAAGACATGCAAAAAGATTACGATCACGCGCTAGCACTTCGTAACCGTCTTCTAGATGGCGTTAAAGATCTAGAAGCAGTAACGGTGAACGGTGACCTAGAACAGCGTGTTCCACACAACCTAAACGTGAGCTTTGCGTTTGTAGAAGGCGAATCTCTTCTGATGTCACTGAAAGACCTAGCAGTATCTTCTGGTAGTGCTTGTACATCAGCGAGTCTAGAGCCATCTTACGTTCTTCGTGCACTTGGTCTAGATGACGAGTTGGCACACAGCTCTGTACGTTTCTCATTTGGTCGTTTCACGACTGAAGCAGAAATTGATTACGCAATTGAACAAATCCGCGTTGCAGTGACTAAGCTACGCGACATGTCTCCTCTATGGGATATGTACAAGGAAGGGGTTGATCTGAGCACTGTTGAATGGGCTCACCATTAATCTCACGGACTGAATAGAGGATTCGAGGTAATTTATCATGGCATACAGCGAAAAAGTAATTGATCACTACGAGAACCCACGTAACGTTGGTTCGTTCGATAAAGAAGATCCATCAGTAGGCAGCGGCATGGTTGGCGCACCAGCTTGTGGTGACGTAATGAAGCTTCAAATCAAAGTGACGCCAGAAGGCATCATTGAAGACGCGAAATTCAAAACATACGGTTGTGGTAGTGCAATCGCTTCAAGCTCACTAGTAACTGAGTGGGTAAAAGGTAAGTCTATCGACGAAGCGGCATCTATTAAAAACTCTGAGATTGCAGAAGAGCTAGAACTTCCACCTGTGAAAGTTCACTGTTCAATCCTTGCGGAAGATGCAATCAAAGCAGCAGTTGCTGACTACAAGAAAAAACACCAGGAATAATTATTCCGTATATAATGGGAGCCCTTAAAATGCTCCCATTCCAAAACGTAATTTAGACAGACTAAGGTGCAGTATGGCCATCACAATGACAGAATCAGCGGCAAGTCGCGTAAAAGCATTCCTAGATAACCGAGGCAAAGGTATCGGTTTGCGTCTTGGAGTGAAGACGACAGGCTGTTCCGGCATGGCTTACGTCCTTGAGTTTGTGGATGATCTAAACGAAGAAGATG
Source organism: Vibrio rotiferianus CAIM 577 = LMG 21460 (assembly GCF_002741985.1). Lineage (GTDB taxonomy): Bacteria > Pseudomonadota > Gammaproteobacteria > Enterobacterales > Vibrionaceae > Vibrio > Vibrio rotiferianus. The sequence continues at coordinate 4,589 of NZ_APHW01000005.1, forward strand.
AAGTGTTTGAACTGTCGGATGTGAAGATCATCATTGATAAGAAAAGCCTAGTATACCTAGACGGTACTGAGCTGGATTACGTTAAGGAAGGGTTGAATGAAGGTTTTGAATTCAACAACCCTAACGCAAAAAGTGAATGTGGTTGTGGTGAAAGCTTCAACGTCTAATTGATTGTCCTTCTGGGCAAACGAGTCCAGAAGGCTTTACTAGGACCCGATCTTAATGAATCACTTTGAATTATTTGGGCTACCAAGTCAGTTTCAGCTGGATGGTAGCCTTCTTTCTTCTCAGTTCCGAGAACTACAAAAACGCTTCCACCCAGACAATTTTGCGACCGCTTCTGAGCGTGACCGCTTGATGGCAGTTCAAAAAGCAGCGCAAATCAACGATGCGTATCAAGTACTTAAGCATCCTATTTCTCGCGCTGAATACATTCTGGCAGAAAACGGCACAGAAATTCGTGGTGAGCAACAAACCATGCAAGATCCTATGTTCCTAATGGAGCAAATGGAACTGCGTGAAGAACTGGAAGACATTGCTGACAGCTCTGATTCTGAATCAGCGCTTTTTGACTTCGACTCTAAGGTCAGCAAAATGTACAAACAGCATTTGGCGAGTGTAGAACAAGAACTAGACCAAGGTCTTTGGGCGGAAGCTGCAGACCGAGTTCGTAAACTCAAATTCATTGCCAAGCTAAAGAATGAAATTGAACTGGTTGAAGACAAACTCCTCGGCTAGTTAGCGCGACAAGGATCCATCATGGCACTACTTCAAATCGCAGAACCGGGACAAAGCTCGGCACCTCATGAGCACAAGTTAGCAGCGGGTATCGACTTAGGTACCACCAACTCTTTGGTTGCATCTGTTCGCAGCGGTGACGCAAAAACACTGACAGACGACCAAGGCCGCAGTATTTTGCCTTCTGTAGTGAACTACGCCCAAGATACGGCGTTAGTTGGTTACGACGCAAAAGCAAAAGCGGAGCAAGAACCAGAAAACACCATCATTTCGGTAAAACGTCTGATTGGTCGTTCACTAAAAGATATTCAAGCTCGCTACCCATCTTTGCCTTACCAATTTAAAGAAAGCGACAACGGTCTACCTATTCTGCAAACCGCTCAAGGTGACAAAAACCCGATTGAAGTGTCTGCCGACATTCTTAAAGCACTAGGCAAACGTGCTGAAGAGACACTAGGTGGCGAGTTGGCTGGCGTAGTTATTACCGTTCCTGCTTACTTTGATGACGCTCAACGTGCAGGTACAAAAGATGCGGCTAAATTGGCGGGTCTTCATGTGCTACGTCTGCTAAATGAGCCGACAGCTGCAGCGATCGCTTACGGTCTAGACTCTGGCCAAGAAGGCGTGATTGCGGTTTACGATCTAGGTGGCGGTACGTTCGATATTTCTATCCTTCGCCTGTCGAAAGGCGTCTTTGAAGTATTGGCAACAGGCGGTGACTCTGCGCTAGGCGGTGATGATTTTGACCACCTATTGGCGGATTACCTAATGGAGCAAGCAGGCTTAGAAGCGCCGCTTTCTGCTGAGAAGAATCGTGCACTACTGAATATTGCAACAGCGACGAAGATCGCTTTCTCTGAGCAAGACAGCGTTGATGTTGATGTATTTGGCTGGAAAGGCTCAGTGACTCGCGAACAGTTCGAAGATCTGATTCGTCCGCTAGTGAAGAAAACCCTAATGTCTTGCCGTCGTGCGCTGAAAGATGCTGATGTGGATGCGGAAGATGTACTTGAAGCGGTCATGGTCGGCGGTTCAACACGCACATTGCTTGTACGTGAAATGGTTGGCGAATTCTTCGGCCGTACACCACTGACAAGCATTAACCCAGATGAAGTAGTTGCAATCGGTGCGGGTATCCAAGCAGACATCTTGGCAGGCAATAAGCCTGACTCTGAAATGCTGCTTCTGGACGTAATTCCTTTGTCCCTTGGTATTGAAACCATGGGCGGCTTGGTTGAGAAAATCATTCCACGTAATACCACCATCCCTGTGGCTCGCGCACAAGAATTTACTACGTTCAAAGATGGCCAAACAGCCATGAGCGTACACACCGTACAAGGTGAGCGTGAAATGGTGGACGACTGTCGCTCATTGGCTCGTTTCTCATTGAAAGGCATTCCCCCAATGGCAGCAGGTGCTGCGCACATTCGCGTGACTTACCAAGTGGATGCTGATGGCCTGTTGTCTGTCACGGCGATGGAAAAGAGCACGGGTGTTCAGGCTGAAATCCAAGTGAAACCTTCTTATGGTCTAAGCGATGATGAAGTAGCAAATATGCTACGTGACTCGATGACTTACGCGAAAGAAGACATGCAGGCTCGTGCATTGGCAGAGCAGCGCGTAGAAGCGGATCGTGTCATTGAAGGTTTGATTGCAGCACTGCAAGCTGATGGTGATGAGCTACTATCAGACCAAGAGAAACAAGAACTATTAAAAGTGATTGAAGCGCTGATTGAACTGCGCAATGGCGAAGATGCTGACGCTATCGAGCAAGGCATCAAAGACACCGACAAAGCAAGCCAAGATTTTGCGTCGCGCCGTATGGATAAATCGATTCGAGCTGCACTGTCAGGTCAGTCAGTTAATGATATATAAGAGATAAGTAGTTATGCCTAAGATTATTGTATTACCACACGAAGATTTGTGCCCAGAGGGTGCAGTGTTGGAAGCAAACACTGGTGACACCGTTCTAGACGTAGCGCTAAAAAATGGCATTGGTATTGAACACGCATGTGAGAAGTCATGTGCATGTACTACCTGCCACGTGATCATTCGTGAAGGTTTTGATTCGCTAGAAGAGAGTGAAGAGCTAGAAGATGACATGTTAGATAAAGCATGGGGTCTTGAGCCTGAGTCTCGTCTTGGTTGCCAAGCGAAAGTAGCGGATGAAGATTTGGTTGTTGAGATTCCAAAATACACGCTAAACCACGCGTCGGAAGATCACTAATACTATCTCCCCAATATAAGGGGTGAAGCAAAAGGAAGACGAGCAATGAAATGGACAGATTCTCGCGATATCGCGATTGAGCTTTGTGACAAGTTTCCCGACTTGGATCCTAAAACAGTACGTTTTACCGATCTTCATCAATGGATCATGGAGTTAGATGAGTTTGACGATGAGCCAAACCATTGTAACGAAAAGATTCTAGAAGCGGTTATCTTATGCTGGATGGACGAAGCGGATTAATGCTCGATTCGGCGGTAAAACGCAGCAGAGTTAACAATTCTCACTAAAAAAAGCGGACCTTAAGGTCCGTTTTTTTATCAAGTTGACATTTTTACCCTACATAATGCTAACATCCGGTAGTTATTAAAAAGAAGAGGCGTAGGCAACGCCGTTATAAGACAAGGAGAAACCATGTCTACACAGATGTCTGTATTTCTAAGCCAAGAACCAGCGGCACCACATTGGGGCGACAAAGCACTGCTTTCTTTCGCTGAGAATGGCACAACCATTCACCTGGGTGAAGGTCATGATCTTGGTGCAGTTCAACGTGCAGCGCGTCAGCTCGATGGCCAAGGAATTCGCTCAATTCTACTTGCAGGTGATAACTGGGATTTGGAAAGCATTTGGGCTTTTCACCAAGGTTACCGCAACCCGAAAAAACACGGCACGCTAGAGTGGGTTGCGCTTTCTGAGCAAGACCAAGCTGAGCTACATGCTCGCATCACCTCAACAGACTTTACTCGCGATATCATCAACAAAACAGCAGAAGAAGTGGCCCCTCGTCAATTGGCGACCATGGCTGCAGAATTCATCAAGTCTGTCGCGCCTCAGGGCACAGTAACAGCGCGTATCGTGAAAGATAAAGACCTGCTTTCAGAAGGTTGGGAAGGTATTTACGCTGTGGGTCGCGGCTCTGAGCGCACATCGGCAATGCTGCAACTTGATTACAACCCAACTGGCGATGAAAATGCACCAGTCTTTGCGTGTCTAGTAGGTAAAGGCATTACCTTTGATTCAGGCGGTTACAGCTTGAAGCCATCAAACTTCATGACGGCAATGAAAGCGGATATGGGCGGTTCAGGTACGATTACTGGCGGTCTTGCTCTTGCTATTTTGCGTGGTCTGAACAAGCGCGTGAAACTGATCCTTTGTTGTGCAGAGAACATGGTTTCGGGTCGTGCACTTAAGCTTGGCGACATCATCACTTACAAAAACGGTAAGACAGTAGAAATCATGAACACTGACGCAGAAGGTCGTTTAGTGCTTGCTGATGGTCTTATCTACGCAAGTGAGCAGAACCCTGAGCTGATCATCGACTGTGCAACCCTAACGGGCGCAGCGAAGAATGCACTAGGTAATGACTACCATGCACTGATGAGCTTTGATGATGAGCTTTCACATCAAGCGCTAACGGCGGCGAACCAAGAGAAAGAAGGTCTATGGCCACTGCCTCTTGCTGATTTCCACCGTGGCATGCTGCCGTCAAACTTTGCTGATCTATCTAACATCAGTTCTGGTGATTACTCACCAGGCGCAAGTACAGCTGCGGCATTCTTGTCTTACTTCGTTGAAGATTACAAGAAAGGTTGGTTGCACTTTGACTGTGCAGGTACGTACCGTAAGTCAGCTTCAGATAAGTGGTCTGCTGGCGCAACAGGTATGGGTGTGCGTACTCTTGCTCGATTCCTGAACGAACAAGCCACAAAATAAGACTTTTACCAGTGCAGACTTAGTGTCTGTGCTGGTATAACTAAGAGAGACGTAAGTCACTCATATAAAACTATTATTACAAGTACGAAAAGGAAACTTTATGGCTCTAGAAAGAACGTTTTCAATTGTTAAGCCCGACGCTGTAGAACGCAATCTGATTGGTGAGATTTACCACCGTATCGAAAAAGCGGGTTTACGTATAATTGCAGCGAAAATGGTTCACCTGACTGAAGAGCAGGCGAGCGGTTTTTATGCTGAACATGAAGGCAAGCCTTTTTTCCCTGCACTGAAAGAATTCATGACATCTGGCCCAATCATGGTTCAGGTTCTTGAAGGTGAAGATGCAATCGCACGCTACCGTGAGCTAATGGGCAAAACAAACCCAGAAGAAGCTGCATGTGGCACCATCCGTGCAGATTACGCATTGAGTATGCGTCACAACTCTGTGCATGGTTCTGACAGTCCTATCTCTGCGGCTCGTGAAATCGAATTCTTCTTCCCAGAGTCAGAGATTTGTCCTCGTTAATCTTGTTCTAATATGAATGTTAAGCCTCGGAATTTTCCGGGGCTAATTATATGGTCCGCCTCACTCTCAAGCCCTACGCTTAGAGTAGGCTCTCAGAACGAGGTGAACCATATGTCTACCATTCACATCTTAGGTATCGATTTAGGCAAGCACTGCTTTCATGCGGTTGGCAACAATCACACTGGCAAAGACGTTATTCGCCGTAAGTTTAGTCGAAGCCAACTACTTCATTTCTTATCTGTACTTGAACCTACCATCATCGCTTTTGAAGCCTGTGGTGGTGCTCACTGGCTTGCGAGAAAGTGTGAAGCCTATGGGCATCGAGTTCGACTTATTCCACCTCAATATGTAAAACCTTACGTCAAAGGTAACAAAAACGACTTTATTGATGCGGCTGCGATAGCAGAAGCAGCAAGTCGACCAAGCATGAGGTTTGTTTCTGCCAAGTCAGAGGAAGCTCAAGTAATCGCAGCTATC
>NZ_APHW01000006.1 GCF_002741985.1 Vibrio rotiferianus CAIM 577 = LMG 21460
CAACGCCAATGAACGTGATGACAAAAACGGATCGATCGGCCAGATTAGTAACCTGATACAAAAAATAGCACCTAGTTGCTTTGGGGCTTTTAAGGATAATCTGGCGCGGATATCATCGTGGAGCGGGGAAGTTAATGTTCCCAACGTGGACTCCGAATACATTAGCGCAAACCAACTCCGTTATTACTAAATTGTAGTTGCAATAACGGGGCGGACCATACATTTTTATTATCAGAAATGGATTGAGAATTGATTACACGCATTGTCTAAATTTTAATCGGTTGGAATTTAATGCCTTAGCAAACTCAGGGTCTTACAGCCCTTGTTGTAGCTGCATAAAGGCTGTACAATTCGCGCCCTTATTCTTGTTTCAGTCATTGAGAGGCAACATGACCACTGAAAAAATCAATCTACTCGACTTTGATCGCAAGGGCATGCGTCAATTTTTCGCGGAAGAGCTAGGCGAAAAAGCGTTCCGTGCGGATCAAGTTATGAAGTGGATCTACCATTTCGGTGTTGATGACTTCGACAACATGACGAATATCAACAAGAAGCTACGTGAAAAACTGCAACACAAGTGTGAAATCAAAGCACCAACAGTAGCAGAAGCTCAACACTCTTCAGACGGCACGATTAAGTGGGCGATGAAGGTGGGTGACCAAGACGTAGAAACGGTTTACATCCCTGAAGATGATCGTGCGACTTTGTGCGTATCTTCTCAGGTAGGCTGTGCATTGGAATGTAAGTTCTGTTCAACTGCTCAACAAGGCTTCAACCGTAACCTAAAAGTATCTGAAATCATTGGTCAGGTATGGCGTGCAGCGCGTGAAATTGGTTTGCAAAAAGAAACCGGCCGTCGCCCGATCACTAACGTGGTAATGATGGGTATGGGCGAACCTCTTCTTAACATGAAGAACCTTATCCCTGCGCTAGAAATCATGCTTGATGATCTTGGTTTTGGTCTTTCTAAGCGCCGCGTAACCGTATCAACTTCAGGCGTGGTATCTGGCCTTGATCAGATGACAGGTAAAATTGACGTAGCATTGGCTATTTCTCTTCATGCGCCAAACGATAAGCTGCGTAGTGAAATCATGCCGATCAACGATCGTTGGGATATCCAAGATTTTCTAGCGTCTGTTCGTCGTTATATCGCGTCTTCAAATGCTAACCGCGGTAAAGTAACGGTAGAGTACGTGCTACTTGATCATGTGAACGATGACATGGACCACGCACGTGAACTGGCGGAACTGATGAAAGATACGCCATGTAAGATCAACCTGATTCCGTTTAACCCTTACCCAGGTTCACCTTACAAGAAACCAAGCAACTCGCGCATCGACCGTTTCCAGAAAACACTGATGCAATACGAGCACACAGTAACGGTACGTAAGACACGTGGTGATGATATCGATGCGGCATGTGGTCAGTTGGTCGGTGATGTTATTGACCGCACGAAACGTACAGCGGCTTTAAAAGCTGCGCGTGGTGCAGACACCATTGAAGTGAAAGCGGTTTAACTCGCAACGAACTGATAAATAGCCAGAGCCTTATGCTCTGGCTATTTTTTTCTATCAGAGATCAATTAGGTAAGCAAAAAAGAGAACTTGTGTCATTTTTTGGACAAAAGCTTGAGCTATCTGTTAATTTGATAGTAAAGAGTTTTTGTCTTCCTAGAACATTCGCTTATCATGGAAGTTGTTTTATTACTATCGCTCTGACAGCACGCTAAGTTTGTCTCATAACGTTGTTTTGAAATCTGCGTCTTCTAATACATTCAGATTCCAGCCTCAGAGCGTTTCAAAAAAGAATTTTGGTTAACGCGTTCAAGCTAGCTATCTTTAAGTAAGGCTTAAGAATAAGAACGAAAAATATACTGCGTTAGCCACCTAACAGATTTATTACCGCCATTATGACTGAACACGAAAAAAACAATGAAACTCCGCTGTCTATTGAAGCGGGCACTTTACTGAAGAATAAGCGCGAGTCTTTAGGCATGACTCAAAAGCAAATTGCTGATCGCCTAAGATTGCGTGTATCTGTCATCGAAGATATCGAAAACAACCAATTTGATTCTCATCAAGTCGCGACATTCATCCGTGGCTACTTACGTTCTTATGCAAAACTGGTTTCTGTTGATGAGCACTTAGTGCTTTCTGCTTTAGATACGACTGGTGAAGCGCAGCACCAAGAGCAGGAGATGCAGAGCTTCTCTCGGAAAACCAAAACAGAGAAACACAATAGCCGAATTATGTTGCTAACATGGGCTATTGCTATTGTGATTACAGGCATTTCCGCGGTGTGGTGGTGGCAAAACCAACAAGAGAACAGTTTAGCTCAAGTGGTTAATGAAGCTGCGGTTGAGACTGAAATCGTTGATGATTCTGCATTCGATACAGAGCCTACTGTGTCAACGGAAACTATTGCTGTTGAAGCTACTGCAGATGAAGCTCCAATCGTTGATGATGCGCCAGTTATGGTTTCAGAGGTTTCAACTGAGACATCACCTGTTGATGCTGTGAATGAAGAAGAGACCAGTTCTACTGAAGAGTTAGCTCAACCAGTAACAAAGCCTACTGTTGTTGAAGTTGAAGAAAAGCCAGCAGTAATTCCAGCAGGTATGACGCCAGTGACAATGACGTTTACCTCTGATTGCTGGATCCAAGTTAAAGATGCTAATGGGAAAACGTTAGTTTCAGGTACTCACAAGCCCGGTCAAAATGTCGAGCTTGCCGGAAAAGCACCATTTAAAGTGATTTTAGGTGCGCCAGAAGCCGTGACAATGACATTTGCAAGTGAACCTGTCGACCTTTCTGGGTATACTTCAGGCAAAGTAGCTAGATTCACTCTACCGTTATAAATATTATGCAACACGAATCTCCAATTATTCGTCGTAAATCGACGCGTATTTATGTGGGTGATGTACCAATTGGTGATGGTGCACCAATTGCTGTACAGTCAATGACAAACACTCGCACGACTGATGTGGAAGCCACAGTCGCACAAATCCGAGCATTAGAAAAAGTGGGTGCAGACATTGTACGTGTTTCTGTTCCTACCATGGATGCGGCGGAAGCCTTTAAGCTCATCAAACAGCAAGTGTCTGTGCCGCTCGTTGCGGACATTCACTTTGACTACCGTATTGCACTGAAAGTGGCAGAGTATGGTGTCGACTGTTTGCGTATTAACCCAGGTAACATCGGCAACGAAGAGCGTATTCGTTCGGTTGTTGATTGTGCTCGTGACAAAAACATCCCAATCCGTATTGGCGTCAATGGTGGCTCTTTGGAAAAAGATCTGCAGATGAAGTACGGTGAGCCGACGCCAGAAGCATTGGTGGAATCGGCGATGCGTCACGTGGACCACCTTGATCGTCTTAACTTTGACCAGTTCAAAGTGAGTGTGAAAGCGTCTGATGTTTTCCTTGCGGTGGATTCATACCGCCTATTGGCAAAACAGATCGACCAACCTCTACACCTAGGTATCACCGAAGCTGGTGGCGCGCGTGCTGGTGCAGTGAAGTCCTCTGTTGGCTTAGGTATGCTTCTAGCGGAAGGGATCGGTGATACGTTGCGTATTTCATTGGCTGCAGATCCAGTAGAAGAAATCAAAGTTGGCTTTGATATTCTTAAATCTCTACGTATTCGCTCTCGCGGCATCAACTTTATTGCCTGCCCAAGCTGTTCACGTCAGGAATTCGACGTGATTAACACAGTAAATGCACTGGAAGAGCGCCTAGAAGACATCATCACACCTATGGATGTGTCTATCATCGGCTGTGTCGTAAACGGCCCTGGTGAAGCTGAGGTTTCACACCTAGGTCTAGCTGGCAGCAACAAGAAGAGCGCATTCTACGAAGACGGCAAACGTCAGAAAGAGCGTTTCGACAACGATGATCTAGTGAACCAGCTAGAAGCGAAAATCCGTGCGAAAGCGTCTGTGTTAGATCAAGCTAACCGCATCGATATCAAACAAGAAGATTAATCTCATAGCTCGAGCATGTAAGCGTGCTCGGGTTACTAAGCGACGGTAATTATTGTGGCAAAGAAAATCCAAGCAATCCGAGGCATGAACGACTGCCTTCCAACTCAATCTCCACTGTGGCAGAAACTTGAAAACGCAGTGAAAAGTACCGTGAGCGCATACGGCTACAACGAAGTGCGCATGCCTATCGTTGAAGAAACAAACCTATTCAGCCGCGCTGTTGGTGAAGAGACAGACGTCGTTTCAAAAGAAATGTACACCTTTGATGATCGTAACGGAGACAGCCTAACACTTCGCCCTGAAGGTACTGCGGGTTGTGTACGTTCATGTATTCAAAACAGCTTGATCAACCGTGACGAACAGCGTCTGTGGTACATGGGGCCAATGTTCCGCCATGAGCGTCCGCAGAAAGGCCGTTACCGTCAATTCCACCAGTGTGGTGTTGAGGTGTTTGGTCTTAATGGTCCAGATGTTGATGCTGAGCTTATCATGATGACAGCACGTCTATGGCGTGAACTGGGTATCAATGAACATGTTCGTCTTGAGCTTAACTCTATCGGTTCTCAAGAAGATCGCGCAGACTACCGTACGGCACTGGTTGCATTCCTTGAGCAACATATTGATGTGCTAGACGAAGATTGTAAGCGTCGCATGCACACTAACCCACTGCGTGTTCTGGATACAAAGAACCCTGACGTTCAGGCTATTTTAGGTGATGCACCTCGTCTTTCTGAGTACTTAGGCGAGGAATCTAAAGCTCACTTCGCAGGTCTATGTGAACTTTTAGACGCTGCAGGTATCGAATACACAGTTAACGAACGTCTAGTTCGTGGTCTGGATTACTACAACCGCACGGTATTTGAGTGGATCACTGAGAGCCTAGGTGCTCAAGGTACAGTATGTGGCGGTGGTCGTTACGATGGTCTTGTAGAGCAATTAGGTGGTAAAGAAACACCAGCAGTTGGTTTTGCAATGGGCCTAGAACGTCTTGTTCTGATGCTAGAAACACTAGAGCTAACAGACGTTCGTCGCAGTGTAGATGTTTACGTAGTAACAGCAGGCGAAGGCACCATGATGGCGGGTATGAAGCTAGCAGAACAGCTTCGTGAAGCTGTTCCTGGCGTTCGCGTGATGAGTCACTTCGGTGGCGGTAACTTCAAGAAACAGTTTAAGCGCGCAGATAAAGTGGGGGCTGTAGTAGCATTAGTTCTGGGCGAAAACGAAGTTGCGGATAACACCGTAGTACTAAAGGACTTGGTTGGTGGTGAGCAAGAGACTTACAACCAAGCAGAAGTTGCTGAGAAGATCGCAGCACTGATTTAAGTCTTTTAATAAGCTAAAGATTAAATCCTAATTCGTAATAGTAAGGCTCCCAAGATAGGAGCCTTTCGACGAAATAGGAACAATGGCAGTCTTGCTGCCATTTACATGTTTTAAGAGGACAGGAAGTGGAACTTTACGATACTGAAGAACAACAAGTTGAAGCAATTAAAGACTGGTGGAAGGAAAACGGCAAAGCCGTAATCATCGGTGCCGTGGTTGGTTTAGGTGGCCTATTTGGTTGGCGTTACTATCAAGATTCTGTTGTTCAGGCGAGTGAAGCGGCTTCTTTGAGCTACACAACGACAATGAACGCGCTACAAGCGAAAGGTGTTGATGCTCAAGCAGACGTGCAAGCGTTTATTGATTCAAACAAAGTACAAGAGTACTCAGTGTTGGCCGCGATGCAGCTTGCTAAAGCTCAAGTTGATGCGAAAGAGTTACCAGCTGCATTAACGCAACTGAAATGGGCTCAAAGCAACACTAAAGACGCAGCTCTAGCTCCACTAATTAGCTACCGTATTGCTCGAATTGAAGCTGAGCAAGGTAACTTTGATGCTGCTAATGCAGAACTGAACAAAGTGACTGATACAGCGTGGGCTGGTCGTATTGCCGAGTTACGTGGTGATATTGCGCTTCGTCAAGGAAATCAAGATGCCGCTTACACAGCTTATACCGAAGCTCAACAAGCTGCAGATGCAAGCCCAACCTTGCAGATGAAGTTGGACGATCTAGCCAAATAAGGACCGCAGTGGATGAAAAGAGTCTTAAAGCATGCCTTATTGAGTGCGATGGCAGTGGGTATTCTTGCTGGCTGTGCCGGCGAGGAAGATACAATCGTTATGGCACCGCTACCAAAGGTTGATAATCAATTTACGCCAAGTACGAATTGGAGTACTTCAATTGGTGATGGCGTAGGCCATTACTTTTCAAAGCTATCTCCAGCTTTTGCTTACGACAAGTTATTTGTAGCAAGCCGTGATGGTCTGGTCAAAGCTCTGGATGCTGAAACCGGCAAAACGTTGTGGCAAACAGACTTAGAGCAAGATGTGATTGCGCGCCTATCAGGTGGCCTAACTGCCGCTTATGACCATATTTACATTGGTTCTGAAAACGGCGAAGTCATTGCTTTAGACCAAGAAACTGGTGAAGTAACATGGCGTGTTGAAGTCGGTGGTGAAGTTCTTGCTAACCCTGTTGCTGATTCTGGTTTAATTATTGTAAATACCAGTCGTGGTACTTTGTTTGCTCTTGACCAGTTAACTGGTGAGCAAAAGTGGGCGATCAGTACTGAAGTTCCAAACCTAACCCTTCGTGGCGATAGCACACCAACAGCGGTTGCTGGTGGGGTATTTTGGGGCACGGCAAATGGTCGATTGGCAGCCGCGATTGTTGAGCGTGGCCAATTGATTTGGCAACAGCCGATCGGAACCCCTAAAGGGGCAACGGAAATTGATCGTCTAGTGGATGTAGACTCTTCACCGATTGTACTGGGCGGCACTCTTTTCACTGTTGGTTACAATGGACAGTTAATTGCCATTGATCTACGTTCAGCTAAACCTTTGTGGAAGCGTAATTACTCGTCTGCAAATGATTTAGCGACGGATGGTAGTCGTATCTTCGTTATCACTGAGAAAGATCATGTGGTTGCTGTTGATGCGCGCAGTGGTACTGAGCTGTGGGAAAATGCATCACTTGAGTATCGACAACTTACCGCACCAGTAGTAATCGATAACTACTTGGTCGTAGGTGATACTCTTGGCTATTTACATTGGATCGACCGCTCTACTGGTGAGTTCGTTGCTCAACAAGAAGTAGACAGTAGTGGCTTTGCTGTTGGTCCAGTCGCAGTTTCTGACGGTTATGTCATTACTACTCGTAATGGCGATGTAAAGAAACTGAGCATTAACGAATAATATCGTGATATAATTCACATTCGGCTCCTGGCTGGTAACAGTTAGGAGCCGTTTTGTTGTTTGAAATTTTTATTTATTAACCGTTATTCCTGACGTGGTTATAGGTAAAAAGCTTGTTTGATTTGGCATTGAGCAAGTCGTTACCTATAACTACAGAAGAAAGATTATTGTAGAGGTTGTTATGGTACCTGTTGTTGCTCTAGTAGGGCGTCCGAACGTAGGTAAATCTACACTATTTAACCGATTGACACGCACACGTGACGCGTTGGTTGCGGACTTCCCTGGCCTAACGCGAGACCGTAAATATGGCCAAGCTCGCCTTGGTGAAGAACATGAATTCATCGTTATTGATACCGGTGGTATTGATGGTACGGAAGAAGGCGTAGAAACGAAGATGGCAGAACAATCGCTAGCTGCGATTGATGAAGCTGATGTAGTACTATTCCTTGTTGATGGTCGTGCTGGATTAACGCCATCGGATGAAGCGATTGCCGCGCACCTGCGTAAAATCGAAAAACCAGCAATGCTGGTAGTAAACAAGATCGATGGTATTGATGCAGATGCAGCTTGTGCTGATTTCTGGCAGCTTGGTGTTGACGACATGTACCAAATTGCTGCGGCGCATGGTCGTGGTGTAACAGCATTGCTAGAACGCGCATTAGCGCCATTCTTTGATGATCTATTGGCGAGTGAATCTGAAGAAGGTGAGATTGAAGATCTGACTGAATTCGAAGATGAAGAGCTAGCGATTGAAGATTACACCGAAGAAGACGCAGAAGCAGAGTTCAAACGTTTACAAGACCAGCCAATCAAACTGGCAATCATTGGTCGTCCAAACGTCGGTAAATCAACACTGACAAACCGTATTCTTGGCGAAGAGCGTGTTGTGGTATACGACATGCCAGGCACTACGCGTGACTCAATCTACATTCCAATGGAACGTGATGGTCGTGAGTATGTGTTGATCGATACTGCAGGTGTACGTCGTCGTGGTCGTATCAACGAAACCGTCGAGAAATTCTCTGTTGTTAAAACACTGAAAGCCGTAGAAGACGCAAACGTGGTTCTATTGGTTATCGACGCACGTGAAAACATTTCTGACCAAGACTTGAGTCTACTTGGCTTCGCATTGAACGCAGGCCGTTCAATTGTACTAGCGGTAAATAAGTGGGACGGTCTAGATAACGAAGTGAAAGAGAACGTGAAGAAAGAACTCGACCGTCGTTTAGGCTTCGTTGATTTTGCACGTATTCACTTTATCTCAGCACTTCACGGTACAGGCGTTGGCCACTTGTTCGAATCAATTCAAGAAGCGTACAAGTCGGCAACGACACGTGTTGGTACTTCTGTTCTGACTCGTATCATGAAGATGGCAACAGACGATCACCAACCACCAATGGTTCGTGGCCGCCGTATTAAGCTGAAGTACGCGCACGCGGGTGGTTACAACCCACCAATCGTGGTTGTTCACGGAAACATGGTTCGCGATCTACCAGATTCGTACAAGCGCTACTTGATGAACTACTTCCGTAAGTCTCTGGAAATCATGGGTACACCAATCCGTATTAACTTCCAGAACAGCGACAACCCGTACGAGAACCGTACAAACAAGCTAACGCTATCTCAAGAGCGTAAGCGCAAGCGTATGATGTCTGCAGTGAAAAACCGCAACAAATAATCGCTAAGATTTTCTGAATACCCAAGTTTCGACTTGGGTATTTTTTTATAAGCAGATTTTTACTCGAAGAAACTTATTAGAAGAACTCCAAACATGACAATCACAGCAACCAAGACCCGCTTCTGTCATCAGACATGGCAAATGGAAGCGCCAATACAACTTGTTCAGTCTACACATGAAGTCACTTACGTGATTACAGAAGTGACACCTTTCCATCCTGTGAGTCATATTTGGCCAGATCATCCTGCAGATAAAGGCACACTGACAGCAATGGGCACTGGATATGAAGTGATGGATTGCCAGGTTGGCGCGGTAGAGCTTGCAAGTGGAGAATTGCATGTCGGCACTGCAATTCCTGTAAAACGCGATACCGAAGGGTGGGTATTTGTGGTTGTCCATGTATTACCACGAACGGAAGCCCTTACTGTAGGTAATGTTGTGTCATTAGAAGTCAACAAAGAGTACCAGCTATCGCTGAGTCGTGGACATAGTGCAGGGCATATCGCATACCTTGCACTTAATAAAATATTGGCACAGAGCTACTGGCGAAAAGATGCAGACCGCAAAGACCCCCATGGGAATTACGACTTCAATAGCTACGCACAAGAAACCAGTTTTGTTACTCCAGATAAATGTCTGGACACCTATCGTTTAGGTAAAACACTCCGTAAAAGAGGCTTAAACAGTGCAGATATGCTGTCTGACCTAAAAAGCATCGAACAACAGGTGAATGTTCTGTTGGGAGATTGGCTAAAAAGAGATGCTGCGATCACCATCGATTGCCATGGTGAACGCCTTACTGATTCACGTTACTGGCAATGTGATTTAGGCGAAGGTGAAATTGCTGTCATCCTTGTGGGGGAACGCATGCGAGCCATTTGAATGACTTTGGTTCTATTCGTGTAACACTGACGGAAATAGACTCACAGACAATTGAAATGCACACTGATGTAATAAGCTAAACTTCAAATTCGATCTTTTTATTAAATTCTGTTCATGTGCTTTTTTAATCCGTAGCGTGGTGATTTGTTCTATTTAAAATTGAGATGCAGAATATGTAACTTATGCTTTCGGTGTGTGGTTATATAAATATTCTTTTAAGGGGTGATCGCTGATCAAAAGGGAAATATCCGATGATCAGCATATGATCTTTTATAGTGCCGCATTCACATAATGTGAGTTAGTTACCTGCGTCATATTTATAGATCTATTATATTTCGGGCTGATAAACATAATAACGATATGAATACAGCACAATGGACAAAGATAGACTGTTAGATGCTCACCGAGCAGTCAATCGTCTTTTGGGTAAGCTTGCACTGGGAATGGAACGAGACAGCCTCAACCACGAGGTTATTGAGTTAAGTGAACACCTATTTGGGAAGAGGCAAGCTTCCATACTACGATTGCACCCCGATACCAATACATTGCACTTGGAATTTGCCCCACACTTACCTGATTTCTACAATCAAGCGATTGAAGGAGTTCCAATTGGACCAGAAATTGGTTCATGTGGTGCTGCTGCATTCTTGAAGCAAATCGTGGTTGTTAGCGATATTGATCATCATGCTAACTGGGCTCCTTTCCTCGAACTGACTCAACAGGCTCAACTCCGTGCATGTTGGTCTGTCCCGATCATTGCTTCGGACGGCCATGTATTGGGAACATTTGCCGTATACAGCAATGCGCCTTCTGAACCTCACCCCTATGAGCTCGAAGTGCTCGAAATGTTGGCCGCTTTATATGCGGTGGCATTAGAGAAGTATCGTCTAGAAGAGCAACTTCACTTCCACGCTAGCCGCGATCCACTCACGCACTGCTTTAACCGTCGTGCTCTGTTGACAGAAGTCGACCGAAAAATTAATCACAAATGTGATCGTAATGCATTAGTCGGATGTTTCTTTGTTGATATCGATGAGTTTAAGTACATCAATGATCGCTTTGGTCATGAGACTGGTGACCAAGTCTTGGTGCTGGTAGCTGAGCACCTGAAACAGGCGTTTCGTTCTTGTTCAGTGATAGGGCGGTATGGTGGTGATGAGTTTGTTGGTTTCTGTTGTTTTCCAGATGAGCAGACCTACCTTTACTTTGTTTCTCGTTTAGCGGATGAGCTTAATCAGATTTATCATCTAGAAGAATATCAAGTCAAAGCCAGCATTGGCGCTTCTTGTAGTACTGCTAGTGAGCGCGCGGTGTTACAAGAGCTTATTCAGCAAGCTGATGTGGCGATGTACCAGAACAAACGCGCCAAACGAGCGTGATTAAGATCAAAGCACCAATTTGGCTTATGATTAGACTGTAAGTCAGTAAATTGAAGTTTTTAGGGGTAGTCATGCAACCGAATATTTGCCCAACATGCGACATCGAATTGGAATGGACAGGGCAATACCATTGCAATAAGTGTGAGTCGGATTATAAGAAGGTAGGGTTTTGCCCAGATTGCGATGCTGAGTTGGAGAAACTACAGGCTTGCGGCGCGGCAAACTACTTTTGCAACAGTTGTAATGAACTCAAATCGAAATCACGTGTTCGATTTGAGTTTCAAAAAATCAGTTAATTAACGGTTGAGCGAAGCTCACCATCAGATAAGCGGGTGACCAATACGTCGCCCGTTTTTACATCTTTTGCTTGGGTAACAACCTGACCTTGCTCAGTTTGAGTAATCGAGTAGCCACGTTTTAGCGTTGCCAATGGGCTTACCGTATCTAGCTTTTCTGCTGCAATTGCCAGTTGATGACGCATGGTCAGTAACTTACGATCCATTGCATCCATTAGCTTTTGTTCAGCGCGATCAAGCTTCGATTTTTGCTCTGCTAAACGTTTTACTGGTGAATTCAATTGTAAGCGATGATGTTTACGCTCAACGGCTTGTTGGCGCGTTGTGATAAATCGTTGCATTGCGCGTTGTAAGCGCATGTCCAACTCATCAAGTTGTTGTGTCTGACGCTGCAATTGATAGCTTGGGTGTTGGCGCTCTAAACGATGCATCAGTTGAGCCGATTGCTGTTTTTGCTGCGCTAGGTAGTAACGCATTGCACTGGCTAGCTTATGTTGGCGAGTCACCAACGCTTGATCTTTGTGGCTGTTATCGCGGCTTACCAATTCAGCCGCCGCTGATGGCGTCGGCGCTCGCATGTCCGCAACAAAGTCGGCAATCGTTACGTCAACTTCATGACCAACTGCGCTGATGATCGGAATTTGGCTTGCAGCAATAGTGCGAGCAAGAATTTCGTTGTTGAAGCACCAGAGATCTTCTAACGAGCCGCCACCACGACCAACAATCAATACATCACATTCATCACGACTGTTTGCACGGCCGATTGCCTGCGCAATTTGAATAGCAGCCTCTTCACCTTGCACCATAGTTGGGTAAACCACCACGGGTAGGGAAGGATCTCGGCGTTTCAATACATCTAGGATATCGTACAGTGCAGCACCGGTTTTCGAGGTGATCACACCAACGCGCTTTGGGTGCTCAGGTAAAGGCTGCTTATTGGTTTGAGCAAACAAACCTTCTGCTGCCAGTTTCATCTTAAGTGCTTCGAACTCTTGTTGCAGACGACCATCACCTTCTGGCTGCATACTTTCGATGATCAATTGATAGTCACCACGCGGCTCGTACAGAGACAGGCGTGCTTTAACTAGAACTTGATTGCCGTTAGCAGGTTTGAAAGTGACGCGACGATTGTTACCACGGAACATGGCACATTTAACTTGAGCGCGAGAATCTTTAAGAGTGAGGTACCAGTGACCAGAGACGGGAGCTGAGAAGTTGGATATCTCTCCGACAAGCCAGACGATCCCCATTTCGTTTTCGAGCAGCAGACGCACTTCGGCATTGAGACGAGAAACAGTGAAGATGTTTTGATTGGTCTGGGAGAGCACAGCTAATTCCGTAGACGTGAGTATGGAAATTAGCGGCAATATAATACATAGCAAGGGGGTAATTGCAAGAAAAAAATTAAAAAATTTGTGGTCAAGCGATTGCGTTAACCGTATAATCCCTCCGCAATATCTAATCCAAATGTAGCCAACAACCTAAAATTGGTTACCCTCATTATGCGAAACGATGAGATTGGATTGTTCTTTTTACTCCTATTATTGTGAGATATTGCAAATGCTAAGAATTGCCAAAGAAGCGCTGACATTCGATGACGTACTACTCGTGCCAGCTCACTCCACTGTTCTCCCAAACACAGCTGATCTTCGCACTCAGCTTACCAAGAACATCACCCTAAACATCCCAATGATTTCAGCGTCTATGGACACTGTTACTGAAGCTCGTCTAGCTATCGCGCTAGCGCAAGAGGGTGGCATTGGCTTTATCCACAAAAACATGTCTATTGAGCAGCAAGCTGCTGAAGTTCGTAAAGTTAAGAAGTTTGAAGCAGGCGTCGTTTCTGATCCTGTAACGGTTAACCCTGACGCGACTATCGCTGACGTGGTTGCACTGACTGACAAACACGGCTTCGCTGGTTTCCCTGTAATCACAGAGAACAACGAGCTTGTAGGCATTATCACTGGTCGTGATGTGCGCTTTGTTACTGACCTTTCTAAGAAAGTGTCTTCAGTAATGACAGCAAAAGAAAACCTTGCAGCAGTAAAAGAAGGTGCAACACGTGAAGAAGTGCAAGAGAAGATGCACGAGGCACGCGTTGAGAAAGTATTGGTTGTGAACGATGAGTTCCAACTAACCGGTATGATCACTGCGAAAGACTTCCATAAAGCAGAACGTAAACCAAACGCATGTAAAGATGAGCGCGGTCGTCTACGTGTTGGCGCAGCCGTTGGTGCTGGTGCTGGTAACGAAGAGCGTGTTGCTGCTCTAGTTGAAGCGGGTGTTGACGTTCTACTTATCGACTCTTCACACGGTCACTCTGAAGGTGTACTAAACCGCATCCGCGAAACTCGCGCTGCTTACCCAGATCTAGACATCATCGGCGGTAACGTTGCGACAGGTGCTGGTGCTAAAGCACTTATCGAAGCGGGTGTTAGCGCAGTTAAAGTGGGTATCGGCCCTGGTTCAATCTGTACAACTCGTATCGTAACAGGTGTTGGTGTTCCTCAAGTAACAGCAATCGCAGACGCAGCAGAAGTGGCGAACTCATTCGGCATTCCAGTTATCGCTGACGGCGGTATCCGTTTCTCTGGTGATATCTGTAAAGCAATCGTAGCAGGCGCATCTTGTGTGATGGTTGGTTCAATGTTCGCAGGTACAGAAGAAGCACCGGGTGAAGTGATTCTTTACAACGGTCGTTCTTACAAGTCTTACCGTGGCATGGGCTCTCTTGGCGCGATGTCTCAAGGTTCATCTGACCGTTACTTCCAGTCTGACAATGCAGCAGACAAGCTAGTACCAGAAGGTATCGAAGGTCGTATCGCATACAAAGGTCGTCTAAAAGAAATTGTTCACCAACAAATGGGTGGTCTACGTTCAAGCATGGGTCTTACTGGCTCTGCAACGATTGAAGATATGCGTACTAAAGCTGAATTTGTTCGTATCTCAGGTGCGGGCATGGCTGAATCACACGTACACGACGTTCAAATCACTAAGGAAGCGCCAAACTACCGTCGCGGTTAATTTTTACTGTTGTAAAAATAAAACCTATACACTCGACGTAAACGTTTGCTTTTTTCCTTGAAGCATTAATAAGAGGCGAGTACACTCGCCTCCGTTTTAATAACCTAGCTTATAAGACTGCTCAAAATGACTAAAAATATTCATGACCAACGTATTCTGATCTTGGACTTCGGTTCTCAGTACACTCAGCTAGTAGCGCGCCGTGTACGTGAAATCGGTGTTTACTGTGAACTGTGGAGCTGGGACGTTGAAGAAGCGGATATTCGTGAATTCAATCCAGACGGTATCATCCTATCTGGTGGCCCAGAAAGCGTAACGGAAGACAACTCTCCACGCGCTCCTCAATACGTATTTGACTCTGGTGTGCCAGTACTAGGTGTATGTTACGGCATGCAAACTATGGCTGAGCAGCTAGGTGGTAAAGTAGCGGGTTCTACTGAACGTGAATTCGGCTACGCACAAGTTAAAGTTTCTGGTGAATCTGCACTGTTTAAAGATCTTGAGCTAACTCAAGACGTGTGGATGAGCCATGGTGACAAAGTAGTAGAAATTCCTGCTGACTTCGTGAAAGTCGGTGAGACAGATACATGTCCGTACGCTGCGATGGCGAACGAAGAGAAGAAATACTACGGCGTTCAGTTCCACCCAGAAGTAACGCACACGAAAGGCGGCCTACAAATGCTAGAGAACTTCGTTCTTGGCGTATGTGGCTGTGAGCGTCTATGGACTTCTGAATCTATCATCGAAGACGCGGTTGCTCGTATTAAAGAGCAAGTGGGTGACGACGAAGTTATCCTAGGTCTATCTGGTGGTGTTGATTCATCGGTAGTAGCGATGCTGGTTCACCGTGCAATCGGCGACAAGCTAACGTGTGTATTCGTAGATAACGGTCTTCTTCGTCTAAACGAAGGTCAGCAAGTAATGGATATGTTTGGCGACAAGTTCGGCCTAAACATCATTAAAGTTGATGCTGAAGATCGTTTCCTAAAAGCACTTGAAGGCAAGTCGGATCCAGAAGAGAAGCGTAAGACAATCGGTCACGTATTCGTAGACGTATTTGATGAAGAGTCTAAGAAGCTGAAAAATGCGAAATGGCTAGCTCAAGGTACGATTTACCCAGACGTTATCGAATCTGCTGCATCTAAGACTGGTAAAGCGCACGTGATCAAATCACACCACAATGTGGGCGGTCTTCCAGATGACATGGAAATGGGTCTTGTTGAGCCACTACGTGAGCTGTTCAAAGATGAAGTTCGTAAGATTGGTCTAGAGCTTGGTCTTCCGTACAACATGCTTTACCGCCACCCATTCCCGGGTCCTGGTCTAGGTGTTCGTGTTCTTGGTGAAATCAAGAAAGAGTACTGTGACTTGCTACGTCGTGCAGACGCTATCTTCATTGAAGAACTACACGCTGCAGACCTATACAACAAAGTATCTCAAGCGTTCACGGTATTCCTACCAGTTCGCTCTGTAGGTGTTATGGGCGATGGCCGTAAGTACGACTGGGTTGTTTCTCTACGTGCGGTAGAAACTATCGACTTTATGACAGCACACTGGGCGCACCTACCATACGACTTCCTAGGTAAGGTTTCTAACCGCATTATCAATGAAGTTGACGGTATTTCTCGCGTGGTTTACGACATCTCAGGTAAGCCACCAGCGACAATCGAATGGGAATAACTTCCTATTAGATGTATCAAATTGAAAGCCAGCCTTCGGGCTGGTTTTTTTATGCCTGAAAAGTGTGAATGCAGGTCTCAACTTTTTTATTAGAAAATATATACATGCGATATTATTGAATGTATATTCACTTTTGGTGTTTAAATATTAAAGTTGGTATTGCTATGGAACAGGCAGAAGTTACCTCCCTCATCCCCATTATTATTACGTTAGTCCTCGCACTAACCACAAGAAACGTTGTTGTCGGTCTTTTTGCAGGCGTCGTTAGCGGTGTGGCTATGTTAGAAGGCACATTCGTTGACAAAGGTCCGCTCGATTCGTTTAGCGCACTGATGAAAAGCTACCTGTTGCCGCAACTGACTGACAGTTACAACGCGGGCGTCATCCTTCTTTTGGTTTTCATTGGTGGTTTTGTCGCCTTGATGGAGAAATCTGGCGGTGGCGTGGCGTTCGCTAAAAAGGTCACTCAATGGGTTGCCACTAAATGCCAAGCACAGCTCTCTGCTTGGTTTGGCGGCGTCGTTATTTTCTTTTCAGACCTTGGTACACCGTTAATTGTTGGCCCTGTCTTTCGCCCTCTATTTGATAAACTGAAAGTCTCTCGCCAGAAGCTTGCCTTTATCATCGATTCCACTTCTTCACCTGTCGCTATCCTAATTCCTTTCATCGGTTGGGGTGTTTACATTATGGGATTGATTCAAAAAGAGTTTGCTGCACTGGATGTGGGTATCAGTGATTGGGATGCCTTTATTGGCGCGATTCCTTACCAGTTTTATGCCTTTTTAGCGATCGCAATTGTGCCGATTGTCTCTTTCTTCAAACTGGATTTTGGACCGATGGCGAAAGCGGAGCAGCTTGCAGAGCAGGGTTCTGATTTTGGGAAAGTGCAAGATTCATTGAATGTATTTTAGCATAAAAATGCAAAAACAAGTTTTGTTTGGGCACCGCTTCTCGTCATGCTTGTGGTGCTTTGTTCAATATTGGTTCCTCACGGTTTTCCATTTCAGAAAGTAGCAGGCTCAACTTTCCGTGCTGCACTGTCGTCGGCGTATTTCTTTGCTGCAATTACCCTAATTAGTTTGATGGCGTTTTATGGCGTGAGAAAGCTCTCTGATGGAATTCAGGTTTACCTAAAAGGGATGTCGAACATGATGTCCGTTGCGGTGATTCTAGTTCTCGCTTGGTCACTGAGTTCTGTCGGTAAAGAGCTTGGGGCAGCTGCGTACATTGCAGAACAAGCACAAGCTGGCTTCCCATACTGGTTATTACCAGCGGTGGCATTTTTATTGGCTGGGATAATCTCTTTTGCCACAGGGTCTTCGTGGGGGACTTTTGCCATCATGATGCCATTGGTCATTCCAACCGCAGTTGCGATTGATGCGCCATTGTTGGTGTGTATCGGTGCGGTGCTGTCTGGTGGTTTGTTCGGTGATCACTGCTCTCCAATTTCAGAGACCACTATTTTGTCCTCGACTGGTGCTGGCTGTGAGCAATACGAACACTTTAGAACTCAGTTACCTTATGCGGTACTTAATGGTGCTATCGCTCTAACAAGCTTTCTTGTCGCAGGGGTAATGACATCACCTGTCATTGTGCTGGTGGCGATTGTCGCTCAGTTTGCCATTTACTTATTGCTCTCTAAACAGCAATCTTTGCAAGCTTTAGAATCGGTAACAGCAAACTAATAACAGCGAAATAAAACGGGGGAACGGTTCCCGTTTTGTTTTGAGTCAAGGTAACAGTTTTTGTGATACTCGCTGTGTAACAGTATTTATTTATAAACTTTGCGTCGCAGAATGAATGGGCTTCACTCTGCGCTTTTCCTACATGATCCACTATGTGTCTAGTTATTCCTTGTATATTGTATTGTTAAATACGGAGATTAGACATGTTTGCACTCAAACATCTGCCTCTTGCATTAGGTTGTGTACTTGCTGCACAAGCTCATGCCAGCATGAATATCCAACCTGATCCACAAAATACAAATGGCTACGTGATTGCTCGTGGCGACATTCAGACTGTGGAACAAAGCAAAACTTCTGACCCTATGTACGCCATCTGGGCACAAGCGTTAGAAACTCGTCCAAATTCAGTGGTTGAAGCGATCGTTCCAGGAGCTGCAAGTAACCCAGAAAACGTTCAACGCGTTGAGCGTGTTTTCCCTGAATCTGAGTGGGACTTCTTAACACAGATGGCTGCACCAGAGTACACATATACTCGTTTCCTGCGCGCGATTGGTAAGTTCCCTGCATTCTGTGGTGAGTACACAGACGGGCGTGATTCAGATGCAATCTGTAAGAAATCCATCGTGACAGCATTCGCGCATTTCGCTCAAGAAACAGGTGGCCATATTGCGGTGGATAACGTATCGGACAACCCGCTCGCGCTAGAAGAGTGGCAGCAGGCACTTGTTCACGTACGTGAAATGGGGTGGTCTGAAGGTCAAGAAGGCTACACAACAGGCTGTGGTCAAAACGATTGGCAAAATAAGCGTTGGCCTTGCGAGCCTGGTCAGGGGTATTTTGGTCGTGGTGCAAAACAGCTTTCTTACCACTTTAACTACGGCGCGTTCTCTGAAGTGATGTTTGATGGTGATGCATCGGTATTGTTGAAAAATCCGGGCTTAGTGGCAGACTCTTGGTTGAACTTAGCTTCTGCAATTTGGTTCTTCTTAACCCCTCAAGCGCCCAAGCCAGCGATGCTGCACGTAATTGATCGTACTTGGGTGCCATCGCAACGTGAAACTGATGCTGGCATTGGTTACGGCTTTGGTACCACGATTAACGTCATCAACGGTGGTATCGAATGTGGTGAGCAAAACAAAGACAAAGGTCAGCCAGTTAACCGTATTCGTTACTGGGAAGGTCTCGCAGCGCACTATCAAATTCCTATCGAAACCGATGAGACCAATACCTGCTGGCAGCAAACGCCTTACGGTAGCCTAAATTTAAATGGCGCGACGGACGTGCTATACACCAACTGGGATGGTAACTGGAAGTACTACTCAGATCGTCCAGGTGGCCATTCATTTGAGTGTGAATTGGTAGGGTTCCAAACTGCGTATTCGGCTCTGGTAGCAGGAGATTACGAGAAATGTGTTACCAACTTCTATCAATCCCATGCTGGCTGGCCAGAAGTGCGCATTGTCGACAAATTAGACCCAGTTGATCCGGTGGATCCACCAGTGGATGGCGTTGCTGCTTGGGATTCAAGCAAGGTATACAACACGGGTGATCAAGTTTCTTACCAAGGTGCAGTGTATGAAGCGAAATGGTGGTCACAAGGTAATGAGCCAACCAAGGGTGACCCTTGGAAGCTAGTTTCGGGTACGCCAACCGAGCCACCAACGACTGAACCGCCTGTGACTGAGCCACCAGTAACTGAGCCTCCAGTAACCGAACCACCGGTGACGGAGCCTCCTGTATCGGGTGACTTTATCGCATGGGAACCGGGTGTCACTCAAGTTGCCAATGGCGACAAAGTGACTTATCAAGGTAAGTGTTTTATTGCGAAAAATGGCCCGGGAGTATGGGAAACACCAACACAGAGCAATTGGTTCTGGGATGAGATTTCTTGCCAGTAATTGAACAATAAATAGTCTAACTATCTATAAAGACTCTGCTTTTTAGTAGGGTCTTTTTTTATTCATTTGATTGCTTATTTGTGCAATCTAAGTTTCCAATAACGTCTTTTCTCTTTTGTTTTTTAGTCCATTAAAATTCGCGCGCAATTTTTATCAACATTTTTGAAAACAGGTACGCTTACATGTCTACTAAACTGGCTAACCCAGCGCCGCTAGGCCTAATGGGTTTCGGTATGACCACGATTCTGCTTAACATCCATAACGCAGGATTCTTCCCAATTGACTCAATGATCCTAGCAATGGGTATCTTCTACGGTGGTCTTAGCCAAGTTCTTGTTGGCATGATGTGCTTCAAGCGTGGTGATACTTTCGGTACGACTGCATTTACTTCTTACGGTCTATTCTGGCTAACATTGGTTGGTCTAATCGTAATGCCTTACATGGGTCTACCAGCTAGCCCTGCACACTTCATGGGTTGGTACCTACTACTATGGGGCATCTTCACTGGCTTCATGTTCATCGGTTCTCTATGTTACCCAGTAGCGAAGCAAGTTGTATTTGGTTCTCTTACTATTCTGTTCTTCCTACTAGCGGCACGTGACTTCACTGGTAGCGAGCTCATCGGTACTATTGCAGGCTTCGAAGGTATCTTCTGTGGCGCAAGCGCAATCTACTTCGCAATGGCTCAAGTACTTAACAATGAGTACGGTCGTACAGTGCTTCCTATCGGCGAAAAGCAAAAGCCACAAATTGCTACGCAAGAAATCGCAGCTTAATCGCTCTGAGTTGAATGCAAAAGAAAAGGGTTAGCCACTGGCTAACCCTTTTTTAATGCCCATTATTTGGACCACTGCTTTTTCTTATATACCTGCCAACCCGTTAGGGGAGGATGCTAAGTGAAGCGTTAGGTAGATGGCTGTTCTACCGTCTCTAGCGTATCGCTATCTGCAGTTGGTGCTTTTCCTGTCTTGCGCTTGTACTTCTCTTCCCAGTAATCCGCGCCTTTAATGCCTAACGCTACAGGGTTAAATGTGTACTCGGTAACACCACGTTTTTGTTGTTCTTCATAATCGGCCAGTGCTTTTAGAGCCGGCTTTGACATGAAGAAGATGATCAGAATACCGACGATGTTCAGCCAAGCCATCAAACCTACACCTACGTCACCCATTGCCCATGCAAGATTGGCTGTCTTAACCGTACCGTAGAAAACGGCGGTGATAAGAATGACTTTCAGAACAAACATCAAACCGTTTACTTTGAAAGTACGACGGATGTACGCGATGTTGGTTTCTGCAATGTAGTAGTACGCTAGGATTGTTGTGAAAGCGAAGAAGAACAATGCAACAGCAATGAATGGCTTACCAACACCAGGAAGTGCACTCTCAATCGCCATCTGAGTAAATACAGGGCCATTCGCGCCGATATCTGCTGGTAGGTTTTGTACAAGGAATGTTCCTTCCACCGCACCTTGTACGTTGTACGCACCAGTGATAAGAATCATAAACGCGGTTGCAGAACATACTAGTAGTGTATCAATGTAGATAGAGAACGACTGAACCAGACCTTGTTGTGCAGGGTGATCAACACTTGCCGCCGCCGCTGCATGAGGGCCTGTACCTTGGCCAGCTTCGTTAGAGTAAACACCACGTTTTACACCCCAGCCAATCGCAGCACCGATACCAGCCATTGGTGTAAATGCGTCACCAAGGATCATACCAACGATACGTGGGATTTCACCGATGTTAAGCAGGATGATAACGAACGCTGTGATGATGTAAGCCAATGCCATGAAAGGAACGACAATCTGAGTGAAGTTCGCGATGCGTTTTACGCCACCAAAGATGATGAAAGCGAGAATGACACAGACAACCGTACCAGTAAAAATTTTAGCGAAACTGAAGGTACCAATAGCGGTTTCAATCATGTCACCTGAGCCAAATGCTGCTTCTACTGCGTTACCAATACTGTTCGATTGAACACCTGGAAGTAGAACACCACATGCAAAGATGGTTGCGATAGCAAAGATCCATGCGTACCACTTCTGACCCATTGCTTTTTCAATGTAGTAAGCTGGACCGCCGCGGAATTCGCCTTCGTCTTCTTCTTTATAAATTTGTGCTAGTGTTGATTCTGCGTATGCGGTTGCTGCGCCAAAGAAGGCAACGACCCACATCCAGAAAACGGCACCCGGACCACCGAAACCGATAGCGGCTGCAACACCGGCAATGTTACCTGTACCTACACGGCCAGATAGTGAAACGGCCAAAGCCTGAAATGATGAAATCCCCTTGGTTGAACTCTTACCATTAAGTAGCAAGCGCCACATTTCAAAGAAGTGACGAATCTGCACAAAGCGCGTCATGATCGAGTAGAACAAACCAGCGCCAAGGCACAAATAAATCAGTACCGGACTCCAGATAATTCCATTCAGAAAATCAACTAATGACTGCATGAGTATTTTCCCTGTTTGTTATGGTTGTGGTTGTTTTTCGTACAACACATTACCCTTTTTTGTAATGCAATTGTTAATCTTTTTAACTAAAAATCCTTTGTAGCGTGATGGTGAACACAGAATGCTTAAATATTGTTAAAAATTGGTTCTTGTTATGTATCTGAGTGGTTTTTATTGGAATTGACAATGAATTGATTGAATATGCAGCACATTGTCATGAAAATGTGCTGCTAGCACTGGAAGTTGTATCTTCTGGTTGTTATTCAACTTGTGGAGTAATGTACTGTTTGAAATGGTTTGCAGTTGTTTAAGCGTAACGGCTCAAGCTTAATTCTGAGTGATTTGTTACTTTGGTATTTGTGTTCATCATGATGTCTGCAAGTATCTGCCCTGATCCGCAAGCCATGGTCCAACCGAGCGTTCCATGTCCTGTATTAGTGAACAAATTCTCGTAGGGTGTCGCCCCAATAACTGGCGTGCCATCTGGGGTCATAGGGCGAAAACCGGTCCAAAATTCGGCTTGAGTGAAATCGGCACTTTGTGGAAACAAATCACGAATCACCATTTCAATCGTCTTTTTGCGTTTTTGTGGTAACGAAGGATCAAAGCCAGCAAGCTCTGCAGTTCCCGCAACTCGGATGCGATCGTCAAAGCGTGTCATGGCTACTTTGTAGGTTTCATCCATGACGGTAGACCGCGGTGCAAATTGCTCACATTCAATCGGAACCGTCAGTGAATAGCCTTTGACGGGATAGACCGGAATATCGATTTCAAGCTGCTTGAGCAATGCCGTCGAATAACTGCCCGAAGCAAGCACAAACTGGTCAGCTTTAAACAAACCACGGTCTGTTTGGACACCCATGATCTTTTTGCCTACAGTAACCCAATTGCTCACCTCAGTATTGAATTCAAACCTGACACCATGAGCTTTCGCTAGCTCAGTTAACTGCTGACAGAACTGGAAGCAATCTCCGGTTTCGTCATCAGGTAGGTATAACCCACCGACCAGTTTTTCTTTCACTAATGCCAACCCCGGTTCTTGTTTGATGCAGTGCTCGACATCCATTAACTGAAAGCGTGTACCGCTTTGCTCTAACAACTTAAGGTCTTTTTCTATGGCATCGAGCTGCTGTTGAGAGCGAAATACTTGTAAGGTGCCTAACTGACGACCTTGGTATTCAATGGCATGATCACGTCTTAGCTGCTCAAGACAGGCTCGGCTATGATTGGCAATAGATAGCATTCTTGCTTTGTTGATCTGATAGCGAGATAAGGTGCAGTTCGACACCATTTGCGTTGTCCAGCGGATAAGCTCTGGGCTGAGAGACGGCTTTATCTTGAGTGGTGCATGCTCTTCAGTGAGCCACTTTATGGCTTTGAGTGGTATCCCTGGCGCAGCCCACGGCGAGGAGTAACCGTAAGATATTTGTCCGGCGTTGGCGAAGCTGGTTTCCATCGCACTGCTTGGTTGGCGATCGATCACGGTAACCTGATAACCTGCCTGAGATAAGTACCAAGCTGAGGTCAAACCGATAACACCACTGCCGACTACGATGACTTCCATTGATGCGCTCCACACATTTTCAATGTTGCGCAGTGTGTATTCTTTACCTTTTATTAACAATCGATATAAATTACATCCAGTGTTTAGAAAAACTATAGGCTCAAGGATGAAAAGTAGTGTCGTTAGCGGATTGTGGTTATTCAGCCAAGTGGCAGAACACAGCAGTTTTACCAGTGCAGCAAAGGCATTGCACCTGACGACGGGCGCAATTAGTCAGCAAATCATCCAGTTAGAAGAGCTGCTTGGTTTTACTTTGTTTGAACGCCATTCGCGAGGAATTCGATTGACGCCCAAAGGAATGCAGCTATCTCAATCCACACAATTTCACTTCTCAGAGCTAGGAAAAACGCTTGAAGAGCTACAATCCGAAAAGCTCCACAATGAAATTCGACTCAAACTGACGCCTTCTTTTGCATTTAAATGGTTGGTTCCACGCCTTGAAAGTTTCCACCTAGAAAATCCCGATCTCCAAGTGCAAATTTTTGCCGAGGGGGCGTTGGTGAATAGCGAGCTAAAAGACTACGACGTTGCGATAGACTACGGTTCTCACCCCTATCGAGACAAAGGTGCAGAGCGGATTCTCGATGAGCAACTTTTGCCAGTCATGAGTCCAAAATACCTTGAGGATCATGGGTGGCTAAAAACTCTTAAAGCGTCACCAGAACAATGGCGAGGGGCGACGTTACTGCACGATGCTATGCCGTGGGATAAAGCTCCGCGTGACTACGAATGGCTGTATTGGGCATCAAGTATGGGGCTAGATTTCAAAACGGATTTAGGACACTTCTTCAATCGTACTGATATGGCGATGTCTGCGGCTGAAGCTGGGGTTGGCATTGCAATGGCACGCATGGCGCTGGTGGAAGACGAGCTTGAAAGCGGTCGCTTAGTCTCGCCATTTGAACCTGTGGATGCTAACGCTGGTTATTATCTGATTATTAATACAAAAAGCGAGCCAACTGAGCGGTTCCGACACTGGTTGATACAGCAAATTCGGCAATAACTCGAGCCTGTTCACTAAAAGGGTTGCCTGTTCACGTCCTGATACATTTAATCTACTTAAATATCAGTAACTTCCTTGATTGTACTGAATCAAGCTCCTACCATCCGGCGTGTGTTAAATATCTGTGTAGATTGCTAATGCTTTGATCTGTTTTTGACCTTCCGTGAGAGCAGAGGGTACCGACAGGATTCATTTTTCTGAACATGGAGCCGTATATGAAGTTCAGTACACAAGTCAAAGGTTGGGTGGTTTTCGCGAGTATTGTACCAGTATTGGTCGCTTTGCTTGTCTCTGTTTACTCCTCTACAAATAGTCTTAATACCTTGAATGAAGAGCGTTTGGTCGCACTTCGAGATACCAAACAAGCGCGTCTTGATGAATTGTTTGACCGCTATCAAAACAACACCTCAGCGGTGGCTAAGGTGGTTGCAACGAATATACATCAGCTGTTTAGCGATGACTTTCATCGGTTATTGACTGACTTAAATCGAGAACTAGATTTCTACGACATTTTTATCGTTGATGAAGCGGGTGATGTTATTTATACCGTCGCTCGAGAAGCCGATTATCAAACTAATTTGGTAGCGGGAGCTTACTCGAACTCTGGTCTTGGTGATGTTTACCGTGCCGTTCGGTCAGGCAAGCAATTTGCTGCGGTAGACTTTGCACCCTATGCCCCATCGAATGGTGATCCAGCAGCTTTTCTTGCTGTTCCTCTAAAAGTCGATGGTAAGCAGTGGATGGTAGCGACTCAGATGTCGATTGATGGTATCAACCAATTGATGAACCTTCGCAGCGGCATGGGAGAATCTGGAGAAACGTACCTTGTTGGTGCCGATTTTAGAATGCGTTCTAACTCATTCCTTGATCCTGTAGGTCGAACGATCCAAGCTTCTTTTGCGGGCACGGTAGCAAACAATGGCGTAGACAGTGACGCAGTCAAACTAGCGTTGGCAGGTGAATCTGGCGTTGAGACAATTATTGATTACAACGGCAATCCGGTCGTGTCAGCCTATTCTCCGATAGATATGTACGGACACCGCTGGGCGTTGCTGTCTGAGATAGATGTGTCAGAAGCGGAGCAACCTATCAAGGAACTGATGACACTGAATGGCATTGTATTATTTCTGGCTGTCATTGGCGGCATTGGCGTTGCGCTTATTGTTACCCGTGCAGTAATGAAACCTTTGGGCGGCGAGCCAGAAGAGATGAAACAGCTGATGAATCAGTTGGCGCAAGGTGACTTGCGACTGAATATATCTCAAGCCGAAGAGGGAAGCTTAAAACAGACGTTGAATACCACGGCGAGTAATTTAACAGTGATGATCAAGGACATCAGTGACGCTTCCTCTCAACTTGCCGCTACGTCTGAAGAGTTGAGTGTGGTCACTGAGCAATCAGAACAAAGCTTACATGTGCAAAATGACGAACTTCAGCAAGCTGTAACAGCCATTCATCAAATGACAACATCTATCACTGAAGTGGCGGGAAGTGCAAGTTCGGTGTCGGTATCAGCTGCGGACGCGAACCAAGATTGCCAGCAAGAGCTTCAGCGAATCGTTCAAACGGTAAACACCGTTTCTGGATTGGTTGAACAGGTTGATGAAGGTAACAGCAATGTTGTGCAACTGGCAGAACAAGTTCGCGAAATCAGTACGTTACTTGATGTGATTCGTGGTGTCGCTGACCAAACCAATTTACTTGCTCTGAACGCTGCGATAGAAGCAGCTCGAGCTGGCGAAAGTGGACGTGGCTTTGCTGTAGTAGCAGAAGAAGTTCGTAACTTAGCGCAGCGCACTCAAGTGTCGACGGAGCAGATTGAAGAGATGGTGCACAAGGTTAATCAACAAGCAGAGCAAACCGAGGCCATCATCGATAACTGTAAGTTAGTGGCAGGACAAACGATGGAGCAAGTACAAGAAACGGGCACCATGATTGAAGCCGTTGTTGGTACTATGGAGCAAATTCATCGCCAAACGTCCTCTGTTAGCCAAGCGACAGAAGAGCAGGCAAAGGTCTCTGGTGGCATAGACAGCAGCCTTGTGACTATCCAAGATCTAGCGACCCAAAATGTCTCGGGAGCACACGAAACTTCTGCATCCAGCCGCGAGTTAGCCCGTGTCGCCGTGAATTTAAAAGAAATCGTGGACGATTTTAAAGTCTAACTCTACAAAACCGTCTCAATTGAGGCGGTTTTTGTTTTATGCCGTGTTTAAGAATTAATAAAAACAAATTTCTTAATTACATGATACTTCGAATTGCTTCCCACAAATTGTATTCCGTTTATTAACTCCTCTCACTCCGCTCTCTTTTTCCATATTATCCAAAAAATAATCAATGGATGAGAAAGGCTATGGCTAAAAAAATCTCTCTTATATTAGCCTTAGCTCTTTTTTCGATAGGGGCAAGTGCAATGTTTTGGCCGTTTAAAAAATACGATGTGGAAATGTCTCCAGAAGTTCGTGGTGTTATCACGCTTGATGGCGTGCCACAAGCTGGGTTAACGGTTTATCGAGACTTATTCTATGAAGGTTACAAAGATGGAGAGAAAATCTCCGATGAAGCAATAACTGACTCAAGAGGGGAGTTTTATTTCCCTAAGTTTCAGGTTCGCTCGAGAGCGCCAGAAGATGTTTTCGGGCAGAACTTCGTTGTAGCTCAAGAAATATACACTGCCAAAGAAGGCAAGGAAGTTTATCTGTGGAACGCTACCAAGCATGCAAAGCCAATTCCTTTTGTATCTGAATTAATGTTGGCTCTTAACTGCGAACTAAATCAGGAGGAACTCAATTATGAGTTGAGAGAGCCTCAAAGTGGAGAGCGAATATATCTACCTCTAGTCTCGGTTTGTCGTTGGGAAGGATTAAAGGGATATACAAATGACCAGTTGATTAAAGAAACAAATGACTTACCGCCAGAGGATTAATATGAGCGTATTATCACCTACGATTGCATCAGATATTGCAACTATTGCTTATCAAGCAAGACTGAAAAGAAAAAGCATTTCTCTACAGCAAAATACAAAGGCCCACTTTAAGTTTGATGTTAGCAACGTGATATCAGGAACTTCTGGAGGCTTTTTTTATCGACCTACGTCAGGTTTTGTCGTTGCAGGTGAAGGGGTTAGTGAAATTTATAAGAGAGATATCGTACTTTCTTTTAGAGGCACTAAAACACTTGCTGATGGATTGACTAATGCGACGGCAAATCCTAGAGGGACACAATCTGGAGAGCTAGTACATAATGGATTTCAAGGAACCTTCAATTCTATGGTTCCTGAAATTAGAGCTTTCGTAAAAAGCAGTAAGTCAGATAAATTGATAAATATTCACTGTGTGGGCCATAGCCTTGGTGGCGCTTTAGCCACTTTAGCTGCTAACTGGCTTAAATCTTCTCCTGAAATTAAAGCAAAAGTTCACCTTTATACATTTGGCGCTCCCAGAGTAGGTGGAAAAAGCTTCTCTATGAATGCAACTCAACGTGTAGATAGTATTTTTAGATGTGTTAATGGGGCTGACCCAGTACCTAAAGTTCCAGTATGGCCCTTCTATCACGCTCCTTACAATGGCACGGAGTATTTATCGAGCAGGCAGCAGGGGTTAGATCATACAGCTCATGGTATCAAGCGTTATGCTCAATTGACGGAGTTTCAGAGTTGGGAAGAAATCTATTCTCAAAAGGTTGCCAATGCATTTGAAAGGGTTGTCTTAAATTATAACAACCGACTTGAAACTAAACAGAATGAGTTTTGGGCAGACAAAATCTCAGCAGCAATTCTGACATTGTTATTTGATGGGGGTTATGCTTCCGCAGTATTTGCGCTGCAAAATTTAGGTTCGGCGATTTCAACTATCTACGATGCTATTGCACGTTCAATGGTTAAGATCTCAGAATTATCAAGTGAATTTGCAGAACGTGTAAAAGGCTTACTTGGACATATGCTGGTATTTGCCGGTAAAGGTGCTCAGATTGCGATTAAGTTTACCTATTCATTTATCCGCTGGGTATTTGAACTGGTTTTAAGCAAATTGAATCAGGCGGTTAAAGCTGCACTTAAAACGACTTTTTAATCATCTATAAACCGTCTCTATTGAGGCGGTTTTTGTTTTACGTTAGTCACCCCTCAACAAGGCCTTTCTAAAACCTAGTTTCCTCCCTGTGACTAGAGCAGCTTTTCTTTGCTGAAAAAATCGGCAATATAAAAGAATAACCATTCACTCAATAGTTCAGGGAAGATGCATGAAAGACGAAACACTCTCGATCCATTTTGGCTACGAAACCGACCCAACAACCAAATCAGTTGCGACACCGATTTACCAGACGGTCGCGTATGAGTTTGACAATGCTCAGCATGGTGCCGATCTCTTTAACCTCGAAGTTCCAGGCAATATTTACACCCGCATTATGAACCCAACCAATGACGTGTTGGAAAAGCGTATGGCAGCATTAGAAGGTGGTATTGCTGGTTTGGTTGTCAGTGCAGGCAGTGCAGCAATTAACTATGCCATTCTCACGCTCGCGCAAGCCGGCGATAACATCGTTTCTACTCCTCAGCTATACGGCGGCACTTACACTTTGTTTGCGCATATGTTGCCGAACCAAGGTATTGAGGTACGTTTTGCCAAGGATGACAAACCTGAAAGTCTCGCGGAGCTTATCGATGAGAATACCAAAGCGGTTTACTGTGAAAGCATTGGTAATCCGGCTGGCAATATCATCGACCTTGAACGTGTTGCTGAGCTGGCTCATGCGCAGGGCGTGCCTGTGATTGTCGACAATACGGTCGCAACTCCAGTGCTATGTAAGCCAATTGAATTTGGTGCAGATATCGTGGTGCATTCACTGACTAAGTACGTGGGCGGTCACGGTACGACATTGGGTGGCATCATCATTGATTCGGGTAAGTTTCCTTGGGCGCAGCACAAAGATCGTTTCCCTGTATTTAATCAGCCTGAACCTTCTTACCACGGCGTGGTTTACACCGAGGCATTTGGAGAGGCAGCGTTTATTGGCCGTGCTCGCACCGTTCCTTTGCGTAATACTGGTTCTGCTTTGTCACCGATGAATGCGTTTATGTTGATGCAGGGGCTGGAAACGCTGTCGCTGCGTATGGAGAGACACACTGAAAACGCACTCAAAGTTGCGGAATACTTAAGCCAGCACGAGAAAGTGAGTTGGGTAAGCTACGC
This sequence comes from Vibrio rotiferianus CAIM 577 = LMG 21460, assembly GCF_002741985.1. GTDB lineage: Bacteria > Pseudomonadota > Gammaproteobacteria > Enterobacterales > Vibrionaceae > Vibrio > Vibrio rotiferianus. The sequence continues at coordinate 29,948 of NZ_APHW01000006.1, forward strand.
AGGCTTGCCAGATTCTGAGTTCTATCCATTGGCAGAGAAATACATGCAAGGTAAGCCGTCGGCGATTTTGTCGTTTGGTTTAAAAGACGGTTATGAGGCAGGTGTGCGTTTTTACGATGCGCTTAAGATTTTCAAGCGACTGGTGAACATTGGTGATGCTAAGTCGCTTGCTTGTCATCCTGCATCAACTACGCACCGTCAATTGAGTGAGGCGGAACAAAAGCAAGCGGGCGTGTCTCCAGAGATGATTCGTTTGTCAGTCGGTATTGAACATATCGATGATATTTTGGCCGATTTAGAACAGGCGCTGAACGCGTAATTATACTTTTCAACAGAGCTTTGGGTTACCCATAGGTCAGCCTTACCAAAAGCTGGCCTTGTTTCTATAAGGTGCTTATTTATAATGATTTTTTAGTATTTGGGTTACGGTATTCCAAATGCTCATGATGGTGTACTTTTCTTACCTTGCGTATAAGTCTCATCTTACTGACTATGCTTAGAAAATAGTCACTAGGAAGGGGCGCTCATGTCTTATGTGTTTCACCGTCATTGCCACGCCAAATTGCCCATTATCGCCAGAGGAGAAGGGGTTTACCTGTTCGATAATCAAGGCAACCAATACCTCGATGCTTGCGGCGGTGCTGCCGTTTCAAACCTTGGGCATAGCCATCAAGCTGTTAAACAAGCCATGCTCGACCAAATTGAAAAAGTGCCTTTTGCTCACACTGGCTTTTTTACTAGCGAAGTAAGTGAGCAGTTGGCTGGGCTGATTTGCCAGCAGATGCCGTCGCATTTCAATCACGTTTACTTAGTCAGCGGGGGTTCTGAAGCGGTTGAATCTGCACTCAAAATGGCAAGGCAATACTTTGTGGAATGTGGCAAGCCTGAGAAAAAGCAGTTTATTGCCCGCCAACAAAGCTACCACGGTAATACACTTGGTGCGTTGGCTGTTGGTGGTAACGAATGGCGGCGCGAACCTTTCAAACCCATCTTGCACCCAAGCCATCATATTGCGCCGTGTTATGCCTATCGTCATCAAAGAGAAGATGAGTCAGAACTCGATTATTCACTGAGAGCCGCCAATGAGCTTGAAGCTAAGATTTTAGAACAGGGTGCGGATAACGTCATGGCGTTTGTTGCAGAGCCGATTGTTGGCGCTACAGCGGGCGCAGTAACTGCCACTCAAGGTTACTTCAAACGAATACGAGAGATTTGCGATCGCTATGATGTGTTGCTGATCATGGATGAGGTGATGTGTGGCGTCGGGCGCAGCGGTAGCTTTTTTGCTTTTGAAGAAGAGCAAGCCGTCCCAGACTTAGTCTGTATGGCGAAAGGGTTAGGGGCGGGTTATCAACCTATCGGAGCTGTTGTTGCCAATGATAGAGTTTATCAAGCGATCGCATCTGGTAGCGGATTCTTTCAGCATGGACATACCTTTATGGCGCACCCTGTTGCGTGCGCAGCCGCCGTTGCAACCATTCAAACCATCGGTGACCAAAAGCTCCTGCAAGCCGTCAATCAACAAGGAGCAATGTTAAAAAGAGAACTCGAGTCAGCACTTTCAGACTTCCCGTATGTTGGGGATATTCGTGGTAAAGGGCTGTTTCTTGGCATTGAGCTTGTAGCAGACAAAGTAAGTAAAATCCCGCTGCCTAATTCAACTTTGGCAGACAAAAAGATCAAGCAACAAGCGATGGAAAATGGACTGATGTGCTACCCAATGGGTGGCACGATTGATGGCGTAAACGGGCATCATATCCTTCTTGCACCGCCTTTTATCATCGAACGAAGCCACATTGACGAGCTGGTGGAAAAGCTCACTCGTACACTTAGAGAGGTGTCGCAGAAATGGTAGTGAACTCCCAAACTGAAAGAGCTCGAATCGCGATTATTGTTGCGCCTAATGGAGCGAGAAAAACCAAGCAAGACCATGCTCAATTACCTATGAATATTGAAGAATTGGTTTCCGAAGCGAAAGCCTGTCAAACGGCAGGGGCTACCATGATCCATTTGCACGCGAGAGATGCGCAAGGCAGGCATTCTCTAGAGGTTGATGACAACTTAGAAATCTACCACGCGGTGAAAGCTGCGGTTGGGGATTCGATGATTGTTCAACTCACGACTGAGGCTGTTGGTATGTATTCACCACAACAGCAAATGGCGCTGATCAAAGCGGTAAAACCAGAAGCCGCTTCTTTTGCTTTGCGTGAACTGATTCCTGATGAGCAGAGTGAGGAGCAAGGTCTTATCTTTTTTGATTGGGTCGCTGATCAGGGCATTCTCAGTCAAATCATTTTGTATGATCAGCCAGACATAGAACGCTATTTCTCCCTACGAGAGCGAGGTGTTTTACCTAAGCACAACCAACACGCGTTAGTGGTTCTTGGCCGTTATAATGAGGCTCAACAATCTTCGCCCTGGGATTTACGGACACTGCACTTAGAGCGCTTTATCGAAGAGAACGTTAGGTGTGCCGTGTGCGCGTTTGGCGCGAGAGAGCAAGACTGTTTAACCCATGGAATGTTACTGGGGTTGGATGTTCGGGTAGGCTTTGAGAACAACCATTTGAGTTCGGATGGTCAACTCGCGAAAAGCAATGCAGAACAGGTACAACGACTAAAAGAGGTCAGTAAATTGCTCGATGTGCCCCTGCATGATGCGGAGAGTTTTCGAGAATCCATTTAGTCACGGATACAAAAAAGGCTCCAACTGGAGCCTTATTCATATTTAATTTTAGCTTTCAGTCTGAGGTATAGACTGGCGCGCTGGATGCTTGATAAACACCGCCACGATCGCTGCAATTGCAAGTGCGAAACAGTAGTAAGAGTTCGCAACAACTTCTAGTGGAGAAAGGTTAAATACCGAGCCCAACAGTAGAACCTGTGCACCGTATGGTAATACGCCTTGGATAACACACGAGAAGATGTCCAACAAACTTGCAGAGCGACGTGGTGAAACGTTGTTCTCTTCTGCCAGCTGGCGAGCCACGCTACCTGATACGATGATGGCAACCGTGTTGTTGGCGGTACAGGTGTTTACCATCGAAACCAGACCTGCAATTCCTAGTTCACTCGCACGACCATTTGCTTCTTTCGAGTGGCTAGAACCAAACGTACGGATGATGCCGCTCACTAGGTTAGTTAGGAACGCGAGACCACCTTGGCGACGCATAAGTTCGCTTAAGCCACCAATTAGCATTGATAGTAGGAAGATCTCCTGCATGTTGCCAAAGCCAGAATAGACATCTTGCGCAAAGTTGGTCAGACCGTAATTGTCGATAGAAGACAAGCTCACGCCACCCGCCAAAACGATACCAATGCTAAGTACGACAAATACGTTCATGCCTGATACTGCAAGGATAAGAATCGTCACGTAAGGCAGCACTTTCAACCACTCGATAGGACCTGTTTCTGGTACTTGAGTCGCTGTGCTGTTAAAGGCAAAGATCACAAGTGCAACCAGTGCTGCTGGCAGTGCAATGCGGATGTTCTCTTTGAACTTGTCTTTCATCTCACAGCCTTGAGAACGAGTTGCCGCAATCGTTGTGTCAGAGATGATCGAAAGGTTATCACCAAACATTGCGCCGCTTAGTACTACGCCAGCAGTCAATGGAAGGCTCATGCCAGCTGATTGAGCAATGCCCAGAGCAACAGGTGCAACTGCTGCGATGGTGCCCATTGAGGTGCCCATTGCTGTTGCGATGAATGCAGAAATCAGGAAGATACCAGGTAAGATCATGCTGGTTGGAATCGCAGAAAGACCAAGGTTAACCGTTGCATCCACACCGCCAGACGCTTTTGCAACAGCCGCAAATGCACCGGCAAGCAGGTAGATCATACACATCGCGATGATGTCTTGATGGCCCACGCCACGCATAAAGTGTTCGATAGAACGGTTTAGCTTATCTTTGCTCAAAATTAGCGCAAGAATAATAGCTGGTAAAACCGCGATGGGTGCTGGTAGCTGATAGAAGGCGAAATCGACGCCTTGCAAAGATAAATAAGTGCCTACGCCAATGAACAGCGCGAGGAACAGCACTAAAGGTAAAAGTGCGACCGCTGATGGTGCGATTGCTTTATTAGAATTTTTAGAACCAGACATGTGAACGACAACATAATCAATAAATAAGGCGAGCAGACTAATCTGACACCAAAGACTTGTCAACGTCTAGACGTCTAAATGGCTGGTTATTTTTAATCGAAAAGACCAACAAAAAAGGCTCACATAACATATCTTATTGATACCGTGAGCCTTTGTGGAATTATATTGGTTTAGAGCATTTACGCTTTTTTTCGTTTGAGAAGCGCGAAGATCATCAGTGAAAACAGTAACGCTGCACTCGACCAAATCAGGTAACGATGCTCGGTGTAGAATTGGCTGAGAACGCTTAAGTGCTCAAACGCAAAGTTAGTGAGCAAACTGAACACGGCAACCCAAATGGTCGTTGCGAGAGCGTTTCCTAATAGGAACTCTTTACGTGGCATCTTGGCAATGCCACAAGCAAGTGGCATAAACTGCTTCATTCCTTCAACAAAACGACTGACGACTAAACAAGCGGGACCGTACCTTTGAATTGAACTTTGTAACTTCTGCATTTTAGGGCCAGATATGTAGCCTTTTTTATCTAACCAACCTTCAAAGTAATAGCCAATCAGGTAGCCGCACGTGTTGCCAAAAAAGCAACTCAACCAAGAGACTATCATCACTAAGCTAAGGTTCATGACATGCTCAGATGAGATGATAGACGCTGCAATCATCAGTGATTGCCCCGGCATCGGAATACCAATGCCTTCAAGAAAGATGCTGACGATAAGGGCGAGATAGCCATATTGCTCAAGCAGCGGCTTCATCGCCATCAATAATTCATTTATGTGTTCCAAACGCTTTCCTCTAACAAAAGTGGAACGAAGCTGGAGTGATACTCCTGTTAGTTCGCTTGGTCAATCGACGTTGTTCTCCGTCAGTAAAATCTGACATTCCGTTGATAATAGTGGCGCGTATTTAGTCTCTTAGATTGCGCCTTACTAAGTCGTGCATTTGCTTAATTGTCATCAATGCTAGCCAGATGATCTCTTCGACGGAGCGCTGACCCGTGGTCGAGGAGGGATGATTCGCATCGGTTTTATTGCTCAGTGCTGGCAGCTCATGAACACGATTGTCACGAATCGTACTGATCAACGCATCCATCGCATCATGAATCAGGCGCTCGACTTGCGGTGAGCCATGGTAATGGGTGCCCGCTCTCACTAGAGGGAGCAGCAAGCAAAGGTAGTGACTCAACAAGCGATAATGGCTCAACATATCTTCATAATAATGCGGATCGGCGCGAGTGTGTCTTGGCTCTTGCTGCATTTCGTTGTAAATCAGTTCAAGATCGCTTTCAGCGGTGAGCATGGCGGCACGTTGCTTAGTGAGCGCCATGTGATCACGTTGCTCTGTGTCGACTTGTAACTGCTCATAGCAATACACAAATAAGCTTTTTGAACTATCGAGCGCTTTTAATGCTTGAGTGTGAATTTCTTTGCCTCGCCATTGTGGCCACAATAAACCATAACCGAGCAAGACTATTGCGCCACCGACGACATTGTCGATCAAGCGCGGTGCGGCAAAGTCGAGCCCTTGGTGTGCCATGGTCTGATAAACCAAAGTCAACAGTGCGGTAATACAGCCAATCGCCAGCGAGTAATGACGCATAATATTGAGCATTGCGATGGGTAATAGGACTGCGATCAACACAAACAGGATGGTCGTTGGTACGCCTAGATGAATCAATGAGGTGGCGAACAATACCCCAAGCGCTGTACCTAAACAGCGTTGCCAAGTCTTACTGCGGGTGGCCAAGAAACTCGGTTGAATGACCATCAACATGGAAATCAACACCCAATCCGGGCGAATCAATTCAAAGTATTCGGCAATCCCAGCGCCAAGAGCAAACATCAAACCAACGCGCGTCACGTGGCGCCAAATCGGGTTGCCTTGACTTGGTAAACGAAAAGACAGCTCGAATGGTTGCACCTCAAAGGAGCGTTCATAAGCGGGTTCATTGAGCTCAATACGACGAGAAATATGCTTGACCGCGTATGCCCAGTAGCGAAAGCGAGGTTGGTCTTCTAGCTTCACCGCCTCAATCAAATCATGGGCTTCCTGCTCTAGTGAGCTCAAGTGTTCCATCTCTTCATGCGTGTTATGCAAAAGCTGCTTGGCTTTGTGTCTTAATCTTTGCTGACAGTGCTGGCTCCAAACCAAGAGCAGATCTCGCTTCGGTTTACTGGATTGAAATTGCTTGAGCAGGTCAGGGTTGCTGGTATGGCTACTCAAGACGACTTCAAATGTATCGAGCGCCAAAAACAAAGCCTGACGTAGAGAGTTGGCATCTTCATGTTTAGAGCGAAAAGATTATGATTGCAGCGCTTGTTGGAACAGTTCAATCAACTGATATTTGATGCGTCGTTTCGGAGCATCGTTTTCGCTTCCAAGCAAGAAAGCTTGGCGATATTGAATGTAGTCCGCTAGCGTCTCGTAAATCGCAGAAAGACAAATACGCAGCGCGTAATGTTTCCATAAGGCAAACCAAAGCCAACTGAACAGCGCAAAAGTGAGTGGTCCCAACACCAACATAGGATAGAGACCAAGTACCGCGCTGGAATTATGTAGTGACAAGCTCACGACCGCGATCAGTAAGCTCGACATGCCAGACGTCCCCAAAACGGACCATTCACTGCTGTACTCGCCAATACTGCTCCCATCACACCGTAAGTCAGCCACAGTGGCAAGCCCATATTCAGCAGGGCATAACTGGTGACGAGCGTAATGCTCCACTTGAAAGCGGTAATCGTAAAGCGTGTCCAGCGCCTAGGGCCGGCAGTGTCTAAACCACTGATCAATGCTGCGGGCATGGTCATTAAAGCCGTCATGGCGAGATTGATTTGGTTGAATAGCACACCCAACCCCATGAACAGAACAATCGCGCTGGTGGCACGCAGACCAAGGTTGACTGAAGGGGAGTACCAGATTTTACGCAGAAAGGCAGGAGATAACGTTATAAACCCTCATTACAGTTGGCAACACTTTCAGTGTAACGCGAATATCTTTTGATGTGCTGGCTTCAACCACAGATTGAAAAATTGAAGCGGAGTCGTTATCTAACCGACTCCTCCTCCAAGCTGAGTAAATAGCCAATCATTGAACAGCGAGACTTTTCGCGCCGCTAGGCGGTAGTTCGGCACAAATACGTAATAGCCATAATGGCTAAGCATACTCAGTTGCTGGATGTGGTAGACCTCATCTCTCGACATTGGCTGTTGCACCATAAAATCAGGCAGGAGGGCAAGCCCTTTGCCAAGCTTTACCGCTTCATAAGAAAGATAGAAATGCTCATGACCGACAGGGTGATAATGAATCGCGCTTTGCAGAGATTGTTCTAGTTTGAACTGCTCCCACAACTGCGGGCGCGTCGTTTGAGGAATAAAAGCGAAATCCGTAATGGATTGTTTGTCGTTACACGTTGAAGAACTTGATGAGCCCGTTAGCAGCAGCGTTTCTTGACGCAACAATCGACCATGTTCGTAGTGACTGGAGAGAGGAAGGCAACGGATTGTGATGTCGCTGTCTACGTCTAACTGATTTATTGGACCATCACTGGTACGCACTTTAACGCGGATATCAGGGTGGTTTTGATGGAAGGCATCAATGTTCGGTACCAACCACAAACTGGCGAAAGAAGGCGTGACATCGACCACCAATAATTCTTGCTCTGTGTCGGTTTGAATCAAGCTTGCCGTGGCATGTTGGATGATCTCCAACGCTTCGGTCACCTTGGGTAAGTAACGTTTTCCTTCTTCTGTGAGCTCAATACCATTGAGACCACGCTGAATTAATGGCAGCCCAACCAGTTGCTCTAACGTCGCAATTTGTTTGCTCACGGCACCTTGAGTCACGCACAAACTCTCTGCCGCTTTAGAAAAACTCAGCTGGTTAGCAACCGCCACAAAGGTTCGAAGTGCACGAATAGAAGGGTATTCACTGCCTTTTAGCATGATCTCATGTCCATTGATGAATGCTTAACCACAGACTAAGAGATTTTGGCTTGGAATCAAAGCGATGAGTTGAGGGGGGGGATACAAATCGCAGATATAAAAAGGGCCAACCCTTTCGAGTTGGCCCTTTCCAAACGTTTGGTGGGCTGGCAGGAGTATATTTTAAACCTAATTAAAACTGCTGCTTAGCTTTTAGTACCGAACTTAAGCACCGACACTAATGCTTAATCAAGTGTGTTCGGCTGACTTCGCTATAGTTCAGTATTAACCAATTTATTCATTTGGGGTCAACTCCCTAAGCTGCAGTTGAACCGATATTGTTATCTTCATTTTTTGTTTGCTCTTCTTCGATAGATTCTGTGATCAGCGGGCTGAGAAGCTCCGCAACCGCTTTGAAGACAGGGACAATAACCGAGTTGCCAAATTGCTTATAAGCACTTGTATCGGCACAAACAATATTGAAGTCTGTATCACCGTTTTGACGATACTTTACTGGTTTTTCGAAACCCATTAAGCGAGCACACTCGCGTGGTGTTAAACGTCTAGGTGTTTTGTACTCAGGGTCAAATAATGTTGTATCAACGTATCGACCATGCTCTTCGTTATACTTATCTTCTAATGTTTTGGTGAACCTCTTGATCTCTGCTGGAGTAGCTTCTGGAGATGAAATGACGTAGTTTTTTAGCTGACCTGCAACGTAATCATTACGATTTTTGATTTTATTGATACAGTCAGGTTTGCATTGGTCAAGGTAATCTGTCTCGAGGCTTTTATCGTTAATTAATATCTCCGAGCCATCTTTGTGGTATCGGGCAGATAATGTTCGTGTGACTGTATTAAGATTGTTAGGATCTACCAACCCAAACCCAAAACCATTTCCTTGGGTTTGGTGCTTAAGAGCATAATTGTATAAATAATTCCATAAGTTAGGCGTGAGTGTGTATTTATCACGCTCCTCCTCTGATAGGTCACAAAGTATATCTTTTAAGGGAATTCTCACCGAAGGTTTCTGCACATTCCTTAGTGATAGTTTGCTTTTGTCCACAGAAAGATCTTTACGAACACCTACAAGCACAACACGCTCACGATGTTGAGGCAGGAAACTAGCGCCATCGATAATTACTGGGTCTGGCTTTCGCTTTCTAACTATTTCAATTGCTTGTTCAATATCATCGTGTTCGTTGGAAATATCAGAAACCCAATAGCCAAGGCGGTCAAGAGTTCTAACAATTACAGCAAACGTGTTCCCCTTATCATGGCTTTTTAAGTTCTTAACATTTTCAAGAACAAAAAACTTAGGCTTTCTTGCTTCGATAATCTTCTCAACATCAAAAAATAATGTACCTTGAGTTTCACAATCAAACCCATGAGATCTGCCTAGAGAGTTCTTTTTGGAAACTCCTGCGAGTGAGAAGGGCTGACAAGGGAAGCCAGCCAAAAGAACATCATGTTTCGGTATATGCTTTCTAATATGTCTAAGTTTATCTTCGTCAGAAACAGAGCTTTCTCCACTGAGAGTGATTTTCGTAATATCCATAAAATCACGATTCTTTTCAGGGTTTTCTGTTGCTTCATCAAGAAAATAAGGCAGTTCAGTCTTGTCAACATAGTGATTTGCCAAATATGTACGCCTTGCTTTGTCGTCCCACTCTGAGGTAAATCGGCATTTGCCTCCAATGTCTTCAAAGCCCTTTCTCAGGCCACCAATACCAGCGAAGAGATCGATAAATGTGAATTGCTCATTTTCCCAGTGTTTAGGTTGGCTTGGCAGCAAGTTTTGTTCGATATAGTTGCGTTCATTTTCACTTAGTGACAAAGAGCAACTTGATGGATCTTTTTTCCATGAACTTAGTGATTTACGATCAGTTTTAAAACCGAGTTCGTTTAGTTTTATAGCCAGATTCTTCTGATCATATATCTCAATCAGCAACTTAAGAAGCTGTGAGCTTTCTTGTCTGTCTTGGCTATGTAGCTTTTCGTACAGCTCATCACCAAGTTTGATTACTTTATCTACCATTGTGCCTGGGTACTTTGTGGGGTAATAGTTCTCTCAATCAACACATTCTACATTAGGCATGTCGATATATACAGTGGTAATTCGTTTTTTGTATGTATGGGCACTTACTACACGTATGCGAAAGAACACTTTTTAGATAAGATTTATCCAGTTACCTGCAATTTTATAGGGAATCGGTATGAGTGCTGTAAAGCAATGGCTGACGTCGAAAGAAACGAACAGTTGGGTATTGTATATAAAGAGATTATCGGCAAATGATACGGGAGCATCAGGCGCTCATCAGGTCGGAATTTACATACCAAAAGATAATATGGTGGATCTTTTCCCTTCTATAAACCGCACGGGTGAGAAGAACCCAGATCATTATCTAACTGCAATCACATCTTCTCATGATTTTCCCGAAAGACAAGTTAGAGCTATTTACTATAACAATAAGTTTTTCGATGGAACTCGAAATGATGAGAGTAACGCAGTGGGGGGGGACGCCATTCGCCATTACAAGATCATGAGAACAC
>NZ_APHW01000007.1 GCF_002741985.1 Vibrio rotiferianus CAIM 577 = LMG 21460
TCGAAAGAAACGAACAGTTGGGTATTGTATATAAAGAGATTATCGGCAAATGATACGGGAGCATCAGGCGCTCATCAGGTCGGAATTTACATACCAAAAGATAATATGGTGGATCTTTTCCCTTCTATAAACCGCACGGGTGAGAAGAACCCAGATCATTATCTAACTGCAATCACATCTTCTCATGATTTTCCCGAAAGACAAGTTAGAGCTATTTACTATAACAATAAGTTTTTCGATGGAACTCGAAATGAGATGAGAGTAACGCAGTGGGGGGGGACGCCATTCGCCATTACAAGATCATGAGAACACTGGTGCGCTGTGTGTTCTGGCATTTCATAAAGAACATAATCATGATAGCGACTTAGTCGATATTTGGGTTTGTAGGAACCCCGATGAAGAAGAAGAGCTTGAGGAGTTATTAGGGGAGGTTCTTCCTGGACAGTCAATATTTAGCCCTGCTAAGCAAATTCTATCTGGTTTAGTTACACGCTATGACTGGAAGTCTGTCGATTACCCGATTCCCGAAGCGTGGCATGATCGTTTTCCTAGTGGGGCTGAGTTGATCGAGTACTTGAGCAAGATGATTACTTTCAACGAAGAAAATCCAGACAATGCCTTAATGCAACGAAGAGAAGCGGAATATTCGCTTTTTAGAAGGGTAGAAGAGATTCATGTTTTGGACCTAATCAAAACTGGTTTTAGTAGTGTTGATGAGTTCATCTCATTGGCTAACTCAGTTAGTAATCGAAGAAAGTCGAGATCTGGAAAGTCTTTAGAGCTTCACTTAGAACATATTTTTTTAGAGAACTCTCTTTCGAGTTTTGACACTCAAGCCGTAACAGAAAATAACAAGAAGCCGGACTTTTTATTTCCCTCCGGCGAGAGCTATCATGATGCAAACTATCCAGTTGAAAAACTGCGAATGCTCGCAGTAAAAACTACATGCAAAGATAGGTGGCGGCAGGTTTTGAATGAAGCAGACCGCATACAAATGGTCTATCTTTTTACTTTGCAAGAAGGTGTATCAAAGAACCAGTTCAAGGAAATGACAGACTCGAATGTGAAGTTAGTAGTACCGTTAAGCTTACATAAGAGCTTCCATAAAGACTTTAGAGATGAACTGATCAGTCTAGAAAGCTTTATAGAGTCTACAAAAGAGGTTTATATTGACTAACTATCATCAGTAAATAGCGCAACATAATCAATTAGATGCAAGTTGCGCTTTACTTCTTTCAGATCTTTATATGCCCAGTCTTTCTTAGCGATGGATATTGGTGGCCAGTATCCTTGCGGTACGTTTAGAGGATGTTTTTAGCGAACGTTTGATTTTACGGCGATCATCAAAACGCAGTCTCAATCTCTGCGGGATCTGATAACGAAATTGCCAAATGCCTGATTTTGAAATGTGTAGATAGCGCATGTTTTAGTACCAAAATTTAGTACAAACAGCCTAACCCTAGATGTATAAATACAAAAAGGGCGATAACTCAAAGAGTTATCGCCCTTTCCAAACGTTTGGTGGAGCTGGCGGGAGTTGAACCCGCGTCCGAAAACCTTTCATCATTGGTACTACATGCTTAGTCGATCTTTAAATTCACCACCCACCTGCGAACCGACACGCTAATGAATGACTATCCTGAATTATAATTCGCCGTTCATCTCTCAGGCGGGAGAATCCGGGCTAGCGCGTTTGGGTTTGATCTCTCGTTGGTCCCCGTCTTACGTGCGGAAGCTAGGGCGAGAGAGCTCTGAGCAGGTTATTAAGCTGCTAGTGCGTAGTTTTCGTCGTTTGCGACTATTTTTTTGCGGTTTATTAACGAGGCCTACCGCACCTCGGCATGCACCTCAGACTTCTGAATTCCCGTCGAATCCTAAATCAGCCCCAGAGGTAATATCCGCATAGTAACAGAAAAGCCTAGGCTGTCCAGTACTATGCGTTTAAGTGGTCAAGTTTAGCGCAGTGAGCTCTTCATTACGCGTGCTTTTTCACGAGCCCAATCTTTCTCTTTAAGATCGGTACGTTTATCGTGAAGCTTTTTACCTTTCGCAACACCGATTTTGATTTTCACCCAAGAGCGAGACCAGTACAGTGACAACGCTGCTAGCGTCATACCTTCACGGTTAATGCGACCAAGTAGGTTGTCGAGTTCACGACGACTCATCAGTAATTTGCGCACGCGTGTAGGGTTTGCGACAACGTGTGTAGAGGCTTGGTTAAGAGGAGTGATGGTCATTCCGCTGACAAAAGCCTCTCCGTCACGCATGAAAACGTAGCTTTCAGCGATATTGGCTTTACCTTGGCGAAGTGCTTTTACTTCCCAGCCTTGTAGCTCCAAGCCAGCTTCAATTTCATCGTCAATGAAGTATTCGTGGCGAGCTTTTTTATTAAGCGCGATAGTGTTGCTACCCGCTTTTTGCTTTGATTTTTTCTTTACCATAATGGCCTCATTATACGGGTTGGATATGGGTTAGGAAATCCTTTTATTTGCGCTATCGTGGAATAAAAGTAAAATTGGCACAAGCCTTAAACATGTACGCGTATCGATAGGAGTGTGTATGAAGCAAATCAGCCGTTCTGCTTTAGTGTCTTTTAGTGCAGAACAGATGTTCGACTTGGTCAATGATGTTTCTAAGTATCCTGAGTTTCTACCTGGTTGTTCAGGTTCAAGAGTCATTGAGTCTTCGGACGGTGGCATGGTAGCTTCTGTCGATGTAGCGAAAGCAGGCATCAGCAAGACATTCACGACGTCCAATGAGCTTGTTCATGGTCAAGCTATCATGATGAACTTAGTTGATGGCCCATTTAAGACGTTGCGAGGTGGTTGGATTTTTACAGCCTTGGATGAACAGGCGTGTAAGGTCGAGCTTAAGCTTGAGTTTGAATTCTCCAGCAAGATGATCGAAATGGCTTTCGGTAAGATTTTTAATGAACTAACCAATAATATGGTTAACGCTTTCACGAAACGTGCGAAACAGGTGTACGAGTGCTATGAGTATTGAGTCGGATATGATCCACGTTGAGGTGGTGTATGCATTGCCTCAAGAGCAGCGAGTGTTCAATTTAGTGGTGAATAACCACGCGACTGTTGAAGAGATCATCCGCCAATCTGGTGTACTTGAGTTGTACTCTGAGATTGACTTGAAAAAGAACAAAGTTGGTGTTTACAGCCGTAATGTTAGATTAGATGCGACGGTTCGCGATAAAGATCGAATCGAGATTTACCGCCCGCTATTGGCAGACCCGAAAGAGATCCGTCGTAAACGTGCTGAGCAAGCAAAGGTCTCTGGTAGCGCGGATCCAGTGACAGGTGGTAAACCAAATGCTTTGCGAAAGGCAGCGGACTAGTTTGATATCGTTAAAAAGAAAAACCTCCCAACTGGGAGGTTTTTCTTTTCATAGAAGATATTATTGGATCTGCTCGTAAAAGGCGTCACTTTTCGGAAAGTCGCCACTGATATCCGCGAGTGTTCCTTGATCATTAAAGTTAACGATCAGATCTTTTTGTACAGGGTCACCATGTCCAGGCGTATGATGATAAATGTAATACCATGTGTTTGGATAACCATTTTCAATAAGCATTGGTGACCCAAGAACGAAGCGAACCTGTGCTTTAGTCATCCCAAACTTCAATTTATCTACCGCACTTTGTTCTACATAGTTGCCTTGGTTGATATCAATGCGATAAACCAGTTTCTCCAATACCGAACATCCTGTCAGCAAAGTCATTGCTAATGGTACGGCAACTAACCACTTCTTTAATTGCATAATAATTTCTTAGTAACCTTCAAAATACTGCGCTGATAATAAACAAGCTCGACGCAGATGTAAAAAGCTATGCGTCGTATGGTAGGGAGTCTGACAACGATTTTTGAGTTGAGTTGCATTTATTCACTGATATTGCGCTTCAAATGACGGTTCAATACGCATTAGTGGAATGACCAAAGTCAGATTTAAATTTATAACCTGTGGTTGGGTAAGCGCAGGCACCATGGCGATAATGAACGAGAGTAGTTATTTTGATGCAGCAAATGCGTGTAGAGCATCATCTGCGAAGCGGTAGTATTCTTTTTCACTGACTAGCTCAGCACCAATCGATCGGTAAAACTGTCCTGCTAGGGGGTTGTTACTTTCAGCCGTCCAATCCAACCTTTGGCACCCTTGCTCAATTGCCAAGTAGGCGAGATGCCTCATCAATGCAATGCCTACACCACGTCCTCGGGCGTTGGAAGATACGAATAGATCTTTCAAGTACATTTGACCAGAGAGTTTTGGGCCAGGATACATCGTTGTATAGGACGCAAAACCTAATACGATGCTGTTATCATAAGCAGCAATAATGTTTACACCAGAGTGTTCAGAGAAGACTTTCTGCTTTAGGTAATTCGTCAGTTCATGCTCTGACGCGGCTTGTTCCTTGAAGTAGTATTGTTCTAACTCAACAAAAATAGGGACGAGTTCCAAGCTGTTGGTTTTGCTGATTGCTCTGATATCCATTTCTCATCCCTTGTTGAGCTTTTAAGCCGCGATAAGCAGTTCTTTTGCGTTTGCCAATGTAGAATCTGTGATTTGACTACCACCAAGTAGGCGAGCTAATTCCGCTACACGTTGCTCTTCATCTAGTGAGCGCATTTGTGTTTCAGTTTGACCACCTTTAGTGTGTTTTGCGACAAACATTTGCTGGTGACCACAACCTGCAACTTGCGGTAAGTGGGTCACACACATTACTTGAGTTGATTCGCCCAGTTTGCGCAGCATCTTGCCGACAACAGCTGCTGTTGGACCACTGATACCTACATCCACTTCGTCAAAGATCAAGCTTGGTGTATCGACTTTCTGAGCGGTGATCACTTGGATCGCGAGCGAGATACGTGATAGCTCACCACCCGATGCGACTTTTGCAATAGGTTGCAGCGGTTGACCTGGGTTGGTTGAAACCAAGAAGCAGACGCTGTCCATACCCAATGGCGACGGATGGGTGTTCTCGTTGTTTACTTCAATGCTGAATACCGCTTTCTCCATGCTTAATTCGTGCATGCTTTGCGTGATTAGCTTGTTCAGCTCTTTTGCGTAACGACTGCGTGATTTGTGCAGTTTTTCCGCTTGAGTTAAGAAGCTGTGGTATTTTTGTTCGACTTCTTGAGCGAGTTCATCCAAGCGTTCATCGGAGCAATCTAATGCTTCAATCTGTGCCAGCAGATCTTGGTGATGTTGGTATAACTCATCAGGCATAACGTGATGCTTACGAGCCATCGACATCACTTTAGAAAAACGTTCTTCGACATAAGCCATGCGACCCGGATCAACATCAATACCGTCAAGGTAGCTGCGAAGTTCGTTTTTAGTTTCTTCTAGCTGGATCATTGCTTCTGCCAGCATATTTGGTAGCTCTGCTAATTTGTCATCCAATTCAGCTAATTGAATTAGGGAGTGATTGGCCGATTGCAAAATACCAAGCGCATTGACTTCTTCACCTTCGTAAATAAGTTCGATGGCTTGCTGACAGGTAGCGGCGAGTTCACCACTATTGGATAGTCGTTTGTGCTCTTGTTCGAGCTCTGCGAATTCTTCTTCACCTAGCGATAACTCATTCAGTTCTTTGATTTGGTATTCAAGCAACTGCTTTTGCGCCTGGTTTTGCTGGCTGTTTTCTTTTAGTTGCTTAAGGTTATTGTCTGCTTGACGCCAATTCTGGTAAGCACTGCGTGTACTCTTTAGTAAGTTTAAATGTCCCGCATATTGGTCAAGCATGGCCATTTGGTGCTCGCTTTTCATTAATTGATGATGTGCGTGCTGTCCATGGATATTGATCAACAGTTGCCCAAGAGATTTGAGTTGTGAAAGTGGGACGGGGCTGCCGTTGATGAAGGCTCTTGAGCGGCCTTCTTTGGTGATGATGCGACGCAAAATACATTCACTGCCATCCAGCAGGTCGTTATCTTCTAGCCAACGCGTTGCGTGTAGATTGTTATCCAGTAAAAAGGCTGCGCTGACTTCTGTTTTCTCTTCGCCTTGGCGCACCATACCGGCATCGGCACGTCCACCTAAACAAAGACCTAAAGCATCAATTGCAATAGACTTACCTGCGCCTGTTTCACCTGTAATGGTGGTCATGCCCTTTGAAAGCTCGAGCTGTAAAGACTTAACAATCGCAAAATTATTAACACTTAGATGAGCCAGCATTTTTATTTACCTGTATAACCGAATAATACTGTATAAGAAAACAGTATATACTGTTTCTTTATACAGTAAAGTCAGGTGCGGTATTTTTTCTTAAAGAAGCGGCTTTTTGTGATGGAGAGAGGAAAAATAGGCCGCGCAAAATGCAACGACCTATTTAAATTGAACAAGTTACGGACGAGTTGGGTTAATGGTAAGCGGTTCTAATGTGACCACTGCATTGACTCCCGCGCCAGGATGGTCGACGTAAGATGTGTCTTGCATCAGGGTGTAGTAAACATCAACGAAATCGTCATCATTGGTCAGAACCCCATCAGGAATCGCATCAATGATCTTGTTGGTGATCTGAGGAATGATGGCATATGCCTGTACCTCTGGATCTGGAATTGCTTTTAGTACTTCTTCAGCTACTTGAACGAGCAATTTTGCCAACTGTTTGTAATCCGTTCCGTCATCTTGCTCCATCAGAACAATGTCTGCTGCGCCCCAACGGTAACGAGACCAGTGAATGATGATTTGGTTCGGATAGTAGTCTTTGTTGTCGTAATCCAAATATGGCATCTCAACTAAGTCTAACGTTGGTTCATCTCGTGTTGGGTTGACGCCAGTTACCAAAGCATAAATTTCAGCTTTGCCTGAAATCCACGGCTCCTGATCATCTGCTAAACGAATTTTTTTGAGTTGAGTGGTTTGGATTGGTTGTGTGTCTGAGGCTTCCGGTTGTGCCTTGCTTTGTAGCACTTTCCCTTCTGCATAAGGTTGAATCATGGCTGCTTGACCAAGCTTTTGCATTTCAGCTTGCATTGCTTGAAGGCCCGCTTTTAGCTCTGCGGTACTGTTGTTGTCAATCACCAATACAGGCACGTCAGGTAGTTCATAGACATTTAACTCGTGGATGTTCCCATATACATCAAATGCTTCGATGTATTGCCACTGCTCATCATCACCACTAGGTTCATAAGCAAATAGCGGACTCATATCACCCGCTTGCCAAGTAGGTAACATGGCATCGTTAGCTAAACGTACTTCAAGTAACTCACTTGAGTATTCAGATACGCCCTTCCAGTTTCTTATTTGCTCGTCAGCTTGAACCAGTTGCTTACTCATTGGAGAAGTCGGGTTTTGTTCAATGAACTTTGAAACAGGAATGTTGGTTTGTTGTGCTGTAATGTCCTTGCGCAACATGGGTTCTAATGCTGCGTAGTTTTGGCTAAGTTCTAGAGCCAACGCTCGTTTGGTATTACTGATATCTTGCGCTTTATCGTTTGAGATACTTGTCACTTGGTTCTCATCAGATTGGCAGCCAACGATCGCTAATGTACTTAGAACAGACAGAATTATTGTTTTTTTCATAGCTCGTCCTTCTTTGATTATTGTTTGTTAGAGTTATTGCTCTATTCACTGCCAGAATATCACTCTGTGGCATATGAGCTATTTTCTTTTATAAAATCGTGTGGTTTTTGCCCAGAGCTTCAAATTTTCTATTGTTTTAGTAACGTGTGCAGGGTGAGTGATTGTTGTGGTGAATGATTTTGGCGTTGATAGTTTGTTCTCTGAAAAATAAAAAAGGTTGATAGAACATCAACCTTTTTTATTTTGTTTAGAACAGTTTGCTCGACCACCCAAGTTTGTTTCTTAATACGTGATAGTAGCTGTAGTCCTTTGGATGGATCAGCTTTAGCACATTCGGACTCTGGTAGATGTGTATTTCATCACCAGGAGAGACGGGGAGCGAAACTTGTCCGTCACAACTTACCTCTTGAGTGCCACGGTTTTCTGGGGAAACGACCAGTTTAATACGACGCTTGCCATCGACAACTAATGGGCGGCTAGACAATGTGTGCGGGAACATTGGTACCAGAGAAATCGCGTTTAAGCTTGGTGACAAGATAGGTCCACCACCTGACAGAGAGTAAGCCGTAGAGCCTGTTGGAGTAGAGACGATTAAACCATCGGCACGCAGCGAAAACGCAAAGCTGTCATCAATATAAACTTCAAACTCAATCATGTGCGCCACTTGTCCTGGGTGGAGCACTGCTTCGTTCAATGCCGCGTTATGGCTCTTGATTTGACCATGACGATGGATCTCTGCTTCCAATAAGAAACGCTCTTCTTCTATATATTCGCCTTTTAATACGGCTTTTAATGCTTCTTTGAAATCGTCAGGATTTAGATCCGTCAGGAAACCCAAGTTACCTCGGTTGACACCAATCACAGCAACATCGAAACGAGATAGAATGCGAGCGGCACCTAGCATGTTGCCATCACCGCCAACAACGATAGCGAGATCGGCGTTTTTACCTAGCTCTACGAGGCTAGCAAACTGGCTTTGCGGGATTTCGTCTAAAATTGCAGCAAGGCGATCATCGATAAATACTTGGTAACCTTCGGATGTCAGCCATTCGTATAACTCTCTATGAGTTTGAATTGCCTGCTGATCTCGTGGTTTTCCGATAATCGCGATCACGTTACATGGATTTTTCATAGCATTTCCGCATTAAAGAGGCTTGAATCAGGAATCTTCATCCCCATAATAATGGCAAGTTACCTAAATATGCGAATTTTTATGTGGTTAAAGCCCACAAAACGTGAGTGGCTTTAAGGACATTAAGTTGAATTCTGGAGATATCATGAGCAACGAAGAAAACAAAGTTACAGAAGAAGAGCTTGATCAAATCATCGAAGAAGCTGAGAAAGTAGAAGCCGCAGCGCAAGAAGCTGAAGCAGAACTTGAAGAAATTGGTGATGAGAAAGACGCTAAGATTGCTCAACTAGAAGCAGCACTACTGTCTAGCGAAACAAAAGTGAAAGATCAGCAAGATGCGGTTCTTCGCTCTAAAGCTGAAGTAGAAAACATGCGTCGTCGTACTGAGCAAGAAATCGATAAAGCTCGTAAGTACGCTCTGAACAAATTCGCTGAAGAACTACTTCCAGTTATCGATAACCTTGAGCGTGCAATCCAAGCTGCAGATGCAGAGCACGAAGTGGTGAAGCCGATTCTTGAAGGTGTTGAGCTAACACACAAGACGTTTGTAGATGCAGTATCGAAATTTGGTTTGAAAGAGATCAACCCAGAAGGTGAAGCATTCAACCCTGAATTCCACCAAGCGATGTCTATTCAAGAAAGCCCAGATCACGAATCAAACACAGTTATGTTTGTGATGCAAAAAGGCTACGAGCTAAACGGTCGAGTTGTTCGTCCTGCAATGGTTATGGTTGCTAAGTAATCAACTAAATCATTGATATAAATATATTAAAACGCCCGTCATTCAATAGCGGGCGTTTTTGTTTCAAACATTACCATCAACATATTCATCTCTCTGAATATGTGCGCAAAATGAAATTTGATCCCCTTCAAATTTTTTCTTATTGGTAAAAATTTTTCCAATAAGGGATATCCTTTCTTTATCTTGCTTACTTATGGAATGGGTGTGTCTATAAGTTCCTGTTATCACTCGCAATCAAAATTTAATTCTGAATATGAATGTAGATCTAGCGATTTACTTTTAATGTTATTTATTAACAATCTCGTAAAGAAAGTCTTTATTTTGTAACTGTGGTGTGTATTATTCGCGAGGTCTGCCGTAAAAATTAGCAGATGTAACTATAAAAGTATAAATAGCAAACACAACATTTTGGAGATTTATGATGGATAAATCGCTTTCTAGCAAGATTTTTATCGGCTTGTTTGCGGGTCTTCTGATCGGTACTGCAATTCAGTATCTTTTTAGTGGCGTTGCTCTCTTTGATACTTATTTACTTGGCGCAGCAGAAGGCGCTGGTGGCATGTTTGTATCATTGATTAAGCTGTTAGTAGTACCTCTTGTTTACGTATCTATCGTATGCGGTATCGTTGACCTGAAAGACATCACTGCTTTTGGTCGTCTTGGTGGTAAAACCTTTGCTCTATACATTATCAACACCATCATCGCGATTACTGCGGCACTCACCGTTGGTCTTATTTTCCAACCGGGTGCAGATGCGAATCTAGCGGGTACGATTTCAGAGACCGTTAAACTAACAACAACAGAAACTCCTGACATTTTCTCGTTAGTGGTAAACATTGTTCCAAGCAACCCAGTACAAGCGTTTGCAAATGGCGACATGTTACAAATCATCTTTATGGCAATCCTGACAGGTCTTGCTATTCAAGCTCTTGACTCACGTGGTGGTCCAGCTATTCGTACGTTCAAGATGGCGAATGAAATCATGATGAAGCTGGTTGGTCTAGTAATGAGCCTTGCGCCTTACGGTGTATTTGCTCTGATGATTCAACTAGGTGCAACACTGGATGCAAACACACTGATGTCTGTTGCTGGCTACGTAGCACTTGTTGTTGCAATGCTAGTGTTCTGGATTTTCTTCTTCTACCCAATGGCAGTAGGTATTGCGACGGGCACTTCGCCAAAAACTTTCCTACGTGCAACTCGAGAGCAGATCCTATTCTCGCTATCGACGGCAAGCTCTAACGCGACTATTCCAGTAACAATGCGTACGCTGACTGAGAAGCTTAAAGTATCTAAATCGGTAGCTGGTTTCGGTGTACCACTGGGCGCAACAATGAACATGTCTGGTGTTTCTATCTACATTGCACTAGCAACGATGTTTGTCGCAAACGCATTTGGCCAACCAATCAACACTGCTGATATCTTTACTCTTGGTCTAACTATCTTGCTACTGTCTATCGGTGCGGGTGGTGTTCCGGGCGGCGGTGTAGTGATGGTAGGTGTTCTATTGCACCAACTAGGTCTTCCGCCAGAAGGTCTTGCAATCATCGCAGCCGTAGACCGTATCAATGATATGTTCTGTACTTCATCTAACGTGGTTGGTGATACAGCAGTAAACACCATTGTTGCGAAGTCTGAAGGTGAGATTGGTAAAGAAGAAGTGGTAGACGC
Organism: Vibrio rotiferianus CAIM 577 = LMG 21460; assembly: GCF_002741985.1. Taxonomy (GTDB): domain Bacteria; phylum Pseudomonadota; class Gammaproteobacteria; order Enterobacterales; family Vibrionaceae; genus Vibrio; species Vibrio rotiferianus. The sequence goes on from NZ_APHW01000007.1 coordinate 11,080, forward strand.
AGAGCCAGCACAAGCAAGCGCATAATTTGCAATACACTCTTAGTTGAAAAGCGAGGCTATATGCCTCGCTTTTTCTTTTATAGAAATGAGAATCGAGATTGAAGAGTCGAAGGGGGCAGAGTTGCGCTCGTATCTCTTCTTTTGCGCAACTTTTTTCAATTTTTTTTGCTCCCTCCCTTGAAAAGCCATTTGCAGCCCTTATCTATTGGGCATAAGAGAAGCAAACAACATTATTTTTGTTTGTGAGCAAGGGTTGAAACCCGATTCTACGTCCCCACATAGGGGATATAGCAAAACGAAAATAGAATTTATTCGGAGATAGCCTGATGGGTAAAATCATTGGTATTGACTTAGGTACTACTAACTCTTGTGTTGCTGTTCTAGACGGTGACAAGCCACGCGTAATTGAAAACGCAGAAGGCGAGCGTACAACCGCATCTGTTGTTGCATACACAGACGGTGAAACGCTAGTAGGCCAACCTGCTAAACGTCAAGCAGTAACAAACCCAACTAACACGCTATTTGCAATTAAGCGTCTAATTGGTCGTCGTTTTGAAGACGAAGAAGTTCAACGTGACATCGAAATCATGCCTTACAAAATCGTTAAGGCTGACAACGGTGATGCTTGGGTAGAAGCGCAAGGCCAAAAAATGGCTGCTCCTCAAGTTTCAGCTGAAATCCTGAAGAAAATGAAGAAAACTGCTGAAGACTTCCTAGGTGAGGAAGTAACTGGCGCAGTTATCACAGTTCCTGCTTACTTTAACGATGCTCAACGTCAAGCTACAAAAGACGCTGGCCGTATCGCAGGTCTAGAAGTTAAACGTATCATCAACGAACCAACAGCGGCTGCTCTAGCATACGGTCTAGACAAGTCAGGCGGCGACCGCACTATTGCGGTATACGACCTTGGTGGTGGTACATTCGATATCTCTATCATCGAAATCGATGAAGTTGAAGGCGAGAAAACTTTCGAAGTTCTAGCAACTAACGGTGACACTCACCTTGGTGGTGAAGACTTTGACACGCGTCTAATCAACTACCTAGTAGACGAGTTCAACAAAGAGCAAGGTATCAACCTTAAGAACGACCCACTAGCGATGCAACGTGTTAAAGAAGCAGCAGAAAAAGCGAAGATCGAGCTTTCTTCTACTTCTCAAACTGACGTAAACCTACCTTACGTGACTGCAGACGCGACTGGTCCTAAGCACATGAACGTGAAAGTGACTCGTGCGAAACTAGAATCTCTAGTTGAAGACCTAGTACAACGTTCTCTTGAACCACTAAAAGTTGCTCTAGCTGACGCTGACCTATCTGTAAACGACATCACTGACGTAATCCTAGTTGGTGGTCAGACTCGTATGCCTATGGTTCAAGCGAAAGTTGCTGAGTTCTTCGGTAAAGAAGCTCGCCGCGATGTAAACCCTGATGAAGCAGTAGCAATGGGTGCTGCAGTTCAAGGTGGTGTACTTGCTGGTGACGTTAAAGACGTACTTCTACTAGACGTTACTCCACTGTCTCTAGGTATCGAGACAATGGGCGGCGTAATGACTAAGCTAGTTGAGAAAAACACGACTATCCCAACTAAAGCGAACCAAGTTTTCTCTACAGCAGAAGACAACCAGAGCGCGGTAACTATCCACGTTCTTCAAGGTGAGCGTAAGCAAGCGTCTTTCAACAAATCTCTAGGTCAATTCAACCTAGAAGGTATCCAAGCTGCACCACGTGGTATGCCACAAATCGAAGTTACTTTCGACCTAGATGCGGATGGTATCCTACACGTTTCGGCGAAAGACAAGCAGACTGGTAAAGAGCAGAAGATCACTATCCAAGCTTCTGGCGGTCTAAGCGATGACGACATCGAGAAAATGGTTCAAGAAGCAGAAGCTAACAAAGAAGCGGACAAAAAGTTCGAAGAGCTAGCAACTGCACGTAACCAAGCTGACCAAATGATTCACGGTACTCGCAAGCAAGTAGAAGAAGCTGGTGAAGCACTACCTGCTGAAGAGAAAGAGAAGATTGAAGCAGCTATCTCTGAGCTAGAAACTGCACGTAAAGGCGATGACAAAGAAGCGATCGACGCTAAAGTTCAAGCGCTAATGACGGCAGCTCAAAAGCTAATGGAAATCGCTCAACAACAAGCTCAAGCGCAACAAGCACAAGGTGCTGACGCTGATGCGCAACAGTCTAAAGAAGACGACGTAGTTGATGCTGAGTTCGAAGAAGTTAAAGACGACAAGAAATAATATTTCTAACTAGGCGACTTATAGTCGCCTAGAGTCGATAAGACTTTTGTGTGCGGGCGTTTGGGGTAACTCTTACGCCCGTCTGTTTGTCAAAGCTGTCTTTCTAGTTAAGTATGTTGCAATGAGTGCACTTACCTAGAACGATACAAACACCAAGCGGTAAATCATGCCGTTTGCAGTAATTAATTGGTGACGAAGAACATGTCAAAACGTGATTTTTACGAAGTATTAGGCGTAGGCCGTGATGCCTCTGAGCGCGATATCAAAAAGGCGTACAAGCGTCTAGCGATGAAATTCCACCCAGACCGTAACCAGGGTGATGAGTCTGCTGCGGACAAGTTTAAAGAAGTAAAAGAAGCGTACGAAATTCTCACTGACCCTCAAAAGAAAGCGGCGTACGATCAGTACGGTCATGCAGCTTTTGAACAAGGCGGTGGCGGCTTCGGCGGCGGCGGTTTTGGTGGCGGTGGCGCTGACTTCGGCGACATCTTTGGCGATGTGTTCGGTGATATCTTTGGTGGCGGCCGTCGTGGCGGTGGTCAGCAACGCGCGCAACGTGGCGCAGACCTACGTTACAACATGGAACTGTCGCTAGAAGAAGCCGTTCGTGGCGTATCAAAAGAAATCGAAGTACCTACGCTTGTTCACTGTGATACTTGTGATGGCAGCGGTGCGAAGAAAGGCTCTTCAGCAGAAACGTGTGGTACCTGTCATGGCCACGGTCAAGTTCAGATGCGTCAAGGCTTCTTCGCAGTACAACAGACCTGTCCTACCTGTCACGGTAAAGGCAAGATCATCAAAGACCCATGTAACGAATGTCATGGTCAAGGTCGCAAGCAAAAAACTAAGACACTTAACGTTAAGATCCCAGCTGGTGTTGATACTGGCGATCGTATTCGTCTGTCTGGCGAAGGTGAAGCAGGAGAAATGGGCGCACCGGCAGGTGACTTGTACGTACAAGTTCACGTAAGAGAGCACCATATCTTTGAACGTGAAGGTAACAACCTGTACTGTGAAGTGCCTGTAAGCTTTGCGATGGCTGCACTAGGTGGTGAAGTTGAAGTTCCGACACTAGATGGCCGTGTGAACCTTAAAGTACCAACAGAAACGCAAACAGGCCGTATGTTCCGTATGCGTGGTAAAGGTGTGAAAGGCGTTCGTGGCGGCGGTGTGGGTGACCTAATCGTTAAACTTGTAGTAGAGACACCAGTTAATTTGAGCGCTCGTCAAAAAGAACTACTTAAAGAGTTTGATGAGTCTTGTGGTGGTGATGCTGCAACTAAGCACAAGCCAAAATCGGAAGGTTTCTTCAACGGTGTGAAGAAGTTCTTCGATGATCTAACTAGCTAATAGCTCGGTTAGTTGAATCCAATAAAAAGCCTGCAGTGATGCAGGCTTTTTTGTGTTTGTAGCTCAGTCAATGATGCTTACTCCCAGCAAGCACTTGGTGATGCTACGTTAGAAGACGTGAGTGTTATAGTATTTTGTCTGTTAGGGAAACACTTATCATTACTTTGGCCTCTCTCAGGCTTCGCTGTTGCTGAGATAATATATGATTCAGTTGCCGAGCTAGCTACAGAGAATGTAAAGCGGTCTCGATCAGAGTTACATACTAGGCAGCGTCCTTGGGAGATAAGAGTGCTCCAATCATATTGTCCGTTGTAGTTTGCTTCAAGTTCTAACTGAATTCTGCTGATATCGGTTAAGGCAATAGTGCGGTGTGATTTTAAAGTGTGGTTAACATATGCAGGGTATGAGACAGCGGTTACTACACCTAATATAGCCAATACCACAACTAACTCGATCAATGTCATTCCACTTAATCTAAATTTGTAACTGTTACATATAATTGTTCGAATCATTTCGAGTAGTTCCTTTTCTCTTCTCCTCCTATTTTTAATAGCTGATAGCATCACTGCAAGAATGGTTTTGAACATTTAGCTCTTTTCATAGGAATTTGGGAAATGCATCGCGGCTTTACTTTATTGGAACTAATTATTTCATTAGCGGTATTTAGTATCGTTGCTGCTGTTGCTGCGCCAAACTTACATGGTTTATTAGAGACTAGCAAAATGCAGCGCTTAGCAAAGGAGCTGCATGGCTTTGTTCTGGAGGCCAAATCTGAAGCAGTCCTTAGGCGCGAGCGACTATGGATACATATCTATATGGTTGGAGCTAGTGATAGTAGTGGAAATTGGTGGCTTGAGTTGACTGATAATATTGACCCCAATTTAGGAAATAAATTACTGACCCTATCTGGTAAGCCATATGATGGGATTTTTATCACTTCAAATTACAATTCATCACAAATTTCTTTTGATAGTATTCATGGTCGGCCAGCCTCTGGGCATTTTAGGTTTCATCCGGTTAATAACACAAATAAAGAACTCAAACTTATTTCATTTACTCGTTCCGCTCGTTTCAAAATGTGTAGTAATAGCCAAACAGAGCAGTACTTTGGTTATGTTGGTTGCTGAGGAGTGAAAATATGAAACGATCTAATCAGCTTGGAATGGGGTTAGTTGAACTCCTTATATCCTCTGCATTTGGCTTGATTGTACTTGCAACCGTTACCTCAGTTTTTTTGAAGGGGCAGCAATTAGCAACTAAGAGAGCACAAGAGCTTGGTCTTTTACAAAATACGACGAGTGTTTTGCAAATGCTGAGGTCTGATGTTCAGAGGGCTGGCTATGATGGCTCAGATGGTCTTTCACTCAAATTGGTCGGGGCTGATAGTACGATCTTTTCAGTCAGCAATGCCAACCAAACGTTATTAGCTTACGCTTATTTATCCCAAGTCTCAGGTGGGGTCCCATATTACAAAAATGTGGTGTATGAGCAACGAGGTCAGCTTGATACTTCTTTTTATATTTGTGAAAGAGACTTAGCGAACCGAGTTATTAATATTGTTGAAGCTCAGGATTTTTCGAACCAAGTAGGCCCTTGTAATAATTTATTCGATGAGAATTGGATTCATCTAAATAGCTTTCAGGTTGCGAATGAAAAGGTCGAACATAATGGAGTAAAAAGCGCGTTCTTAACAGTAAATCTATCCGTTCAACTTGCTCATGACAGTAATGTGAACACCTCTCAGAGTTTTACTATCAAACAAAGGAATTGGCAGGAATGAATAAGCAAAGCGGTGCTGCCACATTACTGGTTACTAGCATGCTTCTAGTTGCAGCTTTAGTCGTCACCTTAGGGAGTTATAAGTCATTATTTTATCAAATAAAGCAGGCAAATAACCAAATCGTATCAAGGCAGGAGCATTGGCAAGCCGAAGGTGGCTTAGAGTGTGGATTTACCCATATAGTAGATAACAACTTATCAGGTGTTCCTGCAAATTTAGCACAGCAATGTACTAGTTATTCAATTGATATCCTTCAAGGCTCTCTTCATGAACCAGATATTTTGATTTCAGAAGTTGGCTATGCACGGGTTGCAAAAAAACTGGCGTTTGTTGGAGGAGGAGGATTTGGTGCGATCCGTTCTACAGCAGACATTATTGCTCATGGCTCCGCTGTGCTTGCCCCCCCCGGATCCTGGGAGATATAACAATGCTGGCTACTACGAGTGTGTTGGCGCAATTGTGAAACGAAGGTTTATTGCGTCAGGTATAACCAATAAAGGGCTAGGTGGTGCGATCCCTCCTCCTTCCGCAGGGTTCGATCAATCTAAAAACTGTGGTTCCAGTTACCAAACAGAAACTTCAGTTCACACAGGTATTTGGCAAGATGCAGATGGGAATTATCAAAGGGAGTACGCTGAGTTAGATATTCAACAAGACCCAAAGTTGGATCCATTCTTAGACTACTTTGGAGTCGAGAAAGATAAATGGCAGTCTGTTCGAGATGATCCTGCTCAAAACTTCCTGACGGTATCCATGGGCGGTGGGAAAGATATTGATTGTGTAAGTAAGTTTATCAATGAGTTAAAGGATAATAAGCCATATAAAATCTGGATCGATGGCTCGTGCCAAATAACTGATACCCAGTTAACAAGCTTAAAACAGCTACAAAGTAAAAATGACAAACTGAACTTGTTCATTTTAGTTCATAACGGAGTGTTAGGTATTAACGGTAGTGGCACGATCAGAGGTATGTTATTTCATTTCAATAGTGGGTACGCACCGACTCAAGAACAATGGGACAATTTGAAAGATATCAAGCCTTATTTAAATGCAAACTTTAATACTTATATAGATACTTTGTATGGGACTTCATCAGGTATATCGCCATTATTGGCAACTTACTTCCAACGGGGTTCATTTTCCTTAACAGGTGGACAGATCTTTGATGCTGACGGGCAAATGGCTTTGTTTGATAACTCACTAAGGCTTGCATTTAACTCTGACGTAATTAACTCGTTTTCTACTCCAATTAATGTCAAATGGGTTAAGGGATCGTGGAATGACTTCTAAGCAGAAAGGATTTAGTCTAATTGAAGTACTTGTGTCTACTTTATTGCTAGGCGGAGGGGTATTAGGCTTGACCCAACTTCAGGTATACATGGAGAAAGAGTCAGAATACGCGCTAAACAGTTTAGAGGCTTTACAGCTTGCAGAAGAGAAGCTTGAGTGGTTTCGAACTCGCGGTGCCTCTTCTGCTTCTTCTGACATTGTGGTGGCTGATTTTGATGCAGATATCATCGCAGGTAACTCAACCAATGGCGCATATACAGTTCAATGGGAGCTACTTCCTGCACCTATTGCGAATTTAAAAGTGGTAAAGGTTGAGGCAACTTGGCTCGATAGGGCAGGAGATACACAAGGTGTTGAATTGCAAACAATGATTTCGCGTTATAGTGAATTTGACTGAGTTGGCATTGAATTATCAGTGTTTCGAATACTTAAATTGCTTGCTATGCCTGGTTTTTATCTTAATTTTTCTCGGTTAACAAAACGTTGTGTTGTTGTTGCTTTTGCTGGGGCGTAACTGTTTTTATTATGTTTAATTGATATGGTAATTTTGCAAAATATGTCTCCAAATATGGAAAAAATGCCAGAACCTTGTGCTTTCTGATTTGCTATTTAATAGAATGCTCGGTTGAAAATAGGCCGTTATAATTATTCAAATAGGCCATGGCACCAACATCATTCATATGGAGTTACCATGAGTAACCAAGCTGTAAATAAGGCACCGTCACCGAAGCCGAGCGGTATGGATCGCTTCCTGAACTTTATCGAGCGAGCAGGTAACAAAATTCCTGATCCTGCGATTTTGTTCTTCTGGGCACTAATCATTACTTGGGCTGCGTCTGCACTTTTGTCGAACGTTTCTTTCGACCTTCTAAACCCTCGAACTGGCGAAGCTCTCACAATCACTAACCTTCTAACAGGCGAAGCACTAGCAAGTTTCCTTGCTAACATGGTGACAACGTTCACTGGCTTTGCACCACTTGGTATCGTTCTTGTAGCGATGTTGGGTGTGGGTGTTGCCGATTCTTCTGGCTTCATCACCACTGGTCTTAAGAAGATGCTGAACTTCACGCCAGCTAAACTTCTTACTCCAATGCTAATTCTTGTAGCAATCGTATCGCACACTGCGGCGGATGCGGGCTACGTTCTAGTTATTCCTCTTGGTGGTATCATCTTCCACGCCGCTGGTCGTCACCCTCTAGCGGGTATCGCGGCAGCGTTTGCAGGTGTATCAGGTGGTTTCTCTGCAAACTTCATCCCTTCAGGTATCGATCCTCTATTGGCTGGTTTCACGCAAACAGCTGCACAGGTTCTAGATCCTGAGTACGTGGTTAACCCACTAGCGAACATCTTCTTTACTGGTCTATCTTCAGTAATCATTGTTGCTATCGGTTGGTACGTAACTGAGAAAATCATCGAGCCACGTCTAAAGAACACTCCAATCGACGAAGACGCAGAGAAAGCACCAGATCTAGGTTCTTTCACGGAGCTTGAGTCTAAAGCGTTCCGTTACGCAGGTTGGGCTATGATGGCGGGTATCGCACTTCTTGTTGTGGCGCTTATCCCAGAAAACTCTGCACTGCGTTCACCTGAAGGTGAGATCACTGCGTTCTCTGCGCCAATCATGAAGTCTATCGTTCCGTTGATCTTCATCCTGTTTATCATTCCAGGTTACGTTTACGGTCGAGTTTCTGGCACGTTCAAGACAAGTAACGACATCATCAAAGCGATGGCGGATACCATGTCTACTATGGGCGCATACATCGTAATGTCGTTCTTCTGTGCACAGTTCCTATCTGCATTTGCGCAATCAAACATTGGCACGATGCTAGCGCTATACGGTGCTGAAGGTCTGAAAGCAATGAACCTACCTGGTGAAGCAACTATCATCGGTATGATTCTTCTAACAGCTTCTGTAAACCTTCTAATCGGTTCTGCATCAGCGAAATGGGCTCTTATCGGTCCAATCCTAGTTCCTATGCTAATGGCTGTGGGTATCTCTCCTGAGCTATCTCAGGCGGCTTACCGTGTAGGTGACTCTGTATCGAACATCATTTCACCTCTGATGGTATTCTTCCCTCTAGTAGTGGTTTACTGTCAACGTTACGTGAAGTCGACAGGTATCGGTACACTAGCATCGCTAATGATGCCATTCTCGATTGCAATGCTAATCGGCTGGTCTATCTTCCTAGTAGTTTACTGGATGCTAGGCATTCCTCTAGGTATCCAAGCGCCATACACTTACACAATGTAAGAACGCTGAAGCTATTTAGTAAATTTAGAAAGCGCTGGTCGAGAGACTGGCGCTTTTTTGTTTTGGGAGGCGGGATTCGGGACACAAAATAAAGAGATCCCCAACTCGCTCGTACCTCGCTCTTGAGGATGACGAGAAGACTGTCCTGTATTTATTCAACGTCATTCCCGAAAGCGACGCAGGAGCGTTGTCGGGAATCTCTCGTTAATAATGCAACTGAAGAGCGCCTCAATTTGCTCGTACCTCGCTCTTGAGGATGACGAGAAGACGGTCCTGTATCTATTCAACGTCATTCCCGAAAGCGACGTAGGAGCGTTGTCGGGAATCTCTCGTTAATAATGCAACTGAAGAGCGCCTCAATTTGCTTGTACCTCGCTCTTGAGGATGACGAGAAGACAGTCCTGTATTTATTCAACGTCATTCCCGAAAGCGACGCAGGAGTGTTGTCGGGAATCTCTCGTTAATAATGCAACTGAAGAGCGCCTCAGTTTGCTTGTACCTCACTCTTGAAGGTGACGATCAAACTGCTTTGAATCACGGTATTTGTACCCTAACAGGCAAAATCATCCCGCTTCCACTTCCCCTCTTTGAAGGTTAAAATCCACTTTCAATCACGATCTATCCCAAATTCCGGAGCTTCCTTTTGTCAGATTCTCAGTTTTCCCCTCAAGATGAACTATTTATGCGCCGTGCGATGGAGCTTGCCGAGCAAGCAGAAGCTGAAGGGGAGGTGCCAGTGGGCGCTGTTCTGGTAAAAGACGGAGAGATTATTGCTGAAGGCTGGAACCGTTCTATTTGTGCTCATGATGCAACGGCGCATGCGGAGATCCAAACTTTGCGTAAAGCGGGCGAAGCTCTAGGAAACTATCGACTGCTTGATACCACTTTGTATGTCACGCTGGAGCCTTGCCCAATGTGTGCTGGGGCATTGTTACACAGCCGAGTGAAACGAGTCGTTTACGGTGCTCCTGACTTAAAAGCAGGCGCGGCAGGAACGGTATTAAACTTGTTTGAAAGCCAAGCGGCGTACCATTACGCAACAGTTGAAAATGGGCTACTAGAAGAAGAATGCCGCTCTCAGTTGCAAGCATTTTTTAAACGTCGCCGCAAAGAAATTAAAGCGAAGAAACAAGCGCAAAAGGCGTTGGAAAACGAGCAGGAAAATAAAGATAAGTAAGTGGAAAGGAGAATGAGTTCTTTCGGCTAGAAGTATTTTAGCAAACACCTACTCAGAAGTAGATGTTTGCTTCACGTTTCAGTGGTTCACTAGGTGAACAAATACACGGTTACGTGCACTGACTTTTTTCTTCATTGTTGTAAGCTTGCGCTTACGGCGGTTTGCAGCCACTGTCTTATTCAAACGTTTTGACTGCACTCTGCGTTTTCTCATATTCAGAACCTCTTGCAGGCAACGAACACACTCTCCGACACTCGCACCGCAAAGCGTCTGATTTATTATCAATCGATGACATTCTGATGAAGCACGCTTACAGAGGAAGGTGGCATCAGTTCGAGGAGAGGTGACTAAAAGAGCATCTCTTTCATGCGAGCCAGTTATTGGTATGACACCAAATAGAATCACAAGCTAGATAAGCCCGAAAGACTGGATTCTAGATAACTTTATCTGTTGACTCAATAAAAAAATAGCGAGCTGAGTGCTCGCTATTTTCGAAGGGTTTATTCTGCTTTTTGAGCAGGCGTTTGCTCTGTCCCTTGAGGCGAAATCCCTTCAGTATTTGATGTGGCTTCAACCGCGCCTGAAACTTGCTCAGCCAGTGTCTCTACCGCTCCTGAAATTAGCAAATCTGGATTGAGCGGTGGTATCACTTGTAGGTCGTCGGTATCTTCATCAATCGCAGGTTTTTGGCTCACGTGGCCAATGATCGATTGGTAGTAACGACGAATATTCTCAACGTAGTTACGTGCCTCATCGCCACGAGCATAACCGTAACGAGTTTGGCTGTAGAAACGCTTCTGACGCAGCAACGGTAGACGCTCTTTCACATCTGCCCATGAATTTGGATCGCCACCTTGTGCCTTCGTTAATCTTCGAGCATCCATCATGTGACCATAACCGACATTATACGATGCTAATGCAAACCAAATCTTCTCATGCTCATTGATTGAATCTGGTACGCGGGCCACGATACGGCGTAGATACTCAACACCACCACGTACTGACTGTTCAGGATCAAGGCGGTTAGTTACGCCAACACTTTTTGCTGTCGGCAGTGTTAACATCATCATGCCTCGCACACCTGTTGGTGATTTTGCAGCCGGTTTCCAATGTGACTCTTGGTAAGCTAACGCGGCAATTAAGCGCCAATCAAACTCTTCACTGTATTTCTGGAACAGTGGTGCCCATTTGGGCAAGGTGTTGTCCAGTGCTCGAATAAAGGCTCGAGTATCTACATAATCAAACGCTTCAATATGACCAATGTACTTCTCTTCTAATGTTGCTAGTTCACCAGACTGTTTGATGCCGCCAAAGAACTCGATCAACATTGCGTATAAGCTTTCATCTTCAGATCGGCGTGTAAACCAAGACACTGGCTGGTCTTCTGTTAACTCAAAGGCTTGTGCAAGGTCAGGATAAAGTCGCTGAGCTAAAGATAACTCTACCGAATCAGTCACGGTAAACCGGAGTTCACCTGTAGATACTTGTTTTAATAGATCGCGAGTATCCGCATCACCAACAATTTCAAATTGAAGATCAGGGTACTCTTTTTGTAGCGTAGTTAATGTTGGAACAAATTGTGATTGTTCAACGATTTGTAGCGTTTCTGCACCGGCATTGGCTTCTTTATCTTCCGCTTTGTCATCTTTAGATTCTTGATAGCTGATTAGCTGGTCAATATCGCGTGGGCGCAGTTGACCTTTCTTATACACTACTTGTTGACTGACGTAGTAATAAGCAGGTCCAGGGCGGAAGCGTTGTACCGCTTGAGAGGTTTGGTTTAAACCTGTCGCGATGATATCGATATCACCTTTTTTCAGGGCAGGGAATAACTCAGCTTGTCGGAAAGCAGGTTTGATTTCCAACTTAACACCTAACTGTTCAGCAAACTTGCGCGCCAGTTCGTAATCCAGGCCAGCAGGGCCATCAGGACCAATGTAATAGGAAAGTTGGTTGTTGAGAGTGCCAACTCGCAGAACACCACGTTCTTGGATTAGCTCAAACTCACTTTTAGGCTCCGATTCAATCTGGCAGGCAGAAAGTAGAAGCACAGAGGCGAAAAGTAGGGCGCTGCGCTTGAATCGGTTGAACTGACTTATTTGCATTAATTTGGTACGTCTCGATAAATTCTAGTTGCCTTTATATCAAAGCGTGCAAGTTGGGCAAAGTGAATCAGACAGATAGAGTGCGACATTGTGTGTTTTATCGACATTTCGGCTGTAACTCTAATTTGACAAAAAAAATGACGCAAACGGTTGCTTTTGGTGTTACATCACAAAAACAATTGCTATATAATGCGCTCGCAACCAAGAGGTGGAATCGGCATAAGTTCGAAGTAAAACAGTCTAACCCACTGAATTTATTCCAATATCACCTCAGGTCAATAGACCTTAACCAATTGCATAAGAGACCTAAGCACATGAGAATTTTTCGTGGCTCCCCAGCTCTATCTGAATTTCGTGTTAACAAGCTTCTAGAGCTTTGTCGTGAACTAGGCTTACCTGTCACAGGTATTTACGCAGAGTTTGCTCACTTTGCTGAGCTATCAGCAGATCTAGATGATCAAGAAGTTGAGAAACTAGAGAAACTCCTGACTTACGGTCCAACAATTGAAGAGCATGCGCCAGAAGGACTTCTGCTGCTTGCGACTCCTCGTCCAGGTACAATTTCTCCTTGGTCTTCAAAGTCTACCGACATCGCGAATAATTGTGGCCTAGCTAAAGTGGTTCGCCTAGAACGTGGTACTGCTTACTATATTGAAACACCATCTGCTCTTTCTGAGCTTCAACTTGTTGAGCTGAAAGCGATTCTTCATGATCGAATGATGGAAGTCATTTTCACTGATTTCGAATCAGCCGCCGCTCTGTTCCAAGTAGCGGAGCCTGCACCAGTAGCAGACGTTGACTTACTAAACGGTGGCCGTGCTGCGCTTGAAAACGCAAACGTTACCCTAGGCCTTGCTCTTGCTGATGATGAGATCGAATACCTTTATGATGCATTCGTAAACAAGCTAGACCGTAACCCAACTGATATCGAATTGATGATGTTTGCACAGGCGAACTCAGAGCACTGTCGTCACAAGATCTTTAATGCAGATTGGACTATCGACGGCGTGAAGCAAGAGAAGTCTCTGTTCAAGATGATCAAAAACACATTTGAAACCACGCCAGAAAATGTTCTATCTGCCTACAAAGATAACGCAGCGGTAATGGTGGGTTCCGATGTTGGTCGTTTCTTCCCGAACCCAGAAACTCGCCAGTACGGTTACAACCAAGAGAAAGCGCACATCCTAATGAAGGTGGAAACGCACAACCACCCAACAGCAATCTCTCCGTGGCCGGGCGCTTCGACTGGCTCTGGTGGTGAAATCCGCGATGAAGGCGCAACTGGTATTGGTGGTAAGCCAAAAGCAGGTCTTGTTGGTTTCACTACATCTAACTTGCGTATTCCTGGTTTTGAACAGCCATGGGAAACAGATTTCGGTAAGCCGGGTCGCATCGTTAACGCCCTAGACATTATGCTAGAAGGTCCATTAGGTGGTGCGGCGTTTAACAACGAATTTGGTCGTCCAAACTTACTTGGTTACTTCCGTACTTACGAAGAAAAAGTGAACTCTCACGCCGGTGAAGAGGTTCGTGGTTACCACAAGCCAATCATGATTGCTGGTGGTATGGGCAACATCCGTGATGAGCATGTTCAGAAGAAAGAGATCCCAGTCGGCGCAAGTCTAATCGTTCTTGGTGGTCCTGCAATGAACATCGGACTTGGCGGTGGTGCGGCATCTTCAATGGCATCTGGCCAATCAGCAGAAGACCTAGATTTTGCTTCTGTACAGCGTGAAAACCCAGAGATGGAGCGTCGCTGTCAGGAAGTGATCGACCGTTGTTGGCAGCTTGGCGAACAGAACCCAATCGCATTTATCCACGATGTGGGCGCAGGTGGTATCTCTAATGCACTTCCAGAGCTTGTAGACGATGGCGAACGTGGTGGTATTTTCCAACTACGCGATGTTCCAAACGATGAACCAGGTATGAGCCCACTTGAGATATGGTGTAACGAATCTCAAGAACGCTACGTAATGGCAGTTGCGCCAGAGAATATGGAAGTATTTGACGCTATCTGTAAGCGTGAGCGCGCACCATACGCAGTAGTAGGTATCGCAACAGAAGAGCGTGAGCTGAAGTTAGAAGATTCACACTTCGACAATACACCAATCGACATGCCAATGGATGTGCTTCTTGGTAAAACGCCTAAGATGCACCGCGATGCGAAAACGCTTAAAGCGAACAATCCTGCAGTTAACCGTGATGGTATCGAGCTAAACGAAGCTGTGGATCGCGTTCTTCGTCTTCCAACGGTTGCAGAGAAAACATTCCTAATCACCATCGGTGACCGCACGGTGACTGGCTTGGTAGCGCGTGACCAAATGGTTGGTCCGTGGCAGGTACCTGTAGCAAACTGCGCGGTAACTGCAGCAAGCTACGACACGTACCATGGTGAAGCGATGTCAATGGGTGAGCGTACACCAGTTGCTCTGCTAGATTTCGGTGCTTCGGCTCGTTTAGCGGTGGGTGAAGCAATCACCAACATCGCTGCGACAAACATCGGTGACATCAAACACATTAAATTGTCTGCGAACTGGATGTCTCCAGCAGGCCACCCAGGTGAAGATGCAGGTCTTTATGAAGCAGTGAAAGCTGTGGGTGAAGAGCTATGTCCAGCACTTGGTCTGACTATCCCTGTGGGTAAAGACTCAATGTCGATGAAGACCAAGTGGGAAGAGAATGGCGAGCAGAAAGAAGTAACGTCTCCGCTGTCTCTGATCATCACTGCGTTTGCTCGTGTTGAAGATGTGCGTAAGACAATCACACCTCAGCTTCGCACAGATAAAGGCAACACTAGCCTTGTTCTTATCGACCTAGGTAATGGTCAAAACCGTCTAGGTGCAACAGCGCTAGCACAGGTTTACAAGCAGCTTGGTGATAAGCCAGCAGACGTAGATAACGCAGCACAGCTAAAAGGTTTCTACGAAGGCGTTCAAACTCTAGTCGCGAATGACCAAGTTGTGGCTTACCACGATAAGGGCGATGGCGGTCTATTCGTTACTCTTGCTGAGATGGCATTCGCGGGTCACTGCGGTGTGAAAGCAGATATTGCTGACCTAGGTGACGACGCTCTAGCCTCTCTATTTAACGAAGAGCTAGGTGCGGTACTCCAGGTTAAGAATGATGACCTAGACGTTGTACTTTCTACTCTTGCAGCAAACGGCCTAGAAGCGTGTTCACACGTAATCGGCTCAGTAGAAGCATCTGACGAGCTAGTGATCACTTCTGGTGATACAGTCGTTCTAGAACGCAACCGTACTGAACTACGTACTATCTGGGCGGAGACAACGCACAAGATGCAAGGTCTGCGTGATAACCCAGCATGTGCTGACCAAGAGCATGAAGCGAAGAAAGACAACTCTGACCCAGGCCTAAACGTTAAGCTAAGCTTCGATGTAAATGAAGACATCGCAGCGCCATATATTGCGAAAGGCGCTAAGCCTAAGATGGCAATTCTGCGTGAGCAGGGCGTTAACTCTCATGTAGAGATGGCTGCAGCCTTTGACCGTGCAGGCTTTGAAGCAACGGATATTCACATGAGCGACATCCTAACGGGTCAAGCTGTACTGGAAGAGTTCCAAGGCCTAGTGGCGTGTGGTGGCTTCTCTTACGGTGACGTTCTAGGCGCTGGTGAAGGTTGGGCTAAGTCTATCCTGTTCAATGAACAAGCTCGCAACCAGTTTGAAGGCTTCTTTAAGCGTGAAGATACGTTCTCTCTAGGTGTGTGTAATGGCTGTCAGATGCTATCGAACCTAAAAGAGCTAATTCCGGGTGCAGACCTATGGCCACGCTTTGTTCGTAACGAATCTGAGCGTTTTGAAGCTCGTTTCAGCCTAGTTGAAGTTCAGAAATCTGACTCTGTATTCTTCGATGGTATGGAAGGCTCGCGTATGCCAATCGCGGTTTCTCATGGTGAAGGGCGCGTAGAAGTACGTGATGCTGACCACCTAGCAGCGATTGAAGCGTCAGGCACGGTTGCAGTTCGTTACGTTGATAACCACGGTAACCCTACTCAGCAATACCCGAACAACCCGAACGGTTCGCCAAACGCAATTACAGGTCTAACGACTCAAGATGGCCGTGTGACTATCATGATGCCGCACCCTGAGCGTGTATTCCGCACAGTAGCGAACTCATGGTCTCCAGAAGGTTGGGGCGAGAATGGTGCTTGGATGCGTATGTTCCAAAACGCACGCAAGAACATCGGCTAATTACGACGTAGTCCAAGGTTAACGAAAAGAATAAAGCGCTGGTTGAAAGACTGGCGCTTTTTTATTTAAGGGAATCGAGAATGGATCTCGTCCGATGGAACGCCTCGCTTCGAGATGCGAGAAAGAACAGCGGCGTCATTTCCTAGACTGACGAAGGAAGGAGTAGGAAATCTCTTTTTAACAATGAATCGTGAGAGTTCCCCAATTCGTTCGTGCCTTATCTACTGTAAAAAACTTGCAGCGTTTCGGTAACTTTTATGCTCTAATACCGCGCTTACCAAGGGATGGTGTTAAACAGCTCAGCTTAGATGGAGTTATCAAGTTGACCGAATCCCTGATTAATCCCTTAGGAAATGAAAGAAATGTCTAAAAATCCAAAATTTGCTATCCGCGTAACTGAAAAACGTAACGGTTGGAGCGCAGAGATCACTCGTCAAGTGACATCTCGTAAGACTGTAGTATCAAAACGTGAAACTGGCTTTGACAGCGAAGAGAAAGCACAAGCTTGGGCTGAGCAAGAACTAGCAGGTTTTGTTCAAAACCAAGTGGTTCGTAACGAGCGTAAAGCAGTACAGCGTCAAGAGCGTGAAGCAGAGCAACTAGCGGCAAAAGTTCGCAAAGAAGAAGCTCGCAAAGCACGCGAAGTTGAAGCTGACGAAGAGTAATCTCAGCTTACTAGATGGTCGATTTGTACCATCAAATCTGAATTAAAAAATGCCCCGAGTTCATCTCGGGGCATTTTTATTTGAATGTAAATTAAGAGGTTACTGTTGAGTGTCTAACGGGATTTGCCCTGTCGTTACTTGGTCGACATCAAACTCAGTCAGCTCTTCAATGTAGCTTTCAACCGCTTGCTCTACCATTTCATCGTTTTGTTTGAAGTAAGCGATATGGAAAATAGCATCGCCTTCATTCACAAGTGGCAGTGTTTGCTGGCCAATAACAATACCACCTTTCGGTGCGACTAGTTCAAGCTCATCGTGACCCAGAGGAGAGCTGATGTATGCTAGCGTTTCGCCTTCTTCTACCTTGTCTCCTAGGTTAACCACAGTACGCAAAATACCGTTACCGGATGCACGAACCCAGCTGGTGGATTTCGCGATAATTGGTTCAGGTAGTTTCTTACGGCTCGCACGTAGCATACCGATTGCTTGCATCACACGTTGAACGCCCAGTACACCTGCGCTGATGGATAGTGGGTCAAAGCGCAGAGCTTCACCCGCTTCATAGGTCAGTACTGGGATATCGCA
Source organism: Vibrio rotiferianus CAIM 577 = LMG 21460 (assembly GCF_002741985.1). Taxonomy (GTDB): domain Bacteria; phylum Pseudomonadota; class Gammaproteobacteria; order Enterobacterales; family Vibrionaceae; genus Vibrio; species Vibrio rotiferianus. Next base: position 28,737 of record NZ_APHW01000007.1, read on the forward strand.
TTTCTCCGCTTCGCTACGCAGAGAACCGTCACGTAGAGCTGAGTCTACGATCACTGGTGTGGCAAATGCTTTTGCAATACGCAGTGTCTCAGGATTGCTCAAGTTCGCGCGGATCTGTGGCAGGTTAGTACGGTGAATCGCACCCGTGTGAAGATCCAAAATATAGTCACAACGCTTGGCGATGTTATTGAAGAAACCATGCGCCATACGTGATGCCAATGCACCTTTTTCACTGCCTGGGAAGCAACGGTTTAGGTCACGGCGGTCTGGTAGGTAGCGCGATTTATGGATAAAGCCGAACACGTTCACGATAGGCACGGCAATCACGGTACCTTTCAGCTTTGCAGGATCCAATTGGTTGATCATCTGACGAACGATCTCTACGCCATTAAGCTCATCACCATGGATTGCGGCATTCACCATGAGTACAGGACCTTCTTGCTTACCGTGGATAATTTCCACAGGGATAGAAAGCGGTGAGTGCGTGTAAAGCTGCGCTGCTTCAAATTCAGTTTCTAATCGCTGCCCTGGTTGTACTTGATGCCCGAGTAGCTCAAATACTTTGCTTTTTTTACTTCTGGCCATAAACCATCTCTGTCAAATACGTTATCAACAATGTAACAACTGGTTCAAATTCACACTAATCATTCTTGTTGATGTGACGAAAAAAACATTTTGTTGATGTGAGCGATAAAGCGCCAGATGTACGTTGAATGTATTCCTTTTGAAGTTGTTTTTGTTTCGAATGAACTGGTTTTGATGCTGCTTTTTGTCATTATATTCACGGTATAAATGGCATTGTTTTAAATTTAATACATCAAATTTATTTGAAAAAAACTGACTTTTACCGGGCCTTTTTATCCGCTAATATCCCCGCCGAATTTTTGACCTAATACCATTTAACTAGAGGTTTTGATGAAAAAGGCGATTGCTAAAATTGGCGCACTAACTGCTGTTGCAGTTTCTCTTTCTGGCTGTGTAGGTAGTAACGCAGTAACGGGTTACGTGATGGGCTTTAACTTAAAAGCAGTAGATAACCGTTACGCTCGTGGTGGCCTAAACATGCTAATGGCGCCAGTTTACGGTGTTGCTATTGCGGCTGACTACATCGTGTTCAACTCACTAGAGTTCTGGACTGGTAAAAACCCACTAAACGGTAAACCACACATCTTTGATACCAAGATGGATACTTACATCGACGTAAACCACCAGCTAGACAAGTCTCTAACGACAGCGCCGATTGGTCCTCTAACAAACAACCGTGTTATCGAACAAGGCCAAATGCAGCAGCTTGACGAAAATACAGTTCAAATGGACATCACTTACAACAATGGTGAAAAAGCGACGCTAATGGGTGTTCGTGAAGGCGATTTCGTTACTTACTACATCGATGGTGAAGTGGTTGCTAAGACTTCTATGGATGAGCTAGCAGCCTACGCGCAAACTCGTGCATAATTTGCGAAGCGCTGATAATAAAAAGCTCGCAATAAAAAAGGGTGCCTCGGCACCCTTTTTCGTATCTGACTTGGATTACGCTTTTTCTGGAATCGCTTCCAGAAGTGCGACCATTTGATCCCAGAACAGTTGAACGGTATCAATCTTCACTTTCTCATCTGGAGAGTGAGGGAACTTGATGGTTGGACCGAAAGAAACCATATCCATGTTCGGGTAAGGTTCTTTGAACAGACCACATTCAAGACCTGCGTGAATAACCATGATGTTTGGTTTGTGACCGTAAATGCCTTCGTACATATCACGGAAGATAGCCATGATTTCAGAATCCGCATCTGGTTTCCAACCTGGGTAAGCACCAGAGAATTCGATTTGCGCATTCGCAAGTTCAGCGACTGACTCAAGCATACCTTCAACTTGACTACGACCAGAATCGATCAGTGAGCGAATTAGGCATAGAACCGTTACTTTGTTCTCTTCAGTTGTGATAACGCCAACGTTAAGAGACGTCTCAACCACGCCTTCAACTTCATCACTCATGCGCATCACGCCGTTTGGACAAGCGTTCAATGCTGCGATGAAACGTTGTTGGTCTGCAATTGCAAACACTTGTGCATCTGTTGACACTTCTTCATTGAAAGTCACGATGTCGGTTTCAACTTTACCAAGCTCAGTTTTTAGTAACTCAGTGTAGTAGTTGAACAGTTCTGCCAGCTTGTCTTGATTCTCTGCTGGTAGAGCAACGGTAACGAAGGCTTCACGAGGGATCGCATTACGTAGACTACCACCACGGAACTCAACAAGACGAAGATCCAACTCTTGTGCGTGACCTGCTAGGAAACGGCCTACAAGCTTGTTCGCGTTGCCGCGGCCAGTGTGGATGTCACAACCAGAGTGACCACCTTTTAGGCCTTTCAGCGTTAGCTGACGAGTCACAAAACCTGCTGGGATTGCATCACGAGTAATGTCGAATGTCATTGCGCCGTCGATACCGCCAGCACAACCCATGTAAACTTCGCCTTCTTGCTCTGAATCCGTGTTTAGAAGGATGTCGCCTTCTAGCCAACCTTGCTCAAGACCAAATGCGCCAGTCATGCCTGCTTCTTCATCAATTGTCAGAAGCACTTCGATAGGGCCGTGTTTGATTTCTGTAGAGGCTAAAACCGCAAGGCAAGATGCCATGCCGATACCGTTGTCAGCGCCAAGTGTTGTACCTTTTGCTGTTACCCATTCACCATCAATGTATGGTCGGATTGGATCTTTAGTGAAGTCGTGGTCAGTGTCTTCGTTCTTTTGCGGCACCATATCGATGTGCGCTTGAAGAACGACGCCTTTTTTGTTTTCCATGCCTGGCGTTGCTGGTTTTTTTATGAACACGTTGCCAGTTGGATCGCGGCGTACGTCAAAACCTTGCTCTGTCGCCCAGCTTACGATGTATTGCGCTAGAGCTTCTTCATGCTTTGAAGGGTGAGGAATTGAACAAATCTTATCGAAAAACTGCCAAAGTGGAGCAGGTGATAAGGTACTGATTTCAGAATGGAATTCAGACACGGAAGACTCCTTTTGATGTGCTTTGCCAAATTTAAACCGTAAATATATTGAGTGTTTAGCAATAAATGCTAACTGGTCTTGGCTTTTGAATTGGCACCAAGCATACCACCAGATGAGAGAGGCGAGTAGTCGAGGGAGAAAGGAAATCACTATGAGCTGTCACAGATTCTGAACAGAGCAAAATACACCTATGCAATAAGGTTTATTTGATTGTAAGTATCTTAAATTTTTAATTCACAAAACTGTAATTAACTTACAGTTTTTGTTTGATGGAGATCAATTTAAATGAAAAGTGTGAGTTTAATCACTTTTATGCTTGTAATTAAATTTCTTGGTGGTATATTTGTAACCAGCTTCTGAGAGAAGAATGAAATGCTCAAAGGATGAGTCCGTTTTATCGCCTCCAAGGAACCGAGAAATCAACCAAATTTGACAGTATTAATTGATTTAGAAGGTGATATTTATGAAAGGTTTACCAAGTGCAATGTTCTGGAACAGCAAATCTGTTTACACCGGTAACTTTGTATACCCAACAAGCTTTGGTTACTAATTGAAGCCAACGCATGTGACTCGAACAAGTTTGTTCACCCCTATAAATTGGAATTTTTTTTCAGTGCATAGTGCTGACATGATTCACCGCCACTCAAATTGAGTGGCGTTTTTTTATCTGCTTTTCCTATCCTCGGCTATTTTATCGCCACCAAGCTTCCATTCTGGTATTGCTTATCTCACTTGTTTCGTTTTCAGACTAATTATTTGGGTATTGAGTGCCCGAAACCATGATTTTGCGTTTGAAAGTTTACAACATTGTTCAGTTTGCACTCATTGCATTTGACTGAACGTGAGCTTCTTAGTTCTTGTTTCGTAAGACCTAAAGCTTTTCTCTCTTGGAGGTGTTAGCGAATAGGTTTCATATCCGAAGAAAAAAATCCTATTAGAGTGAAAATTCTATCTGGAATTTGTTATTTGATAACTTTATAATCCGAGCCAATCGATTACGCAACCGTTTACTTTTTTACCTTTACAGGATTCGATCATGCTCGAAAGGCTCTTTAAACTTAGTGAAAATGGCACCAATGTGCGCACTGAGATCATCGCAGGTGTTACAACCTTCCTAACCATGGCTTACATTATCTTTGTAAACCCAGCAATCCTTGCTGATACCGGTATGGATCGTGGTGCCGTTTTTGTTGCGACGTGTCTTGCGGCGGCTATTGGCTGTTTCATCATGGGCTTAGTAGCAAACTACCCAATCGCTCAGGCCCCTGGTATGGGTCTAAACGCGTTCTTCACATATTCAGTTGTGTTGGGCATGGGGTACACTTGGCAAGTGGCGCTAGCAGCAGTGTTCGTGTCCGGTTTGCTATTTATTTTACTGAGTATTTTCAAGATTCGTGAATGGATCATTAACTCTATTCCACTTTCTCTCCGCACTGGTATCTCTGCGGGTATCGGTCTTTTCCTTGCTTTCATCGCGCTGAAAAATGCAGGTATCGTAGTAGATAACCCAGCAACGCTAGTTTCAATGGGTAACATCACGTCATTACCGTCTGTGCTTGCGGCGATTGGCTTCTTCATGACGATTGCATTGGTTCACCGTGGTGTTAAAGGCGCGGTCATGATCGCTATCCTAGGTGTGACGATTCTTGGTCTTATCTTTGGTGACGTTCAGTGGGGCGGCATCATGTCGACTCCACCAAGCATCGCACCAACCTTCATGCAGCTAGACTTCTCTGGTCTATTCGAAGTGGGCATGATCTCAGTTGTCTTTGCTTTCCTATTCGTTGACTTGTTTGATACGGCAGGCACGCTAGTTGGCGTTTCGCAAAAAGCAGGTTTGACGGACGAAAACGGTAACATTCCTCGCCTAAACAAAGCACTGCTAGCTGACTCAACAGCAACGTCAGTGGGTGCTCTACTAGGTACTTCAAACACGACTTCATACATTGAGAGTGTTTCTGGTGTGGCTGCTGGTGGTCGTACAGGTCTTACGGCAGTGGTTGTTGGCGTGCTGTTCCTCTTGGCTCTATTGTTCTCACCACTAGCAGGAATGATCCCTGCGTACGCGACATCAGGCGCATTATTCTATGTTGCTATCCTAATGCTTTCTGGTCTTGTTGGTATCGACTGGCGTGACCTAACAGAAGCGGCTCCTGTTGTAGTAACGTGTTTGGTAATGCCGCTGACTTTCTCTATCGCAGAAGGTATCACGCTAGGCTTCATTGCTTACGCAGCGATCAAACTGTTCAGTGGTAAAGGTCGTGAAGTTTCGATGAGTGTGTGGGTGATGTCTGCAATCTTCATTGCGAAGTACATTCTAGGCTAACTTTAGCCAATGAAAGAAAAGCCAGTGTGGACTGAGGGTTCACACTGGCTTTTTATTTGCAGATTTTTTGTGAGTAGGGTCTGTTGACCTTTTGAGCTGATTTTTGCAGCAGTTTGTGGGTTCTTTATACAAGGCAGAGGCTTTGAAATGTAGTTGCCCTACCTGATAAGCCGATAACGCAGTAGAGAGGAGCCACAAACGCTGCCCGAAGGGTTCGGCTAAAAGCGTTTTACTCTTTGTTGAGAGAATTTTGCTTAGAATGCTAGGCTACAAACCTCTCGCCGCGATTAAAACGCTTTTATCTCGAACAAAATTTAACCGCAAAAGGTCAACAGCCCCTAGTTTCTACGCAAATTCATTCACTTCTCTATTTTGTGTTGTTCACCGAATTCGATTTTTCTGCGTAATAGGCGGAGAATTTTGATATCAGCGTTGGTATTAATGAAGTGTTTCGGTAGAATAATCGTTTGCGCAGCTTGAAACCCCCATTTCCTCTGGTGTGGAAAGTTTAGCTTGATGAGTCCATTTCAGCGCCATCAGCTAAGCAGAGGGGATGCATATTTTGAAATTATTAGGTTATTACAATGAGTAAAAAATTCATTATCACTTGGGATGCGATGCAGTCTTACTGCCGTGAACTGGCTGAGAAACAAATGCCAGCTGAGCAATGGAAAGGTATTTGGGCGGTAAGCCGTGGTGGTTTGGTTCCTGGAGCTATCTTGGCTCGTGAGTTAGGTATTCGTCACGTCGATACTATTTGTATCTCAAGCTACGATCACGATCACCAACGCGATATGACGGTAATTAAAGCACCTGAAGGTGACGGCGAAGGTTACCTAATCGTTGAAGACCTAGTAGACAGTGGCGATACAGCACGTAAACTTCGTGAAATGTACCCGAAAGCGAAACTGATTGCTGTATGTGCGAAGCCATCTGGCAAAGAGCTGCTTGATGACTACGTGGTAGATATCGCTCAAGACACTTGGATTGAGCAACCATGGGATATGTCTATCCAGTTCGTTGAGCCAGTAAACCGCAAGCAAAAGTAAGTTTGTGCCAAGAATATTGAGAAATGCCCCTTTATAGGGGCATTTTTTTTATTATTATTACGCTATTGCAACCAGCCTAGAGTTCTTCCTATGTCAGAAGACGTCAGTAAAAACCTCTCCGAAACTTTGTTTGTTAAACATAAACAAGCGAGAGAAACTTCCGCCCTTACTCAATATATGCCGACGAGCCAAAAGGTTCTTGATGAGCGAGAAGAGCGTGGTGAGCGTGCTTGGTATCGTCATTTGAGACGTCTTCAATGGTCTTGGCAGGGCTTATCACCAATCGAGATGGAAGGCGTGCTGTCTAAGATTGCATCATCGAATCATTCTCGTACGGAAGATAAATGGCTTGATACCGTCATGGGGTACCACAGTGGTAACTGGACATTTGAATGGATTAAGTTGGGCATGGAGCATCAACGTCGTGCGAATGAAATGCAAGGTGAGGAAGCCGCAGATGAGCTATTTACCGCGTCATTGTGCTTTAGCATCGCGGGCTACCCGCATTTAAAGAACGACAACTTAGCCATTCAAGCGCAAGTATTGGCAAATAAAGCCTACACCGAAGGTTCAGAGAAGACGAAATATGTCGTTAAGCAGATCGAAGTGCCTTACCAGAAGCGCAAGATCATCGCGAACCTGCATCTTCCTCGTACTGATAAGCAACTTCCTGTTGTGATGGTCAGTGCAGGGTTAGATAGCCTGCAAACGGACATGTGGCGTTTGTTCCGCAATCACCTTGCACCAAAAGACATCGCGATGTTGACTATCGATATGCCGTCCGTTGGCCACAGTTCTCATTGGCCACTAACGGAAGACTCTAGCTGCTTACACCAAGCGGTGTTGAATGAGTTGTATAAACTGCCGTGGGTCGACCATTATAAAGTCGGCTTAATTGGTTTCCGCTTTGGTGGTAATGCCATGATCCGTCTTTCATTCGTTGAACAAGAAAAAATTAAAGCGTGTGTCGCATTGGGTGCGCCGGTACATGATCTGTTTACCTCTCCTAAAAAGTTGCAGCAAATGCCGAAGATGTACCTCGATTTACTCGCTTCACGCTTGGGTAAACACGCGGTCGACATTAACAGCATGGCCGGCCAGATGATGGCATGGTCACTTAAGGTGCAAGGTTTTCTCAGCAGTCGTAAGACTAAGGTTCCTATTTTGGCGTTGAGCCTAGAGGGAGATCCGGTTTCGCCTCACAGTGATAACCAGCTTGTTGCGCTGTTTAGCCAGTATGGGCAGGCAAAGAAAATCAGTTCCAAAACGATTACAAAAGGGTATGAGCAATCCCTCGATTTAGCCATAAAGTGGTTGGAAGACGAATTATTAAGATGACAAATCTTCTAATTTAGTTAAGAGTGATATATGTGAGCAAAAAATAAGCTCATGATAATTAAAAATAATAATCATTCTTGGGTAGCTAAATATCCTCACTATGGAAACGGAGATTCTTATGTCAGAGACGACTCAAGGACCGACTCACTTTCGCTTGATGTCAAAGTTGAAGGCGATAGGCCCCTACTTGCGCGAACCACAGTCACAACAAGGCCATTACTATTTTGACTGTTTATCAGTCTGTGTAGACGATAAAAAATCCCCAGAGAAACGGGAATTTTGGGGATGGTGGATGGAATTGGAATCCGTCGACGGAGGCTTTACTGCCAAATACCACATTGGCAAATACAATAAAGACGGAGATTGGACTTCTGAATCATTGCCAAATAAGGTAACTGAAGAAGTGTATCTTACCCAAAGCACCTTCCATCAGAAACTGATTGAAACCGTGGCGGAGCACTTTAAGTTAGAAGTGGAATATCATACAGAATCGTTTGATTTCGCCTAATTTGGCTGCTTTCTTCCTCCATAAGACAAAAAGGTGCGTTTTCGCACCTTTTCTGCTTGTTAAATCCCCATTTGATTGCTAAAACATCCACTCTTTATTTGTTTTTCATTTCAGAAGACATCATGACAACGAATCAACAGAATGCAGTTGTTTCACAACCACAGACCGTCGTTGTGAAACTGGGTACAAGTGTGCTAACAGGCGGCACTTTGGCGTTAGACCGTGCTCACATGGTAGAGCTGGCTCGTCAATGTGCGGAGCTAAAAAAACAAGGCCATTCAGTCGTAATGGTTTCGTCTGGTGCTATTGCAGCAGGCCGTGAGCATCTTGGATACCCCGCACTGCCCAACGCGATGGCGAGTAAACAGTTACTTGCCGCAGTGGGCCAGAGCCGTTTGATTCAAACATGGGAGTCTCTGTTTGGTATTTACGGTATTAAAATTGGTCAAATGCTGCTGACTCGCGCGGATTTGGACGATCGCGAGCGTTTCCTTAATGCGCGTGACACCATTAACGCATTGGTAGCAAACGACATTATCCCTATCGTGAACGAAAACGACGCAGTAGCGACGAACGAAATCAAAGTGGGTGACAACGATAACTTGTCTGCTTTGGTGGGGATTTTATGTGGTGCAGACAAGTTACTGCTCTTGACTGACCAAAAAGGTTTGTTTACCGCAGACCCACGTAAAGATCCAAATGCTGAGCTGATTAAAGAAGTGAAAACGATTGATGACACTTTGCGTAAAATTGCTGGTGGTAGTGGAACCACGCTAGGCACTGGCGGTATGGCAACCAAACTTCAAGCGGCAGATATCGCGCGTCGTGCGGGTATTGAAGTGATTATCGCAGCGGGTAGTGCGCCAAATGTTATCTTTGACTCATTGAGTTCAGAGCCACAAGGCACGCGTTTCCTGCCTTGCTCTGAAGCATTAGAGAATCGCAAACGCTGGATTTTAGCGGGACCAGCTGCCGCAGGTGATATTTTTATTGATGACGGTGCTGTAAATGCCGTTGTGGGTAAGGGTAGTAGCCTACTCGCGAAAGGTGTTATCAAAGTAAGTGGTGATTTTGCTCGTGGTGAGGTAACACGTGTGACGAATTCACACGGTAAACTGGTTGCTCGTGGTATCAGCGCCTACTCAAGTGAAGACCTAGCAAAAATTGCTGGTAAGCACAGTAAAGATATCATCTCTATTTTGGGTCATGACTACGGCTCAGAAGTGATTCATCGCGATGATCTTGTCGTCATTCAAGAATAGAAATTGAGGGAAGCAAAGTGGATTTAACGAATATGGGTAAAGCTGCTAAAGATGCAGCTTTCGAATTGGCGACAGCGTCAACCGCACAAAAGAACCAAGCACTAGCCATCATTGCCGATGAGCTAGAAGCTAACGCAGCAACCATTCTGGCAGCAAACGCAAAAGACATTGAGTTAGGTCGTGAAGCGGGTCTAACAGACGCACTACTCGATCGTCTGCTACTGAACGAAGAGCGACTAACTGGCATTGCTAATGACGTTCGTAATGTGATTAGCCTAAACGATCCTGTGGGCAGTGAAATCGACAGCAAAGTGCTAGAAAACGGCATGTCACTGTCTCGCCGCCGTGTACCACTTGGTGTGGTTGGTGTGATTTACGAAGCACGTCCGAATGTAACCATAGATATTGCGGCATTGTGTCTAAAAACGGGCAATGCAAGCATTCTCCGTGGTGGTAAAGAGACGTTTTTCTCTAACATGGAGTTGGTGAAGGTTATTCAATCAGCACTTGCGAAAGCGAACTTGCCAGCGGCTTCGGTTCAGTACATTGAAAAGCCAGATCGTGAACTTGTTTCTCAGTTGCTTAAGTTAGACGACTACGTAGACATGATCATTCCACGTGGTGGTGCGGGTTTACACAAAATGTGTAAAGAGAACAGCACCATTCCAGTGATCATTGGCGGTTTTGGTATCAGCCACATTTTTGTTGATGAATCAGCAGAGCTAGAAAAATCACTCAACGTTGTTGAAAACTCAAAAGTTCAGCGTCCATCGGCATGTAACTCGCTCGATACTTTGCTAGTACACGAAAAAGTTGCAGAGCAATTCTTATCGATGATTGTTGAGCGCATGAATGACAAAGTAACCTTCGTTGCAGAGCCAAAAGCAAAAGCGCTAATGACACAAGCGAAACAAATTCGTGATGCGGGTGAAGGTGATTTTGATACGGAATGGCTAAGCTACACACTTGGCGTGAAAGTGGTTGCAGACGTGAAAGAAGCGATTGACCACATGCGTGTTCATAACGCGAGCCACTCTGATGCGATCATGACCAACAGCTTGGTGAACTCTGAATTGTTCATCAATTCTGTCGGCTCTGCAGCGGTTTACGTAAACGCAGCAACACGTTTCACTGACGGTGCTCAGTTTGGTCTTGGTGCAGAAGTTGCGGTTTCCACTCAGAAACTGCACGCACGTGGCCCAATGGGTTTGGAAGAGCTAACCAGCTACAAATGGGTTGGTAAAGCAAACTACCTAGCACGTAGTTAACAGAAACCGTCTGATATTGATTGAAAAAGGGGCAGGAATGCCCCTTTTTGTTTTCTCTAACATAGCAATTCCGCTACACTAGTCTTGCTTTTGGGACGACCCCAATCGCACGCTATTTGGAGGTGATATGCATTGTCCTTTTTGTTCCGAGAACGATACAAAAGTAATTGATTCCCGCTTAGTTGCTGACGGCCATCAGGTGCGCCGTCGTCGCCAGTGTCTTGCATGTAGCGAGCGTTTTACTACGTTTGAAACTGCGGAGTTGGTGATGCCTAAAGTAATTAAGTCTAACGGCAACCGCGAACCGTTTGATGAAGATAAAATGGTCGGTGGTATTCAACGCGCTTTAGAAAAACGCCCAGTAAGCGCTGACGCTATCGAGCTTGCTATCAGCATGATTAAGTCACAATTGCGTGCTACTGGCGAACGAGAAGTACCTAGTGAGATGATTGGTAACCTTGTTATGGACCAATTGAAAGAGCTTGATAAAGTCGCTTATATCCGTTTCGCATCGGTTTACCGCAGCTTTGAAGACATCCGTGAATTTGGCGAAGAAATTGCTCGCTAGAAGACTGATTGAATCATGGCTCAACAAAACTCTTCTTCAGTATTTACCTCTCAAGATTTTGAAATGATGTCGCGTGCGCTCAAGTTGGCGAAACGCGGCATTTATACTACGGCTCCGAATCCTAACGTAGGCTGCGTTATTGTCCGTGACGGCGAGATTGTTGGTGAAGGTCATCATCACCGTGCAGGCGAGCCTCATGCCGAAGTCCACGCGATGCGTATGGCGGGTGATAAAGCCGAAGGGGCGACCGCATACGTCACGTTAGAACCTTGCTCCCATTTTGGTCGTACACCGCCGTGTGCTGAAGGGCTAATCAAAGCTAAAGTCGCTCGCGTTATCTGTGCGATGGAAGATCCCAACCCGAAAGTCGCCGGGCGCGGTTTTCAAATGCTGCGTGATGCTGGGGTAGAAGTTCAAGTCGGCTTGCTAGAAAGCGAAGCCATTGATCTGAACAAAGGGTTTATCAAGTTCATGCAAACGGGCATGCCTTATGTTCAGTTGAAGATGGCAGCCAGCCTCGATGGGCAAAGTGCACTTAATAATGGCCAAAGCCAATGGATCACCTCCCCAAAGGCTCGCCAAGATGTGCAGCGTTATCGCGCATTAAGTGGTGGGATTCTCTCAACCAGCAAAACCGTGATTGATGACAATGCGTCATTGAACGTTCGTTGGGATGACCTGCCGTGCAGCGTACAAACTCAATACTCACAAGATGAAGTCCGTCAGCCACCTCGTGTGATTTTGGATCGCCAGTCTCAACTTAACGATGATCTAAAACTATTCAATACTGATGGTGAGCGTATTATTGTCAGCCAAGGTGGCGATATGGCACCTGAACTGGATGAAAACGGCCAAATTGACTTAGCCACGACATTAAAAGCTGTGGCGAGCGAATATCATATCAATCACTTGTGGGTAGAAGCGGGAGCAACGCTCGCGAGTTCGTTAATCAAAGCTAACCTTGTAGATGAGCTAATTGTTTACCTCGCGCCTAAATTGATGGGCAGTGATGGACGAGGTTTGATTGGTGCACTTGGTTTAACTGAGATGGCACAAGTTATCGATTTAACTATTACTGACGTTCGAATGGTCGGGGTGGATATCCGCATTACCGCAACCGTCAAACGCAACCAAAGCTAGAAAGAAGCATTATGTTTACAGGAATTGTAGAAGCAGTAGGCAAACTCACTGCCATTACGCCAAAAGGCGAAGACATTACCGTAACGGTAGAAGTAGGCAAGTTGGATATGTCTGACGTTAAGTTAGGCGATAGTATCGCGACCAATGGTGTGTGCTTGACGGTCGTTGATTTTGGCAGCAACTACTACAGCGCTGACTTGTCTTTGGAAACGCTGAACAAAACTGGTTTTGCCGCGTACCAAGTCGGTGACAAAGTGAACCTAGAAAAAGCCATGCTGCCAACCACCCGTTTTGGTGGGCACATTGTGTCTGGTCACGTCGATGGCGTGGGTGTGATTGTCGAGCGTAACCAAGTGGGTCGTGCGATTGAGTTTTGGGTCGAGATGCCTGCGGAGATCTGTAAGTACGTGGCAGAAAAAGGCTCTATCACAGTTGATGGCATTAGTCTGACTGTCAACGATCTACGTAAGAATGGTTTTAAATTGACGATTGTTCCTCATACCAGTGAAGAAACCACGATTGATCAGTTCCAAGTAGGACGCAAAGTGAACCTAGAAGTGGACGTATTGGCTCGCTACATGGAACGCTTACTGCAAGGTCAAAAAGAAGAGTCGCAAGAATCACGCATTACCATGGAATTCTTACAACAGAATGGTTTTGCCTAAGCGAAACCGACCATAATCACAGAACGTTATCAGGTTAATTGACTTAATAAAGGTTGGCTTCAAACTGCTTTGCTGACCAAGCCAGTAGACGTAACTAAACGAAACGTTAAACGCATTGCTGCTGCAATAATAAATTTTTGAATAACGGGAAACAGAATATGCCTATCAGCACGCCTCAAGAAATTATTGATGACATCCGCGCGGGCAAAATGGTCATCCTGATGGATGATGAAGACCGCGAGAATGAAGGTGATTTGATCATGGCTGCCGAGCACATTACGCCGGAAGCCATCAACTTTATGGCTACGCATGGTCGTGGCTTGATCTGTCTAACCATGACAAAAACACGTTGTGAAAATCTTGGACTGCCACCAATGGTGCAAGACAACAACGCGCAATACACCACCAACTTTACCGTTTCTATTGAAGCCGCTGAAGGTGTAACAACTGGTATTTCAGCTGCTGACCGTGCTCGCACTGTGCAAGCTGCCGTTGCGCCAAATGCGAAAGCAGCTGATTTAGTTCAACCTGGTCATATCTTCCCTCTAGCTGCACAAGATGGTGGCGTTCTAACTCGCGCTGGTCATACAGAAGCAGGCTGCGATTTGGCTCGCCTTGCAGGTCTAGAGCCAGCATCGGTTATCGTTGAGATCCTAAACGACGACGGCACGATGGCACGTCGTCCTGATCTTGAAGTGTTTGCTGAAAAGCACGGTTTGAAACTTGGCACCATTGCGGATCTTATTGAGTACCGCAACAACACTGAAACAACCATTGAGCGCGTTGCTGAGTGTGCACTACCAACCGAGTTCGGTGAATTCACGCTTGTGACTTACAAAGACACCATTGATAACCAAGTGCACTATGCAATGTGCAAAGGTGACCTTAATTCTGAAGCGCCATTGGTTCGTGTGCACCTACAAGATGTATTTACTGATGTGCTTCGTAGTGACCGTAACGCAGAACGCAGCTGGACACTTGAGAAAGCGATGAAGCGTATCGGTGAAGAGGGCGGCGTGCTGGTTGTTCTTGGCAACGAAGAGTCAACGGACCTGCTTATTCATCGCGTTAAGATGTTCGAAGCGCAAGATAAAGGTGAAGCACCGACGCTTGCGAAGAAACAAGGCACGTCTCGTCGTGTTGGTGTTGGCTCGCAAATTCTTGCTGACTTAGGTGTGCATGATATGCGCCTACTTTCTTCGACCAACAAAAAGTACCACGCACTGGGTGGTTTTGGCCTGAACGTTGTTGAGTACGTCTGCGAATAACAACTGACCGACAAGTTCCTAGTCTTGCGCGTACTTATCATCGTTATGGCTAGGAACTCGTGACTGGTATCCAATTTCCATTAGATATTGCTCACAAAATTGTGCTAGAATCCGGCGATTCTCACTTGATGAACAATTTTCACTTAAAAATAGAGTTAAAGGAAAGCTTATGAAAGTGATCGAGGGTGGCTTCCCAGCGCCAAATGCAAAAATTGCTATCGTTATTTCTCGTTTCAACAGTTTTATTAACGAAAGCCTACTATCTGGTGCGATCGATACACTAAAGCGTCACGGACAAGTAAGCGAAGACAACATTACAGTAGTTCGTTGTCCTGGTGCCGTAGAACTACCTTTGGTAGCTCAACGTGTTGCTAAGACTGGTAAATACGATGCTATCGTATCACTAGGTACAGTAATTCGTGGTGGCACACCACACTTTGACTATGTTTGTAGTGAATGTAACAAGGGTCTTGCACAAGTTTCTCTGGAATACAGCCTTCCAGTAGCATTTGGCGTACTGACTGTTGATACTATCGATCAAGCGATTGAACGCGCAGGAACCAAGGCTGGTAATAAAGGTGCAGAGGCTGCACTAAGCGCACTTGAAATGATTAACGTACTATCTGAAATTGATTCCTAATGGGGGCCAGTGTGAAACCAGCCGCACGTCGTAACGCACGTCAATTCGCTCTACAAGCGATCTACTCATGGCAAATTACTAAAGACAATGTTGCCACGATCGAAGAACAGTTTTTGTCTGGCGACAAATACGATGAAGAAGAACTTCACGCATCTGAGCCTGCACTAGCTGCTCCTGAAACAGACGTAGCTTACTTCCGTGAACTACTAAGCGGTGTTGTACTTAGCCACTCTGAGCTAGATAGCAAAATCCGTCCATACGTGTCACGTCCAATGCAAGACCTAGACATGATGGAACTTGCTCTTCTTCGCCTTGCTATGTACGAGATGACTCGTCGCGAAGATGTTCCTTACAAAGTGGTAATCAACGAAGCGATTGAACTTGCAAAAGTATTCGCAGCAGAAGACAGCCACAAGTTTGTGAATGGTGTGCTAGATAAAGCGGCACCGCACGTACGTAAGAAATAACAATTTCTTCAATAAAAAGGTCAGCAGATGCTGACCTTTTTTGTATCAATAGCTTTTACATCAAAAAGTAAGTGAATAATGTCTGGTGAATTCAATCTGATCGACAAGTACTTCGTTGGGCGTCAAAGCCAACGCAAAGACGTACACCTAGCGGCGGGTGACGACTGTGCGTTAGTGAAAGCGCCAGATAACGTACAAATTGCCATTAGTACCGATACATTGGTGGCTGGAACCCACTTCCTTGCGGATGCTAATCCTGCATGGGTAGCACATAAGGCGCTGGCATCGAATATTAGCGATCTCGCTGCAATGGGCGCAACGCCTGCGTGGGTAAGCTTCGCGTTAACCATGCCTGAGCCGGATGAAGCTTGGCTTGCTCCTTTCTGTGATGCATTTTTCGAGCTAGCGGATTACTTCGGTATTCAGCTTATTGGTGGTGATACGACGAAAGGTCCACTGAGTTTAACACTGACAGTACAAGGTTTTGTTCCAGAAGGCAGGGCGTTGACTCGTTCCGGAGCGAAAGTCGGTGACTGGGTGTATGTGACGGGGGACCTTGGTGATGCAAAAGCAGGGCTTGATGTGATTTTGGATGGCTCATTACGCTCACGCATTGCAGCGCAGCAGCTTGAGAAAGCACATTATCTTAGTACACCTCGTGTATTAGCAGGGCAAGCATTGGTCGGTTTAGCTTCGGCGGCGATTGATATCTCCGACGGTTTAATTTCTGATATCAAACACATTCTCAAACGTTCCGACGTTGGTGTGAGTTTAGATGTCTCCCAATTACCAATTTCTTCTGAGTTGGTTCAATTTTTAGATGATAAGGTCAGCGCTCAGCAGTATGCTTTATCAAGTGGTGAAGAGTATGAATTGTGCTTTACTGTGCCTGAGCAAAATAATGGCTCGTTGCAAAGCGCATTGTCTCATGCTGGTTGTAAAGTCACTTGCATAGGTCAGATTCGACCAAAAGGCACGTTTGAGCTGCACGATGACAATCAACCTCTTGATTGGGATCTGACTGGCTTTGACCACTTTAAATGATATGAGCTAGGCATTAGCCTAAGATTGAAACCAAACTCGCAGTATAGGTTTAAGGAAATGACCAACCCTCTCTCTCTGATTTCATTAAAGAACCCGTGGCATCTTTTGGCGACAGGTTTTGGTAGCGGTTTATCACCAGTAGTGCCAGGCACAATGGGCACGCTTGCTTCAATTCCGCTGTTTCTGCTTTTGGCACAACTGCCTTTCCCACTTTATGTGGTTGCGGTGTTATTCTCTTGTGTGATTGGCATTAAGATTTGCCAAGTGACATCAGATGACATGGGCGTTCATGACCATGGTTCTATTGTATGGGATGAGTTTGCGGGCTTTTGGATCACCATGAGCCTAGTACCAGCACTGAATATTCCTGTGACGGAATGGAAGTGGCTACTGACAGGTTTTATCTTGTTCCGCTTCTTTGACATGGTAAAACCATGGCCAATCGGTTGGTTGGATAAACGTGTTCACGGCGGCTTAGGTATCATGATTGATGATATCGTGGCGGGTATTATGGCGGGTATCGCGCTGTTTTTAGTGGCGAAATACGCAGGTTGGATGTAATACCTATCCTTAAGATTTAGAATCGACAGATAAACAAAAGGGATGCCACATGGCATCCCTTTTTGGCTTCGTTGTAGGGTCTTATGTTCGCTTATTTGGCTAAGTAATCGTTGATCGACTTCTCGATGCCTTT
Organism: Vibrio rotiferianus CAIM 577 = LMG 21460; assembly: GCF_002741985.1. GTDB lineage: Bacteria > Pseudomonadota > Gammaproteobacteria > Enterobacterales > Vibrionaceae > Vibrio > Vibrio rotiferianus. The sequence goes on from NZ_APHW01000007.1 coordinate 45,977, forward strand.
TGCATCTAAGCCAAGCTCTTCATGTAGCTCGTCTTGTGTGCCTTGAGGAACGAAGCGATCTGGCAAGCCAAGGTTGAGTACAGGCTTGATGATCTTATCTTGCATCATAAACTCAATCACACCTGCACCAGCGCCACCTGCAATCGCATTTTCTTCTAGCGTAACCAGAACATCGTGCTCTGCAGCAAGCTGACGAATCAACGTTTCATCAAGTGGCTTAACAAAGCGCATGTCTGCTACTGTCGCGTCTAGGTTTTCAGCTGCTTCTAGCGCGTTACCTAGGAAGGTGCCGAAGCTTAGAATTGCCACTTTCTCGCCTTTACGAACCACACGACCTTTACCGATTTCAAGCGCAGTAAATTCTTGTTCAATGTCTGTGCCCATGCCGCTACCGCGTGGGTAACGAACCGCACTTGGGCCTGTGTGCTTATGACCTGTGTACAGCATTTGACGACATTCGTTTTCGTCACTCGGCGCCATGATCACCATGTTCGGGATACAACGCATAAAGCTAAGGTCGAACGCACCTTGGTGAGTTTGACCATCTGCACCAACCAGACCAGCACGGTCGATAGCGAACATCACCGGTAAGTCCATGATCGCAACGTCGTGAATCAGTTGATCATAACCGCGCTGTAGGAAGGTAGAGTAGATTGCCACGATCGGATGATCACCCGCAATTGCCATACCCGTTGCAAGTGTTACGGCATGCTGCTCTGCGATTGCTACGTCAAAGTATTGCTCTGGGTACTCTTTTGAAAAGCGAACCATGCCAGAGCCTTCACGCATCGCTGGTGTAATCGCCATTAGCTTAGGATCTTGCGCGGCCATATCACATAGGAAATCACCAAAGATCTTAGAGAAGGTCGGCTTGCCGCCGCTGCTCTTCGGCAAACTGTTATGTGATGGGTCGAACTTTGGTACACCGTGGTAGCCGATAGGATCTTTTTCTGCAGGCTCATAACCTTTACCTTTTTTGGTCATGATGTGCAGAAATTGTGGTCCTTTTAGTTCACGCATGTTTTTCAATGTTTTGACTAGCTCATTTACATCGTGACCATCAATAGGGCCGATGTAGTTAAAGCCTAGCTCTTCGAATAACGTGCCAGGAACAACCATGCCTTTTAGGTGCTCTTCTGTGCGACGAACCAACTCTTTAATTGGTGGAACGCCAGACAACACTTTCTTACCACCTTCTCGGATAGAGGTGTACAAGCTGCCTGAAAGCACTTTAGCAAGGTGGTTGTTCAATGCGCCTACGTTTTCTGAAATAGACATTTCGTTGTCGTTCAGAATGACCAGCATATCGGGGTGAACGTCACCAGCGTGGTTCATGGCTTCAAATGCCATGCCTGCCGTGATTGCACCATCACCAATAACGCTAACAATTTTGCGGCCCTTTCCTTCTTTTTCAGCGCTGATAGCCATACCTAGGCCGGCACTGATAGAAGTGGATGAATGGCCAACAGATAGCGTGTCGTACTCGCTCTCTTCGCGCCATGGGAACGGGTGTAGTCCGTCTTTTTGACGGATGGTAGGCATTTGGTCACGACGGCCGGTCAGGATCTTATGCGGGTAAGCCTGGTGGCCTACGTCCCAGATCAACTGATCAACAGGTGTGTTGTATACATAATGTAGAGCTACAGTTAGTTCTACTGTGCCTAAGCCAGACGCTAGGTGGCCGCTAGACTGACTCACTGAATTTAGCAGATACGTGCGTAGTTCATCGCACAAAGCTGGCAATGTTTCTTTCGGAAGGAGTCTTAGTTCTTCCGGTGTATTTGCTAACGCCAGTGTTGGGTACTTTGAAATATCAAGAGTCATATAAATGCGCGCTTATTGTGTTAGTTCTTGCGCTCGATGACATATCGGGCGAACTCTTCGAGTAACTGAGTATTGTATGGGATTGCTTCTAATGCTTGAAGTGCTTCCTGTAACAGAGTGTGAGCTTTCTCCATTGCTCCCTCTAAACCCAGTAGAGACGGGTAAGTGCTTTTGTTCAGCTCTTGGTCTGAACCTTGCGGTTTCCCTAGTGTTTCTGTATCACTAATGATATCAAGAATATCGTCTTGAACTTGAAACGCCAAACCAACAGCTTGTGAGTAGCGCTCTAAGTGTGGCAAGACTTCCAAACCTTTTTCACCTGCAGCTAGCGCACCAAGTTTGACGGCACAGCTAATCAGAGCGCCAGTTTTATTTCGGTGTATCTCTTCTAGCTCAGCGAGTGTGACTTGACGATTCTCTGCTCCTAGATCAAGCGCTTGGCCAACACACATGCCATTTGCGCCAGATGCTTGAGCTAAAGATTGCACCATTCTTATACGCTGGCTTTCTGCATTTGGATTCAGCTGGCCTTCTGCAATGATAGTAAAAGCTAAGGTTTGCAGCGCGTCACCTGTAAGAATTGCCGTCGCTTCATCAAATTTTATATGACAAGTTGGCTGACCGCGACGCAGTTCATCATCATCCATCGCTGGCAAATCATCATGGATAAGAGAGTAAGCGTGAATACACTCAATTGCCGATGCAGGCGTGTCGAGGTCTTGTAGTTGGCAGCCCAGCATTTGGCCTGTGATATAAACAAGGAAAGGACGAACACGTTTACCACCAAGGAGTAAGCCGTACTTCATCGCTTGAATCAACGGCTGCTGTTGGTGAGGCATTTGCTCAAGCCATTGATTGAGTTGTTGATTATTTCGTTGTTGATAAGACGTCAATGTCTCTTGCATCACATTGCTCACTACTAATTATTATTCTGACTCAGGGTTGAAGTCACTTAGTGGTGCTTCATCATCTTCGCTAAGAAGAATGCTCACGCGTTGTTCGGCGTCACTCAATTTCGTTTGGCCAGCACGCGCCAGAGCAATGCCTCGTTCAAATTTGCGTAAGGCATCATCCAAGGCAAGATCGCCATTCTCTAGTTGATCAACCAAGCCATCTAGCTCTTCAATGGTTGCTTCAAAGGTCATGTTTTCTGGTTTCTTGACCGCCATCTTTTATCTGCCTTAATCAAGCCTCTAATGAATGCACGCAAGTTACCTTAGCCTACTAACTTGGTCAAATTTAACCTCATATAATTGTCACAAAATTGGCTCGAGTAGACTCTGATGAGACAATCTTGATCATATAAATCGGGAATGAACGATCATTTTGTGATGTATTAACCAAGATTCCGCTAAAAAAACTGTTCTAAGTGTCGATACAAGTAATAATCTGCTCAAGTGGCATAGTTGGATAGCATGAGGAGTGCTTTGTGGATTTAGCAACCCTAATAGGTTTGATAGGTGGATTTGCCTTCGTAATTATGGCGATGGTATTGGGTGGCAGTATCGGCATGTTCGTCGACGTCACTTCAATCTTAATCGTAGTAGGCGGTTCTGCTTTCGTAGTGTTGATGAAGTTCACATTGGGGCAATTTTTTGGAGCGGCTAAAATTGCAGGTAAAGCCTTCATGTTTAAAGCGGACGAGCCAGAAGATTTAATCGCCAAGATTGTTGAAATGGCAGATGCAGCTCGTAAAGGTGGTTTCCTAGCGCTAGAAGAAATGGAAATAGACAACAGCTTTATGCAAAAAGGCATCGATTTGTTGGTTGATGGCCATGATGCAGAAGTCGTAAGGGCGGCACTACAGAAAGATATCGCATTAACCGATGAGCGCCATACTCAAGGTACCGGTGTGTTTCGTGCGTTTGGTGACGTTGCTCCTGCGATGGGTATGATTGGTACGCTAGTTGGTCTGGTTGCCATGCTTTCGAACATGGATGACCCAAAAGCGATTGGCCCTGCGATGGCGGTAGCACTTTTGACTACCCTATACGGTGCGGTGCTATCAAACATGGTTTTCTTCCCTATTGCCGATAAGCTTTCTCTGCGCCGCGATCAAGAGACATTAAACCGCCGCCTAATTATGGACGGAGTGTTGGCGATTCAAGATGGTCAGAACCCACGAGTCATCGATAGTTATCTGAAGAACTACCTGAATGAAGGTAAACGTGTTCTTGAGATTGACGAGTAATTAGGGGGCTGTGATGGATGAAGATCAAAAATGTGACTGTCCGCCACCCGGTCTCCCGTTGTGGATGGGGACCTTCGCTGACTTGATGTCACTATTAATGTGTTTCTTCGTACTTCTACTTTCGTTCTCGGAAATGGATGTTCTGAAGTTCAAGCAGATCGCAGGCTCGATGAAGTTTGCCTTTGGTGTTCAGAACCAACTTGAGGTGAAGGACATTCCCAAAGGTACCAGTATTATCGCGCAAGAATTTAGACCTGGTCGCCCTGAGCCAACGCCAATTGATGTCATCATGCAACAGACCATGGACATCACACAGCAGACGCTAGAATTCCACGAAGGGGAATCGGATCGTGCGGGTGGTACTAAGCGTGACCAAGGTAAACTTACAGGTGGTCAATCGCCAGACACCTCAACACAAACGAATCAATCTTCAGAAGCTGAAATGCAGCAACAACAGCAGCAATCAGAAGCGAAATCTCAAGAGATGGAAACCTTGATGGAAAGCATCAAGAAAGCGCTGGAACGAGAGATTGAACAAGGCGCAATTGAAGTCGAGAACCTTGGTCAGCAAATAGTGATTCGTATCCGAGAGAAAGGGGCATTTCCAGAAGGTTCCGCATTCCTCCAACCTAAGTTTAGGCCGTTGGTACGACAAGTCGCAGAACTAGTCAAAGATGTTCCCGGTATTGTTCGTATTTCAGGACATACTGACAATCAAAGGTTAGACTCTGAGCTGTACCGTTCAAATTGGGATCTATCATCACAGCGAGCGGTGTCTGTTGCCCAAGAAATGGAAAAGGTGAGAGGTTTCTCACATCAACGCTTACGCGTTAGAGGGATGGCGGATACAGAGCCAGTCGCTCCGAACGATACTGATGCCAATCGCGCACTTAACCGTCGTGTTGAAATCAGCATCATGCAGGGTGAGCCTCTTTACAGTGATGAAGTGCCTGTTGTGAACTAATGCTCTTCACTCTCTATTGAAGAAAAGCGAGCTGATAGCTCGCTTTTTTTGTCTTTCCAATCCGCTTGGGTGTATAATCTTGCGCCCTTAAAGTGAGCTCATACTCTTTAAACTGACCGATAAGAGAACTCCATACGTACTCTTATATGGTTGTACAGTTATGGTGAGTGTCACTCATTGTTGATTGCGAAACTAACCTGCGAATTAGACTATGAAATTTATTGTAAAGCCCCATCCAGAAATTTTTGTAAAAAGTGAATCTGTGCGCAAGCGCTTCACAAAGATTTTAGAGTGCAACATTCGTAACATCGTTAAGAGCCGTACGGAATCAGTCGCGGTATTTAACCGTCGTGATCACATTGAAGTGACCTCTGAAAGTGATGAGTTTCACGCTGAAGTACTGGAAATCCTGACACATACGCCAGGTATTCACCATACTCTTGAAGTGAAACAAACAGAATTTAAAGATCTGCACGATATTTACGAGCAAGTTCTTGAACTAAGCGGTGCATCGATCGAAAACAAGACCTTCGTGGTACGTGCGAAGCGTCGTGGTAAGCACGACTTTACTTCTATCGAACTAGAACGTTATGTCGGTGGTGGTCTGAACCAAGCGGTTGAGAGCGCGAGCGTGAAGCTGCATAAGCCTGACGTAACCATTAAGATTGAAGTTTCAAACGATAAGCTAAATCAAGTACTGGCACGCCATAAAGGTCTAGGTGGTTTCCCACTAGGCACGCAAGAAGACGTATTAAGCCTGATCTCTGGTGGCTTCGATTCTGGTGTTTCTAGCTACTTGCACATTAAACGTGGTTCAAAAGTACATTACTGCTTCTTTAACCTAGGCGGCCCAGCACATGAAATCGGCGTTAAGCAGGTTTCACACTACCTATGGAACAAATACGGGTCTTCGGCGAAAGTACGTTTCATCTCAGTTGATTTCGAGCCTGTAGTTGCTGAAATTCTTGAGAAAGTTGACGATGGCCAAATGGGCGTGATCCTGAAGCGTATGTTTATGCGTGCAGCGGGTATGGTCGCTCAAAGAATGAAGATCGAAGCATTGGTAACCGGTGAAGCGCTAGGTCAGGTATCTAGCCAAACACTGACGAACTTACGCCACATCGATAACGTAACAGATACATTGATTCTTCGTCCGCTTATCAACTGGGATAAAGAAGACATTATCAACCTAGCGCGTGAAATCGGCACAGAAGACTTCGCGAAGACGATGCCAGAATACTGTGGTGTTATCTCTAAGAAGCCGACAGTGAAAGCGGTGAAAGGCAAGCTAGAAGCTGAAGAAGCGAAATTTGATTTCAGCATTCTTGAGAAAGTGGTTCAAGAAGCTCGCATGATGGACATTCGTGACATCGCGAAAGAGTCAGAACAAGCTGCTCCAGAAGTTGAGCAAGTACAAGCCGTAGAAGAGCACGCAATCGTACTGGATATTCGTAGCCCTGAAGAGGAAGACGACAACCCACTAGAAATCGATGGCGTTGATGTTAAGCACATCCCATTCTACAAGTTAGGTACGCAGTTTGGTGATTTAGATCAGACTAAGACATACCTACTGTACTGTGACCGTGGCGTGATGAGCCGCCTGCAAGCACTTTACTTGCAAGAGCAAGGCTTCAACAATGTGAAGGTTTACCGACCATAATCGTGTTGTAACGCAGACAATCACAAAAGCGCAAATTGAGAAATCAGTTTGCGCTTTTTTCGTTTTAGCACGCGCAAAAAATGGCTTTATGAAGTGATAATATTGAGCTTAATCGCACGCTTCGTAATTTGTACTGATATAACGATAATTAATCCGAAATCAGGATGAAAAGGTGAAGTTGATACCAATTTCTGAAGAAGAGGGACAGTGGGATTTTTTAGATAAAAAAACACCGCCTAAGAAGGCGGTGTAAGAAATTTGACAGACAGGTCAAAATAAATACAGGAAGTATATGTTTTGTCACAGGGAGTTGTACACAAAACATCATGGTAGAAATCTACCTAACTCGAAATACGAGTTTGCAAACACAACATCGCAACAGCAAGCCAATTGATTCTAAAAAGAATCAAGCCGTTCAGGCTCGCGTTGCGGGATGAAATATAGAATTTATCTGGCTGTTCGACAACGGACATTTTATAATGTTTCAGATAAAAAAAACTAATCCTACTTGAGGTCCCATAATGTCTCGCAGATTGCCTCCGTTGAATTCACTTCGCGTTTTTGAAGCGGCTGCTCGCCATCTTAGTTTTACCCGTGCAGCTGAAGAGCTATTTGTTACACAAGCGGCTGTAAGTCACCAGATCAAAGCCCTTGAAGAATTCCTATCTTTAAAGCTTTTCCGTCGTCGTAATCGCTCATTGTTGCTCACGGAAGAGGGGCAAAGCTACTTCCTAGACATTAAAGATATCTTCACTTCGATTGCTGAAGCGACAGATAAGGTATTGGAACGTAGCGAAAAAGGTGCACTGACCATCAGCTTACCACCAAGTTTTGCTATCCAATGGTTGGTGCCTCGGTTGGCGGATTTTAATGCCCAAGAACCGGACATTGATGTACGCATTAAAGCGGTCGATATGGATGAAGGTTCACTGACTGATGATGTTGATGTTGCTATCTATTATGGTCGTGGGAACTGGCCAGGTTTACGTGCTGATAAACTCTACCAAGAGTTTTTGATCCCACTTTGTTCACCTTCATTACTTTTAGGTAACAAACCATTAGAATCTCTAAGTGACCTTAAATTACATACCTTGTTACATGATACTTCTCGTAAAGATTGGAAGCAGTTTGCTCGCCAACAAAATATCGAAGGCATCAATGTGAATCATGGTCCAATTTTCAGCCACTCGACCATGGTGCTTCAAGCGGCTGCACATGGGCAAGGGGTCGCTCTAGGAAACAACGTACTAGCCAAACCTGAAATGGAAGCGGGACGCTTAATTGCGCCATTTGACGAAGTATTGGTGTCGAAGAATGCCTTCTACGTGGTGTGCCACGAACAGCAAGCGGATATGGGACGTATCGCAACGTTTAGAGACTGGATGTTGGCAACCGCGAGAAAAGAACAAGAGGAAGTATTGGATGAGTCATTGGATAGCTGAGGGGCCTGAAAACGGACCACTGTTTATTTTTGCTCACGGCGCAGGAGCTGGCATGGAGCACGATTTCATGACTGCCGTCGCCAAGGGATTAGTTGAGCAGGACATACGCGTGGTGCGTTTTAATTTTCCTTACATGGTTAAGCGAGCGGAAGATGGCAAGAAGCGTCCGCCTGATCGTGCACCAAAGCTTCTTGAAGCCTATGAAGAAGTGATCACTCACTTTACTTCTCAGCCAATCGTGATTGGTGGTAAGTCGATGGGCGGACGCATGTCGAGCTTGTTAGCAGATAATGAGCTGGTGGCGGGTATTGCCTGTTTAGGTTTTCCTTTTCATCCTCCTGGTAAGCCAGAGAAATACAAAGGTGAACACCTCGCGAGCATTGAAAAGCCAACTCTAATCCTACAAGGCGAGCGCGATACTTTCGGTAAGCGCGAAGAGTTCGATAGCTTTGCGTTGTCAGAGCAAGTGAAAGTGAGCTTTTTGCCTGATGGTGACCATAGCTTTAAGCCTCGTAAGAGCTCAGGCTATACAGAAGCCGGTAATATTGCATTGACGGTAGAGCAGTTAGCGAGATTTGTTAAAGAGGTGTACGGTGAAAAGTAAGTGGTTACTCTCCTTTACCGGCATTTCTGGCTTAACATCAGTGGCGCTAGGTGCATTTGCTGCGCATGGTTTGAAGGCGAAGCTTTCGCCTTATTTACTCGGCGTCTTTGAAACCGGCGTTTTGTACCAGTTCATCCATACTTTGGCTATCGTATTTTGTGCGATTTTGCTGTTGCTCAATTTGGGACAAAAAGCACAAAAGTATTTTTTCATTGCCGCGATTTGCTTTATCATCGGCATCTTTTGTTTTAGCGGCAGTCTTTACGCGCTGGCGCTGACGGGCATTAAATGGTTTGGACCAATCACTCCGATGGGAGGATTCTTGTTCATGATCGGCTGGTGTCTGTTCTTTTTTGCTGCGTTTAATATCAAAGAGGTCTCCAAGTGAAACAACTAATGCTCTATTGCCGTTCTGGCTTTGAGAAAGAGTGTGCTGGTGAAATTCAGGACAAAGCAACACAGTTGGAAGTGTACGGCTTCCCTCGTGTGAAGAAAAACTCAGGTTATGTTGTCTTCGAGTGTTACCAAGATGGAGACGCAGACAAGCTAGCAAAAGGCTTAGACTTTAGCGCTCTGATTTTCGCTCGCCAAATGTTTGCTGTTGCGGCTGAGTTTGAAGCGCTACCAAGCGATGACCGTATCAGCCCTATTTTGGCTGAACTGTCTGAAATCGAAGCATTCCCACGTTGTGGCGATCTGCGTATTGAAACCCCAGACACTAACGAAGCGAAAGAGCTATTGAAGTTCTGCCGTAAGTTTACAGTACCAATGCGTCAAGCAATGCGTGGTAAAGGTCTGATGTGGAATAAAGACAACGCGAAGAAGCCTGTGCTGCACATTTGTTTCGTCGCGCCGGGTCATTGTTACGTGGGTTACTCTTACCCGGGCAACAACTCGCAGTTCTTTATGGGCATTCCTCGCCTTAAGTTCCCTGCGGACGCGCCAAGCCGTTCTACGCTGAAATTGGAAGAAGCATTCCACGTCTTTATTCCTCGTGAGGAGTGGGATGAGCGTTTGGCTCCAGGCATGTGGGGTGTTGACCTAGGTGCATGTCCGGGCGGTTGGACTTACCAATTGGTGAAACGTTCGATGTTCGTTCACTGTGTCGATAACGGCATGATGGCGGATAGCCTAATGGAAACCGGTCAAATTAAGCACCACATGGTGGATGGCTTTAAATTCGAACCAGACCGCAAGAATGTAACTTGGATTGTGTGTGACATGGTTGAGAAGCCAGCACGTGTGGCTCATCTAATGGGTCAGTGGCTGCTAAAAGGTTGGGCGAAAGAAGCGATTTTCAACCTTAAGCTTCCAATGAAAGGTCGTTACGATGAAGTGCTGCAAGATCTTGAGAACCTAAAAATGTTCTTGATTGAGAATAAGGTGAAATTCAAGTTGCAAGCGAAGCACCTATACCATGATCGCGAAGAAATCACGATTCACATTCAATGTCTGTCTAATATCTCACCACACTAAGCTAAAGTTTTTATGTGGTAGAACAGAATCAAAAAAGCGCCTACAGTACGGCGCTTTTTTATTGCGGTTTAAGAACCGTGACCGTCACTTAGTTGCTGGTAGGCCACATCTCTTCCCATTTTACAGATTCCATGTTGTCTTCGATGCTATCTGGCGTTTGAGCAAAAAAGTCTAATCCAGTTTGACGTTCAACTTCGTCAATGGTGGTAATAAAGTTGGCTAACTCTGAACTTGAAATATCGCGATGCGGAACAATGAACGCGATGGCTTCATCAAAGCTTGGGTCAAGAATGACTTTGTAAAACGCGCTCGGGATCACCACGCCATTACCGATTGTTCCTTCGTTGCCTTGGTAAATCGGTCCAGTCACCACATAAAGCTCGTTGTATTCATTGGCGAGATCACGAACATGTTCTTCTAGAACTCGCCAACCAACTCGGTTAAACCCCGGAAGTTGAGGCGACATGTTACTCATCAAAAAGCTTTGCTTCATTGACTCTCGGGTGAAATCCATTGTCGCTGACGGCGCAAGGTGTCCTCTGTCGTACCCTGAGCTTTTGTAGTCCGCGAGGGTAGAGCGCGCGTAATCCGGCATTTCAGAGTCTTCTTTGAAGGCGTTACTGCGTTTGTTGGTGATGTTCACGCTTTCCGCGGTGATGTGGTAAGCAACCCAGTCTGCGTTTTTTGTGTCGTAGTTGTACCCAACTGCATAGCCATCTCGGCAAAGGAACTGATCGCTGTTGGTTGAAGGTATGCCTTTATCAAGGTGTTGACCACAAGTTTCAGCAAGACTAGGAAAAGATAGTAGTGTGACTAAAGATACTAAGATGATGTTTTTCATTATTTTTCTCCGTTATAGGGAGATCTGAAAATAATGAAATTACTTACTAAGACTGTGAATTAGCTTATAAACTAATCAGTACCTTGTAGGTTAATAATGGGGTAAATATCATTGCTGTGAATGTAAAGGGTTACACAACAAATTTTATAAACGTATTGTCTAACCCCAAACTGACTGCGTAAAGAGATGTACTTACTCGGCTTTATTTGGCCCTGTAAAGCGAATGTCTTGCAGGTTAAAGCCGAGCTCGATATCGCATTTCAGCGCTGCTACTCTCTTGCATAGACGTGCTGACTCAATGTGTTCGTCCAGCTTTTTACGGTACTTCGGCACCAGCTCTTCACTTGCGTAGGCAGCTTCAATGTCCTCAAACTGAGTGAGGATTTCCTTTGCAGCCTTTGGTCCCACACCAGGCACGCCCGGCACTTGGCTTGAGCTTATACCCGTTAAGCCCCAGTAGTCGGCAAGTTGAGTTGGTTTTACACCAAATTCTTTTTCGATAAACGGTTCATCCAGCCAGCGGTGTTGGAAGTAATCTCGAATTTGTAGAGTCGGGGACAGCAGCTGGCAGTAACCTTTATCTGTAGAAACAATCGTGACCTTCTCTCCGTGACTGGCGACTTTGGTGGCCAAAGTTGCAACCAAGTCATCCGCCTCATCACCTTCAGATAGTAACGAATCAATACCTTGTTCCCACCACGCTTGTTGAATCGCATCTAAGCCTTTCATCAAAGGCTCTGGCATGGGCTTTCGGTTTTGTTTGTAGTCCGGTAGGATTTCTGCGCGCCAACCGCGATCTTGCTCGTGGTGATCGAATACCGCAATGATATGGGTTGGTTGTGCTTCAGACAGGATGCGAGTCAGCGTTCTGCCTGTGGTGGTGATGGTTCTTGCTATGTCAGTTGGATCGGGTTGTGCAGAGTGCACACGGCGGATCAGGTTTAGGGCATCAATGATAACAAGATGAATAGACATAATGACTTAGCAATAAAAAAGGGGCGTAATGCCCCTAGTGTAACCAAAGCTGAGTTATCTATCGACCACCATTTTCCTGATGGGCAATACGGTAACATGGCTCGTAAGCTGTACCACCTGGTAGTTTCATGCGATGTTGTTCTACGAAGTCCTTTAATAGCTTGTCGAGTTTCTTCATTAAGACCGGATCGCCATTGATGGTAAACGGACCTTTCCGTTCGATTTCTCTAATCCCTTCAGCCTTGACGTTACCTGCTACGATACCTGAGAAGGCTTGACGCAAACTTGCTGCCAGAACTTGTGGCTGCTGATTGATGTTCAAGTTTAAGCTTGCCATTGCATCGTGAGTAGGCTCAAACGGTAGTTGGAACTCAGGCTCGATCTTCAGTGACCAGTTAAAGCTGTATGCGTCGCCTTTCTCTTTACGATGTTGACGCACTTCGTCCATTGAGCGTTTCATGATGCGGGCAACTTCTGCAGGATCATCAATCACGATTTGGTAGTGTTTCTGACCTTCTTCACCCAGCGTGTCTGCAATGAAAGCATCGATAGAGCGGAAGTAGGCTTCGCTCTCTTTCGGGCCCGTCAGCACGATTGGCATTGGGTGGTCGGCATTTTCTGGGTGCATCATGATACCCAAGATGTACAGCAGCTCTTCGGCTGTACCTGGACCACCAGGGAAGATAACAATGCCATGCGCCATACGAACGAAGGCTTCGAGACGTTTCTCGATATCTGGCATGATCACCAGTTCATTCACGATTGGGTTTGGTGGCTCAGCTGCGATGATTGATGGCTCTGTCAAACCAAGATAGCGTTGGTCTGTGTAACGTTGCTTGGCATGACCAATAGCGGCGCCTTTCATTGGACCTTCCATCGCGCCAGGACCGCAGCCCGTACAGATATTCAGTTCACGTAGACCCAGTTCGTTACCCACTTCTCGAGTGTATTGGTACTCGGTTGGGTTGATTGAGTGGCCACCCCAACACACAACAAGGTTTGGCTCGATACCAGGAGTTAGAGCGCCAGCATTACGCAAGATGCCAAATACGAGGTTGGTAATGTGAGTGGCATTAGTCAGGTTGAGGCGCTGGTTGTCCGCCAAGTGCATGTTCACGTATACGATGTCGCGCAACACAGAAAACAAGTGCTCTTGAATACCTTTGATGATCTCACCGTCAACGAACGCGTGCTCAGGTGGGTTAGCAAGCTCAAGCTTGATGCCTCGTTCACGACGCACTACATTCACATCAAACGATAGGTATTTATCTAACAGCTCTTTTGAGTTGTCGGTGTGGCTTCCCGAGTTGAGGACCGCAAGCGTACAGTTACGGTAGAGCTGATAAAGATCACTTGATGCTGTTTTCTTAAGACGCTCAACTTCGAGTTGTGATAGCAAATCCATGCTACCTGCGGGGCTTATATGGGTAATCATAAGGCCTCCTTGCTATTGCTTTCTTTGAGGGAAAAAACCAACTCACATACTTAGCTTATACGTGTCGTTCTACTCAGTGGTTGGCTGACTTTGTTGTTTAAACAGCTTAGCAGACTGGTAATGAAGAAACGTGATAACTCGTTGAATTTTGTAGGCTATATAGTAAAACAGACTGCAATTGCAGTCTGTTTGGTGCTTTTTTGAACAATCGGCTAGTTCCAACTTACTTGGTTGGTACCTCTTTGTTTCGTCTCTTTTAGCATACTACCTAATCGATCTAAGACGTACTCAGGGCTATCTGACTCTTTAAAGCTGGTTGAGACGGCGGTCAGCGTAATCATGATGTTCTGTTCTCGGAACTTAAATGGCAGTTGGCTCACATCTCGTTGGATCTGCTTGAGTAAATCAAGCGTGTATTCTTCGCTTTGGTCAGGGATCAACAAGATAAACTCTTCTCCACCAAAGCGTCCGACAGTATCGGTATCGGAGATGCGTTTTCTCATCGTGCGAGCAAGGATCTTCAATGCCTTGTCACCTGCTGTGTAACCATAGCTATCATTAACCGCTTTGAAGTTATCGACATCAAACAGCACGACGCGCAAATTTTGTTGAGAGCGAATCCAGCGACGGTATTCTAATTCCAAGCGATCATTGAATGCCGCTCGGTTGTACACCTTAGTCAGTGGATCTAGCAGCATCCGCTGAGCTTGATCTTCCAATCGACGACGATAATCTTGGGTAGTCTCGAATACGGCTTCAAGCTGATTTTTACTGTAGCCTAGGCGCTCTTGAAGAGCCTGCTCACGCTCCTCTGTCATTTTTAACCTTTCAGTTAATGAAGCGATTTGAGCTAGCAATGGTGACATATCAGCTTTGAGAGCTTCCAGTTCCGCTGCTTGATCGAGCGTCGTTTGGGTGCGATCCACCAACGAAGAGAGCTCATAGTTTAAGTCTTGTCGGTGCTCAAAATAGGTTTGATGCTGATCGACATTTTGATGTGCAGTCTTTAAGTTGGAAGAGAGAGAAGTATTCAACTGATCGAGGAATTGCTCAGAAGACTTACGCTCAAACTTGGTTGCTTCAACAACCAGTTTTAGCGTATTCAACGTGAGTTCGATTAGTGACTCTGCGTTAACACCCAGCAGAAGCTTGGCTCGAATATCGAGTAGTTGCTCTCCAGATTCGCCTTCAAAGTCTAGTTCTGTAATTGTGTATTGCAGATCAGAGGCAAGACACTCTAGTTGTGACTTGTCAGGTGAGTTTTCAAGTTCACCTAGGTTAAGGCGTGAGTTGGAGGTGATTATTTTAAGCGCACGTTCGTAAATGCTGAGAAGCTTTACTGCTTGGTCCACTTTTTTGCCTGCGTGAACCTCTGAAAAGCTCATTAGATTCCGCAGTTCACGTTTCAGTTGCGCAGGCAAACCTGTGATTCGCTGGAGCGTTTCACCACTGTGTTTTATCTGCTCATCAAGGTAACCGTTTTGTTTTTCCATCGCCATAGACTGTTGTTTGAGTACTCGTTCCAATACTGCAAGGCGGGGGATCAGTGAGGTTATGTCTTGTTGATGTTCTAATTCTCGCTGAATTTCAAGCAAGTAGTTTGTGACTTGCGTGCTTGAGCCCTGGCATGCAGAGGTCAATGATGCCACAACTCGCTTCAGAACTTGCTGCTCTCGCTTAAATTTGAGCGAAGTATCACGATGTGCCAGCCTGAGTTGGTCAAGTTGACAACTCAGCTGATGAAGCTGCGACTGAATATCGGATTCCAAGATTCCCATGAAAAAACTGTGGCTAAGTCCATGTACTGCTGACAATTAATTGATAATAACAAAAAACTTTATAGCGTCATTAGGTATCGTGCTCAACCGCTGTTTAATTACCCACTTTTTAATATTTTTTTGAGGTTGTCCTCATTCTGGTACGAAGAGTGGATCTTTATTAGCCCTTGGTTTATGGCGTGTTGGCATGCGGTACGTATGTCACCAGTTGCAAAGCTCGCTGCTGGCGCATTGTCAATGGCTTTCAAAAATACCCAGTGACTTGCTTTGTCTTTTAAGCTGACTTCTCGGGCAATGTGTGTAGCCAATAGCAGCAAATCAAGCAATTCCTCATCGTTGATTGCGGTATAAGCTCGAGGTAAGAATGGGTAGTCACTAATGCCCATTCGGATAATTCGATTTACATTGTGCTGCTCGGCAAACTCATCCACCCAGCTTTGGAATTTCTCAAAAGTGGCTTCTGCGGAAGCATCACGATCAGCATTTGGCTCGATATATAGCAGGTTTGCATCTGAGAAGTGGTACAAACGAGTCGGTTTGTTAATGCGCTCCGCTAAGAACTCTCCGAATGCGCGTTCTAGCTCCAAACCTGCTTTGTAGCCGTGCTGAACATACATACTGCGCAGGAATGGTAAATCGATCATCACAAAGCGTAAGCGGTCGTTGAGAGGTTCGTGGATTAACTCTCCCATTTGCCATTGCTCGAAAGTTTCACTGGATTTCTGCAGTGAGCGCGATAATTTGACGTTGAGCATACGCAAGTTGCGTAAGCGTGATCGAGAGTGGGTAAATAGGTCGTTACGTAGTTTTTCTATCTCATTCGATTGGCGTTGCATGATTACGCCACGACGCATGATAAACAAAAACATCACCAAAACAGTGATAAACAACGCGAACGATATTTTCTGAAACTTGCGATGCTCCATTTCTACTTGAGCCAAGCGATCCGCTTGGCCTACATAGTGGATACTCTGTTCGGCAAATTCTTTTTGCTGGCGGAAGGCATCCTCACTGATCTGGTTAAGTTGCTTTTGCTCTAAGCGAACTAAGCCGGTGTATTTTTTATACGCTTGCAAAGAAAGCTGATATTCGCCGGCTTGCTCATAACCTAGACCCAATAATCGGTATGATTGCTGTTTGATGAAGCCAGTATCGTCCGGCGCTTTCTCAATGAGATCGAGCGCTTTCTGGGCATTGTTGATCACACTCTTACTGTCATTTTGATGATACGCTAGACCGGACTTAAGCAATGACGCTTTTGCTTCCAAATAAGGTATCTTTACGTACTCAAGTAAGTCTAAAGAGCGATCGAGGTACTGTTCTGCCAGTGCGTAGTTGTACAGTTGAAGGTAAGTAGCGGCGAGGCTGAGGCGGATCTTGATGATACGTTCAATATTTTTTGCTGTGCTGTCATGGTCCAGAACATTGAAGTAATGAACGAGGGCAAGATTGAACTTGCCTTGATAGAAGTAAACATCCCCCATTTGCTCGAGAACATCCGCTAAAATAGGTGAGTTCGGGTAGCTATCATAAAAGTCAGCAGCTTGCGAGAGGTACTCTATGGCTTTGTCATAGACTCGTCTCTCACGGAATAGGCGTGCTAGTAGCCGATTAACTTTTGCAAGGCGAGCACCGTTATCGCTTTCAATCGATTGCCAGTAACCAAAAAGCAGCTCTGATAATGCTAAGTTGTATTTCTTGTAGTTGAGGTAAAACTCGCCGACAGCAGTGTGGTAGTCAATTAATGTGATGTCAGAGCGGTTATCAGCCAGCATGCTTTTGGCCTCCGCATACCAACGATCCGCTTCGACAAAATTGCCGCTGTGAGAGGCGAGCAATGCACGCTGCATTACTAAACGGTATCGTACACTGTCTGTCCGTTGCAAAACTGGGTTAGCTTGTTCGATCTGCTGCTCGACTTGATCGAGTTTATCTTCCGCCACCGCATAGTTTTTATCATTCATCCAAAGCATTTGGTTGCGCATCAGTTGCACATCTAGATTTAGGTAAGGAAGTTGATATTCGGTGGCAAGTCGTTCAGCTTCGTTTAGATTGTCGATGGCTCCCTTAATGTTACCCATAGCATATTCAGCTTGCGCGATGATTTTATGAGCTTCAATCGTGCTGCTGGGAGTGCGAATACTACGATCGGTCTCTTCACGAGACATGGCAGAAGGGCTACCGTTTTCTTTTCGGTCAGTCAACTCACGTTGTAAAAGGTAGTTTTTGGCGGCTTGTTTGGCTTGCGATGGTTCAATCTCAGCTAATTGCTGAGCTTCATTAAGCAAAGTAGAAGATAAAATGGTCGCGTGAAGTGGCTGCGCTAACCATAAGCAAAGAAAGCCAATCAGCCTAAATAGACGCGAACTGTCCCAAAACATCCTTTTCGTTCCCTCGAACTGTGTCGTAATGTACGTGTTTTTGAATAAGCAATAGTAGAGAAAAACGCCCAGCAATCCAACAGATAGCTGGGCGTTTTTGAGTATTTAAGCAATTAGTTTTTGAGTGTGGAACTCAAGCACTTTTAATTATCTACTCAGATTACTGACGCGCCATGCGGTTATTGTGTGCTGGCTTGTCTTGATCCGTTGAGCGGTAAGGGTTGATATCCAAACCACCACGGCGAGTGTAACGTGCGAATACCGTTAGTTTCGTTGGTTGGCAGTACTTCATCAAATCAGTGAAAATACGCTCAACACACTGTTCGTGGAACTCGTTGTGCTCGCGGAATGAAACCAAGTAGCGAAGCAGCTTCTCACGATCAAGCTTAGCGCCTTGGTAGCGAATTTCTACGCTGCCCCAGTCAGGTTGGTTGGTGATTAGGCAGTTTGATTTCAGTAGGTGGCTGTGAAGGGTTTCTTCTACTTGCTCTTTGCCTGCCGCGCCTTCAAGAAGTGCGGCGTCAAAATCGTAGCTGGTGATTTCGATATCTTGACCGTCGATGCACTCGCCTTCCATGGTTACGATAGGCTGGTTGGTGTAGTGAGTTACTGGGTTTACTTCCACAAGTACTTGCTCACCAGCGCATGCTGATAAATCTTGCGCTAAACGCTCAGTCACTTCTTCCCAAGTAGCAAAACGCGTTTGGTTGTAGCTGTTTAAGTACAACTTGAACGACTTTGACTCAATTAAGTTCGCGCTGGTCGCAGGGATGTAGACTTCGCCAACGGCAACTTGAGGCAAGCCTTTACTGTTTAGCCAAGATAGCTCGTACAGCGTCCAAATGTCGTGCCCCATAAACGGTAGGCTGTCGCCAAGTTCAAGGTCATCACGGTTTAGGCTGCGAGGTACAGGTTGCAGCAAGCTTGCGTCGTATTGATTTGCGTACTCGGTCTTTTTACCCAGAGTTAGGCCAGCAAGCTCTTTAGCGTCAGAATATTTGCTCATACTTTGTGGTCATTTTCGATTAGAATGGCGAGAATTTTACTGAATCCGCTGATTAATTGCCATCCGGCAGACACCGCGACCTGATAAAAACTAACCAGGAGACCTTCATGACCCAAACCGTTACTCAGGCTCTACAGGACTTTAGCCTGCGCTATCAACAAGCTTGGCAAGACGAGCATAACGAACTGCCACGCAGTGAAGAGCTTGCTGATCTTGTTTCTCCATGTGTAGAAGAGAAACGCGACGGGGCCGTATTGTGGAAAGCATTCCCACGTGAAGAAATGGCGGATTTCACTAACGTTGAGGACGCAATTGAGCTGACGCTGCATGAAGACATCAAAACCTTCTACGGTTCTCAGTACAGCGCTGATATGGACGCAACTTGGCAAGGTAACGAACTGACGCTGCTGCAAGTGTGGAGTGACGATGATTTCACCCGTCTGCAAGAGAATATTCTTGGTCACCTAGTCACTCAGCGTCGTCTAAAGCTAAAACCGACGGTATTTATCGCCGCTACAGACGCAGAGCTGGATGTGATTTCTATCTGTAACCTAACTGGTAATGTGATTCTTGAGCGCCTAGGCTCAGACAAACGCGATATACTGGCGGAGACGCTAGCAGAGTTCCTAAGCAAACTAGAGGCAGCGGTGTAAGCATGTACGTTGTTGAGTTGCAGTTTGAGTGTTTTGATAACACGACCGTAAGCGCCGTTGATAAAGCGATCAATGGTCTGATGGATGCGTTGCGCTACAACGGCCAGGTACTTGGACGTGAGTTCCCTATCGTAATGGGTGACGGCGAGTTTTATGTTCGTGTGGTTTGCCCAGAGCAAGACAGTTTACACCCTCGCTACCATTCTGATTTCGTCAAAGTGTGCATGAATCGTTTGTCGGAAGCGTCGTTGCTTGCGCCGAAAATGCGCATGTTGGGTCGTGATTTGAACTCAGAAGAAGCGGCAGAGGAAGAAACGCCAAGCTGGCAAGTGCTGTACACCACATACGTACATACTTGTTCTCCGCTGCGCAGTGGCGAGACCTTGTTGCCTATTCCACTTTACCGCAATGGCGCGACATTGAATGGTGACCATAAAGCGGTAGTGAAATGGCAAACGGAATGGCAAGCGTGCGATGAAATCCAAATGGCGGGTGGTTGCCGTGCTGAACATGCGGCGCTGCACGAGATTTGCGACGCGGGCAGTGTCCTGTTCCGTCGTGGTTGGGATTTACGTGGTCGCATTGAATACATCACCAAGATCCCGACTTACTACTACCAATACCGAGTTGGTGGTGAGTCGCTTGAAGCGGAAAAAGGACGCAAGTGTCCAAAATGTGGTGGTGAGTGGTTACTCGATGAGCCACTACACGACATCTTCTACTTTAAGTGCGACGATTGCCGAATTGTCTCCAATATCTCTTGGGACCACATCAAATAGTTTATTTTTTAAAGCTGGCGCCTATGCCAGCTTTTTTCTATCTAATGTAATTGTGTCACGGTTACTTAACAGATTTTCTTATTATTCACTCTATCAATACTTTGTTTTTGAAAGTATTTTTTCTGAAGATACCTCTCATCCCCTAGTTTGTGACCTGTGTTCACGTTCAAAGAAAAATGTAACACATATGCATGCTTTGTAAGCATTGAAACGTTTGCTTCTCAAAAATTTCAAATAATATCCTTATCCTATTTAAGGTTTTGGGAAGAGGGCCCCTTCCGAAAATATATATAAAAATAATCTGGAAGGAATTGAGATGACTTTATTTAAACGAAGCTTAGTCTGTATTGCTGTAGTCGGCTTGATGGCTGGCTGTAACGATGATGAAACAAAATATGTAGAAGTACCGTCGGATTACAGTCCAGTTGTCGCAGAGGGTAAAACGCTAACTAACACGCCTGATGTAGTGGTAAAAGGTGAAGTAACACAAGCCGATGAAGTAACCATCGCTATTGCTGCGACGTCGGATTTACATGGTCGTTTATTTGGTTTTGATTACGCGTTGAATGCGGAAGATGACGATGCTGGTGTTACGCGTGTTGCGACATTACTGGCAGATCAAAAAGCTGCGCACCCAAATATGATTCTGATTGATATCGGTGATACGGTTCAAGGTAACTCTGCACAGCTATTTAACGACGATCCAACTCACCCAGTGGTCGAGAGCATGAACTCGCTTGGCTTTGACGTTTGGGTACCGGGCAACCATGAATTCAACTTTGAGCGCTCGTTTATCGATCGTAACTTAAATCACTTTAATGGTGCGGTGCTGTCTTCTAACATCAAATGGGAAAGCAACGATGTGAACTACATTCGTGCATTCCAAATGTTTGAAGTGGAAGGGGTTAAAGTAGCAATCGTTGGTCTAACACCGTCAAACGTACCTAACTGGGAAGCGTCTGCACCGGATCACTTCAAAGGTTTGAAGTTTGAGAACGAATTGGATGCGACTAAAGAAGCCGTTGACCAATTGGTATCTAAATACAATCCAGATGTGATTGTTGGTGCGCTTCACCTTGGTCGACAAGAAGATGGTGGTGTGGGTGTTTATAAGATTGCTTCAGCAATGGCGGACAAATTTGATGTCATCCTAGCGGGGCACGAACACGCAAACTACATCGAGCAAGTGAATGCTGATGGCACGGTGACACCAATCAGCAAAGCAACGTCAGAAATTGGTGGCGATAATTCTCTAATCGAAGATAAAGCTAAATCTGGTGAATACAACCAAGAAAATCGTAAGCAAAGTGTGAAGATTATTGAGCCAGGTAAATGGGGTGCTTACCTTGCTAAAGCTGAGATTCAGCTGAAAAAAGTTGATGGCAAGTGGACAATGGCGGACACGACATTGACCAACATTGGCACTAAGAAAGTGGAAGAAGATCAAGCGATACAAGCGAAATTCCAATACGTGCATGATATTTCGGTTGAAGATGCAACACGTGAGCTCGGTCGTGTGACTGGTAACTTCACGCCAAGCGCAACGGGCTTCCAAGATGAAGCGACAGCGACGGATTACAACTACACTGCAGAGCGTTTGTACTCGACCATTCACCTTGCGAAAGTGGTTGATACGCCTTTGATGGATGTGATTAACCAGATTCAAATGCAGCAAATCGAAGCTGCTGTTGGTGAGGGCAAAGGGGCTGTTGTATCGGCAGCATCACTGTTCTCTGATCAATCTAACTTAATTGATAATGAAGTTTACACCAAAGGTAAATCGACTAACTTGTACAAGTACGACAACACCTTGCTTGGTGTTGAGATGACAGGTGCGAATCTGAAACGCTTCATCGAATGGTCTTACTCTTACTTCAACCAATATAAACCGGGTGATATTACCGTATCGTTCAAGAAAGGCGCGCCAGCTTATCTTTACGATCAGTTCGATGGTGACATCCAGTTCACGGTAGATCTAAGCAAGCCATCACTTGAGTTGGATGAAAATAACGCGGTGACGAATGAAGGTAGCCGAGTAAGCATTACTAGCATTGGTGGCGAACAGTTTGATCCAAACGCGACTTACAAAGTGGCGATGAACAGCTACCGCTTTGGTTCGCAAATTCAGAAGTTTGGTTGGGCAGACAAAGATGACGTGTTCTACGACTCTGTGAATGAGCCAGTTTACGCAATTCGCGATATGCTGACTGCATATGTTGAGAAGAACCATGGCATTGATGTTGCTGATTTTAGCGATAATGTTGGTAACTGGGCATTCACGCAATACCAACCAAGCGGAGAGATTACTATGCTGCGTGAAGGTGAGGGTAAAGCACTTTGGGAGCAATTGAAGAACATGGAAATCTGTGTCTCGATTGATTTAGAGAACCCGAAATACCCAGCGATTGTTAAGTCTGTGAACATCAATGATTCGTCGAGCTACTTTGTTAACCCTAACAAAGACGCGACAACCCTTGATGAGAAGGTAGCAGGCTGTAACCCAGCTCATTAATCCTGCATGTGGGCGCGGTAGAGGTTACCGCGCCTAATTTTACTCACCAGAGGCAAAGCCTGTTGGAGTGAGTGATGTAGAAGAGTGCTTCATGATCAAAAGAATCTATAACAAGTGGGGTTTCACCCTACTGATTATCCTTATATCCACACTTATTTTTCAGTTTTCTTCTTCGTGGAGTGAAGATTTCCGTCCTAAATCTCGTCAGCAACAAGAGTTTGTTGAAGCGACTGTCACGCGTTCGATCTCGAACCATGTGGCACCTGATCCGCTGGTGCCAGATGTGATGACAGGCAAACAAGTCTTCATGGCAAAAATCCTAGAAGGTGAGAGCGAAGGATTGGAAGTGGAAGTCACCAATCCACTCAGTCGTCAGCACAATGTTTATGTCAGTGAAGGCGATACTTTCATCATGATGATCCGCGAAACCACCAATGGCACCGTTTATTGGGCGTATAACCACAAACGCTCAGACGCGATTTACCTGATGCTTGCTCTGTTCTGCGCGCTGCTGCTGAGCTTTGGTAAGAAAGAGGGCATCAACTCGATGGTCGCGCTCTATTTTACAGCGGCCTTGATCGTTGGCGTGTTGGTGCCGAGTATTTTTGCGGGTTGGAATCCGATGTTGGTCAGCATCTTATTGATGGTGGTGATCATCGTGGTCAGCTTTATTCTCGTTTCTGGCTATAACCGCAAGAGTTTATGCGCCATGGGCGGCACGTTATTGGGCGTGATAGCCGCGGGTGTAATGGCGCAGTGGTTCGGCGAAATGGCACACTTGTCGGGCATTTACCTCGACAAAGGCGAAGACGTGATTTACCTAACGTCGGTTAAGATGGGTATTCGCTGGTTGATGTTCGTGACTATTGTCGTGGCCGCGCTTGGTGCAGTAATGGACGTGGCAATCTCGATTGCATCAGCGTACGCGGAGCTGCAACAAACTGACCCGAAACTCAAACCAAAGCAGTTGGTTAGAGCGTCGATGAATATTGGTCGAGACATCATGGGCACCATGACCAACACTTTAATTTTGGCGTTTGCTGGTGGTTCATTGACGACCATTATGATGGTGTGGGGGCTCAACATGCCTGCGAGTCAGTTTATGAATATGCCGCTGGTGGGGCTCGCAGTGGTGAACGCGTTGGCGGGTAGTGTGGGGATTGTGCTTACTATTCCTTTTACTGCGTTTTTAGCGCCTTATGTGTTTAAACATCCTCAGGTGGATATGCAGCCAGAACAGGAGCAAAAGAACGTTGAGCAGAGGAAATTCAGCTGTTCTAGCGGTATAAAGCCGCAATGAAAACAGATGCAAAAAGGGCGCTCGATGAGCGCCCTTTTGAATATTTAATTCTTGTAGAAAGGGGGGGATTACCAGCCTTTAACTACGCCACCTTTGAAGATGTCTTTTGCAGCTTCGTAAACTTCATCTGTTTGGTATGCCTTAACGAAGTTTTGCACGTTAGCAGCTTGAACATTGTCTTCACGAGCTACGATTAGGTTTACGTATGGAGACTCTTTGTCTTCAACGAAGATACCGTCACGCTCAGGTGTTAGGTTGATTGAGCTTGCGTAAGTCGTGTTGATGATGGAAACCGCTACGTCATCAAGAGAGCGAGGAAGCTGTGCTGCATCTAGCTCTACAATTGTGATGTTTTTCGGGTTACCTACGATGTCACGTACCGTTGCTAGCAGATCAACGCCATCACGTAGCTCGATCAGACCTTGTTGCTCAAGAAGCAGTAGAGAACGACCTAGGTTTGTTGGATCGTTTGGTACCGCGATGCGTGCGCCGTCTTCGATCTCATCCACTGATTTTACTTGCTTAGAGTAACCAGCAATTGGGTATACGAAAGAGTTGCCAGCGGTTACTAGTTTGTAGCCACGATCTTTCACTTGCTGATCTAGGTATGGCTTGTGTTGGAATGCGTTCGCATCGATTGAGCCATCATCTAGTGCTGCATTTGGTGTTACGTAATCGGTAAAGGTAACCAGCTCAACATCCAGGTTGTATTTCTCTTTAGCAACTTTTGCTGCAACTTCAGCAACTTGAGCTTCCGCACCTGCCATTACGCCAACTTTTACTTTGTTCACGTCGACTTCTTTGTCACCACAACCAGCAAGAACCAGTGCAGAAGCAGCAGTTGCAACAGTCAAAAGACTCTTAAGGCTAAATTTCATCTTTATCTCCTTATAATTGGTATTTTCAATTCTTATCTGTGGTCTACGCGGCGTACGATTGCATCACCGATAGACTGAATAATTTGTACTAGAACAATCAGCATCACGACTGTTACTGCCATGATCACTACGTCGTAACGGTGGAAGCCATAACGGATAGCGACGTCACCAAGACCACCGCCGCCTACCGTACCCGCCATTGCTGAGTAGCTCACTAGCGTTACTAGAGTAATGGTTACTGAGTTAACAATAGTCGGCATTGCTTCAGGAAGCAGAACTTTTGTGATGATTTGTGTTGGCGTCGCGCCCATAGATTGCGCGGCTTCAACCAAACCTGATGGTACTTCTAGTAGTGCGCCTTCAATGAGACGCGCCACAAATGGGATAGCACCGATAGTTAAAGGAACAATCGCTGCTGTTGTACCGATGAAGGTGCCAACCAACAGTTTGGTTACTGGAATAATCGCAACCATCAGTACTAGGAAAGGAACCGAGCGACCGATGTTAACGATGGCGCCAAGCACACGATTAAGTTTGGTGTTTTCCAGCAAGCCACCTTTTTTAGTGGTGTGCAAAATTACGCCGAGTGGAATACCCACTGCGAAACCAACGATGCCTGCAACGGCAACCATGTAAAGGGTTTCCCATGTTGCGCCCAAAAGTAGGTTGCTGTTTAGGCTCAGCCATTCAGAAATCGTATTAAAGGACATAGCCAAGTACCTCTACTTTCACGTTGTGCTCACGCAAGAACTCAATCGCTGCGTTATCGTCTTCTTCGTTGCCAAACAGCTCCGCAACCATCATGCCGAACTTCACGCCGCCAGCGTAATCCAGATCAGAGCTTAGGATGCTCACGTCGATGTTGTACTTACGTGCGATTTGCGTCATCAGAGGGGCATCCACGGTTGCGCCAGTAAACTCTAGGCGAACCAATGGGTAGCTGTTTTCTACGCGCGTGGTTTGTAAGCGTGCTTGGTAATCTTCTGGGATAGAAAGATCCAAAGTAGAGCGAATGAACTCGTGTGCCAGTGCAGTTTTCGGATGCGCGAAGATTTCACCAACGGTGCCTTTTTCCACTAGTTCACCATCACCGATGATCGCCACTTCGTGGCAGATGCTCTTAACCACTTCCATTTCGTGAGTGATTAGAAGAATGGTGATTTCGAGCTTGCGGTTGATTTCTTTTAGTAGTTCCAAGATGGACTGAGTCGTTGCAGGGTCCAGCGCGCTGGTTGCTTCGTCACATAGCAGCACGCTAGGGTCTGATGACAATGCACGAGCAATCGCCACACGCTGCTTTTGACCACCACTTAGGTTTGCTGGGTAGCTTTCATGTTTGTCTGCAAGACCAACGAGCTTAAGAAGCTCTGTCACTTTTGTTGTGATTTGCGCTTTGTCTTTACCTGCTAGCTCAAGAGGGAGTGCGACATTGTCGAAAACGGTGCGAGACGACAGCAGGTTAAAGTGTTGGAAGATCATCCCGATGTTGCGGCGAGTTTCTCCCAATTGCTTTTTGCTTAATTTGGTTAGGTCAACGCCATCTACGATGATGGAACCCGAAGTTGGTGCTTCCAGCATGTTTACACAACGGATCAGGGTACTTTTACCCGCGCCCGATGAGCCGATAACACCAAAGATGGTGCCCTTTGCGATATCTAGATTAATGTCCTTAAGGGCAAGAATTTCCTTACTGCCTTGGTAGAACACTTTATTGACGTTTTTTATTTCTATCATGTTTCAACCTGCACAGAGATACTGGGAATTTCGCTGTTAAAAACGGCTTTTAACAGGAGTAAATTTTGAACTCTATCTCAATTCTCAGTTGATGCTATGGGTTAAGCTGGTTTAAGTCAATAGATATTTTTACGTCTAGACGTCTAAATGTATGGGTGTTCTGTTGGGAAAATAAAACAGAGGATGTTTGGCGGAAAGGAATATAAAAGAGGGATATTCAAGATTTACCGATTCTCGGGCGACAAATCAACTGTTTTGTCGCTCACTCACGCCAATTAGATAGTGTGAGTGCTTATAAGGTATGTAATAATCTGATGAAACCGAGTAAATAGAGAAATACGTTTTGGCAAAACCTGCTGTTTTTATCGATCGTGACGGCGTGATCAATGTTGACCACGGCTACGTTCATGACGAACATGATTTTGAGTACATTGACGGTGTCTTTGAAGCGACGAAAGCGCTGAAAGATAAAGGCTACCTGTTGGTGCTTGTGACCAATCAATCCGGCATTGCACGTGGTAAATTCAGCGAAGACCGTTTCTTATCTCTGACTCAGTGGATGGACTGGAACTTCGCTGATAATGGCGTTGAGTTCGATGGCATCTACTACTGCCCACATCATCCTGAACATGGCATTGGTGAGTACAAGCAAGATTGTGAGTGTCGTAAGCCAAAACCAGGCATGTTCATTTCTGCACGTGACTTCTTGAAGATCGACATGGAGAAATCTGTGATGATCGGCGACAAAGCCGAAGATATGATGGCAGCAGAAGCGGCAGGCGTTGGCACTAAGATTTTGGTTCGCACTGGTAAGCCAGTAACAGAACAAGGTGAAGCTATCGCAACAGTAGTATTAGATAGCATTGCAGATGTGCCTGCGTACCTAAATAAGTAATCGCCATTACTGACTGAGATAAGGGAAGCCGCTGCTTCCCTTTTGTTTGATTCCTTCTTTTAGTCTGAACACTTATGAGCAAAAAACTCACCATTCTTGATATCGCGAAATTGGCTGGCGTGGGCAAGTCGACGGTCAGCCGTGTGCTTACCAATGATCCCAAGGTAAAACCGCAAACGCGTGAGAAGGTAGAGCAAATCATTCGTGAATCAGGCTACGTCCCATCAAAGTCGGCGCAGTCGATGCGTGGTGGCAGTCAAAAGGTGATCGGTGTGATCATCTCTCGTTTGGATTCGCCATCAGAAAACCGGGCCGTTGGCACCATGCTTAATGCATTGTACTCAGCAGGGTACGACGTGGTGATCATGGAGAGCCAGTTCGATCGCGATAAAACCAATGAGCATTTGGATGTGCTTAAACGTCGCAATGTCGATGGGGTGATCGTGTTTGGCTTTACTGGATGTGATGAGCAAGCGTTAGCGGAGTGGGGCAATCGCATTGTCGTGATCGCGATGGACACGCAAATGGTTTCCTCGATCAACTACGATAACCAAGGTGTTATCGATATGGCGCTCTCCCACTTGGAACAACAATCTATTTCTCGTATTGCCTACATTGGTGTTGATCCAGAAGACCGCACCACAGGTCTTGCTCGCCTTAATGCTTACCAAGCTTGGTGTGAGAAAAAGCGCATCGAACCTTGCTTTCAAACCGGCAAGCTCAACCACGAAAGTGCTTATCATCTGGTGGATCAAGTCCTTCAATCCGATACGCAAGCCATCGCTTGTGCGAGTGACACCATCGCTCTCGGTGTGATTAAACGTCTGCAAGAAATGGGACGTGAAGATGTGGTGGTCACTGGTGTGGGTGGCAATGAACTACTTTCTTTTCTCTTCCCGAATGTCTTTAGTGTGGATCCTGGCTACTCTCATGCTGGTGAAAAAGCCGCTAACATGCTGATTAATCAATTAAATGGTGATGAGTCTGTGGTGCACTTTACCCAGAAGCCTATCCGCCATTAATCCACGTTTCGATGATCTGCTCTAAAATTATACTGTGATCATTCTCAATTAATGGGACTGTTCCCATTTTGTTTTTGAATGCGAAATGGCACTATTAAAATCATCGAGTGGGAATGTTCCCATTATAAAAATAAAACGATGAATTGAATGTATCCAATACAGGGTGGACAAAGTTATGAGTAAGATTGCGCGTCAAGACGTACAGCGTCTTATTGAGCTGGTCGGGGGATCGGACAATATTGCCAGTGTAAGCCACTGTTTAACTCGCTTGCGTTTCGTGTTGAATGACACTGACAAAGCCGATACAAAACAGTTAGATGCACTACCTATGGTGAAGGGCTGCTTTACCAATGCCGGTCAATTTCAGGTCGTAATCGGTACTGAAGTTGATGAGGTTTACAAAGTTCTGATCGAGCTTAGCGGCAAAAGTGAAGCGAGCAAAGATGAATCTAAGAACGCTGCTCGTCAAAACATGAATATCGTTGAGCGTGGTATATCCCACCTTGCTGAAATTTTTGTACCACTGTTACCAGCGATCATTACCGGTGGTTTGATTCTTGGCTTCCGTAACGTGATTGGCGACATCAAGATGTTTGATGGCCAAACGTTAACGGAAATCAGCCAGTTTTGGGCTACGGTACACTCTTTCTTATGGCTAATTGGTGAGGCGATCTTCTTCTTCCTACCGGTTGGTGTGTGTTGGTCGACAGTGAAAAAGCTCGGCGGTACTCCGATTCTGGGTATTACATTGGGTGTCACTCTGGTTTCGCCACAGTTAATGAACGCTTATCTGATTGGTAAGCAAGTGCCTGAAGTATGGGACTTTGGCTTATTCGCCATCGAGAAAGTGGGCTATCAAGCGCAAGTGATTCCAGCGATGTTAGCCGGTATTGCACTGGCATTTATTGAAACTAACTTAAAACGCATTATTCCGTCTTACCTTTACCTAGTGGTGGTACCGTTTGTTTCTATCATTGTGTCTGTGATTCTTGCGCATTCTATCATTGGTCCATTCGGTCGTATGTTGGGTGACGGCGTTGCTTTCGCTGCGAAAGCTGCCATGACGGGTGACTTCGCGATGATTGGTTCCACCATCTTCGGCTTCCTATACGCGCCATTGGTGATTACCGGTATTCACCACACCACCAATGCGGTTGACCTTCAACTGATGCAAGAGCTAGGCGGCACGCCAATTTGGCCTCTGATTGCACTTTCAAACATTGCTCAAGCATCTGCAGTAGTTGGCATCATTATCATCAGTAAAAAACACGGCGAGCGTGATATCTCAGTGCCTGCGGCTATCTCTGCTTACCTTGGTGTGACTGAGCCTGCGATGTACGGCATCAACTTGAAATACAAATTCCCAATGCTGAGCGCGATGATCGGTAGTGCGATTGCCGCTGCTATCTGTGGTAGCGCAGGTGTGATGGCGAACGGTATCGGTGTGGGCGGTTTGCCGGGCATCTTGTCTATCCAACCACAGTTCTGGGGCGTATTTGCTCTGGCGATGTTGGTGGCGATTGTTGTACCAGTGGCACTGACCCTTGTGTTGTATAAGCGTGCGCAAATGAAAGGCGAGTTAGAAACCGCTAGCGCGTAATTCGAACTGAGGCAGCGATTTGGCTGCCTCGTTTATCTCTTCGTTTTTTTAAGATTTTTAAGTTTCCGTTTAATGGTAAGTGAGCGTTAGAAATGGCAATGACCAAGCATGATGAGAGCTGGTGGAAAACCGCAACCATCTACCAAATTTACCCAAAAAGCTTTTGTGACAGTGGAAGTAAAGGCACGGGCGATATTAAAGGGATCATTTCTAAACTAGATTATCTAAAACACCTTGGTGTGGATGCGATTTGGCTGACGCCGGTTTATCAATCGCCAATGATCGACAACGGTTATGACATTTCCGATTATTACGCGATCAACCCAGATTTCGGCACTATGCAAGATTTCGATACCCTGTTGGCAGAGGCTCACCAACTGGGTATTCGAATCATCATGGACATCGTGGTCAATCATACTTCGACAGAACACAAGTGGTTCCAATCAGCACTGGGTGACAAAAACAGCCCATACCGTGATTACTACATCTGGAAAGATCCGGTTGATGGCGCAGAGCCAAACAACTGGCAATCTAAGTTTGGAGGCAATGCTTGGGCATTGGATGAAAAAACGGGCCAATACTATTTGCACCTGTTTGCTAAAGAGCAAGCGGACCTAAACTGGGAAAATCCAGTGGTGCGTGAAGAAGTGAAAGAAGTCATCAGCTTTTGGGCAGATAAAGGTGTCGATGGTTTCCGTCTTGACGTTATCAACCTTATTTCCAAGCAACAAGATTTCCCAAGTGACGATATTGGTGATGGTCGCCGTTTCTACACTGACGGTCCACGTGTGCACGAATACCTTCAAGAGATCAGTGAAGCTGTATTCCAAAAATATGGCAGCGTGACCGTGGGTGAAATGTCTTCCACCACGCTAGAGCATTGTCAGCAGTATTCAGCGCAAGATGGCAAAGAGCTATCGATGGTGTTCAACTTTCACCACCTAAAAGTC
The DNA here is from genome assembly GCF_002741985.1 of Vibrio rotiferianus CAIM 577 = LMG 21460. GTDB lineage: Bacteria > Pseudomonadota > Gammaproteobacteria > Enterobacterales > Vibrionaceae > Vibrio > Vibrio rotiferianus. The sequence continues at coordinate 76,877 of NZ_APHW01000007.1, forward strand.
GATTACCCGAATGGTGATAAGTGGACGAAAGCGCCGTTTGATTTCATCCAACTGAAGCAGATCTTCAACCATTGGCAAACTGGTTTAAATGGCAAAGGGTGGGGGGGGCGCTATTTTGGTGTAACCACGACCAACCACGCGTTGTGAGCCGATTAGGTAACGACGAACAATACCGAGTCGAATCTGCCAAAATGCTTGCGGCATCGGTACACATGATGCAAGGCACGCCTTACGTTTATCAAGGCGAAGAGATCGGCATGACCAATCCGGGTTATACCGAAATCAGCCAATATCGCGATGTTGAAAGTACGAACATGTACGACATCATGGTTAATCGCGATGGCGTATCTCACGACGATATGATGGCGATTTTGGCACAGAAGTCGCGTGATAACTCACGTACGCCAATGCAATGGAACAGCGCGAAACACGCGGGCTTTACTGAGGGCACGCCGTGGCTAGAGGTGGCTCAGAACTATTCAGAGATTAATGCGGAAGCCGCGATCGCCGATTTGAACTCGGTGTTCTACTTCTACAAGCGCTTGATTGAACTGCGTAAACAGGTTCAAGTGATCACTGATGGTCGTTACGAGGACCTGCTGCCAGAGCACAAACGTATTTTTGCTTATGCTCGTCAGAACGATAAGCAAACGCTGTTGTGTATTAACAACTACTACGGCGAAGAAGTGGAGTGTGTGTTACCAGAGCGCTTTGATATGAGTAAAGCCAAAAACCTGCTTTCCAACTATCAAAATGCGACCAGCGCGATTGCTTCCAATCACCAAGTACTGCGTCCTTACGAAACTCGCATCTTGCTGATTGAAGAATAAAAGCAAATAAAAAGTACCCCTAAGGATTTCGATCCTAAACAAAAGGCTTTGGAGTGCTCCCCAAAGCCTTTTATTTTTTCATCCTATGACCCGTAGCTTACAGAATAGCGATGCGGCTTGTGGTTCATCGCAAGGACAAGGTTTAGCGCGAACGCGCCAAGAATCGACAAGCCGATAACCCACGGAGTGACGAAGAAGAAAGACGCAAACAAGATACACGCGTCGATCGCCATCTGAGATTTCCCGACCGAAATGCCGAACTTGTCTTGGATAAACAGGCACAATACGTTGAAACCACCCAAACTTGAGCGGTGGCGGAATAGGATCAGCATGCCCAAGCCCATCAATAGCCCACCAGCTACGGCGCAGTAAATCTCATTAATCGATTCGAGCGAAATCAGTAAATACAGATTATCAGCAAAGATAGAAACCAAAGCGCCAGAAATTGCACTATTAATCGCAAAATGACGGCCAAAGCGTTTCCATGCTAGCAAGTAAAAAGGACAGTTGGCTAAAAAGTAAAGCACACCAAACGTAAAAGGTGTAAATTGGCTAATAAGCAGAGCCAATCCAGTTGTGCCTCCGGTTAAGAGGTTAGCGGATTGGAGAAAGAAAACCCCTTGAGCTACCAAAAAGGTACCTGTAAGAATTGCCATCCAGTCTTCTTTTCTTGAGTGTTTTTCCATCTAATATGCAGTCGTTGATGATAAATCGGGCATGCATAGTAGTAAAAAGATGATCTTTTCGGTAGCTAGAGGGTAAAATTTACGGTAAACCTATGTAATTGTTGTTTTACAGGGTGTAAAGCACAAATTTGACAGTCAGTGGTTCATGGTCAAACGATTGCGATATCGTCATGATAATTCTTACTTGTCATCATGAAAAAACTGCATGAGAAAAATTACAAATTTCTCTTTATGACCTAGATCAAATTATGTAAAATGCGCGCCATTAGCTCGACGTAAACGTTTGCGTTAGGTCGTTATTCAGTTTTTTTGCAACTTTCAGTACCAATCTGAGTCAGGAGATACAGATGCTTAAGCGTGATATGAACATCGCAGATTACGATGCGGAACTGTTCGCAGCTATCCAGGAAGAGACTCTTCGCCAGGAAGAACACATTGAACTTATCGCTTCTGAAAACTACACAAGTCCACGTGTAATGGAAGCACAAGGTTCTCAGCTAACGAACAAATACGCTGAAGGCTACCCAGGCAAGCGTTACTACGGCGGTTGTGAGTACGTAGACAAAGCTGAAGCACTAGCAATCGATCGTGCATGCCAACTGTTTGGCTGTGAGTACGCGAACGTACAGCCTCACTCAGGTTCTCAAGCAAACAGCGCAGTTTACATGGCGCTTCTAAACCCAGGCGACACAGTTCTAGGTATGAGCTTAGCACACGGTGGTCACCTAACTCACGGTTCACCAGTTAACTTCTCTGGTAAGCACTACAACGTTATCCCTTACGGTATCGATGAAGCTGGTCAAATCAACTACGATGAGATGGAGCAACTAGCCCTTGAGCACAAGCCTAAGATGATCATCGGTGGTTTCTCTGCTTACTCACAAATTGTTGATTGGAAACGCATGCGTGAAATCGCAGACAAAGTTGACGCTTACCTATTCGTAGACATGGCGCACGTTGCTGGTCTAATCGCTGCAGGTGAATACCCAACGCCAGTGCCACACGCTCACGTAGTTACAACGACTACGCATAAGACACTTGCAGGCCCACGTGGTGGTCTAATCCTGTCTAATGCGGGCGAAGACATGTACAAAAAGCTGAACTCAGCAGTATTCCCTGGTGGTCAAGGTGGCCCTCTAATGCACGTTATCGCTGGTAAAGCAGTAGCGTTCAAAGAAGCAATGGAACCTGAGTTCAAAGCTTACCAAGCTCGTGTAGTGAAAAACGCAAAAGCAATGGTTGGCCAATTCCAAGAGCGTGGTTACAAGATCGTATCTAACGGTACAGAGAACCACCTATTCCTAGTTGACCTAATCGACAAGGACATTACAGGTAAAGATGCAGATGCAGCACTAGGTGCAGCAAACATCACAGTAAACAAGAACTCTGTACCAAACGATCCACGCAGCCCATTCGTAACGTCTGGTATCCGTGTCGGTACACCAGCAATTACTCGTCGTGGCTTCACTGAAGATGACGCGAAAGAGCTAGCAAACTGGATGTGTGACGTTCTAGATAACATCGGCAACGAGGAAGTTATCGAAGCGACGAAACAGAAAGTTCTAGAAATTTGTAAGCGTCTACCAGTTTACGCGTAACTTTCTTCATAGAGTGCGCCGATTTCGTTGTCGAACATACTCATTTGCTAGAAGCAAACTCCGTGTGTTCTCCTAGAACTCGACCCATCTATTTCGAAAGTTCACCCAATTTAAAGGTCCTCATTTGAGGGCCTTTTTGTTTTTCTAGCGTATGGAAGTATCAGCTCAGAGTACGTTGAAAGCAGATTCCTGATATCGCCTAGGCTCTTCGGAATGACGTGCTTTGGTCTCTGAGAAACAAGTTGTTATGGGGAAACTTGGGAGTATTTGAGTGGAAAACGAAAGAGATGATTAGACTCTGAATATGCTTTTGATTTGCTCAGGAGCCCAATTGCGTCATTCCCTACAAGCGAGGAACGAGCGGGATAGGGAATCTCTTGTTGTCACTGTTGTTTAGAGTGTGCTGAAATCAGATTCCTGATATCGCTTAGGCTCTTCGGAATGACGCGTTTTTAGTTGTGAGAAATAGGTTTGTTGTGTGGAGGCTTTTGGGGAAGTAGAAAAACGAAAGAGATGATTAGACTCTGGATATATTTTTGATTTGCTCAGGAGCCCAACTGCGTCATTCCCTACAAGCGAGGAACGAGCGGGATAGGGAATCTCTAATTGTCACTATTACTTAGAGAGTGTTGAAACGAGATTCCTGATATCGCTTGGGTTCTTCGGAATGACGCGTTTTTAGTTCTGAGAAACAGGTTTGTTGTCCGAATAACAGTCTTTTATATTCGGCAGAGACAAAAAAGGTTGGCACTGAGCCAACCTTCTCTTATCAAAATAAGCGAGTGCTTATTTAATCTCGATACCTTGAGCCTGCATATCTGCATGGTAAGAAGAGCGAACGAATGGACCACACGCCGCGTGGGTGAAGCCAAGTTCTAGTGCGATCTCTTTTAACTCGTCAAATTCTGAAGGTGGAACGTAACGCTCTACTGGCAAGTGGTGACGGCTTGGCGCTAGGTACTGACCAAGAGTCAGCATAGTTACGCCATGTGCACGAAGGTCTTTCAGTACTTCGACGATCTCTTCTTTCGTTTCACCAAGACCCATCATCAGGCCTGATTTAGTCGGTACATTTGGGTGCTGCTCTTTGAATTTTTGTAGCAGTTGTAACGACCACTTGTAGTTCGCACCTGGGCGAGCTTTACGGTACAGACGAGGTGCCGTTTCTAGGTTGTGGTTGAAGACATCTGGCGGGTTGTCTTTCATTAGATCAAGCGCAACGTCCATGCGACCACGGAAGTCAGGAACCAGAGTTTCAATCTTGATGTGTGGGTTCAGTTCACGGATTTCACGGTTACAGTTGGCAAAGTGCTCTGCACCACCATCACGTAAGTCATCGCGGTCAACGGAAGTAATGACAACGTACTTCAGCTTCATGTCTGCGATGGTTTTCGCTAGTTTTTTTGGCTCTTCAGCTTCAACAGGAAGCGGACGACCATGGGCAACGTCACAGAAAGGACAACGGCGTGTACAGATCGCGCCTAGGATCATGAAAGTGGCCGTACCGTGGTTAAAACATTCAGCTAGGTTAGGGCAAGACGCCTCTTCACATACAGAATGAAGGTCATTCTTGCGCATCGCTGATTTGATGTCTTGAATACGTTGGCTGTCGGCTGGTAGCTTGATCTTCATCCAATCAGGCTTACGTAGCACTTCTTTCTGCTCTGTAGGCATGTTCTTTACTGGAATCAATGCCATCTTATCGGCGTCGCGGTATTTAACGCCTTTTTCCATCTGGATTGGTTTGCTCATGCTTTGTTACCTTGAGAAGGTGCTTCTGTGCTGAAATCTACTTGCTCATAATCAAGCAAAGTAACGAGTTCTTGTATTAGTTGTTTTTCCACGGCTTCGATGTCTTCTGGCCCGCCTACTTGGCTTACCTGAACCATCTCCATTCCTTCATAGCCGCATGGGTTTATACGTAAAAACGGACCTAAGTCCATATTCACATTTAACGCCAGACCATGGAATGAGCATCCTTTACGAATGCGAAGTCCGAGAGAACATATTTTTTTACCGTCGACATAAACGCCAGGAGCGTCAGGTCGCGCAGCTGAATCGATATTGTATGCCTTAAGAGTGTTAATAACGAGGTTCTCAATGTGCGTAACGAGATCTCGCACTCCTAATTTTTTGCGACGTAGATTGATCAAGAAGTAAGCAACCAATTGACCCGGCCCATGGTAAGTCACCTGACCGCCACGATCACTTTGTACAACAGGAATATCTCCAGTGTTGATAAGGTGCTCGGCTTTACCTGCTTGACCTTGTGTAAATACTGGATTGTGCTCTACCAACCAAACTTCATCAGGTGTGTCGTCTGTGCGTTGATCAGTAAACTCATGCATTGCCTTCCATACAGGCTCATAATCTTGGCGTCCAAGTCGTTTTACAACAAGTTGGTGTTGCATGGAAATTCCTGTCGCTAATAAATAAAGTTTTTGGATTATAAACCGGATAACCCTAATGCTCTACAGCTGAGTAACAGATTTTTAACTGATACATGGGGTGGTTTAGATTATCTGTATGATAAATAAAAAGAAAGCAGCCGAGGCTGCTTTCAAAAAAAATTTAATCTATCAAAAAATTATAGAACCATGCGTACAATTTCGATTTCACCTAGCTCTTTATATAGAGTTTCAACCTGTTCGATAGAGGTTGCAGTGATATTGATAGACACCGAGTGGTAGTTACCCTTAGCGCTTGGTTTTACTGTTGGGCTGTAGTCACTAGGAGCATGGCGCTGGATCACTTCAAGAACAAGTTCTGGAAGCTCAGGCTTTGCGTGACCCATTACCTTGTAAGTAAATGAACAAGGGAACTCAAGCAGGTCTTTCAATTTTGCATCAGAGTTGATGGTTAGCATATCGGTAACTCCAGTTGGTATTCGTTGCGGTGCGAAATAGTACAGTCAAATTAGGGTTAACTCAAGATCATACCCAAGCGTGTTGGTGTCCTTTGAGTATAGATAACAAAGCCGCCCTAGTTGGCGGCTTTGTAGATTCGTTTGTTGGTCAGAAGCGACGGTTAGAAGAAGCTCTTAAACAACAACACGATGTAGTCCCACATGCGGCTAAATAGGCTGCCTTGGTCCACTGTTTCCAGTGCCATTAGTGGGTACTCAGCAATATCTTCACCATCAATTTGATAGTATAGCTTACCAACTACATCCCCTTTATTAATTGGGGCTTCTAGCTCTTTTTCAAGTACGAAGCTTGCTTTTAGGTTCTTTGCTTGACCGCGAGGTAGGGTAACATAAGTGTCTTCATCTACACCGAGAGCGACGGTATCTTTGCTGCCCATCCATACTTTCTCTTCTACGAAGGTTTCACCCGCTTTATGTGGTGCCACTGTTTCGAAGAAGCGGAAACCATAGCTCAGTAGCTTTTTGCTTTCCGATTTACGCGCGTTTGCGTCTTTAGTACCCATCACTACAGCAACTAAACGCATTTGTCCTTCAGTTGCTGAACTTACTAGGCTGTAACCTGCGTTGCTGGTGTGACCGGTTTTGATACCGTCAACGTTCATGCTCTTGTCCCACAGCAGACCGTTACGGTTGTACTGTGTGATACCGTTGTAAGTAAACTTCTTATCCGAGTAAATACGGTATTCATCTGGCACATCACGAATCAGTGCTTTACCAAGTAATGCCATATCGTAAGGTGTAGAGTATAGGTTAGGGTTGTCTAAACCATGAACGTTTGCAAAATGCGTATTTGTCATCCCTAGCGTGTCAGCCCATGCATTCATCAAATCAACGAATGCATCTTCTGAACCTGCGATATGTTCAGCCATCGCAACACAAGCATCGTTACCTGATTGGATGATGATGCCGCGGTTTAGGTCATGTACCTTAACGGTTGTACCTACTTCGATGAACATTTTTGAAGAATCAGGGAAGTTCTTCGCCCATGCATTTTTGCTGATGGTTACATCATCGTCTTCTGAAATATTACCACGCGCGAGTTCTTGACCAATTACGTAGCTGGTCATCATTTTCGTTAGACTTGCAGGAGATAACTTAGTGTTCATCTCTTTTTCTGCCAGTACTTTACCTGAATGGTAATCCATCAATACGTAGCCTTTCGCTGCGATTTGTGGCGCGTCTGGAACAACAATTGGTGATGCAAGTGCTGATTGAGCAAAGGTTGCAGAAAGAGCAACCGAAGAAACGAGAATAGATTTCACAAACTTATTTTTATTCATGGTAATTCAAATTTTTTGGTTAACTGTCGTCATCTTAACAGAATCCCCGGTTATATAAGAGAGGCTCTGCATAGAAATTCATGAATCGGGTCATTTAACAGTTGTGTGTTTTTTAATAAATGCTGATGGATAGCCGAGCAACTTAACTTTCTCTAACATACTTTGTGTCAGAGCATAATCAGTAAATGGCCCCACAAAGAGTCGATGTAAATCGTCTGTACTTTCTAGGAAAATTTCAGTATCCAGCTTTTGACTTATATCTGAGCCTAAAGTTCGCGTGCGATCTGCATATTTAGATGAAGCGACTTGAATGACGTACTTTGGGTGCGCAGCGAGTGCTTTCTCATCCGTAGGTTTTTCAAAACTGAGAACTTCGATTTCAACATTGGCGGTGCCAGTTTTTACGACATCTAACTTGAAAGCGGCTGCATAACTCAAGTCGATAATTCGTCCTTCGTGAAATGGTCCTCGGTCATTGACTCGAACAATCGTTGATTTGCCATTGTCTGTATTTGTTACTTTTACAAAACTTGGCAATGGCAACGTTTTATGAGCCGCTGTCATCGAATACATGTCGTAGATCTCACCGTTTGAAGTGAGATGTCCTTGGAACTTTTCACCGTACCAAGATGCTTTGCCTTTTTCTTTAAACCCTTTTGCATCACGGATGATCTTGTAGTCTTGTCCGCGTAAGGTGTAATTACTATTACCCCCTAAACTGTACGGTTCATATTTAGGGTGTGCATCTTCAATATGTTCGACAGACAAAGGTTTTTCAGGAGCGACATCTGATTCTAGTTCGTATCGCCCCTCTTGTGCTTTTTGGCTTGAGCAGCCTGCCAAAATCAAAGCAGAGAAAACTAAGCTGTATAAAGAACGGTTTTGCATGTCTAGGTAGCCTTAGAGAATGCTTTTCTGTGTGTATGAATTGACATTAAAATGCCAAAACCAGCCATCAAGGTCACCATTGAGGTGCCGCCATAACTGATCAACGGTAAAGGTACGCCTACCACAGGTAGGATGCCACTAACCATGCCAATATTTACAAAAATATACACGAAGAAGCTGAGTACAATACTGCCTGCCATCATTCGACCAAACGCAGTTTGTGCTTGGCTAGCGAGGTAAAGACCACGACCAATGATAAATAGATAGATGGCTAATAGGCAAAGGAAGCCAATCATACCCCATTCTTCTGCAATTACTGCAAAGATAAAGTCAGTGTGTCGCTCGGGAAGAAACTCAAGTTGTGATTGGGTGCCTTGTAACCAGCCTTTGCCTGAAATACCACCAGAGCCAATGGCGATTTTACTTTGGATGATATGGTAGCCTGCACCAAGTGGGTCTGATTCGGGGTTAAACAAAGTACGGACACGTACTTTTTGGTATTCACGCATCAGGAAGAACCACAAAATAGGAATGAAGCCTCCTAACGCTATGGCGGCACCTGTGATGATTTTCCAACTGATACCAGCGAGGAAGATTACAAAGATACCTGAAGCTGCGATCAGGATGGAAGTACCTAAGTCGGGTTGTTTCGCAATGAGAATGGTGGGAATAAACACCATGACAAGCGCAACAATTAGCGTGGTCAATGTTGGTGGGAGTGGTTTTCGGCCAATATAGCGCGCAACCATCAATGGCACGGCAAGCTTCAGCAATTCTGAAGGCTGAAAACGAACAAACCCTAGGTTAAGCCAGCGCTGAGCACCTTTTGAAGCCTCGCCAAAAAAGAGCACACCAAGAAGTAGTATGACACCACCGACAAACATTAGGGGAGCGAGACTTTCATAAGTTCTGGGTGATATTTGGGCCAATACGAGCATGACAGCCAGTGATAACACCATGCGCATTGCTTGGCGATCCATCATTGCAAAGCTCTGGCCACTAGCACTGTACATAATGACCAGACCAAACCCCATTAATGCCAGAATGCCTAGCAGTAACGGTAAATCGATGTGAAAACGCTCAAATAAAGCTCGATTCTTACCTGTAGAAGGATCCATTTTCATTAGTGCGATACCTTTTTCTTCGCTGCGTCATCATCTGCAGCAGCTACGTTGTCGTCCAAAACGACTCTGTCGAAGATCTTTCTCACCACCGGAGCACCATTACTTGAGCCACCGCCGGCGTTTTCTAGTACAACAGTTACCACCACTTTCGGATCGTCAAATGGCGCAAACCCCGTAAATAGAGCGTGGTCTCGTAAGTGTTCTGCAATTTCGTCCGCGTTGTACTCTTCATTTTCGCCAAGACCAAATACTTGTGCAGTACCTGATTTACCGGCTGTTTGGTAAGTCATGTTGTAGAACGAGCGGCGAGCTGTACCTTTGGTACCATGGTTAACCAAGCGCATACCTTCTTTGGCCATATTCCAGTATTTATCTGGCACGTTTTGGATAGGAGGGTAGGTCACATACTCAGATGTTTTTTGCTGTTCAAAATCACCACCATTGTCGATGGTTGCTTTGAGTAAGTGCGGTGCGGTTACAGCGCCTTCATTGACGAGAACCGATGTTGCTTTGGCTATCTGCATTGGCGTTGCTGTCCAATACCCTTGGCCGATACCAACAGGAATCGTATCGCCCTTGTACCAAGGAGTCTTATGGCGAGCCATCTTCCAATCACGTGTTGGCATGTTGGCTTTACTTTCTTCGTAAATGTCGATGCCTGTGTAGTCACCAAAGCCAAACATCATCATCCAGTTAGAGATACGGTCAATGCCCATGTCGTAGGCGATTTGATAGAAGAAAGTATCTACAGATTCTTCAATTGACTTGATGATGTCAACACGACCATGTCCCCAGCGCAGCCAGTCACGGAAAGGGCGAGTATCTGAGTTTGGAATACGCCAATAACCTGGGTCATTACGAGTTGTTTTAGGTGTGACGACACCTTCTTCCAGAGCCGCCACGGCCATGAATGGCTTAATGGTCGAGGCCGGTGGATAAATGCCGAGCGTTGTTCGGTTCACCAAAGGACGGTTCTTATCGTTCAGTAGAGCTCGGTAAGCTTTGCCTGAGATACCATGTACAAATGCATTTGGGTCGTAACTTGGGCTCGATACCATTGCAAGTACGCCGTTATCACGAGGATCAAGCACTACTGCACTACCACGTCGAGCATCCAACAACTGGTGTACGTACAACTGAAGGTTGATATCGAGGTTCAAGACGATATCTCTACCTGGAATTGGAGGGATATACTTTAGTGTACGGATGACGCGACCACGGCTGTTGACTTCTACCTCTTGGTAGCCTGCCGTGCCGTGCAGTAGGTCTTCGTAATATTTTTCGATACCTAACTTGCCGATATCGCGGGTTGCTTGGTAGTTGGCGTCTTTCTCTTCACGAACTAAGCGTTGCATATCGCGGTCATTAATTCGTGATACGTAACCAATGACGTGGGTCAGAACTTCGCCATATGGGTAGTAACGTTTCAAGGTCGCACTGATCTCAACACCAGGGAAACGGTATTGATTGACAGAAAATACGGCTACTTGCTTTTCATTTAATTGGGTCAAAAGTGGTACAGACTTGAAGCGACGTGTACGCTTACGCTCACGTTGAAAGCGTTCTATTTGTTCTGGGGTAATTTCCAGAATGGTTTGTAACCCTTGGATTGTCTCGTCAATGTTTTTAATCTTTTCTGGGGTTAACTCCAGGTTATAAACGGGACGGTTTTCAGCAAGTAGCACTCCGTTGCGGTCGTAGATAAGGCCGCGGTTAGGTGCGATAGGTACCACTTTAATGCGGTTATCGTTGGAACGGGTTTGATAGTCTTGAAATTGGTTGACCTGAATGTTGTACATATTAGCAACTAACAGGCCCATCAAGACAACAATACCAAGAAATGCAAAAACAGCACGACTGGCGAACAGGCGTGCTTCTGCTTGGTAATCTCGAATTTGACTGCGGCGTCTACGAATCATTAACGCTTATCTCTACTGCTAAGTCGCTATTATTCGCGGTGGTAAGGGTGGTTAGCTGTAATGCTCCACGCTCGATATAAGCTCTCAGCCATTACGATACGAACCAGTGGGTGTGGTAATGTCAGTGCCGAAAGTGACCAGCTTTGATCAGCGGCAGCTTTACATGCTGGTGCTAGACCCTCTGGGCCACCGATTAGAATCGACACATCGCGGCCATCAAGTTTCCACGCTTCTAGCTGTTCTGCTAGTTGTGGGGTATCCCATTTTTTACCCGGAATATCGAGCGTGACGATGCGGCTACCTTTTGGTACTGCAGCCAACATTGCTTCGCCTTCTTTTTGTAGAATGCGTGCGATATCTGCGTTTTTACCGCGTTTGCCTGCGGGGATTTCAACCAACTCGAGTGGCATATCATGTGGGAAGCGACGGCGGTATTCCTGAAAACCTTCTTCGACCCATTTGGGCATTTTTGTGCCAACGGCAATTAGTTGAATTTTCAAAAGATTAACCCCAGAGTTTTTCTAGTTGGTACAGCTCACGGTGTTCTTCTTGCATCACGTGAAGCATGGCGTCGCCCATGTCTAGGACAACCCATTCACCTTCATTTTCGCCTTCCATACCTAGTGGCTCTAGACCCGCTTTCTTCACTTCAGATGCGACGTGATCAGCGATAGATGAAACGTGACGCTTAGACGTACCAGTACAAATGATCATGTAATCTGTCACGCTTGATTTGCCTTCTACATCTAGAATAACAATCTGTTCCGCTTTCATGTCGTCGGCTTTATCGGCTAAAAAGTCTTTAAGTTCTTCGCGAAGCACTCGGTTTTCCTCGGTATTTTCGTTTCTATCTGTGGGTGTTTTAACTTAACTGAGCTAAAACTGGTTGCGCACTATATCACGCTTTGAAAGTTAAATTGCCAGCTTAATATCAGGCGAACAGGTTTCTAGGCTCAATTGATGGATAGTTGGCCACACAGATTCATCATATTGGGTTTTGGCTTTTATCTCGGCGTGTGCCAATAGAGATAAAAGCGCGCAAATTCGGGAGGCTGACAGACGAGTCAGCGCAGCATTGTAAAATGGACGTTTGTTTTGCCACACTCGATGTTTTTCAAACACCTGAATCATGCCCATTTGGGTAAGATCTCGGTGCATGTTGAGTAGTTGGTTGAACTCTTTCTGTACACTGCGGATCAGAATAACGGCTTCTATACCTTCTGCTTCCAGCTGACGCAGGATGCGTTGTGCACGGTTGGCTTTACCTGCAAGTAGGGCATCAATCCAGTGGAATGTCGTAAAGTGGTTGTGGCGGCTAAGTGATTCTTCGAGTCGCACAACCGTCAGTTCGCCATCTGGATAGAGCAAAGCGAGTTTCTCTAAACTTTGCGATAGTGCGAACAAATTACCCTCGTGCCACTGGGCCAACATTTGCAGTGATTGCTGATCAGCTTTTAATCCCAAGGTTCGGCAGCGTGCTTGCACAAACATCGGCAAGCGTTGCAAATCGGGTGTTAGGCAGCTGACCCAGTCACCTTTTGCACTAAGTGCTTTGAACCATTTCGCGTTCTCTTGTGCTTTGGTCAGTTTGCTACCGACGATTACCAGCATGATGTCTTCATGTAGCATGTCACACAAAGTTTGCAGCTCTTTGCTAACCGTTGTGGTCACGCCACTCTCTGGCAGCTCAAGCTCAATCAACTGACGGCTTGAGAATAGGCTTAGCGCTTGGCAACAGTCGTACACTTGATTCCAATCTAAGCTGGTATCAACTGAAAAACGATGCCTTTCTTCGAAGCCTTGTTGGCGAGCCATATCCTGAATCGCTTGGCGGCTTTCCTGAATCAACAGCGGTTCATTACCAAAAATTAGGTAAACTTGCTTGATATGCTTAGCTAGGTGCTCGGCCAGTTTATCGGCAAAAATTCGCATAAGTTATGACTTATTTACTTCTGGCTTGAGTACGATTTCATCTGAGTTATATTCAGCCTTGATACGACCTAACTGGCGCATCATTTGTGATGCTGCTTGTTGGCGCATTTCATCTTCAATTACGTCACGCTCTACTGATTTTGCCAGTGCGGTTAGCGGGTTATCGAGGTAGTTACGGTTAACGGTTGTTGTGAAGGTTTTTGCACCGACTTCAGGAATTGTCACACGATAAACAACGTTATAAGTAAGTTCTTTTTCTGCCGCGCGGCTGTTTTGATACAGAGAAAGTGTACGCTCTCCTATGCTTTCTGAAATAAGAGTTAGGTTGGGGATTTTAGAAGATGGCATTACTAGGTTTACTTTATTGAGCTCTAGTTGAGCGTACACGTATCGTGTCAGAGGACTGTATTTGTCGTAACTTGTAAATGACATGGTGTGCAGTTCTTCCGGAACGGAATACTCGCCACGAAGGTGAAAACCACAGGCAGAAAGAAGCCCCGCTAATACCAATACCACTGGTAGTTTAATCAAAGAGAAAAAGCGCATTGATTGTATTCATCCTAAATTGAAGGGGTTATTTACCTTAAACCACTCGGCGTGAATGGTTTAAGGTAAATAAACAGGGTAGCGAACTACCCTGTTTAATGACTCCTAGCATGCGAATTGGTTCGCGTTGCTTTGAGTTATTGCAAGCTGTGTTTCGTTTTTAGCGAAAGACTAGTTTGCAACGATGTTCAGCAGTTTACCTGGTACGTAAATTACTTTACGGATAGTTAGGCCATCTGTGAACTTAGTAACGTTTTCATCGTTTAGACCAAGCTCTTCCACTTGTTCTTTTGTTGCGTCTGCTGCAACAGTCAGTTTCGCACGTAGCTTACCGTTTACTTGAACAACGATAGTTTTCTCGTCTTCAACCAGTGCTTTCTCGTCGAACGTTGGCCATACAGCGTTATCGATGTCGGCTTCACCTAGCGCAGCCCATAGCTCGTATGAGATGTGCGGAGTGATTGGGTAAAGCATTGCAACTACAGCTTTTAGCGCTTCATCAAGGATTGCACGATCTTGTGCAGATTCTTGAGGTGCTTTCGCTAGCTTGTTCATCAGTTCCATGATCGCAGCGATTGCTGTGTTGAACGTTTGACGACGAGCGATATCGTCAGTCACTTTCGCGATAGTCTTATGAACGTCACGGCGAAGTGCTTTTTGGTCACCAGAAAGTGCTGCTGCATCTACTGCTTCTGCTGCGCCTTTTGATGTGTGCTCGTTCACTAGTTTCCAAACACGTTTTAGGAAGCGGTTAGCACCTTCTACGCCAGACTCTTGCCATTCAAGTGTCATGTCTGCAGGAGATGCGAACATCATGAATAGACGCACTGTGTCTGCACCGTACTTATCTACCATCTCTTGAGGGTCGATGCCGTTGTTTTTCGACTTAGACATTTTGATCATGCCTGAGTGCGTAACATCGCGGCCTTCAGTGTCTTTAGCTGAAGTAATACGGCCTTTACCGTCACGCTCAACAGCAACATCTGTTGGTGCAACCCACTCTTTACCGCCTTTCTCGTTCTCGAAGTAGAACGCGTCTGCTAGTACCATGCCTTGACACAGTAGTTGCTTGAACGGTTCGTCAGACGTTACGTAGCCTGCATCACGTAGTAGTTTGTGGAAGAAGCGAGAGTACAGTAGGTGCATACAAGCGTGCTCGATACCACCGATGTACTGGTCTACTGGTAGCCAGTAGTTTGCTTTTTCTGGATCTAGGATGTCGTCAGCTTGTGGTGAACAGTAACGCGCGTAGTACCAAGAAGATTCCATGAACGTGTCGAACGTATCTGTCTCACGTAGAGCAGGTTCGCCGTTAAAGGTTGTCTTCGCCCATTCTTTGTCTGCTTTGATTGGGCTCGTTACGCCGTCCATTACCACGTCCTCTGGAAGGATTACTGGTAGTTGGTCTGCTGGTACTGGGTGAACTTCACCGTCTTCAGTGGTTACCATTGGGATTGGTGCACCCCAGTAACGTTGACGAGATACACCCCAGTCACGTAGACGGAAGTTAACTGTCTTAGTGCCTTTGCCTTCTGCTTCTAGCTTCGCTGCGATTGCATCGAACGCCGCTTGGAACTCTAGGCCGTCGAATTCACCTGAATCGAACAGTACACCTTTCTCTGTGTATGCTGCTTCAGAGATGTCTAGCTCGCTGCCATCAACTGGCTTGATAACAGGCACGATGTCTAGACCGTACTTAGTTGCGAACTCGAAGTCACGTTGGTCGTGTGCAGGTACTGCCATTACAGCGCCTGTACCGTAGTCCATCAGTACGAAGTTTGCTACGTAAACAGGAACTTCACGGCCGTTCAATGGGTGAATAGCAGTAAGGCCAGTCGCCATACCTTTCTTCTCCATTGTCGCAAGCTCAGCTTCCGCTACTTTGTTGTTCTTACACTCGTCGATGAACGCTGCAAGCTCAGGATTGTTCTCTGCTGCTACTGCTGCCAGAGGGTGACCTGCTGCGATACCCACGTAAGTCACACCCATTAGTGTGTCTGGACGTGTTGTGTAAACTTCTAGGTCTTGTTGACCCTTAACTTCAAACTTAAGCTCAACACCTTCAGAGCGACCGATCCAGTTGCGCTGCATGGTTTTAACCATTTCAGGCCAACCGTCTAGGTTATCTAGATCGTCTAGTAGCTCTTGAGCGTATTCAGTGATCTTGATGAACCACTGTGGAATTTCTTTTTGCTCTACAGGCGTGTCACAACGCCAGCAGCAGCCGTCTTCAACCTGTTCGTTTGCAAGAACAGTTTGGTCGTTTGGACACCAGTTAACAGAAGAAGTCTTCTTGTACACTAGGCCTTTATTGTAAAGCTTAGTGAAGAACTCTTGTTCCCAACGGTAGTACTCAGGAGTACACGTTGCGAATTCACGGTTCCAGTCGTAACCAAAGCCTAGAAGCTTAAGTTGGTTCTTCATGTACTCAATGTTTTCGTAAGTCCATGGTGCAGGCGCAGTGTTGTTTTTAACTGCAGCGTTCTCTGCAGGTAGACCAAACGCATCCCAACCAATTGGTTGCATTACGTTTTTGCCTTGTAGGCGTTGGAAACGAGATACTACGTCACCGATGGTGTAGTTACGCACGTGACCCATGTGCAGTCGACCACTTGGGTATGGGAACATGGATAGACAGTAGAATTTTTCTTTATTTGGGTCTTCACTTACAACAAAGGTCTTGTTGTCATCCCAGTGCTTTTGAACTTTCTGTTCAAGGTCTTGTGGATTGTATTGTTCTTGCATCGATGGTATCCGGTTATCTTGGAATTTGTGAGTTCGGTTAGAACAGACTTTAATAGATCATCATAGAATACCTAAAGCTAGGGATCACAACAATAGCCAATCTATACCCATGTACCTTGAATTGGTGCTGGCAGTAGAAAGATGGAGGTCAGTTATGCCTAAACGCAAAGCAGGTTATGAGGAAATGCTCGAGGATGTGATTGAAACCTTGAAGCACAGTCCGGATGAAGTTAACAAAGTGTTCGAAACGTCGGGCAAAGTGGTGGATGCAGCCAACGACATGACCAAAGATGAACTCTCGTTGATCTCTGCTTATGTCAAAGCGGATTTGAAAGAGTTTTCAGACAGCTATGAAGAAGGAAAGAGCGGACCTTTCTACCTCACGATTGCTGATTCAATCTGGCAGGGTCTGCTCGATATTACCGACCGAACCAAAGTGGAGTGGGTAGAATTATTTGATGATCTAGAGCATCAAGGACTTTATGAAGCGGGCGAGGTGATTGGTCTTGGTACTTTAGTCTGTGACGAATGTGGTCACAAAACGACGTACAACCATCCAACCATCATCATCCCATGTATTAAGTGCAATCATACGGGCTTTAGTCGTCAATCTCTTAAGCCATAGTGGACGTTAGCAAACGAAATAAAAAAGAGGCTCAAGAGCCTCTTTTTTTGTTTATGACTTTTTCTTTCTTGGTAACCACCAAGCGAGCATCAAACTCAATCCAGCCCAAATATACAGCGGCCAAGTTCCCACGACTCGATATGGCGTTTGTCCATCTGTAGGAACAAGTTCTGCGCGTAGTACTGCGGTCTCAAACTGAGGAATTTGTTCGATGATCTTACCTTTATGGTCAGTTACGGCGGTTAAACCATTATTGGTAGAGCGAATCAGCGGTTTACCAAGCTCTAATGCACGCATACGAGCGATTTCCATGTGTTGCAGTGGACCAATCGAATGACCAAACCACGCGTCATTAGACAGGGTTAGGATGAAGTCGGTATCGTCAGTGACGTTCTGACGCACTTGCTCACTGAAAATGATCTCGTAACACAGCGCAGGATCCATATGCTTACCATTCGCCACAATGTTTGGTTGAATGAAATCGCCACGGCTGAAGGAAGACATTGGTAAGTTAAAGAATGGTGCCAATGGGCGCAGTACATCCTCAAACGGTACAAACTCACCAAACGGAAGTAAGTGATGTTTGTGGTAGCGTTTGTCCATATCAAAGCTGTAGTCGCCGTATGGAGTTACACCTAAAGATAAAATGCTGTTGTAGAACTGGCCGTCTTCACCTTGGTTAACGACACCAGTGATGATGGCACTGTTATTTATCTTTGCAGCTGCATCAATGTTCCTTAGGAAAGATGGTACTTCGATTTCAAACGCAGGAATCGCAGCTTCTGGCCATACAATGATGTCAGCATCCCAGTTCTCGCGAGTGAGGTCTGCGTATTTCATGATGGTTGGCCAGCGTTGGCTTGGTAGCCATTTTAGTTTTTGGTCAACGTTGCCTTGGATAAGAGCTACTTTAGTGGAGTCTCCTACGCGCGGTGTTACCCAATCGTATTGGCGAATACCAAAGCCAGTACTTAACAACACGGCAGGGATGATGACCACCAACCACTGTTTGTTAATCCAAGCATACGCTAGCGCGCCAGCGCTGATCATGATGAACAGGGTTAGTAGTTCTACACCACCAATAGGCGCAAAGCTAGCGAATGGCGCGTCAATTTGGCTGTAGCCAAGCCATAGCCACGGGAAGCCTGTCATTACCCAGCCACGTAACCAGTCGGTGACTAGCCATAATGCAGGGGCAGCAAGCAGCGCTTTGCTTAGGGTAAACTCTGGGAAGAACTTGTTGCTGAGCCATGCAAACAGGCCAGTGTAAACCGACAAGTAAGCGATCAATAAGCCCATGAGGAAGACGTTTGCAATCAGCGGCATGCCGCCAAAGCCAGCAATGCTGACGTAAACCCAGCTTACACCCGTTGCAAATTGACCTAGCCCCCAGGCATAACCTATCCAAAGCGCGCGCTTAGGCGATTGGTTTGCAAGAAGAATAAGCAGGATAGCAGGGCTAAGTATGGCGATTGGCCATAACTGGTAAGGGGCAAATGCTAGGGTAGTGGAGGCGCCAACAAAAGCGGCCACTAAGGGCCGCTTGAGGCGATGAAAGAGTACATTCATCATTTTATTTTTCTGATATTCCCGATGTTAGGGTATCGCGTTACTCTTGAGTGGCTTCAACCAGCTTTTCTTCGTCTGGAATCGTCACCTGAAGTTGAATGACACGACGGTTATCGCTGCAGTTACTTTGAAGCTGTACGCTTCGATTTCAACTACTTCGCCGCGCGATGGTAAGTGACCAAAAGCAGTCATTACCATGCCGCCAACGGTATCTACTTCTTCATCGCTGAAGTCGGTACCGAATGTCTCATTAAACTCTTCAATGGTTGTCAGAGCTCTGACAGCAAACGTGTGCTTGCTTAGTTTACGGATATCGGTTTCTTCATCGTCATCGAACTCATCTTCAATATCCCCTACGATTTCTTCAAGGATATCTTCGATGGTTACGAGACCAGAAACACCGCCGAATTCATCGACAACAATTGCCATGTGATAACGTTCTTCACGGAACTCTTTTAGCAGGCGGTCGACACGTTTACTTTCCGGTACCACGACTGCTGGTCGAATTACTTCTTCGATATCAAATGGGTTACTGCCTGAGCCCAAGTATTTGAGTAAGTCCTTCGCTAGTAGAATGCCTTCCACATGGTCTTTATCTTCGCTGATCACTGGGTAGCGAGAGTGTTGAGCGTCAGTGATTAGTGCGATCAAAGTATCAAGATCGTCTGTGCGCTCAACAGTAACCATTTGCGAACGCGGGATCATGATGTCACGCACGCGCATTTCGGAGATTTCCATAACACCTTCAAGCATGTCGCGGGTGTCGTGGTCAATCAGGTCATTGATTTCAGAGTCACGGATTACATCCACAAGCTCTTGGCGGTCTTTTGGTTCGCCTTGAAATAGTTGACCTAGACGTTCAAAGAAGGACTTTCTACTCGGACCTTCTGCCTTTTCTTTCTTGCCTTCATTAGAAGAGGGAGAATTATCTTCGTTCATTGTTTCTCAATTAAGTAACGCTATCAGATGTGTGATAGCTCACATAGAAAGACGAGCACGAGATGGTTATCTGGGTGGTTCGCCTTTCCCTGTCGAGCAACCAAAGTTACTCTTTTTCAGCAATATACGGGTCTTCATAACCCATACCTTGCATGATTTCTGTTTCGAGGGATTCCATCTCTTCAGCTTCATCATCCTCGATATGGTCATAACCTAGCAGATGCAAGCTGCCATGTACAACCATATGCGCCCAATGTGCTAGTAGAGGCTTGTTCTGCTCTACTGCCTCTTTTTCAACAACTTGGCGACAGATGATCAAATCGCCTAGTAGGTCCATTTCCATACCCGGTGGTACTTCGAATGGGAAAGACAGCACATTGGTCGGCTTATCTTTACCACGGTATTCGTGGTTTAGCTCGTGACTTTCTTGCTCGTCGACAATACGAATTGTCAGTTCCGCTTGTGGTTGGAAAAGAGGGATAGTCTTATCTAGCCACAATTGGAAATCTTGCTCAGAAGGTAAGCCTTCTTCATTTTCGACTGCCAGTTGCAAATCAAGTTCAATTGCCATGGTTATTCCTTAGTTGCCGCAACTTGTGCGTTCAGTTCAGCTTTGGCTGCTTCTAGCAATTTGGCATCACGTTCTTCACGACGGCGTTTTTCGAACTCTTTACGTTCTTTCTGGTCTTGTGCTTCCCACTTCTCGTAAGCGTTAACGATGCGCGCTACAACTGGGTGGCGCACTACGTCGTCAGCTTGGAAGAAGTTAAAGCTGATGTCGTCGACTTCGCTTAGCACTTCAATCGCATGACGAAGCCCCGATTTTGCACCGCGAGGTAAGTCAATTTGAGTGACGTCACCGGTGATAACTGCACGAGAGTTGAAGCCGATACGCGTAAGGAACATCTTCATCTGCTCTACAGTGGTGTTTTGGCTCTCATCAAGAATGATGAAGGCGTCGTTTAGAGTACGACCACGCATGTAAGCAAGAGGTGCTACCTCAATCACGTTACGTTCAATCAGCTTTTCTACGCGCTCAAAGCCCAGCATTTCAAATAGGGCATCGTAGAGAGGGCGTAGGTATGGGTCGACTTTCTGGCTCAAATCGCCAGGTAGGAAGCCCAGTTTCTCACCTGCTTCAACCGCAGGACGAGTTAATAGAATACGACGGATTTCTTGGCGCTCTAGTGCGTCAACGGCTGCTGCAACCGCTAGGTAAGTTTTACCAGTACCAGCAGGACCGATACCAAAGGTAATATCGTGCGTCACCATGTTCATCAGGTATTGACCCTGATTTGGTGTACGAGGCTTGATCACACCTTTTTTCGTTTTAACGAAGACTTCTTTACCGTGTTCGAAGTTCGATTCGGTATTCTGCTCCAGTACACCCGATTCTTTGATTGCCAGGTGGATCTGCTCTGGTTCGATATCAGGGGTTTCGCCGCGGACAGGAGCGGTGTCTACGTAAAGGGTTTTCAGAATATCCAGCGCAGCCGCTGCGGTATGAGGTTTACCGACAATGGTGAAAAGGTCGCTACGGTGGTTAATTTCAACGCCTAGACGACGTTCTAAATGCTTGATGTTGTCATCGAATGGACCGCACAGGCTTGCTAGTCGGCGGTTGTCTGAAGGTTCTAGATTGATTTCTAGCGTTACGATTTTATTGCTCAATGTTGCCTCTCATTTTATGCCACTTAACGAGAGCCTGATAACGACCAGGCTCTCAATGGCTATTTGTACGAGCTTATGGCGTAAAAGTAGCTACACCTAGCTCATCTTCGCGACGTGTTTTCGCCATCATTTGCGTTGGTGAAATCACACTACGAAGGTCCATGTCTTTTTCTGTACGTACTAGCTCACCACGTAGTGAGTTAGCAAATACGTCCGTAATCTTCACGTCAACGAATTGACCAATTAGGTCTGCGCTACCTTCAAAGTTTACTACACGGTTGTTTTCTGTACGAGCGCGTAGCTCCATTAGGTTCTTCTTAGAAGGACCTTCAACCAGAACGCGTTGCTCAGTGTCTAGCATTTGACGAGAGTAGCGCATTGCTTGCGTGTTTACTGTTTGTTGTAGCTCGTATAGACGCTCTTTCTTAACTTGCTCTGATAGGTCACAAGGGTAATCTGCCGCTGGCGTACCTGGACGTGGAGAGAAGATGAAGCTGAAGCTCATGTCAAAGTCTACGTCTTTGATTAGCTTCATTGTGTCTTGGAAATCTTTGTCTGTTTCACCAGGGAAACCAACGATAAAGTCTGAACTGATTTGAATATCAGGACGTGCTTTACGTAGTTTACGGATGATCGACTTGTACTCAATCGCAGTGTGAGGACGTTTCATCATAGTCAGCACGCGGTCGCTACCACTTTGTACTGGTAGGTGGAGGAAGCTCACTAGTTCAGGCGTATCTTCGTATACTGCGATGATGTCATCAGTAAACTCTAATGGGTGGCTTGTAGTAAAGCGGATACGATCGATACCATCGATAGACGCAACTAAACGAAGCAGTTCTGCGAATGAACAGATCTCACCATCGTGCATAGGGCCACGGTATGCGTTTACGTTTTGACCTAGTAGGTTTACTTCACGTACACCTTGCTCTGCTAGCTGTGCGATTTCGAACAGTACGTCATCCATTGGACGGCTTACTTCTTCACCACGAGTGTACGGTACTACACAGTAAGTACAGTATTTAGAACAACCTTCCATGATAGAAACGAATGCTGTCGCACCTTCTGCACGAGGCTCAGGTAGGCGGTCAAACTTTTCGATCTCTGGGAATGAAATGTCCATTACTGGTGCTTCATCCGATTGAGATTGTTTAATCATCTCAGGAAGACGGTGAAGCGTTTGTGGGCCAAAGATTACATCTACATATGGCGCACGTTGACGAATGTGATCGCCTTCTTGAGTTGCAACACAACCACCTACACCGATAACAACGCCAGGCTTTTTATCTTTAAGTGTTTTCCAACGACCAAGTTGGTGGAAAACTTTCTCTTGCGCTTTTTCACGGATCGAACAGGTGTTAAGTAGAAGTACATCTGCTTCCTCTGGCTCTTCGGTCAGCTCATAGCCGTTTGCAGCATTAAGCAGGTCGGCCATTTTTGATGAATCGTATTCGTTCATCTGGCAGCCCCAGGTTTTAATTAGCAGTTTCTTACTCATCTCACTTTCGCTCGTTCAGTTGTACTTAAATCGGAGAGCTATTGCTCAAATTATAGCCGCCATCACGGCGGTAAGCGGCGTATTGTACTGCTTTAAAAAGCACCTGACTAGTGATCTGACGAATTCTCTGCAAACCCTGATGAAATCTAGTTTTTTGCCCTATATACAGCAAGGTTTTTTGTTAAAGAATTTTGTAAAAATACCCATGGAACGTACAATTAAAAAACGCCAATTAATCAATACGATGAAGAGCAAAAAATGAACAAGTATGACATCGCCGTAATCGGTGGCGGCATGGTCGGGGCCGCCGTGGCTGTTGGGTTTGCCAAGCAAGGCAGAAGCGTTGTAGTAGTAGAAGGTGCAGAACCAAAGGCGTTTGAGGTTTCTCAAGCGTTGGATATTCGTGTATCTGCAATTTCCCATCAGTCGGTGAAGCTACTTGATTCATTAGGCGCATGGTCTGCGATTGAAAGCATGCGAGTGTGCCCTTATCGTCGTTTGGAAACGTGGGAACATCCTGAGTGCCGTACACGTTTTCACTCTGATGAGCTTTCGTTGGAGCAGTTAGGCTATATCGTTGAAAACCGACTAATCCAACTTGGTCTTTGGCAAGCTTTCGCACAACACGACAACTTAACGGTGATGTGCCCTGAGCGATTGAAAGATATAGAGTTTGCCGAGGTAAACCGTGTAACGCTAGAAAGCGGCGAGCAGTTTGAAGCAAATTGGGTGATTGGTGCCGATGGCGCGAACTCAAAAGTTCGTCAATTGGCGGGTATTGGTGTAACCGCATGGGACTACCGTCAACACTGTATGCTGATCAACGTGAAAACTGAACTGCCGCAACAAGACATCACTTGGCAACAATTTACTCCGTCAGGTCCACGCTCATTCTTGCCGTTATGCTCATTAACTGAAGATGGTAAAGAAGTCGGGCAGGGTTCGTTGGTTTGGTATGACTCGCCAAAACGCATTAAACAATTATGCGCGATGACGAAACCTCAGTTAAGAGAAGAGGTCCTACGTCATTTTCCTGCCGAGTTGGGTGATATTGAAGTTCTACAATTTGGCTCATTCCCACTCACTCGTCGCCATGCTCAAAGTTATTCAAACAAGAATTGCGTATTAGTGGGTGACTCTGCTCATACGATTAACCCTCTAGCTGGGCAAGGCGTGAATCTCGGCTTTAAAGATGCTGATGTTCTGCTTGCGGTTACCGATCAGCAAGAGCAACTTAACGATGCATTGCTTGCCAAATATGAGCGCGCCCGTCGACCAGATAACTTGTTAATGCAAACGGGCATGGATGTGTTCTACAAAGGCTTTAGCAATGATTTAGGGCCATTGAAGTTCGCTCGTAATGCAGCATTGAAGCTGGCGGAAAACTCAGGACCGATCAAAGCCCAAGTATTAAAGTATGCGCTAGGTATGTAAAAGACTTCTGAGCACATAGAAAGCAGTCGATAGAAAAGCAATAGATAGAAAAAAAGCGAGCCATGAGCTCGCTTTTTTAATTCGATAAATCAGAGATCTACCGAGTCCAGAATCAGAAAAAAGAAAAAACCCAGCAAATCAATGCTGGGTTTCTTAAGAATGGTGCGGAAGGAGAGACTTGAACTCTCACACCTTGCGGCGCCAGAACCTAAATCTGGTGCGTCTACCAATTCCGCCACTTCCGCAACTTATTCTGTAGTTATCAAGGTAATTGGTAAAACCTCAACAACGTTGTGTAATGGCAGGGCTACCTGGATTCGAACCAGGGAATGGCGGCATCAAAAGCCGCTGCCTTACCGCTTGGCGATAGCCTACTAATCTTAGCCTTTCAACTAAGTGCTTTCCTATAAAGGAAAGTATGGTGCGGAAAGAGAGACTTGAACTCTCACACCTTGCGGCGCCAGAACCTAAATCTGGTGCGTCTACCAATTCCGCCATTTCCGCAAAGTATAGATTATTTTTAGATGGTGCGGAAGGAGAGACTTGAACTCTCACACCTTGCGGCGCCAGAACCTAAATCTGGTGCGTCTACCAATTCCGCCACTTCCGCATCTAAAATCTATATTAATGGTGGCTACGACGGGATTCGAACCTGTGACCCCATCATTATGAGTGATGTGCTCTAACCAGCTGAGCTACGTAGCCATTCTATATTCTTTAATCAAGTATGGTGCGGAAGGAGAGACTTGAACTCTCACACCTTGCGGCGCCAGAACCTAAATCTGGTGCGTCTACCAATTCCGCCACTTCCGCAACTTGATCTGTAGTTATTGATGTAATTGGTAAAACATCAGTAACGTTGAATATGGCAGGTCTACCTGGATTCGAACCAGGGAATGGCGGCATCAAAAGCCGCTGCCTTACCGCTTGGCGATAGACCTA
>NZ_APHW01000008.1 GCF_002741985.1 Vibrio rotiferianus CAIM 577 = LMG 21460
CACTTCCGCAATTGATCTGTAGTTATTGATGTAATTGGTAAAACATCAGTAACGTTGAAATATGGCAGGTCTACCTGGATTCGAACCAGGGAATGGCGGCATCAAAAGCCGCTGCCTTACCGCTTGGCGATAGACCTACAGCGCTCTAATTAAAGAGACTTTTAATAATGGTGCGGAAGGAGAGACTTGAACTCTCACACCTTGCGGCGCCAGAACCTAAATCTGGTGCGTCTACCAATTCCGCCACTTCCGCATAATTACTGAGTAAACTCAATAATCAAAATAGTGGCAGGTCTACCTGGATTCGAACCAGGGAATGGCGGCATCAAAAGCCGCTGCCTTACCGCTTGGCGATAGACCTGCAGGCGATAGTCATAAAGACTAATCAAGTTAGAAAAGTATGGTGCGGAAGGAGAGACTTGAACTCTCACACCTTGCGGCGCCAGAACCTAAATCTGGTGCGTCTACCAATTCCGCCACTTCCGCAACTTTTCTGTCGTTATAAAGGTAATTGGTAAAAACCTAAACAACGAAATAAATGGTGGCTACGACGGGATTCGAACCTGTGACCCCATCATTATGAGTGATGTGCTCTAACCAGCTGAGCTACGTAGCCAACACAATATTCTTTAAATCAAGATGGTGCGGAAGGAGAGACTTGAACTCTCACACCTTGCGGCGCCAGAACCTAAATCTGGTGCGTCTACCAATTCCGCCACTTCCGCAACTTGATCTGTAGTTATTGATGTAATTGGTAAAACATCAGTAACGTTGAATATGGCAGGTCTACCTGGATTCGAACCAGGGAATGGCGGCATCAAAAGCCGCTGCCTTACCGCTTGGCGATAGACCTACAGCGCTCTAATTAAAGAGACTTTAATAATGGTGCGGAAGGAGAGACTTGAACTCTCACACCTTGCGGCGCCAGAACCTAAATCTGGTGCGTCTACCAATTCCGCCACTTCCGCATAATTACTGAGCAAACTCAATAATCAAAATAGTGGCAGGTCTACCTGGATTCGAACCAGGGAATGGCGGCATCAAAAGCCGCTGCCTTACCGCTTGGCGATAGACCTGCAGGCAATAGTCAAAAGACTATTCAATATATGGTGCGGAAAGAGAGACTTGAACTCTCACACCTTGCGGCGCCAGAACCTAAATCTGGTGCGTCTACCAATTCCGCCATTTCCGCATATATTGTTTAGAGTATTTCAAGATGGTGCGGAAGGAGAGACTTGAACTCTCACACCTTGCGGCGCCAGAACCTAAATCTGGTGCGTCTACCAATTCCGCCACTTCCGCATCTTGAACTCTATAAGCTATCAGCTAATTGGTAAAAACTAATAACTAAATTTTTTCTTTCAAAAGAAAGAATGGTGGCTACGACGGGATTCGAACCTGTGACCCCATCATTATGAGTGATGTGCTCTAACCAGCTGAGCTACGTAGCCATCTTTTTGAGCGAGACAATATAAACCTTCACGCTCTAAGTGACAACCCTTTTTATCAAAGGAATCTCACTTTAAATAATGGCAGGTCTACCTGGATTCGAACCAGGGAATGGCGGCATCAAAAGCCGCTGCCTTACCGCTTGGCGATAGACCTGCAGGCAGTAGTTATAAAACTACTTAAAACATGGTGCGGAAGGAGAGACTTGAACTCTCACACCTTGCGGCGCCAGAACCTAAATCTGGTGCGTCTACCAATTCCGCCACTTCCGCATCTATTCCTAACAGCACTTTAAAAAGAACAGTTAGGAATGGTGGCTACGACGGGATTCGAACCTGTGACCCCATCATTATGAGTGATGTGCTCTAACCAGCTGAGCTACGTAGCCAAAACCATGTTTTCTTGTTCTCGTCGCTAAGTTGCCTTGTCGTCGGGAACGGCGCGCATTATGCGAAGTTGAGTGAGATCCGTCAACAGTTTTTTTCAATAAATCCTGCAAAATCCATCGTTCGCTTTCTTTTTAAACAAAGAGGCGCGTTTATGATCTAAAACTGGAAATAAAATGGCTTACAGTAAGAGACTTAATTTCTTGTCATTTATGAATGGCATAAAAAAAGCCAGCACTATGGCTGGCTTTTTATGTAAATGAAGTGTTTAGAATTCATTCACTTAATTATACGTTGAAGCGGAAGTGTATAACATCGCCATCTTTCACGATGTATTCTTTACCTTCTAGACGCCATTTACCTGCGTCTTTCGCACCGCTTTCACCGTTGAATTGGATGAAATCGTCGTAACCAACAACTTCAGCGCGGATGAAGCCTTTTTCGAAGTCAGTGTGGATCTTCGCAGCTGCTTTTGGTGCTGTTGCTCCAACAGGGATAGTCCATGCACGAACTTCTTTCACGCCAGCCGTGAAGTAAGTTTGTAGGTTTAGTAGTTCGTAACCTGCGCGGATAACGCGGTTTAGGCCAGGTTCTTCGATACCAAGGTCAGCCAGGAACTCTTCACGCTCGTCATCTTCTAGTTCAGCCATTTCTGATTCGATAGCTGCACATACAGGAACAACAACGTTGTTTTCTTTCGCTGCAAACTCACGTACTGCGTCTAGGTATGCATTGTCTTCAAAACCATCTTCGTTCACGTTAGCGATGTACATCGTTGGTTTTAGCGTTAGGAAGTTCAGGTAGCCAATTGCTGCTAGTTCTTCTTTTGCAAGCTCAATAGTACGCGCCATGCCACCTTCTGTTAGTACAGGAAGTAGTTTTTCTAGAACCGTCAGTTCGAATTTCGCGTCTTTGTCGCCGCCTTTTGCTTTCTTTGCGTTACGCTGGATAGCGCGCTCACAAGAATCAAGGTCAGCCATCGCTAGCTCAAGGTTGATAACTTCAATATCTTCGATTGGAGATACTTTACCTGCAACGTGAACGATGTTGTCGTTTTCAAAACAACGTACAACGTGGCCGATTGCGTCAGTTTCACGGATGTTCGCTAGGAATTTGTTACCTAGACCTTCACCACGAGATGCACCTGCAACTAGACCAGCGATGTCTACGAATTCCATTGTGGTAGGCAGAACTTTCTGTGGGTTAACGATCTTTGCTAGAGCATCTAGACGTAGATCTGGCACAGGAACCACACCAGTGTTTGGTTCAATGGTACAGAACGGGAAGTTTGCTGCTTCAATACCCGCTTTAGTTAGTGCGTTAAACAGAGTTGATTTACCAACGTTAGGTAGACCAACGATGCCACATTTAAAACCCATGATAGTAACCTTATTCAGCTTTGAACGTGTGGAGGCGATTTTGTGCTTTTGATAGGCCATCCTTAATTAGGATATCCAGACAGCGCACTGATTCGTCAGCTGCGGCGTCTAGTAGCTCTTGCTCTTTCGCTGGAGCTTTGCCTAGTACAAAACCTGCCACTTTATCTTTGTGTCCCGGATGGCCAATGCCGATACGAAGACGATAAAAATCTTTGTTATTGCCCAGTTTGCTAATGGTATCACGCAGGCCATTGTGGCCACCGTGACCGCCACCTTTCTTAAACTTAGCGACACCTGGCGGTAAGTCTAGCTCGTCGTGAGCAACCATGATCTCTTCTGGTTTAATTTGGTAAAACTTCGCAAGTGCTGCGATCGCTTTGCCAGATAGGTTCATGAAGGTGGTTGGGATTAGCAAACGGAGATCCTGGCCATTGACCATAATGCGTCCTGTTAGGCCAAAGAACTTTGGTTCATTCTTTAGGGTAACGTTGTGAACGCGAGCTAATTCTTCTACAACCCAAGCGCCCGCATTGTGACGAGTTTTGGCGTATTCTGGTCCCGGATTAGCAAGACCAACAAGAAGTTTGATTGGTTGAGTCAAGGTTAGGATCTCTCTGGAATCTCAAAAAGCGCAGTATGATAGCACAGAATTCTCGCGGTGGGCGACCAAGGGATTTTCTGCCTATCGATACAAATAAAAAAACACCCCAAAGAG
Source organism: Vibrio rotiferianus CAIM 577 = LMG 21460 (assembly GCF_002741985.1). GTDB lineage: Bacteria > Pseudomonadota > Gammaproteobacteria > Enterobacterales > Vibrionaceae > Vibrio > Vibrio rotiferianus. Next base: position 3,930 of record NZ_APHW01000008.1, read on the forward strand.
GGGTGCTTTTGAAATCAGTTTAACTGAAATGTTCGGATTAGTTGAACATTGCAGAGATTGACTCTTCGTTGCTGATGCGACGAATCGCTTCAGCTAGCATGCGAGATAGGCTTAGTGTGGTTACTTTGCCAGTAGCAGCCATCTCTTTAGATAGAGAGATAGAGTCAGTTACGATAACTTGGTCAAGAACAGAGTTCTTAATGTTGTCCGCAGCGTTACCAGAGAATACAGCGTGAGTTGCGTAAGCGAATACACGCTTAGCACCGCGCTCTTTTAGCGCTTCAGCTGCTTTACATAGTGTGCCACCAGTATCGATCATGTCATCAACGATCACACAGTCACGACCTTCAACGTCACCGATTAGGTTCATTACTTCAGAAACGTTTGCACGTGGACGACGCTTATCAACGATAGCGATGTCGATGTCACCTAGTGCTTTTGCTGTTGCACGAGCACGAACAACGCCACCTAGGTCAGGAGAAACCACAACAGGGTTTTCTAGACCACGAGATTGCATGTCTTCTAGAAGTACAGGTGTACCGAAGATGTTATCAACTGGTACATCGAAGAAGCCTTGAATTTGCTCTGCGTGTAGGTCGATAGTCAGAACGCGGTCAACACCAACGTTAGATAGGAAATCAGCAACAACTTTTGCAGTGATTGGCACACGAGAAGAACGTACACGACGATCTTGGCGAGCGTAGCCGAAGTAAGGAATAACTGCAGTGATACGGCCTGCTGAAGCACGGCGCATTGCATCAATCATAACAACCAGTTCCATTAGGTTGTCGTTAGTCGGTGCACAAGTGGATTGAATGATAAAAACATCGCTACCACGAACATTCTCATTGATTTGAACTGCAACTTCGCCATCAGAAAAGCGAGAAACAGATGCATCACCTAGAGAGATGTAAAGACGATCAGCAATACGTTGGGCTAGTTCAGGTGTTGCGTTACCAGCAAATAGCTTCATATCAGGCACGGTGGAAACCTCGGGTTTGCGTCCAGTTTTAGTTAGGTCGGTGTGAGGCTGATTGGTATTCAGCCAAAGTCTCTTTTAGTGGCGAAACATTGCGCCCTTGAGCGACAAATGCCGAGACTTTATCAGAGAGTTGTGCAAGGATAGCTTCTGCTTCATATTTGCTGGAAAATTCAGCAAATACGCAAGATCCTGTCCCCGTCAATCTTGACGGCGCGTATTGTAGCAGCCAAGAAAGTTGGTTATCAACCTCTGGGTAGAGCATTCGTACAATTTTTTCGCAATCGTTTACGCTCGGTGCGTTCAAAAGCGTTTCCAAATCTCGTTTTGGCGTGTTTCGAGTTAAGTCTGGATGTCGGAATATGTCAGCTGTTGCAATAGAAACGTTCGGGCGAACGACTAAATACCATTTCTCTTCTGGATGAGCAGGAGATAGCTTCTCACCGACACCCTCGGCAAAAGCAGCGAAACCGCGTACAAATACAGGCACATCTGCGCCAAGTGCTAAGCCTATTTCTGCTAGTTCATCGTCACTGAGATTGGTTTGCCAAAGGTAGTTAAGGGCGACTAACGCCGTTGCTGCATTAGAGGAGCCCCCGCCGATTCCACCGCCCATCGGTAAAATCTTGTTTAGATCGATATGTGCACCGTATGAGCAATTTACGTAACGCTGAAGTGCAGTTGCGGCTTTCCAGATCAAGTTATCGTGCAGTGGCACACCTTCAATCTCAGGGGAAATGCTGATCTCACCCGAGTTGTTCGCTTGAATAGTGAGTTCATCGCCGTGGTCGACGAATTGGAATAGCGTTTGTAGTTCATGGTAGCCATTTTCAGTGCGACCATTGATATAAAGAAAGAGATTCAATTTCGCTGGTGATGGCCAGCGGGTTGAAAGGTCGATCATTGGGTGATGTTCCATTTTGTGATCACTAAATTAATTTTTACATCAGACGTACTTAGTTTGAGTTTACTTGGTAGAGGCAACGTCTGGTTATGCCACTCAATGTCACCGTAACGCTGGTAATCGATATTCCAATCGTTTAAGCCAATCTGTTTATCCAGAACTTGTAACGTGTTAGTGGATGAAAGTTGGAATGAGTCAGCGTTGGTGGGCAAGCCGAGTAGCCAGTCGGGCAGGTGATCAACAGGCATCATTAAGCCAGTTAAACGGTAAATCAGTTGATTAGCGTTACGCGCGGTGAGTACTTGATCGTCATAAGTTTCGACAGTCGCGCCTTGCGGAGTAATGGTGAGCTTTAATGCGGTTTGGCCTAGCACGGTAGTTAAGCGGAGTTGGCTTAATGTTGTTGATTGCTTCCAATAAAAGTTGAGGCTTTGTCTTTGGTCGGGAGCAATATAGCCAAGTTTACCTGTGGCTTGAAAGTCATTAATGGTTTTGAGTCGCTGCTCGTGTGCTTGCCACTCTACGCTAGTGATGCTGTCAGGGACAGAACTACAACCCGCGAGCAAAATGCTCGAAAAAAATAAGATGAGAAAGGAGCGTAAGGTCATGTTTGATGGCTTATTAATCAGTTTCATCGGTAATCGCTCACAACTATAGCATTGAAAAGCCGAGTGAAGGAAAACAAATCCGGCTTACCCTTTCAATAAATGCGTGCTTACAGTAAAATTCTGAACCTATTTTATAACCGATCTCAGAGATACCACGTTAGATGTCCTTGCTTGCTATTGGAATCAATCACAATACAGCGTCTGTTGACTTGCGAGAGAAAGTGGCTTTCGGACCCGATAAACTGGGCCCAGCACTTGAGCAACTCAGAGACCATGAAGCCGTTAATGGTAGTGTGATTGTTTCAACCTGTAACCGTACCGAAGTGTACTGCGACGTAAAGCAAGGAGCGCGAAATAAGCTTATCGACTGGTTAGCCCAGTTCCATCAAGTTAGTCAAGAAGACTTGATGCCGAGTCTTTATGTCCACGAAGAACAAGCGGCGATTAAGCACTTGATGCGTGTTTCTTGCGGCCTTGATTCACTGGTACTAGGTGAGCCTCAGATTTTGGGTCAGGTAAAACAAGCGTTTTCCGATTCCCGTGATCATCAGGCGGTGGATGCGTCGATTGATAAGTTGTTTCAAAAGACTTTTTCAGTCGCAAAACGCGTTCGAACAGAAACCGACATTGGTGGTAATGCGGTGTCAGTGGCGTATGCTGCATGTACACTGGCGAAACACATCTTTGAATCACTTTCTGACTCCACGGTATTGTTAGTCGGGGCAGGTGAAACCATCGAACTGGTGGCAAAGCACTTAGCGTCGAATGGCTGTACTAAGATGATTGTTGCTAACCGAACTCGAGAGCGTGCTCTTGGTTTGGCTGAAGAGTTTGGTGCAGAAGTGATCAGCTTGAATGAAATTCCAGATCATCTATCTAGAGCAGACATTGTGATTAGCTCGACAGCGAGTCCTTTGCCTATCATTGGTAAGGGCATGGTCGAGACTGCGTTGAAGCAACGCCGTCATCAGCCAATGCTATTGGTAGATATTGCCGTTCCACGTGATGTGGAAGCGCAGGTCGGTGAATTAAGTGACGCTTATTTGTATTCGGTGGATGACTTACAGTCGATCATCGATAACAACATTGAACAACGTAAAGTAGAAGCCATTCAGGCAGAAGCGATCGTTAGCGAAGAAAGTGCGGCATTTATGACGTGGCTACGTTCACTCCAAGCAGTGGACAGCATTCGTGATTACCGTAAATCTGCCAACGAGATTCGTGAAGACCTACTAAGTAAAAGCCTGCAATCACTGGCAACCGGTGCAGACCCGGAAAAAGTACTGCGCGAGCTTAGCAATAAACTCACCAATAAACTGATTCACGCTCCGACTCGTGCGCTGCAAAGTGCGGCAGAGCAGGGCGAACCAGCAAAATTAACGGTTATCCGCCAGACACTTGGTTTGGATGATCTGTAACTCACGCTTTTTATTAAGAAAACGACACTATGAAAGCCTCAATTCTGACTAAGCTAGAAACGCTAGTAGAACGTTACGAAGAAGTTCAACATCTTCTTGGTGATCCTGACGTAATTGGAAATCAGGACAAATTCCGCGCTCTATCAAAAGAGTATTCTCAGCTAGAAGAAGTTACTAAGTGCTTCCAAGCATACCAACAAGCGCAAGACGATCTTGTAGCCGCTGAAGAGATGGCTAACGAAGATGACGAAGAAATGCGTGAAATGGCGCAGGAAGAAATCAAAGAAGCAAAAGAAGCGATCGAGCGTCTAGCTGATGAGCTTCAGATCCTTCTTCTTCCAAAAGATCCAAACGATGACCGCAACTGTTTCCTTGAGATTCGAGCTGGTGCTGGCGGTGATGAAGCGGGTATCTTCGCTGGTGACCTGTTCCGTATGTACAGCAAGTACGCAGAGAAGCGTGGCTGGCGCATCGAAGTGATGTCTTCTAACGAAGCAGAACACGGTGGTTACAAAGAGATGATCGCCAAAGTGAGCGGCGACGGTGCATACGGTGTGCTGAAATTTGAGTCAGGCGGTCACCGTGTACAACGTGTACCTGCAACAGAATCTCAAGGTCGCGTTCACACCTCTGCATGTACCGTAGCGGTTATGGCGGAAATCCCAGAAGCGGATCTACCAGAAATTAAAGCGGCAGACCTAAAAATCGATACATTCCGTGCATCTGGCGCGGGTGGTCAGCACGTTAACACCACGGATTCTGCAATCCGTATTACCCACTTACCAACAGGTACAGTGGTAGAGTGTCAAGACGAGCGTTCACAGCATAAGAACAAAGCAAAAGCGATGGCAGTACTTGCTGCTCGTATCGTTCAAGCGGAAGAAGAACGTCGTGCAGCAGAAGTTTCTGACACACGTCGTAACCTATTAGGTTCTGGTGACCGTAGTGACCGTATCCGTACTTACAACTACCCGCAAGGCCGTGTTTCTGACCACCGCATCAACCTAACCATCTACCGTTTGAACGAAGTGATGGAAGGTGACCTGCAAAGCTTGATTGATCCAGTGCTTCAAGAACACCAAGCAGACCAACTTGCGGCGCTTGCTGAGAACAACTAATCGATGAGCCAAGTTCAATCGATTGAGCAAGCACTGAAAAGTGCAACGGCAATTCTGACAGAAGGCGGCAAAGAGTCGCCTTCTCTTGATGCTGCCGTACTTCTTTGCCATGTCCTTGGCAAACCAAGAACCTATCTACTTACTTGGCCAGAAAAAGCACTAGAAGCCGAGCAGCAAGCTCAGTTTGATGTGCTTTTAGAGCGACGTATTGCGGGCGAGCCGGTGGCTTACATCATTGGTGAGCGTGAGTTCTGGTCTTTGCCACTTAAAGTCTCCCCATCGACGCTGATACCAAGACCAGACACTGAACGTTTAGTTGAAGTCGCACTGGATAAAACGTATGGGCAGACTGGAAAAATCCTAGATTTGGGTACCGGTACAGGTGCGATTGCGCTTGCATTAGCATCTGAGATGCCGAACCGCCAAGTGATGGGCGTTGACCTCAAGCAAGAGGCGAAAGAGCTTGCTGAGTACAATGCGTCGCAGTTAAACATCAAAAATGTGACGTTTGACCAAGGTAGCTGGTTTGAACCTATTGCTAGCGGAACAAAGTTTGCTTTAATTGTCTCCAACCCGCCGTATATCGACGAAAAAGATCCGCATCTTTCTCAAGGGGATGTGCGCTTTGAACCAAAATCAGCGCTTGTCGCCGATGAAAATGGCTTAGCGGATATTCGTCATATATCTGACCATGCTCGTCAATATTTGGAAGAGGGTGGGTGGCTCGCATTTGAACATGGTTATGACCAAGGAGAAGCGGTCCGAGAGATCATGGTTCACTTTGGTTTTGAACAAGTAGTCACGGAAAAAGACTACGGTGGTAATGATCGAGTGACGCTTGGTTGTTACAAGCCTCAATAATAACGAGCAAGTCAGCAGTAACTTATAAAAGAGAAGAGAAATGTACGTAGCTCTAAAACATATTCACTTAGTGACGATCGCATTGAGCGCGATGTTACTATCGATCCGATTCGTGTTGTTGATGATGGACTCTCCAAAACGCAACAATCGCTTCCTGAAAGTTTTCCCACACATTGTTGATACCGCGTTGTTGCTGTCTGGTATTGGTTTGATCATGGTGACAGGCTTTATTCCTTTTACCGAATCAGCACCATGGCTAACCAACAAAATTACTTGTGTGCTTGCGTACATTGCTCTTGGCTTCTTCGCAATGAAGATGGCGAAAAACAAGCTACTGAGAATATTTGCTTTCTTTGGCGCACTTGGTTGGCTAGTGATGGCGGCTAACATTGCCGTATCTAAAAATCCGAACTTATTTGGGTAATCGTCATGCTAGAGTTTTTTGACGAAGATTTTGACAATATGGCATTGGTGGAAGGGGCGTTGGTACTGAATCAATCGGTAAACCCAGACACCAATGTACATTGGGCAAAGCAAGAGCTAGAGCGCCTTTATAAAGAAGCGGAAGCGATTCTGGTTCATGAGACGGACGAAGAGCAACGATTTGATTCTTTCCTTCGCCTGTTCTTCTATGAATGGGGCTTTAAAGGCGATGAACAAGAGTACTTTATCTCTGACAATAGCTTTATCGACAAAGTGCTTGAGCGTAAAAAAGGCATTCCTGTAAGTCTTGGTGCTATCTTACTTTACTTGGGTAACCGCCTTGGTTTTCCTATGAAAGGCGTGACATTTCCTACTCAATTTCTGATCAAAGTGGATTGGATGCACAAAACACCAGACTACATTAACCCGTTCAACGGTGAGTATGTCGGTGAGAAAATCCTCCAAGCATGGTTGATTGGTCAAGAAGGCCCATTAGCAACGTTGAAGCCAGAACATTTTGAAGAGGCAGACAACCCGACCGTTATTGGTCGCTGGTTGGCTCTAATCAAGAGCGCGATGCTACGTGAAGAGCGTTATACATTAGCACTGCGGTGCACCAACCTAGCGTTGACCTTCGTACCGGATGACCCGTATGAGATTCGTGATCGTGGTTTTATCTTTCAGCAACTAGACTGTCATCAGGTAGCGGTTTCAGATTTTCAGTACTTTATTGACCAATGCCCAGACGATCCAGCATCAGAGCTACTAAAATCACAAGTTAACGCCATGAGCGAGAAGCACGTTACGCTCCACTAATTTTATCGACATGCTGAAAAAATGCGTGCCGAAGACAGAAAAAAGAGAATCAAAATGGAACAGAAAATCGTTAATATTGGTGACATTCAGGTTGCTAACGACAAGCCATTCACCCTATTCGCAGGTATGAACGTTCTTGAGTCGCGCGATCTTGCTATGCAGATCTGTGAGCACTACGTAAAAGTAACCGATAAGCTTGGTATCCCTTACGTATTCAAGGCGTCGTTCGACAAAGCAAACCGCAGTTCTGTTCACTCATACCGTGGTCCTGGTCTGGAAGAAGGCATGAAAATCTTCCAAGAACTAAAAGACACATTCGGTGTGAAAATCATCACTGACGTTCATACAGAAGCGCAAGCTCAGCCAGTGGCTGACGTGGTTGACGTTATCCAGCTTCCAGCATTCCTAGCTCGTCAAACTGACCTAGTTGAAGCAATGGCGAAAACCGGCGCAGTGATCAACGTGAAGAAACCTCAGTTCATGAGCCCTGGCCAAGTGGGTAACATTGTTGAGAAGTTCGCAGAGTGTGGTAATGAAAACATTATCCTATGTGAGCGCGGCTCTTGTATGGGTTACGACAACCTAGTGGTTGATATGCTTGGTTTTGGTGTAATGAAAAATGCATCAAAAGGCAGCCCAATCATCTTTGACGTAACGCACTCACTTCAAATGCGTGATCCATCGGGCGCAGCATCTGGTGGTCGTCGTGAGCAAACTGTTGAACTTGCGAAAGCAGGCCTAGCAACAGGTATTGCTGGTCTGTTTATTGAAGCGCACCCGAACCCAGATCAAGCGCGTTGTGATGGCCCATCTGCACTGCCTCTAGACAAACTAGAACCGTTCCTAGCTCAAATGAAATCGCTAGACGATCTAATTAAGAGCTTTGCAGACATCGATATCAAATAATCGATTGTTGTGAATGTTTGAATGAAATGGTCAGCCCGTGCGCTGGCCATTTTTGTATCGACACATTCATTCTGCCTCACTATCTTTTTCTCGCTTCTCGCTTCTCGCTTCTCGCTTCCTTACACCACCTTGATTATGTCTATAATTTGCTTAGATTTAAGGCTATCTAACTTGTCAGCAGCAAACTGCGTCGCAGAAACATGAAATCAATATATTAGTGTTTTACACTAGTTCTAAGTTTGCGCGTTTTCGCACAATGAGAAGACGGTTTCTTCATTGCTGGGCGCGCAATGCAGTGGAACCCGGACAATAATAAGGTAAACAATGAAGCAACGCCTGATTGTAAAGACCGCTTTGAGCGCGGCTATCTTGGCTACTCTGGCCGGATGTGCAACCCAACCAGCACACGAATGGAATGAAGACACAACTTACAAACTGACGGTATTGCATACCAATGACCACCATGGTCGTTTTTGGCAGAACAAGTACGGTGAGTACGGCATGGCGGCACGTAAAACGCTGATCGATGAACTGCGAGCAGAGATTCAAGCCGAAGGTGGTAGCGTGCTTCTACTATCAGGTGGTGATATCAATACAGGTGTACCTGAGTCTGACCTGCAAGATGCTGAGCCAGATTTTAAAGGCATGAGCAAGATTGGTTATGACGCAATGGCGCTGGGTAACCACGAATTCGATAACCCACTGGAAGTACTGTTCAAACAGCAAGAATGGGCAAACTTCCCGATGCTGTCTGCCAACATTTACGACAAAGAAACTGGCGAGCGCCTGTTCCAACCTTTTGCCATGTTCAATAAGCAAGGCATCAAGATTGCCGTGATAGGTCTTACGACAGAAGATACGGCAAAACTAGGTAACCCAGAGTACATCGGTGAGGTTGATTTCCGCGACCCGAAACAAGAAGCGAAAAAACTGATAGCTGAACTGAAGCAAACTGAAAAGCCAGATCTTATCTTTGCGGTGACGCACATGGGGCATTATGAAAATGGCAATCGTGGTGTGAATGCTCCCGGTGATGTGGCATTGGCTCGCTACCTAAATGAAGGTGATTTGGACATGATTGTGGGTGGTCACTCACAAGAACCAGTTTGTATGGAAGGTCCTAACGTCATTAAGAAGAGCTTTAAGCCGGGTGAGGAATGTAAGCCGGATGAGCAAAACGGTACTTACATCGTGCAAGCGTACGAGTGGGGTAAGTATGTGGGGCGTGCAGATTACGAGTTCCGCAACGGTGAACTGTCGATGGTGAGCTACGATCTGATTCCCGTCAACTTGAAGAAGAAAATCAAAGTGAACGGCGAATCTCAACGTGTGTTGGTGCAAGATGAAATCGCACAAGACTCGGCAATGCTGGATTTCCTTCGTCCTTACCAAGAAAAAGGTCAGGGCCAGTTGAATGTAAAAATTGCCGAATCTAACGGCAAGCTGGAAGGTGACCGCAATGTTGTTCGTTTCCAACAAACCAATCTTGGTCGTTTGATTGCAACTGCCCATATGGAGCGTGCTAAGGCGGACTTCGCTGTGATGAACTCAGGCGGTGTGCGTGATTCGATTGAAGCCGGTGATATTACTTACAAAGATGTGCTGACCGTCCAGCCTTTCGGTAACATGGTCTCTTACGTCGATATGTCGGGTAAAGAAGTGTTGGATTACCTAAATATTGTGGCGACGAAGCCAGTAGATTCAGGTGCTTACGCTCAGTTTGCTGGTATTTCTATGACGGTAGAAAACGGCAAAGTATCGAATGTCTTTATTGGTGAAAAGCAGCTGCGTCTGGATAGCGAGTACCGCTTTACCGTACCAAGCTACAACGCATCGGGTGGTGATGGCTACCCGAAAGTGAATACTCATCCGGGTTACGTCAACACGGGATTTACGGATGCTGAGGTACTGAAAGAGTTCTTGGAGTCACACAGTCCAATTGATGTAAATGAGTACGCGCCTTCTGGTGACATCGTTTACAAGTAAAAAGCGATTGACTCAAAGTCGCTGATACCATTAACTTAAAGCGCTGCTCCTTACTAGGGGCAGCGTTTTTTGTTTTATAAGGAGAATCTTGATGACTCCGGCCATTAATCTTGCGAAAAAGAAAAAAGTTACACACACCATTCACCAATACGAGCACGATCCAAGAGCAGACAGCTATGGACTAGAAGCGGCTGAGGTATTGGGACAAGATCCAAAGAAAGTATTCAAAACCTTGTTGTTCTGTTTGAACGGCGAGCCAAAGAACCTTGCGGTTGCGATTATCCCTGTTGATCAAAAGCTGAACCTAAAACTGGCGGCGAAAGCAGCGAAGGGCAAAAAGGCCGATATGGCCGATCCGGAAATCGCGCAAAAGACCACAGGGTATGTTGTTGGTGGGATTAGCCACTGGGACAGAAGAAAGCGCTGCCGACTTTTTTGCACGAAAGCGCAACAGAGCAAGACACAATCTGTGTGAGTGCAGGTAAACGTGGTTTAGAAATCGAGTTAGCCCCGAAAGATTTATTGAGCTTAACTCGTGGTCAATTTGTACCGCTGTGCTTGTAAGTTGAAGACAAAAAAAGGACGCTCATGAGCGTCCTTTTTTGATCTTGCCATTCAGTGAGGCGTTACTTCTTCAGACTCAATGTGCCACCAGAACGTTTTGCTGGTTTGCTTGGCTTCGCGGCATTTGGGTTCATGTAATGCTGCTTAGGCTTACTCGGTGATTGAGGCTTGTTTGCTGAGTGCGTATTGCTCGATGCATCTGGTTTACGGTGCGATTTACCATGCTCGCCTTGCGGTCTGCCACGTTCACCTTGTGGTTTCGTTTTGTAATGCTCTTTTGCTGGGCGTCCGCCTTCATCATCACGTTGACGACGTTGTTGGCCTTTTTTCGAGTTCGGTGCATGACGGAATTCATCAGCATTGTTACCACGGAACGTACGTGTTTTTTGGTTACGACGAGCAGTAGAATCTTGGTTTTCTTCACGGCTATCGTACAGTTTCGCATCGGTCGCTTTACGAATGTTGCGGCCTCTAGAATCTGTTTTTGATGCTTCTTCTGTACCCACAGAACCTTCACACATTGCTAGGATCTCTGCCACTTCGTCTTCACTTAGGTAACGCCATTTACCGTTAGGAATGCCATCAAGTGAGATATTCATAATACGTACGCGACGCAGTTTGAAAACTTCGTAGCCTAATGCTTCACACATACGACGGATCTGACGGTTCAAACCTTGAGTAAGTACAATACGGAAAGAGAATTTGGTCTCTTTCTCCACTTTACACGGTAGAGTCACTGTATCGAGGATCTTCACACCGCTCGACATCTGCTTGAGGAATTCACCCGTGATTGGCTTGTCGACACGTACTACGTATTCTTTCTCGTGGTTGTTACCAGCACGTAGGATCTTGTTTACGATGTCGCCATCGTTGGTTAGGAAGATCAAACCATCGGAAGGTTTATCCAGACGACCGATAGGGAAGATACGCTTCTTATGGCCGATGAAATCAACGATGTTGCCAGGGATATCTCGCTCTGTGGTACAAGTGATACCGGTTGGTTTGTTCAACGCGATGTAAATTGGTTTTTCTTTCGCGGCAACAGGGTTGCCATCGACACAAACATCATCGCCTGGCAGTACTTTTGTGCCCATCTCTGGTTGTTGACCATTAATAGTGACACGGCCTTGCTCGATAAGACGGTCTGCTTCACGACGCGAGCAGAAGCCCGTTTCGCTGATGTATTTGTTTAAGCGTTTTGCGTTGTCTTGTGACATGTGAGTCTCCTAACGTTTCACAACGGCGGTTAATTGAAGTGCCTGCTGCTAATTAAAGCAGCAAGGCGAGATAAGGTCGGGCATTCTAGCACCGAGAATCCGGTTAGCCTAAACGTTTTTGATGACGTTCACGCGTCTCCATTTTCTTTTCAGCACTTTTTCTTAGTAGAACATATACCGCACCACTACCACCGTGGAATCGTTGAGCACTATGTACACATTGCACTTCACGAATTTGTTGCAGCCAACTCGCGACAAAACTTTTCATTAATGCTGGTGGATTCGAGCGTTCGCCACGGCCATGCACGATGACGACCGTTCGGATGTCCATCTCAATACATTGTTTGAGGAATTTAACGACTTCGTCGCGCGCTTCTTTTAGCGTCTTACGGTGCAGATCAAGGCGAGCCTGGATCGGGTATTTACCAAGGCGTAGTTTGCGGTACACACCATCTTGTACGCCATCGCGCTTGAACTCGATAAAGTCATCAGGTTTGAGCATTTCTGCATGGTCAATCGACAAGTACTCGGGATCATCTTCAGTGAGCCAAATTGCAGCTTCGCGTTTCGCTAATTGAGCATCCGTTACTTGATGCACTTTTTTATGCTCTGCAGTGTCGTGGTCGATAGGCTTTACATCGCCCATCATCTGTTGGAACAGATCAAAATCGTCGTCTTGAGACATAACGGCAATCTCATAAAGAACAAGGTCGGAATAGTAAGATTATATCAAGGAGTGGCGCATTGAGATCAAATAAAAAACCGGAGCAGGCAAATAACCAACTCCGGTGCAAAGCGTTTCTAGAGCTAAGCGAGATCTAGTGAGGAGATTTGTCGTTCATAATCTTGTAAATGAAGAAACCGCCGTAAAATAGCATCAGACCAATTGCCCCAAAGATTACTATCATTGACGATAGCCCCACCGCATTACCAAATAGGAGATCAAGCCAAAAGTCCATATGTTTCCTCCAAGATATTTCCGACATGGATAACGTTAATGGGTGGTGTTTTTTTGCACACTGATCTGGATCAATTATGTTGCCAAGGTTAACAAACTGTGTTTTATTGTGGGTTCTTAGTCACATTTTACGTGCTAGTGTTTAGTAAATAATCAAACGAATTAAGACATTACGTTTTTTTTGAAAAAGCACTTGCGTCTCTGCGGAGAATCCGTAATATACGCATCCGTTGACGGGGATAAGTCCTCAGTTAAACATCTCGGTGAATAGCGCAGCTTGGTAGCGCATCTGGTTTGGGACCAGAGGGTCGGGGGTTCGAATCCCTCTTCACCGACCACATTAGAGAAAGCCGTAGCAGAAATGCTACGGCTTTTTTGCGTTTTACGGCTTTTTGAATCGAGAACGCTTCGCTTTGGGAACAGACTCTGCTCTTCGAGATACGAGAGAAGGAACGCTTTGAGGCAAATCAGCTTTCACCAACTGGTAAATGAAAACGTAAAAGATCCCCAACTCGCTCGTCCCTCGCTCTTGAGGATGACGAATAAAAAGCACTGAATTCAAACGGCGTCATTCCCGAAAGCGACGAAGGAGCGCAGTCGGGAATCTCTCAGTTAGGAACGCTACGCTCCGAGAGTTGGGAGCGTTTCGCTTTTGGAATCGAGAGGTACTCGTTGAGAGTATAGGAAAAGGTATTTTTATTAAGAAGGTGTTGAAGGAACTTGCTCCTAGAAAAGCAAAATAAAGTCGAATCCCGTTACTTCACATCACAACTTATATCTTTGATCGGTGTTTCGGATGTCGTGAAACACACGTAAGCCGTTTTCGGATGGTTTGGACCGATTTTAATGTACCCAGCTTTTAGCTCATCTTCGTCAAAAGTAGCGGAATGAGACTGACCAGTTTTGCCATCAAAGTAGTAGGCTTCAAAGTTGTGGTTCATCATATGAGCGACGCGATTGCGAGTATGAGCGGTCGAAAAAGTGATGTTTGCACAACGCATCATCGGCTTTTGAGTAATGAGAAACTGCCCACTATCTTTATCTAAAACACCGCCTTTGGTATCTGGTGTGACATCAATAGGTTGGAAGTCTTCAACCGTACAAGAAGGTTTTGCGTGAGCAAGCGATGGCAAAAGTAACGCGCTTGCAAGACATAATAGTGAGGCTTTGAACTTCATAACGCCCTTATCAAATTTTAAATTGTTTACAGATTGACCCAATAATATCTAGATGCATAAATACAATGATATAAGTAGGAGTTAGTGCTCGATATCGCAGTCTGCTTTGCCTGTATTGCCTAATGGTTCAATCGCAAAGCCGCGTGTCTCGAGCAGTTCAATTAAGCTGTCTTTTCCGACCAAATGCAAGCTACCCACAACAATCGTGTATTGGCCTGACTTCTTCGGTAAGACTCTGCCAGAATCGAGCTTTTCAGCCCAATCTCGGTTACGGGCATACAAGAAAGCTTCGTTAAACTCATCGCTTGATTGTTCACTCATGGACGCTTCTTCCAACGAGCTGCCATCTCCTGTCTTCCAACTATCGATTAAGCACTGCACTAACTTCTCGCCTCCGTCATATTCTTCAATAGAAGAAAGTAGCAATTCTTTGCCACCGTCTTTTTGTCCAGCAATTAAGTCTATTTGAAATTGAACCGTTTCCAGTGGAAGGATGGGCACACGTTTTTTGTCCGCGATATTAATCAAGTGCATATCGACACCTTGATCAGATGCGTATCCCAATTTGTTCATCAGTAACAGTTGAATCGTTAATGCCGCAGACCAAGGCGGTGCATTGAGTAGCTGTGACTCTTGTAAACCTAGGTCATTAGCAATCTCAGCAAGATGTTTGCGCTGTGTCCTGTCCAAGACATCTTTGGCCAGAAACGCGGTTTTTGGATAAGTGACCCCTTCGGTATTTCTAACATCGGCTTCAATGATTAAGCCGTCGCTGTTTTTGAGGAAGTCAGTCACCGCTTTTGGCAGTGGGTACATGGTGTTGTCACCAACATGGACGGAGCCAATAATCATGTATTCGGTATTACCTTTCTTGGCTAGCCAATGCTGTGGCTCGGCTTGAACCGAATAAGAAGTCAAAAAGACGATCAGAGATGACATCACGGACAAGAGTCGAAACATATTTTTTCCTCGAATTCAATATGCATCTTATCTATAACACGGTTCGGCAAAATCGTCATTTTTAAAAATATTGACGAGTTTTAACGGTGAAGAAGTGAGAGCTAATTCACGAAAGTGTTTCAATTGAGTTTGTTGTTAATGGAACACTAAATAACCACTTGTGATCAAAATCCTATAAAACCAGTCGAAACCCATCAATATTCGTGATTGAGATCGCAACAAACACGTCAAAAAAAGTTGCTCGTTTTTGACGTTTTGTCTAAGTTTTTGAATTTAAAGTGTTTATATTTTTCATCTTCAACCTGAATTTGAGCTAGATCACTTATCAGTTCCATTAATTTTACGCCTAGAAATAACTGCTTGTATGTTGAATGCAACTGTTAAGCGCCTCGCATTTAGGTGCTCACTATTTTTGATAATTGTCGTTTTGAACCACTGACTTTTTGGGGAAAGTAAGATGTTGAAACATAGTCTGATTGCTGCTTCTGTTATCGCTACATTGGCAGGCTGCTCTTCACTACAGAGCTCTGAGCAACAAGTTGTAAACTCACTGGCTGATAACCTTGATATTCAATATGAAGTGTTAACTAACCACGGCGCTAACGAAGGTCTTGCGTGTCAAGATATGGGCGCAGAGTGGGCATCTTGTAACAAAGTAAACATGACGCTTGTTAACCAAGGTGAAGCGGTTGACTCAAAAGATTGGGCTATTTACTTCCACAGCATTCGTTTGATTCTGGATGTTGACAACGAGCAGTTCAAAATCTCACGTGTAACGGGTGACCTACACAAGCTAGAACCGACCGATAAGTTTGATGGCTTCGCTGCGGGTGAAGAGGTTGTGCTTCCTCTTGTTGCTGAATACTGGCAGCTATTTGAAACTGACTTCATGCCAGGCGCTTTCGTTGCTGCACCGAATGCAGAGCCTAAGATGATCGCTTCTCTTAACACAGAAGACGTTGCGTCTTTCGTGACGGGTCTTGAAGGTAATAACCTAAAACGTACACCAGACGACAACAACGTATTTGCAAACGCTGTGTCTCGTTTTGAGAAGAACGAAGACCTAGCAAAACAAGATGTATCAACCACGTTACTACCAACGCCACTGTCTGTTGAAGCAGGTAAAGGCACAGTAGATATCGCGGATGGTATTGCGCTGCCTAAAGACGCATTCGATGCGACTCAATTTGCAGCAATTCAAGAACGTGCAGAAGTGGTAGGTGTGGATGTCCGTGGTGATGTTCCTGTTAGCATCACGCTAGTTCCTGCAGACTTCACCGGTGAATTAGCAAAATCTGGTGCTTACGAAATGAGCATCAAAGGCGACGGTATTGCGATTAAAGCGTTTGACCAAGCAGGTGCGTTTTACGCCGTACAATCTATCTTTGGCCTGGTAGATAGCCAAAATGCTGATTCTCTACCACTACTGTCGATTAAAGATGCACCTCGTTTTGATTACCGTGGTGTGATGGTCGATGTAGCTCGTAACTTCCACTCTAAAGACGCAATTCTTGCAACGCTAGACCAAATGGCAGCGTACAAGATGAATAAACTACACCTTCACCTAACCGATGATGAAGGCTGGCGTTTAGAAATCCCGGGTCTGCCTGAGCTGACAGAAGTGGGTGCTAACCGTTGTTTCGATACACAAGAGAAAAGCTGTTTACTGCCTCAGCTTGGCTCTGGTCCAACGACAGACAACTTTGGCTCTGGCTACTTCAGCAAAGCAGACTACGTGGAAATCTTGAAATACGCGAAAGCACGTAACATTGAAGTGATTCCAGAAATCGATATGCCAGCGCACGCTCGTGCAGCGGTAGTATCCATGGAAGCGCGTTACGACCGTTTAATGGAAGAAGGTAAAGAAGCAGAAGCGAACGAATACCGCCTGATGGATCCTCAAGATACATCGAACGTAACGACGGTTCAGTTCTACAACAAGCAAAGCTTTATCAACCCATGTATGGAATCTTCAACTCGCTTTGTTGATAAAGTGATTTCAGAAGTAGCAGCAATGCACCAAGAGGCTGGCGCACCGTTAACTACATGGCATTTCGGTGGTGACGAAGCGAAGAACATCAAGCTAGGCGCAGGCTTCCAAGATGTTAACGCACAAGACAAAGTAAGCTGGAAAGGTACGATTGACCTATCTAAACAAGATAAGCCATTCGCACAGTCTCCACAATGTCAGACGCTAATCACAGATGGCACAGTCAGTGACTTTGCTCACCTACCAAGCCATTTTGCAGAAGAAGTGTCGAAGATTGTTGCTGAGAAAGGCATTCCAAACTTCCAAGCTTGGCAAGATGGCTTGAAATACAGTGACGGCGAAAAAGCGTTCGCAACAGAAAACACACGAGTTAACTTCTGGGACGTTCTTTACTGGGGTGGCACATCATCTGTGTACGAGTGGTCTAAGAAAGGTTACGACGTGATCGTTTCTAATCCAGACTACGTTTACATGGACATGCCATACGAAGTGGACCCGAAAGAGCGTGGTTACTACTGGGCAACGCGTGCAACAGATACTCGTAAGATGTTTGGCTTTGCTCCAGAGAACATGCCGCAGAACGCAGAAACTTCTGTAGACCGCGATGGCAACGGTTTTACTGGTAAAGGTGAAATCGAAGCGAAACCTTTCTACGGTCTATCAGCGCAGCTTTGGTCTGAGACAGTACGTAACGATGAGCAATACGAGTACATGGTATTCCCTCGCGTACTAGCGGCGGCTGAGCGTGCATGGCACCGTGCAGACTGGGAAAACGACTACAAAGTAGGTGTTGAGTACTCGCAAAACTCTAACCTAGTAGACAAAGCTGCGCTAAACCAAGACTACAACCGCTTTGCGAACGTACTAGGCCAACGTGAACTGGCTAAGCTAGAGAAATCAGGTATCGACTACCGCTTACCAGTCCCTGGCGCGAAAGTCGAAGATGGCAAGCTAGCAATGAACGTTCAGTTCCCTGGTGTGAAGCTTCAATACTCTCTAGACGGCAAAAACTGGCTAACTTATGCAGACAATGCTCGTCCAAATGTGAAAGGTGAGGTGTTTATCCGCTCGGTATCAGCGACTGGTGAGAAAACAAGCCGCGTCACTAGCGTGAAATAATTCCGATAATCGTTCACTAAAATCATTGTTCCTTACTCAAAGCCCTCAACTTATGTTGAGGGCTTTATTTATTTCACGGTGGAAAATAAGTGTGATCAATGTCTGATTATTTTTCAAAGATAAATAAGTTGTTTTTTTAGAATCGATATTGAAGTGTGATCTTGATTGCTACTTGGCGTTGTTCTGGCCGTGTTTTTCTGCGTGAAATCACATTTTGTTTTGTTTACCTATTTTTATGTTTTATATAACACTCTGTTTTTAATGCAATTTTTGCGGTTCGTTTCTTTTTGATTTGAACTGGATCACCTTTCGTTTTGAATTATTTTTCAAGGCGAATTAAATCAAGCAGTATTGCCGTCGTCAGGGAGACTCCCTAAAAAAGTGCGGTTTAAGGTCAGTGAGGACCCACGCAGCCGCCCCAAAACACAAAGGCAGTAATTATGAAAAATGTTTTCGCTCTAAGTGCACTTTCTCTTGTTTTCGCTTCTAGCGCTTTCGCGGGTTCTTCTTACGTAACAGGTAACGTTCAGTTCCACTCGGACTTCCAACCTAACGCGACTTCAACACTTGAAGCTGGCCATACGTTTGATACTGGCACAACACTACTAACTGAGTTTGATGGCATCTCACTTGGTAAATACGATAACGAGCTGATCCAAGACACAGGCTTAGGTAACTCGCCATACATTACGCTTGGTATCGAACAAAGCTACAACATTAACGACAACCTTTGGGTTGCTGTGGGTTACCACCACTTGCTAAACAACGGTGAAACTGTTCAGTACCGTCCTCTAGTAAAAATTGGCTACAACTTCGATAACGGTATTTCTATCAGCAACCGTACTCGTTACCACGCGATGGAAGACAGCAAAGCAGATGACCAAACTCGCTTTGACAACCGTATTGGTTACGCAGTGAACGAAGAGCTAGCTGTTAGCTACAACAACGTATACGTGATCAGCGACGCTGATAACACGATGGATCACGAGCTTCGTGCTACTTGGACACGTAATGGTGTTCAACCTTACTTTGAGTACCGTAACCAAGCTGACAACGCAAACAACGCATTTGTATTTGGTGCATCTTACGGTTTCTAATGAGTCCTAGTTGTTCATATAAAATGTGAGCACATCAAAGCTTAGCATTGCCCAAATGCAGTAAGCTTACGGCCTTAACATTGTTGAGGCCGTTTTTTTGTTTCTGGATCTTGAGAATACCAATTCCGTTAATTGGATGTCAGATACAAAAAAAGGTCCGCTAGGGGAATAGCGGACCTTTTTCGGGAAGCACCTTAACGCTCAGGTGTTTCTAGCAGTCTAACTGCACTGTCAACCACATTGTTGATCACCTGACTACTCTCAAGCTTTCCTGAGCTAGCAGGCCCAAGTGCGCAAGCATATAGGGCTAACTGTTTATCGAAGGGCAAATCGAGTTGGTCGTATAACTGTTGTCGAATTCTCGCATGTTGCTCTGGTTCTTGGTTGGCTAGACTAACAAGCGTGTCATAAATAAGTGCTTTCATAAATTTTCCTTTTTATTGCACAGGGGTGCATAGGTATTTTATGAAGTTAAGGTCAGCATTTCAGGATAGCCAGTCACACAACGACGCATCAGTTTAAGAGTTTTTAACAATAGCTCAATGACTGCCCTGATGTTAGGTTTCGTTTATTGGTCGTTACCTTTGTGATAACGGTATTCGTACACTTGGCCTTTTTCGTTGTAGGCATAAACAGCGTAGCTGTCTTTCTTGTCACCATATTCCATGCCAGGCGAACCCATTGGCATGCCAGGGACGGCCAGTCCTTTAGCATTACGAGGAGGGTTTTCTAGAAAGGCTTTAATATCGTCAGCAGGGATATGTCCTTCAAATATATAGCCATTGATCTCTGCTGTATGGCAAGAGTAGAGCTGTTCGTTCTTAATGCCCAAATCGCGCTTGATGGCATTCATGTCATCATGCAGCTTTTCCTCTACAGTAAAGCCGTTCTCTTCCATGTGTTTTGTCCATTCGCCACAACAGCCACAGTATGGCGATTTGTGGTTGATGACATCAGCGGCTAAGACGTTCGCCGATGTGGCAGCAAGCATTGTAAAGGTTAATAGTTTCAACTTCATAATATCCTCGAGAAGAAGTGTCGCTTACTTAATGGTAAACAGTCGTAGTCGGTTTGCATTACTGACGACTGTGATTGAAGACAGTGCCATTGCCGCTCCAGCAACAACAGGACTGAGCAAAAAGCCGAATGCTGGGTAAAGTACGCCTGCGGCGATAGGAATACCCAACGAGTTATAAACAAAGGCACCGAACAAGTTTTGTTTCATGTTTTTAAGTGTAGCGCGAGAAAGCTCTATCGCGTGCACAACAGCCATTGGTGATGTATTGAGAATGGTCATTTGTGAGCTTTCGATCGCCACATCACTACCGCTACCCATGGCGACGCCAAGATCCGCCAGTGCAAGCGCTGGCGCATCATTGATACCATCACCGATCATCGCAACCGTGCGGCGTTGAGATTGCAGTAGTTCAATATGCTGCGCTTTCTCATCGGGCATCACTTGAGCAATGACTTCATCAATGCCGAGAGCTTTGCCGATGGCATTGGCAACGTGTTGGTTGTCACCTGTAAGCATGACGGTTTTTATACCTTGTGATTTTAATGCAGACACCGCCTGTTTGGCATCAGATTTAATCGGATCAGCGATGGCAATTAAACCGATCAGTTCGTTGTTAAGCGCCACAGCTACTGGTGTCCATGCGTTGCTTGCACAATCTTGAATCGCTTGCTCCATTGGGCTGATATCAACCTGCTCGGTTTGCATAAACTGCAATGAGCCAATGAATAGCGGTTGTGCTTGGTAAGTCGCAGTAATGCCACGGCCACGAATGTTTTCGAATGAGTTCAACTCAACAGTTTCTGTATTGTGTTGCTTAGCATAATCACACACGGCTTTAGCGAGTGGGTGCTCAGATTGTCGCTCAGCAGCGTAGGCCAGTGCTAATAAGTGCGCTTGGCTGGTGGCGTGAGTAAACACTTGCTGCACACTTGGTTTGCCTTGAGTGAGCGTACCCGTTTTATCGAATACGACCGTGTCAATTTTGCTTGCCAATTGCAGCGCGTCAGCATCCTTGATCAGAATGCCAAGCTCCGCGGCTTTACCGACACCAACTGTGACCGATAGTGGTGTTGCCAAGCCTAGGGCACAAGGGCAGGCGATAATCAGCACGGTTGTTGTTACGACAAGCATGTAGCTCGCTTTAGGTTCTGGACCTACGGCAAACCAAACCAAAGCGGCAAGGATGGCAATGCCCACAACAACAGGGACAAACACCGCTGAAATTTGGTCTGCTAATTTGGCTATCGCGGGCTTACTGCTTTGCGCCGTGCGTACCATGCGAATAATACGTGCCAACATGGTGTTCGCACCGATGCCCGTTGCTTCTATGACTAAGCCACCATCGGTATTTAATGTACCGGCAGATACTTGCGCATCTTGTGCTTTTAATACTGGTACGGGTTCACCGGTTAGCATTGACTCATCAATGTACGATTCACCCTGAACCACTATGCCATCAACCGGCACCTTCTCGCCCGGCTTGATGCGCAGTTTCATTCCTAGCGTGATTTGCTCAACCGCAATTTGTTGATCGCCTTGGTCGGTAATTACCGTCGCTTGCTGAGGTTGTAGATTAATCAATGCCTGCAAAGAGCGCGTTGTGTTTGCTTTGGCTTTTGCTTCTATATAGTGACCAAGAGAAATCAAGCCGATGATCATTGCGCTCGCTTCAAAGTACACATGGCGGGAAGCAAGTGGGAACCATTCAGGGAAAATGACAACAAGCATTGAGTAGAACCACGCAGCACCTGTGCCTAAGGCTACTAAGGTGTCCATGGTCGCACGTTTGTGAGTGGCCGCTAACCATGCGTTAGTAAAGAAGTGCTTACCCGCTGTCGCAAGCAGTAATAAACACAGAATACCAACCGCCCCCCCCAAGCCAGCTGATCATTGGTATTACGAATCATCATGTTGCCGCCAAATACACCCCACAACATCAGTGGTGCACCGACAACTAATCCTGCTATTGCATCAAGTTTGAAACGTTTTTGTTGGGCAAGTTGTTGAGTGGCTTGCTTTTCTTGCTGTGTAGCTGCGTCTTGTAGAATTTCAGCTTGGTAACCCGCTTGTTTTACCGAGTCGACAATCGCTTGGTGGAGCGACTCTGTATCTTCAGTCGCAAACACTAACGCACTTTGTTCAGCAAGGTTAACCTGTGCTTTCTCAACGCCCTCTACGCTAGTAAGTGCTTTCTCTACCGAAGAGACACAACTTGCACAGGTCATGCCTTGAATCAGCATTTGCAACTGAATACCTGCTGGTGGCCGTTGAGTGTGTTCAATATTGGTCTGCTTTTCTACGGGTTCAGTTTCCGGTGAGCTTTCTTTTTCTACTTCAATAGAATCAAGGCTGGCGGTGTAGCCGAGAGTGGCCACAAGATCAATCACTTGCTGCTCTGAGAGTAGTGTTGTGATGTCGAGTTGTGTTGTAGACGCTTGAAACGTAATGACGTCTTGATTTGATTCTAATAGAGAAGAGAGTTTCTTCACACAACCGCCACAGTTCAATCCGGCAAGGTTGAACTGAAACTGGTAGCCTGCGTGGTAGCCCAGTGACTCGATTGAATCAACAATAGAAGAAAGCGGAGATTCAGTAATGACTTCAACCATTGTTGGGGACAAATTGATGATCTCAACACTGTGATTGGCATGTAAAGCTTTCTCAACTTTTCTCGCACAGCCCATGCAGTTAAGTCCCGACATAGGTACAACGAACTGATACATAATTTGTCCTCAATAATACTAATGTGGAGAGCATAAACCTTCCTGCAAGGGGAAGGTCAAGCATTCAATTGCTGAATTCATAACGTCAAAATTTGGTTAAAAACTGAACTTTTGGTCATGAATGCTTGCGAGTCACATCAAGGTTTTTTCTCTCTGTTTATAAAGTTCCATTAATCGTTGTGAAATTCAGGAGTGATAAGTCACAAATTTGCCGTTTGTTTTATAAAAATAGTGTGCATAAATGCTTCTTTGACGTTTTTGTTTCTTTATGTCTGGCTTTAAGTTGTTGTTTTTATGTTATTTATATTGTTTTTGTTTTTGTTAGTTTGAAGTGGCTCAGATTGCCTCGCCTTTCATTTTTTGAAGAAAAAAAAGTTTGCCATATTTGCTCCGTCCACAAGTTGTTTCAGATTCCATACCTGTCCTAGTTAGTGAATTTGAAAATGGAAAAACAAATAAAATATAGGGGTTAAAAATGTCTTACCTAAAGAAAAGCTTGGTTGCGAGTGCAGTAGCCAGTTTCATGTTTGGTGGGGTTGCGGTGGCCGCCGATCCTGTTGGTCCTGAGTATGCATCAGCAGCATCAGCCTTTTTTGAAGAGTCAACCGTTACTGGTGCGTTGAATTTTTGGATGCGTGACCGTACTCGTGCAGATGTAGATTCTAACGGAAACCAAACGTCTAAGAAGCCAAACCTAGATCATGGTTCTATGTACCTTTCACTCGGTTTTAGCTCTGGTTATATTAGTGATACCGTTGGTTTGGACCTTAATGTGTATTCGACATTTGATATGTGGAATAACGCTTCACCAGACCATGAAATGAACTTTTGGGGGGGGTGGATAACCCTTACGATATGAACCCAACGGATTCTTCTGGTTGTAGTGGCGCGTGGGATTCTGACTGTACTGACAACGGCGCAGCATTCCAAACGGCGGCATTAAAGTTCAAGTTTGGCGACTCTGTGACAGCGAAAGCGGGTTACTTCCAACCAAGTGTTCCTACAGCAATGGGAGTTAACTGGTCTTTTGCGGCTGGTACGTATACTGGTGGTGAGATCGGCGCTAACTTTGATGATCTAGCACTTGGTTTTGTCTATGCTGTTGAATACCGTGCTCCTTGGTTTAAGAAGAGCTACGAGTTCCGTGATGGACAAAATAAAGATGCAGGCGATGCATACTCATTCGGTGCTCGCTACAACCTAACACCAAACTCGTCTCTAGATATCGCTTATGCGGGTTTGACTGATGGTCCTCGTAAGAATGCCCACATTAAGTACAAGCACACCACAGAAAACGGTTGGTACTTATCTCCTCAAGTCTACATTATGGATGATGAAGATCAGTACGATAGCACGGCATTCCAAGCTGCATTCCTATCCTCTAAATCGGTAGGTGCATACAGCTTCCGTTTAGAAGGTACATACACGTCAGCAGATTCAACGGATACTCGTGGCAACGTAGGTAACTTTGCTTACCGTCTCACTGAGAAATACGGCGGTTCGAATGGTGCATATGATATCTGGTGGAATAACCGTTCTGACTTTAACCATGATGGTGAAATTGGCTTCTTTGGCCAAATGAGTCGTGATTTCTCAGACCTAGGCGCTCCAGGCTTCAGTGCTGGTATCAACGGTGTATACGCGTTTGGTGCAGAAGCTGAAGGATACGATGAGCTAATCGAGTACTCAGGTAGTGTATTTGCTAACTACGCTATTCAAGGTGGTCCTTTGAAAGGTGCTCACCTAGGAATGTACTACACACGCTATGTTAATGATTCAGACGCACCAAACTGGACAGGATACTCAAACGGTTTCCAAGACGAAAACGACTTGAAAGTCACTCTAGTGATTCCGATGAGCATCAAATAATTTTTGAGCTTACATAAAAGAACAAGCCCCTCAATGTAGGGGCTTTAATTGTTTTCGGGGAATAAATTGTAGTTGTCGAGTTTGGAGTGATAGAATAACGCGCAAAAATTTAGGTTGCGCTGAGTTAGTCAGCGAATGTCTTAATATTAAGGTAATAAACAATGACGGTTAAAACACGTTTTGCTCCAAGCCCAACAGGCTACCTTCACGTAGGTGGTGCACGCACTGCACTTTACTCTTGGTTATACGCAAAAAACCAAGGTGGTGAGTTTGTTCTACGTATCGAAGACACTGACCTTGAGCGTAACTCTCAAGAAGCCGTAGATGCAATTCTTGAAGGCATGGAGTGGCTAGGTCTTGAGTGGAATGAAGGTCCTTACTTCCAAACTCAACGTTTTGACCGTTACAACGAGATGGTTGATAAGCTTCTTGCAGAGGACAAAGCATACAAATGTTACGCATCTAAAGAGCTGCTAGACGAAGTTCGTGCAGAGCAAGAAGCAAACAAAGAAATGCCTCGTTACGATGCAAACCATCCAAAAATTAAAGCGGCAAACGAAGCAGCAAAAGATGGCGAACCATGCGTTATCCGTTTCCGTAACCCGAAAGAAGGCAGCGTAGTATTTGATGACCAAATCCGTGGCCGTATCGAAATCCGTAACGACCAAATGGATGATCTGATCATTCGTCGTACTGACGGTTCTCCAACATACAATTTCTGTGTAGTGGTTGATGACTGGGACATGGGCATCACTCACGTAGTGCGCGGTGAAGACCACATCAACAACACGCCTCGTCAGATCAACATCTACGAAGCGCTAGGTGCACCAGTACCAACATTCGCACACTGTGCAATGATTTTGGGTGATGATGGTGCGAAACTGTCTAAGCGTCACGGCGCTGTATCGGTAATGCAGTACCGCGATATGGGTTACCTACCAGCAGCGCTAAACAACTACCTGGTGCGTCTTGGTTGGTCTCATGGTGATCAAGAGATCTTCACACAAGAAGAGATGATCAACCTATTCAGCCTAAATGCGGTATCTAAATCAGCGTCTGCATTCAACACTGACAAACTGCAATGGTTGAACAACCACTACATCAAGAACTCTGATCCAGCGTACGTTGCAGAGCACCTACAATGGCACCTAGATCAGCAAAAACTTGACGTAGCGAACGGCCCAGCAATCACTGAAGTGATCAAGCTAGTGGGTGAGCGTTGTAACACACTTGTTGAGCTAGCGGAGCAAATCCGTTACTTCTACGAAGATTTCTCTGAGTTTGAAGCAGGCGCGGCGAAGAAACACCTACGCGGCGTTGCAAAAGAGCCACTAGAGCTTGCGCTAGCAAAAGCAGAAGCATTGACTGAGTGGACGACAGCGAACATCAAAGATGGCGTTATCGCAGCAGTATGTGAAGAGCTAGAAATTGGCATGGGTAAAATCGGTATGCCATTACGTGTAGCAGTTACAGGTGGCGGTCAGTCTCCTTCTGTAGACGCTGTAATGGAACTGATTGGTAAAGAGCGTTGTGTTGCTCGTATCAAGATGGCTCTTGAGTTCATCGCTGAGCGTGAAGCAAACGCATAATTACTCGAAAAAACTGTTAATGAGCCGCGGAGATTTCCGCGGCTTTTTTGTTTGTTGGGCGTTTTAAATCAATATTCCGTTTGATGATTGGCCAAAGTGCTGCTTTATGATTCGTTAAATTGCTCAATATTTAATTAGTTTTACTTATCAAAACATAGCTGATGTAAATGTTACTTGGCCTGTTTTATTCAAAATATCTCTCTGAAATATAGCGTTAATTCCTAAAGTTCCTCATATTTCATCTCATAAATGAGAAATTAATTTGTTTTAGATATTCTATCTCAAATATCCGCGCAATCGTTTGCTCTCTTGTGGTGGCGGGCTTTGTTGTGCTCTGGATCACATAAGTTGGAGTGTTTCGATGACATTAAATTGACAGTTTGGGGTTTTGTCTTCGGATTTCTTGGAGTTATAGTGCTCGCCGTCAGTGAAGTATTGATATGCATCATTGGACAGGAGGTATACCCAAGTGACTTTTATTCACTGAGATGGAAGTTATTTCGGTATCAAGCTCAAAGGAACTGAAAAAAGAATAGAAATACAATGTCTCAAAGACAGTGCATTTCGTTAACGAACAAAAGAACTTCTTTTAGAGGAATCAATAATGAAAAAACTAGCAGCGGTAATTTCAGCTTCTTTACTTATGGCTTCAGCAGCTCACGCAGAAGTATACGTGGGCGGTAAGATGGGTAAGTCTTGGATGGACGACGCTTGTGTCGCTGGCCAAGCTTGTGATAAAGACGGCTCTACTCTAGGTGCTTTTGTTGGTTACGAAATGAATGACTACTTCTCAGTAGAAGCTGGTTTTGACAACCTAGGTGATTTTGACCAAACGTCTTTCGGTGGTCATGTAGAAGCAATCACTCTTGCGCCAAAGTTAAGCCTACCAATCACTGAAGACATCGCTCTTTACGGTAAAGTGGGTGGTGCTTACCTAATGATGAACGATGGTAAAGATGACTACTCTTACCTAGGTGCGGCTGGTGTTGAGTTTAACATTAGCCAAAACGTAACAGCACGTGCGGAATACCAAACAATCACTGACATCAACAACGATTCAGTAAAAGCTATGGGCAACTCTGCAACACTAGGCGTTGCGTTCAAGTTTGGCGGCAACGATGAAGTTGTTGTTGAAGAAGAGCCAATCGTTGAAGAAGTTGTGGTAGAAGAAGTTGTTACACCAGTTGTTGTAACTAAAACGTTTGAAACTCAAACAATCGGTACTGGTAGCTTTGCGCTAAACAGCACAACGCTTAAACCAGAGAGCGCTGCTAAACTAGATAACCTAGTAGCATTCCTAAACGAGTACCCACAAGCAAACGTTGATGTAATTGGTTACACAGACACTTCTGGCCCTGCTGCATACAACCAAAAAGTTTCTGAGAAGCGTGCTGAGTCTGTGGCAAACGCTCTAGTTGAAAAAGGCATTGATGCATCACGCATCCACGCTCGTGGCGAAGGTGAAAACAACCCAATCGCTTCAAACGAGACTCGTGAAGGTCGCGAACAAAACCGTCGCGTAGAAATCGTTGTTCCTGAGTTTGAATACCAAGTTCAACAATAAGCGCGAATCTAACGTTAGCTGTTAGAAAGCCAAATATAAAAAGCCCCAAAGAGTTTGTTCTTTGGGGCTTTTTAATATGAATGAGATACTCAGTCGTAGAGAAAGTAACGGTTACTTCAGGTCAATGCTGTTAAGTCGGCCCATAAACGTTAGGATCTCGAGGTTGTCCTTGTGTGCATCGAGCAGTGCTTTTTTGGTTTGCATATAAGCGGCGAGTTTCCCGTATTTATTAATCGAACGAACCACCGTTTTATACTTGTATTCGCCAGAATCATTGAACTCTCGCCATTTAGCAATATAACATGTGTCTCGGTTGTCAGGATCTTCTAGAGTAGGATTAGGTTTGTGAACAATCTTCGGTTCGACACTATGTGGCAGCCTTGTCATTAGGTATGGATCCTTCAGCAGGCGGCGCCAAAATTTCCCCCACATCTCACGCCCAAGCTCATTACGCAGTTTAATTGCCTTCTTGAGCCCTTTCTTTTCACCAATGCGAACAAACCCAACAGAGCGATGTAACACCGTATCATCTGGGGTGTGGATATGAATTTTGAAGGCGGTTTTGCCTTTTGAAATAAAGCGGTGTCCAGTATTTGTAATTAAATTGCTCTTAGACATATTGCTAAATAATATTTTTATTAATACCTAAAGGGTAAGCAAAACTTATGGATAATTAAAGTAATAAAACACAAAACTGCAAAGAGATGACATTTCTCTCCGACAAGTTTAGGTCCTAAGAGCAAAAAGGGCGAACAATAGGTATGAATGGGTGTTTTGTGCTCAAGTAACCTCGCCCTTCTGGAGCGTGCCACCGAAGCACGTTGTTTGCTTACTTTCGGTAAACAGGGAATCAGTGAAAATGCTCTGAACCCTGCATCTAAAAATCACGTGAGTCTATTGCCTTGGCTTTCTGTCATACAGCCAAGGCATGGATGGCGCCCCCAGTAGGATTCGAACCTACGACCTGTCCCTTAGGAGGGGACTGCGCTATCCAGCTGTGCCATGGGGGCGTAATTAGATATGATGCGTTGCCTATGATATTCAAAAGAAAGCATATGGCAATGACTTATACGTGCTGTTACAACATCTTGTTCATTACGTCACCAATTTGTACGCTTGAAGCAAGGTTTGCTTGGTCAATAGTCAGCTCTGCTTCATGTTCGTATACACGAGAGACGGTAAGGGTAATTTCGCTCTGAGAGACTTTATTGCGCGGTAATCCATTTTGGTCAATGAAAGATGCTGTGTGCCACAATTGCAGTTTGTCACCCTCTTGTACGCCATGTATGCGACCAAGATCCATCGTCACCGTATTACCAAATACTGCAACCACCTCTGGAAGCGTGATTTTACAAGACAGCTCTGATTCCAAATCCAACATAATGTTGCGGCTAACGCGTAGCATCATTTCGCCATAAGTCGATGCCCAGAAACGTGCACTTCGTGTATCAACTTGGCTTGTTTTTGCGAATGGCCATTTTGCTACTTCACGATAATTCTTGTTATAAACTTCGTGCCCCGTTTTACCATCGTACACTTGCATTTCCAGAGCAAACTGACGATTAATGATATCGTCTTTTAGCAATTTTGATTCAACAGTGGCGGTCAAATCGGTAATAACACCACCAATGATGTACTGTGAACCAGTGTCTTGAGCGATCATTTTTACGCGCTCTGGGTAATTCTTATCGATAGCATAGTCAGTTGTCCCCACCGAGACAAAGCTGCGCGATGTTTGCTCGAGTTGTCGATCAACTACATGGCTGAAATCATCACCAACACGGTAGATTTGTCCCATGACAGCTTGTTGTGGGGAAGCAACATCAATATTGCCTACTAGGACCGTCTTCTTGTATTGATCAACGTGGCAACCCGTTGCCGATGGATAGATATCAACGCGGATCTTTAGCTCCATCTTGCCACCACGTTTACGCTCTGATTCCACCAATATGTAGCGTACTTCATGGTTTGTGAACTGATATTCTCTGCGGCTCTCTTCTAATAAAGGCATTAAGTTACTGATGCTACCAATATCTGCACCTGAGAAGTTGACGGCTTTAAACAGAGCATCTTCCAACGCGTGTAATCTAGCCGCTTCTTCAGAAGAAACGATCGTGGCAACGCCTGTAACTTCATACCAAGACGCGATAGCTCGAAATGGCATGAGCAAGACAAAAGCGGTTGATATTAGGCTTAAAACTATTTTTTTCATTGTGTTTGACCGTTCAGGTATAAATATTGCTTTAACAATTTCAGTAGCGTATTGGTGGTTTTTCTTTAGTTCAGCAAACAGAAGAAAGCAAAGACTGTTCCAGTATTACATTTCTTTCTAAATGAAGTGACAGAGAACAGTGACACCCAAGATTATCTGGAGAACGAAACCATGAAGAAATGGCTTATTGCAATATCGATGATGACGTTGTTAACATCGTGTGCATATGCACCCATATATAATGGTAAAGAACCATATTCTGGTAGCCAATTCATGTTAATGGATAGCCCTCGCCATACGATGGACTTTTTTATCGAAAGCATGACTGAAGATTTAATGGTATCAAATGTGGCGGTTTCATCACGGACGCCAATTGCCATTACATCCTTCGTCGATCTACAAAATTTGGATGCAACTAATTGGTTAGGTAATTCGGTATCAGAAGGCTTTATTCACCAGTTTCAACGTCGTGGTTTTAAAGTGGTCGACTTCAAAACGACGGGATCGATTCAAGTGACGCAGCAAGGCGATTTTGCACTGAGTCGAGATTGGCAAGAGCTTGCGCAAGAACAACAAGTTCAGTATGTGCTTACTGGTACCATGCTACGCCAAGAAGGTGGTGTATTAGTTAATGCGCGTGTTGTGGGGATGCAAAGCCGTGTTGTTGTGGCAACAGCTCAAGGCTTTTTACCGGCCGACCGTATTGGTCGTGATTTAGATACGTTAAACAGCATTCGTACCCAAGATGGCGTTCTGATTCGTTCTGACCCAACTATTCGTCAGCCTTACACTGTGATTCTCCGCCCGTAGGAAACCGAAATGAACAAGTTATTATTTATTATCGCGACATTGGTGCTGGTGGGTTGCCAGCCTTTACAGCAAATGCGCCAAGATGAAATTTTGGTAGCGGTCGGTTATGCAAGTGTTAGTGAGCAAACAGGGCGTACTATTGAAGAGAAACGTGTTCGTGCGATGCGTGCCTCCAAAATTGATGCGTATCGCGAGCTTGCAGAGCAGGTTTACGGCATGCGCGTGAGTGGTCGTGCTGAGCTAGAAGATCAAAGATTGGGTGTCGAGAGTACCTCAGGTGCGGTTGATGGCGTTATTCGTGGTGCCGAAGTAGTGCGTAGTTACCTTGTTGAAGATAGTTACGTAACAGAGCTTCGCCTTGATATCCGTAAGATGGATAAGCTACGTGACTATGGAGAAGTACAACAAGTTCCTGAGAAGCGTCAGCAGACCTTGTTTTAATTGAAACAAGCTTTGTTTATCAGATAATCTTAGCGGGCGGCTGATTGGCAACAATCGGTCGCTTTTTTATAGGCGACATTCTGAGTTGTTGTAGCCATTGGTTAGGTAAGAATTTGGGTGGTTTAGGCTTTGATATTGGTGCCTAGCGTGGAGATAGTGTGAGTCTTACCCCCAGCATTGTAAGTCATACCTACTTTACCGTGGGTACGTTGGAGCATGTTGTTGAGTTTGTTGTAGCTAGATTGTGCTCGGTTAAGAGACTCTCCATTTACGTGGTTCACTTGCTGGCAGTCTAAGACTATAGACTGTATTTGTTTGACCGTTTGGCTTAGCTGTTCATCTTCGGTAAGTTGATTGACATGCGGGTGAGAGGCAATACGCTGATCGGTTGTACGAAGTTGATCAATGAGGGTCATTTTTTCTTTGGCAACTTTTTCGATATCAGCAGATACACGAGAAGCAATTGCACGTGTTTCTTGCTGTAGTACTTGAGATAAAGCTTTCGCGTTCTCAAGTTGGAAATTAACCAAATCGACGAGTGCTGCCATACTGGAGTTACCTTACAAACTAAGCCAGTTAACCTTCGGCTTTTAGCTCATTTTCAAACTTGATCATGTTGTCAGCTAATTTCTCAGGATCAACTTTGTATGAACCATTAGCAATCGCATCTTTGATCGCAGCAACTTTAGCACTATCGTACGCTGGCGAAGCTGCGAGGTCTTGATGCATTTGGCTTACAGCTTTGCCTTGCTTGCTAAGTGATACTGCGTCTTGAGCCACAGTGGATTTTTTCGATTCTGTACTTGTGGTGGTACTAGAATCGCTACGTGCTGGAGTACGACTTGTTGTCGTCATTATTTGTCCAGAACGTATGTTGTCTATACCTGCCATATATCAACCTTTTAGTCATGTCGTAGTATTGGTATCCACACTATCGACCGGAGCGTGTAAAACTTTAGCTTTTTTTTGCGCTATATTTGCACGGTTTGTTGCTAACGAATAGTGGCAGATTTCGGTTTAAAATGTAACCGTTATTTCTGCTGCATTAGTTACTATTCCCTCAATTATACGCTGAGACTTATCGTTTTTCACTCTCACTTGATCTCCGGTTCCACCATCTTGCAGTGAAGTACCTTGAGTGGTGATCGTCATTCCTGACTTTACTGCTCTAATGGTTACTTTTTCGTTTCGGCATACCACACAAATATCGTTACGTTCTACCACATCTCCTAAGCGAACGTTACGTTTTAGTTTGGCTCCAACAACTTGGCTAGGTTCAGAAAAGCCTTCTTTCCTAAATCTCTGAAGTTCGATCATTGTGATCCTAACGTCCGATAAGGAGATCATTTCCCCCCCGAGCTAAAGGCCGAGCAGAGACGACCATCGGGATTGAAACTGACAGTCGAACTGGAACGTACACTTTCCAATCATCGGTAGGGCACTCAACAAGAACGTTGATATTGCTTCTTGTGCTACTTGTCGAAGAGGCAGAGGTCGCGAGCGGCTCGGGGCAGTCTGTTGCTTTGATACGTTGATCAATATTTGCCGCATTAACACTTAAATTCCCTCCCTCTGGGTGGGGAACCGTGGTTAGAATATGGTTCTCTGCCGCTACTTTTATCTGCTCGATCTGATTTTCTGTCGCTGAATGCGCAAAAAAACTAAACATAATGAGTAAAATGCCGATAGACTTAGCGAGATTTGTATAGAACACTCTACATATATTCATAGAAATTGGTATCCAACTAGTATTAAAATACGCCATACTGTTTTTTTTGGTATCGTGCTGCCAGATGTAGAGTATCATTTAAAACCAAAAAGTTTGAGATGGAGATGAGCATATGACGGGGATTCTTGATTCGGTGAATCAACGTACGCAACTCGTCGGCCAAAACCGATTGGAGCTATTGACCTTTCGGCTAATGGGACGACAGCGTTACGGCATCAACGTATTTAAAGTAAAAGAAGTACTACAATGCCCTAAGTTGACTTCTATGCCAAACCTACACCCGCTGGTTAAAGGTGTCGCTCATATCCGTGGCCATACAGTGTCGGTTATTGATTTGAGCTTGGCTATCGGCGGTCGCCCAACCACTGATATTGAAAAATGCTTTGTTGTTATTGCAGAGTTTAACCGCACGATTCAGGCGTTTTTGGTGACTTCAGTTGAACGAATCATCAACATGCACTGGGAAGCGATTTTGCCGCCACCTGATGGTGCGGGCAAAGCAAATTATCTAACAGCTGTGACCAATATCGATAATGAGTTGGTTGAGATTCTTGATGTTGAGAAGATTCTTGCTGAGATCGCGCCTGTTGATGAAACAATGGATAGCACTATCGGTGAAGAGATTGCTCAAGCAGAGCAAGAGAAAGCAATTGTACGTCGAATCCTGATTGCTGATGATTCTACAGTGGCACGTAAGCAGGTTGAACGTGCAATTACTTCAATTGGATTTGAAGTCGTATCAGTCAAAGACGGTAAAGAAGCGTATAATAAGTTGATTGAGATGGCTCAGCAGGGCAGTATTTACGATCAAATATCTTTGGTTATTTCTGATATCGAAATGCCAGAGATGGATGGCTATACGCTGACTGCGGAAATTCGTCGCAATGCTGATCTTAAAGATCTTTATGTAATTCTCCACTCTTCACTAAGTGGAGTATTCAACCAAGCGATGGTTGAGCGTGTTGGCGCAAACTCTTTCATTGCGAAATTTAACCCGGACGAATTAGGTAACGCGGTTAAATCTGCTTTAACTAAGTAAAAGAGACATTAATGACTGCTATTACAATCAGTGATCAAGAGTATCGTGACTTTAGCCGTTTTCTAGAATCACAATGCGGTATTGTGTTAGGTGATAGTAAGCAGTATCTAGTGCGTAGTCGTTTGAGCCCTTTGGTGACAAAGTTCAAGCTAGCGTCACTTTCTGATCTGCTTCGTGATGTAGTGACTGGACGTAATCGTGAGTTACGTGTGGCTGCTGTAGATGCCATGACAACCAATGAGACATTGTGGTTCAGAGATACTTACCCGTTCACGGTTTTAGCTGACAAATTATTGCCTGAAGTGGCGGCGAACAAACGCCCAATAAAAATCTGGTCGGCAGCAAGTTCATCAGGTCAAGAGCCATATTCGATGGCTATGACGGTATTGGAAACTCAGCAACGCAAACCCGGTTTGTTGCCTAGTGTTTCTATTACAGCAACCGATATCTCAGCGAGCATGCTTGATATGTGCCGCACAGGCGTATACGACAACTTGGCTTTGGGACGAGGACTCTCACCGGAGCGTCGTCGCAACTTCTTTGAAGATGCTGGCGATGGTCGTATGAAGGTTAAAGATAACGTTAAGCGATTAGTCAACTTTCGACCGCAGAACTTAATGGATAGCTATGCCTTACTTGGTAAGTTTGACATTATTTTTTGTCGCAACGTACTAATCTACTTCTCTCCAGAGATGAAGTCTAAGGTTCTGAACCAAATGGCCAATAGCTTGAACCCTGGTGGTTACTTGCTGCTTGGCGCGTCAGAGTCGTTAACCGGTTTAACGGATCGATTTGAAATGGTGCGTTGTAATCCAGGCATCATTTACAAACTAAAATAGCGGACTGCTTTAATACTTATTAAGCCTGACTTTTTGTCAGGCTTTTCTTTTTCTAGTGTTTCATCTTCTTCTTTCCATTCTTTCCCGCGTTTTGATCTTATGCATAGGGTTCTTTTGCCTGTGCATGAATATAGGGTGTATATTTTTAGTGAGTTAGATTGATTAACTGACTTGATATGACATTTCATCATTCATTTTGGCTTGTTTATTGCAATCCATTACGTCGATAACCAAAGTGGCAAAACAGCATGTTATGTTTTTGGCACGCTAATTGCTTTTAAGTTATCAATAACGGTCAGTTCTTAATGTAGAGGCAAACATGGCTATATCTTTTGACAATGCACTAGGCATCCACCAATACACGGTGGGCGTACGTGAGCGCAACGCTGAGGTGATTTCCACCAATATCGCGCAAGCTAACACGCCTGGGTATAAATCAAGAGGTCTAGACTTTGCTAAGGAATTGCAGGCGGCAACTTCTGGGGCAAGCATTGGTCTTAGCCGCACAGATGGTCGGCACATTCCTGCCACTACTACGTTGGTCGGGGACAAGTTATATCGTTTACCTACTCAGCCAGATACGGGCGATGGCAACACGGTTGATTTGGATCTAGAGCGTAACTTGTTTATGCAAAACCAAATTCGACATCAAGCATCACTCGAATTTTTAGGTAGTAAATTTAAGAACTTAACCAAGGCAATCAAAGGGGAATAATTTAGATGAGCTTATTTAACGTTTTCAATGTAACAGGTTCTGCAATGAGCGCTGAGTCTGTTCGTCTAAATACAACTTCAAGTAACTTAGCCAATGCGGACAGTGTAAGTAGCTCAGCAAAAGATACTTACAAAGCCCGTCACGCTGTCTTTGGTGCCGAGTTAAGTCACGCGTTGCGAGGCGGTGATACTGTACCTGTTCAAGTTTTGGGTATTGTTGAAAGCGATAAACCTCTCAATGCGGAGTATAACCCTGATCACCCACTTGCAAATGACGAAGGCTATATCTATAAGCCAAACGTTAATGTGATGGAAGAAATGGCAAATATGATCTCTGCTTCTCGTGCGTACCAAACGAACGTGCAAGTAGCTGATTCAGGCAAACAAATGCTGCTGCGTACGCTGCAGATGGGTCAATAGGGATAAGGGGGTAGCGTATGGCCGGATTTAATAACGTTGGTCAAAGCGGCTTGTCCTATGTTGATCAGCTTAAGAGTTTACAAGAGAACAAAAAGCCCGACGAAACAACAGGTAAGCAGGATCTTAAACAAGAAGATTTCTTATCCCTGTTGACTAAGCAGCTTTCTCAGCAGGACCCTTTTAAGCCGGTTAGCAACGACCAGATGATTGCGCAAATGGCTTCATTTGCGACCGTAGATGGTATCGGCAAGATGAACTCTCAGTTTGAGAGCTTGAACTCGTCAATGACTTCTAACCAAGCGTTACAAGCTTCTTCATTAGTTGGGCGTGATGTATTGGTGCCTGGTGCCGCTGGTGTAAAAACAGATGATGCTGCAATGGCAGCAATGGTTAAGCTTCCTCAAGCTCTGGATAATCTATTTGTCCGTGTTGAGAATCAAGCTGGCCAACTGGTTCGTACCTTTGAGGTTGGTGCGAAGCCTGCTGGAGATACACGTGTGGTTTGGGACGGAAATGATGAAAACGGTAACCCGTTGCCTGCTGGCAAATACAATGTAAAAGCGTCTGGCTTGATTGAGGGAGAGTCACAAGAATTTCCTGTGTCAACATACGCGAATGTAAACAGTGTATTGCTTGGTAAGGGTGATGGTAACGTACTGCTCAACCTGGCTGGCTTTGAATCGCCAGTTCGACTTGCTGAAGTACTAGAGGTAGGCAAGGCGTAATTGAGCGTTAGCCAGATTAGGAGATTTTGAAATGTCATATGTATCTTTAAGTGGTTTGTCTTCAGCTCAGCTGGACTTAAACACTACCAGTAATAACATTGCTAACGCGAACACTTACGGCTTTAAAGAGTCTCGTGCAGAGTTTAGTGATGTATATTCTAATTCGCTATTTACCAATGCTAAAACCACACCTGGTGGTGGTGCTCAAGCAAACCAAGTAGCTCAGCAATTCCACGAAGGCTCAAGTATTTATACTAATAATCCAATGGACTTGCGTGTATCAGGTACTGGCTTTTTTTCGGTAGCGAAAGATCGCTTGATTCCGCAACAAAATGAGATGACACGAAATGGTGCATTTCATTTAAACAAAGACAACTACATGGTTACGGCGAATGATGAGTTTTTGCTTGGTTACCAAGTAAATCCTGAGTCAGGTGAAGTTTCATCTTATGAACCACAACCAATCAATATTCCGGCTGAATTCGGTAAACCGAAGCAGACCGCAAATATTGAGGTTGGGGTAAACTTGCCAGCAAATGGTGATCTTAAAGATCCAACTCAGTTTGATTTCTCAGACCCAGATACATATAACCGTTCAACGTCATCGACAATTTACGATTCCATGGGCCAATCTTACAAGTTGACTACGTATTACTTGAAAGATCAGACTCAGCCTAATACATGGCAAACCTACTATACCGTGACAGATAAAACGGGTGAGAAACCGTTAAGTGTTGCAAATGGTGATGCGACAACTCCTGGTGGTCACGTTGGCCATACTATGCGGTTTAACAATGACGGTACTTTGGCAAGTTTAAATAATGGCCAGCCAATAATCTCTGTTGGACTTGGGGACCCTGCGACTAACGGTTCACCTGTTGATCTTAACGGCGCTGATCCTGCTCAGACCTTAAACTTTGGTTTGGATTCAGCAACCCAGTTTGCGGCACCATTCGAACTAACTAAGTTTGATGAAGATGGTGCAACAACGGGTTTCCTAACAAAGATCGATTTTGATGAAAACGGTAGTGTGCTAGGTACTTATTCTAACGGTGAAAATGTCACTTTAGGCCGTGTTGCACTTGTACGTGTACCTAACGAGCAAGGTTTGGATAAGAAAGGCGGTACTCAATGGGATTCAACACAGTTCTCTGGTGACAAGATCTGGGGTGAGTCAAACAAGGGCTCCTTCGGAACTATCGATAATGGTATGCTTGAGCAATCAAATATCGATATGACTCAAGAGCTTGTGGACCTGATTTCTGCTCAGCGTAACTTCCAAGCCAACTCGCGTGCGCTAGAAGTGCATAACCAGCTACAACAAAATATCCTGCAGATTCGCTAGAGCAGGATACTTTGCTTAGTCAGACGTTACGTGCGTTTGCCGCTTCGTTTGATGACATCATGACATTCATCTGATGCTCAACCAGAATAAACCTCGATTCTGGTTGAGCATGCTTTGATCTCTCGTTTGCCGCTGTTGCCGCTAGGCGGATCAAAGCATTGCCTCTCTCTTGGTTGATTCATCCCGAATTGCCATCTGAAATTCTCATTTTATATTCAAGTTTTTGATTAATAACATTATTTTAATGTTGGCATAACTATTGCTTTTACTCCTTAGTACAGAGACTTTTGGAGTAATTTATGGATCGCGCACTGTTTCTCGCAATGAGTGGCGCTAAGCAGAATATGCAAGCCCTGCAATTGCGTGCTAATAACTTAGCTAACGTGAGCACAACAGGCTTTCGTGCTGATTTAGCACAAGCTCGTTCAATGCAAGCCTATGGTGAAGGCCATGCTTCACGTGTTTTTAGTATGACAGAACGGCCAGGGCATAACTTTGCTCAGGGCAGTGTGATTACTACCGGGCGCGACCTAGATATTACGGTTGAAGGCCAAGGGTGGATATCAGTTCTCGATCCGATGGGCAAAGAAGGTCTTACGCGCAATGGTAACCTGAAAGTTGATCAAAACGGCTTGCTAACCAATAGCTCGGGCCATGTTGTACTTGGTGAAAATGATGCACCAATTACACTCCCTATACCATTATCCAAAATAGAAATTGGTCGTGATGGCACCATCTCTGTACTTCCACAAGGTGCTCCGGCTGAAGAATTAGAAGTGGTTGATCGTATTAAGTTAGTTCGTACTGACGATCAAGGACTTTTTAAAGATATCAATGGCTTATTCCGCCATAAAACTCCAAACCAACCTTACGAAGCAGACGCATCAGTAAGCATCCAAACAGGTGCGATTGAAGGTAGTAACGTCAATGCCGTAGGTGAGATGACCGCTTTGATTGATTTACAGCGTCAATTTGAAATGCAGGTCAAGATGATGAGCACAGCTGAAGAGATGGACAAGTCGTCCGATTCACTGCTTCGTATGAGTTAATTGAGTTAGAGGTTTATTATGCATCCAGCACTATGGGTAAGTAAAACAGGTCTAGACGCCCAGCAGACCAATATTGCAACCATTTCCAACAACTTGGCAAACGCCTCAACGGTTGGCTACAAAAAAAGTCGTGCCGTATTTGAAGATTTGTTTTACCAGAATATTAATCAACCGGGCGGTCAGTCCTCACAAAACACAGAATTACCAAGTGGCTTGATGTTGGGTGCTGGTTCTAAAGTGGTTGCTACTCAAAAAGTTCACACTCATGGCAATGCGCAAACAACCACCAACGCGCTAGATATGATGGTCGAAGGTGATGGCTTTTTCCAAGTGACTCTGCCTGACGGCAATATTGGTTACACGCGAAATGGCCAGTTCACCTTGAACGGTGAAGGTACATTAGTGACGTCGGGTTCTGGCTACCCTGTTGAGCCAGAAATTGTCATCCCAGAAGATGCGATCTCTATTACTGTTGGTACTGATGGTGAGGTATCTGTACGTGTTCGTGGTCAGCAAGATAACCAGGTCGTTGGCCAGTTAACTATTACAGACTTTGTTAACCCAGGTGGTCTAGAACCAATTGGCCAAAACCTTTACCTACCAACGGGAGCAAGTGGTGATCCTCAAGAGGGGGTTCCGGGTCTAGATGGCTTAGGTGAAATTCGTCAATCCATGCTAGAGGCCTCTAACGTGAACGTGACTGAAGAATTGGTCAACATGATCGAAGCGCAGCGAGTTTATGAAATGAACTCTAAAGTTATCTCATCTGTCGATAAGATGATGAGCTTTGTCAACCAACAACTATAACGACTAATTCGAATTGAGGGCCTTCAGATGAAACGTATCTCACTACTTGCACTGATTTTAACCATGTCTGGTTGTTCAATGTTAGAGCCAATTGAAACGGATGAAGTATCGCAAGCGACAACGGTTATTGATGCGGTTGAAGGTGATAAATCTCAAGATGAAAGTAATGGTCTGGTTGATACGCTAAGAGGTAGGACTGATCCTATAGCGGGTGATCCTGCGTGGGCACCGATTCACCCTAAACAAAAGCCAGAGCATTATGCAGCAGCAACGGGGTCGCTATTTAGTGTAGACCACATTTCCGACTTATACGATGACTCTAAGCCTCGTGGTGTCGGCGATATTATTACAGTCACCTTAGACGAGACAACCAGTGCAACGAAAAGTGCAAACGCAGACTTGTCTAAGTCTAACGATGCGACGATGGATCCTCTATCAGTTGGCGGTCAAGAGTTACAAGTTGGTGGCAAGTACAACTTTTCTTATGACTTAAGTAATAGTAATACATTTGCTGGTGATGCTTCTTCTAAGCAAAGTAATAGCATCAGTGGCTACATTACTGTTGAGGTGATTGAAGTTTTAGCTAACGGTAATTTAGTTATCCGAGGCGAAAAGTGGATGACTTTGAATACTGGCGATGAGTATGTTCGTTTAAGCGGCACTATCCGTCCGGATGACATCAGCTTCGACAATACAATCGCATCTAATCGCGTTTCGAATGCGCGAATTCAATACTCTGGCACAGGAATCCAGCAAGATATGCAAGAGCCTGGATTTTTGGCACGATTCTTTAATGTATCGTTGTAACAAATGCAAAATTGACGGCAATTTGACTGCATAAGAAAGGTAATCATGAAAAGAATCGTACTACTGTTGATGAGTGTCGCTCTATTTTCGGCATCGACACAAGCTGCACGAATTAAAGATGTTGCACAAGTTGCTGGGGTACGTAGTAACCAGTTGGTCGGTTATGGTTTGGTTTCGGGGTTACCTGGTACTGGTGAGTCTAACCCTTTTACAGAACAAAGCTTTAATGCAATGTTGCAGAACTTTGGTATTCAATTACCACCGGGTACTAAGCCAAAAATCAAGAACGTTGCTGCCGTAATGGTGACAGCTGAACTG
The DNA here is from genome assembly GCF_002741985.1 of Vibrio rotiferianus CAIM 577 = LMG 21460. GTDB lineage: Bacteria > Pseudomonadota > Gammaproteobacteria > Enterobacterales > Vibrionaceae > Vibrio > Vibrio rotiferianus. The sequence continues at coordinate 45,050 of NZ_APHW01000008.1, forward strand.
CCTCCATTTTCGAAACCTGGCCAACAAGTTGATGTGACGGTCTCTTCTATCGGTAGTGCGAAAAGCCTTCGTGGTGGCACGTTGCTACAGACCTTTCTTAAAGGCCTTGACGGGCAAGTTTATGCCGTAGCGCAAGGTAACCTAGTCGTGAGCGGTTTTAGTGCTCAAGGCGCGGATGGTTCCAAGTTAGTGGGTAATAACCCAACAGTAGGACTTATTTCTAGCGGAGCAATGGTTGAGCGTGAAGTCCCGACACCTTTTGGTCGAGGTGACTTTATTACCTTCAACTTATTGGATTCTGATTTTACTACAGCGCAGCGCATGGCTGATGCAGTGAACAACTTTTTAGGCCCTCAAATGGCAAACGCGGTTGATGCTACGTCAGTAAAAGTTCGCGCGCCACGTGATATTAGCCAGCGAGTGGCATTCCTCTCTGCGATTGAAAACCTTGAGTTTGATCCGGCAGATGGAGCAGCAAAAATCATTGTCAATTCTCGAACAGGTACCATTGTTGTTGGTAAGCATGTTCGACTTAAACCAGCGGCAGTGACTCATGGTGGAATGACCGTTGCAATTAAAGAGAACTTAAATGTAAGTCAGCCAAATGGTTTTTCTGGAGGACAAACCGTGGTTGTGCCTGATTCAGATATCGAAGTCACTGAAGAACAGGGAAAAATGTTTAAGTTCGAGCCTGGACTTACATTGGATGATCTTGTTAGAGCCGTGAATGAGGTCGGCGCTGCGCCTTCTGACTTGATGGCAATTCTACAAGCATTGAAACAAGCTGGTGCCATTGAAGGCCAGCTGATCATCATCTAATCGATTAGGGGGAAAACCATGGTGAACAATCCTAACGATATTGGCTTTATTCATGACATTAGCTCACTTGATACTTTGCGCCAAAAGGCCGTGAAAGAGGGCAAAGATGGTGAGCAAGAAGCGTTGCGCGCGGCAGCTCGTCAGTTTGAATCTATTTTCACCTCAATGATGTTGAAGTCGATGCGTGAAGCCAATGAAGGCTTTGAGTCTAACTTCATGAATAGCCAAAACGAAAAGTTCTACCGTCAAATGCTGGATGAGCAGATGGTGAGCAATTTAAGTGCGTCAGGCTCGATGGGACTCGCGGATATGATTGTTAAGCAATTAACGGTTGGTCAAGGTGACGACAAAACTGAAACGGCAATGCGCGATGCGGCCAACAATGCTGTTGAATATCGTCGCGTCGATCCGAAGAAAGCACGTGAAATAGAGCAGCGTCTAATAGAATCCGGTCAGTTATCGCGTCCAAGTTCAGAATCCGCACGCTTTGATACACCGGAGTCTTTTGTTAATTCAATGAAGCCATACGCTGATCGCGCAGCAAAAGCTTTGGGTGTTGAGCCATCTCTACTAATTGCACAGGCAGCGCTAGAAACTGGCTGGGGGCAAAAGATGGTTAAAAATGCTCGTGGTAGTAGTAATAACTTATTCAATATAAAAGCAGACAGAAGTTGGCAAGGGGATAAAGTTACTACTCAAACTCTGGAGTTTCATGATAGCACCCCAGTAAAAGAGACCGCCGCTTTTCGCTCTTACTCAAGCTACCAAGACAGCTTTAATGACTACGTCCGTTTTTTAAACGACAACCCTCGCTATGAGACAGCACTTCAGCATCAAGGCAATTCAGAATCATTTATTCGCGGTATTCACAGTGCTGGTTACGCGACCGACCCAAATTACGCAGACAAAGTGCTGCAGGTGAAGCAAAAAATCGAAAGTATGTAATTTATAACGATTTTGAATGCACTCCTCCTCTTTGATAAGGCTTGCCATGGTGCAAGCCTTTCTTTTTCTTTCTGTTTGCCGTTTTGCCTATGCTGGCACGCCTTTTGCTAACCTTCTAATTAGGTGATCGGTCAATACCGATTTTATTTTGTTTGTTGGGGGCATTTATGGCGTCAGATCTGCTGAATGTAGGTACTCAAAGTGTACTTACCGCTCAGAGACAGCTAAATACCACAGGTCATAACATCTCGAATGTTAATACCGAGGGATATAGCCGTCAGTCTGTCATCCAAGGTACCAATGATCCTAGACAATTTGGTGGTTCGACTTATGGCATGGGCGTGCATGTGGAAAATGTTCGCCGCTCATGGGATGAATTTGCCGTTAAAGAGTTGAACCTGTCCACAACGAACTACGCGAATAAGCTAGATAAAGAAGCAGACCTCGATTTGCTTTCTAGCATGCTCTCATCTGTTGCCTCAAAGAAAATTCCAGAGAACCTTAACGAATGGTTTGACGCGGTAAAAACTTTAGCGGATACACCAAATGATATTGGTGCACGTAAAGTGGTACTTGAGAAAGCAAAACTGTTGAGTGAAACCTTAAATGGTTTTCATGAGACAGTTCGACAACAGTCTGACGTGACCAACCGTAAACTCGACATGGGTATTGAGCGTGTTAACCAGCTTGCTGTTGAGATTCGTGATGTACATCGATTGATGATGCGCTCGCCTGGTCCTCATAACGATTTGATGGACCAACATGAAAAGTTAATCAAAGAGTTATCTGACTATACCAAGGTGACAGTGACTCCGCGCAAGAATGCTGAAGGCTTTAATGTCCATATCGGTAATGGCCATACATTGGTATCTGGTACGGAAGCGAGTCAACTCAAAATGATTGATGGTTACCCTGATGTTCACCAGCGTCGACTGGCTATGGTTGAAGGTGGCGGAATAAAACCAATTAAATCAGATGACATAGATGGAAAAATAGGCGCCATGCTAAGTATGAGAGATGAGCAAATCCCATACATAATGGACGAGCTTGGTCGTCTAGCTACCGCATTTTCTCATGAAGTAAACCAGTTACAGAGCCAAGGGTTAGATCTATATGGCAACGTTGGTGAGCTGATTTTTACCGATGTAAACTCAGAATTGCTCGCAAAGTCGAGAGTGGTGACATCCGCTCAATCGACAGCTGATATGGCGGTTTATATCAATGATTTGAGCCAATTAAAAGGCGGTGAGTACGCATTACGTTACGACGGCGATAGCTATAGCATCACCAAGCCTAACGGCGAAACAGTGAAAGTTGATACAGATTCGTCAGGTAAAGCATTTTATCTTGATGGAATGCGCGTCGAAGTTCGTAATGAGCCTAAAGTGGGTGAGCAAGTGTTAATTCGCCCAACCAGAAGCAGTGCTGCGCAGATTCAGATAGAAACTAACGATCCAAAGGCAATTGCGGCTCAAAGTTATGAAGCGTCCACGACCTTTGCACAAGGCAAAGCCACATTCGAAATTGTCGATGCTGGTGACCTACGTGAATTTGAGGTCGTTGTTTCTCCGATGGGAGACCAATTTGCTGTAACAGATACCAGCGGCAATGTTGTGATGCCACCTCAGGCGTATCCACCATCAGGCCCGGTATCGGTAACATTACCGCCAGAACATCCACTCTATAAAAATGGTTCAGCAACAGTATTTGAGCTGTCGTCTGGCGCCATAGCGAATGATAAATTTACGGCAAACCTCGTTCCTTCAGAGGGTGATAACGGTAACTTGAGGAAAATGCTTCATATTCAAACAGATAAAAAGATGGATGGCAAAGAAGCGACCATTTTGAATATCTATCAAAATTTGAATACCAACGTTGGACTTAAAGCCTCTACAGCAAGTCGCTTGTCTGATGTTGCTCGTCTAGAAAACGAGTCTGCTCAAGAGCGATTAGCGTCTATTTCCGGTGTAAATCTGGATGAAGAAGCCGCGAATATGATGAAGTTTCAACAAGCGTATATGGCCTCTTCACGCATTATGCAGGCGGCAAACGATACGTTTAATACCATTCTTCAGTTGCGATAGGGGGAGAGAATAAATGTTAACTCGAATTTCTAGCTTCCATAACTATCAATCAGTGCAGAATGATCTTCGTCGTCAAGAAAACAAAGTTCATCATAATCAAGAACAATTAGCATCCGGTAAGAAGTTAACTAAACCGAGTGATGACCCACTAGCGACTCACTACATTCAAAGTATTGGTCAGCAAGAAGAGCAACTAAAACAGTATTTAGATGCCATTGTTTTAGTGCGTAATAGGCTCGAGCATCATGAGGTCACTATCGCTAACTCAGAGCAGTTTGCCGACGATGCTAAGCGCTTAAGTATGGAAATGATCAACGGTGCGATGTCGCCAGAAGATCGTGAGGCAAAAAAGCGAGAGTTGGAAGAAGTCTCCAATAACTTCCTCGCTTTAGTTAACTCCCAAGATGAAGCAGGCAACTACGTTTTTGCTGGCACCAAGCCGAAAAACCAACCTTTTTTCCGAGACTTTGATGGCACGGTCACATATACCGGTGATGACTATCAAAGGAAAATGCGCATTTCGTCGAACATAGAAATGGCAACGAGTGATCCTGGTAGTAAGCTATTCATGGATATTCCTAACCCGTTTGGTGACTTTGAGCCTAAATACGAGTTGCAGGAAGGATCTGAGCTTTTACTAAGCAGCGCAACAACTCGCTCAAGAGATGAATCCAATTTCAAACTCACTTTTGTTGATATGAGCAATGGTAAATTTGGTTATCAATTGGAAAAGAACGGAAGTGTTGTGCAAGTTGATGACTACTCACCAATTGATGGCATTAAATATGAAGGGGTGAGCATCCAACTGAAAGGGCAAGTCACTGCCGGAGACAGCATTACGATTGAGCCGCGCAAGACTTTTAGTATCTTCGATACATTCAGAGATACCGCTAAATGGTCTGATGAATCAGTTTCCGATGCCTCGGCAACAGCACAGCTTCATCAGATGACAGAAGAGTTTCAGGCGGCGTTTATTCATTTAAACAAAGCAAGAACCGATGTTGGTGCTCGACTGAGTACGCTAGATATTCAAGAGCAGAATCATGAAGACTTCAATCTCTCTCTGGCCAAATCAAAGAGTAATTTTGAAGACTTAGATTATTCCAAGGCTGTTATTGAATTTTCGGAAAACACAAGAGCACTGCAAGCATCGCAGCAAGCTTTTGGTAAGACGAAAGACTTAACGTTATTTAACTACATCTAAATATCGATGCGTGCAGCGGCGCTTCTCTCTATGCCTTATGTGCAATGCCTTAAGTGCGAGAGATAAATAAGCGGCATGTTATTTCCCAAAGCGGCAAAGTTTGGGGGAGGTTCATCAGGAATGATGTATTTGTTGGCATGGGCAATGCCACTCAACGTATTTTTTGGCGGAATTAATGGGGCTGGCTTTATTGTAACCCTATGCTGATAAAGGCTTTTGCTGATTTTGATTATTTTTTATTAAAGTTGGCATGTATATTGTATCTATGTGGTCAGAATAGATTTACGGATTCTAAACCTTGCCTAGTAGGCAGCTTTAGCAAGTAATTTTTACGGTCAGTGCTTTTCCAAATGAGAGTAAAGCTGGCCGCTTCGCAAAGCTTGCGAACTCAAAAGGAGAGCAAAATGGCTGTAACGGTTAGTACTAACGTTTCTGCGATGACCGCACAACGTTACTTAAATAAAGCGTCAAACGAACTCAATACTTCAATGGAGCGTTTGTCATCAGGTCATAAGATTAACAGCGCAAAAGATGACGCTGCTGGTCTACAAATTTCGAACCGTCTGACAGCTCAGTCCCGTGGTCTGGACGTGGCGATGCGCAACGCGAACGATGGTATTTCCATTGCACAGACAGCAGAAGGTGCAATGAATGAAGCGACATCCATCATGCAGCGTATGCGTGACCTTGCCATTCAGTCGGCAAACGGTACGAACTCACCAGCGGAAAGACAAGCAATTAATGAAGAGTCAAATGCACTTCAGGATGAGCTTAACCGTATCGCCGAAACCACATCATTTGGTGGTCGTCGTCTACTAAATGGTACATTTGGTGAAGCGGCATTCCAAATTGGTTCAAGTTCTGGTGAAGCTATGATTGTGGGGCTAACCAGTATTCGTGCGGACGATCATCGCATGGGTGGTACAACATTCCTGACTGAAAATGGTAAAGGTAAAGATTGGGGCGTCGCAGCAGATAAAGCTGACTTAAAGATTACTTTACCAGGCATGGGGCAGGATGAAGAAGGTAACACGGTTGACCTTGATATCGAAATCACAGCAAAGGCCGGTGACGACATTGAAGAGTTAGCGACATACATCAATGGACAATCAGATTTGATCAACGCATCTGTCGGTGAAGATGGCAAACTACAAATTTTCATTGCAGAACCAAATGTACAAGGTGATATCTCAATTTCAGGTGGTCTAGCATCTGATCTAGGATTCACTGGTGAACCTATTGCAACCACAGTGCAAGATATCGATATGACATCGGTTCAAGGTTCTCAGAATGCGATTGGTGTTTTGGATGCCGCACTGAAGTACGTGGATTCACAGCGTGCGGATTTAGGTGCGAAGCAAAACCGTTTAAGTCACAGCATTAACAACTTGGCTAACATTCAAGAAAACGTAGACTCTTCGAATAGTCGAATTAAAGATACAGATTTTGCGAAAGAAACGACGCAAATGACTAAAGCTCAAATTTTGCAACAGGCAGGTACTTCGATTCTTGCTCAAGCAAAGCAGTTGCCAAACTCTGCAATGTCACTATTGCAGTAGTTTATCTAGCCTGTACTCAATACATTCAGACGTGGATGGGAATACAGGCTTTTGGCAAGCGACTTTACAATAGAATGTGCGGCTCTCTCATCTCTCACCTGCCAATCATTTTCAATGTAAGGTTGCACCCGGTATGTCGGATATGTGTTCATTTCTCTTGATCTCCACATAGGCTCTGGCTACCAACCTAGCCCCGGTTCTCTCAAAGGAAAAGGGGCTTTTCTTTTCTAGTGAACCAATTCTAGTGGTTCCAATTCTCAATCGTATATTGATCATACCTACGAGCTATTCTCGACGTATCTCATTAAAACTTTAGTGTTTTTTTTACTATTTTTTCAAAACTGTCGTTCGAATCTCGCATTGCTATTTTTCTCTTTTTTTTTCTAAAGCTTCTCAAATTGACGTCGTTATAAGGGTAACTTTGAGAGAACTACTTGGTTTTCCGAGACGTCGGAAACCGCTTTATCGGAAAATCAATTGGAGAAATCACCATGGCAGTGAATGTAAACACAAACGTATCAGCGATGACCGCTCAGCGTTACCTAAACAACGCAAACTCAGCACAACAAACTTCTATGGAGCGTTTGTCTTCAGGCTTTAAAATCAACAGCGCAAAAGATGACGCTGCGGGTCTTCAAATCTCGAACCGCTTGAACGTTCAAAGCCGTGGTTTAGACGTTGCGGTACGTAACGCGAATGATGGTATTTCAATTGCACAGACTGCTGAAGGTGCAATGAATGAGACAACCAACATCCTACAACGTATGCGTGACCTATCTCTACAATCTGCTAACGGCTCTAACTCTAAAGCGGAGCGTGTTGCGATTCAGGAAGAAGTAACGGCACTAAACGATGAGCTTAACCGTATCGCTGAAACGACATCGTTCGGTGGTAACAAGCTGCTAAACGGCACACATGGTTCGAAATCTTTCCAAATTGGTGCAGATAATGGCGAAGCAGTAATGCTTGAGCTAAAAGACATGCGCTCAGACAACAAAATGATGGGTGGCAGCAGCTACGTCGCTGAAAACGGTAAAGGTAAAGACTGGTCGGTTGCTGGCGACAAAGCAGACCTTACTATCTCGCTAAAAGATAGCTTTGGTGAAGAGCAAGAGTTCACTATCAACGCAAAAGCTGGCGATGATATTGAAGAAGTAGCAACTTACATCAACGGTCAAACTGACCTAGTGAAAGCATCTGTAGGTGAAGACGGTAAGCTACAAGTATTTGCGGGTAACAACAAAGTTGACGGCGAAGTGTCATTCTCTGGTGGTCTAGCTGGTGAGTTAAGTTTAGGTGAAGCTAAAGCTACAACGGTTGACACTATAGACGTAACTACTGTTGCTGGTGCACAAGAGTCTGTAGCTATTGTTGATGCCGCACTGAAATACGTAGATAGCCACCGTGCAGAGCTGGGTGCTTTCCAAAACCGTTTCAACCACGCAATCAGCAACTTGGATAACATTAACGAGAACGTGAACGCCTCGAAGAGCCGTATCAAAGATACAGACTTCGCGAAAGAAACGACTCAAATGACCAAGTCACAAATTCTATCGCAAGCGTCAAGCTCAATCCTTGCGCAAGCGAAACAAGCGCCTAACTCAGCGCTAAGCTTACTAGGTTAATCAACCTAATACGACGCGATACAAAAGCCAGGCTCGCCCCTGGCTTTTTGCTTATTCAAATTACGCACTAGACAGGCCGTATAGGGCGGGGACAAGGAGTTGGTATCGATTAGATGGTCTCTTTAAATACCAATGTTGCTGCGATGATGACGCAGCGACACCTCGGTCATGCAGCTGAGCAAAATATAGAATCGCAGCGTAATCTTACCTCGGGTTATCGGATTAATTCTGCCAGTGATGACGCTGCTGGTCTACAGATCTCCAATACTCTTAATGTCCAAACAAGAGGGTTGGATGTCGCCTTGAGAAATGCGAACGACGCATATTCGGTGGCGCAAACCGCAGAGGGGGCTTTGCATGAGAGTAGCGATATATTGCAACGCTTACGCTCTCTGGGGCTTCAAGCAGCAAACGGCAGTAATGATTCAAGTGACCGGCAAAGTATTCAATACGAGGTCGTAGCGCTACAAGATGAGCTTGATCGTGTTGCGATCACGACGACATTTGCGGATAAAAACCTGTTTGATGGATCTTACGGCTCACAAAGCTTCCATATAGGAGCAAATGCCAACTCAATCTCTTTGACATTGCGAAATATGCGCAGCCATATCCCGGAGATGGGAGGGCAGCATTATGTCGGTGATGCAGTCGAGAAAGATTGGCAAGTCTCCAAAGGTAATCAAACTCTCAAGTTTGAATACCAAGACAGCGAAGGGCAAACCCAAACAGAATCTATTAGGCTCAAACGAGGAGACCGCATCGAGCAAGTGGCCACTTACATCAATGCGCAGCAATCGATAGTGAGTGCCTCAGTGACTGAAAACAATGAACTTCAATTCTTTTCCTCGACGCTGAATGCGCCAGAAGGTGTGGAACTAAAGGGCAGTTTAGTGGATGAGCTTGATGTTACTGCTGGTGGGTTAGTCACAATGGACGACATCGATATGTCGACTGTCGGCGGAGCACAGCTTTCGGTTGGCGTGGTTGATGCGGCAATTAAGTACGTTGACTCGCATCGAAGTGAAATAGGCGGCTTTCAAAACCGGGTTAGTGGCACTATGGACAACCTCAATACCGTCAATCGCAGTGTGACTGAATCAAAAGGGCGGATACGAGATACTGACTTTGCTCGAGAATCGACAGAGATGGTACGTTCACAAGTGCTGGAAGATGCGACTACCGCTCTGTTAGCGCAAGCAAAGCAGAGACCGAGCTCGGCACTTGGCTTGCTCAGTTGAACGAGGCTCTGCGATAGAAATCGTTCGGAAGTAAAAGTTTCAGGTAATAAAAAACGCTGCCGTTGGCAGCGTTTTTTTCGTGTTAGGTTAAGTAATAATTACTTAGTTACACGTAGAACTGGAGTTTCACCAACAGTTACAGAACCAGAAAGCTTGTTCAGCTCTTTGATTTCGTCCATGTTAGAGATAACAACTGGAGTTAGCGTTGATTTCGCTTTCTCTTCTAGAAGAGCTAGGTCGAATTCAATTACAGTGTCGCCAGCTTTAACAGTTTGACCTTCTTCTGCGATACGCTTGAAGCCTTCGCCTTTCAGTTCAACAGTGTCGATACCGAAGTGAACGAATAGCTCAACACCGTCGTCAGACTCGATAGAGAACGCGTGGTTCGTTTCGAAGATCTTACCGATAGTACCGTTTACAGGAGCTACCATTTTGTTACCAGCAGGTTTGATAGCAATACCATCACCAACGATTTTCTCAGCGAAAACAACATCTGGCACATCTTCGATGTTCACGATCTCACCAGAAAGTGGTGCGATGATTTCGATTGCACCTGCGTCAGCGCTGTCGTCAGATACTAGCTTCTTAAGTTTGTCAAACAGACCCATTGTGTCATGCTCCTAACGTTTTATTTAATTCTGTCGAATTATAGTATACCAATCTTTCGAGATAGACGACTTTTTTTAACCGCCTATCTCATTGGAATTAGTTGATTATTGAGTTTTCTCTGCAATGAACTTTTCTACAACTGCTTCGATTTCTGCTGCTGTTGGTAGAGAAAGTGCTTCTTCAGCCATTGCTTTCACTTCTGCGAAGTTAGAGTTACGGATAACTTTCTTCACTTTAGGGATAGAGATACCGCTCATTGAGAACTCGTCTAGACCCATACCTAGAAGTAGAAGTGTTGCACGCTCATCACCTGCTAGCTCACCACACATACCAGTCCACTTACCTTCAGCGTGAGAAGCGTCGATAACTTGCTTGATCACAGTAAGTACAGCTGGTGATAGTGGGTTGTATAGGTGAGAAATCATCTCGTTACCACGGTCAACCGCTAGTGTGTACTGGGTTAGGTCGTTTGTACCGATAGAGAAGAAAGATACTTCCTTCGCTAGGTGGTGTGCGATAGCTGCTGCAGCTGGAGTTTCAACCATTACACCGATTTCGATGTTTTCGTCGAATGCATGACCTTCAGCGCGTAATTCTGCTTTGTACTCTTCGATCGCTTTCTTAAGCTCACGGATTTCTTCAACAGAGATGATCATTGGGAACATGATACGCAGTTTACCGTGTGCAGATGCACGTAGGATACCACGTAGCTGGTCACGTAGGATTTCACGACGATCCAAGCTGATACGTACTGCACGCCAGCCTAGGAACGGGTTCATCTCTTTTGGAAGATCCATGTATGGAAGATCTTTGTCGCCGCCGATATCCATAGTTCGGATGATCACAGACTCACCGTTCATTGCTTCAGCAACTTCTTTGTAAGCTTGGTATTGCTCTTCTTCAGTTGGAAGTGCATCGCGGTCCATAAACAGGAATTCAGTACGGTACAGACCAACACCTTCACCACCGTTACGGATGATACCGTCACAGTCTTTAACCGTACCGATGTTACCGCAAACTTCAACGCGGTGACCGTCAGTTGTCTCTGCGTGTAGGTCTTTTAGCTTAGCTAGCTCTTCTTTTTCAGCGATGAATGCAGCTTTAACTGCTTTCGCTTCTTCTAGTTCAGCATCAGATGGGTTGATAACGATCTTGTTGTTCATCGCATCAAGAATCAGCATATCGCCGTTCTTAACTTGTTTAGTGATGTCGTTAGTACCAACGATAGCTGGAAGCTCAAGAGAGCGAGCCATGATTGAAGTGTGAGAAGTACGACCGCCGATGTCACAAGCAAAACCAAGAACATAGTCTAGGTTAATCTGTGCAGTTTCAGATGGTGTTAGGTCGTAAGCTACTAGGATAACTTCTTCATCGATGTCGCTTAGCGAAACGATGTTGATGCCTAGAGCGTTCTTAACAAAACGAGAACCGATATCGCGAATGTCAGTAGCACGTTCTTTTAGGTATTCATCATCTAGAGACTCAAGAGCACATGCTTGCTCTTCGATCACAGAGTGAATCGCGTGATCAGCAGTCATCTTGTCGTTTTTGATAAGTGCTAGGATTTCCTCTTCTAGCTCTTCGTCTTCAAGAAGCATGATGTGACCTTCAAAGATCGCTTCTTTTTCTTCGCCGAAAGTTTCAAGCGCTTTTTGCTTGATAGTTTCTAGCTGAGCTGCAGATTTGTTACGTGCGTCAAAAAAACGTGCAACTTCTGCTTCTACTTGATCGTCAGAAATAGTGTTTGTGTTTAGGACAATTTCATCTTCTTGAAGTAGTAGTGCTTTACCGATTGCAATACCAGGAGATGCTAGGATGCCTGAAATCATAGCCTTACCTTAAGTTGGTCAACTTTATAAAACGGGAGAATAATGGGTGCGCTAACGAATAGTATTAGCTTAGTTTTGAGCCTATTTCCAACGAAGCCATTTTGCTTTCACAAAATGGCTTCTGAAATAGGAGACCGAATTAGTGTAGTTGGTCCATTAGAGCAACTAGGTGGTCTACTGCTTGCTGAGCTTGTGGGCCTTCAGCAGAGATAGTTACTAGAGTACCTTTTACTAGGCCTAGTGTTTGCAGCTTGAATAGGCTCTTAGCGCTAGCGCTTTTACCGTTAGAAGTCACAGTGATGTCCGCGTCGAATGCTTTAGCTTCTTTAACGAACTGTGCAGCTGGACGAGTGTGAAGACCGTTTTCTGCTGTGATTTCTACTTGCTTCTCGTACATGTGATATACCCCAATAAATGTATTTTTTTGTTAGTTTGTGACTGAGTTTTAGCTTAACTGCTTTACTTCTTGTGCGCTAGCACGGGAGAGTTCAAAGCGTGTCAGAACTGATACTAGTCAAAAGTTTGGTAATTACGCAACTGTTTGCGTGCACAATTACTTAGAAAACTTTTTGGTTTAGATTCTTTATTTTGAACCTAAAAATAAAACACCCTGATATTACCAAAGGTGAGGCAGGGATCAACAAAAAAGCCCCTGAACGGGGCTTTTTTAAACGAAAAATTGATTTGACCACATATTACTGTTGGTTCTCTTTCTCGGTAAAGATACCCGCAAATAGCGCGGTACTTAGGTAACGTTCACCAGAGCTTGGTAGAACCGTTACAATCGTTTTTCCTTCAAATTCAGGTAGTTCTGCAAGTCGATTTGCTGCCACTACCGCTGCGCCCGAAGAAATGCCAGCTAGGATACCTTCTTCTTCCATTAGGCGACGAGCCATCTCGATTGCTTCTTCAGAAGTTACTTGCTCAACGCGGTCTAGAAGTTCTAAATCTAAGTTACCAGGGATGAAACCTGCGCCGATACCTTGGATTTTGTGTGGTGCTGGTTGGATTTCTTCTCCTGCTAGCGCTTGCGCAATCACTGGTGATTCAGCTGGCTCTACTGCCACAGAAGTGATGGCTTTGCCTTTTTCGCCTTTGATGTAACGGCTTGTACCAGTAATAGTACCACCCGTACCTACACCCGCTACGAATACATCGATTTCACCGTCTGTTGCTTCCCAAATCTCAGGGCCAGTCGTCTTCTCGTGGATTTCTGGGTTAGCTGGGTTGTTGAACTGTTGTAGAAGAAGGTATTTGTCTGGGTTGCTTGCTACGATTTCTTCCGCTTTAGCAATCGCACCTTTCATGCCTTTTGCTGCTTCTGTTAGTTCTAGATTTGCACCTAGTGCTTTAAGAAGTTTGCGGCGTTCAAGACTCATTGACTCTGGCATGGTTAGCGTTAGCTTGTAACCGCGAGCGGCTGCTACGAATGCAAGTGCAACACCTGTGTTACCACTGGTTGGCTCAACTAGCTCAACGCCCGGCTTAAGAGTACCTGCCTTTTCTGCTTCCCAAATCATGTTGGCACCAATACGGCACTTAACACTGAAGCTTGGGTTACGTGCTTCGATTTTTGCTAGAACTTTACCTTTGCTCACTTTATTAAGGCGAACTAGAGGAGTATTACCAATAGTAAGAGAGTTGTCTTCGTAGATCTTGCTCATAGTGATGTTCCTTCATTACACGTTTTGTGAATATGGGTAAAAGAATATGCGGTATGAAAAAAAGGGAAAAGGATTAAAAAGTTATATCTTATGAGGTTGGTCGAGAATTAAACAAAATGAAAGGGGGAGGCATGTGGAGCCTCCCTTAATTTGATGAAAACGCACGTTATTGTTGATGCTTAAACTCGGTGACCCACATTGCAGTTGCACCACAGACGGCTACTGGCATCACAATGAGGTTAAGAATTGGAATGGTCGTGAATACAGAAACCAACACACCAAAGCCATATGCCTTACCCTGCTTTTGTTTCAATTTGTAACGCATATCGTTGAAAGGCACTTTATGATTATCAAATGGATAGTCACAGTACTGAATCGCCAACATCCAAGCCGTGAAGATGAACCATAGGAATGGTCCCACAGTTTGACCTAACGCCGGAATTAGTAGAAGTAAGAATAAGCCGATGGCTTTTGGTAATACATAGAGTAACTTTCGCCATTCACGCGCAAGAATTCTAGGCGTGTCTTTGAGTAAGGCTTTTAGTCCATCATCGTTAAGCTTTCTTCCAGTTAAAGACTCTTCTACTTTTTCAGCAAGCAGGCCATTGAAAGGCGCGGCGATAAAATTTGCTAGGGTGCTAAAGAAGTACGAGAAAGTAGCGAGGATGGTCAGTGCTAATAGTGGCCATAAAATGTAAGTAAGCCAAGATAAGAACTCGGGTAGTTGCCCAATCCAACTCTCTATCCAGAGATTCAAATTAGAAAATAAATAAAAGATAGCGCTACCAACCAACAAAATATTGGCCATTAATGGCAATACTACAAATCTTCTCAGTTGGGGAGAAAGGGCTAGTTTAAGCCCATAGAAAAAGTACCCAAATCCACTACGCTGTTTTATATCCACAGATTCCCAATCTCTTGTCATAAACGGTTAAGGCTCCATTGTAACCACCTAGTGAACAACTGCAATGTCGTAGCTCGCCCCAGCGACTCTTTGTACTAAAAGTGATAATCATGACTGAGGATTAATTTTCGTGGCAAAAATCACAACAAAAAACGGAACTTCTTGCATTAAGTTGTTCTAAACCAGCATACAGTTTTGGTAAAGTACATCTATCTATAGAATTTTTGGCGCTTAGCGTGACTGCTTCAGGATACCCAAAGGCAGTTTTACTAAGGATATTGAGAGTAAATAATGCAGGAATTGCGATTCGTACTCATCGTTGTTGGTGGTTTAGCCATTGCAGCGTTGTTGTTCCATGGTTTGTGGACAAGTAAAAAAGAAGGTAAAGCCAAATTTGGGGATAAACCATTAGGTAAGCTCGATAATGATCTGGTTGACGAGCAGAGCTTAGCTGGTGGTGACTTTGCTCCTGCGCCTGAAGATGATTTTGAGATAATCCGTAAAGATCGAAAAGAGCCGGATTTTGGTAGCAATGATCCTTTTGAGAAGAATATCGAATCGGATCCTTTGATTAACCACGATCCTCTTATTGATGGTGTGCCAGATACGGAGCCAGTAAAAAAGCCTTCAGCTATTGTAGAGCAAGAGAGTGAGTTGCCAGCGTTTAGCGCCGTTGCCGATGAAGAAGTCGAAATCGAGGCGCCAGTTGTTCAACCTAAAGAGTCGCTAAAGGAACCGCTTGAAAGTACCCTTGTAGAAGATACCGAAGAACAAGCGTTGCCAGAAGGGCTTGAGCCAAACGTAGTAGAAGAACCAAAGCCAGAGCCAGAAATGCAGGTGATCATATTAAATGTGCACTGTGCTGGAGAAGACCCGTTTGTGGGAACTAAGCTGTTTGATAGTCTTCAACAGAATGGTTTGATCTACGGTGAAATGAACATTTTCCACCGTCATGTAGACTTATCTGGTAATGGCAAAGTGCTATTCAGCGTTGCAAACATGATGCACCCAGGCACGTTGGAGCACGGTGACCCAGCTGAGTTCACGACCAAAGGCATTTCATTCTTTATGACGTTACCTTGCTATGGTGAAGCGGATCAAAACTTCAACCTTATGCTGCGTATTGCACAACAAGTAGCGGATGATATGGGTGGTAACGTACTGGACGATCAACGTAACTTGATGACACCAGACCGATTGGCATCATATCGACGTCAAATAGTTGAGTTTAATGCTGCTAACGCATAACCTTAACACCAAATAATGATAGGGCTCCGTTAGGAGCCCTTTTTCTTGGATTCCCAACCTCATTAATGAATATATACGGGGCTTTAATATGTCTGAATCAGTACATCAGCGACTAGAAGAACTAAAAGAGTCGCTGCACTACCACGCTGTTCGTTACTACGTGGAAGATAACCCAGAGATTCCAGATGCTGAATACGATCGTATGATGCGTGAACTATTGGATATTGAAGCCGAACATCCTGGGCTGGTTACTGTTGATTCTCCAAGCCAACGTGTTGGTGGTCAGCCATTGTCTGAATTCAGCCAAGTTGCCCACGAAGTGCCAATGCTGTCGCTAGATAACGCTTTTGATGATGCAGAGTTAGACGGCTTTCATAAACGCGCTCAAGACCGTGTTGTTGGTCATAGCATCAAACAATACTGCTGTGAGCCAAAGCTTGATGGCTTGGCGGTAAGCCTGTTATACGAGAACGGCGTACTGGTTCAGGCAGCAACTCGTGGCGATGGTACAACGGGTGAAAACATCACTGAGAACGTGCGAACTATCAGTGCAATTCCTCTTCGACTGCAAGGCAATGATTGGCCTGCTCGACTCGAGGTCCGTGGTGAAGTGTTTATGCCCAAAGCGGGTTTTGACAAGCTTAACGAGATCGCCCGTCAAAAAGGCGAGAAAGTATTTGTTAACCCGCGTAACGCAGCGGCGGGGAGCCTACGTCAATTAGATTCACGTATTACCGCTTCGCGTCCACTGAGCTTTTACGCCTACAGTGTTGGTGTTGTTGAGGGCGCTACACTTGCCAACAGTCACTACGAGCGATTCTTGCAAATCAAGTCTTGGGGCTTACCAATGTGCCCTGAAACCAAGCGTGTCGATAACTTAGAAGAGGTCAAAGCTTACTACCAGGACATTCTCACGCGCCGTGAGGCTTTAGCTTACGAAATCGACGGCGTAGTAATCAAGGTTGATGACATTGCTATTCAAGAGC
Source organism: Vibrio rotiferianus CAIM 577 = LMG 21460 (assembly GCF_002741985.1). Classification (GTDB taxonomy): domain Bacteria; phylum Pseudomonadota; class Gammaproteobacteria; order Enterobacterales; family Vibrionaceae; genus Vibrio; species Vibrio rotiferianus. Next base: position 61,764 of record NZ_APHW01000008.1, read on the forward strand.
AATTGGGCTTTGTTGCTCGTGCTCCGCGTTGGGCAATTGCCTACAAATTTCCTGCTCAGGAAGAAATCACAACGCTAAATGAAGTCGAGTTCCAAGTGGGTCGTACCGGTGCGATTACCCCTGTCGCTAAGCTTGAGCCAGTGTTCGTTGGTGGTGTGACGGTCTCTAACGCTACGCTTCATAACGCAGACGAGATCGAACGCTTACAAGTGACGGTAGGTGACCAAGTTGTTATTCGTCGCGCTGGTGATGTGATTCCACAAGTTGTATCGGTGATTAAAGAGCGCCGTCCAGAGACGGCTCGTGAGATCATCTTCCCGAATGCATGTCCAGTATGTGGCTCTCACGTTGAGCGCATCGAAGGTGAGGCGGTAACACGTTGTACTGGCGGTTTAGTTTGTCAGGCTCAACGTAAAGAAGCGCTGAAGCATTTTGTGTCTCGTAAGGCTCTTGATGTCGACGGCTTAGGCGATAAGGTGATTGAGCAGCTGGTGGATCGTGAAATGGTGGAAACCCCAGCTGACTTATTCAAGCTCTCTGCGGGCGTATTGACGGTTCTAGAGCGAATGGGACCGAAATCGGCGACCAACGTTGTGAATGCGCTTGAGAAGTCAAAACTAACAACGTTGCCACGTTTCTTGTACTCGCTCGGTATTCGTGAAGTTGGGGAGGCGACTGCGGCCAACCTAGCGCAGTATTTCAAAAACCTCGATGCCATTCAACAAGCCACAGAAGAGCAGTTGATTGAAGTTCAAGACATTGGTGTGATAGTAGCGAAACACATTACCACCTTCTTCAGCGAAGAGAAAAACCAAGTAGTTGTACAAGACTTGTTAGAACAAGGTATTCACTGGCCAGAAATTGCAGCACCACAAGAAGGGGTAGAGCTGCCTTTGGAAGGGAAAACGGTCGTGTTAACTGGCACTCTTTCTCAGTTAGGCCGCTCAGAAGCTAAAGAAGCGCTACAGAATCTAGGAGCGAAAGTGACAGGCAGTGTATCTAAGAAAACAGACATTCTGTTTGCAGGTGAGAATGCTGGTTCTAAGCTTGCAAAAGCGCAGGAGCTAGGTATTGAGATTCAAACTGAACAAGACTTACTCAATTTGATGAAATAACCCACCTAAAAAAACAAAAAATTGCCTTCAAGAGCCCAAAGCTGTTCAAGTTTTGGGCTTTTTGTTTGCGCGTAATAAGTCACACATTAGCACTAATTTACCTCGCTTTTTTTATTCAGTGATCAATGTCTCTCCTTTAAATATTGAATTAATATCCCCTACAGCCATGCGACGCACTTCAAACTAACTAATGAGTTATTTACTTAAGTTATTGTTATTCATGTATTTATTTTTGGTTCCAACTAGTAGTGACAAAAATCAGATCTAGATCAATAACTTAGATGGAACTTTGGCGTGGCTCATATTTTTTTAGAAAAAAAATAAGTTCTATTTGGATGTTTTTAGCTGCGAAGTTAGTCTTAAAGTCATGGATACACGGTGTGTATGCAGGAGCTAAAAAAAAACCAAATTAGAAATGATTAGGTTTAATCAGGAAATTGACTTCTTGCCTTCGGCGGCCAACTAAAGGTGAGGAAAACAAGTACAGCTATATCCATTTTTAGGAGTTTTTCCATGGACAAATTTTTTAAAGTATATCTGTCGATCACTGCAGCAATGATGGGCGCAATCGCTGCTGCTCCAGCAATGGCTGAAGACCCTATGGGTCCTGAGTATGCTGATGCAGTTTCTGAGTTTTTCTCAGAATCAACAATTAGCGGTAACCTTAACTTTTGGATGCGTGCTCGTGACCGCGGTAACGTAGATGCTAACGGCAACGATACCAAGAAAACGACAAACCTAGACCATGGCTCTATTTTTGCTAATCTAGGCTTTAACTCTGGTTACGTAGGTGGTGTTGCAGGTCTTGATGTTGTTATCTACAGCACTTTCGACATGTGGCAAAACGGTGGTGCTGACCACGAAATGAACTTCTGGGGTGTAAATAACCCTTATGATAAGCAACCAAAAGACAGCGCATGTTCTAATGTTTGGACTGACTGTACTGATAACGGTGTATCGTTTGCTACTGCAGCAGCTAAGTTCAAATTTGGTGAGAATGTAACTGCTAAGTTAGGTTACTTCCAGCCTTCAGTTCCTAGTTCTCTTGGTGTGAACTGGTCTTTCGCTCCAGGTTCGTACTTAGGTGGTGAGATTGGTGGCTCGGTTGCTGGTTTAGATCTTGGTTTGGTTGTTGCAACTGAATACAAAGCCCCATGGTTCAAAGAAACTTATGAGTTCCAAACAACCAAAGGTGAAGATGCAGGCACATTGTACTCAATTGGTGGTCGTTACACTCTAGATAATGGTATTTCTCTTGATGCTGCATACGGTGGTCTATCTGATGGTGACCGTTGGAATGCTCATTTCAAAGTGAAAGGTACTACTGAAGGTGGTCTATACTGGTCTCCACAACTATACATCGTTGATGACAGTGAACAATATGATAGCACTGCATTCCAACTAGCTCTTTTAACTAGCTTCTCTTCAGGTCAGTACTCTTACCGTGCAGAAGCAACATACACGGGTGCAGATTCCGGCGACTCAGCAGTTGTGGGCAACATGTCTTACCGTTTAACAAGCCAATACGGTGGTTCTAATGGTGCTTACGAAATCTGGTGGAACAACCGTTCTGACTTTAACCATGATGAAGAGCTAGCGGTATTCGCATCTGTATCTCGCGACTTCTCTGACATTGGTGGCAAAGGTTTCAGCGCTGGTATTAGCGGTGCATATGGCTTCGGTTCATCTGTTCAAGGTTACGATGACCTAACAGAATACGCATACAGTGCTTTCGCTAACTACGCTATCCAAGCTGGTGCTCTTAAAGATGCACACATCAGCTTCTACTACACTAACTACTTCAATGACACTAATGCTCCAAACTGGACTGGTTACACAAACTTGTTCCAAGACGAGGAAGATTTCAAGTTAGTGTTGGCAATCCCATTCTCTGTGAAATAAGAGAACTTGTTTAGTTAACTACTGTCTATAAAGCTGAGCACTTGCTCAGCTTTTTTTATTTCTTTGGGGTGGGTTATGAATAGAAAAATATTGATTATTCCAGCTTTATTAATTGGTTTACAAGCTTGTTCGTCAAGTCCGAAAACAGCATCAGAATACTGGATGGGACAAGGTGAGAGGTTCGGTTCAAATGGTTATAGTTATCAAAATGACACTATTGAAATGTTGAAGCTGAAAGTCCCATTTGATGAAGAAGCTTATAAGAGTGGTTATGAGCTAGGGAAAAAGGAATATTGCGATCCATTTAAGGCCTTTGAAAAGGGAATCCAAGGACTAAAATATACTGACCAATGCAGAGGGCAGCCACAAGAAGTGATGATCAAAGCAGAATGGCAAAGGGGATGGGATGCATTTATTGGTGCGGATTTCTACAGATTTCGTTGATGAATAACATTCAAAAGGGCCACTAGCTTTGCTGGTGGCCTTTTTGTGGTGGTTGTTTCGTTCTGAAATGTGTTTATACATGGAGGACTAGTTATGACTACTTATGCTCACCACCATACATTTTGCATAATTCTCTCGGAAGGTGTTTGACTGTCCCATCACTAAACGTACAATCGACACCAGCTCCAAATGCATGCCCTGCGCTATTTTGAGCTGAAACGCTGGTTACTGAGAATAATAGTCCCACAGCAAAAACTAGGCTTAAGATTTTCATAGTACATCCTCTTACTTACCAAAAATATAAGCATCAAAGTGAAATGCTCATGCGTTAAGTATGTATAGAGACCAAGAAAGATCAAAAATTAATTCAACAGTGTTTTATTTTTTAAAATAAATTTAGATGACGAAAAAGGAAATATATTTTTCTATGTATCTGAATTATTCGACTCGAATAATTGAATGGTAAATAGAACTGATAGAATACTAATAATATTTCTATTACTTAATTTCTATGGATAATTTAAATAAGTCGATGAAATAAAAGAGGTAGTTGGAATAAATATGAAATAGGGTGCTTTACACCCTATTATTTTGACACAAATCAGCGAGAAACAGGCTTAATCTTAAGAATAATACCTTCTACAGCCACAATCTCGACTCGAGTTCCTGCTGGTAAATCGTGCTCAGATTTTGCTGACCAAGTTGAATCCGCTATTCTTAAGCGATTCATCCCTACCTTGAAGTCTTCTTCTAAAGTGACAATGTTGCCGATTAATTGTTTGTGTTTTTGGTTGAGATCTCGGGACTCATCACCTTTGCGATCTTTTGACCATTGTTTTCTCCACCATAGCCATGTTGTTACTAAGCTAAAAGTAGCAAATGCAAGCCATTGCATCTGCCAACTGATGGGTAAGAAGGACATAATGGTGCCCACGATCAGCGCTGAGATGCCTAGCCAAAGAAAATAGCCAGCGGTTCCTAGTAATTCAACGGCAAGCAACGCGAGGCCAAATGCAATCCAATGCCAGAATGTAACACCTTCTAATAGGCTAAATAGATCCATACGCAGGCCTTAGTCTTTACTTTGTTTGAACATTTCTGCGATACCAGCTACTGAGCCCATGAGGCCTGTTGCTTCGAGTGGCAGCATGACGATCTTACCATTTTCTGCTTGGCCGATGCTCTTTAACGCTTCGGTGTAGCCTTGGGCAATGAAGTAATTTACAGCTTGCACATCACCTTTTGCGATGGCTTCCGATACCATATAGGTGGCTTTCGCTTCTGCTTGAGCTGCCCGTTCGCGAGCTTCAGCATGTAAAATTGCGGACTGTTTTTCACCTTCTGCTTTTAGGATTTCTGATTGCTTCTGGCCTTCTGCTCGTAAAATTTCTGCTTGTCGAACACCTTCTGCTTCGAGAATTTCCGCACGTTTATTACGTTCAGCCTTCATTTGGGCATTCATCGCAGCGGTTAGATCGGCTGGTGGTTGAACGTCTTTGATTTCAATACGAGTAACTTTTACGCCCCAAGGGTTGGTTGCTTGGTCGACAATAGAGAGGAGCTTGGTATTGATCATGTCGCGTTGGCTGAGCATCTCGTCCAGTTCCATTGAGCCAAGCACGGTACGAATGTTAGTGAGGGTTAGGTTGCGAATGGCATGTTCTAGATCGTTAACCTCATAAGCGGCTTTCGCAGCATCGATGACTTGAACAAAACCTACCGCGTCGATGACTACATTGGCGTTATCTTTGGAAATAACTTCTTGAGCAGGAATGTCGAGAACGCGCTCCATCATATTGACCTTTTGTCCGACACGGTCGACGAAAGGAATGATTAGGTTGAGACCTGGCTTTAAAGTGTGGGTGTAACGCCCAAAGCGTTCAACTGTCCAGTTATTGCCTTGTGGAACGGTTTTAATTGCAGAGGCAAGGATGACGACGGCTAAAGCAACGAAAATACCGATAGTTATCAATGAGTCAATTGGCATGTGCTATTCCCTTAAATGCATAATAATTAATCCATTCTTACGCATTTGGCTTTATTAAACAATCGTAGAAATGAGAGGTTTGATAAATTCCGAATAAAATAAAGGCTGATCATTCCCAGCCTTTAGTCACATTAATTTCATATCATCACTAGAATTTAGCTGCTAGTTTGGATATTCAATCCAACTTGAGCCGTCCAGCGAGACATAGTACTTACCATTGACTTCGATAACGGTTGAACCTGAGTTCTGCGCAACCACTTGCGTTTCCGGTAAGTTCTCGGCTAGGTCGCTCGGATTGAAGGACTTTTTCTCGTAAATGTTTTGCTCGAGAATATTTGACACCAGTTGTGATAGCGCTAAATAACTTGAAGGTGCTTTCACGTGTTCAGTTTCCCCTTGACGCTGAATCCCTTCTCCAAAGACTTTGATGCCTACTGGCGTATGCACTATGGTCGGAGCCGGGATCTCTCGCATGCCAGAGATTTGCATTCTATCGCCACGCATACCCGCACCATGCTCTGGCACTAACGCGACCAGGATGTTGCGTTCAGAGGCTTCCAGCTCTTTAAAGAAGGCGTAAAGATCATCAAGTAGATTCTTAAGTCGTTTCTTGTAACTCACCATTGAGGTTGTTGAGTTGGCATTGATGATTCGGTTTCCGTCATGCAATGAAATAGAGTTGTATAAGGCAACCACTTTTTCATCATCGCTTTTTATCCTTTGTTGCCACCAGTTATCAAGCACTTGCTTATCGCGGAAGATAGAGGAGCCATCAAATGATTTTTGGTAAGGCGTGAATCCTGCTTGTGACATGAGGTCGGTTTTTAGATCGCCATCTTTTTTAATTAACTCCAAGAAACTATCGAATACGCCGTTGTGGTTCATCAGTAAGTTTTCTTGAAAGCCAAGGGCCTTTAAGTCGTCGAATAGATAACATTGCTTAGGTGCGGGCTCAAATAGCTGGCTGTGCTCCTGCTGGCCACAGCTTGCTCTTAACAGCCGAATAACAGCAGGGCCACTGTAGGAGGTTGCGGCACTGAAGTTGTCGAACATGATGTCGAATTCTTTGAACAGCGGATGATCGGCCAAGCCAGCAATTTCAATATCATCCCAAGCGACGGAACAGATACTCAAGAACAGCAAGTCAAATGGCGCGTCTTGAGTGTTATCTGGGTTAAATGACACGCGTCGCGACGCTTCTTTAGCAAAGAAATCTGCTTTCATGCCGTTGAGCGTGTCGTCGTTGATTTCTGCCATTTGCGGTTTTGTTGTTTCTGCTACGTCAGTCGTGGCTGGTGGTGCAGGTTGAGCTGCTTCAACCGTTACAGGACTCTCGGCATCTTTGGGAACGCTGACGTAAAGCATCGCGATAACAACAAACACCGAAATGCGCAAAAACTTACTCAGGATGTAATAAGCAGCACACAACGCAAACAGCCCTAGCAGCGCTTGAGCAGTGATGAAGCGGCCCAGGAGTTCAACAAGATAGCTAAACTCAAATTGCATTAGCTGGCCAGCTTGTGCCCAAAGTCGATCGAGTGGTGGAAGAAATGAATCGTAATGAAGCAACCATGCTGCAATAAGAATCGCAGCCACATGACGGAGGGTATTTAACGCTTTTACTGGCACTGGGAGCAAAATAAACAGCAGTAGTGCGAAGTTTTCTAGCGGGTGGAAGTCTATAACCCCTTGTAGATAAAGGGCGACCTTGGCAATAAAATAAATGTTCCACCATCCCAATCCAATCGTGAACTGGGCAGTTTGTTTAGGACGTGAAGTCATCACTTAAGCTTCTTGTTTTTGTTGATGGACAGATCTTGTTCAAAATAGCGCGAGCGTTTTAGGTTTCGCTGGTAGAAGTCATATACCGCACCGACAATATCCCGTAAGAAGTAGCCCAGAATCAGGCCTACACTAAGGCTAATGCCAACAGTGAGAAAAAAATCGTTTATGTTCATGCTTGCCCTTTCAGGTTAATGGGTTTCCTCACGGCAAATAAAGCGGGTACGTTATTTAAAGATTGTTTTGACGCTGAAAAAATCTGCTTCTCTGTGGTTAGGTTAGAGATCTCCTCAGAGATAACGACCTCATCTTCCATGATGTATTTTACTTCACTTTCAATATCATACTGGGTTTCAAAACTACGAGTTGAGTGAAACAAGTCTCGAGTTGGGAACTCAAATATATTGTTGAGCGCGACTTCAATATCGTTGTGACGAATGGCACTAAATAAAACGTAAAGCGCTTTATTGCAGGCTGTCACTACGTCACCATCTCTGCGGATATGACACAATCTGAGGCACTCTTCAGCGCTCATGCCTGGTAATAAGTTGAGTTTTATGAGGGCGAAGTTCACATTAGATCGAGTAGAGCTAGCGATAACGTCTGTACAATATTGAACAAAGTCTCGATTATTTAGGTAGCCTTTACTGCCAAACTTAACGTCGTATTTGAGTAGAGCGTCCAAATTTTGTGGCAGTGAGCGCGTTAGCATCTGGCCCTGTATGGCTTCCACTTGAGTCATAAAACGCATTTGTGGGACTTGAACTGGCGAGATTAAGTTCACCCCAGCACGAAGAAGAAACTTCTCGTCGGCGTACCTCAGACATTGCTGTGTTTCACGGATGATGATTTTTAATTGACGACCCGCCTTCATTCTCAGACGGTAACAATCCAATGCCAACTGTTGTACTTCGTCTTGGCTCGCGCAGCTAAATATGAGCGTTGATGCCCTAGGGCTATCTAGCATGCTTATCAGGCTCTGATTGTCTTCTGCAATGTGCATTTCTTTTGGTACGTTAGTGCTCTCGCCAATAGCCTCTCTGGAAATATAAATCCGTTCACTGTCTGCTTTGTCTTCGGTGACTTCCGATGCTTGTACTTTTTCATACGGTATCGCTATTAACTTATCGGCTTTATCATGAGTAAGGATGTACTCTTCTTCTGACTTCACGCCATGTTTATTTGACCAAAAATCAACGAGGTAACCGTAACGAGAGTCATCTAAAGCCGTCATGGTGGCTAAACCGGAGATAAAGTGATTATTGGTCAATAACTTTGGTTTTAGTATTGAGGTCGCAAGGTGCCCATAAATATACACATTGACCACAGACTTTTTCTTACAAGATAAATCGCTTAGTTGCTGCAGGAATAATCTCACATCACGGTCTTCGCATTGAACTAAAATTGAGTCCGGAATAATTAAATTAAAATGTGAGTTTTTGGCTATATTTATTCTGTGAATGTCTTTGGCTAGAAATACCGGATTTGGCTTCTTTGTTGAAGCCTTATTACTAATAAAGAAAATCTTATCCAAATGTTCGGCAGATAAGTTCTTGAATTTAAGTAATGTGCTGTCATTGAGACCGGAAAGAAAAGAAGCTTTATCAGAAAAGGATGTAAGGGAGTTGTTGCCAGTATTGCATGTTGTATTTGCTAGGTAATCGATTGCTATACGTTTGTGGGAAAATAAATTGACGTAGACAGACTTAATCTCACGCTCATTCGTAATCGCGGATAAACCGTGTATTGATGACATTAATTTGCCTTATATATCAGCTGTTTAACATTATTTACTCTGATAGCAAACATTCCACTGTATGCCAATCCTTACAAAACATACATTCTCAGTGACAAGAAAATGACGCCGAGATATTAAACGAAATTGATCGAAAATAAAAATAGATATAGCATTATCTGCCTTGATGTTTATAAACCTAAAATCTTTGCATTTTGAAATCTATATGACTTAAGTGCACATATAGCTGTGGTTTATATATCGTAAATGGATAATTACAACATATCTTCATAACTTCGGTTTCTGAAGCCAAACATCACGCAGGAATGTAATAACTATATGTTTAATGACTTATGTTGTTAACATTTTTTATTATTCTGTAAATATGTGATGCACGGAGAAGTGCGTCAAATTTTCATCAGTATGGCTTAATCAGAGTTTAAGTGTAGGACAGGAATCCCGCCATTTTCTGAGTAAGTGTGCAAGAAATATGGAAATATGTTGTGACAGAACCAGCAAAAGATATTAATTCGATCTACTCTTCATATAACTTAGCTCAGCACCAGTATGTTGAAACAACAGAAAATGAGTCGTACCACAAGGTGAAAAGTAAGTGGTTAATATTTCAATCACAGTGTACTGGCGAGACAAAAATGGGCAGCAGAAAGAATCAAGCAGGTCTTAAAACGGAAGCGATATGAAGCGCCTTCTTCTTGTGAGCCTAAGAGGCGGTTGTGGCTCGACAACACTGACCGCAAACTTGGCTCAAGCTTTAGTCAAAATTAACAAGCAGGTTATCGCGATAGATGCGTTACCTGAAAACTTGCTGCGTCTTCATCTTGGTCTTCCCCCCCCGAAGAGCGAGATGGTTGGGTTAAGCAAGTGCTCAATGGCGGCTCGTGGATGGAAGCTGGCTATCAAAGTCCTCAAGGCGTGACTTTCCTTCCGTTTGGCCAAATAAATGATGAGCAGCATTCTCAGTTCTCTCACGCTCACCACCACCTCCAACAGCTTGCTGAGGCCACTCTCGAAATTGATGAGAGTGAGCAATGGCAGTTATTTCATGGTGATTTGTCTTATCTAAGTGCGCCAAATCTAGCAGGCTTTATGGCTTCTATGGATATGGTTTTGGTTGTACTTAATGCAGATGCCATCAATTACTCTGTATTGAAAACCCAATTTCAACATCAGCACGGTATTCAAGCGTTGATTGAACAGGGCAAACTCAAATTTGTCCTCAATAAGTATCAACCGGAAACAGAAATTGGACGTGACTTCATGCTGGTTTTGAAAAAAGAGTTAGGGGATGCTTTGGTGCCTGTGATGATGCACAGAGATACGGCACTGCCGGAGTGCGTTGCAAACTTGACCACGGTGCAGCATTACTTTCCAATTAGCCAAGCAGCGAAAGATTACCAGTCCTTGGCGTTTTGGTGTGTGTCTACACTCTCGGCAACCAGTGCCTAGGGTGGTGTAGTAATGCGTAGCCTTAATCTTATCTTCCAAAACTGGGTCGTTGAGCAGTTTAATGTGCAGAAAACAGTTTATGAGCAGGCTTGGAACTGCAAATCTAACTGGCTCGGGCGCTGTTTGCTTTCGTTTTGGTTTTTGCTGAGCTTTATTTTCTTAAAACCAATGATCGGCGGTGTGCCGTCTTGGAAGTTGCCTCTCGTTTATTTCCCACATGTTAATTATGCAGCGCCAAGACTATTCGACCCGGTTCGTTTCGTTATCCAAAGTGTTTGGTTGCTATGCTTCAAGCAAAACCTCAATGCATCTTGGTCGAAAAAGCTCGGTGATTTTTCTCTTCATATCGCGGAGCAAGTTCGCAACGCGTTTTATCTGCCATTTGAGTTGGTAGCGAAAAGCGTTCGCTGGTTGGAAAAGACCGCTAACCAAGTCAAAGATCCTGAGGTCCGTGAGCGCATCAAAGCGAGCAAACCAGCAATGGCACTCAATTACATTCTTTTGTTCGTTGTCGTTCTTATTGCTTTGCTGTGTTTTACCGTCCCATTTGGTTATGAGGCGCAGACGGTGTTTGTATTGCTGCTGTGGGCATTAGCCATGATGGTAAGACGCATGCCGGGTCGCTTCCCGACGATGCTGCTGATCATCTTATCTGTGACCGCTTCTTGCCGTTATCTTTGGTGGCGTTACTCTTCAACCTTAAACTGGGATGATCCAGTTGCTTTGGTACTGGGTGGCATTTTGCTTTTGGCAGAAACCTATTCTTGGATCGTATTGATGCTGGGTTACTTCCAGAATATTTGGCCACTCAACCGCAAGCCCGTTTCTATGCCGACGGATCAATCCACTTGGCCAACTATCGACCTGATGATTCCTACTTACAACGAAGATCTCGATGTAGTGAAAGCAACCGTGTATGCGTCGATGGGGGTGGACTGGCCAAAAGACAAATTGAAAATTCACATCCTTGATGATGGTAAGCGAGATAGCTTCCGTGATTTCGCCAAGAGTGTTGGAGTCAACTACATTCGAAGGCCGACGAACGAGCACGCCAAAGCCGGTAACATTAACTATGCACTAAAGCAGACGGATGGAGAGTTTGTGGCGATCTTCGACTGTGACCACATTCCAACTCGAGCATTCTTCCAGCTCACCATGGGCATGTTCCTCAAAGATCCGAAGCTGGCGCTGATTCAAACTCCGCACCACTTTTTCTCTCCGGATCCGTTTGAACGTAACTTGTCGAACTTCCGCAATGTGCCTAATGAAGGCAACTTGTTCTATGGATTGATTCAAGACGGTAACGATTTATGGGATGCGACGTTCTTCTGTGGATCGTGCGCCATTTTGCGTCGTGAGCCGCTTGAAGAAGTCGGTGGTATTGCGGTCGAAACCGTAACGGAAGACGCACATACCTCATTACGCATGCACCGTTTGGGTTACCGCTCTGCTTATCTCAAGCAGCCGATTTCAGCGGGTTTAGCGACTGAAACCTTATCAGCGCACGTCGGGCAGCGTATTCGTTGGGCAAGGGGGATGGCTCAGATTTTTAGGGTCGACAATCCGCTCACTGGTAAAGGGCTCAAGCTGTCCCAGCGGCTTTGTTACGTTAATGCGATGCTGCATTTCTTATCCGGTATTCCGCGTATTGTGTTTTTGATAGCACCTTTGGCGTTTTTGTTACTGCACTCTTACGTCATTTACGCGCCAGCACTGGCGATCATTTTGTACGTCTTGCCGCACATGATCCACGCCAGTATGACCAACTCACGCATGCAAGGTGACTATCGCTACTCCTTCTGGGGAGAAGTGTACGAAACCGTGCTTGCTTGGTATATCGCAAGACCAACCACTGTCGCTTTGTTTGCGCCCCATAAAGGGACATTCAACGTGACAGCGAAAGGCGGCTTAGTCGAAAAATCACATTACGACTGGGTGATCTCTCGACCTTATTTGGTGCTGGTGGCACTGAATGTCATAGGCTTTGCTGTGGGGCTGTATCGCATGGGGTGGGGGCCCCAAGACGAGGTTGGTACTGTCATCGTTAACTTAGTGTGGACGATGTACAACTTGCTGATCTTAGGTGCAGCGGTTGCGGTTGCGGTAGAAGCGAAACAGGTGCGAAAAGATCACCGTGTAGAGGTGGCGATTCCTGTTGCGGTGAGACTTCACTCTGGGCATTTGATTCAAGCTCAGATGAAAGACTTTTCATTAGGCGGTGTTCGTATCGAAATCGATGGAATGGATGAACAAACTTGTCAGTACCTACTCGGTCAATCACTGGAAGTGATTCTGAATCGTGGTGGTCAAGAATTCGTGTTCCCGATGACCGTTGCCTATGCTCATAAAGACATCTTTGGTATGCAACTCAATGAGTTGTCGCACCAACAACAAATCCAGTACGTCCAGTGCACGTTCGCGCGAGCAGATACATGGGCGAAATGGCAACAAGGCTATCAAGCAGATAAGCCACTATCGAGTATGCAAGCCGTGCTACAAGTCGGCTTCAATGGATACAAGCGCTTGCTACAACACTGTCCTAAGTTTGTCTTGGTCAGTGTGGATGCTCTTTTATTTTGTATCGAATTTATTTGGTCACTTAGACCTCGCTATGTCCCAACCAGGACCCAAAGTCATGCTAAATAATAAAAAACTAACAGCGTTGACGACGGCAATCACTCTGATGTGTATGTCGGGCAGTCTCGCGGCACAAGAAGTAAAACAGCAATTGTCGGAACCTCACGCTCAGCAACAAGACGCGGAAAATGCCACTGTCTTTAAGCGCGTGGTTCCATTTACTCAACTGGGCTACAGTGGCTCAATTGCGATTCAAGGTAGCGAAGCGAATGCTTACGTTGGTTTTGGTTCTCGTCTTGATGAGGTGGTGTCTAAAGCCACTTTGTATTTTGACATCACGCCTTCACCAGCGTTGCTTGCCTTGGTTTCTCACGTCAAAGTGTATTTGAACAATGAACTCATGGGTGTCGCGTCCATTGTTGATGGCCAACAAGGCAAAAAGCTTAGCCTTTCTATGCCTTTAGATGCGCGTTATTTCAGCAACTACAACCAAATTCGTTTTGAGCTGATTGGTAATACTCACAAAGATTGTGCGAACCCGAACGACTCGAGCATTTGGGCAGAGATCAGCCAAAGCAGTCGCATCGAAATGTTCGTGCAAAAGACGCAGTTGGAAAGCGACTTGAGTCTGCTGCCTGCCCCATTTTTTGATGTACGCGACTTTAGCCAACTCAACTTACCGGTTGTGATGGGCGATAAATATGACTTGGACGAAGTGAAAGCCGCTGGTGTTTTGAGTTCCTACTTTGGCTCTTTAGCAGCTTGGCGTGGGGCGCAGTTCCCTTTGAGTTTCGACACCTTGCCAGAGCGCAACGCCGTAGTGTTTGTCACCAACAATAACAAGCCAGAGTTCTTAAAAGATTTTCCGGACACTGATGGCCCTCGTTTACAGGTGATCACTCATCCAACTGATCCTTACGTGAAGTTACTTTTGGTGATTGGCCGTGATAGTGCAGACCTCAATACAGCCGTACGTGGTTTGGCATTGGGTAACCAGATTCTTACTGGACCAATTGCTAAGATCAACGAGGTGAAGCAAATCAAACCTCGTGTGCCTTACGATGCGCCAAACTGGGTGAGCACCGATCGTCCGGTTGCGCTTTCTGAGCTTGTCGAGCAAAAGAGCATGCTGCAAGTGGAAGGTCGCATACCACCACCTATCAGCGTGAGCTTACGTTTGCCGCCAGATCTATTCACTTGGCAAAGCCGCGGTATTCCAATGGATCTGAACTACCGTTACTCACCACCGACAGAAGACCATTCAGGCTCTCGTCTAACACTGAGCATCAACGATCAATTTATTGAAGCGTTTAACCTCACAACAGAAGGTCAGGGTGGTGATTCCAACCGTGTTCGCGTGCCTTTGTTGGATGACAGTTTTCTCAGTTCTGACGACCAGGTTCGTATTCCCGCGTTTAAAGTTGGCAGCAAAAACCAAATCGACTTTGAATTTGGTTTTGCCTCGGTTACCGATGGACAGTGTCAGGTTACTCAACCGAGCAAACAATATGCTGTTGTAGATGGAGACTCTACGCTCGACTTCAGTGGCTTCCCACACTATATCGAAATGCCAAATATGCGTGCGTTTGCCACATCAGGCTTCCCGTACACACGTATGGCCGATCTGTCTGAAACTGCGGTAGTCGTTCCTAAAAATGCCCCAAGAGAGGCGTTGCAGACGTTTTTAAACATGATGGGCTCGCTAGGTGCTGACTCTGGTTATCCGGGTATTCAGATTCAACTAACGGACCAATGGGATGCAGAGACACTAAAAGACAAGGATATCTTAAGTATTGGCGTTGTGCGTTCATTGGAAGAAGCGGCTAACGACCCAGAGCAAGTTAACCTTGTGGTCGAAGCAGGCGAACGTCAAATTCGTCTGCCAAGTAAGAATGAGCAACAACTTGGTATGAACTGGATGAGCCAAGTGACGCTAACCAAGTCCCTGCCGATTATGTCTCAGTTGAAGCTGATGGTTCCTTTGCTGCGATATATGGCATGGAGTCGCCATACACAAGCAATCGTAGCTTGGTGTCAATCATGGCCGCACACCCAGCAGATTTTGCCTCGGTGGACAAAGCGCTCTCAGATTCGGGGAAAATCGAGCACATGTTTGGCTCTGTGGTGACGCTAAGAAACGACGAAGTCGCAAGTTATAACGTAGGCTCTCATTACTATGTCGGTGAGCTCCCTGTATGGCAGTTGGTTTGGTATCACTTCTCAAATCACCCAATTGTAGTGGCTTGTTTTGCCGCGATATTGATGGTGATTGTCACGATCGTGCTGTGGCGTGTGCTACGTCAAGTGTCGGCTAAGCGTCTCGAAAAAACGGAGGAAGAAGAAGAATGAAAAAGCTAATAGCACTCATGCTTCTGATGGCTTCTCCTCAACTCTGGGCAAACACGTGTGACTGGCCGCAGTGGGATACGTTCAAGTCGGTTTATATTGAACAGGGAAGAGTAGTAGATGGCAGCGATGAGCGCATGATCACTACGTCTGAAGGCCAGTCCTATGCGCTGTTCTTTGCATTGGTTGCCAATGACCGAAAAGCCTTCACCGAAGTGCTTAAATGGACTCAAATTCATCTGGCTAGTGGCGATTTAACGGCAAGATTGCCGGCTTGGTTGTGGGGCAGAAAAGCGAACGGCAGTTTTGGTGTTTTAGATACCAATGCAGCATCGGATTCCGATCTTTGGATTGCGTACGCTTTAGTGGAAGCAGGTCGATTGTGGGATAACTATTACTACCAATCGCTTGGTCATCTGCTTGCTAGTCGAATTTTGCGTGAAGAAACCGTGTCGATTGATGGCGTTGGTAGCATGTTGCTGCCTGCACCAACAGGGTTTGAATTTGGTGAGCGCTACCGTGTGAATCCGAGTTATGTGCCGTTACAGCTGATTGCACGAATGGAAGCTCTGTATCCGCAGTATTCATGGGATGGTATGTATAAAGCGAGCGCACAGATGCTAACGCAAACCATGCCAAAAGGTTTCAGCCCTGATTGGGCAACGCTCAGCCAAGGCCAGTACAGTGCTGATTCGGTGACTGGGCCAATTGGCAGCTACAACGCTATCCGTACCTATTTATGGGCGGGTATGCTTGATGATCAAGTTGCAGAAAAAGCGTCACTGATTCAGCAAATGCAGCCCTTTGTCGCAGCGACTAAAGCACTCGGTGCGCCACCTCGAGAAGTAAATACAGAAACGGGTGAATATACTCAAGTTGGTAGTGCTGGATTTTCTGCCGCTGCATTGCCTTTGTTGGCGACGTCTGGTGAGTCTGAGTTGCTCAAAGCACAAGCAAGCCGAGCGAAGCAAAAGCTTATCTCGGACAGAAACGACCACTACTACGACAATGTCTTGAGCTTGTTTGGCCTAGGCTGGCATCAGGCGCGTTACCGCTTTGGCAAACAAGGTGAACTGTTGCCTGCATGGAGCGAGCAATGCCAAGAATAAGACGCGCTTCGTGGTTAATTCCGTTGGCCATGATGGCGAGTGGGATTTACCCCGTTCACGCGCAAAGTTTCAGTTCAAAACCGCTGAGCCAAGCGCAGTTAGCCGCGGTTTATCAACCGATCGAAACGATTCAGTTCTCGACGTCTCTTGCTCGAGTGAACTCGGTAGAGTGGTTGGTTGAACAGCTTAAGCTGGCGGATGCGATAGGGCGTGATGATATCGTTGAAAGTACCCTTGAGCGTTTGTTTGCAATTGAGGAAGGGAACCCGATTGGCTTGTATTACCAAGCCTATATGTATTTAAAGCGTAAACAACCGGAGCTTGCCAAGCAGACCTTTCAGCGTTTAACTAAACAATCGCCAAACTCCCCGCAAGCGAAAGATCTTGCCGCCATAATGGCTCTTCAGGGAGATAAGAAAGGCGATTACCAGCGAGCGAAGCTGCTTGCTAAATCTGGACGTTACGAAGAAGCCATCAAAGCGTATAAAACGATTTTTCCAAATGGCATGCCCTCGGTTGCCTTGCAGTTAGAGTTTCTTCAGGTGCAAAGCAATCTTGATGGCAGTTGGCAGACTGTCAAACAAGGCCTAGAGCGGTTGAATGCAGACTATCCGGGAGTGCCTCAGTTTCAACTCGCATTGGCGAATCATATCCGCAAAGAGAATCCAGCTGACCCATGGATTTTAGATACCTACAAAAAGCTCGCTTTAGCGCCAGTCATTGGCAGCAGTGCGGCGACATCTTGGTTGCGTGCGCTCGACCAATTGCCGATTTCAGAACAAGTGGTTCAACAATACGCGATTCTAGCGAGCTACTATCCTTCGGACCTTGAGATTCAACGTGCCAACCAAGGTGCGAAGCAACGTTGGGAAACCGAGCAAGACCTGCGTAAGGATCCAACCTATCTTGCCAAATTGAAAGGTCTCAAACTGCTGGATGAAGACAAAACTTCACAAGCTGAGAAGCAGTTGCGTTATGCGATGACGACGCGTCCAAACGACCCAGAAATATTGGGTGGGATGGGCAAGGTATATCTGCGTAAAGGTCAGCAACAAAAGGCGCTTGAGTATTTTGAACGTGCACAGCAGCTAGATAAAGATCCAGATAGTGCCTCGAAATGGGCCACTTTGATTGAAACCTCGCAATATTGGGCTTATTTGGATCAAGGTGATGCTCTAGCCGAGAAAGGGCAGTTTAAACAAGCTGAAAGCCTTTACCGTAAAGCCATTCAATCCGATAAAACTCAGCCTTACGCTTTTACCTCTTTGGGGGCGCTTTACTTAGAACAAAAGAACTATGCCGCGGCAGATAAAGCCTATATCCAAGCACTCAAACTTGAGCAACTCAACGGCTCTGCCTTACGTGGACGACTCGATGTTCGTATTGAGCAGCAGGATTGGGCGGGTGCGGCTTCGCTTGCACAGCGCTTTTCTCCAGCGCAAAAACAGGTGGTGTCTGAGAAAATCAATGGTATTCAATCTGAGATAATTCTTGCTCGTTTGAGAGTCGCTATCGCCCAGAATGATCAAGCGGGTATGCAATCTGCGGTGGAAGAATTGATTGAGCTAAAACCAACATCGCCGTGGTTGAGACTGGATATTGCTGGTGTTGTTCGTTCTATGGGGGACAAGCAACGTGCAGATGCCCTGATGGCTGAGTGGACCGCATCCAGTTCTGACCCTGAGATGAAGTTTGCTCATGCCCTGTATCTCGCGCAAGACTTCAAAGTCGAAGAGGCAATTTCTGAGCTAGAAAGTGTGCCAGAGAAAGCGGTCACGCCTTCCATGCAGCGCAATTTGACTCGATTGAAGCTCGATGCTGAATTACAAGATATTCAACAGCGTTACCTTGAGGAGCCCGCGTCTGTGCAAGCTAAGTTGCATTCGTTGGAGCAGGACTATCAAGGCCAAGTACAGGCACTAGCACGTCTTGCTGGAGCGTGGGTAGAGATCGATCAAGCCGTTGAAGCTGAAAGAATTTATCGAAGCCTCGAACAATCACCACACTGGTCTCGCGATGAGCAACTCGCTTACGGCAGTATGATGGTGAGTTTGAATCAGTTTGAAGATTTTGACCAATGGTACGAGCAATTAGCGCTGAGTTCGGATGAGCAAAAGGTAAGTGCGTCTGAAACTTTGCAATTTGATGAGCTGAAAACACGTCGAACCTTAGCGCAAGCGGATTTGTTACTTGCGAATCAACAACCAGAGCAAGCAATGGCTTTGTATGAACGTATCTCATCAAAACCTGAACCATTCAAGACGCAAGCTCAGGTGGGGTTGTTGCAAGCCAGTGCGCAGAGCGGAGACGAAGCAAGCTACCATGATCTGCATCTTATCTTGAATAAGAAGCGTGAGACGCTTTCTGCTGCTCAATTGATGACGGTTGCCTCTGTATTTAATCAACTTGGGTATCAAAATGACGCCAACTCGCTCAACCGATTGCTCGATGACGTGCAAGGTGCTGATGCTTTGGCTTACCGAGACAGCATGTCGATTGCGATGGACAATCAGCAATGGAAGTTAGCTGAAAAACGAGGTTACCAAGCGCTAAATAGCGACCGAATTGAAAAAAGCGCAAATCCGAACAAAGCCCAGCAAGATACTCTCACTTTGCGCGAGTTGTATGACACAGAGGATGACTACTGGCTGACTCGCAATGTTAAGTCAGACATCGATACGCTCCATGATCGTAGTGATGGTCATGTGTTTATTGGTTGGGATTACAGCGCCCGTGATGGGTTGAATGCATCTAATCAAGTGCCAATCGAAGCGCGCATTCCTATCGAATCACTCGACGGTCACTTGTTGCTGAGAGCGGATTACGTCTCTGTCGATTCTGGTGAGCTAGATTACTACGAGAAGGATCCTGAAAAATACCCGACCCCAACAACGGTTCAAAGTGAGGCATCGGGAATGGCACTTGGTGTAGGCTGGCAAGCGAAAGACTGGCAAGTGGACATTGGTACTACACCAATTGGCTTTGATCATACTACTTGGGTTGGTGGCATCAGTGTTGATGGCGATCTTGGTGACTTTGGTTGGACTGCAGAAGCGTCTCGCCGACCAGAAACCAGCAGCACACTTTCTTATGCTGGAATGACGGAACCGAGTGGAACCAGCGATCCTCAAGGCAAAAAATGGGGTGGTGTGGTTCGCACTGGTATTAAGCTTAATTCAAGCTGGGATATTGGCGGCCCTTACGGTTTTTGGAGTAGCCTGCAATACCATGCTCTGACGGGAGAAAACGTTGAAGATAATACTCGTCTCGGTGTGCTAGGTGGGGCTTACTACAAACTGATTGCCACGGATGACCAGCGTTTGAGTATCGGTACCAACTTGATGTACCTCGATTACGATAAAAACTTAGGTGAATACACGCTTTGGCATGGCGGCTACTACAGCCCGCAAAGTTATTTCTCTGTATCATTGCCAGTGAACTATTACGGTCGTTACAACAGTACATGGTCCTATCAGCTTAGCGCTTCTATTTCTAATTCATGGACGCAAGAAGATGCACCTTATATGTCTAAAGGTGACACTTCTGAGCGCGGTGGCGGTTTTGGTGCCTCGCTGCAAGCAGCCGTTGAGAAACGAGTGAGTAAACGCTGGTACCTTGGTGCGCTGGTGGATTTGCAGCGTTCAGAGTTTTATACGCCAAACCATTTCATGCTCTACGCCAAGTACACCTTTAATGATCGCTGGCAGCCAATTGAATACCCACCAGCGGTTCCAACACTGTACAGTGATTTCTAGCGCTAGCGCTTGGTTGAACAAGTGTTTTGAGAAATCGCAGAAACACAAAAGGCCGGAGATTTTCCGGCCTTTTCTATTCAAACTCTTTAACTTTACGAAGGTTTGATTAGTACAAAATCGAGTAAAGTTGACGGCGGTACTTGCTTGCTAATGCGTTACCTTGGCCAAGTGCGCTCAAGATATCCATAAAGACTTTCTTCACTTCACCGTCTTGTGCACCAAGGTTAGCTTTGAGAATGTTCCAAAGTAGCTCAAGTGCTTCTTCATCACGGCCGACTTGGTTGTATTGAACAGCAAGCTCACACGCGAGTTCTAAATTATCAGGGTTTGCGGCTAGCTCTTGTTCAAGGCGTTGAAGCTCTGGGCTATCTGCGGCTTGAAGATGTAGATCTAACTTCGCGATCAAACCTTTGTAGTAGTTGTCTTGGTATTCCAGTGGAATCGCACCCAACAGCGTTTGTGCCAATTCAAACTGCTTGGTTTCCAGTAAACAATCTGCCATCGCTAGTTTTACATCACCACGGTTTTGAAGCTCTTCCGATAACGTTTGTAGAATCGCCAAAGCTTGAGCATGTTCACCTTGTTGGAGCAGTTCGCTAGCTTGCTTCAACTGCATTTCATCTTGGCTTGGTAGATGCTTTTGCAGCATTGCCGTAATCGCGTCAATTGGCTGAGGGCCACCCATCCCATCGACTGCTTGACCATTCATAAACAATGCGATGGTCGGTAGCACTTGCACGCCGAATTGAGAAGCAAGAGCAGGCTGCTGTTCACAGTTCAATAGAGCAAGGGTGAAAGCGCCGTTGTATTGCTGAGTCAGCATTTGTAATTCAGGAATCACTTGTGCACTTTCTGGTTGAGCACTCGCCCAAAAATGAATCAACACCGGCGTGTTCATTGATCCTTCAAGCGTTTCACGGAAGTTTTGTTCTGTTAACTCAACGATAAATGGGGATTGCATCAGAGTATCCTTGCTTTTTGTTTCTTGTCGTTGATTGTAGATATGGAGTTGATATTTGGGAAATTCAAGCGATAGAAAGGAAAAACGCTGCCGAAGCAGCGTATTCCTGATAGCAAGCGAAAGTGCTATTAAATTTGGCAAGTGCAGCACGGGTTAATAGAGTCTTGTTAGACGTTATAGTTGTGTGCCGGGTGTGGTATCAAAATAGGATGAACATGGTCAACACTACACCCACACTAAGCCAGTTAAGCTGATTTAATGTCATTATTGTCTCGCGAAAATACAAAACAGAAAGGGTGGCGATACCAAATCTAAAGTGAGTATCCACATCGCGTTCAGGCTCGATGGATGAAGATACTAACCTAGAAATTGATTCGAACATTGAGGTTTTCTTAACCTACATGCTCATAATGACATCACATTGTTACGGTAAAATTACATTGTGATAAAAAGTTTTTATGCTGCTTGTCGCAAAATTTTATCAAGAAGACGAGTTGGTAATAGGCGCTTTAAAACGGCAAAGACTTTGGTTGGTGTGGTGATTCTGTAGCGAATCTTTGGTTTATCACTGTTGAGTGCGTGAAGCACGGGCTCAATACAAGATTCAGCAGGAAGCACAAACTTGTTGTTCGACTTGTCGTTATCTAAACGCTGCTTCTGCCCTTCGTAAGCTGCTCTGTGGGCGCTGCTTTCCACATCAATCCACTGCTCAAACGCCTTTAAGGCATTCTGTCTAAACTGGGTCTCTATCGGCCCTGGTTCGATCAATGCAACCTTGATGTTGGTATCCATCAATTCCAAACGTAGGGTGTCTGTCCAGCCTTCTAGCGCGAACTTAGATGCGTTATAGGCGCCACGATACTTCATGGCGGCAAAGCCGAGTACGGAGCTGTTTTGGATGATGCGCCCTTCACCCTGTTTACGCATGTGCGGTAGCACTTCTCTTACGAGTTGGTGCCAGCCGAAGAAGTTGGTTTGAAATTGTGCTTGAAGGGCCTCTGTCGGCAAGTCTTCCAAAGCACCCGGTTGACCGTAAGCGCCATTGTTGAAGACGGCATAAAGTTTACCCTCAGCTAGCTCGAGCGCTTGCGCGACGCCGGATGAAATACTCTCAGGATCATTAAGGTCAAGCTTAATACACGTTAAGCCCTCGTTGGTTAGGCGTTCGATGTCTTGGTCTTGTCGGCAGGAAGCAATGACGTGGAAGCCTTCCTTTTGCAAAGCATGGGCACATACGTAACCGATGCCAGTGGAGCATCCGGTGATAAGAACTGACTTTTTCATGGTATAGGGCTCACTGAGAGGGCGTGAGCCTTATGATTCAACAACTTCGGTCTTGAAGCAAGTGTTTGAGGGCTGGGGCAACTCTAGAGTAACTGAACTTGAAGCCGAGTTCGGTTAACTTTTTCGGCTTAGCTCGCGCACTATCGAAGAGTAGGCAAGCTGCCTCGCCCATGGCTAGCTCCATCACCCATTTAGGAGAACGCATGAAGTGGGGACGCTTTAAGGTTTTTGCTAATGTCTTGCTAAAAATACTGTTGGTAACTGGATGAGGAGCGCATAGGTTAAAGAGTCCGTGAGCATGAGGCGTTTCTAATAGGTACATTATTGCTCGCACCATATCGAGTAAGTGTATCCAAGGCATATACTGGTTGCCGCTACCCAGTGGCCCACCCAAACCAAACTTGTAGGGAGGGATCATTTTTGCCAACGCGCCACCATTTTGGCCAAGTACGATACCAGTGCGTATTATACAAACTCTAGTTTGCTCAGATTCGGCATGTTTTGCGATTTGTTCCCATTTTTCACAAACTTGATGGGCAAAGCAGTTGCTATTCACATGCAACGCTTCATCAAAGGGGTGATCCTGTTGGTCGCCGTAGTAACCAACAGCGGAACCACTTATAAACACCGAAGGTGGCTTGGTGCTGGCATGAATTAGCTCGACAATTCGCTCCGTTATTTTCCACCTACTACTGCAGATAAGCTCTTTTTGCTGCTTGGTCCAGCGTTTATCTGCAATTGGCTCTCCTGCGAGGTTAATTACGGCATCAATGTCGTTGAGATCTTCAAGGGAGTTAAGAGAGTCTAAGTATTGAATATTTCCAACATCAGCATGCTGAAGACGCTGTTTTGCCTGTGCGGGATTGCGAGTTAACAAAAGTACTTGATGAGTTGTGAGTAACTTCATCAATTCTGAACCAATAAAACCAGTGCCGCCAGTAAGCAGTATCTTCATGGTATCCCTTTGAGTTAAAGACATATTTACTCATTATAGTCTTTTTTGACTGAGATGATCAGTGATGTGTTCAATTGATGTTGATACATTGGCACATTCCCAATTTAAGTCATTGCCCTCCCACTTAGTTCACATTTTTAACATATGTAACCAAATGTTATTTATGTCGGAATATTGCTCACACTCGCTTGTTCAAAACTATGTCATTCTAAAAAAAGCACATACAAAAAAGGGAATTGAATGGCAGCATTGTTGGCACTATTTCGCGCCTGTCTAAGCAGCGCAAGGGACTTACTTCCTATTGTTGTTGTGATTACTTTTTTCCAACTGGTTGTTTTACAAGAGCCGCTACCCAACATCGCTCCAATTCTTTTCGGTTTATTGCTGGTTGTTCTTGGCCTGACGTTTTTTATTTTTGGGTTGGAAATGGGGTTGTTTCCGATTGGAGAAAGCATGGCGCAGGCTTTTGCCAGAAAAGGCAGCGTATTCTGGTTGCTTATTTTTGCTTTTTGTCTTGGCTTTGGAACAACCATCGCAGAGCCAGCTCTGACTGCTGTTGCTGATGAAGCTTCAGAAGTGGCAGCTGAGGGCGGGATGATACTCAATACCGAAGAAGCGATGGAAGAATACGCGGATGGCTTACGTCTCACAGTTGCATTGTCGGTAGGGATTGCAATCGTGCTCGGTGTTCTACGCATCCTCAAAGGTTGGCCAATTCAGTATATGATTATTGGTGGGTATATCGGTGTTGTCATTCTAACCGGGTTTGCTCCAGAGAATATTATTGGTATTGCTTACGATTCTGGCGGCGTCACAACCTCTACGATTACCGTACCTTTGGTAACCGCTTTGGGAGTAGGGCTTGCTTCTGCGATCAAAGGTCGTAATCCGATGATTGATGGTTTTGGGTTGATTGCTTTTGCCTCCCTTCTACCGATGATGTTTGTGATGGTTTATGGGATGGTGGTGGCATGATCTCATTTGCTCAGTTTTCGGATACTTTTATTTCCACCGTTCGTGATGTCGTGCCTATCGCGACCATTATTTTTGGTTTCCAACTTGCGGTATTGAGACGTCCTGTTACCAACCTCTCTAAAGTCATACTTGGCTTCTTCTACGTTATTTTAGGATTATCTCTTTTTTTAATCGGGCTCGAAATGGCGTTGTTTCCATTAGGTGAAACAATGGCGATGCAGCTAACAGCTCCTGACTTTTTGATCGAATTTAAAGTCTCACTGGGTAAAGCTCTGAGTTGGGTTGACTATTATTGGGTGTACCTATTCGCGTTTTGTATTGGCTTTAGTACCACGATAGCTGAACCTTCGCTTATCGCTGTTGCCATCAAGGCAAATCAAGTGTCTGGGGGAAGTATTAGTGTTAACGGACTCAGAATTGCGGTTGCGTTAGGGGTGGCCATTGGTATTGCTTTGGGTAGCTATCGAATTGTTGTGGGTGACCCTATTCATTATTACATCATAGCGGGTTATATAGTGGTGGTTATTCAAACACTATATGCACCAAAGTTAATCATTCCCTTGGCATATGACTCGGGAGGGGTGACGACATCGACGGTCACTGTCCCATTGGTTACGGCTTTGGGATTAGGGCTTGCGTCTACTGTACCTGGACGAAACCCGATGATTGATGGTTTTGGCTTAATCGCTTTTGCCAGTCTATTTCCTATGATTTCTGTGATGGGCTATGCCCAAATAACCCAGTGGTTGAATAAAGATACCGCGGAGGAGAAAGAAAATGCGCTTTAAATTAATTCTGGCCTTTGTGGAGGATAGCAAAACCGACACAGTGTTGGATGCCGCTCGCGAAGCAGGTGCAACCGGGGCGACGGTCATCAATAACGCCCGAGGGCAAGGTTTAAATCAAAAACGTACCTTCTTTGGTCTCACTCTTGAAGTACAGAAAGATGTGTTGCTATTTGTCGTTGAAGAGCATCTTTCGCGGCATATATTAGAAACGATCAGTGAGGTCGGAGAGTTTGACCAAGAATCCGGTCAGGGAATCGCGGTACAAATCGATGTGGAAGACGCAGTGGGTGTTGCGCACCAAGTCGAGACATTAGCAAAGGTTGTTGAGGATGAGCTATGAGTAATCAAGAAATCATTCGTATTAGAGATGTGATGGCATCCACCTACGTTATCGTTGATGGACTTATGACGGTTCATGAAGGTATCGGTCTGGCTCGAAAACATCAGGTCAAAGCATTAGTCGTCCAGAAACGCAATCAAGATGATGAGTTTGGTATTGTGCTGATGAACGACATTGCAAAAAAAGTGCTCGCCGTTGATCGATCTCCTCAAAGAACCAATATCTACGAAATCATGACTAAACCAGCGCTGACAGTCGACCCTAACATGAACGTAAAATATTGTGCGCGGTTATTTGAGCGTTTTGGTATTAGTCGGGCACCAGTGATTGAAAATGGTCAAGTCATTGGCATGGTTAGTTACAATAACATTGTCATGAATGGGATGGCGAAAGGGGAATAGCTGATCATTAATCTCATTCAAGCGACTGGGAGTGAACAGCATTATTTCAGCTATAAATCCCTTTGCATAACCGAAGTATGCATTTTATCCTTTTGCAAAGAGTAGAATTTTAAGGAAATAGTGAATGCCTTTAGTTGCCTGTCCTGTCTGCGAAAGACAGATTTCAAAACGAGCACACAGTTGCCCGGGGTGTGGAGAGCCAGATCCTCTAAATCATTTGGCTAAATCTAAGTTTCTGTCGATGACACTATGGCTAGCTGCATTGATTGGTTTTGGTTATGCCTTCTGGTTTTACCTTTTGCCTATGATGATTGAGTTTGCTCGTCAGCAGTAGTTGAATCCGTACTGAAGCTGAATCGCTGTTGAGGTTATATAAGAAAGCCGTAGAATGGCGTCATTCTTTTTGAGGAGACGATGTCGTGAAACTATTTTTTGCCTCAGATTTGCACGGTTCTTTGCCAGCAACAGAAGAAACCATCAAACTGTATTTAGCCTCTGGTGCAGAGCACTTGATCTTACTTGGAGATACGCTCAATCACGGGCCGAGAAACCCAGTGCCAGAAGGCTACAATCCGCCACAAGTGGCAGAACTTCTGAATCAATACAGTGAACAGATTATTTCGGTACGTGGTAACTGTGACAGTGAAGTTGACCAGATGCTATTGAACTTTCCAATGATGACAGACTATGCGTGGATCCTTTTAGAATCCGGCAAGCGCATTTTCTTAACTCATGGTCACTTGTATCATAGTGGTAAGCGTCCACCATTGCGTGAGGGAGACATTATTGCTCACGGCCATACTCATATACCAGTGGCAGAGGAACAAGACGGGGCTGTTATTTTTAACCCTGGCTCGATGACATTTCCTCGAAACGGTTTGCCGCGCAGCTATGGTTTGATGGAAGGTAACACACTAACCGTGCAAACGCCGGAAGGTGCAGTGCTAGCTCAAACAACGATTTAATCAACGAGTCATAGAGCACATCAGATATTAAATAATAGGGAGCCATTGGCTCCCTATTTTGTTTCTGAATGGCCTAAATCACGCTCTGGGTCGATGATGTCTCTTACTCGTTGTTTAAGGACTTTAGCCTCAGGAAAACCGCCGTCTTTTTTACGCTCCCAAATTTGCGTGCCGTTGCAAAAAATCTCAAAACGGCCACCTGTGTCCGGATGCAAGCTGATGGTTTCAATCTCTTCACTGAAAGTATGAAGCAGCTCTTGCGATAGCCAAGTAGAGCGCAACATCCAATTGCACTGGCGACAGTAGTAAATGTCTATGATGGCTTTATCCATTTCTTATTTCCTTTCTCTAAAGACTAAAGTAGCAGTTTGATGCCGACAGCAAAGGTGAGGATCTCAAACGCAATCTTGATAACGCGATTGCTGTATCGAGTTGCTGCCCACGCGCCTAAACTACCACCTAAAAATGAACTCAATAACAGCACGGGTAGCCACGTCCAATGAATCGGAGCGCCTGCGTGTACGACGGCAACACCACCAATACCATTCCAAAACAGACCGACACAAATCATGGTGTAAGCCACTGCTTGCTTGTAGTCGTACCCAAACCAACGCACGAGGAACAGCGTCACAAGGAGACCTGAACCTGCGGTCAGAGAACCATTGACTATGCCTATTAACATCAACCCCAATCCGCCCAAGATCCAGCCAAATGTATCTCGGTGGGTAGCAAGCTCGACTTGGCCAAGTTCTTTTTTAAAGCGGGAATAGATGCCAAGAGCAAGGATCATCGCACCAAGCATTTTCTCAGCGATATTGTCAGGTATTTGGACAATCAGATTCGCACCAATCACGACACCAATGCTGCCGACTAGAATCAGATAAAGTGCGACTTTCGGTTTTATTGTGCCCGCTTTGAGGTGTGTGCTTGCCGCACCTAGTCCAAGTGCCACTGAAGCCACTTTGTGTGTACCAAGTGCGACAGAAAAGGGCAAGCCGAGAAAGATCAATAGCGGAAATTGCAATAAACCAGCACCGCCACCAGAGAGGGAAGCGAGTGTATTTGCAACAAGGGAACCGAAGAAGAGAGTGAGAGTATCTAGCCAATCCATGCGTGAAATAAAGGGGCCATCTTGGCCCCTTATCATTGAATCAAAATCAGTTTCTAAACAGTACCGTAGAACCGTGGTTCAAGCTAGTCAGTAGTAACGTTTTTTCGTTAACCACGTCGATGCGACGGCTTTGCTCGGCATCCAGTCGGAAAATCTGCGTAATTAAGCGCAGCTGTTTGTCAGTAAAATCTTTTGACTGAGATGAAGAGATATCCTTGAACTCTGATGGGGTAACTAAGAGGTAATTGTCACTTACTTCCCAGCGTCCTCTTTCTGAAATGTTGATCGTGGACTCAGCAGATGAACCCTGAGCAAACAACTTAATATTTGCTACGCGAATGTAATCGCCGTTAGGTAAGTATTTGACGTTCGATTCAACGTTGACACGGCGTAATGGACCGACAGTGTCATCAGGTAAATTATCTGTAATGACGGTAACCATAGTGGACTGCCACTCATTAGAAGTCAGAACTTGTTCTACTTTTAGGTCACTGCCCCAATAAAGCCAGCTACTAAATAATGCAGACACGGCTAACACCGCAATAGCGAGTTTAATTTTCATCATGCCTCCTATTATTTGCAGATGTCAGTTGGGTCGTTTTGACCAGCAAAAATACGCAATGTCACATTTTCATATGAATGGTCCGTATCGTGAATGTAGTTCAATACAAGCTTATTACCTTGACCTCCAGTAGCGATAACTTTCACTGGCATTACATCGTTTGTATGATTTTCTACGTATCGAGCAACACATTGCTCGATGGAAGGCATCCACTGCATCAATTGAGGGTGGTTTGCCGGAGTCATAACGGGTACACCGCTAAACTCTGCAATTTGGCGAAATTGAGATTCAGCTGGTTTAGTGAGGGTAAAGACGATGATTGGCAGCAGTACAGCAACGAATAAAATGGCACGCGTGAACCAGTTGTTTTTTGAACTTACTTTTGCCGCTGAAAGTGGTGTTGCGTTGCCGCTTACTGAGCTTGGATCTGTTGATACAGAGTCTTCAACCTGAGGTTGCGCTTGAATCTCTTCGGTAACATTTTCCAAAGTGCTTTCTTCAGCGTCGACATCTTCAAGCTCGGCATTTGGCTCTGAGGTTGGAGTGCTCATTCTTTCGACACTACAAATCAACTGATAGCCGCGTTTTGGTACCGTTTTTACAAACTCGGGGGATTTTGTTGAGTCCTTCAACATTTTTCGCAATGTAGAAATCGCTTGAGTTAGGCTTGAGTCATCCACCTCAAAGCCTTGATCTCGCCAAACAAACTCATGGAGCTCATGGCGGGTTAATACTTCATTTGGTCTCTCTGAAAGCATAAGCAGAATTCGACTTTCATTGCTTCCTAAGCGAACAACTTCATTGCCACTTTGTTGGTCAGCGAGAGAATTGCTATTTGGGTCAAAGATAAACCTTTGAGCAAGTAGGAATTTGGTGCCGATGTTAGTCATTTAGTTCTTCTTAGATGGATGATTTTGTAATAGTGGTGATTTGCATCGCATTTATTCTGCAATAACAAGATCAAAATAGTGAATTTTAGAAGGTTTTATGCATCAAGGATAAACAAATTTTTCTAAAAAAACACCGTTTTTACCAATATTGACCTTGAATTTACATTTGTCAGCCACATGTTAAATAGCATCTCACGTTGGCATTGAATGATTAAATGCCTATCAGGCTACGCCAATTATGGCCGTTAATTTAGATATATGGAGCAAACATGAGCGAGACCGTATCTCAAAACAAAGAAACTCGTGGCTTTCAATCTGAAGTAAAACAGCTACTTCACCTTATGATTCATTCTCTTTATTCGAATAAAGAGATTTTCCTGCGCGAATTGATCTCAAATGCGTCTGATGCATCGGATAAACTGCGTTTTCAAGCGCTATCTAACCCAGACTTGTTTGAGGGCAATGCAGACCTTGGTGTCAAGCTTGCGTTTGATGAAAGCGCGAACACATTAACCATCTCTGATAACGGCATCGGTATGAGCCGTGATGATGTGATTGAACACTTAGGTACGATTGCAAAATCAGGGACGGCAGAATTTTTCTCAAAATTATCTGATGAGCAGAGTAAAGACTCTCAGCTAATTGGTCAATTTGGTGTTGGTTTCTACTCGGCGTTCATCGTTGCCGATGCGGTAACTGTTCGCACTCGTGCAGCGGGTCTAGCGGTTGACGAAGCGGTTCAATGGCATTCTGCAGGTGAAGGTGATTACACCATCGAGACTATCACCAAAGACACTCGTGGTACGGATATCGTGCTACATATGCGTGAAGAAGGTAAAGAATTCCTAAACGAATGGCGTCTGCGTGATGTGATCAGCAAATACTCTGATCATATCGGTATCCCGGTTTCTATCCAAACAGCGGTTCGTGATGACGAAGGTAACGAAACGGGTGAGAAGAAGTGGGAGCAAATCAACAAAGCCCAAGCGCTTTGGACGCGCAATAAGTCAGATATCTCTGAAGAAGAGTACCAAGAGTTCTACAAGCATGTTTCTCATGACTTTGCTGATCCTCTTACTTGGAGCCACAACCGGGTAGAAGGTAAGAACGACTACACGAGCTTGCTCTACATCCCAGCGAAAGCACCATGGGACATGATGAACCGTGACCATAAATCAGGCTTAAAACTGTATGTACAACGCGTATTCATCATGGATGACGCTGAGCAGTTTATGCCTTCTTACTTGCGCTTTATTCGTGGTTTGATTGATTCAAACGATCTGCCTTTGAACGTATCACGCGAAATTCTGCAAGATAACAAGGTTACTCAGTCACTTCGCAACGCATGTACCAAGCGTGTGCTTACTATGCTTGAGCGTATGGCGAAGAATGATGAAGATAAATACCAATCATTCTGGAAAGAATTCGGCCTTGTGATGAAGGAAGGCGTGGCAGAAGACATGGCAAACAAAGAGAAAGTTGCCGGTCTATTGCGCTTTGCCTCTACTGAAGTGGACTCTGCTGAACAAACCGTTGGTTTGGCTTCTTACATTGAACGCATGAAAGAAGGCCAAGATAAGATTTACTACCTAACGGCAGACAGCTACGCAGCGGCGAAGAACAGCCCGCATCTAGAGCAGTTCAAAGCGAAAGGCATCGAAGTTATTTTGATGTTTGACCGCATTGATGAGTGGCTGATGAACTACCTGACTGAGTTTGATGGTAAGCAGTTCCAGTCGATTACTAAAGCAGGTTTAGACCTAAGTAAGTTTGAAGACGAAGCGGAAAAAGAAAAGCAGAAAGAAACTGAAGAAGAGTTCAAATCTGTTGTTGAGCGCACCCAGTCTTACCTAGGCGACCGAGTGAAAGAAGTTCGTACGACGTTCAAACTTGCTGCTACGCCAGCGGTTGTCGTGACGGATGATTTCGAAATGGGTACGCAGATGGCGAAGCTTCTCGAAGCCGCCGGTCAAGCGGTACCTGAAGTGAAGTACATCTTCGAAATTAACCCAGAGCATGAACTAGTGAAGCGCATGGCGGACGAAGCAGATGAAGAAGCATTCGGACGTTGGGTAGAAGTGTTACTAGGCCAAGCAATGCTGGCAGAGCGAGGTTCGATGGAAGATCCAACGCAATTTGTCGGTGCCATCAACAAGCTTTTGACTAAGGTTTAATAGTCAAATATCAGCAAAAAGCTCGCAAAATGCGGGCTTTTTGTTTGCTACCGCATAGATTCACACTTTAAGTGTTGAGTTAGTAATCAATAAGACAAGAAAGCAGGCATTGCTAACATTCTTTAGTCTTAACCTGCTCATTGCATCGTTAACCTGTGTTAGAATCGCAACACTTGAATGTGAGTAATAAGGCGTGTATTTTGGCTCGCCTAAACGTTATACCGAAACTTATCGTTGCCAGTGCTTCGCAGGATTGATTCCTGGAAGCCCAGCTATTGTGAGCTTCGGTATAAATCTTAAATATTAAAGAGGATAAATCATGCGCATCATTCTTCTAGGTGCTCCAGGTGCAGGTAAAGGCACACAAGCAAACTTCATCATGGATAAATACGGTATTCCACAAATCTCTACTGGTGATATGCTTCGTGCTGCTATCAAAGCAGGTACAGAGCTTGGTAAACAAGCTAAAGCTGTTATCGACGCTGGTCAGCTAGTTTCTGATGAAATCATCCTTGGTCTAATCAAAGAGCGTATTGCTCAAGACGATTGCGAAAAAGGTTTCCTACTAGATGGTTTCCCTCGCACTATCCCTCAAGCTGACGGCCTAAAAGAAATGGGCGTTGACGTAGACTACGTTATTGAATTTGACGTAGCGGATGACGTGATTGTTGAGCGTATGGCTGGTCGTCGTGCTCACCTTCCTTCAGGTCGTACTTACCATGTTGTTTACAACCCACCAAAAGTGGAAGGTAAAGACGACGTAACGGGTGAAGACCTAGTTGTTCGTGATGACGACAAAGAAGAAACAGTACGTGCACGTCTAGGTGTTTACCACGAGCAAACAGCGCCACTTATCAACTACTACGGTAAAGAAGCTGAAGCAGGTAACACTAAGTACCTTAAATTCGATGGTACTAAGCAAGTTGCAGAAGTAAGCGCAGATATTGAGAAAGCACTAGCATAATTTGCTAACGGCAAAATTTAATATTTTGATATATTTAAAAGCGACCTTTGGGTCGCTTTTTTATTTTTGCCTGTAAGTACGATGAACCATCTGGTTCGTTCCACCGTACAAAGCAAGCCGATCACCATGAATAGGATGTTATGAAAAACAACAATAATAAACAGGGCGTGTTATTGGTTAACTTGGGTACGCCTGATGAGCCAACTGCACCAGCTGTAAAACGCTTTTTAAGTCAGTTTCTTCATGATCATCGTGTCGTTGATATGACGCGTTGGCTTTGGTGTCCAATTCTTCACGGTGTCATCTTGCCAATTCGCTCACCGAAAGTTGCCAAGCTGTACCAGTCAGTCTGGATGGAAGAGGGCTCGCCTTTAATGGTGTACTCAAAACGACAAGCTCAGAAGTTAGCTGTTGCCCTCGATATGCCAGTTGAGTTGGGTATGACTTACGGCAACCCAAGCTTACAATCAGGCTTTGAAGCGCTGCAGGCTCAGGGGGTAGAGGAAGTGATTGTATTGCCTCTTTACCCGCAATACTCTGGCACAACGACGGCCGCCGTCTCTGACGGTATGACGAAGGCGTTCAAAAAAATGCCTGTAATGCCAGAGTTTAGCTTTATCCGTGATTACCACAACCATCCCCAATACATCGCTGCATTGGCGCAATCGGTGCGTGACCATTGGGCAGAGCATGGCCAAGGTGATTACTTGCTGTGTTCTTACCATGGTATTCCTAAACGATACGCAGATAATGGTGATATTTATCCTAAGCATTGTGAAGAGACGACACGTTTGCTTGGTGAAGCGCTAGGCTTGAATAAAGAGCAGATCGGCATGACGTATCAGTCTCGCTTCGGTCGCGAAGAGTGGCTACAGCCATACACGGATAAGACCCTAGAAGTGCTACCTAGCCAAGGTAAGAAGAAGCTGAACATTATAACCCCAGCTTTCTCGGCGGACTGTTTAGAAACGCTTGAAGAGATCTCTGAAGAGTGTCGTGAAATCTATCTAGAGGCTGGTGGCGAGAGCTTTAGCTATATCCCTTGTTTGAACGACAACGATGATCACATCGAAATGATGACTGAGCTTGTTCGTTCTAAGCTATAAAGCTTAATCCAAATCTATCACCAACGTCGTTTGAGTGTCAGAAAACAAAAAGGGTCGCGATTGCGACCCTTTGTTTTTATTTGCACTTTATATTAAGCAACTTGAGTTTGTTGCTCTTCAATTTGTTCTGCTGTGCTGTGCGTGTTTTCAGCACCGTGCATCCAACGAACTAGCGTGTTAGAGAACAACAGTAGAACCACGCCTGAAATTGTTGCAGTAACTGCGATGCCACTGAAGATAGCTAGCGCACCAAGTTCGCCCACGTGAGAGCCTACGTAACCTGCAACGTAGTTTGCGATCGCGTTACAACCAAACCATGCACCCATCATAAGCGAAGCAAGACGTAGCGGAGCTAGTTTTGTTACTAGAGATAGACCGATAGGAGATAGACACAGTTCACCAAGGGTATGGAAGAAGAATGCGCCCACTAGCCATAGCATTGATGTTTTAACAGCAGTGTCACCACCTTGTTCCATAACTGCACCAACCATGCATAGGAAGCCTAGAGCTAGGAAGAACATAGCTAAGGCAAATTTCATTGGTGAGTTTGGTTCACGTTTGCCTAGTTTTACCCAAAGTACTGCTAATACAGGAGCAAGGGTGATAATGAAGAATGGGTTTAGTGATTGGAACCACGCTGCTGGAACTTCAAAGCCACCGATCATGCGATCCGTGTATTGCTGCGTGTAGATGTTCATTAGACCACCAGCTTGCTCAAAGCCAGCCCAGAAAACGATAGTAAACAAACTCATCACTAGGATAACTTTGATTCGATCCACTTCTTCTTTCGTTAGTGGCTCTTTTTTCTCTGAATTCTTGTTTGCTAGATCGCGTTTTGCTGCTGGTTCACGGCCGATATCACCAAGCCAAGACTGAGCGAATGTCATTTGCATAACAAGGCTGACAAGCATACCAATACCAGCGGCAACAAAACCTGCTTTCCAACCAAATTCGTTAGTTACTGAGCCTGATACAACGCCAGCAAGCAATGCACCGATGTTGATACCCATGTAGAAAATAGTGAAAGCACCATCACGACGGTTATCACCTTCTTGATATAGGTCACCTACCATCGTTGAGATGTTTGGCTTAAACAGGCCGTTACCAGCAATAAGAAGTCCAAGACCTAGGTAGAAAGTGTGAAGAGAACCAAGACCTAGAGCATCTGCAGGCATCGCTAGCGTGAATTGACCAACAGCCATCAACGCACCACCAATCAGGATTGAGCGGCGTTGACCTAAGTAGTTATCCGCAAGGTAGCCACCGATAAGAGGAGTGATGTAGACAAGTCCAGTATAGATGCCGTAAAGATCTAGAGCATCTTTAGTCGACCAGCCAAGACCACCGTTCATGGTTGTGTCAGTCAGGTAAAGTACTAGAATGGCGCGCATTGCGTAGTAAGAAAAGCGTTCCCATAGTTCAGTTCCGAACAATAAGAACAAGCCACGTGGGTGACCAAAGTATTGATGTTGGTTTGACATAAGCTCTTCTAATAGTAGTTATTACATTTTTTAACGAAATCTACGTATACATTGCAATTTGTGCGATGACAAATAATAAAATTTCATGTTTCGATAGTAATCCTTTGCTAAGTTGCTGTTTTTGAGTGTAAATCCAGTGTTTTTGTCGGTGTAATGTTTGTATTACAAACTTACTTTTCAGTTTTGGTTATAGACTTTTGCGGCGTTGGGTTGTTTTAAGTTATTGATTTCGTGGATGTGTTTTGGTGTTACGTATATGATTTTGATCGGGAATGACTCGTTTTCTTGATAATGCTACGATAATTAAAAAAGCAGTAGGCGAATATAAAAAATGAAACGTTGGTATTTGATTTATTGTAAGCGTGGTGAGCAGGCTAGAGCGAAACTGCACTTAGAGAACCAATCGGTAGAGTGTTTCTATCCGACGGTAGAAGTCGAAAAGATTTTACGAGGGAAAAGGCAGGTCGTTAATGAGCCTCTTTTCCCTTCCTATGTTTTTGCTAAGTTTGACTATGAGCAAGGACCAACATTTACGGCAGTTCGTTCAACTCGAGGTGTCATTGACTTTGTTCGCTTTGGCTCACAACCCACAGAAGTGGATGGAGCATTGATTTCTGAACTAAGGGAATCGGAACATCAAATCGAACAAGTAACAGCCAGTTGCTTGCCAAAGCAAGGAGACATGATTCGTATTAAGAGTGGTCAGTTTGCTGGTATAGAAGCGATCTTCCAAGAAAAAGATGGCGAGAAGCGTTCAATGATGCTGGTGAAAATGATTACGCAAAGCGTACCTGTCAGTATTGAGAATAAAGATCTCGACTTGTGATGCTAGGGTCTGTTGATCTTTCGCGGTTAAATTTTGTTCGGATGGGGACGCCTAGTCAGAATCGTTTTAGGCGCGGCAAGAAGTATAAAACGATTCTAACCGAACCCTTCGGGCAGCCTTTGTGGTTCATTTCTACAGCGTTATCGGCTTCTCATGTAGGCTAGCTACACTTCAAAGCCTCTGCCTTGTAGAAATTTCCCACAAAGTGCTGCAAAAATCAGCTCAAAAGATCAGCAGGCCCTAGTAAATAGAAAAAGAGGTGCGAAAGCACCTCTTTTTGATCGTGTTTATCTTACCTGTATTCAAGGCTGGGGGAGCCAGCCCTAATAAAAGCTCAATAAGATTAGTATGCGTCGTTGTGAACGGTCTGTACTGCACGACCCGATGGGTCGACACAGTTTTGGAACGACTCATCCCACTCGATCGCTTTAGCCGAAGAACACGCTACTGACGGACCACCAGGAACACACTCTGCAGCAGATGGCAGTGGGAACAACTCTTCGAAGATCTCGCGGTACACATAACCTTCTTTCGTCGTTGGTGTGTTGTAAGGGAAGCGGAATTGCGCCGTTTCCATTTGTTGATCCGTTACTTTCTGTTCTGCAACTTCTTTGAGCGTATCGATCCAGCTGTAGCCTACACCATCAGAGAACTGTTCTTTTTGACGCCATGCGATCGACTCTGGAAGGTAGTGCTCAAAACATTCGCGAAGAATGTGTTTTTCCATCTTGCCGTTGCCACACATCTTGTCTGCTGGGTTCAAGCGCATTGCTACATCAATAAACTCTTTGTCTAGGAAAGGTACACGGCCTTCTACACCCCATGCTGCTAGTGACTTGTTAGCACGTGCACAGTCAAACATGTTCAGAGCAAGCAACTTACGTACAGTCTCTTCGTGGAATTCCTTCGCGTTTGGCGCTTTGTGGAAATATAGGTAACCACCGAAGATTTCATCTGCGCCTTCACCTGACAGTACCATCTTGATGCCCATTGCTTTGATCTTGCGACCCATTAGGAACATTGGTGTTGAAGCGCGAATCGTTGTTACGTCGTAGGTTTCAATGTGGTAAATCACATCACGAATCGCATCTAAACCTTCTTGAATGGTGTATGTCATCTCGTGGTGAACCGTACCAATCTGGTCTGCAACTTCACGAGCGGCTTTCAAGTCTGGTGCACCTTCTAGGCCCACTGCGAATGAGTGCAGTTGTGGCCACCATGCTTCAGATTTCTCATCGTCTTCAATACGCATCGCTGCAAATCGTTTTGCAACTGCTGATGTGATAGAAGAATCCAGACCACCAGAAAGAAGTACACCGTATGGCACGTCTGTCATGAGCTGACGCTTTACTGCTGCTTCTAGCGCTTCAGTTAGCTCTTCTTTGCTTGTGCTGTTGCCTTGTACGGCTGCATATTCGTTCCAGTCGCGGGTGTAGTAACGCTGAGGCTCCGCATCTGCACTGCTGTAGTGACAACCTGGAGGGAACTCACTCACGGTTTTACACACGGGTACTAGTGCTTTCATTTCTGATGCAACGTAGTAGTTG
Organism: Vibrio rotiferianus CAIM 577 = LMG 21460; assembly: GCF_002741985.1. GTDB lineage: Bacteria > Pseudomonadota > Gammaproteobacteria > Enterobacterales > Vibrionaceae > Vibrio > Vibrio rotiferianus. The sequence continues at coordinate 99,313 of NZ_APHW01000008.1, forward strand.
CCGTGCTCATCGTAACCTTGGTAAAGCGGAATGATACCGATGTGGTCACGACCTACTAAATACTCGTCTTTTTCTTCATCGTAAAGTACGAATGCAAAAATGCCGTTTAGTTCTTCCAGAAGGTCAGCGCCCATGTCTTGGTATAGCGCTAGGATCACTTCACAGTCTGAATCGGTTTGGAATTCGTACTTGCCTTCGTAGCGAGCACGAATCTCTTTGTGGTTGTAGATTTCACCGTTTACAGCAAGGATGAGTTTTTTATCAGGGCTGTATAGCGGTTGGGCACCACTATTTAGACCAACGATCGCCAGACGTTCATGCGCTAGGATTGCGCGCTCTGATGAGTAAATACCAGACCAGTCGGGACCACGGTGACGAAGCTTTTTCGACATCTCAAGTGCGATAGGGCGCAATGCCGCTGCATCGCTCTTAATGTCTAAAATGCCAAATACTGAACACATACAACATCCTTTTTAAACTAAACAATTTTTAATCGGTATGGATTCAATTTGCCATTCTGAGTAAAAAAAGCAACGTTTTGTGATTAAAAAAATGATAAAAAGGCTTGTTGATTAGATTTTATTTAAAAATTATCCATCTTTAATGAATGAGATCAAGGTTTGGTTTAAGAAATGTACAAAAAAGCCCTCTTATTGAAAGAGGGCTTGGTAAAAATATCCACCTCGATGCTTATTTCATCGGCGTAAATTGAGGTTGAAGTTGATCGCAAACATGACGTGCAAAACCACTACCAGCTTCGCTATAGATGTTGAATGCGGCATCGACGCCGGTCTCTAGCAAGCCTTCAAGTTGATCTGGGTATTCGGCAATCGCTGCAATTTGCCCTTTATAGTTTCGACTCTGCAGCTGCTCTAGCGCAGTTTGGTTACCTTGGTGATGCGGCATCGCCAATAAAACCAGTTTGACGTTTGCTGTATCTAAAATACGCTCCCAGAAATCTGGGTCAGTCGCATCGCCAGAGATGACATTGCGGCCTTCAGAGCGATGCTTGTGAGCGGCGTCTTCACGAACTTCGACGCCGAGCGAAATCTTACCGTAGCGAGCGCGTAATTCGTCGTAAGCACCAGTGCCAATTCGACCCATACCAAGGATTAAGACTTGGGCATGGCCGGGATTGATGAGTTGGTCGCGTTGGTTCAGTTTTTCTGCTGCAGTTTCTTGCAACCATTTGCCAGAATGTTGGTAAATCTGGTGGCCAAGTCTGTTCAGCGGGGCTGAAATGATGAATGAAATAGACACCGCAACAGCAATTGCTGCCAGCATGTCGCTAGGCATCCACCCCATCTTGTAGGCCAAGCCACCAACAATCAAACCAAATTCACTGTAGTTGAAAAGTGATAACGATGTCAGCAATGAAGTACGCACACGGAACTTAAAGTGGTTGATGGTCAGGAAGTAGAGCAAGCCCTTGATTGGCAGCAGCAGAATAAATAGCAGTGCTAAGCCAACACCTGTAAAGCTCAATGACGCAGATAAACCGATGTTAAGGAAGAAACAGACTAAGAAGAGCTCTTTCATATTAAAGAGTGATTTTGATAGCTCAGACGCTTTACGGTGACCAGCCAGTAGCATACCTAAGATCAAAGCCCCTAAATCTGGTTTCATACCGACCAGTTCAAATAAGCCTGCACCAACCACTAACGCGAAAAAGATGCCGAACAGAACCAGCATTTCACCGTGACCTACTTTATCGAGCAGCTTGTAGAACAATGGACGAAGGAGCGGTAATGCAAATAAACCTATGGCGTACCACTCTGGAATCTTGCCTGTAGAAGCCGTAAGGAAGACCACAGCAAAAATATCCTGCATAACCAGAATACCAATTGCTAACGTACCGTAAGTAGCATTCATCTCACCTTTTTCTTGTAGAGTTTTAACGGCAAATACGGTACTTGAGAAAGATAGCGCAAAGGCAAGTAATAGGATCTGACTGTGATCCATGGTGGCAAGGGATGAAAGCCCAAGCAACTTCAGCCCAACGAGAACCAGCGCAAAGAAAAGAGTCGAGAGAATATTGTGCGCTGTAGCACCGCCCCAAATTTCTTTAGAAAGCAGCGTTTTTACATCCAGCTTTAAACCAATGGTGAAAAGCAGCAAGGTCACACCAAGATCTGCGAGCGTGACAATGACGTCATTACTTTGGTAGCCAAATGCATGCAAGCCAAAACCTGCAAGTAGGAAGCCGACCAAAGGGGGGGGAGGTTACATTTTAGAGCGATGAAGCCGGCGATAAACGCCGTTGTAATTAGAATAATTTCCATACTGTTGAGCTATATTCCTGATATACAAAAACGGGCTGTGAAACCACAGCCCGAGATTGTAACTCAATTGGTTGTATAAACTTAGTCTTCTAGCAACTTTTGTAACAAAACTCCGTTCAACATAGCGCGTTTGATCATCGCAAAGGCACCCATTGTCGGTTGTTTATCAATAAGAGATGCGACAATAGGCAGCTCATTGTGGAATGTTTTAAGTGACTGGTTTTCAACATTACGCTGGATAGCAGGGAAAACAATTTCTTCTGCTTCAGTAATATCGCCGGCAATGACTATTTTCTGTGGGTTAAACAAGTTAACAGTAATCGCAATGGCTTTTCCTAACTGGTTGCCCACACGAACTAAGCTTTGCTTCGCTAATTCGTCACCGTTTATTGCATGCGTGCATACATCTTCAATGGTGATGTGCTCAAGCTGGGTAAGGCTAGATTCGTAACCTTGTGCAATCAGCTTTTTCACTCGTTGAACGATAGCTGGGTTTGCTGCTACGGTTTCTAAACAACCGAAGTTGCCACATTGGCATTGTTCGCCAAGCGGGTCGATTTGAATGTGACCAATTTCACCTACGTTGCGGTTAAAGCCGAGGAATACTTGGCCATTCACAATGATACCAGCACCGGTACCACGGTGAACACTGACAAGGATTGAGTCTTGGCAATCTTGGCTCGCACCAAAGTAGTGTTCAGCCAGTGCCATACCACGCACGTCGTTACCAACAAAACATGCGGTATTGAACTTTTCACGAATGATCTCACCCAAGGCTAGGTTATCAATATCTGTGTTTGGCATGTACTCAACTACGCCGGTGGTAGGGTTTACCAAGCCAGGAAGCGTAATGCCAATAGCAATTAATTGATCGATCTTATCGTGGCAGCGATCCACAAATTCTTTTAACAAATCGACCAAACCTGCAATGAGGTCTGCTTGATTGGTGTAGTGAAGTTCGTGTTGGTCTTCTGCTAGTGCGGTGCCACCGAGGTCATACAGACAAAACTGAACATAGTCTCGTCCTAATCGAACAGCGATGGAGTGAAAAGGTTTTACTTCAGTGGTCAGCGAGATAGCTCGTCGACCGCCGGTAGAAGCTTGTTGCGCGACTTCTTTGATTAAGCCGCGCTCTAAAAGTTGGCGGGTTATTTTGGTAACACTCGCTGGAGCGAGCTGACTAACATCCGCGACCTGAATACGGGAGATTGGACCTTGTTGGTCAATCAGCCTATATACCGCAGCGCTGTTAAGCTGTTTTACTAAATCTACATTACCAATCTGTCCGCCATTCATGCTTAATTTTGCTCGTATTGTCCGTTAACAACCGTCGCTTTTACATTGAAGTCACGATCGAAAACGGTCAGGTTAGCTACCATTCCTTTTCGAATACGACCAAGACTGTCTTCAACACCGATTGCGGTTGCTGGATACAGCGTAGCCATTCGTAGAGCTTCGTCTAAAGCGATGCCTGCGTGCTCAACTGTATTCTGAACTGCTTCAATCATAGTCAGAGCTGAGCCGCCTAGTGTGCCATTTTCATCAACACACTTACCATCTCGGTAATATACTTTCTTACCGACAAAAATAAAGTGATCAATGTTAGCACCTGCTGGAGCTGTGGCATCCGTCACCAAAACAAGCTTTTCACCTTTGATTTTATGAGCAATTCGAATGTTTGCGTAATCAACGTGGAAGCCGTCAGCAATGATACCTGCGTAAACTTCAGGAGTGTCGTAAATCGCACCAACTACACCTGGTTCACGACCAACCATTGGTGTCATTGCGTTAAATAGGTGGGTAGCGAAAGTGATACCTGCGTCGAAGCCTTGACGAGCTTCTGCATAAGTCGCGTTGGTGTGACCAATAGAAACCACGATACCAGCCGCTTTCAAACGAGAGATGTGCTCTGGGTCATTTTGCTCTGGTGCTAGCGTTACTTTTGCGATGATGTCAGCATTCGCACAGATCAGGTCAATCATACCGTCGTCAGAAGGGCGGATGAAGTCAACGCTGTGAATACCTTTTTTCGCTACGTTTAGGTACGGACCTTCAAGATGCAAACCTAGCGATTGGTTTTGGTATTTATTGTGGTACTCGCGGGCCGCAGCAATCGAAGCACGCATGTCTTCGTCTGAAGAAGTGATAAGAGTAGGTAAGAAGCTTGTACAACCAGACTTAAGGTTAGCTTCATGCATAATCTGCATTGTTTCTGGAGTGATTTCATCATTCAACATCACGCCGCCGCAGCCGTTTAGCTGAAGGTCAATAAAACCTGGGCTTAGGTTGGCACCTTCTAGGTTTCTAATTTCCATACCTTCTGGCAGTTCAGTAACTGGCACTACTGATTGAATCTTGTCGTTGTCGATGATGACCGCATGATCGGTAAGAACATCACTACCGGTATAGATTTTACAGTTACTTAGCGCATACATAGTCAGCTAATCCTTATACGTGAGAATTTAAATTCTTCCTCGTTATCTAATAGCGATGAATGCGAACCTAATCGGTAACTTACTTTGTGTTACTGAATTAGATAACGAGTTAAATACAGCAAGTCGCGTTTTATCGATGTCATTATCAGAGTAACCAACTGAAAAACATAAAAGTAATTGGTTTTTATGATTGTTTTTCAGAGCGAAGTTACTATGAATCATCTATTGAGATACCAAAATAACACTGATTCTGTCTTGCATAAAGTGCGAGAATCTTATCTTTAAAACGCCATTTTTTCGTATAATAAAATAAGTTTTATGATCTCGCTAGCAAAAACCTTTTGGAAAGGCAAAAACTGGTGATTATGATCACAAACAATGAGCTTTTAATTTGCGGAGCAAAATTAATGTCATAAACTGAGAACGACTAAATTGAACGACTGAAATAAGTCTTTCGACAAAACATAAAATCCTATAGGGGGAACTTAAGGTGAATATTCTTGGATATGCGCAAAAGTTAGGTAAAGCTCTTATGCTTCCTATCGCAACGCTTCCAGTTGCGGCGCTTTTACTACGCTTAGGTCAAGGTGACCTATTAGACATTCCATTTATGGCTCAAGCTGGTGGCGCGATCTTCGGTCAGCTTCCACTTCTATTTGGTCTAGGTATTGCGATTGGTCTTTCTAAAGACGGTCAAGGTGCTGCAGGTCTAGCTGGTGCAGTTGCTTACTTCGTAATTACAGCAACAGCGACCACAATCAACGCTGACGTTAACATGTCATTCTTCGGCGGTATCATCGCTGGTATTATCGCTGGTCACTCTTACAACGCTTTCCATGCTACACGTCTTCCTGAGTGGTTGGCATTCTTCTCTGGCAAACGTCTAGTACCAATCATGGCGGGTCTATTCTCGCTAGTAGCTGGTGCTGTTGCTGGTGTTGTATGGCCAACAATCCAAGGCGGTCTTGACGCGCTAGCTCACGCAGTTTCTACTTCTGGTGCTATCGGTCAGTTCGTATACGGTACTCTTAACCGTGCACTTATCCCTGTAGGTCTACACCACGTACTAAACTCGTACTTCTGGTTCGGTATGGGTACGTGTCAAGAAGTTCTAGTTTCTGGCGCAACGGCTGCTGGTCAAGCTCTTCCTGCTCTACAACAGCTTTGTGTTGACCCAGCTCTAGCTAAGACTCTTGTTGCTGGTCAAACTCACACATTCGAATTTGCTAACTCTGTAACTCCAGAAATCACTGCAACAGTTAAAGAAGTAACAGAAACTGTTAAATCTGGTGACCTACACCGTTTCTTCGGCGGCGATAAGAGCGCTGGTGTATTCATGAACGGTTTCTTCCCAGTAATGATGTTCGGTCTACCTGGTGCAGCTCTAGCTATGTACCTAGCAGCACCTGCTGAAAAACGTAGCCAAGTTGGTGGTGCACTATTCTCAGTAGCATTCTGTTCATTCCTAACAGGTATCACTGAGCCACTAGAGTTCATGTTCGTATTCCTAGCTCCAGCTCTATACGCAATGCACGCAGTATTTACTGGTCTATCTCTAGTAGTTGCTAACATGTTTGGTACACTGCACGGCTTCGGCTTCTCTGCAGGTCTTATCGACTTCGTATTGAACTACGGCCTAGCAACTAAACCTCTACTATTGTTCGCAATCGGTCTAGGCTTCGGTGCTCTATACTTCTTCACATTTAGCTTCGCAATCCGCGCATTCAACCTGAAATCTCCAGGCGTGAAGACGATGACGAAGATACATCTGCTGCTCCAGCTGGTGATGCGAAGAAAGGTGACCTAGCTCGTCAATACCTGAAAGCGCTAGGTGGTCATGACAACCTAACTTCAATCGACGCATGTATCACTCGTCTACGTCTTACTCTTAAAGACCGCTCAGTAGCAGACGAAGCTGTACTTAAGAAACTAGGTGCGAAAGGTGTCGTTAAGCTAGGCGAAAACAACCTTCAAGTTATCCTTGGTCCTCTTGCTGAAATCGTTGCTGGTGAAATGAAAGCAATCGGTGCAGGTGAAGACCTATCAGATGTAAAACTTCCTTAGTTACATCAAACTGACTCTCTATGATTGGGCCTCCTTCGGGAGGCCTTTTTTCGTTTTTAAGACGATGAACTGCTGAGCAATCAAGCTAACACGATAAATAATGGCTATTTAAAGCGAGATCTTGTTGTCTAATTACTAATAATTGTGGATCATTAGGAGCAATGCACTCTGTAAAACCATAGCGGTTAACAGAGTCTCGTTTTCTCTGACAATACTATTATTTTGAGGTGCTATAGATGAGTGAAGCTGATGCTCGTCCATCAAACTTTATTCGCCAGATCATTGATAAAGATCTAGCGGATGGTAAACACACTAGCGTGCATACTCGATTTCCGCCGGAACCAAATGGTTACCTGCATATCGGTCATGCTAAGTCTATCTGTTTGAACTTCGGTATTGCTCAGGACTACCAGGGTCAATGTAACCTACGTTTCGACGATACAAACCCTGAAAAAGAAGACATCGAATACGTTGAGTCTATCAAGAAAGATGTAAACTGGTTGGGCTTTGAGTGGGATGGTGAAGTATGTTACTCATCAAACTACTTCGACAAGCTTTACGAATATGCAATTGAATTGATTAATAAAGGCTTAGCGTACGTTGATGAGCTAAGTCCTGAGCAGATTCGTGAATACCGCGGTACGCTAACGGCTCCGGGTAAACCAAGCCCATACCGTGATCGTCCGGTAGAAGAAAACCTAGCGCTATTTGAAAAAATGCGTGCGGGTGAGTTCGAAGAAGGTAAAGCGTGTCTTCGTGCGAAGATCGACATGGGTTCTTCATTCATGGTTATGCGTGACCCAGTGATCTACCGTGTACGTTTCGCGACTCACCACCAGACTGGTGATAAGTGGTGCATTTACCCAATGTACGACTTCACACACTGTATCTCTGATGCGCTAGAAGGCATTACGCACTCTATCTGTACTCTAGAGTTCATGGATAACCGTCGTCTGTACGACTGGGTACTAGATAACATCACAATTGAATGTCGTCCTCACCAGTACGAGTTCAGCCGCCTAAACCTTGAATACACAGTGATGTCTAAGCGTAAGCTAAACCAACTAGTAACTGAGAAATTGGTTGACGGTTGGGATGACCCACGTATGCCAACCGTATCAGGTCTGCGTCGTCGTGGCTTCACATCTGCATCTATTCGTGAGTTCTGTAAGCGTATCGGCGTAACGAAGCAGGAGAACATGATTGAGTTTGGTTCACTAGAATCTTGTATTCGTGATGATCTAAACGAAAATGCACCACGTGCGATGGCCGTTCTAGATCCAGTTAAGATCGTTATCGAGAACTTTGAAGAAGGCGCGGTTGAAACTCTAACGGTAGCTAACCATCCAAACAAACCTGAAATGGGTGAGCGTGAAGTGCCATTCACTCGTGAAGTTTGGATCGAGCGCGAAGACTTCCGTGAAGAAGCAAACAAGAAGTACAAGCGTCTTGTTCTAGGTAAAGAAGTACGTCTACGTGGCGCATACGTGATCAAGGCTGAACGCATCGAGAAAGACGCGGAAGGCAACATCACAACAATCTTCTGTACTTACGATGCTGATACACTAGGTAAGAACCCAGCAGATGGCCGTAAAGTGAAAGGTGTAATTCACTGGGTTTCAGCGGACAAAGCTCTGCCTGCAGAAATTCGTCTGTACGATCGTTTGTTCACAGTACCAAACCCAGCTGCTGCGGATGACTTTGCTGCGACAATCAACCCAGAATCACTAGTGATTCTAAACGGTTTTGTTGAGCCAAGCTTAGCATCATCAGAAGCTGAAAAAGGTTACCAATTTGAGCGTATGGGTTACTTCTGTGCAGATTCGAAAGACTCTTCAGCAGATAACCTAGTATTCAACCGTACGGTTGGTTTACGTGATACTTGGGCGAAAATCGAGAACCAATAATCTCAATTTATCGCCAACAAAAATGCCAGCAATTGCTGGCATTTTTTGTTTGTACGTTAGTGTTAGAGACGTCCTGGTTTTGTTGTGGAAGCGGTACCTTGTTTAGAGTCATACCAAATCACAAACTGAGCGCTGTCAGGATCATCATCATATCCCTTTACTGTATATATGTAATAACATACAGACCAGTGACCAGAGCTGTCTCTTACTCTTTTTGTAATGAAGTCGACAGCATCATGCTGGTTATTGGAGTTAGATAAACGATATTCAGCCCCCAATAACGCTTCCCATACGGCGATACAGCCTGGGTTGTTCTTGCCAATGTTAAAAGGACTACCAATCTTACCGTTACTGTTACCTTTGTTGGTTCCTAGCGGATAGCCAAATTCATTTACATCCAGGCTTCCACCACCATATCCTTGTAAATTGACCTGAGCTTCAGGTGTAGCACCATTGGCGAGCCACTGACTCTGGGTGAACTTTACCCCGGTTTGGAGGTTTGTGGCGATATCTTCGATTTTAGCTAGATATGCATCGTCTTGAATGTTGAGAAATCTTGGCGCTGCTACGACAGCAAGAATACCAAGCACAACGATCGCGATTACAAGCTCAAGCAGTGTAAAACCATTCTGCTGAGAATTCATGGCTACCTCCAAAACAAAAAACGCCAGCTTTACGCTAGCGTTTTAACCATAAATTACATAAACATCAACAACTATTTATTTTGATGGTTTATGTGCGTCTGGGTTGTCTTTGCAAGAGCCATCACTGCATTTACCGTAAAGGTATAAGCTGTGGTTAGTCAGCTGTACGTTGTATTGAGCTGCAATCTCTTTCTGGCGTTGCTCGATAATGTCATCTGAGAATTCAATAACCTCACCACAATCAAGACACACTAGGTGGTCGTGATGGTGCTGAGTTGAAAGTTCGAATACCGACTTGCCGCCTTCAAAATGGTGGCGAGTTACGATACCCGCATCATCAAACTGGTTTAGAACTCGATAAACAGTCGCAAGACCAATTTCTTCACCTAAATCGATAAGCTTCTTGTACAAATCTTCAGCGCTGATGTGTTGGCAGTCTGGCTGTTGTAGTACTTCTAAAATTTTTAGCCTAGGAAGCGTTACTTTAAGACCCGCATCCTTTAGCGCCTGATTGTTGTCTGACATATACTTTCCCGTTGGATCATCTGCAGCGATTTAACAGAATTCAATATTCCTACCATTATAGGTTAAGCCGCGTCAACAATAAACCACGAACTTCAAAGGGTTAATAGATTATTTTTGTAAATTGGGAACGGGTCGATTATATTACAGATCAGACCAGTTACAATTGCGTAACATGGAAATGTTAGAGGCATGGAAGGCAATGAATAAGCGACTCGCCAAAATATATAAGCCGGGAATAGTGAAGTTTGCGCTCAATATTTGGCCTCCTTTTTGGGGGGGGCTGGAATTAAAATCTTACATATTTCCGAGGACTTTCGAACAGTTAAAGTCCGACTGAAGCTTCGGTGGTGGAACAAAAATGCAAATCGAACCCAATATGGTGGCAGTATCTTCTCTCTGACCGATCCTGTTTATTCTCTGATGCTAATGGGCATTCTGCGAGAGGAATACTATGTATGGGACAAAGAGGCGAGCATTAACTTTATTAAACCTGGTCAAAGTGATTTGTATGCAGATTTCGAAGTGACCGATGGGATGTTAGATGAGATCTATCAGATGACGCGAAATGGAGAAAAGTGTTTTCCTGAATTCATCACTTATGTGAAAGACAAAGATGGTAACGTAGTGTCTGAAGTTAAACGTAAGCTATATGTACGTAAAAAGCCTCAGTATCGAGAAGAAGAAATTGCAACAGAAGCACCATAATCATAAGAGACAAAAAGACCTCCCAGTAGGAGGTCTTTCTTCATGAATGCTGTATTAGCCTTCAAGCTCAGCTAGGCACATTTCTTCGTAGATTTGCTTAACCCAGTTTTCAACGCGTTCGTCAGTCAGTTCAGGTTGACGATCTTCATCAATACATAGACCGACGAATTGACTGTCATCGCCTTCAACAAGTGCTTTAGACGCTTCAAACTCATAACCATCAGTTGAAGTGTGGCCTAGGATAGTACCGCCTTTTGCTTCAACGATATCACGCACTGTGCCCATCGCGTCACAGAAATACTCTGCGTAATCTTCTTGGTCACCACAACCGAAGATAGCCACAAGCTTAGTTGAGAAGTCTACTTGCTCAAGCTCTGGGAAGAAGTCATCCCAATCACATTGTGCTTCACCGTAGTACCAAGTTGGGATACCTAGAAGTAGAAGATCAAAGTTATCAATGTCTTCTTTGCTGCTTTTTGCGATGTCTTGAACGTGAACTAGCTGTTTACCTAGCTGCTTTTGAATCATCTTTGCAACGGCTTCAGTATTACCTGTGTCGCTACCGAAGAAGATACCTACACTTGCCATAGAGTCTATACCTTTACATTGTATGTTACTGGCGATGGGGGAGCCGGACTTAACCTAATCCAGTACCTTCCCAGCTTAGCTGAATAATGCCTTTAGCGATAAAACCAGCACAGCCTAGGAAAAGGACTAACCATACGATACGACGACCAAAAACAGGTACATTGCCTTGCTTGAGTACATCTTTTATTGCCATCCCGATGAAAAAGAAGATAGCAGCAAAAAGCAGATCGAGTCCAATTGACTCGAGCATGTCCATATAGTCGTATAGCATTGTCGTCCTTCATGCCAAAAAATCTTGGGCGCACTATACCACTGTTAATCCGTAAAGTTAATGCACTATAAGAAGGGTTATTTCAATAATTAGGCGTAGTTTTTCGAATTTGTTAACTCGAAATATATTTCCTGATCACGCGCATCACTTCGACCGGCTTCTCGGCATGTAACCAGTGCCCGGTATTGGCAATAATGTGTGCTTTGGCGTTATTAAACTGGCGCTGAACCGCAGGCTGGTGCTCAGGCATCAAGTAATCTGAATCACCACCTTTAACAAACAAAGTGGGAATGTTTGTAGGTGCTATTTCTTGCCAGCCAATGATGTCGTTATAGTTGTTGAACAAACTCGCAACGTTAAAGCGCCAATCCATTTTGTCGCCATTTTTATACAACGATTTCGACAGGAACTGTCTGACGCCATCGATCTCAATATGTTGAGCGAGAATATCCATTGTTTGCTGGCGATTAGATGGTTGCTCTTTGATTACTGCTTGCAAGCCATTAAATACGTTGTCGTGACGGTTGGTTTGGTAAGCCACGGGCGCCATATCCAGCACGACAAGTCGTTTAACAAACTCAGGTGCTGCATCCACCAACTTCATAGCGACTTTTCCACCCATAGAGTGGCCGATGACAAGTGCAGGCTCAACCTTTAGATAGCGAAGTAAATCGGCCACATCTTGTGCTAGAACTTCATAATTGTGCGTGTCTGAATGGAAAGAGAGGCCATGATTTCGGAGATCGATACTGATCACCGAGTGATCCTGAACGAGATCGCGAGCCAGTAACCCTAGATTACTGAAACTTCCAAACAATCCATGAATCAAAACAACCGGTTGGCCTTGCCCTTCTTGCTTATAGTTGAGTAATGCTGACATTTTATCTTATTCGTGATGGGTTTAACGTGGAGTATCCGAGAGGATCTCGTTATAATCCCCCAGAGTTTAAACGTTGAGAATGTGAAAAGCGAATGAAAACAATTGAGGTTGATGAGGATCTATACCGTTTTATTGCGAGCAAAACTCAGCATATCGGTGAAAGTGCCTCGGATATTTTACGACGCCTTTTGGACCTAGATGGTCAAAAACAGCAGCAAACAAGTGCTCCTGTATTAGAGCAGCCACAGGGAATTGTAGTAAGTAAAGATGCTGGTAAAGACGCGCAAATTGATACTGTGAAAGAAATGCGTTCGCTATTAATTTCGGATGAGTTCGCGTCACTTAAAAAAGCAATTGATCGTTTTATGTTGGTATTGTCAACATTGCATAACCTGAACCCAGAAGGGTTTGCGCAAGCAACAAAGGTTAAAGGTCGCAAACGTGTATATTTTGCAGACAACGAAGAGACACTGTTAGCAAACGGTAATACAACCAAGCCTAAAGCTATTCCGGATACACCGTTTTGGGTGATTACCAATAACAATACCAGTCGTAAAAGACAGATGGTTGAGCAGGTAATGACACACATGGAGTTCCAACCTGACTTAATCGAAAAAGTAACAGGTTCAATCTAAAGAAACCTGATAGAAGCCTCATAATGTGTAGCGTTTAGCGGATATTATGAGGCTTTTTTAATTTTATTTGTATTTAAAGAAAGGATGTCAAACATGGCTATGCACCCTCGTGCTGGGCAAAAAGCGCAGCAGGAAGATCTTCACAATATCCCAGCACTCGTTGCTAACTACTTCTTACTTCAACCAGACGCAGCAAACGCAGAACACAAAGTTCAATTTGGTACTTCTGGTCACCGCGGTACAGCAGATAAGCACACTTTTAACGAAAACCACATTTTAGCCATCGCTCAAGCGGTAGCAGAAGTTCGTGCTGAGCAAGGTACAACAGGTCCACTGTTTGTAGGTAAAGACACGCATGCGCTATCTGAACCAGCGTTTTCAAGTGTGATTGAAGTATTGATTGCAAATGGTGTGAAAGTGATTATCCAACAAGACAACGGCTATACACCAACACCGGGTATTTCACATGCAATTCTGACTCACAACATCAAGCATGATGACAAAGCTGACGGTATTGTAATTACCCCATCTCATAACCCACCACAAGACGGCGGTATCAAATACAACCCGACGCACGGTGGCCCTGCAGAAGCAGAGCTGACTCAAGCTATCGAAGATCGTGCAAACGCGCTGATTGCAGAAGGCCTACAAGGTGTTAAACGCCTACCACTAGCAGAAGCTAAAGCATCGGATCTGTTTGTTGAGATGGACTTGGTGAAACCATACATCGATGATCTAGTAAACGTTATCGATATGGAAGCCATCCAAAAAGCAAACCTGAAGATTGGTGTAGATCCATTGGGTGGTAGCGGCATTGATTACTGGCGTCAAATTGGTCAGGCATACAACCTAGACTTAACGCTAGTAAGTGAAGCCATTGACCCATCTTTCCAATTCATGTCACTAGATAAAGACGGCGTTGTACGTATGGACTGTTCATCTCCTTACGCAATGGCAGGTTTGTTGGCACTGAAAGACGAATACGATCTAGCATTTGGTAACGACCCTGACTACGATCGTCATGGTATCGTAACGCCAAAAGGTCTGATGAACCCGAACCACTTCTTAGCGGTTTGTATTGATTACCTATACCGTCACCGTGACGCGTGGGGTAAAGATGTCGCTGTGGGTAAAACGCTAGTATCAAGTGCTCTGATTGACCGTGTTGTAGCGGATTTAGGTCGTGAGCTATGTGAAGTACCTGTTGGCTTCAAATGGTTTGTGGATGGCCTGTACACTGGTAAGTTCGGTTTCGGCGGTGAAGAAAGCGCTGGTGCATCTTTCCTTCGTAAAGATGGTACGCCTTGGTCAACAGACAAAGACGGCATCTTGCTATGTCTTCTAGCGGCAGAGATCACTGCGGTAACGGGTAAGAACCCTCAAGATTACTATGAGGAGCTTGCAGCGAAGCACGGTGAATCGAAGTACAACCGTATTCAAGCTGTAGCAAATGGCCCACAAAAAGACGTGCTGAAGAAGTTGTCGCCAGAAATGGTAGCGGCTGAAACTCTAGCAGGTGATACAATTACTGCTCGCTTAACGCACGCTCCAGGTAATGGCGCTGCAATCGGTGGTCTAAAAGTAACAACAGCGAATGGCTGGTTTGCTGCTCGTCCATCAGGCACAGAAGATATCTACAAGATTTACTGCGAGAGTTTTAAAGGTGAAGAGCACCTAAAACAAATCGAAGCAGAAGCACAGGAAATCGTTAATCAAGTGTTTGCAGCTGCTGGTCTGTAATTCAAAGGATTAAGGTTTTGAAAGGGTCGACAATGTGTCGGCCCTTTTTTTGTTTGTTGAGAGGGAACGCTGTGCTTCGAGAGGCGGGAACGTTTCGCTCTAGGAATCGAGAGGTGCTCGTTGAGAGTGTAGTAAAAAGGTATTTTGATTAAGAAGGTGTTGACGGAACTTGTTCCTAGAAAAGCAAAATAAAATCGTTTCCCGTTTCCCGTTTCCCGTTTCCCGTTTCCCGTTTCCGTTTCCGTTTCCCGTTTCCCGTTTCCCGTTTCCCGTTT
>NZ_APHW01000009.1 GCF_002741985.1 Vibrio rotiferianus CAIM 577 = LMG 21460
TWACCGTTTCCCGTTTCCCGTTTCCCGTTTCCCGTTTCCCGTTTCCCGTTTCCCGTTTCCCGTTTCCCGTTTCCCGTATTAGTTTGGCCAAGTATCTGGTACAACAAACCAAAATTCCCCGCTCTTAGTTTGAGCGTGAATGAACCTATCGGATGGCTTATTGATTGGCTCTAAGAACTCCTCATTGCCTATTGCCCAAAGCGGTTTAGAAAGGGCGTAAAGCGGCTGTTCGACTTGCTCCCATTGACTTTGGTAGCACCAGTAACCGGATATTTGATTTGGGTCCAATTCGTATCCTAAACAGCTTGTTGGGATAGGTTCTGCAGAAAAAGGGTTAACGTAAAGACGTCCCTGCATCAGGAGGTGCTCACTCGGGATATGGTCTAAAGGCAGTTGCTGATGGAACTCTTCTCTCTGGCTCATCTTTAGCTGGTGGGTGAGCATACGTTCGAGTTTCTTATGCAGTTGGTCGTGTGCATTCGGCCCATACCAAATGCCTTCATGCAGCAAGTAAAACTTGATGGCCACTTCCCAATGCTCATGCTGTTTGGTTTCTTGATTTTCGAGGATCAAATCGACGGCGCCAATTGTGCGACCGGTAGCATCATTGAGTTGAATCTCTTCGGCAACCAACTCATATCGGGAGGAGCAAGTCAGCAACTTGGTACAAAGATGTTGGTATAGAAAGCCGAGTCGTGGGTTGCCATCGTAATCTTCATTGTCTGGTAGCGGCAATGCCGGAATATCTTCAACAGTGACAAAGGGCGTTTGAAGTTTAAAAAGTGGTGGGGTGTTAGCAATCCATTGATAGAAACGTTGTAGAGAATTCATCCATTATCCTTGTTGTCACGGGCAAAGCGTCTTTATTGTATCTAAATTTATTTGACTTGGGGATGCCACAACTGGCATCTCGATTGCGGTTCGAGATACACTTTGCTCAAGCCACAAGTATTGGAAGTAAAAATGAATAATTTACAGCTGGAAAAGCTCCTTAACGAGAAACTGTCGCCGCAACTGATTAAAGACTATGCACCTAATGGTATGCAAGTAGAAGGCAAATTAGAAATCAAACGCATCGTGACAGGTGTCACTGCTTCACAAGCGCTGATCGATAGAGCCATCGAGTTAGATGCTGATGCACTGCTTGTTCACCACGGCTACTTTTGGAAAGGCGAGCCAGAGCCAATTCGTGGTATGAAAGGAAAGCGTATCCGAAGCTTGATCAAAAATGATATCAACCTATATGGCTACCACTTACCGTTAGACATTCATCCTGAACTTGGTAACAACGCAGAACTTGCACGTTTGCTAGACATTGAAGTGGAAGGCGGCTTAGAAGGACATCCTCAATCGGTAGCGATGTTTGGTCGTTTGAAACAGGCAATGACAGGTGCCGACTTCGCGAACAAAATCAATCAAGTACTAAACCGTGAACCTTTGCATATTGCCCCTGACAATGCAGACAAAATGATTGAGAAAGTTGGCTGGTGTACTGGCGGTGGTCAGGATTTCATTGAGCTTGCTGCTCAGCATGGATTAGATGCATTTATTTCGGGTGAGATCTCGGAGCGCACCACTTACACGGCTCGTGAGTTAGACATTCATTATTTCTCAGCTGGCCACCATGCAACCGAACGTTACGGCATTAAAGCGTTGGGTGAGTGGTTAGCGCAGGAGCATGGCTTAGACGTCACGTTTATCGATATTGATAACCCAGTATAAAAGGGCAGGGCTTTGTCCTTTGCTATGAGAGACTGTTGTACTTCGGGATCTGAAGGGAGAATAGATCCCCAACTCGCTCGTCCCTCGCTCTTGAGGGTGACGAAGTACTCGGACCCCGCACGAGCGCTATCCCGCATCCATAGGGCTTCAGCTTGTTCCTGAGTTCCTTAAATAAAGAAAGGGTTGACGCTTTCACGCCAACCCTTATTTTTATTCGATTCTAACCGTTACTCACGCTCGTGCAATGGAGAGAACTCACGTTGAGTTTCACCAGTGTATAGCTGACGAGGACGACCGATTCGGTTTAGTGGGTCGCTGTGCATTTCGTTCCAGTGAGCGATCCAACCGATAGTACGAGAAATCGCGAAGATTACCGTAAACATCGATACAGGAATACCGATCGCTTTTAAGATGATGCCTGAGTAGAAGTCTACGTTCGGGTAAAGCTTCTTAGACACGAAGTATTCGTCAGAAAGTGCAATACGCTCAAGTTCCATTGCTACATCTAGTAGTGGATCTTTGATGTTCAGCTCTTTTAGCACTTCGTGACATGTTTCACGCATTACTGTTGCACGTGGGTCGTAGTTCTTGTAAACGCGGTGACCGAAGCCCATCAGACGGAATGGGTCATCTTTGTCTTTCGCACGCTCTACATACTCAGGAATGTTATCTACGCTGCCAATCTCTTCAAGCATCTTCAGACACGCTTCGTTTGCACCACCGTGCGCAGGACCCCATAGAGAAGCAATACCTGCGGCAATACACGCAAACGGGTTCGCGCCAGAAGAACCAGATAGACGAACCGTTGACGTTGAAGCGTTTTGCTCGTGATCTGCGTGAAGTGTGAAGATTTTATCCATCGCACGCGCAACAACAGGGTTTACTTCGTATTCTTCACATGGGTTTGCGTACATCATGTGTAAGAAGTTTTCTGCGTAGTTTAGGTCGTTACGAGGGTAAATAAACGGCTGGCCGATTGAGTACTTATAACACATCGCCGCCAATGTTGGCATTTTCGATAGCAGACGGTAAGCCGCAATTTCGCGGTGCTCGTCGTTGTTGATATCTAGTGAATCGTGGTAGAAGGCCGCTAGTGCACCAACTACGCCACACATTACTGCCATTGGGTGAGCGTCGCGACGGAAGCCATGGAAGAAGCTTGCGATTTGCTCGTGCACCATAGTATGGCGAGTAACAGTTGTTTTGAATTGCTCGTATTGCTCACGGGTAGGGGCTTCGCCATAAAGCAGGATGTAACATACTTCCAAGTAATCTGCGTTATTGGCTAATTGATCAATCGGGTAACCGCGGTGCAAAAGAATACCTTTGCCGCCATCGATGTATGTGATTGATGATTCACAAGATGCAGTGGCAAGAAAACCTGGGTCAAAAGTAAAGTAACCATTGGCTCCCAGTTTACGAACATCAATTACAGGTGTACCTAGCGTACCGTCCATAATTGGCAGTTCGATCGGCGCATGACCTTCAACATGAAGGGTAGCTTTCTTATCCGCCATAACAATCTCCTTTGTTTATTATTTAATCCGTCCAGGATGTTTATGTGCCATTTTTGTACTGTTGTTAAAGCTTAAAGTCAATTTTTCTCCATTTTTGTGTGCACTTGTTATGATTTTTCTCATGAAAATCGTTAAAAATCTGTTCTATGTAGCATAATTTGTTACATCAATTGTATTAGAATGTTGCTGGTCGTATATTGGCACAGAAAATTTTAGTTAAATCCTTATAAATTCGGGGCTGGAAACAAAAGTGAGGTTTGTTTGCGGACTCCGGTTGTTAACAAAGTGTTTACAATTATCTCTAGGTATATTGCGAGTATTTGTTAATCAAATGTTAACTTTTGCACATTTGGAAGCTGAAATTAGTTATAACAATAAATGCTCAATGGAGCTGAGTGAGCAAGCCCGTGAAAGAAAGAAAGTCAAGACCTGTTAATTTAGATTTACAGACCATCCGCTTTCCCATCACAGCAATCGCGTCAATCCTACACCGTGTGTCGGGAGTGATTACGTTTGTTGCGGTGGGCATATTGCTTTGGTTACTGTCCATTTCTCTGTCATCCCCTATGGGTTTTATGGAAGCCGCTGACATTGTCGATAGCTTCTTCGTGAAATTCATTCTGTGGGGCATTCTAACTGCACTTGCCTACCACATTGCTGGTGGTGTTCGTCACCTACTGATGGACCTAGGCCACTTTGAAGAACTCGAATCCGGCGCGATGAGCGCGAAAGTCGCGTTTGGTGCTACTGCAGTGTTATCACTATTGGCGGGGATCTTGGTATGGTAAAACACGTTTCTTCATTTGGTCGTAACGGTGTCCACGATTTCTTATTGATTCGTGCATCAGCGATCATTATGACTTTATACACGATTTATCTGGTTAGCTTTTGTGCCTTCACAGATATCTCTTATGCATCTTGGACCCAATTCTTTGGTGGAACATTCACTAAAGTCTTCACCATGTTGGCACTTGTTTCAGTACTGATTCACGCGTGGATTGGTTTGTGGCAAGTATTAACCGATTACATTAAGTGCGCGAAACTTCGTGGTGCACTTCAACTTGGTGTTATTGCCGTGCTATTCGGCTATGTCTTCTCTGGTCTATTTATTCTGTGGGGTGCGTAAGTGTCTATTCCAGTTCGTGAGTTTGATGCCGTAGTAATCGGCGCTGGTGGTGCAGGTATGCGCGCTGCACTACAAATTTCGGAGCAAGGCCTTTCTTGTGCTTTGCTATCTAAAGTATTCCCAACTCGTTCACACACTGTTTCTGCTCAAGGTGGTATTACGGTTGCGCTAGGTAACGCGCACGAAGACCATTGGGAACAGCACATGTACGATACGGTTAAAGGTTCTGACTATATCGGTGACCAAGACGCAATCGAGTACATGTGTAAGAACGGTCCTGAATCTGTTATCGAGCTAGAGAAAATGGGTCTTCCTTTCTCTCGTTTTGATAACGGCACTATTTACCAACGCCCGTTTGGTGGTCAGTCAAAGAACTTTGGCGGCGAGCAAGCGGCACGTACAGCGGCAGCAGCTGACCGTACTGGTCACGCACTTCTGCACACGCTTTACCAACAGAACATCAAGCACAAAACAACGGTATTTTCTGAGTGGTATGCTCTTGATATCGTTAAAAATGAAGATGGTGTTGTTCTAGGCTGTACAGCGCTATGCATGGAAACGGGTGAAGTGTGCTACTTCAAATCGAAAGCAACTATCTTAGCAACTGGTGGTGCAGGCCGTATTTACGCATCAACAACTAACGCGCACATCAATACTGGTGATGGTGTTGGTATGGCACTTCGTGCGGGTGTTCCGATGCAAGATATGGAAATGTGGCAGTTCCACCCAACGGGTATCGCTGGCGCAGGTGTGCTTGTAACCGAAGGTTGTCGTGGCGAGGGTGGTTACCTTCTTAATAAAGACGGCGAACGTTTCATGGAACGTTACGCACCAAACGCGAAAGACCTTGCTGGTCGTGACGTGGTTGCACGTTCAATGATGATTGAAATCCGTGAAGGTCGTGGCTGTGATGGCCCTTGGGGTCCACACATTAAACTGAAACTTGATCACTTGGGTAAAGAGACTCTGGAGTCTCGTTTACCAGGTGTTTGTGAGCTGTCT
This sequence comes from Vibrio rotiferianus CAIM 577 = LMG 21460, assembly GCF_002741985.1. Classification (GTDB taxonomy): domain Bacteria; phylum Pseudomonadota; class Gammaproteobacteria; order Enterobacterales; family Vibrionaceae; genus Vibrio; species Vibrio rotiferianus. The sequence goes on from NZ_APHW01000009.1 coordinate 5,368, forward strand.
CGTACGTTTGCTCACGTTGATCCGGTCAAAGAGCCAATCCCTGTAATTCCTACTTGTCACTATATGATGGGTGGTATTCCTACTCAGGTATCAGGCCAAGCGATTCGCCAGGACGAGAATGGCGGTGACGTTGAAGTTCAAGGTCTATTTGCTTGTGGTGAGATTGCTTCTGTATCGGTACACGGTGCAAACCGCCTAGGTGGTAACTCACTGCTTGACTTGGTGGTATTTGGTCGTGCGACGGGCCTTCATCTGGGTGAAACACTGCTTAAACAAGCTGACGCGAAACCTGCTACAGAAGCTGATATTGAACGTTCACTAGAGCGTTACAACCGTTGGGAAAATAGTACTGACGGTGAAGACCCAGCGCAAATTCGTAAAGACCTACAACAGTGTATGCAAAACAACTTCTCGGTATTCCGTGAAGGTGATGCAATGGCAAAAGGTCTAGTAGAGCTGAAAGCTATCCGTGAACGTCTGAAAAACGCTCACCTTGCTGATAAGTCGACTGAGTTCAACACACAACGTATTGAGTGTCTTGAACTAGAAAACTTGATGGAAACGGCTTATGCGACGGCGGTTGCGGCTAACTACCGCACAGAAAGCCGTGGTGCGCATGCTCGTTTTGACTTCCCAGACCGTGATGATGAGCAGTGGCTATGCCACTCTATCTACAACCCAGAAACGGAAGCAATGACGAAACGTGGTGTAAACATGGAGCCTATCCATCGTGAAGCATTTCCACCAAAAGCACGTACGTACTAAGGAAAGGAGGGTAATATTATGAAACTGAATTTCTCTTTGTACCGCTACAATCCTGATGTCGACCAAAAGCCGTACATGAAAGACTACACGCTTGAAGTGGAAGAAGGATCAGACATGATGCTTCTGGATGCCTTGATTCTATTAAAAGAGCAAGATCCTAGCATTGCGTTTCGTCGTTCATGTCGTGAAGGTGTATGTGGCTCTGATGGCCTAAACATGAACGGTAAGAATGGCCTTGCGTGTATTACGCCACTTTCAGCGCTTCAAGGCGACCAGATTGTCATCCGTCCATTACCTGGTCTACCAGTAGTACGCGATCTTATCGTTGACATGACACAGTTCTACGATAACTATGCGAAAGTTAAGCCTTTCTTGATTGATGATGGTGCTCTACCACCATCTCGTGAAAACTTACAGTCGCCAGATGAGCGTGCCCATTTAGATGGATTGTACGAATGTATCATGTGTGCATGTTGTACAACGTCTTGTCCATCATTCTGGTGGAACCCAGATAAATTTATCGGCCCTGCTGGTCTTTTAGCGGCTTATCGCTGGCTAATTGATAGCCGAGATACAGCAACTGATGAACGTTTGTCCGATCTTGATGATGCATTTAGCGTTTTTCGTTGCCATGGCATCATGAATTGTGTAAGTGTTTGTCCTAAGGGGCTAAATCCTACGAAAGCCATCGGTCACATCAAGTCGATGCTAGTGAATCGTTCGATTTAATTAACAACAAAAATTGCCGCTCCACTTGGAGCGGCTCTTAATAGCTCGGCGCAGACCGAAGCAAACGTGAAAACTACTGGTTAAGGGAAAATATGCACAACGGCGTGATGAAGGCATGGCTCGAGTCTTCACACTTGGCTGGCGCCAATGCAACGTATGTAGAGGACCTCTACGAACTGTATCTAAGTGACCCCGATCTGGTAAGTGAGGAGTGGAAACGTGTATTCGATGAGTTGCCTAAGAACTCAGAAGAAGTGGCTGATCAGCCGCACTCGCGTGTCCGCGACTACTTCCGACGACTCGCTCAAGAAACAAAGCATTACAGTGTCCAGGTTAGTGATCCAGATGTCGACGCTAAGCAAGTAAAAGTTCTCCAGCTTATCAACGCATACCGCTTCCGCGGTCATGAAGCTGCTGAACTTGATCCTCTAGGTTTATGGCAACGCCCACCTGTGGCGGAGCTAGACCCTGCATTCCACAATCTCACCGAAGATGACTTCGCAGAAACTTTCAACGTAGGTTCTTTTGCCATTGGCCAAGAAACGATGCAGTTGAAAGACATCTACTCAGCACTGAAGAAAACCTACTGTGGTTCTATCGGTGCAGAATACATGCACATGACAGACACAGAGCAAAAGCGTTGGATCCAACAACGTCTTGAATCTGTCGTTGGTCAGCCATCTTTCGATAAAGACGAAAAACGTACATTCCTTGAGGAGCTAACGGCTGCTGAAGGGCTTGAGCGTTACTTGGGTGCGAAGTTCCCAGGTGCGAAGCGTTTCTCTCTGGAAGGTGGTGATGCACTGATTCCGATGACAAAAGAGCTGATCCGTCATGCTGGTACAAGTGGCATGCGTGAAGTGGTTATCGGTATGGCTCACCGTGGACGTTTGAACATGCTTGTTAACGTTCTTGGTAAGAAGCCGCAAGATTTGTTTGATGAGTTTGCGGGTAAGCATGATGAAACATGGGGTACGGGTGACGTTAAGTACCACCAAGGTTTCTCTGCAGACTTTGCAACGCCAGGTGGTGATGTTCACCTCGCGCTAGCCTTCAACCCATCTCACCTTGAGATTGTAAACCCAGTAGTTATTGGTTCGGTTCGTGCTCGTCAAGATCGCTTAGGTGACTTTGATGGAAGCCGCGTACTGCCTATTACTATCCATGGTGACTCTGCAATCGCAGGTCAGGGTGTGGTAGCAGAGACGTTCAACATGTCTCTTGCTCGTGGTTTCTGCGTTGGCGGTACGGTCCGTATTGTCGTTAACAACCAAGTTGGCTTCACTACGTCGAACCCTCGTGATACACGTTCGACTATGTACTGTACTGATATCGCGAAGATGGTTCAGGCACCAATTTTCCACGTTAATGCAGACGATCCAGAAGCGGTTGCTTTCGTAACACGCATTGCACTGGATTACCGTAACGAGTTCAAACGTGATGTTGTGATTGATTTGGTTTGTTACCGTCGTCACGGTCACAACGAAGCGGACGAGCCGAATGCGACTCAGCCGTTGATGTACCAAAAAATCAAAAAACATCCAACGCCTCGTAAGCTATACGCTGATGTTCTTATCGACAAAAACGAATCAGATATCGAGGTGGCGACCCAGCTAGTTAATGAGTACCGTGACGCACTTGATAAAGGTGAGGTTGTGGTAAAAGAGTGGCGTCCAATGGCACTTCACTCAGTGGACTGGTCACCATACCTTGGTCACGACTGGGATGTAGAGTGGGACAACAAGTTTGATGCAACTCGCTTGAAAGAGCTAGGTCAACGTCTGATTCAATACCCAGATAGCCATAAGCTGCAAAGCCGTGTAAACAAGCTTTACAATGATCGTTCTGCAATGATCAGCGGTGAAAAGGCGATTGACTGGGGTATGGCTGAAACATTGGCATACGCAACGCTGGTTGATGATGGCAAGCGTATTCGTATCTCAGGCCAGGACTCTGGACGTGGTACTTTCTTCCACCGCCACTCAGTTCTGCATAACCAGAACGATGCAAGCACCTACATCCCGCTGGCGAATATTCATGACAAACAAGGTCCATTCCAAGTCTTTGACTCAGTGTTGTCAGAAGAAGCGGTATTGGCGTTTGAATATGGTTACGCTACAGCAGAGCCAAGTGGCTTGACCATTTGGGAAGCACAGTTCGGTGACTTCGCAAACGGTGCACAAGTGGTGATTGACCAGTTCATCTCGTCAGGTGAGCAAAAGTGGGCTCGTCTGTGTGGCCTAACTATGCTGTTACCACACGGTTATGAAGGTCAAGGTCCAGAGCACTCATCAGCGCGTCTGGAGCGTTACCTACAATTATGTGCTGAACAAAACATGCAGGTTGTAGTGCCATCTACACCAGCTCAGGTTTACCACATGATCCGTCGTCAGGTGGTGCGTCCTATGCGTCGCCCACTGATTGTTATGTCACCTAAGTCGCTACTGCGTCATCCACTTTGTACTTCAACGTTGGAAGAGTTGTCTGATGGCACATTCCAACCAGCAATTCCAGAAACTGATAATCTGGAGCCAAGCAAAGTGAAACGTGTTGTGTTCTGTTCGGGTAAGGTTTACTTCGACTTGCTAGAACAGCGTCGCAACAACGAACAAGATGATGTGGCTATTGTGCGTATCGAGCAGCTTTATCCATTCCCGATGGATGAGGTTCAAGCCGCTATTGCACAATACACGAATGTTGAAGATTTCGTATGGTGTCAGGAAGAGCCTCAAAACCAGGGTGCTTGGTACTGTAGCCAACACAACTTCCGTGCTGCTATCCCAGCAGGCGCAGATCTTAAATACGCAGGTCGCCCAGCTTCTGCTTCGCCAGCAGTAGGCTACATGTCGGTGCACTTGAAACAACAAAAAGCGTTGGTTGAAGACGCTCTGAACGTGAACTCAAAAACTTCGAATTAAGAACTAGAAGTTAAAGGAAGAAACAGATATGACAATTGAAATTCTGGTTCCAGATTTACCTGAATCAGTTGCTGACGCAACCGTAGCGACATGGCACAAACAACCAGGCGACGCAGTAGAGCGTGATGAAGTTCTGGTTGACATCGAAACCGATAAAGTTGTGCTTGAAGTACCTGCTCCGGAAGCGGGCGTATTAGAAGCTATTATTGAAGAAGAAGGTGCAACAGTACTTTCTAAGCAGTTGATCGCCAAGCTTAAGCCAGGCGCAGTAGCAGGCGAACCAACAACAGATTCAACAGAAGACAAAGAAGCGTCTCCTGATAAGCGTCATAAAGCAACGCTAACAGAAGAGAGCAACGATGCGCTAAGCCCAGCAGTTCGTCGTCTTCTTGCTGAACACGGCCTAGAAGCTAGTCAAGTGAAAGGCTCTGGTGTCGGCGGTCGTATTACTCGCGAAGACATCGAAGCGCACCTTGCAAACGCAAAAGCGGCACCGAAAGCAGAAGCTCCAGCAGCAGTTGAAGCGCCTGCAGCAGCTCGTAGCCAAAAACGTGTACCAATGACGCGTCTACGCAAGACAGTAGCAAACCGTCTTCTAGAAGCGAAAAACAACACGGCAATGCTAACCACGTTTAACGAAGTGAACATGAAGCCAATCATGGACCTTCGCAAGCAATACAAAGACCAGTTCGAAGAGCGTCACGGCACTCGTCTTGGCTTCATGTCTTTTTACGTGAAAGCAGTAACTGAAGCACTAAAACGTTACCCAGAAGTGAATGCATCTATCGATGGTGATGATATCGTTTACCACAACTACTTCGACATCAGCATGGCGGTTTCTACGCCACGTGGTCTAGTGACTCCAGTTCTAAAAGACTGTGACACACTAGGTTTTGCTGATATCGAGAAAGGCATCAAAGAGCTAGCAATCAAAGGCCGTGACGGCAAGCTAACGGTTGATGAGTTGATGGGCGGTAACTTCACTATCACCAATGGCGGTGTATTTGGTTCATTGATGTCTACGCCAATCATCAACCCACCACAATCGGCAATCTTGGGCATGCACAAAATCCAAGAGCGTCCAATGGCGGTTGACGGCAAAGTAGAAATCTTGCCAATGATGTATCTAGCACTATCTTACGATCACCGTTTGATTGATGGTCGTGAATCTGTGGGTTTCCTAGTAACCATTAAAGAGCTACTAGAAGATCCAGCACGTCTGTTATTAGACGTTTAATATCGCTAAAACGTCGAGTTGTCCTTGATAGCTCGACGTCCACGATATCCAAGGCTAGACTGGCTCAGCGTCTGGCCTTCACTTGAACTGCGCCCGATAAATACATAAGCAGTTGATTTGAGAAGACCCTACAGACGCACCGCATGAAGTGGTGTTATGGAAATAATAAATCCCTTGAGGGATAAACAAACGGAATATCAAAATGAATTTGCATGAATACCAAGCCAAACAGCTGTTTGCAGAATTCGGTTTGCCTGTACCGGAAGGCTACGCATGTGATACGCCACAAGAAGCTTTCGAAGCAGCAGGTCGCATCACTACTGAAAAGAAAGTTGTAAAATGTCAGGTTCACGCTGGTGGCCGCGGTAAAGCGGGCGGCGTTGAGCTACACGATACAAAAGATGGCGTAAAAGAATTCGCACAAAAATGGCTAGGTAAGAACTTGGTTACTTACCAAACAGACGCAAATGGTCAGCCTGTTACTAAAATCCTTGTAGAAGAAGCGTCTAACATCGCTAACGAACTTTACCTTGGTGCGGTTGTTGACCGTGCAACTCGTAAGATCGTTTTCATGGCTTCGACTGAAGGTGGTGTGGAAATCGAAAAAGTTGCGGAAGAAACGCCGGAGCTAATCCACAAAGCAGCAATCGATCCACTAGTAGGGCCTCAGGCTTACCAAGGTCGCGAGCTAGCGTTCAAACTTGGTCTTGAAGGTGACCAAATCAAACAATTCGTTAAGATCTTCATGGGTCTTGGCACTATGTTCTCTCAGTACGACCTAGCGCTACTAGAGATCAACCCACTGGTTATTACTGGCGAAGGCAACTTGCTGTGTCTTGACGGTAAGATCAACATCGACTCAAACGCGCTATACCGTCAGCCTAAGCTTCGTGAAATGCACGATCCTTCACAAGAAGACGAGCGTGAAGCACACGCAGCTCAGTGGGAACTGAACTACGTAGCACTAGATGGCAACGTTGGCTGTATGGTTAACGGTGCGGGTCTAGCGATGGGTACAATGGACATCGTAAACCTACACGGTGGTAAGCCTGCTAACTTCCTAGATGTAGGTGGCGGCGCGACAAAAGAGCGTGTAGCAGAAGCATTCAAGATCATCCTATCTGATGACAACGTGAAAGCCGTTCTAGTAAACATCTTCGGCGGTATTGTACGTTGTGACATGATCGCAGAAGGCATCATCGGTGCAGTGAAAGAAGTTGGTGTAACTGTACCTGTTGTTGTTCGTCTAGAAGGTACTAACGCAGACCTAGGTCGCGAAGTTCTTGCTAATTCTGATGTTGATATCATTGCTGCTGAGTCGCTAACAGATGCTGCTCAGAAAGTTGTTGCTGCTGCGGAGGCTAAATAATGTCTGTACTAATTAACAAAGACACTAAAGTAATCTGTCAGGGCTTCACTGGTGGTCAAGGTACTTTCCACTCAGAGCAGGCAATTGCTTACGGTACACAAATGGTTGGTGGTGTATCTCCAGGTAAAGGTGGTCAAACTCACCTTGGTCTTCCTGTATTCAACACGGTACGTGAAGCAGTAGAAGTGACTGGCGCAACAGCAACAGTTATCTACGTTCCAGCACCATTTTGTAAAGATGCAATCCTAGAAGCGATCGACGCAGGTATCGAGCTTATCGTAACAATCACTGAAGGCATCCCAACAACAGATATGATCGACGTAAAAGTGAAGCTAGAAGAAACTGGCGTTCGCATGATCGGTCCTAACTGTCCGGGTGTTATCACGCCTGATGAGTGTAAGATCGGTATCATGCCTGGTCACATCCACAAGAAAGGTAAAGTGGGCATCGTTTCTCGCTCAGGTACACTAACGTACGAAGCGGTTAAGCAAACGACTGACGAAGGCTTTGGCCAGTCAACGTGTGTTGGTATCGGTGGCGACCCAATCCCAGGTTCAAACTTCATCGACATCCTGAAGCTTTTCCAAGAAGACCCTGAAACAGAAGCAATCGTAATGATTGGCGAAATCGGTGGTACTGCGGAAGAGGAAGCTGCGGCTTACATCAAAGAAAACGTAACGAAGCCAGTGGTTTCTTACATTGCGGGTGTTACTGCTCCTCCTGGTAAGCGTATGGGTCACGCTGGTGCTATCATCTCTGGTGGTAAAGGTACTGCAGAAGACAAATTCGCAGCACTAGAAGCAGCTGGCGTTAAGACTGTGAAATCTCTAGCGGAGATTGGTAAAGGTCTACGTGAAGTGACGGGTTGGTAATCAACCAAACCGCTGTATAAGCATTAAAAAGCCTGCGATTTCGCAGGCTTTTCTATTTCTGGTCCATCTTGATTCGCGTCTCAAGCATGGTTTTTTCTAACACTCAGTGCGATTATGCTTTGCGCCTAATCAGTTGGCTAAGCATAAACAGGGTCGTCGCGCTAATCACAACGGAAGGGCCAGCTGGAGTATCGAGATGCCAAGACAGGCTCAGACCCATCAGCACAGCGATCGAACCGATAATCGAAGCAAACAGTGCCATTTGTTCTGGCGAAGAAGAAACTTTACGCGCAGTTGCGGCTGGGATGATCAATAGCGAGGTCATGATCAATGCACCAACAAATTTCATTCCGACTGCAATCACTACACCTACCATAAGCATCAGTACTAGACGCACTAAATCGGTGTTCACTCCTTCAACAGCAGCAAGCTCTTCGCTTACTGTGCTGGATAGCAATGGGCGCCAGAACAGATACAAACAAGCGCTGACTGCGACAACACCAGCATAGATGAACATCAGATCTTGAGGTGATACCGCCAATAGGTCACCAAACAAGTAGCTCATTAGGTCGACACGAACGTTGTCTAAGAAACTCACCGATACTAAACCGATAGATAGAGCACTGTGCGCTAAGATGCCCAGCAAAGTATCTGTTGCGACAAGCTGTTGCTTTTGAAGTGTCACTAGCAGTACCGCTAAAGCGAGACAGCAAACAAGCAGTGCAAGGTATAGATTTATATCTAGTAGGAAGCCAAGTGCTAACCCCATCAAAGACGCATGTGCAAGCGTATCACCGAAGTAAGCCATTTTGCGCCATACCACGAATGAGCCAAGTGGGCCTGCGATGATAGCGATACCAATACCGGCCAGAATTGAAGGCAATAAAAACTCAATCATGATGATGGTGTCCGTGAGAATGGTTTGAACAAGATGTCGCGTCACCCGTCACTGGTGATCCAGCCAAGTCGTGATGATGGTGTTCATGGTCGTGATGGTAAAACGCTAAAGACTCACGAGCGGCGTTACCAAATAACGCAATATAAGAAGGGTGTTGAGTAATGGTTGCTGGTGAACCTGAACAGCACACATGGTGATGTAAGCAAATTACATCATCAGTTTTTGCCATGACTAAATGCAGGTCGTGCGAAACCATAAATACGCCACAATCAAAGCGATGGCGAATGCTCTCTATCAGATCATATAAGTCGATTTGACCTTGTACGTCGACACCTTGAGCTGGCTCATCCAGCACTAATAACTCTGGGCGCTGCAGGAGCGCACGGGCAAGCAGTACACGTTGATTCTCACCACCAGAAAGACGGTGCATGTTGCTTGCGATGAGGTGTTCAGCACCGACAAGCTTTAATGCATCGAGACATTCTTGCTTACTGTATTTTCCTGCTAAGTTTAAGAAGCGGATAACAGTCAGTGGTAACGAGTCATTGAGTTTCAGCTTTTGAGGTACGTAGCCAATTTTCAGTTTACGTTGTCTAATTAGCTTGCCACTAGTTGGCTTTTGGAGACCTAAAATGACTTTAACTAACGTCGATTTTCCCGCTCCATTGGGACCAATTAGGGTGGTGATCTTGCCCTTTTCTAATTCCATAGTGATATTATCGAGAACTCTGCGTTCGTCAAATTCGACGCATAACTGCTCAAGACGGACTAGTGAAGACATGAATGAAACTCATTTGCAATTCAATAATGTTATAATGTAACATTATCTCACTTTCCACGCCATACCCCAAGAAAAACTATGAAAAGAGCCATCATTCTTGCCGTTTCTACATTATTGACAGTGCCTGTTCATGCAGTAACGGTGTTAACCAGTATTAAGCCAATTCAAATGATCGCCACAGAACTGACGGAAGGCGTTACATCGCCAGACGTTTTGCTGCAATCAAATGCGTCACCTCATGACTATGCGCTTCGTCCATCAGATGTGAAGAAAGTAGCTTCTTCCGATCTCGTTATTTGGTTTGGCCATGACCTTGAGCCATTTCTCGAGAAGGTAGTCACAGACAAAGGAAATAAGCTAACGATTAGTCAAATTCCTGGTTTGTCATTGCGAGAGTTTGGTAGTGAACATGATCACGACCATGACGGCCATAACCATGGCACTCATGACCCGCACTTCTGGTTAGGCATTGAAACTGTTCAACAGGTTGCGAAAGCTATTGCTAGCAAGTTAGCTGAAGTTGACCCTGAACATGCTGCAACTTATGCGGAAAATTTAAACAAGTTTGAAATTCAGTTGAAAGCAACTGATGCAGAAATTAAACAGCAACTCACACCAGTAAAAGACAAAGGTTATTTTGTATTTCATGATGCTTACGGATACTTCGAAGAGCGTTATGCACTGAATCAAATGGGGCACTTTACCGTATCTCCTGATCGCAAACCTGGCGCAAAAACACTGATTCAAATTCGTAAGACGTTGAGCACGGGTGATGTGGCGTGTGTTTTCTCTGAACCTCAATTTACACCAGCTGTGATAGAAAGTGTCATGCGAGGCAATGATGTGAAAGCGGGAGTACTTGACCCGTTAGGCACTGATATTGAAGTTAGCTCAGGGAGTTACTTTGAGTTTCTTCACAGTATGTCGAACAGTTTTAGTCAATGTTTGAGCGAAAAGTAACAATTGTGTTGTGCTTGTCTGCATCGAATCTGTTTTTAACGTGATCCAGCAGTAAGATTTGACAGCAATCGTGAGTCGAAACTTTTATCGCACGGGAATTGATATATTATTAGCATAATTAGCGCTTCGAAATAACGATACTTTAAGCCTGACCATGGATTGTTGAAAGGCATATGAAGCGCAATATTATGTTATTAAGGGTTTCGACTTGCTCCGTACTATCACCCAGCTATGGTTGGGTATTTTGCTTTCCTTTCCAGTACTTGCGCTTGATAGTGCCAGTGCAATCTTCTACCCATTACCGACTCAGATAAAGGGTACGTTCATTGCTGCCCAACACCTTTTTTCTGGAGAGCAGGGCGGCTTGTGGATTCATGACGTGCATGGCCGAGTGCTTTTTTATGATGGTAGTAACCTTCAGCCCAAGTCAGGTAGTTTGCTAGATTTTTCTGTAGATCAAGTTGCTTATATTGATGGGGCGTTTTGGACATTTTTCAATAACGAAGTCTATAGAACCAAGCCAAATCAAGAACGAAAGTTAATTTTTAGTTTGAATCCAGGTGCTCAAATTAGAAAAATTGGTGCATCAGGTGACTATATCTGGGTTAGTGATGGTTCGCAGTTTTACACTTACCATGTCGCTCAAAATAAGCTCGAGGCGTACTCATTGCTTCAGTTGTATCAACATAGCAACAACAGCCATGTTTACATCAATGACGCTATTTTCGTAAAAACGCGCTGGGTATTAGCAACGAACTCAGGGGCGTACTTATCTGAAGGGAAGCGATTTAATCATGTTGTCGCTTCTAAAAAGCACTTCATTGAAAAAGTTTATTATTCAGCCTCAAGGCGTGAGATCGTCATTGGTTCCCTAAAAGGGGCGCTAGTGTTCAGCCTAGAAAATGCAGAGCAACCGATTGTAAGAATTGGCGATTCGCATGTATTGGCAATAGCAGAAACGAATCAAGAGTATTGGATAGGTACAGAGCATGGGCTCTTCGTTCATTCGTTCTTATCCGGTGAGACCTCTAAGGTAACCGCTGCCAGTTTCCAAGAGCTCGATTTGAGTCAAAGTAAAATCTACTCATTGCTTAATGACAACATGGGCGGTATGTGGGTTGCGACAAATCGTGGTATTCGATATTACTCGATGTTTAGCAAAAAATTTGAGCGAATGACTTTCGATGGTGGGCATCGAATTGCTGATCTCAACAAAATTACGCAAACCTACACAGGGCCAAAGGATCAGCTGTGGTTATCAAGTGGTCGGAATGTGTATCTGCGCAGTAATGATAGTACCAAACTCATCATTCAAGCTCAGAACGAGATTACACAGTTTGCTATAAGAGAGAAGCAGATTTGGATTGCTACCAATGATGGCCTTCAAGTTTATGACTTATATACACAACAATGGGTTGAGCTTCCATATCTGAGGGCATTAGCGGGAGCGCCAATAGAGCACATTATTAATACAGATGAAGGAAAAATCTGGCTTGCCCGTGGAAAAAGCCTTTTCTACATCGACCCTAGTAAGCAGTTGCTACGTAACTTAGGCGATGATTGGCTCGTTGCAAAATATCTTCCTGCGAAAATAACCCGATTATTTGCTTCTAGCTCTGAACTGATTATTGGTACTGACCATGGTTATTATCAGTATGATGGCGAAAAAATACGATTTAATCACTTTTCGGCAAGTTATGGAGAGGTACTAGATATTGTCGAATCAACCGATGGGGCATATTGGTTTGCTTCGGCGTATGGCGTATTCAAAACTCAGCTACGTAGTAATGAACAAGTATCCATGGCGTTGCGGATTGATAATGCTCGTCCGGCCTGCATGTTAGCTGACTCTGAAGGTGTCTGGCTTTCATCATCCGTAGGTTTAAGTTATTACCGATTATCTGGTGAATTAGTCAAACACTACTCTTCAGCTTCTGGGTTGATCAACAATGAATTTACCTCAGGGGTTTGTAATCAGCTTTCTCATCCTGAGAGTAACCATAAAACATTAGTGTTTGGCTCAAAATATGGTTTGGTTAAGGCTGACTCCACAACCCTGCTTGTGTCTAAATCTCCTGAATCCAAAGTGATTATTAGCCGGGTGTCCTCGGAAAGTGGTGTGATTCAAGTTGGCGGTGGGGAGCTTAATGACACTTATATTCCGTATGGGTCTTCGGTGAGCTTTTTATTCGGTGTGATGCCAAAACCGAATACCCAAGTACTTCACTTTAGACTCAATACCTATGATGAGTGGCAAGTGCTAGAAGGCGGACAATTGAACTTAGAGCATCTGAGTTCTGGTCACTACACACTTCAAGTTAGCAGCGGTGAGCAAGTTATACGCGGTCAGGTGGGGGCTGAGTTTCAATTTACGGTATTAGAACCTTGGTATCGTACGTCATTTGCTATTTTTAGTTTTGTTATGACGCTGCTGTTCGTGTTTGGAGCTGGTTACTGGCGGTCACGTTATGTCCTTCAACATAATAAAGAGTTGGCGGCGCAGGTAACATTAAAAACTAACCAGCTTCGTCATCAAAGTCGGGTATTACTCTCTAGTAATCAGCAACTACGTAAGCAAATTCAAGTGAGAAACCTGCTCGTTGATCACGTGGCAAGCTCCATAAAAACAAGTATTGACGTCTTTGCTAAGTTTGTTCCTGATGATTGCGATGAATCGACACAAGATCATTTGAAGAAAGCATATTGGCAGCTTAATGAATTAAAAGTAGTACCGGTAGAGAACACTGGGAATGCTCAGAGTTATGATTTGAATCAAATTACCAGTTCAGTGATTGACGTGTGGCGGGAAGACTTTAAAAAAGCAGGCTTAGAGCTAGAGTTTCAGGATGTTGAAAGCCACAGCAGAGTTGTACTGGAAAGCTTTAATCTTGATGTGATCTTTAATACAGTTTTCGCCAATATTATTAAACGTTCCTATCGAGGTCAGTCCGTCAGGGTTTCAATCGGGGAAGACGAGCAGCATATCACTTTAACCATGTTGGATTTTGGTAATCAACTCCCTTCTAAACTGACGTTTGGTAAGCCAATATCAATGAACCAAGTGGATCTGAGTATTGAGCAGTTATCAACGTTGGTTGAAGCTAGTGGAGGGAAGTTATCGATTATAAGCTCTGATACGCAGAATAAGTTCGACATTACGTGGCCGAAAGTTCATTTCACGGATGAACAACTCGAGCATGTAATGATGAATAGCTTCGATGACGTGTTAGAGCCGACTAGGCAAGAGCCAGTTAAGATGTCACCAGAACAAGAGTGGCTCAACAAAGTTTATCAGCTAGTGAGTGACAATTTCTCCGACGCTGAGTTTGGTACTGCCTCTGCTGCAAAATTGCTGTTTATGTCAGAAAGAAGCTTACAACGACGTTTTAAATCAGCGTCATCTCGTACTTTTAAAGATTATCTTACCGAAGTTCGCTTAGAAACAGCATGCGAGCAGCTCTTAGCTGGTGAGAAAATTAGCGAGGTCGCGTTTAATTGTGGCTTTAATGACCCTTCTTATTTTAGTCAGAAGTTTAGACTGCATTTTGGACTGCCACCGTCCAAGTTCGCAACGACTCAAGAGAGCCAAACAAGCCTATAGCTCTTAATTCGATATGACTTAGCCCAGCCGTAGCGCTGGGCTTTTTTACGCTTGTCGTGCGAGCTGCTTATAGAACAAAGCAAACTAAATGTTGGTTTGTTGGATATCCGCTTTAATTTCTACGAGATACGAGATACGAGATACGAGATACGAGATACGAGATGTCGCCTGAAAACAATACACAGGGGTTTAGTTAACTAGTTCAAAATCAATGGGGTGGTATGTAAGAGCGATAGGTAATAAGGGTAACAACGACTATTGACTAGTAGTAGAGGTTTAAGAGGTTAGTGGAGGTTACTTAAGAAGCAATAAAGAAAGAGAAGAAAAAAAATATCGTGGTATAGCCGGGGGGGGACTATACCACGGGTGTCAATGACACCTTCGCTTGCTGCCGGAGTGACATGTTGCCATGCCACCTCTGGAATTCTTTTGAGTGGCTGTTGCCTCTCGATGGGTTAACTATACGAGACCTTACTTATTTTTCTTATAAAAATAACGACACCTTTATGTGAGAAATGCGACAAGTTGAAATTTATCCCATAAATTGCTGATAAATAAGGTTTAATTGATTTTTGGATTTCTTTTGTTATCGATTTGTTATTGTTTTCTGTGGGCTTATTTATTGATTTTGACGAAAATGACGGAGTTTTAATTAACGAACTTGACGACGAATAAACAGGGTAGATTCGTGAAATCTTTGATTTCACACAATGAATAGGAGGGTATTGGGGAGTAGAATCGCCCCATTGAATACTCTTAATAATAATATTTATCATTAGCAATACTCTTAAGGGCCATTATGAAGCTATCAGAGATCAAACCCGGAGAAACGGTAACTATTCGATTACTTGAAGGTCTATCCTCAGATGTTCGAAAAAAGCTCATGGTAATGGGGCTACTTCCTAACACTCTAGTAAAAGTAATTCGACGCGCACCTATGGGCGACCCTCTGCAAGTTGAAGTTCGTGGTGTTTCTGTTGCATTGCGAGAAGCGATTGCGCAAAACATTGAAGTGGAGCGAGCATAATGCAATATCAAATTCTTACTGTAGGTAACCCAAACAGCGGTAAAACAACACTTTTTAATGGCCTGACAGGTGCTAAACAGCAGGTTGGTAACTGGGCGGGTGTAACCGTTGAGAAGAAAACAGGTCAGTTTAAACATGCAGGTGATGATTTTGCACTGACTGACCTGCCTGGTATTTACTCACTTGATAGTGGTAATGACAGCAACAGCATTGATGAGTCGATCGCATCCCGTGCGGTTTTGACTCACCCAGCAGATTTGATCATCAACGTAGTAGATGCAACCAGTCTTGAACGTAGCCTATATATGACACTTCAACTACGTGAACTTGGCCGTCCAATGATTGTTGTGTTGAACAAGATGGATGCACTTAAGCGTGAACGCCAAATCATCAATGTAGCTGAACTGGAAAAGACACTGGGTTGCCCAGTAGTAAGTCTATCTGCGACAAACAAAGCACAAGTTGCCGAGTTTAAAGAGAAGCTACACAAATCTGTGGTTCAAGGTGTTGCACTAACAGAAATGTCTTTGAACTACGGCGAGCATATGGAAGCGGCGATCAACAACGTTTCGGCTCTTTTTAATGATCAAACCGTTTCTAACCGTGCTCTAGCGATTCGTGCACTAGAAAAAGATGCACTTGTTCTTAACAGTATGTCAGATGCTGACCGCAATAGCATTGAAAACACTATTACTGAGCTTGAACTGGATGTTGACCTGCACGTTGCCGACACTAAATACACGCACCTTCACGAAGAGTGTAAGAAAGTACGCCGTAGCGAAGGTAAGCTAAGTCGTAGTGTGACTGAAAAGCTCGACCAGTTCATCCTCAACAAGTGGGTGGGCATTCCATTCTTCTTCGTTGTGATGTACCTAATGTTCATGTTCTCTATCAACATTGGTAGTGCGTTCATCGATTTCTTCGATATCGGTGTTGGTGCGTTGCTAGTTGATGGTGGTCACCACTTATTGGATGGTCATTTGCCAGTTTGGCTGGTAACTGTTCTTGCTGATGGTATCGGTGGTGGTATCCAAACAGTCGCGACTTTCATTCCAGTTATCGCGTGTTTGTACCTTTTCCTAGCTGTGCTTGAAAGCTCAGGCTACATGGCTCGTGCAGCATTCGTACTAGATAAAGTGATGCAGAAGATCGGCCTACCGGGTAAAGCATTTGTACCACTTGTTCTTGGTTTTGGCTGTAACGTGCCATCAATCATGGCAACTCGTACTTTAGACCAAGAGCGTGAACGTAAACTAGCTGCATCAATGGCTCCATTTATGTCATGTGGTGCTCGTTTGCCTGTATACGCGCTATTTGCTGCTGCGTTCTTCCCTGGCTCAGGTCAGAACATTGTATTTGCACTTTACCTACTTGGTATTGTGGCTGCGATTTTCACTGGTCTTTTCCTTAAGCACACGCTTTACCCAGGTAGCAGTGACACGTTGGTTATGGAAATGCCAGATTACGAGCTTCCAACACTACAAAACGTCGTGATCAAAACGTGGCAAAAACTGAAGCGCTTTGTATTGGGGGCGGGTAAAACCATCGTAATCGTTGTGGCAATCCTAAGTTTCTTTAACTCACTAGGTACAGATGGCAGCTTTGGTAACGAAGACAGTGAAAATTCTGTACTTTCTAAAGCAGCACAAGTCGTGACACCAGTGTTTGCGCCAATCGGCGTTCAAGAAGACAACTGGCCGGCAACTGTTGGTATTATTACGGGGATCTTCGCTAAAGAAGCTGTGGTAGGTACGCTTAACAGCCTATACACCACACCAAGTGATGGCGAAGAAGCAGAATTTGACCTAATGGGCAGCCTAGAAGAAGCGGTAATGAGTATCCCTGATAACCTTGCTGGTTTGAGCTACTCAGATCCATTGGGCATTGAAGTCGGTGACCTTACTGATTCAAGTGCAGTAGCAGAAGAGCAAGAAGTAGATGCATCTATCTTTGGTAACATCAAAGCTCAATTTGCTTCTGGTAACGCAGCGTTTGCTTACCTAATCTTTATTCTTCTTTACACGCCATGTGTAGCAGCGATGGGTGCATACGTACGTGAGTTCGGCCATAACTTTGCGCGTTTTATTGCGGTGTGGACAATGGGCTTGGCATATCTATGTGCGACGTTCTACAACCAGTTGACACATTTCGCAGATAGCCCAGTAACAAGTGGTATTTGGATGGCTGTGATCGTTGCTATCTTCTTTGGCACCTACCGTGTGTTCAAACAAGTTGGTAAGAAACAAAACGGTGCATTAGAGGCGCAAGTAGCATGATTTTAAAAGAGCTTTATCAATACATTGCAGACAAAGGAACCGTCTCCCAGTCAGATCTGGCTAAGCAGTTTGGGATGAGTGAAGACGGAGCCGACGCGATGTTAAGCGTGTGGATCAAGAAGGGTAAAGTTAACCGCTTAGTCGACACCAATAAAGCTCATGACGTGACTCGAGTGCGCTACTCTGTAACTAAGCAAGATGGTTTATCTTTAACAGTAACCATGTAGCAGCAAGAAGTCTCACGTAAAACCGACAAAGCCGCATCAGTAATGATGCGGCTTTTCTTTTTGTCTATTCAATCAGCGATCTTCAGAGTGCTTGGTTGAGCCCAGTTCTAAAAACTTTAATCCAAGGCTTAGAACTAAAATCGAAATTGGTAGGGTTAAGATTGTCCAATCTAAGCTATCGAAATTGATCAGTACGAGCTCCAAGAACTTCACAAACAAAATCACAATAATGACTTCAGCTAAGATGTTTTTTAGGTGACCAATGTTTGGTGTTCTGATCCAATGCAAAACGGATTGGTCTTGTGTTTTAGCTTTAACTTTATTGGAGATAAACAGAGTAAAGATACCGTGAGCAAAGATAAAAAGAACCAGTGCGACAAGAAACGTATCTAGAGACTTGATCAAATAAGCGATTGCGATGTCTGCTTTATCTAAATGTGCGAGTGCTTCTGGAGGTGTTTGATTAAGAATGAAGACCGCAAATGCCGAATAGGTTTTTGCTGCGCCCATAACAAAAAGCAAGAACGAAGCAGCCATAGAACAGATTATGGCAATCCAGCTGACGTGTCGGAATGTGTTGAAGACTTGTTTCATGATGACCCTCTCTAATTGAGCGAGCAGTCTAAACAAGTTTGATTTGAGTGATAATCCCAGAAAAATGAGAAAGATTGTTACAAATAGGTATTAATCTTTCTCTGTCTATTTTAGCTGTATTCAAAGATGAATTATTTTCGCTAGCAGTGCTTATGCTTTTTGGAAAATAGAGCTCAGTGATAGCACGTTCTTAATGCGACCAAGTAACTCGTTTTGCTCTTCTTCTGTACGAATTCCACCTTTGGTGTTACCCCAAACTGGTCCCGGCCATGCCACATCGTCTTCGAAGCGAGCAATATGGTGAATGTGCAGTTGTGGCACCATGTTACCTAGCGCGCCAAGGTTTAACTTGTCTGGACGGAATGTTGCTTCCAGTGCTTGGCTTACCGCTTGAGACTCTAGCAAAAACTGTTGCTGTTCTTGCATTGGCAAGTGGTGAAGCTCTTTTAGGTTTGCACGTTTAGGTACCAAGATAACCCATGGCACGGCATTGTCTTTATGTAGAAGTGCCACGCACAGTGGGAAGTGACCGATAACGGTGGTGTCTTTTGCCAGTTGAGGGTGCAGTTCAAAACTCATGCTCTTTCCAATTAATTGTTTTAGTTGAGTATAAGGTTGGAGAGAGGATGTGGCTAGGTCTTAAATACTAAACGAGAGATTCCCTATCACGTTCGTCCCTCACTGTAGGGAGTGACGTGTTTCTACCGACGCTAGTTGGGGGATTGCTTGGTTTCACACAAATGAGATATGCGGAGCAATAAAAAAGGCTGACGCTTTCACGCCAACCTTTCTAACTTGTTTCGAGACTCGAATCGTTTACATACGCTCTAGAGTATCGATACCTAGTAGAGATAGACCTTGCTTGATGGTCTTCGCCGTTAGCGCTGCTAGTTTCAGACGGCTTTGTTTCACAGCTTCGTCTTCAGCAACTAGGATAGGGCACGCTTCGTAGAAGCTAGAGAACTGACCTGCTAGTTCGAATAGGTAGCTACACATGATGTGCGGTTGACCTTCGCGAGCAACAGATTGAACCGCTTCTTCGAATTGCATAAGTTTTGCGATAAGCGCTTTTTCTTTCTCGTCAGTGATCTTAATTTCACCTTGTAGATCATCCATAGAAACGCCAGCTTTAGCGAATACAGATGCTACACGAGTGTAAGCGTATTGCATGTAAGGTGCAGTGTTACCTTCGAACGCTAGCATGTTGTCCCAATCGAACACGTAGTCTGTGGTACGGTGCTTAGAAAGGTCTGCGTACTTAACCGCTGCCATTGCAACTGTGTTAGCGATCGCTTTCTTCTCGTCTTCTGCTAGTTCTGGGTTCTTAGATTCGATCAGCTGTGCTGCACGAACTTCTGCTTCATCAAGAAGATCTGCAAGACGAACCGTACCGCCAGCACGAGTCTTGAATGGTTTACCATCTTTACCTAGCATCATGCCGAATGCGTGGTGTTCAAGAGAAACAGATTCTGGGATGTAACCCGCTTTACGAACAATAGTCCAAGCTTGCATTAGGTGCTGGTGCTGACGAGAGTCGATGAAGTAAAGCACACGATCTGCGCCTAGCTCTTCGTAACGGTATTTCGCACATGCGATATCTGTTGTTGTGTATAGGAAGCCGCCGTCACGCTTCTGAACGATAACGCCCATCGCTTCGCCGTCTTTGTTCTTGAATTCTTCAAGGAACACAACTTGTGCGCCATCATCTTCAACCGCAAGACCTTGTGCTTTAAGGTCTGCTACGATCTTAGGTAGCATGTCGTTGTACATGCTCTCGCCCATTACGTCATCACGAGATAGAGATACGTTTAGACGATCGTAGTTACGTTGGTTTTGGATCATGGTTACGTCAACCAGCTTCTTCCACATTTCTGCGCAGAACTCGTCGCCGCTTTGCAGTTTCACAACGTAGTTACGTGCTTTCACTGCGAATTCTTCGTCTTCGTCGTACAGTTTCTTAGACTCACGGTAGAAGCCTTCAAGGTCAGCCAGTTCCATAGAAACTTCGCCAGACTCTTGTTGTACACGCTCAAGGTTTGCGATAAGCATACCGAACTGAGTACCCCAGTCACCGATGTGGTTCGCACGGATCACTTTGTGACCTAGGAACTCAAGAGTACGTACTACCGCATCACCGATGATGGTTGAACGTAGGTGACCAACGTGCATTTCTTTTGCTACGTTTGGTGCAGAGTAGTCAGCAACGATAGTTTGAGCTTCGTCTGCAGCAACGCCAAGGCGTGAATCAGCCAGTGCTGCTTCTGCTTGCTTCGCAAGGAACTCTTCGCTTAGGAAAATGTTGATGAAACCAGGACCAGCGATTTCTGTCTTGCTCGCAATACCGTCTAGGTCTAGAACATCCAGTACTTTCTGTGCAAATTCTCGTGGGTTAGTACCCAGTTTTTTAGCAACGCCCATTACGCCGTTTGCTTGGTAGTCACCAAATTGTGGCTTTGCTGATTGGCGAACTGCTGCAGGACTGCCTGCAGGTGCGCCAGCGGCTTCTAGAGCCTGAGATACTTTGTCATTAATAAGTGCTTGGATATTCACACGCGTTTCCTTCAATTCAAGGACGAAGAACTCGGCGAAGTAAGTGCCAAGTTCTGCTGGAGTTCACAAAAATGGGGCTAATGATAACAACTTTATTGCTTTTCATACAGAGAGGAATTGGGGAAATTTATACTTTTTCGATTGAATGGAAATGTGGCTTGGTTTGCGTTTACTATTGCGCTCAGAGTAATGAGATAAATCGCCCCAAAAGAGAGCCACAATGACGACTCAACTAGTTGAAAAACGCTTAGCGCCTGAATTGATGATCCAAGATCTGGATGCATTTATGGCGAAGATTGAAGAGCTTGCATCCCTGTTAAAACTGGATCTGAGCTTTGCTCAAGCTGACCATATTGCGCTGCGTATTAATGATACTGAAACAGCGAAAGCCGCGCATGAAGCATGGAATCAATACGGTAAGGTGATTTCACAAGCGAAAATCAACGGTCGCCCGATTATTGTTATTGAATTCGACAAAACGTTGGAAAGCCGTGGCTGGAAGATTGAGTGTTTGGAGTTGCCATACCCTGCGGAAGGCAAAATCTACCCAACTGAAAGTTGGGAGCATGTGGAGTTTGTGATTCCATCTCATGCCGAAACTGCAGACGACTTTCTAGCTGATTTGAAACACACTTATCCAGCATTTGGTGCACGCTTTGATGAGTTGGAACCGCTTGGTGTGAAGATCAAATTGTCGAGCCCGAAAGGGGAAGGCGAACGCTTGAATAACCCAACCGTGGCGTTTAAGTATCAAGGCATTTGTATCAAGCTGCACCCGCATTCACTCAAGCGTATTGTGGAGTCTGAGCAGGCTTAATTTGGTTTACGTGCGCTGTTAGCTTTGTGGGCAAACTGGAGCTGACAGTGCGCGGATATGAGATTCCTGATCTCGCTTAAGCTCGTCGGAATGACGCGTTTGAGTTGTTTGTGTTTGGTTAAGTGGTGTAGCCCAATGGATTTGAGCCCCAACCGCAATTACGTCATTCCCGAAAGCGACGAAGGAGCGCAGTCGGGAATCTCTTACAAGCGCTGCCATAAAACATCCGACGACTGATACAAAAAACGCGTAATGAAAAGGCAATACCTTCTCTAATTACGCGTTTTTAATAGTTAACAGTCAGTCGCTAACTTAAAGAATAACCGTCTTATTACCGTAAACAAAAACGTGGTCATTGAGCACTTTGTTCAGTGCTTTGCTCAACACGTTCTTTTCTACATCACGACCCGCTTGTGCCATATCTTGTGCGCTGAAGGTGTGATCGACAGGAATTACGTCCTGCTTAATAATTGGCCCTTCATCTAGATCATTGGTAACAAAGTGTGCGGTTGCACCAATGATTTTCACGCCACGATCAAACGCTTGTTGGTACGGTTTCGCACCGATGAAAGCGGGCAAGAAACTGTGGTGAATATTAATAATCTTGTGATGGTACTGTTCTACAAAAGCTGGGGTTAGCACACGCATGTACTTCGCCAGAACTAAAAAGTCCGCATCGTATTGAGCGATAACTTCGAGCATCTTTTGCTCATGCTCTTCGCGGCTCAGATCTTCGTGAGTAACATGGTGATAAGGGATATCGAAGCGTTCAGTAAGGCCTTGTAGCTTGTCGTAGTTACCGACAACGGCGGCGATCTCTACATCCAAACTTCCGTCGTAGTTCTTCATTAAAATATCGCCTAAACAATGCGCTTCTTTGGTGACTAAAATAACGATGCGCTTACGGCGGGAACTGATGAGCTTTCGCTTCGCACCTTGAGGCAGTGCTTGGTCTAAATCTGCTAGAAAAGTCTGATCATTGAAGTAGCCTTCTAGCTCGGTACGCATAAAAAAGTGACCACTGGCATTATCTACAAACTCATTATTGTGGACGATATTCAGTTGGTGCTTATAACAAATATTGGTGATTTTTGAGATCAGGCCTGGGGCGTCTGAACAATGAGTAAGTAGTGTTTTCTTTTCCATAAATAGAATACTTCCATGTTTTATTTTTTTTAGCGTACGAAAAATTGTTTAGCCCTAATAGGGTGAACTATGCCGCAATTTGACCTCCATAAATAATCTATTATCAAAATGGTTTCAACAAATTATCTAGGTGAATTTAAACAGTCACAAGTTTGTTGACGTAAGACAAAATTAAAAGGCTAAGGTGGTGCGTATGGATAAAGAACTACTAGCACGCAAACTGTACCAAGAGCGAGTAAGTGCACTAGTGGGAGAACAAGGCATTGATGAGCAGGTGCTCAGTCAAATGTGGGAAAATAAAGCCACTCCTACCGAAGCGGCGAAAGCATGGTATCGGACGATGCATTCCAAGGACCAGCTTGGCTAAATCGCTACTTAAATCGTAAATAACTTCACAAACACCTTCCGGGGCGGGTCTTATTATTGGCTCGCCCCGGCTCACTTTCTGCACTTTTGTCACCTCGTGATCCTTTCCCGTTCTTTGGTATACTCTCGGCAATTTTTCTCGCTCAGGCAAAAAGTGGATGATCGCAAAAACCTTTTCCTCTGATGGTGCGCTAGGTAAAGCTATACCTGGTTTTCAAGCTCGTCAGCCCCAAATCGATATGGCAGAAGCCGTCAGCAGTGCGATCAAAGACCAAACTCAGCTGGTGGTTGAAGCAGGGACGGGAACAGGTAAAACCTTCGCTTACCTTGTGCCTGCGTTATTGAGTGGCAAAAAAGTCATCATCAGTACCGGGTCTAAGAACTTACAAGAGCAGCTATATCATCGTGACCTGCCGTTGATGGTGAATGCGTTGGGATTCTATGGTCAAGTAGCATTGTTAAAAGGTCGCTCTAACTACCTTTGTTTAGATCGCTTAAGTCGACAGATGGTCGAAAGCCACACCAACGAAGCAGATCCAACACTGCTGACTCAATTGGTCAAGGTACGCTCTTGGTCTTCGGAAACGAAAACGGGCGATTTAGGAGATTGTGAAGATCTGCCTGAAGACAGCATGATCATCCCAACCATTACCTCAACCAACGACAACTGCTTAGGCAAAGAGTGTCCGAGCTATACTGATTGTTTCGTCTTAAAAGCACGTAAACGTGCGATGGATTCGGACATCGTTGTCGTAAACCACCATCTGTTCCTCGCCGATCTTGCGATAAAAGAAACGGGTTTTGGCGAACTGATCCCTGAGGCAGATGTATTCATCTTCGACGAAGCCCACCAGCTTCCAGATATCGCCAGTGAATACTTCGGACAGTCGATCTCCAGCCGTCAGATCCAAGAGCTTGCCAAAGACATTGAAATTGCCTACCGCACAGAAGCGAAAGACATGCGTCAACTGCAAAAAGTGGGGGATAAACTGATGCAAAGTGCCATGGACATGCGCATTGTATTAGGTGAACCCGGTTTTCGTGGCAACTGGCGTGAGGCTCTGCAATCGGAATCGATCAAGCGTGAACTGGTCCGTTTAATTGATAGCCTAGATCTTGCCATCGACGTACTAAAACTGGCGTTGGGTAGAAGCCAATTGCTGGATACCGCGTTTGAGCGTGCCAACCTCATCAAAGGTCGGATCGACAGAGTGTGTGACGTAGACATCACCGGTTATTCCTACTGGTACGATACTTCTCCGCGCCATTTCGCCCTGCACATTACACCGCTTTCGGTGGCGGATAAATTCCATGAGCAAATCGAAATCAAACAAGGTGCGTGGATTTTTACCTCAGCAACCCTTGCTGTCTCTGGTGACTTCAAGCACTTTACTGAACGCTTAGGGCTGAAGCCAAAACAACAGTTTTCCCTGCCTTCTCCGTTTGATTACGAGCAGCAAGCGCGTTTATGTGTACCTCGTTATTTGCCTGAGCCAAACAGCCCAGGCTTAGCCGACAAACTGGTGCGAATGCTCGCGCCTGTCATTGAAGAGAATGACGGACGTTGTTTCTTCTTATGTACTTCGCACAGCATGATGCGTGAGCTAGGAGAGCGCTTCCGTGAAGTGCTGGACTTGCCAGTACTCATGCAAGGTGAGATGAGTAAACAGAAGACCCTAGCCGAGTTTATGGAGCTGGGTAATGCACTGCTGGTGGCCACTGGTGCATTTTGGGAAGGGATAGATGTTAGAGGTGATGCACTGAGCTGTGTTATCATCGATAAATTACCGTTTACAGCCCCTGATGATCCATTGCTTAAGGCACGTATTGAAGATTGTCGGTTACGTGGTGGTGAGCCATTTGCAGAAGTGCAAATTCCGGACGCCGTTATCACGTTAAAACAAGGGGTAGGGCGTTTGATTCGAGATCAGAAAGATCACGGTGCATTAATCATTTGTGACAACCGTTTGGTCACACGAGATTATGGTGGGATCTTTTTAGCAAGTTTACCTCCGATCCCAAGAACAAGAGATCTAGAACGAATCAAAACATTCCTAAAAGCCGAACAAGATAGCCAGTCATAGAGTGGCCTTAATTACATTTAGAACAGAGTTATAGAGAGTCAAATGAGCGCAAAAATTCTTGCTATCGATACTGCAACAGAAAATTGTTCTGTTGCATTATTAGTGGGTGATAAAGTGATTTCACGTAGTGAAGTTGCACCTCGCGATCACACCAAGAAAGTGCTACCAATGGTAGATGAACTTCTGAAAGAAGCCGGTTTGACCCTTCAAGAGTTGGATGCGCTTGCGTTTGGTCGTGGTCCGGGCAGCTTTACTGGTGTTCGTATCGGTATTGGTATTGCACAAGGCTTAGCATTTGGTGCAGACCTACCAATGATTGGCGTTTCAACACTTGCAGCCATGGCGCAAGGCAGCTACCGCCGACACGGTGCGACTGATGTTGCGGTTGCAATTGATGCACGTATGAGTGAAGTTTATTGGGCTCGTTATACTCGTCAAGAGAATGGCGAATGGGTAGGAGTGGATGCAGAATGCGTGATTCCACCTGCGCGTTTAGCCGAAGAAGTACAAGCTGACGATAATACATGGACAACCGCGGGTACAGGTTGGGATGCATACCAAGATGAGTTAGGTCAACTTCGATTGAATCTAACTGCTGGTGAGGTACTTTACCCTGATTCGCAAGACATTGTTATTTTGGCGAAACAGGAGCTGGAGAAAGGCAATACCGTCCCAGTCGAAGAGTCGAGCCCAGTTTATCTGCGCGACAATGTGACTTGGAAGAAGCTACCAGGTCGCGAATAATCCTTATTGAGTTAGGGCGAAGTTTACTTCGCCCTAAATAAAGATGGAGCGTTATGGCATCGATAAATGGTTTACCTCCTGCGTTGGTTCCCGGTGCAAATCGAACGACGAAAACCAACAAAAAAAGTCAGGTAAAGAAAAGTCAGCAAAAGCAACCCGTTGGCCAACCATCAAAGGTGGCGAATGCGGTCGCGCACTCCATCAAACAGGTTGATGAATCACAAATACATCGGGCTCAAATTCAATATGATTTGCCTGAAGGACGTGCTCGCAAAGCCATGGAAGAATATATGGGTGTAATGAACCAAGCGAAAAAAGAGGAACTCGCTCAATTGCTTGGTGTCGATATTTACATCTAAACTGCAACACAACCTTTAAAGGGGAAACATGAACCTATCCAAACGAATTTTATTTACCCTTCTTGTTACGATTGGCTTGTCCGCGTGTAGCTCCCTACCAGAAGAGCTTACTGCGTCAACAGAACAAGTCATGACAGATTACAAAACCTTCGCAGAATCCCAAGGTCAAGTTAAGGAAGACGTAAGACTCGGCGGCGTTATTGCTCAAGTCGACAACTTGAAAGATAAAACCCGTTTGGAAGTTGTGAACCTCCCAATTAGTAAAACTGGTAAACCAAATATTGATAAAGAACCTATTGGCCGCTTTGTTGTATATATGGATGGATATTTAGAACCAGTATCGTTTAGCAAAGGCAGGCTGATTACTGTTGTTGGTAAAAGTGCAGGGGAAGAGCAAGGCAAAATCGGTGAGCACCCTTACATTTTCCCTGTAGTGAAAGGCGATGGCTACCGCTTATGGAAGATTGAAGAGCGTGTACGCATGTACGATACGCCAACTTACTTCTACCCTTGTTACTCCATTAACTGCCGCATGATGCGAAATGATTTTCCGCAAGACGGCAAGGTGATCAAAAAGGTTAAATAGTCTGTGATTAATGAGCGCCGTTTTGAACTCCCATGTGGGAGCATGGCTGCCCTAGAGATCGGAAACGAAAAAACGACTGCTTGTTCAGTCGTTTTTCTTCATGGGTGGATGGATAATGCGGGCAGTTTTAAGGCTCTGATGAATGCTATTCACCAGAGAGCGCCGGAGCTTCACTTGTTAGCAATTGACCTATTTGGTCATGGTCTCTCCAGTCATAAATCCTCCGATAATTACTATCCTTTTCATGACTACATTGCTGATTTACACCAACTATTGGATGAATTATCGCCAAACAGACTGGTGTTAGTAGGGCATTCACTAGGCGCATTAATCGCAAGTTGCTATAGTGCTGTTTTTCCAGAGCAAGTCGAAGCATTAGTGCAAATTGAAGGGGCGGGTCCACTCGCTGAAAACCCTTCAAATAGCGTTAAACGTCTGCGTAACGGTGTCCTCAGTCGACAACGTCAACGTAACAAACCGGAGCGAGCCATCGCTTCTTTCGATCTGGCGTTAAAGCTACGCATGCAAGCGAATCACCTGACCGCCGAGCAGTTGATGCCTATCGTAGAGCGCGGAACTGAATGTCGCGATAACCAATGGTTTTGGCGACATGATGCCAAATTAAAATGCGAGTCTCTTTATCGTATGGCGCAGGATCACGCGAATGCGATCACCAGCCAAATCTGCTGTCCGCACCTGATCATTTTAGGTGACAAAGGATTTCAGCATTTACAGTCTAACCAAGTCGATTGGGGAGAAAATCCACCGAATGTGGTTTCTGTCGCAGGTGGGCATCATTGTCATTTAGAGCAAAAGCTCGAGGTCGCAAAGCGAATTCTTGGTGTAGTTAACAAAATTTAAACAAGTGTTTGAGAGTTACGTGCTCAAGCACGTTTGCTGTGCTGTAATAGTGCTCAAAATAAAAAGGACGCTATTTTTTAGCCAGTTATAAACGAGGAGTAACATCGTGGATAAACCATGGCTTTCACGTTATCCAAGTGACGTACCTGAAACCATCAATCCAGAGCAATATGAGTCTTTGGTAGAAATGTTCGAGCAGTCTGTACAAAAATACGCAGACCAACCGGCATTCATGAACATGGGCTCGGTCATGACCTTCCGCAAATTGGAAGAGCGTAGCCGCGCATTTGCCGCATACCTACAAAACGAACTGAAGCTGAAAAAGGGTGACCGTGTTGCTCTTATGATGCCAAACCTGCTGCAATACCCTGTCGCGCTATTTGGTATTTTGCGTGCTGGTTGTATCGCGGTGAACGTGAACCCACTTTACACTCCCCGTGAGCTAGAGCATCAGCTAAACGATGCTGGCGCAACGGCGATCGTTATCGTTTCTAACTTCGCGAACACACTTGAGCAGATCGTTGAAAACACGCCCGTTAAGCACGTAGTTCTGACCAGCCTTGGTCAAATGCTGCCACGTGCGAAAGGCACGCTTGTCGACTTCGTAGTTAAGTACGTGAAAGGTATGGTACCTAAGTACGATCTACCTGGTGCAATCTCAATGCGCAAAGCGCTGCACAAAGGTCGTCGTCTTCAGTACGTGAAGCCATTTATGTCTGGCGATGATATTGCGTTCCTTCAGTACACTGGTGGTACAACGGGCGTAGCGAAAGGCGCAATCCTGACGCACCGCAACATGATCGCTAACGTAATGCAGGCGAAAGGCGCGTATGGCCCCGTTCTGTCTCCGGGGCGTGAACTGGTTGTGACGGCGTTGCCGCTTTATCACGTATTCGCGCTGACGGTGAACTGTCTACTATTCATCGAAATGGGTGGCAACAACCTACTGATTACCAACCCACGTGATATTCCAGGTTTTGTGAAAGAGCTGCAGAAGCACCAGTTCACCGCTATTACCGGTGTAAACACGCTGTTTAATGCATTGGTAAACAACGAAGATTTCCATGAGCTAGATTTCAGTAACCTTCGCCTAGCAGTAGGTGGTGGTATGGCAGTACAACGCGCGGTTGCAGAGAGTTGGCAGAAAACAACAGGATGTTACCTACTAGAAGGTTACGGCCTAACAGAATGTTCTCCGCTCGTGGCGGCTTACCCGCATGACCTAGTGGAATATAACGGCTCCATCGGTCTGCCTGTACCATCAACGGAAGTACGTATCGTTGATGAAGAAGGTAACGGTTTACCAAACACTGAAACCGGTGAGCTTCAAGTTCGTGGTCCTCAAGTTATGCAGGGCTACTGGCAGCGTCCGGAAGCGACCAAAGAAGTGATCAACGAAGATGGTTGGTTATCGACCGGTGATATCGTTAAGTTTGATGAGGAAGGCTTCCTACACATCGTCGACCGTAAGAAAGACATGATTCTTGTGTCTGGCTTCAACGTTTACCCGAACGAGATCGAAGACGTGGTTGCTTTGCACGGTAAAGTGCTTGAGGTCGCTGCTATTGGTCAGCCTCACGAAGTTTCTGGTGAGTTAGTGAAGATTTACGTGGTTAAACGTGATCCAAGCTTAACTAAAGACGAAGTCATTGCACATTGTCGCCAACACCTAACTGGCTACAAAGTACCTAAGTTGGTTGAGTTCCGTGAAGATCTACCTAAGACCAACGTAGGCAAGATCCTTCGTCGTGTATTGCGTGAAGAAAACGACGCAGAGCTCGCGAAGAAGAGCGCATAAGCGTATTTCTTTGTGCAACAATCATTTATTGATAATTAATGTTAGAATGCCAGCGTTTTGCTGGCATTTTTTTATAGCGAGAAGCGTGTGAATTATCAAATTATTACTAAAAACAAAGACCTAGAACAAGTTTGCGCTCTAGCTCGAGAAGCAGATGTCGTTATGTTGGATACTGAGTTTGTCCGTGTAAGGACTTACTATCCGCAGCTAGGCTTGATTCAGCTTTTCGATGGCAAGCAACTTTCCCTAATTGACCCAACTGAACTTACCGATATGAGTTCATTTGTTGAGTTACTTAAAGACACCTCAGTACTTAAAGTTCTACACGCATGCGGTGAAGATCTAGAAGTATTCCAAAATGCCTTTGATTGCACGCCATTCCCAATGGTGGACACTCAACTTATGGCGGCGTTTCTTGGCCACGGGCTTTCAACTGGTTTTGCAACGCTAGTCGAAGAATACCTTGGTGTGGAACTTGATAAGAGTGAATCTCGCACCGATTGGATGGCACGTCCATTAACACAAAAGCAGCTTGATTATGCCGCAGCGGATGTTCACTACTTGCTGCCTCTCTATGAGAAGTTGTTCGACAAGGTTACGGAAGCAGGCTGGTGGGAAGCCGTTCAGCAAGAAAGCGACCTACTGGTTTCTAAACGTATTCGTAATACTAACCCAGATAACGCCTACCTTGATATTAAAGGTGCTTGGCAGCTAAAACCTCGTGAGTTAGCCGTTCTTAAGCCTCTTGCAACTTGGCGTTACCGCGAAGCACTAAAGCGCGATCTTGCGCTGAACTTTATCTTCAAAGAAGGGGACTTGCTCACAGTGGCACGCCTTGGCCTGACGAGTTTCAAGAAGATGGAAGCAGAAGGTATTGATATTCGCGCAATCAATCGTCATGGTGCGCGTATAGCGGCTATCGTCAAGCAAGCGAAGCTCACTCCAGCCGATGAGTACCCTGCTACTATTGAACGTTTGATGGATTACCCTGGCTACAAGCAAATCTTCAAGAACATGAAGGACGTAGTGAAAGTAGCGTCTCAAAAATCTGGCTTAGCGACCGAGTTTTTGGCGTCGAAAAAGCAGATTAACCAAATCATCAGTTGGGTTTGGAAGAAAGATCGTGATCCAGCGAGACTACCGGACGTGATGCAAGGTTGGCGTCTAGAGTTGCTCGGTGAGAAGATGGATAAGATTCTCAAGTAAGCACTACTCAAAACAAGATAAACGAAAAAGGTTGGCAAATAGGCCAACCTTTTTTTGTAACACGCATTTGTATTTTGCCTGAAGTTCTCATCTTACGACGCTAAGCCATCGAGTCGTTCCAGAGAATCTAGCGAACTGCAAGAATCTAAATGAGACTAGGAGTCTACTCACAGCTCGCTCGCTTTCAAGCCAAAGCCATATCTCAACAATCCGATCGCCCTGGTAACAGATTCTGAATCACGCTCGTTCCTCGCTGTTCAGAATGACGAAGAGGAGGGTACTCAGGCAAAGTCGAAAAGTAATTACTTCTCGTCTTCTGGCAACTTCACGTTGAGCTCAAGAACGGAAATATCATCGTCTTTGTGCTCAAACGTCAGGTCAACCATGTTCGGGTCAATCGCCACGTACTTACTGATCACTTTAAGGATGTCTTCCTTAAGTTGCGGTAGGTATGAAGGCGCAGGATCATCTTGCTACGACGTTCCGCCACGATGATTTGTAAACGCTCTTTCGCTAGGCTTGCTGATGCTTTCTTCTGAGGTCGGAAAAATTCCAATAGTGACATTATTAGCCTCCAAATAGTCGTTTAAAGAGTCCTTTCTTCTCCTCAGTAAGGAAACGAAATTCAACTTGCTCACCCAGTAGGCGGTCAACGGTATCTGAGTACGCCATACCAGCATCTGTATTCTCATCAAAAATAACAGGAACACCTTTGTTTGATGCATTCAATACAGCTTGGCTTTCAGGAATAACACCAAGTAGGGAAATATGCAGGATCTCTTCTACATCTTGAACGCTCAGCATTTCACCTTGGTTTACACGGCCAGGGTTGTAGCGAGTTAGTAGAAGGTGCTGCTTCACTGGCTCTAAACCTTGCTCAGCGCGAAGTGATTTAGAATCAAGAATACCAAGAATACGGTCTGAATCGCGTACTGAAGAGACTTCAGGGTTGGTTGTTACGATCGCTTCATCGGCGTAGTAAAGCGCCATTAGGGCACCTTGCTCGATACCTGCTGGAGAGTCACAGATAATGAAATCGAAACCCATCTCACCCATCTCGTTGAACACACGTTGTACACCGTCTCTAGTCAGTGCATCTTTATCTCGAGTTTGAGAAGCAGGAAGAATAAACAGGTTATCGGTACGTTTGTCTTTGATCAACGCTTGGTTCAGCGTTGCCTCACCATTAATAACGTTAACGAAATCATAAACAACGCGACGTTCGCAGCCCATGATTAAATCGAGATTACGCAGGCCGATATCGAAATCGATCACCGCTGTCTTTTTACCCTTGAGGGCAAGACCAGAAGCGATGGCTGCGCTAGAAGTGGTTTTACCCACGCCACCCTTACCAGACGTTACAACAATAATGCGTGCCATTTTATTTCCTTTTTAAAACTTAAATCGTGAGAGTCTCAAGATGTAATGATTCTTCTGCTTTACTGATCATTACTTTTTGTTTCCAGAACTCACTCGCAATTTGATCACTAAGCCAATAGTCACCCGCTATGGAGATTAGCTCAGCTTGTAAATTGTGGCAGATAATTCGAGCTTCGCTTTGTCCGCTTGCTCCTGCGATTGCACGGCCACGTAATGTTCCGTGAATATGAATAGAGCCATCGGCAATGACTTCAGCCCCTTCGCTAACATGCGCGAGTACGACTAAATCGCCATCTTTGGCGTATACCTGTTGGCCAGAGCGAACGGGCGTGCGCACCACTTTAGTTGGTGCCATTTTCGCTGGTGCTTTTGCAGGAGATTTACTAGCAGACATAATGGCGAAGCCCGCTTCAGAGGCAAGGTTTTGTATGCGTTTGTCTTTGCAACCCGTTACGCCAACCGGAATAAAGCCGGCATCAGCAATACCTTGCTTCAATGCGTTAAAATCAATATCGCCTTCGACTTTTGCTATATTGATCACCAATGGGGCGGACGCAAAAAAAGAAGGAGCTTGAGAAACCTTTTCTTGCAAAAATTCGACAGTTTTGACGATCTCATTGTCAGAAAGGTGTAAAACAGACAATGTAAAACTGCTACCTTTAAGGTCAGGTGAATGGGTCATCGTGGACTTCTTGCCTCTGTTGAAAGAGCGTTGCCTTAAACTAGGTATGTCATGTTATATTTCATCCCTTGACGCAGCAAGTTATCTTAAGGGCAAATAAGTGATTTAATCTCATTTTTGCTATCAAGTTTGCGAGAATTTTACGTTTTTATTTAAATCCGCCCCAAAATGGCGGAAATCAGCACAAAAGGCTTGTCATGCTTTGTTCTATTTATAAAAGTTCCAAGAAAGAAGGCGCTTACCTCTACATCCCGAAAAAAGACGATTTTTCACAGGTGCCTGACACACTTATGCAGATGTTCGGTAAGCCTATGCCGGTTATGACGATCAAACTAGAAGGTCGTAGCTTAGCGCAAGTGGATGTCGAGAAAGTGAAAGCTTCATTACAAAACGAAGGCTTTTTCCTTCAGTTGCCGCCACCACCAGAAAATTTATTAGAAAAATACAAAGAACAAAAAGCTCAACAGAAAGACGAACAATAAGTCGGTTTGCTATTGAGTGATCTGCCTTGCTCAAGGAGGGCAATATGAAAAAAATACTGGCAACGATGCTTAGCTTAGGAGTTTGTACTTCGGCTTTTGCTAGTAGCGAAGGGTTTGACGAATACCTTAATAAACTGCGAGCAGAAGCTCGTGATAAAGGTATCTCCGAGCAAGTCATCAGTGCCGCGTTTGCCGATGTTGAATACAAACCACGCGCGGTGAAAGCGGACCGAAACCAGCCAGAAAAAAAACTGACGTTGGACGAGTATATCCCTCGTGCAGTACCTGAGTGGAAGGTTAAACAAGCGAAGCAGTTATATAAAGAGCATTACGCAGAGCTAAAACGCATTGGTGATGAGTTTGGTGTTCAACCTCGCTTTATTGTCGCGCTTTGGGGCGTGGAAAGTAATTTCGGCAAGTTCACTGGCAACTTCCGTGTTATCGATGCGTTGTCGACCATGGCATTTGAAGGTCGACGTGAAGAGTTTTTCCGCAAAGAAACCATGGCCGCGCTACAAATTCTTGATCAAGGCCATATCGAGCTAGAAAACTTTAAAGGCTCGTGGGCTGGTGCGATGGGTCAATGTCAGTTTATGCCTAGCTCATTTTTGCGTTTTGCCGCAGATGGCAATGGTGACGGTAAGAAAGACATCTGGCAATCGGAAGCAGACGTGTTTGCCTCAACCGCTAACTACTTAGGTGAGTCTGGTTGGGACGATAAATACACGTGGGGTCGTCAAGTAAAAGTGCCGCATGGTATTGATCATAACCTTGAAGGTCGTGGTGCTGAAAAAGGCAAGTACCTACAAGAGTGGAGCAAGTTGGGCATTACTAAGTACGATGGTAGTCCGCTGCCTAAACTGGATGAAGACATCAAAGCATGGCTAATCATGCCAGACGATGAAAACGGCCGTACTTACTTGGTGTACAACAACTACAACGTATTGATGAAGTGGAACCGCTCTTACTACTTCGCACTGGCGGTAAGTCACTTAGCTGACCGCATCACTTTCTAAGTGCTTAATTCTAATTAATCAGTGAATATGAAAGGGGCTCTTCGGAGCCCTTTGTTTTCTCAAATTTTATCGAGGTTTGCGTGTTATCTGAACGTGCTGCACAAATGGTGATCTTCTCTGCGTTGATCAAACATAAGAACTTTACCGCCGCGGCTAAGAGCCTTGGTGTGTCCGTGTCTCACGTCAGTAAGCAGCTCAGTCAACTAGAGGCTTCTCTAGGCATTAAGCTTGTGCAACGCACCACACGTAGTTTCACCCCGACGGAGGCTGGACGAACTTTTTATCACCATTGTGAGCAAGTTTTACAAGCGGTGAAAAGCGCCACGCTCGAAATGGAAAGCCAAAGAGATGAAGTGGCAGGCCTCGTCCGATTGGGACTATCGCAGTCATTTGGTACCTTACATATTATTCCTGCGATTCAAGAATTGCGAGAACAGTACCCACAGTTACAAGTAGAAGTTCACCTATTTGATTACAAAGTGGATATGTTAGATGAGGGGTTAGACCTTTGGATCACCAATAATGAGCGCCTACCAGAAGGCTACATTGCACAGCGATTAACAGATTGCCAGTTTATTGTAGCTGCCTCACCAGAATATTTGTTAAAGCACACCACACCCACGGAACCCAATGAGCTCTCTCAACACAATTGTTTGATATATAGAAGTTGGGAGCGTGACTACACCAGTTGGGCTTTCACTAAAGGCGAGCAAGAGCTTAACGTCAAAGTATCAGGCAACTACTCGGTTGACTTAGCAGAAGCGGTTCGTGATGCTGCGATATCGGGGTGGGGAATTGCCTACTTAGCCACTTATCTGCTTGGTGATGAGTTCCGAACCGGTAAGTTGATTCAGCTGTTACCAGACTGGAAAGCAAGTCAATCAATGCCGTTTTATGCGGTCTACCCAAGCCGTCAACACATGCCGAAAAAGATCTCCGCAGTGATCGATTTTATTAAGCAAAGGATTGGCACGCCTTGTCACTGGGATCAGAAATTAGCACCATACATCTCTTTACCAAAGTAGTGATTACAGAAGGTGATTTAAGTCACAAAATTTTTCTGGTTTCAGAAACATCTTTTCCAAATGGAAATAATATAAAGAGGCAAACGTTTAAGTTTAATTATTTCAATTGGTTACATTTGTGATTAAATAGTAATCAGGCTGACTTTTCACACTGTTAACATACCCAACTTGCAGCTTTTTCTTCTCGCTATAGAATCCGACGCCTTTCCTATCCCCCTTTTGTCGGAACCACTTTATGAACTCAATTATTGGTATCGTAGCCATTCTATTCGTAGCATGGCTGCTTTCTACAAACAGAAAAAATATCAAGCTCAGAACGGTATCTTTAGCGTTTGCTCTTCAAGTGCTGTTTGCATTGCTAGTGCTGTATGTTCCAGCAGGCAGAGAAGCGTTAAGTTCAGTAAGTGGCGTCGTCTCTAAACTGATCAACTATGGCCAAGAAGGTATCGCATTTCTTTTTGGTAATCTTGCTACTGGCGGATTCACGTTTGCGATTAATGTCCTTGGCATCATCGTCTTCTTCTCTTCATTAATCTCTGGTTTGTATCATCTTGGGGTAATGCCGAGAGTCATTAACTTCATTGGTGGTGGTATCCAAAAGCTATTGGGTATTGGCCGTGCGGAATCGCTTTCTGCAACCGCGAACATTTTTGTTGGCACGATTGAAGCTCCGTTAATGGTGAAGCCATACCTAAAGCACATGACGGATTCTCAATTCTTCGCGGTAATGACGGGTGGTTTGGCGTCTGTTGCTGGTGGTACCTTGGTTGGTTACGCTTCTTTAGGGGTGGATTTAAACTACTTGATAGCTGCGGCATTTATGTCTGCACCTGCTGGTCTTTTGATGGCGAAAATGCTGATGCCAGAAGATGAGGTAAAAGCACCAGATATCGATATCAGCCAAGTAGAGATCCCGCGTGCAACCAACGTGGTAGAAGCTTTGGCGGATGGTGCCATGGCGGGTGTCAGTATTGCTATCTCTGTTGGTGGTACTTTGCTGGCATTCATCAGTGTGATTGCACTGCTTAACGGTGTGCTAGGCTGGGTTGGTGATTGGTTTGGTGTTCAACTGAGTTTTGAACTAGTCCTTGGTTACGTGTTTGCTCCTGTTGCTTGGGTGCTTGGTATCCCTTGGAATGAGGCGATCACGGCAGGCTCATTAATCGGTAACAAAATCGTAGTGAATGAGTTTGTCGCGTTCATTCAATTGGCTGACGTGAAGTCTCAACTGAGTGCCCATTCACAAGCGATTGTGACTTTTGCTCTGTGTGGCTTTGCTAACATCTCAAGCATGGCAATGCTAATTGGTGGCCTAGGTTCACTTGTTCCTGAGAAGCGCGCTTTCGTATCTAAACACGGTTTCCGAGCAATTATTGCTGGTGTGATGGCTAACCTTATGAGTGCATCAATCGCTGGCGTGATTTTGAGTTTGTAACAGAACCCCTCCCTAACCCCCCCCTTAGAAAGGGGAGGGAACTCGGCCCGAGTGCGCTGATTGTGAAGCGTTAATCGACAGTTAATACAATTTCTGTGGCGATTGCATTAGTTGAATCGATCTCTTTCCGGTCCTCCCCATTTTCAAGGGGGAGTTAGAGGGGGTTGCTGCTCCAAACAAAAAGGGCTCCTTGCGGAGCCCTTTCAGTATCGGTAATTCTTTATTTCTTCGTATGGAACTGCTCGCAAGCCAGCATCGTGTTCTCAATTAGGCTTGCTACCGTCATCGGGCCAACACCGCCCGGTACTGGTGTAATGAAGCTCGCGTTCTCCCGTGCTTTATCGTATTCCACGTCACCCACTAGTTTGCCAGATTCAAGACGGTTGATACCCACATCGACCACAACCGCACCTTTCTTAATCCACTCACCAGGAATGAAGTTTGGTTTACCAACTGCAACCACAACTAGGTCAGCTTGGCGGACATGGCCTTCTAGGTCTTTTGTGAAGCGGTGACAAGTCGTTGTTGTACAGCCAGCAAGAAGCAGCTCAAGCGTCATTGGGCGGCCAACGATGTTCGATGCGCCAACCACAACCGCGTGCTTACCACGTAGCTCAATGTTGTAACGGTCAAGAAGAGTGATGATGCCTTTTGGTGTACAAGAGCGAAGCTTAGGAATGCGCTGCGCTAGACGGCCCACATTGTAAGGGTGGAAACCATCTACGTCTTTTTCTGGGTGAATACGCTCAAGAACGTGTGTTGCATCGATGCCAGCAGGAAGTGGCAACTGAACAAGAATACCGTCGATTTCTGCATCGTTGTTCAACTCATCAATCAGAGCCAACAACTCTTCTTCTGAAGAGGTTGCAGGAAGGTCAAAAGACTTAGATACAAAGCCAACTTCTTCACACGCACGGCGCTTACTGCCAACGTATACCTGAGATGCTGGGTCTTCGCCAACTAAAACCACTGCCAATCCTGGCGCACGTAGTCCTGCTTCTTTGCGAGCTTTCACTCGAGCCGCAACTTCCGAACGAACAGTTTGGGAGATAAGGGTTCCATCAATATTTTGAGCAGTCATGACTTTCCTTAATAAATTGAGAAGGCAAATTAATCGCTGCGCATTGTCGCAGAAAAACTGTGAGACATCCATACGCAAACGTTTGCTCTGTGGTGTTTTTGAACATTTCTCATTTTAATGCCCTTTTTTTAGGCACTCAGATCAGAATGTTATGAAAACCCGTTGATTTAAGCGTTTGAACTCGTATAATCCTGTCCCTGTAGCGCGCCCTTAGCTCAGCTGGATAGAGCACGTCCCTTCTAAGGATGTGGTCATAGGTTCGAATCCTATAGGGCGTGCCATTTATTTAGAAACCCCGATAGCTCCTCGAGTTATCGGGGTTTTGTCGTTTTGGACTTCAGAATTTCTAATGCAACGTCTCCTACAACTTCTGCACTACCTGCTAGTCTTTGCAATCAATAGCACTTACTATGTGTTCACTTCAATTGCAGCCTTATCTTTATGTCCTCAACTTCTAATTTCTATAACCAAAATGCGAGCTCATTAGCGGAGCAATACAACTCGACGACGTTTGAGAACGTTCATGCGAGCTGGCAGGCTTTTTGGCCTCATGCTGGCGATCGGGTATTGGATGTGGGAGCGGGGTCTGGGCGAGATGCAAAATGGATGATGGAACAAGGCTGTGAGGTAATTGCTCTTGAGCCTGCTGTATCTCTACTAGAGCTTGGTAAAGTTAAGACGGGTGATTTGGTTACTTGGCTTGATGATGCCTTGCCTGCACTTGAGAAAACTACCAATTTAGGGCTTCGTTTTGATCTGATATTAGTGAGTGCGGTTTGGATGCATCTTGCTACTTCTCATCGTGAGCGTGCTTTCCGTAAGCTCTCTAATCTGCTTGCGCCTAATGGTCGATTGGTCATAAGTCTTCGCTATGGAGAGTTCACTGATGGTCGCACTGCTTATCCTGTCTCCGTTCAAGAGTTAGAACAGCTGGCAAAGAACAGTGCGCTTATGGTTAGGCATGTTTCTGAAAGCGACGATCAGCTTAAGCGTGATGATGTTCATTGGCAGACAGTTGTCATGTCACTTCCCGATGATGGCTCCGGTGATCTCAACAAGGTTCGCCATATCATCGTAAACGACTCTAAATCGGCTACTTATAAACTGGCATTGCTACGAACCTTACTACGAATTGCAGATGCACATTCTGGAGCCGTTATTGATCGTACAGACGGGAAAGTCGCGATCCCTCTTGGTTTAGTTGGCCTGTATTGGATTCGTCAGTTCAAACGCCTCATCGATAAAGAAAACATCCAACAGAATTCTAATGCATCAAAGGGCCTCGGATTCATCAAGCCTGATGGTTGGGACAAGCTATCTCATTTAAGCCCGGATGATTTAGCAATTGGTACCATGTTTGTTGGTGATGATGCGGCTGCTTTAGATAAAGCGATTAAAGACAGTTTGAAAACCATCAAAGATGGCCCAGTTACCTACACATACCAAGGTGACAAATCGAATCCATATTTTGAAATGGTACGTTCATCGAAAAAGCATAAAGGTACTATTGTTGTTGATGGTGCATTCCTTGAAAGCTATGGCCAATTTATTCTGGATGAGAGCTTGTGGGACTGCTTTAGGCTTTATCATTCGTGGATTGAGCCGCTGGTGGTCAATCAATGGATTCTTGAGATGCAGCGGTTTAGCTCAAACCAACAACGAGCAATTGCCCTGCAAACATACCACGACTGTTTGGTTTGGATTGATAAAGATCACGACACTCGCGCGGTACGTAAGCGGGTAGAGCAGTTGCGTTCGAATCACTCAGAGATCATCAGTGTTTGGAGTGGGAGAAAGCTTCGCAACGAGTACCATGTTGACCATTGCTTGCCGTTCGCCTACTGGCCGAACAACGATAAATGGAATCTGTTGCCAACATCTAAAACTGAAAACCTCAACAAGCGCGATCGGCTGCCAGCGGTCTATCGGTTGAATGCGTCGAAACAACGTATTTTGGATTGGTGGGAGTTGGCGTGGGGAGAGTCAGAGGCACTGAGCCAGTCATTCTTTACAGAAGCAGCGCTGTCTTTACCCAATGTGCCTGCTTCCTGCCAAGACTTTGAGCATGTATTTGAGGCAATGGGATTACAGATTCGCGGTGTGAAAAGTCGCCTTTGTATTGCAGAGTGGTAACTGAGTATGAACGGATTATTAAGCACGCTTTTATTGAGTTTTACTGCATCGGCTTCGTTACCACCTTCTTGGGATGGCAATTACCGATGTGAGTTAAACTTAGGGGAGAATGCAGCAGGTCAGAGTACATGGGCGGAATACGAACTGAGCATTTCGAAAGATTCCTGTTCTCTTGATGCAAAAGGTTTTCAGTTGGATGAGTCGATTGTGTGTTCGACGAAAGCTCAAGGCGATCGTTTGGATGTGCGGTTTAAATCCTACTACAATGGTGATCTAAGTAACCTTTATGATGTTCAAGTTTACAGAGTTAAGGAGACACTATTCTCGTTGGAGAAGGAGCACAAAGGGCTCTTAACACATTGGCTGTCGTATTGGCCTGGAGAGCCCGTACCGAAGTCCACATCGTGTTTTGAAAAGAAGTAACACTTTCAGCATCCTCAGATCATTCTCTTATCTTGGCGTTCAAACGCTCAAGCCATCAACTCGTCAGCTATGACGCTATGTTCCCCCCCCTCTAAACGCGTTGATTTACAAAACCCTGTCTATAGTTTTAATAATGTAATCGTCAATTATTCTCCAACACGCCTCTAAAAAATGACTCAATAAGGAGGGCGTTATGTTGTTTTTCCTCTCTTTAATTTGTATTGCGATCTTAGGCTATTTAGCTCAAACCACAGGGTTATGTATGGTGAGAGGGGTTAAAGAAGCTTCATCTGGTAAGCCGATGTTTCTACTGGCTATCACACTGAGCGGTACTTTATGTTGGATGGCAGTAGGCTTTGCTTATTTTTTTGATGAAGGTCGTCACTTTACGGCATTTCAACCTACGCTTTACTCTGCCCTTGGTGGTTTCTTATTTGGTCTTGGGGCGGCATTCAATAGTGGATGTGGCGTTTCAACAGTAAGTCGCCTTGCTCGTGGCGAGTTGGTAATGGCCTCAACGATACTTGGATGGTTTATCGCTTGGGTGTTCTTTTCTAGTCTGCTTCCGTCTAATGTGATTGGCCGAGAGATCACTCTTCCTCATTTGTATCGATATACCGCTTTAATTGGTTTATCTATTTTGTTGGTTGTGTTCGTTTGGAGACTAAATCGAGAAGACAAAGTGTTGTGGGCATCGATGCTTGGAATTGGTGTGATGGCAGGATTGGTGTTTGTTTATGAGCCTCACTGGACACCGAGTGGGCTGCTTAAAGACATGAGTCTTTCTATTTGGCATCAAAATGAGATGAAGTGGCCTCAGTTTGAACGTTTTGCGTTAATGGCGGCATTAATCGGGGGCATGGTGATAGCGGCAATCGCTAAAAAATCTTTTGAATTTAGGCCTTCTGCAATTAAACACCACATGCGTCATTTGGCTGCAGGGATCTTGATGGGATTAGGTGCGGTGATGGCTGGTGGCGGTAATGATTCACAACTGTTGGTTGCATTACCAGCACTTTCTCCCGCCGGAATTGTTGCGGTATTGAGCATTATTGCCGGAATCTTTGTTGGGGTTAGAGCGGGAAGATGAATGGTACTCAAAAGAGGTGACGACAAGTACATACACAGGTTTTTACTTAGTTGTGACTAGAGATGATGTTCAGATGCGACAAAGCCTCCACCAAACGATGATAACGGACCAACTTATTTGGCGGCTAATGTTAGTTAATCACCAAGTAAAGTTGGTGTTATCCACCAATCAACACGGTTGGCATCCCCATCACTATGGTTCCGCCATGGGCAGTGAGATCGCCCATGCGCGCTGCGGGCTTATTGTTAATCAGTACGGTTGCACTTCCTTTAACTACGCTATCTGGAGGGCCAACACAAACACATATCTGCCCTAGAGTGGCGGCTGGTAGGTTGCCGATCAATACTGTTGTTGGTAGAGGGAGCAATGGCCCGCCTACGTGAGGGATTGGCACCACTGCTGGTGTTTGCATCGGACACATGTGCATGTCTGTTGCTCTGGCTGCTGGTAGCATGTGTATTCCCTATTGTTGACCGTTACCGCCAGAGGCGATGTTTAGCCCCATTTCTACAAACTGTTGATAGCGTTCTTTCGCCTCTTCACCGTCAGGTAAAACGGCTGAAAGGTTAATGCTTCCTGCGACCGCTTGCGCGTACAAGTATGGGGGAGGGGGAACGGCAGGATCCTCTGGCTTAATCATACTGCCACCACTCCAAAAAGCCGCTTGAGCTGCCCAGCCTGCACCGGTTTCTAATCCCGCTTTATCTGCCATTTGTTCTGCAAATCGGCGGCTCGTTTCATCAGGTGTATAAACCCAAGCCTTTGCTGCGCGAATGGCATTGGCTTCGTCTTCTTTCCAGTGATGCAGAGATGAGGCGCAGGTTACGCTCCACCAAATAGATTCACGAACTGGGAGAGCATGTGCAAGAAAAGTCACTGCATCGGCAAACAGCTCTTGCTCCATCGCCACAGAAATCAAATCGATAGGCGTAGTGTTCGCGTCTGCTAACTCTGCGAATGCGGCGTTTGGCTCGTAGACACTTAATATGTCTTGCGCGGATTGGTGAGGAACCTTTATCAACATCATCAATTTACCTTTGTAATTGCGCCTTGAATTTGCACCATGGCCCCGGCTTTTATTTGTGTCATGGCACTGCCGTTAACCGACACTAACGCTGCTTTTACATCGGCCTTACCTTGGCCTTCAATATTTATCATTGCGGCTTTCATCTCTGCTTTTGCTTTGCCTGAAACAGAGACTTGAGGAGCGTCGATCTTAATACCACTAGCGCTGATCTCGATTTTACTCGCGCCCACTTTGAGTTCGATCTTCGATTTACCGCAGATCGATACTTGGTTGCCATCAACGCTGACTGTCGATTTAGCCTCAATATTGATGTTGGAAGCGGCACTGAGGTTTAGATCTTTATCACTGTCACCCGTCCAGTTGTCTTTACTTTTGGCGGTAAGCGTTTTTTCACTTTCGACTTTTATGTCTTCTTTAACGTTTAGGGTGGCACTCTTCTCAACTTGAGTCTTTTTCATGCCTTTAATCGTTGACTGGCTGTCGTTATTTACGTCCAGCAGCCAATCTTTTTCAGCATGTAAGTAGACTTGTTCTTTGTCTTTTTGATCTTCAAAACGCAGTTCGTTTCCTTGCTTGCTGCTGCCCTTAGGCGTTGAACGAGTTTTGATGCCGTTTTGAGTATCCGAGCTATAAGGCGCTGCGCTGTTGTTGTTGTATAAAGAGCCGGTCACGATAGGGCGATTGGGATCACCATCAATGTACTGAACGATCACTTCATCACCAATGCGTGGTGTGAACTGAGAACCGAATCCCTTACTGGCGAACCCTTGCGATACTGGCAACCAACATGAACTGTTTTCGTCATTTTTGCCGCCTCTATCCCAGTGAAATTGCACTTTTACTCGTCCCAATTTATCTCGGTAAATCTCTTCTCCCTTAGGCCCGGTCACGGTTGCGGTATGTAAGCTATGGACTCGCGGTTTATCTAGTATTTCTGGACGAAAAACCAGTGACGAAGGGATGCAAGAAAACTGATTTTGATAAGCGACGTCGTTGTTCGATTCTTCTCTGGATATGCGGTGTGATAGATGAGTGACGATGTACTCTTGGTTCATCGAACCGAGAGGATGGTTCGTGAGTTCAAATTTATAGCCACAAGCAAGCGTCGCTAAATTCGATGATGAGTGAGAGGCTGACTTCTTAAGATCTAACGCTTCCATATGCATCTTTGCAGCGTCACGGACTTCATTTTTATTCTCGTGACCAAATGCAAAGAGTTCTTGCGTCAATGAAGTTGACGCGTAACTTTCGGTGCTTTTTCGGGTGCCGCTATCAAAGAATTCAGCCAGATCTTGAGTATGATCGGCGACAGATACCTTTCCGCTGCCAACATGATGGGATTGGCTCCACGTTGTTAGTACGTGCTGCTGATTGTTGCCACCTATTTGATAGCTTAACTTTGGATCAGATATTTTCTCAAACCGTTGATTCGAATCGCCAATGCAGATTGTCGACTTATTAGATTGGTGGCGTACGTGGTAGTGCCAACCTTCGCTTGCTAACAAGCGCTGTATAAAAGCTTGGTCGGTTTCATCAAGTTGAACACAATACTCATGCTTTTTCCCGTTTCCGGAAAGGGAAAAGTGAAAATAGCTTTTGAGATCAGCTTGTTCTAGCAGCTTTTCAATGATCTGTTTCGTCGTCATGTTTTGAAAAATCTGACGACTGCGTTTGTATTGCAGCAAGCTAAGCGGATCCAATATCTCTACTTGATAATAAAACTGGTGCTTGTCTTTGCTATATCCAGTGAATTGCAGAGTGCTACATATGCCTGAAAAAAAGCGCTTTCCAGAATCAAACTCATAAGACACACAAACGGCTTTGCCTAGGTTTTTGGTATCGATCTCCATGTTGGCTGCGATGGAAACGGAAAACTGACAACCGCCGGATACGCTTTCTTCCCCAATTAATTGGGTGACGATATAACTTTTGTTATCTGAAAGCTTAATGGTGAGGGAGCGGGTTTGGTGCTTTAATTCGTTACTGCTCATATTCACTTAATTCACTATTAAATAAACAGTTCTAAAAGGCTGTTTATTGGATGAACATTCGAAATTATTACATAATAATTGATATTATTATTACTTGATGTATTGGTATCAACTTTCATGCTCTGTACATTTAATCTATTTCGAGTTAGAGCTTAATTCAAGGTAATTTGTTTATTTAATTATTATCTGAATAAGATGTAATCGATTACTTTGCGGTTATTTTTAATCTCAAATTTGTTTCATTTTTAAGACGCTGCGCTTGGGCGTTCAGGTTTTTATGATGGTTATATCTCTGAGGGGATATTTAAGACATTGTTAATATATAAACCCTTATTGTGCTTTATTTATTTTAATTTAAATTAAATCAGTA
Source organism: Vibrio rotiferianus CAIM 577 = LMG 21460 (assembly GCF_002741985.1). Lineage (GTDB taxonomy): Bacteria > Pseudomonadota > Gammaproteobacteria > Enterobacterales > Vibrionaceae > Vibrio > Vibrio rotiferianus. The sequence goes on from NZ_APHW01000009.1 coordinate 50,274, forward strand.
ACTTATCGAATTTTATTTCTTTTTGTAGTGTTATTTTTAAGAGGTTGGATGACCTAAAAATCACCTAAATATGGCGTGAATAGGTCTTTCTATAATTCATCTCAAAGATATACTCTTGGCAATTAATAAATGTGTCACTTCGTATGAAACAATATTAGTAAAATGTTATTTTTGCTGCGCAAATAAGAATTTGGCAGGTTGAACTAACTCAATACCTCTACCGTTTTTCCTTATCTAAAAATACAGAAAATAGCGATTGAACTTAATTAGCACTTAAGCGAATAGTCGGCTGATTAACCTAATAGAGCAGGAACCTATGCCTTTTTCAAAGCATCAAATTGAGCAACTTTCTACACCTCTGAGTGATGATTCTATCTGTGGCGTTTACCTTAAACTGGATAAAGGTGCTTTTCGCCCATTACGTAATGAATTCAATGTCGCGCAAACAGCGCTGCGTAAGCTAAGTCAAAACCCCAGTGCTGACGAGAAAGACGCGTTACAAGAGGCATGTCTAAATAGCTGGAAGACTCTTTCAGACAGCTTGTTCGAACAGTTTTCAAATACAACCAGAGATATCGAGCTCATCTCATGGTTTGTTGCCGCTCAATTCCTTCTCGATACCACGTTAGAAAGTGCTGCGAATAGCCTTGAGTGGTTAGCCGATTTAAGTGAGAAGTACTGGGATCACCTCAACCCTGTACTGCCAGTTGAAAAGCTCAAATCTGATGATGATAAGGGCAAAGAGAGAGAGCAAGCTGATGCGAAAGTTAAAGCATTTTTCCAATTAGTTGGTGATAGCGAGGAAAGCTCGATTCTCTATGCACCGATGCTGCAACTGCCCTTAGTTGGGGACGTAACGTTTTTTGATTTTCAAAGTGCAGAGAGAAAAGGCGAAATCAGCCAACTGAAATCTTCGCTTACCACTACGGTGGCGCAAGAGCGTTCCGCGATTCAATTCAAGATGGAAAATGCCAAACGTTGTATCTCCCAGTTGGAGCGTTTGTCTGCGTTAGTGAGCACTCATTGTCAGTCTGTAGGCAGTCAAACTACCAACTTTGGATTTGCGAAGTCACTGCTTACCCGTGTTGAAAACGCTTTGGTTCATTTAAGCGGAATTAAGTTGGCCCCGAAAGCGGAGGCCAAGGCAGTAGAGCAAGAGGTTGCCGAAAGTTCAGTTTCTGAAGGTGATCAGCCAAACCATATGGATGCAAAACAGATAGAGCCAATACCTATGCCATCGGAGCAGGCTCAGACCGTAAGCCAACACTTACACGCAGGAAATCTCTCTGAACTGGGTAACTTAAACAACATGAACCGAGACTTAGCTTTCCATTTGCTGAGAGAAGTCTCTGATTATTTTCGCCAGAGCGAACCGCATAGCCCAATTTCATTCTTGTTAGAAAAAGCGATTCGATGGGGATATTTATCCTTACCTGAGTTGCTGCAAGAAATGATGTCGGAACAAAACGGTGACGCTCTTAGTACGATTTTTAATGCCGCCGGATTGAATCATCTCGATCAGGTTTTGCTGCCGGAGGTGAGTACTCCAACGGTGGACATTGAAAGCCCCCAGACACCTCAAGCGACGCCTCCCGTTTCGGAGCCGCCAAGTGTCGAAGAGCATGTATCTCAGACTTCCCCTGTAGATACCCAATCTAAGCAAGATGAAAAACCACAATCATCCGCTACGTCGGCTCTGAGTTGGTAATTGTGTTTAAAAAATAAGGAAAAATCATGGCAAGTATTTACATGCGTGTAAGCGGTCTTCAAGTTGAGGGCGCAGCGACTATCGGTCAGCTAGAAACGGCTGAAGGTAAAAATGACGGTTGGTTTGCAATCAACTCTTACTCTTGGGGTGGCGTTCGTAACGTTGCTATGGACATCGGTAACGGCACCAATGCGGATTCAGGCATGGTTGGCGTAAGCGAAGTTAGCGTAACTAAAGAAGTCGATGGTGCTTCTGAAGATCTACTGTCTTACCTATTCAACCCAGGTAAAGAAGGTAAAACAGTTGAGATTGCATTTACTAAGCCTTCTAACGATGGCCAAGGTGCAGACGTTTACTTCCAAGTTAAGCTAGAAAAAGCACGTCTAGTTTCTTACAACGTGAGCGGCACTGACGGTTCTCAACCGTACGAAAGCCTATCTCTTTCTTACACTTCTATTTCTCAGAAACATCACTACGAGAAAGAAGGTGGTGAACTACAAAGCGGTGGTGTTGTGACTTACGACCTACCGACCGGAAAAATGACTTCTGGTAAGTAATTCTTTCATTAGACATGCCACGTTAAGTGGCATGTCTATTTCATGAATATCTCATTTTAGGACACCGTTATGGCATTGAACTCACAACATAAGCGCGTTAGTAAGAACCGTGTCAGCATCACTTATGACGTTGAAACGAACGGCGCTGTCGAGACGAAAGAGCTGCCGTTTGTTGTTGGCGTAATTGGCGACTTTTCAGGCCACAAACCAGAATCAGAAAAAGTTGATTTAGAAGAGCGAGAGTTCACGGGTATCGATAAAGACAACTTCGATACAGTGATGGGTCAAATTCACCCGCGTCTTTCGTACAAGGTTGATAACAAGCTAGCTAATGATGATAGCCAGTTTGAAGTGAACTTAAGCTTCCGTTCGATGAAAGATTTCCACCCAGAGAACTTAGTTGATCAAATTGAGCCGCTTAAGCAGTTGGTTGAAACACGTAACCAGCTAAAAGTACTGCTAAGCAAAGCCGATCGTTCGAGAGATCTTGAGCGTCTGCTGAAAGAAGTTCTGCAAAGCGCAGATGCCATCAACGGTTTAGCTCAAGAACTAGGTTTGAGCAAAGAGGGAGCGGAATAATGTCTGTAGAACAACAAGCAGTACAAGGTGCTACTGAAGCAGAAGCAACGCAGAGCTTTCTTGACCGAGCGATCAACGCAACAGCACAAACACCAGTAGATACGACAAAAGAGCTATTGAGCATCATGGCTTCTCAAGCGCTGGAAGGTACAGTGACTTGGGATAAGAACCTAACGTTGACGATTGAAAAAGCAATCAGCGCGCTAGACAGCAAAATCTCTGAGCAGCTGTCAACGGTGATGCAAAACGGTGAGTTCCAAAAAATGGAAGGCTCATGGTTAGGTTTGCAAAAGCTTGTGAAAAACAGCGAGCTAGGCCCAGATCTGAAAATCAAACTGGCGGATTACACCAAAGACGAATTGCTAGAGCAGTTTGAAGATGCACCAGCGATCGATCGCAGCCGTTTCTTCAATATGGTTTATCAAGAAGAATTTGGTACAGCTGGTGGTCAGCCATACGGTGCACTGCTAGGTGACTACGAGTTTGGTTACGGTGATGAAGACGTTGCTCTGCTACGTTACATGGGTGAAGTTGCTTCTGCATCTCACGCACCTTTCGTTGCTGCCGCGAATGCAAGTATGTTCGACTTCAATGCATTTAGTAGCTTTTCTGAAGGCAAGCCAGTTGCAGCAGGCTTCGATTCGCCAGCATACGCAAGCTGGAATGCATTCCGTGAAAGCGATGATTCACGCTACGTTGCTCTGACTCTACCGAAAACGATGGCTCGCCTTCCTTATGGTGCAGAAACGGTTCCAGTTAAATCATTTGCATTTGAAGAGCTTCAAACTCGCGACAACGGTCAGCAAGTTGTGTCTTCAGACGGCGATTTTGTATGGAGCAATGCGGCGTATGAGTTTGGTCTTCTGATGACTCAAGCTTACACCAAGTACGGTTGGTGTACGGCGATCCGCGGTACTGAGAACGGCGGTAAGGTTGAGAACCTGCCAAACTTCACTCACTACTCTGATGCCGGTGACTTGCTACAGCAATGTCCGACAGAAGTTAACCTAACGGATGAGCGTGAGAAGGAGCTGAGTGATCTTGGCTTCTTGCCACTGGTTCACTACAAAAATACCAACTACGCGGTGTTTATGGGTGCTCAGACTGCGCATAAACCAAAAACGTACACAGACCCAGATGCAACGGCAAACGCGGCAATTTCAGCACGTCTTCCATACACAATGGCAAGCAGTCGAATCGCACAGTACCTAAAAGTAATGGGCCGTGATCGTATTGGTTCAAACCTAGATCCAAACGACGTTGAGAAAGAGTTGAACTCTTGGATCAACCAATACGTTAACCCAAATGCGATTGGTAACGATGCGAAAGCAACACATCCATTGGTTGAAGCGAAAGTGACAGTAGAAGAGCAAGCTGGACGCCCAGGTGCTTACTCTGCAGTGGCTTACCTACGCCCTTGGCTGCAAATGGAAGAGCTAACCACTTCACTACGAATGGTTGCGAACATTCCTGGCTAATTCTATTCGGGGGCGCCGTCCCCCGAATGTTTTGAACTGAGTCGCTGATGTATACAGATTCCGAATTTGACCGCATTTTAGCTGAGAATCCTGCCTGGCAGGAGCTGTTACTGTGCGCGAAAAGTCAGTCGGTGGCTCAATTCAAAGCATTGTTGGTTCGTTTGATCTCCGAGATTGATACGTCAATAAGTGAACAGTTGTCGGACGTTATCCAACACCCTAACTATAAGCAGTTAGAAGCCTCTTGGACGGGGCTTAAATCGTTAGCGCAGCTGCAAGTATCCCAGCGTCGAGTCAAAATCAAAATGCTCGACTTGAGCTGGAGTATGGTTTCGGCAGATCTCAATTACTCTTTCGATCTAAAGCAGTCATCCCTATACCGAAAGCTGTATTCAAATGAGCTGGATACCGCCGGTGGTAGCCCATTTGGCATGGTGATGGTCGACCACAAGGTCTCGGCTGATTACGCCGATGATCAGGAGTATGACGATCTCTACACCCTTCAACTGCTCTCTGAGCTGGGGGAGCTCTCTTTTTGCCCAATGGTGCTCGGAACCGACGAGTTTTTCTTTGGTGATGAACCAAGAAGGCTGCTTCACGACAGTGCGAGAATTGATCGCATTCTGACTAGTCGAGATTTTGTTTCATGGCAGCTGCTACGAGAAAAAAGCTCATCACGATTTTTGCATTTGGTGATGCCAGAGCATTTGATTCGTCAACCATATCGTCAATATCAGGCTGGGTTTGTTTTTAACGAACGCCAGCAAGAGAAATATGCCTTATGGGGCAGCAGCGCTTACCTCTTGCTCGGTAATGTAATGCGAGAGTTTGACCGAATCAGTTGGTTTGGATTCCTGCGTTCTTACGATGAGACAGGTTCGTATGGGGCTATTGTTCAGGACTCAAAAGAGCTTAAGACCAAGGTAGACATCTACAGTGAAGAAGATGGCTTTTGGTCGTCTCAAGGGTTCATGCCTTTAACCAGTATTTACTTAAGTGGCCATAAAGGTTTCTTTAGCAATCAATCTGTTTGGCAAGCGCCTGATGAAGCTCAACGTCAGCTCGGTATGCTCCAAACCAACCTAATGGCTTGCCGATTTGCCCATTACATCAAGGTTCAAATTCGTGACCAAGTTGGTCGATATGACAGCGCAGAAAGTTGTCGACGCAGTCTAGAGCGATGGCTAGAGCAGTTCATTAGCAACGTCAATTATGGTGAGGATGCCGTACTTGCCCGATACCCGCTGCGGTCTTGCTATGTACGCATTGAAGAGGCTCCTCATGATAAAACCCGCTACTTATGCGAGATCATGCTTCAGCCTCAATATCAATACGAAATGATGGATGCGAAAGTGGTGTTAACAACTTCGGTATCTGGCAGTGAGGTTGGAGAGACATCATGAGCTTAATGGCTAAGTTAACCCAAAGCTGGAATGACGATATCGACAGCGTTCGAGATGCGATTGTTGATAACGTCTGTGATCTTATTTCCAGCCGAGCACCTCTGTGCTCAGAGATGTTTTTATCGGAAAAAGGAACGATTGCCGAGTTCGGTATGCGCAACATGGCTCGCGCTCAAAGTAAAAACAACACCAGTGACATTGTCGCAGAAATTGAAGTGCTGATCCGAAACTTCGAACCTCGCCTGAGCCAGGTAGAGATTGATGTTCAAGAAGGGGAATTGGGTAGCAACCAATTGAGTTTTCGCCTTTCCGCCGTGGTTCATTCAGAGCTCGGTGATGAGGCGATCGTACTGGATTCTTTTTTGGATTTGAGTAGCAACAAACTAGATGTAAGGAAGTCGAATTTTGTCTGATTCATTGCTTTCCTATTTTGAACAGGAACTGCGCTTTATTCGCAATGAAGCCTCTCAGTTCGCGGAACGTCATCCGGGGACGGCTCGTGCATTGGGAATGCGTAAAGACAGTATTGATGATCCTCAGATCGCGCGTTTAATTGAAAGTGTTGCCTTGATGAACGGCAAACTGCAACAGCGCTTGGATGAGTCTTACCCAGAGCTGACAGAAAGCTTGGTGAACTTGTTGTTCCCGCATTATCTAAGGCCAGTGCCGTCATACAGCATGTTGGACTTCGCTATTTTTGAAGAAGCGAATGCAAAGCACAGTATTCCTAAAGGCACAGAATTCGATGTCGCGAGCGAATCTGGTGAGCCAGTGGTGTTTCGGACTTCCGAAGATATAGCGCTGCTTCCAATTCAAGTTGCTTCGGCTGAAGTGCTGTTTGCGCCATTTGAACTGGCTAAGCCTGCGGGTGCAGAAAACGCAAAAGCGATGTTGGAGCTGACGATTAAGGCAACCGACAGCGGTATCGAGTTGCGTGATCTGGATATTGACCAGTTGAAACTGCATCTCAAAGGTGAAAGCCACTTTGCATTGCGTTTGTATGATGTACTCGCCCATGGTCGCTGTCAGGTGTGTATCCAGAATAATGGTAAGAGCTACTCACTAGGGAAGTCTGCGCTAAAACCAATCGGCTTCGATGTGAACGACACTATTTTACCGTATCAAGCAGCAAGCTTTGGTGGCTTTAAGTTATTGACCGAGTTCTTCATGTTCCCTGAAAGATTTCAAGGATTCAAATTAGACCTTGGCAACATCATGCAACACGCAATCGGCTCAGAGTTTCGTATTCAGATTTTCTTGAATGAGATGAGTGTGGTGCAAGCTCGTAGCATTCAAGCACAGCATTTTTCTCTGTTTTGTACGCCATTGGTGAACCTACAAACCAAAGTGTCAGAACCTCTGCAAATCGACTTCACCCAAAAGCAGTACCCAATTTATCTTGATGCAAGCCAGGGTAATGATTTGGAAGTGTTTTCTGTTGATGAAGTGCTAGACGTGACGGAAGGTGAACCGTTTAAGGTCTGTCAGATCTACGGAGACAAGTACAACAGTACAGAGACTGCACTTCGTTGGCAGCTCGTACAGGATACCCACGAAAGAGGCGTGCTTCGCAGTGGCTTAAAAGTGGCTGATATTGGGCATGTTAGTGCCACGATGTCATCCAGAGTTTGGTCGGTGACGACAACCGCGACTGACGGCATTCGAGCGGGCTCATTGCCTGTAAACAGCCAAGTGACATGTCGGGAGTCTCTTACGATTCCAGCGGCTATGAACTTGCTGCGCCGCCCAACCTTGCCAGTGCGTAGTCGTGACGCAAATAAGAATGTATGGGCACTGCTTTGCCATTTGCACTTTAACTATCACGCGATTCTAGGGACGGATGACCCAACCGCTACGCTGAAAAATGTGTTTGATTTGTATAACCACAACCAAGCGGTGCAAAACCACATCTATATCGAGTCCCTGCAAAATATCGAGCAGGAGCAAGTGGTGGCTCCGATCCGTGTGTCAGGAAAAACATGTTTTGCTTACGGCACAAAAATTTCGGTGACGTTAGACGCAAGCAATGTCAACGGAGGCGTATCGCTCTTTGGTCATTTGCTTGACCACTTCTTTGCTTATTTCGCAGGCTTCAACAGCTTTACTCAAGTGGATATTTATTTGGAAGGCCAAGACGGTGTTTACCTGTCCTTCCCGAGGAGAACTGGGTGCAAGAGTTTGTTGTAAGCCGTTTCGCTTATGGTGCGTTTGAGGGGCAGCTAGAAAAAGTGTGGCAGATCTTCAAGCATCAGGCTCATTTAAAGGGTCAGCGACCTGAGGTGAGGCTCAGTGCGGAGATTCTCCCAGCTTACTATCAAGCAGAAGTTTCTATGGTTACTTCGGAGCGAGAGGGTGAATTTACGGTAAAGACATCATTGGCGGCTTTGTCTGGCAACTCTGGTTCGATGCCAAGAGCGATGTATGGCGATGCACTAAAAGCGCGTTTTGAACTTGGTGATGAAGCGCCACTCGACTTCTTCGACATGTTTAATAACCGTTACTACCGCTTGTACTGCGAAACAAAGCAAAAGCACGAGCTGACGTATCAGATTGAGGAAGAGGCGTTTCATTGGAATCGTGACCGTCAATCTATTACTGAAATGCTTTCCAGTTTGGCTGGGCAGACTGGAGATAAGGCACCAATGCCGGAATCTCATTTGGTGCAATACACCGGCTTATTAGGGTTGAAATTAACCTGCCCATTTGCGCTTAAGTCGATGCTAGAAGATTACTTCGAGTCGGAATTTGAGGTTGAACGCAGTGGCCTAGAGTATTTGCCTCTAACAGAGTGTTCGTTAACTCAAATTGGCCAAGCCGGAAACAATCATCAATTGGGAATGGGCGCGTTGGTCGGGATGTCGACGCCAATGACGGGGCAGAAACTCAACATAAAAATTTGCCCTCAAGACTATCAGCATTACTTAAAAATACGCAGTGACAAAGAGATGGTTCTTGCGCTGGACCATATGGTTAGAAGCTATATGGGAGTGAATACCAAGTATGCACTCTATATGAAGGTAAATAGCCAGTATCTGCCGAGAGTGAAGTTATCAGGCAGTCACCAAAAAGCGTTAAGAATTGGCCAATCCGCGTGGATGAGTCATCAATCAGATCATCAACAGTTTGTTGAAATGCCACTGACGAAAAGTTAGGAAACAGAATGATAAATATTGAACTACAAAGCTTGGTCAAAAGGCTTACTCCGTTATTAAAAAGTGCCCTAGAAACGGCTGCAGGAGATTGTGTAAGTAAAGGACACTTTGCGATAGAAGCTGAGCATTGGTTTGTTCAGTTGTTACAGCAGTCCAAAGGCTGGGAGGCCGCTTTGCAGCAAGCATCAATGGCCAAAGAGTCGATGTTGGAGCGTTGCAATGACCGTCTGATGCACTTGGCTCGTGGTAATGACTCTTCACCTTCTTTGTCCCCTGAGTTGGTTGAGTTACTTAAAGATGCATGGATGCTTGCTTCATTAAACAATCAGCAATCGGTGGTGAATGAATTTCATCTGCTGATGGTGCTGAAGCAGCGTCTGGACCAAAGCGCTTACAACGGCGTGTTGAGCTCGTGGGTGTCAGTATTGTCTTCTGAATGGTTACGCAGTCAGTCGATGGTGATCAGAGGACCCAGTGAAGTCTCATCGTCTACCGAGAGCATGGTCCCAACCGGTGGTGACTCAGCGACGCCAGCTTTGGACAAGTTCTCGCAAAACCTGACAGAGGCAGCGCGTAATGGCGAGTTGGATCCTATTACAGGGCGCGGAGATGAAATTCGCAAATCCATTGATATTTTGTGCCGCCGCCGTCAAAACAGCCCGATCCTCGTTGGTGACCCAGGTGTAGGTAAAACAGCCATTGTTGAAGGCCTTGCCCAAGAAATCGTGAATGGCAATGTCCCACCTGCGCTTGCGAACGTTGAGCTGCGCAGCCTTGATTTGTCCCTTTTGCAAGCAGGTGCGAGCATCAAAGGTGAGTTTGAAAACCGTCTTAAAGATGTGATCAATGAGATCAAGCAGTCAACGACGCCGATCATCATGTTTATCGATGAAGCACATACGCTGATTGGGGCGGGTGGCACAGCGGGCCAGAATGATGCAGCTAATATTCTGAAACCAGCGCTTGCGCGTGGCGAGTTTCGTTCACTTGCAGCGACCACATGGGCAGAATACAAACAGTACTTTGAATCGGATGCCGCGTTGACTCGTCGCTTTCAAGTTGTTGCGGTTAATGAACCTAATGAAGAAGATGCTATCCACATGCTTCGCGGCGTGAAGCGCAGCCTTGAAAAGCACCATGGCGTTAAAGTCATGCAAGAAGCCATTGATGCCGCCGTCGCTCTCTCTATTCGCTACCTTCCTGAGCGTAAGTTACCTGATAAAGCAATTAGTCTGTTAGATACAGCGTGTTCACGCATTGGGTTGAGCCAAAGTGCGGCACCTAGACAGTTGGAAGCCATTGCAGAAAAAATCCGCTACACCAACAACGAGATCGAAACGTTACATCATGAGTCGGCATTGTGGTCGATTGAAAGCGTACGCTTGGAAGAAGCAAAACAGCGATTGGCGGCTTTAGAACAAGAGCATCAGTCACTTGAGTGCTCTTGGAACGCAGAGCGCCTCTTGGTGGAAGAGATCATTGAGTTGCAGTCTGGCTTAGACGCTGAGCTAAAAGAAAATGGCTCGGTGATATCGCATGAAGCGAAAATCCTGTTAGCAGACAAAATGGCAGCCCTGCGAGAGATCCAGGGTGAGCAGCCATTAGTCCTGCCACAGGTAACAGAGCAAACCATCGCTGAAGTGGTGGCGCTATGGACGGGTATTCCAGTGGGCAACATGCTTAGCCAAGAAGTTGAGAAGTTGATGCACCTAGAGACTCGTATCGGTGAGCGAGTGATTGGTCAGACAACGCCGATAGCAGAGCTTTCACAAGCAATTCGCTTGTCGCGTGCAGGTTTAACCGACCCACGCAAACCTGTTGGGGTATTCCTGATGTGTGGTCCAAGTGGTGTGGGTAAAACCGAAACTGCATTGGCGCTTACCGACTTGCTATACGGTGGCGAGCGAAATATCACCACCATCAACATGACGGAGTTTAAAGAAGAGCACAAGGTGTCGATGCTTTTAGGCTCTCCTGCAGGTTATGTTGGCTACGGTAAAGGCGGTGTCTTAACAGAAGCGGTACGTAAGAACCCATATTCTGTCCTGCTGCTGGATGAAATGGAAAAAGCCCACCCTGGTGTGCATGACATCTTCTATCAAATCTTTGATAAAGGCTCTATCTCGGACAGTGAAGGTCGACACATCGATTTTCGTAATACGATCATCATCATGACATCAAACGCGGCAGACAGTGCTGTTGTTAATGCATGTGAAAATGGTCGACCGGATGTTCCGACTCTGACTCAGTCTATTTTCCCTGAGCTGCAAAAACACTTTAAACCAGCATTTCTTGGCCGTGCGACCATCGTGCCTTACTTCCCTTTGAACGATGAAGAAATGGCGCAAATTGCAACCTTGTCTCTGAACCGCATTCGCAAGCGCGTTCAATCCCACTACAAAGCAAGTTTTGAATTTCATCCTGATGTGATTGATCTGCTGGTCAATATGAACGATTCACCTGAAACAGGCGCTCGTGCCGTTGAGCAACTGATTAATCGTCAACTTATGCCGGATTTAGCGAACCAGTGCATTGTTCGCATGAGTGAGAACAAGCCGGTAGAAGCGGTCACTGTTCACGTTGAAGAAGGCAAATTTAAGATTCAGATTCAATAGCATTAAGAGGCGACAGACCTCAAAAAAACAATGGGTTGTATATCAACCCAACTAAAACAATAACGTAATTTTATTAACGCTTTTTGTTGCAGGTCGTGTTTAACGCGCCCTTTTCGCAGCACAACATTATGAGTACTAACAGATGATGCATTCAGTCTTTTCTACGCAACAATTGGAATGGATTCGCCAGAACTTAAAAATCGCAGTGATTCACGGTGGGGATAAAGAGCAGGACGGCAGTTTTATCTTTGAAAACTTGAGCCCTCGCTCAACCAAAACGTATGCACCTGTTGCACACGATATTGCTAATGCACTGCGTGAATCTAATTTCCAGTTCGTTGAGGTGTTAGCTGAAGACATCAACTTAGCGCAGTGCCTGAAAGATAAAGGCATTGACTTGGTGATTACGAACAGTGGTGGTTTGCAAGGTTTTGACTCCATGTGTCATTTGCCTTCTACATTGGAAATGCTGGGCGTGCCTTATGTAGGGCACTCGCCAATGACGGCAGGGATCTTGGATAACAAGCACCTGTTTAAGCATGAAATTAGAGCCGCTGGACTGCCGACTGCACCATTTATCACCATTGGTATTGATGAACATTTTGAAGATGTAGCAAAGCAAGATGCGATCGATCAAATTGAAGCGCAGTTCAAAGATGGTTTCATTGTTAAACCAGTGTCTGGCAGAGCTTCAATCCATGTTTATCCTGTTTTTAATCGTAGTGATCTCGCGGGTGTTGTAGAGCATGTACGTCAAGCGACGGGGAACACTGTAATGATTGAGCCTTTCCTTGGTGGCCGAGAGTTTGTTGTTGCTGTTGCGGGAGAGTATGTGTTTAAAGAAGGCAAACTGACGCAGTCTGAAATGCCGATGGCTTTCTCAATTACTGAACGTGTACTGGACGCTGACGAGCCGATTTTTACTTCTATGGATGTAAAGCCGATCACTCAAGACCGTTTGGTTGCTGTTAATGAAGAGGGGCTACGCAACCAGTTAGCACTGATCGGTCAGAAGATTTATCGCCAGCTTGGCCTTCAAACCTTAGTGAGAGTGGACTTACGAATGGACAAAGAAGGCAACCTTTATGTGCTGGAAACCAATCCAAAACCGGATCTAAAACGTCCGGAGGGAGAAAAGGTAAGTTTGGTTTGCCATGATCTGGCTCGTGAAGGTATGGATTACACAGACCTAGTTCAGTCGTTGGTGTTTAACCGATTATCTTTCCTCAAGCAAAAACGACCAATGTCGGTTGCGCATTGCCTCAATGAGCAATTCGACGCTCTAAGCGTGTGTTAGGAGTGAACTTTGAACTCTTTTAAGCAATATAGCCGCTTGTTGCTCGGAGCATTACTGGTTCTGTTATCACTAATGCTGATCTTTGTTGTTGGGTATGCACAAGCATTGAAAAGCTATCAACAGCAGAGCCGTGATGCGATTTTAGCCCAAACAGAAGCCGCCCGAATCGGTATAGAACAAGTTCTCAGTTCCGGCGTGCCGCTTCAGGACTTTGCGGGTCTTGAGAAAGTGCTATCGCCAATCGCGAAAGCGGATTCTTCTGTGGTTGATATCCGAGTGATTTCTGGGCAGCAAGAGCTATATCGCTACACCGATGACAACTTTGTTGGCAGCTTAGTCACCATCCCTTTGAACAATAAATTCGCTCAAGTTGGTGCTTTGGAGATTTGGCTGAGTGATGAAGAAATCGAAAGGAGCATCGATAGGCACTTCCAGCCGATGGTGCTGCTGGTGGTTTTACTGACCGCTGCGTTTATCTTCTTTGTGTTGCGTAGCCAAAACCCCAAGATTTACTTCACTGCATTTGGTGGGGTGTTCTTAGCCATGTCGGCGAGCGTGCTGTTGATGGTCGGTGCATTATACAAATCCGGCTTGGAGCACAAGGCGGATTCCATGGCGAACATTGTTACTCAACGTTTGGCCCCAGTACTGAATGCAGGGATCAGCTATCGTCAAGTGAGTGGCATCGATGAGATGCTAGACAGTTTTCGTCAGTCAAACCCAGAAGTCTCTTCCATTTCTGTTGCTCAGGGATCTGAGTTGATCGCCAAAAGTAAAGCGCAGAACAGTATGTCAGTCGATGAGATGGCCGAATTTCTGGTCAGCGATGCGAAAGGGAACGAGGTGACGGTCGCTTTTTTCCCTAAAGTACTGTTTGCGCAGTTGGTACGTACACTAAAGAACTTTGCCATTCTATTTGCTGGTTGTGCGTTCATTTGCTTTGCTTTTATTCGCTTGCTGAGCCACTCAGAGCAACAGCCAAAAAACGATATCGTACTGGCACAGGTTAAGCCGTTGCTTTTGGTTACGGTGCTGATGGAATCGTTAATGGCGCCGGTTTTACCTCAGTACTTAACGCAAATCGCGGTAGAGAATGGCGCGGGTGAAAGTTGGTCGTCTTACTTCTTTACACTCTACTTTGTCGGCTTTGCTGCAACGCTATTGCCTGTTTCGCGTCTAGTTGAAGTGTTTGATATTCGAAAAGTACTTGGCGTGGGTATTCTGTTATCTGCGGCTGGCTGCCTGTTGCTAGCGTACGAGTCCCAGTTAGCGATGGTGCTGATTGCGCGATTCACCTCTGGCGTTGGGCAAGCGACGATCTTTATTGCCGTTCAAGGTTATATTCTGCGTTGCAGTGATCAATCTAACAAGACACAAGCCGCAGGCATCATCGTATTTTGTTTCAATGCTGGATTCATCTCTGGTGCGGCAATCGGTGCCTTGTTGGCTGATACCGTAGGCGTGCAAGGTATCTTCATGTTGTCGGCTTTAGTTGGTGGCCTGATGTATCTGTTCGCGTTGTCGCTGCCGTCTATGATTCCTCAGGGGAATGCTCAAGGTTCACTCAAAGAGAACCTGACGATGATGCTAAAAGATTCCGCTGCTTTGATGCGTGTACCGTCATTCATGCGCACCATGTTGCTTGTTGGTATCCCAACCAAAATGATGCTAACGGGTGTCGTATTCTTTGCTGTGCCAATCCTTCTTTCTGATGTAGGTGTCGAGCGCGAAAGTATCGGTCAGGTGCTGATGGCTTATGCATTCTCTGTGCTTTTCATTAGTGGCAAGGTCTCGCCAATGATTGACCGTATTGGCTCTGCAAAATGGGCGCTTTGCTTAGGAAGCATCGTTGGCGCTGTTGCTTTGGCCATTCTTTCTGCTGCCTTCTTATTTGAAGACATAACCTATCTTGTCCTCGTCGCAACGTTCGCAATGCTAGTCATGGGCGTTTCACACGGCTTTATTAATGCCCCAGTTGTGACTCATGTGGTGACCACCACTCAAGGTGTGAATGCCAACTCAGTTGCTTCTACTTACCGCTTTTTGGAAAGGCTAGGTCATGTGTTGGGTTCGATCGTTGTCGGTGCTTTGCTTACTCACCTCGGAACGGACTACGCATTCTTTGCGCTTTCAGCATTCTTTACCTTAGCTGGCTTGTTGATGTGGTTGTTTGACCGTGGTGCACAAAAGGAGGCGAAAGCATGATTCGATTGATTTTACTTTTGGTACTGGCAGCATCCTCATCGGTGAGTTTGGCGGATTGGCCTGAGTGGTTGGGCGAACACTTACAAGCTGAGAAGGCGGTACAGTGGGAAATCAATGCCAATGACAGCGATGTATTGTTCGCCCCACGTGGTGAACATCCGATGGTTTGGGTTTTAGTTTCTCGAAAAGCGGACTCGTATGATGTTGCGTTGTCGACCATCTTAAAAGTGTTTCGCAGAGAAATGCCTAACGCTTCATTTCGCGCTTTCCTTTTACCTAAAAGCCAAGAGGAACTGGTTGCTTGGACGAAAGCTGCCGATATAAAGGCGAACATGATCTACACGGTTGGATCTCGTGCGACCGTCTCACTGCATAAGGTTTACGCTGGAGGTAAGCTGCCGGTTGTATCGGTGAACGCAAAAGATCCGGTGTTACTGGGCCTGACGGATAACTATCACTCAAGCGGCAACAACTTTGCTTACACCTCCTTGAATTTGCCTGCTGATATTACGCTGAGCTTTTTACGTCGCTTTAAACCAAGTCTGACTCAAATTGGTGTGTTGTACGCTAAGTCGAACACCAGTGCTTATCTCACTCAGTTTTTGCCACTTCAAAAAGAGGCTGAGAAGCAAGGAGTGACAGTCTTTCCTATCGAAGTTGACGAGAATAATCCTGAGCTTGCCCTTCAGCACGTGATGCAAACCACCGTTGAATCGATGAAGGTCAACGATGGCAATTTACGTCAATCCTTGCTTTGGCTAACGGGTAGCTCAAGTCTTCTTAACCGACTTGATGAGATCAACCTGTATTCGGAGCAGCTTCCTCTGTTAACCGCAGTGCCTGATGCGGTTAATGGCACGCAACAAAGTGCGCTGATGTCTGTTGGCGTAGGGTTTGAGAACAACGCTCACCAAGCGGCACTTTACGGCATTGAAGTACTTAAAAAGGGCGCAGCACCTGCCTCTCTACCTGTGGGCGTGCTGTCGCCACCAGACATCTCAATTAGCTTTAAACAAGCAGGCCGCGTTGATACGCAGCTTCCGTTTGTACTGATTGAAATGGCCAGCGATATCTATTCGCAAGATGGCAAGCTAGTGCGTTCAGCAGGCATGAGCATGGAGAGCCATTAACCATGATACGAGTCGTTTTTATTGCCGTTATGTTGACCGTGCTGAGCCAACCTGCTTTGGCCTATCAGCGTCCAGAGCGATTACTACTCGCAACCCAAGAATGGTTTCCTTATCAGTACCAAGAAAACGGGGAAATGAAAGGGCCGGGGATAGAACGAGTGAAGTGTGTCATGAGAGTGATGGACCAGCCATATCAGCTCACGATGACTAAGTGGGATAGAGCCCAGCTCATGACAGAGGTTGGCTCACAACATGGTTTCTTCCTTGCGTCTCGTAACAGTAAGCGTGATGAGTATGCCGATTATTCTGCGCCACTTGATCAACAGAATTGGAGTTGGTTCTCGCTCTCTGATTCAACAGAGTTAGACAACGCTATGTTCAAATCTCAGGTCGAAGTCGCGGCACTATTTGGCTCAAATAAATGGTTTTGGCTACAGAAAAACGGTTACCGCGTGAGTAAAAAGCCAAGGACGCCAAAAGCCCTAATTGAGTTAATGCTGAACGGGGAAGTCGGAGCGGTATTGGGCAATGATGCTGTCATTGACGAGACGATAAAAAAAATGGGTATCAGTTATCGAGCGATTTCTCGGACACGGGTTAAATCGAATCCATTGGGGGTGTATTTCTCCAAAGCATTTACTAAGAAATACCCCAACTTTCTTAATGAATTTAACGAGGCGGTTTCTCAGTGTCGTTAACTCCAAATATTGAATTTATTGAAGGTCAGTCAAATGCCTCTATCGATTAGAATTATTAGCTCTCCAGATGGTGAAAGTATCGCCCAATGGAATCAAGCATTTCCAGAAGATGGTGGAGATATCGGGCGTGCGTTTGGCGCGACGCTACAACTTAATGACGCAAGTCGTGAGATTTCAAGTACCCATGCGACGATTCGTAAGACCTCGCGTGGATACCAAATCATGGACAACAGCACCAATGGCCTTTACATCAATGGCTCTGATGCGCCTTTGGGCAATGGTAACCAATCGACATTAAGTGATGGTGATGTTCTTGATATTGGCCGTTACCGATTGCTGGTTTCTTGTTTCTTCCCTGAATCAGCGAAAGCGCAAACCCAGCAGCATCACTCTGATAGCTCTCGACTAGGTGATGATCCGTTTAGTACTGAATCAACACCATTTATTCAAAGTATTCCTGAAGTCGACGAAGCGCCAGAGTTCACCATCTCGGCAACAGATGTGGTGGGGGATGACCCATTTGCGAATGATGCTTCAGTTAAGCAAGAGCAAGCGCCTCACTTTAATCTTGATTTTCAGACGGATGAGGATGACCCGCTGAAAGACAGTGATTTTCGTGCGTCATTTCCAAACCATGAAGTGATGGCGCCTCCCTCTTTCGCTCAAGAAGAGTCACCAGTTAACCAATCTCAGTTTGCGGTTACTGAGTTTAAGAAGCATGAGCAGCGCTTACAGGAATGCACGGACAAAGCATTAGAAATGGCATTGGCAAGGTTGCTGTCTGACATTTCTCCGAATGCGATGGAGTCGATGTTTGATGATTTGTCGGGCAACGGCTTTTGGTCTCGTAAACCGAAGTACTGGGATATGTACAAACGCTATTTCAACCGACAAGTGGAGAATCGCGATTGGCAAATTAAGTTTCAAGCGTACTTCAGAGATGCAATGCGTATGCAAAAAAACTTCGAAGGGGATCAGTAATGGTACGTCGTTTATGCCTAATGTGTATCGCCCTTATGATGTCAGGGTGCAGTTTATGGAGCGATGAGCTGGTTGAGCCAAAACTGGTCGTTGATATTAAAGCTGCGACCAATATTAACCCTAATGTTGAAGGTAAGCCTTCTCCGGTAGAGCTCCGAATCTATCAATTGACGAATAATAATGCGTTTGAACTCTCTGATTTTATTCAAATTTATAATGATGACCAAGGCGTGTTGAAGGCCGAGTTGGCCGTTTCTCGCCAGTTACCAAGCATTTTGCCGGGTGAAACTCGCCAGGAAATTATCCCACTTGGTAGTGGCGTTAAGTACATCGGTGTGATTGCGGGTTTTGCTGATTACAGAGAGGCGAAGAACAAGGTGATTTATAAGCCGCTAATTGTGAATTCAGCGGTTATCAGTATTGAAATTGATGGCATTAATCTGTCTGTGTCAGGGGAAGAAGAATAATAATGGATAATAATAAAGTCGTGTGGAGTGAGGGGATGTTCCTTTCCCCTCAGCACTTTCAACAGCAAGAGCGCTATGTTGAACATTTTACTCGCGAGTTCGCCGGACAAATTAGCCCTAATGCTTATGGATTGACCTCGCTAGAGCTTGATCGCTCGATGTTGAACATTGGTAAGGTTTCGGTGCGTCGTGCTAAAGGTATTTTCCCTGATGGAACGCCATTTGAAATTGAGCAAGCACTCGTGCTCGATGTGCCGAAAAATACCAGTCATAAGAAAGTGTATCTGGCCCTTCCGGTTTCAAGACCGGGCACTATTGATGTTGGAGAAGATGCGCGTCTTAGACACTCTTCACAAGAACACCCCGTTTACGATACCAGCCGAGAGCACAGTGACCCGGTTCAGTTAGAGCTAGCAACATTGAACATTCAGCTGCGTTTAGAAGGTGATGAGCTAAAAGATTTTGTGTTGATATCCGTTGCTGAAATCAGTGAACACAAATCTGAAGGTGTTGTTGTGTTGAACCAAGCATTCGTTCCCCAATGCTTGCAGTTTGCCGTATCTAGCTACCTAACCGATAACGTTGCTGATCTATTTGCACAAGTACAATACCGTTCCCGGGCGATACATACTCGTTTACAAGCGGAGTCCAGCAGTAAAAGCTATCAGTCGTTGATGCGTGACTACTTGTGGCTGCAAGTACTGGGTGCTTGGATGCCAAAACTTGAACAATGGAACCTAGATGGCTCGTTGCTGACACGTCACCTCTATTTAGAGTGCGTTTCGATGGCGGGGCAGATGCAGGGTTTAGAAGGGAAGATGCCCAAGTCTTTCCCAGCATGGAACCAAGATGCGCTATACAGCATTTTCTCGACCGTGTTTTCTGAGTTATTGGTGTTACTGCGTGAGGTTCAGATAGATAACGTATCAACATTGAACTGGGACAAACAGCTGTTTGTGAGCCGTCGCTTGCTACGCACACTGGTCGATGATCGCAGCCTATACAATCAAGGGCGCTTTGTGTTGGCCGTTTCCTCGTCTATCGGTGCTACTCGACTTAGTGAAGAGTTTCCTCGTGCTGCGAAGCTAGCAGGGAACAGTGATATTGCCGGTTTAGTACGTAATGCACTTTCAGGTGTTCCTTTGCGCCATCTTCCTTATGCACCTTCTGAGCTGAAGTCTTTGAATGACGCCGCTTACTTCGAAATCGATACTAAGTCTGAATTGTGGCAAGCGCTGATCAAACGTGATGAGGCGATCGCTCTTCATATTGATGAAAGAATTGATGATATCCACGTCGATTTTCATGTGATCAGGTAGGTAACGGATGGGCGGATTATTTAACGAAGAACCGACGGTTCAAATTCGACGAGTGACATCGACCGAATCACCTCAAAAGCAGCATCAGTTGCCACCCAAAGCGGACACTTCGGGTACTGAGCGATTGATTGAGAATCTTGCCATTTATGGTAGCCCTTTAATGAATGCGGCAACGGAGCTGTTGGGTATTTTAGTGACGATTAAGCGTCAAGGTGCGCCGAGAGACATCAACCGTTTTCGTCAAAAACTTTTGTACGCCATTGATGCGTTTCGTTTGCGTGGTCTGCACTTGGATTACCACCCAAGCGTGATTGAAAAAAGTTGCTTTGTATTGTGCGCGGCATTTGATGAAGCGGTGCTGTACACCGCTTGGGGAGAGCGTGCCCGTTGGGAAAATCATTCGTTGTTGAGCAAGGTGTTTTCACAGCGCGATGGCGGAGAGGCCTTTTTTGTGTTGCTAGATAAGGCCAGCCAGCAGCCGAATAAACTTGTTGATTTTATTGAGCTTCAGTACGTGCTTTTAGCTTTGGGTTTCAAAGGGCGCTTTCGCCATGAAGACGAGAGCCAATTGCATGATATTACCGCTCGTGCGTACGGCCTCATTCGCCACTATCGCAGTGAAAGTCCTTTTCCGGTACCGCAAACACCAGCGTTAATCGAAGGTAAACGCCCGTGGCTAATGATCAGTATGGGCAAAACGTTAGGCTTGGCTTGTTTGGTTCTGGCATCGGGGTATGGCTTTACTGAATATTGGTACAACAGCCGCGTGCAGCCGTTGTTGGAACAGTTTAGCGCGATCGATATGTCAGACGTTAACCTGAAGAAAAACAGCAGTGACTTAGTGTACTTAAGTTCCGATGCGGATTTGGGGCGACAGAGTGAAAGCCTAGAGGAAGAAACGGGAATGAAAGGAAAAGTGGTCACTCAGCAATGGGAGATCATTCTCGCGGTATTTTCTCGGGCGAGCGACGCACTTCGTTTATCGACAGAACTCAAACAAGCAGGCTATGAGTCTTTTACTCGTGAGACGGAACATGGTGTTGAGCTTTATCTTCACGCAGGTGACGACTTAAACACCATTCGTAAGTTGAAAAATGAACTCAATGTTCGCTTTGGTTTGAACGCCACGATTAAAAGAGCGCTGAAATAAGATGTTTAAAAAGATATTTTCTATTTTCTTGGTGATTACTGCCATTTTAGGGACGCTCGCATTTTGGATAACGGCATCAGAAGAGCAACCAGTCTGGATAAAGTGGGGAATGCTCGCTGTCACCGTCGTTATTGTCTTCTTTACATGTGTTTGGTGGTGGAAACAACGCAAGCTTAATCAAACAGAGAAAGAAGAGCATGATCAACACGTACTGCTTAAACAAGACACACGCGTGATCCAGCAGCTGTTTCGTATCGCAACGAAAAAGATACAAGGACAAGCTCGTAACAAGCTAGAAAGTCTTTACAGTCTGCCTTGGTACCTAGTTCTAGGTGGTGAAAAAGACGCGAAAAGTGCCATATTGCTACAGAATGGTTTTGAGCCAGTTAACGAGCGTTACTTGGATGAAAGTGATACGGAGCAGTACCTACGCTTTTGGAGCAACGATAACGCAGTCGTTGTGGAAGTTGGTCATCGTATATTTGATAACGACGGTATTGACGAATCGCTTTGGCAAGTACTGGCGAAGCAACTACTCAAATACCGTCCGAGGCAAGGACTGAACGGCATTGTGACGGTTATTGGATGTGATCGCCTAATGACAGGAGACAAGAAAGAGCGCACTAGGCTCTCAGGTATCTATCAGGAGGCTGTGTTGTCGATGGGCGCAGAGCTTAGCTTAAACTTGCCTGTTTACGCCGCTTTCTCTAAAGCTGACTCGATTGCAGACTTCACTGGTTTCTTTGAGAGCTTCACTGCATGTGACTCAGAAAATCCTTTTGGTATTACCTTTGAATGCGATGTTTCGCGCCGTTATGACAAACAGCAGTTTGAGGCAGAAAGCCACGCGTTGATTCAATCCATTGCGGGGCAGCAGTTTGAGTTACTGAGAAACGTCAGCAGTGACAAGTCGGGATCCATTATCGCTTGGCCTTATCAGCTAAGAATTTTCCTAGAGCGCGTCAACGAGTTTTTGAGCGACATTGGTCGCGAGAACCGTGTCCGAGAAGCCGTATGGATCCGCGGCGCTTATTTAATGTCATCCGGACAAAAAGGCATTGAGCATGATCTACTAACGCAGGTTGTGGCCGAACGTGCTGAGTTCAACACCAATAACCAAGTTGAACAGCAGCCAAATCGTCGTGGTTTCTTTACGCAACGTTTGTTCAATAAGGTCATCTTGCCGGAGAAGAATATCGCCGGTGTCAATGAATGGCGTCATGCGGGTTATCTTGTATTTCGAACCGCTGTTTTAGTATCCGTAGTTGGGCTGATTTCTGTTGCAGGCCTGAAGTTACAGGAAAACTGGAATGTTGATGAAGATTGGCGCACAACGGCTCTATCTCAAATTCGTTTTTATCAAAACGATGTTCAAAAGCTGAGCAATGACAATTCTATGTCGGAGGTTGTGGCGGTATTAAGAGAACTCGGCGATGTGGTTGCTGAGGGCGTTCAACCTAAATCGTGGCATGAGAAAGTCAGTATTAAGCAAACAGATACGGCCGAGAGTGTTTACTCTGCTTATGAAAAACAGTTGCACCAGATAATGCTGCCAAAGCTCGAAGAGCTGATCAGCAGCGAGCTGTATGTTTATGTGAACCTTGGTAATCCAAGCCGAATCTTTGAGATTTTGCGTTACTACCAGATGTTGTTTGACCGAGAGCAACTGAACTTTGCGGAACTACAAACTTACTTGCTTGATAACTTGAAAGACCAAGGTGAGCTTTCTCCAGACGAGCTTTACTCTTTTTCTCTTTTAATCGAAGACTTGTTTAAAAGTCATTACGACAAGCAGCTACAACCGAACCTAGACCTTATAGCTGTTGCAACGAACAACCTTGAAGGCTTGTCACCAGAACGACTGATTTATGCGCGTATTAAAGAGATGCCAGAGTACCGTACTCAAGTGGATCTCCGAAGCCAGCTCGGTGAGAAGTTCGATAGCTTGTTTGAGTTTACTAATGATTTCCATGGCTATCTGATCCCTGAAATCTTTACTAAGCAGGGCTACAGCCAAATTGATTTGACGGCAAAGTCGCCTCTGCTTAGAAGCTTGATGAGCGAGTTTAAAGCGATTCAAGGTGATATGTCTGGCGCATCAGTCATTGAGCTTAGAGAACTGAGCAAACAGGTTCAACGTCTGTATTTTGCTGATTACATCTACTACTGGAAAGACCTAGTCAACAACATTCAAATCAAACAGTTTGGCGATGCTTCGGTACTTAGCTATGCGCTAAGAAACACACGTTCTCCGGCTACGAGTCCACTACTTGATGTATTGGATGCGGTTGTGGTGAACACAACATTGGCTGTCGCCGATCAACCGGATACGAAAGGACAGAAGCGTGCAGCCGGTCAACTAGGACTGAAGAAAGCGAAAAAGGTGTTGAACAAAGCCGACAAAGTGAATCGAGCAGTTGGCGATAACCTGTTGAGGCTGCAACCTTCATTCGTCGTAAATGAAGCATTTTTGCCTTTTTCTAGGTTTGTGAATGGGAATGGTAAAGACAAGGATACACCACTGGAGCAGTTGATCGTTCAAGTTGATGAGGTTAACTCGTTTTTCGATGCCGCATTGTCTAGTTCAAACCCAGGTAAATCATTCCATGCTTATGCCATCGCCCATGCGCAAGGTAGTAGCGACCCTATCGTGAACTTCCGTCAAGCTGGCAGCAAGGCTCCGAACATCGTCGCGTCTTGGACGAAGAGTCTCAGTGAACAAGTGTGGAAACAAGTGGTGAATGGCAGCGTGGTGTATCTAAATACACAGTGGGATGAGCAAGTTTACCAGTTTTATGTGTCTGCCATTGAAGGGCGATTCCCATTTGATCAACATGGTCGTGGAGAAGTGAGCTTAGATGACTTTTCTCAATTCTTTAAACCAAGTGGCCGTGTGGCTCGCTACATAGAAGAAACCTTGAAGCCGTTTGTTTACTGGGATAACGGCAGGCTCAAGCTAAACGAAGTTGACGGCCTAACGCTACCAATAAACTCAAACACTCGTAAGCAACTTGAATTAGTTCAAAAGCTGAGTGGCATTTTCTTTGGTTCTTCAGGGGATGATCTTGGGTTAAGGCTTGAAGTAAAAGCGAGCTCAATGAGTACCGACGTGACGGAATTCCGCCTACGAGAGGCTGAAACGATTTACGACTACAAACATGGTCCAAGAGTGTGGCGCGAGATAACTTGGCCAACCGCAGGAGTGGATGGCTATTTGAGTGCAGAATTCTACAACGGTCAGAATCGAGTCGCACAACAATCATTTACCGGTCAGTGGGCGTTGTTGCGCGCTATTTTTGCGAATAAGAGCAGTGCTACATCGAGCCGCTTGATTCGTAAGCTCAACTACAAAATTAACCAAAACAACATCGTATTGGATTACACGTTGCGTGATTCAAAACAACCATTGGATAAATCTTTATTTGTTCAATTCTCGTTGCCTAAGCAGCTTTAAGGTTGTCGATGTTGAAAGCTGTGATTGAACCGCAGGAACGAGTGCGTTGCCAAGTTTTGGCGACGCACTCCCGTGCACATGAAATCAGTAACGACTTGACCCACTACACTAAGCAATTTGATTCGGCAGAGAGCCTGCAAAGAGAATGGGTTGCTTTGCAAGAGTGTCAGGGTGCTCAAATACAAAAAGTAGTGGATGTCGACTGGAGCAAATTGCAGCTAAAGCTGGAGTTTGATCAAAGTGCGATACCGCTGATTGAGTTTGAGCCTAAGGATCTAGCGTTATTTGCTTCGCTTTTGCCTAGTGTGGTTCAGGCGATCAAACACTGTCATAGCAAGGGTGGTACATGGCGATATCAAGCATCTAACCTGCTTTATGTACCTCAATTACAACATATTCGATTGATCGATTTCGGTGCCAGTTGTCGGACTGGAACTTCCCGGGAAGCACTCTCCGATTGGCAAGCAACGCCTATGTTTGCTTCGCCAAATCAAAAGGGTGGGGAAGGTCTGGTCGAAACGGGGGACGACTGGTTTTCACTGATTAAAATCATCGATCAGGTCATGCCATGTGCGCATGACTACTCAATAAACTCAACGCTTATCCAGTGGCGAAAAGCCCTGAGCCTTGAGATTTAGATAGAAGGAAAGCTAATGAATAAAAAACAGCTTGCTGCAGCCAATCTCGACTTCGATGTGTCATCAATCAAAGGGACGGATGGAAAATTAATCCCTAACTTAGGATGCGCGATAGATATTGAGCAATGGTTGAAAAAACTGTCTCTCGCATGCGGGAGAAGGCACTCTAACAGAGCCTTACCTTATTTAGAAAAAGCGATAGATGTTATCTATTCTGAGGTTGAGGCGGAATTGTATCGCCAGTCGGGAAGCAACAGTAGCGCCTACGAAGCTAGCGCAGTGACTAAGCATCCTGTATGGCAGTTTTTTGTAGAACGAGTGACGAAAAAGTTTGGTAGTGTCGTTAAGGTGATTCAACCACACCGTTCCCCAACGGAATCTGTCCGTTCGAAATTGATTAACCGTACTTTCTTCCAAATGCTGCATAACAAGCATGAAGTTTTGAAGCGTTCTCATAGCAGTATCTTAGCATCCGGTGAGCTTGGCCAAGCCAAGGTGGAAATTCTTGATGCGCAAGTTAATGCTTTGCGAGATGCCTACTTTAATCATGCAAAATGCAATGCTGAACTTTGGCCAGCTATCAATGATCTATTCCAAAAAGGAAATACCCGCTCTGTTGAGGGCAAAGTAAACCTTGAAGACGGTTCACTGACATTTGAAGCCTCACAAGCACTATTTGCCGAAGCAAAAGTCGAGTTTGAAAAAACTTGGGACTTCGGAAAAATGAAAAACCAAATCAAAGCATCCGCTGAAATTGGTGCCCGTGAGAGCAGCAAGTTTAGTGCTCATGCTAAATTTGGACAAGGTGGTGCTGCTGGTTTCCGAGAGAAGAAGCTTGGAGAGGAAGCAGGTAAGAAGACCAGTACGAAGTTCACTCTCGATAAGTCACCAGGTAAAGCTTGGGAGACAAATAAAAAAGAGGAAGCGGACGACGGATCGTTTGCTGCAATGCAACTGATACCGGGTATTGATTTAGAAATTGATGCGGTACTTGCTGCTCAAATGGGTATGAAGCTAACGGTCTCTCACGAACTTTCTGTAGCCGAGTTTATGGCTCTAAAGAGTGAAGGTGAGCTATTTGTTGGTGCGACCGCTAAAGTGCAATTTACCAGCACACTAAACAGTGCCAATATCTTTGCCGGTGATGAAGTCATTAAAACTAAAATTGGTGCAAGTGCCTTTGTTGGAGCTAAGGCTAGTGGAACAAGCACTTTTACCCTGAAAGCTCGCGGCATGAATATGTTGTCTGGTAGTGTGACTGGTTCTGCGTCAGTTGGCTTGGGCGCATCTGCTGCTTTGGAAGCCATTGTTAAAGGCTCTGGAGACTTCACATTTAAAGCGGGTGCTGGTGCAACGATGGGGGTAGGTACCAACGTTGAGTTTGGAACTATGGTTAACCCGATGCTACTCAAAGTGCTCCTGTGGGATTCATTTGGTAAGCACCTACGTTCGAAGCAGACTAAGCGCAGAACGGGCATTAAATACAACAGAAACGTTAACCAGGTTGCATTGAGCCGTTGTGAAGAAAGCATCCTGTCGTCGTTGAATATGATTGAAGCGGACTATCGAGTCTTAGCGGAAGAGATCTGGCGTATTCCAACCTTTACAAACATGTCTACTAAGGATGAAGTGACCACGATGCATGATCGTATCGCTAGTCCTGATAGAAATGTGATGGATAAGTACCTAGAAACGCTTGGCGTCAATGATGCTATCAACATGAGCCTGAGGACATTACTCAAGCCGCTGTCGATATTGATAATCAAGCGCGCTTTAATCAATCGCAAAACATGCTTCTTAAGCAAGCGAAGAAAGCGGCTTCGAAGAGAGGAACTAAATCACTCTCTGGCGGACTGGCTTTAGCAGGAATGAATGTTATGAACCCAACAATGGGATTACTAGCCGTCAAACCTTAATAACTAAGCTAAACAACTAAGAATGGCGGGATATCCCGCCATTTATTGATTCGACTTTAAAGTAAAACGAAATTTAGTGTTGATACCTTTTTCGATATTCTAGCGGAGTCATATCCACAAACTTCTTAAACAACTCTCTAAAGTAACGAACATCTTCATATCCAACGACTCTAGAAATTTCCTCGACAGTTTGTTTGGTCGTTTCTAATTTATCTTTCGCTGCTGAAAGACGAATCTGTTGAATATACTGTATCGGTGTCTGTCCCGTTGCTAGTTTAAATCTGCGTTTCATTTGTCTTTCACTCAAATGAATACGTTCACTTAACTCAAATACAGAAAACTGTAAGCTATGGTGATTATGCATCCAGTCCTGCAACTGATGAATAAGAGCATCACTGTGCTGACGATATGGGAGAAATTTTGCTAATGATTGTTGCTGCACTTTATCGGTATTGCCAAAAATATGCTGCTGGCATCTATCACGTACAGATAAACCAAATAATTGTTCCACGACGAGCATCATGACGTCATTGTAGCCGTTGGTGCATGAGGTACAGTAATAATTTCCGTCACAGGTCACTTTTCTCTCAACACGCAACTTTGTATCGGGATACATATCTCGAAATAGGTTAGCGTAACGCCAGTGTGTTGTTGCATTTCGCTTAGAAAGTAAATTAGCTTTAGCTAACGCAAATGATCCTGTACTAATAGAAATAATAGGGATATCTGTGTCTGCAAAATCCTCTAACCACTTAAGCGCTTTCTCTGAACAGGCAGTCAGCTCGCTATCAGGCTCTCCCAAAGATCCAATCAGTAATATATCCGTACTTTTAACGCTCTCTATTTTTACTGTAGGAGTGAGAGTTATTCCTCCATGTGCAACAACAGGATTATTGTCCTGGGTTACGATATTAATTTCAGGGGGAGTGACCCCTGCAAGATAGGCTGCTGTAGTCAACACTTCAATTGGCCCAGTAATTGAAGTGGCCGGCCCCCCCCGGGAAATGCAAGCGCAGTTAAAGTTATGGTCGTTTGTTCCATAAAACGCCTTTGTATAGTGATAGCTATCGTTAAGGCTCTGCGACCATTAATTCAATTCCTTTTGGATCGATATCTATTCTTATGGTTATTTTTTTAAATTAAATAAGGTCCGTCTTTATTTTAGTTAATTCTTATTTAGCCAGAAGTGGCCATAATTATAGACCGTTATTATATTTGTAAAATTTCGTATTGCTACAAATAATTTTTTTAGTGTTTGAAATGGGAGTGGTGATTATTAGTAGATAAGTAGGAGGAGTAGATAACTACTAACAGATAAAAAGCAAAGTAAGGGAAGAAAATATTTTTTAATGCCCAGTTGGATAATAACTATATTATAATTACGAGATCGCATTCTTTATCTAATCTCTACGAACTCATAATATTTACTGTAAATCACAATGATTTTTTAAGCCTATTCTTTCACTTTTGTCACTTTAACTTGCACAATACGATTGCTTTTTACGTGCAGAATTTCAAACCGCCAGTATTGATATGTCATGATTTCTCCTTGAGTGGGTACACGACCAATTAACCAGGTTAGGAAGCCATTTAAGGTTTGGAATCCCTCGGTTTCTTCGCCCTCAATATTGTTGAGTTCAAGTTTGTATTTCAGCTCATTTAATGGAATAAGTGCATCCATTAACCAACTGCCATCTTTTTGCTTTTTAGCCCAGATTTGCTGTGGTGCCATACCGAGTTCACCAGCGATAGATTTGAGTAAATCATAGTGCGTGACCAGCCCTTGAACATCGCCGTACTCATCGACAATAAACACCATTTCGGTGCTGGTTTGTTGCATGTAATTGAGCAATGGTAGACCTTTCATCGATTCAGGTACAAAGCGTGGGCGTTTAAGCAGTTTTGCAAGGCGGGAGATAGAAAGTTCGTCGTATTCGTCCAGTAGTGCTTTGGAAGAAATAGTACCAATGATGTTATCCAAACCGCCTTTACATACAGGCCATACTGAGTGTTGGGTTTGACGTAAGTGTTTGAGAATAGCGTCAAGTGGCAAATCGAGATCGAGATAGTGAATATCGCAGCGAGGTGTCATCAGCGAAAGCGCTAAGCGGTCATTTAGGTGCAATAAATTACGAATCATCAATTGTTCTTGCGGCTCAATAGCTCCGCTCTCTGACCCTTCACTCACTACGGCAAAAATATCTTCTTCAGTGACCACTTCACCATTGTTGTTTTGGCGCAGAAGTTTGAGCAGAGCATCAGTTGAGACAGTTAACAACATCACGAATGGTGTGGTCAGCTTGGCTAACCAGTGGATAGGGTAGGCGACGATGACGGCAATACGCTCGGCATTGTTTTGCGCAAAACGCTTTGGTACCAGCTCTCCTATCACAATAGCAAAGTAAGTAATGACCACAACGACAATCGCAGTCGCTAGCACAGTGGCGATTTCGCGCTCTAAACCTTGTGTGACAAGCCAGTGTTCAAAAGGAACAGAGAGTGTGGCTTCACCAAAAATACCACTAAGGATACCGATTACGGTGATGCCGATTTGTATTGTAGAGAGGAACTGCGTGGGATTGTTTTTCAGTTGTAGAGCGAGGCGGGCAGAAGCGCTGTGTTCGGCAAACTTTTTCAGTCGGCCGCTTTTGGCGGTAACTAGCGCAATCTCAGACATGGCAAACACACCATTGAGCGCAATTAATCCAACCAGTAGTAAAATGTCCATGAAGCTTTCCAGTGATACACACATTTTCAGCATAGCGGGGTTTGCATAGTAGAAACGTGAAGTGGTGAATAAATCATCACGCTGTAACAATTGAATACCTTATTAATAGGATAGAATTTGTTTGTCGAGCCTGCCTGCGTAGTCGTGTGATTGATTCTGTTACTTGGTACGGTTTCTGATACACTACGCGCCCATTTCTTCGTTGAGACGTTTCTATGCCATTTTCTAAGCTTGGTTTAAGCACTCCTATCACAGATGCTGTGAAGGCGCTGGGTTATGAAAAACCGACTTCTATCCAACAAAAAGCCATTCCTATTGTTCTGCGTGGTAGCAATCTGATTGCCGCAGCACAAACAGGTACGGGTAAAACCGCGAGCTTTGTATTACCAATCTTAGAAAAATTGAGCCAAGGTGAAACACAACGCAAAAAGCGTGCTCGTGCGATCATCCTAACGCCAACCCGTGAGCTTGCTCTTCAAGTTCACCAAAGCATTGAGGCCTACAGCAAGAACCTGTCACTTCGTTCGATGGCGATGTTTGGTGGTGTTGATTACGCACCGCAAAAACAAGCGCTGATCGAAGGTGTCGACATCGTAGTGAGCACGCCGGGGCGTTTGATTGACCTGTACGGCCAACGTGCGATCCATTTTGATGAAGTGGAAATGTTGGTTCTGGACGAAGCCGACAAAATGTTGGATATGGGTTTCATCGATTCTATCGATAAGATCGTCGATTGCATGCCAGAAGACATTCAAAGCCTGTTGTTCTCTGCGACACTATCTAACCCAGTGCGTGATTTGGCCAAGAATGCGATTGTAGACCCTGAAGAAATCTCGATTGCGAAGCACAGTGCATCAAAATCAAACATCAAGCAGTGGATCACCACGGTTGATAAAGACATGAAGTCTTCATTGTTGAGCCACATGCTTAACGAGAACGACTGGTCGCAAGTATTGGTATTCATTGAAACCAAACACGGCGCAGCTAAGCTAGTTACTCAGTTAGAGAAGCGCGGCATCGTGGCAGAAGCATTCCACAGTGGCCGTAACCAACGTGTTCGCCAAGAACTGATTGAGAAATTTAAAGCGGGTGAAATCCAATATCTGGTTGCCACGGGTGTTGCGGCACGTGGTATCGATATCGACAACTTGCCAGTGGTGATCAACTACGATCTACCTTTCCCAGCAGACGAATACGTACACCGCATTGGTCGTACTGGTCGTGCTGGCGCGCAGGGTGAAGCGATTTCATTGGTATCGAAAGACGACTTCAAAAACTTATGTATGATTGAAAGCCGCCTTGGTCACCTATTAGAGCGTGTAGAAATTGAAGGTTTTGCACCAAGAAAACCAGTGCCGATTTCTATCTTGAACTACGTGCCGAAGAACAAGCGTAAACCGCAAGATCAGCGCCCTCGTCGCGATAATGGTGAAAAGCGCGACGCGAAGTAAATACGCTGGAACTCTAGTGTATAAACTTGAATAAAAAAGAAGCCGCATTTCAATGCGGCTTCTTTGTTTTTCGCTTTAGTATTCAGTTTAGTTTAGCTCGCCTTAGCTTTTGCTAAACGTTGCTGAACAAACTGAGGTTCAGTACGCATACCCATTACTAAGCTCACACACATTACCAATAGGATGATGGTGAACGGTAAGCCAGTAGATATTGTGCCAGCTTGTAGTGCTTGAATTGCTTCTGTACCACCAATCCAAAGTAGCACTGCTGCAATAGCACCTTCTATCGATGCCCAGAAAATGCGTTGCGGTACAGGCGCGTCAACTTTACCACCTGCTGTAATACTATCGACAACCAGCGACGCAGAGTCTGATGAGGTGATAAAGAACACCATAATAAGAACGATAGAGATAACCGATAGCACAGTGCTCATTGGCATCGCTTCGTATGCGTAGAACAGAGACAGCGTAATGTCTGTTAGGCCGTTTGTGCCTAGCTCACCGACTTTATTCATGACTTGCTCAATCGCGATGCCGCCAAATGCTGACATCCAAATCAAAGTAATAGTGGTTGGAATCAAGATAACTGCCGTCAGGAACTCGCGAACAGTACGGCCTTTCGATACGCGTGCGATGAACATGCCTACGCATGGTGACCAAGAAATCCACCAAGCCCAGTAGAACACAGTCCAGCCGTGCATCCACGCCTCATCTTCACGACCATGAGGATTACTTAGTGGAATAATGTTCTCGATGTAGCCGATTAAGGTTGTTGGAATTGTGCTCAGAGCTGCTGCTAAGCCTGCAAGAATTACGAATACTAACAGGGCAAATGCTACGGTTAGGTTAATGTTACTCAGTACCTTTACGCCGCCATCAATACCGCGCACAACGGAGAAGACCGCTAAAGTGGTAACAAATGCGATAACGGCCAGCTGCATACCTAAGCCGCTCTCAATACCAAATACATGGCCCAAACCACTTGCTGCTTGCTGAGCGCCTAGGCCAAGAGAGGTTGCTAAACCAAATAGCGTTGCGAGCACAGCCATTACATCGATTACGTGACCAAACCAACCCCAAGTGCGATCGCCCAATAGAGGGTAGAACACAGAACGGATAGACAGCGGAAGACCTTTGTTAAACGCAAAGAATGCCATAGAAAGCGCAACCACAGCATAGATCGCCCAAGGGTGTAGGCCCCAGTGGAACATGGTTGCACCTAGCGCAACTTGTTTGGCTTCTTCTGTGAAAGGTTCAACGCCAAGCGGGGTTTCATACCAACCAGTGAAGTAGGCAACAGGTTCTGCGACCCCCCCCAGAACATCAAGCCGATACCCATACCCGCTGCAAATAGCATTGCAATCCATGAGATATTTGAATGCTCAGGTGTGGCGTTTTCGCCACCAATACGAATCTTACCAAAAGGAGAAAAAACCAGACCGATACAGAAGATCAGAAAAATATTACCAGCCCACATGAATAGGCCATCAAAAGAACCAATGATTTGCCATTTGATTCCATCAAGGCCGGCTTTCGCAGTGGTAGGATCGACTAATAGAAGTGCGATTAAAAAAAGAATGATCAAACCAGCACTGGTGCCAAAAACAGGGTTGTGAACATCAAATCCCCACTTCTGTACGTTGTCTTGGCCGACCGTATAATCAGTATTTTCAATACTGTACTTATCCTTAGTTGTAGACATCATCCCTCTCAAACTACTTAGAGTACAAACTAATTTGTCGGCGCGCACTATAACAAAACTCAGATAAAATGGCTAATTTGCTGATTAATGAATCAGTAATAGCAGTTTTTATGCATGATAAATGCAATGAGCACGAAATAATTTATTGTGCCAATAGCCAACGCGTTAAATTAACTTGTCAAAAGTATGCATGGCTAAAATGAGTGATAAATGAAATGTGAGCTCTGTAGCTATTCTTTTGATTTAATTACTAATAGTCAGGAAAATACCGCTAACCTGTCTTAGGCTATATCAAGGTTACATGCGAAGGTTTGAGTTAAGGTTTTGTCATTTTTTTGTCGTCTTGTTTGCAGATGATGAGGAATAGGCGCAGACTTTCGCGCCTGCTATTCAACGCATAAATGAGGCACGAATGAAAACGGGTGATAAGCAATTTGCTGTAATTGGTCTAGGTCGTTTTGGCTTAGCCGTTTGTAAAGAACTGCAAGACTCCGGCTCACAAGTTTTGGCGGTAGACATTAATGAAGACCGAGTGAAAGAAGCGGCGGGATTTGTTAGCCAAGCCATTGTGGCGAACTGTACTCATGAAGAGACCGTCGCAGAGCTTAAACTCGATGATTATGACATGGTCATGATTGCAATTGGCGCCGACGTTAATGCCAGTATTCTTGCTACGCTGATCGCTAAAGAAGCGGGCGTAAAATCGGTTTGGGTAAAAGCGAATGATCGCTTTCAAGCTCGAGTGCTACAAAAAATCGGAGCAGACCATATCATCATGCCAGAGCGTGACATGGGTATTCGAGTTGCACGTAAGATGCTCGATAAACGCGTTCTAGAATTCCACCCATTAGGTAGCGGTCTGGCGATGACAGAGTTTGTGATTGGTTCGCGCTGGATGGGTAAAACGCTGGGTGAACTCGCTTTGTGTAAAGTGGAAGGCGTGCAAGTGCTGGGCTTCAAACGCGGGCCTGAGATTACCAAAGCACCAGAACTGAATACCACACTAGAAATCGGCGACCTTATTATTGTGGTGGGGCCTCAAGACAAACTTGCGAGCAAGTTGAAATCACTATGACGCAGTTTCATCAGAGAGGCGTTTTCTACGTCCCAGATGGTAAACGAGATAAAGCGAAAGGTGGTGAACCGCGCATCATATTGCTGAGCTTTCTTGGTGTGCTATTGCCTTCTGCTATTTTGCTTACGTTGCCGATCTTTTCGGTGACGGGACTTTCGATTACCGATGCATTGTTCACCGCGACTTCTGCTATCAGTGTGACTGGCCTTGGTGTGGTTGATACAGGGCAACACTTCACATTGGCAGGCAAAATTCTGTTGATGTTCTTAATGCAAATTGGTGGTTTAGGTCAGATGACACTTTCTGCCGTCTTGCTCTATATGTTTGGCGTACGTTTGAGCTTGCGCCAACAAGCGTTAGCGAAAGATGCATTGGGCCAAGACCGCCAAGTGAATTTGCGTAAATTGGTGAAGAAAATCGTTATCTTCGCGCTGATTGCAGAGACGATTGGTTTTATTTTCCTTTCGTTCCGTTGGGTACCTGAAATGGGCTGGCAAACGGGCATGTTCTATGCGTTGTTCCATTCCATCTCAGCCTTTAATAATGCCGGTTTCGCGCTTTTCTCTGATAGCATGATGAGCTTTGTGAATGATCCTGTGGTGATCTTCACGCTGGCGGGCTTGTTCATCTTCGGGGGATTAGGTTTCACCGTGATCGGTGACCTCTGGCTGCATTGGCGTCGAGGTTTTCACTTTTTGCATTTACACACCAAAATCATGCTGATAGCAACTCCTGTATTGCTCGCAGTAGGTACCATCCTGTTTTGGCTGTTGGAAAGACATAATCCAAATACGATGGAATCTTTACCTATGGCAGGTCAGTGGTTGGCAGCATTCTTCCAATCGGCCAGTGCGCGTACGGCAGGTTTTAACAGCGTCGACTTGGCACAGTTCACCCAACCCGCATTGCTTGTGATGATTGTACTGATGCTGATCGGTGCCGGTTCCACCTCAACCGGTGGTGGTATCAAGGTATCCACTTTTACTGTGGCGTTTATGGCAACATGGGCGTTTCTGCGTCAGAAAAAGCATGTGGTGATCTTTAAGCGTACTGTGAATTGGCAGACGGTGACCAAATCGCTGGCGATTATTGTTGTCAGCGGCGCAATCCTAACCACTGCAATGTTCTTATTGATGATTACCGAAAAGGCTGCGTTCGATAAGGTGATGTTCGAGACGATTTCTGCCTTCGCTACAGTGGGCTTGACGGCTGGCTTAACAGCAGAGCTGTCCGAGCCAGGTAAGTACATCATGATAGTGGTGATGATCATTGGTCGTATTGGTCCGTTGACGCTGGCCTATATGCTAGCTCGCCCAGAGCCTACGCTAGTTAAGTACCCAGAAGACAATGTACTGACGGGTTAGGTTGAGAGAGCCAGTAGCGTACTCTGAACAAGCGAGAGAATGTCACCATGATGTCTCTCGCTTTCTTATAGCGAACGTGGAGTGACGCTCAAAAAATAGTCAATGTATTTGAAAGGTATTTAACTTTATAAATAATTAGTTACTATTCATTTGATTAGTCGATGCATGAGTGGTTTTTTATATTTATGCATGAGGATCGCGTGCCCAAGCGCGAAACGTCAGATGGAGTAGTACTTTGAAAATTAAAACGATAGCCCTATCCGTAATCAGCATGTTAACCGCCTCGACGGTACTAGCGACAACGCCTCCTGCGCCAATTTGGCATACCGTGCAGTTAGATGATGGCAGCGAGAGTGGGGTCATCTTAAGAGGTTCAGCCGATTTTCACTGGTATGAGGACAAGCAGGGTAATGCACTTGTAAAGCAAGACAAAGATTGGTTTTTTGCCAAGATTACCCAAGATGGAAACATCCCTAAACTAGAATCGACGGGCGTTAAGAAGCTTTCCAACCAAGCCGCACCAAGTGTCTCACTAGAACGACCAGATCTGCTCTACAAAGCACCGCTTGAATCGATGCAAGCGATATCTCCGAAAGCTCGGCATAACCTTCTGAAGCAAACTTCTGGTATCCAAGCCATGAGTGCTTCATCTAATTTTGAGCAGCCGCTTTTGGTCGTGCAAGTTTCTTTTACTGACCAAAAAATGGATCATGACTTTCATTCCCTTGTGTTTGGGCAGTCAGGTCAGAGTGTTGTGGACTTCTACCAAAAAAACTCTGACGGCAAGTATCATGTAATACCTGCTAGGGAAAACGGAGGTACAGCTAATGACGGCATTATCAATGTTTCGGTGAATCAAAAACAGCCAGATTGTCATACAAGTACCGACTTTAATTGCTCTACGAAACTAGACTCTGTTATTGCCGAGGCCTACCAAAAGCTTGACCCGTATGTTGACTTTGCCGCGTATGACCGTAATGGAGATGGTCAGCTTGACCCTGATGAACTCTCAGTTATGTTTGTGTTCGCTGGTGGTGACCGTTCGACGGGTTATTTGGGGCGTCCATCGATTTGGCCACACAAAGGCAGCCACAGCACGGTGAAGGTGGATGGCAAAAATATCATGGAATATTGTGTCTTTGGTGATTACCAAACCACACATCAATCGACCATGGGGGTGATTGTTCATGAACTCGGCCACTTAATGCTTGGTCTGCCAGACCTTTACTCATATCACCATGATGGTTCTATTGGCATGTGGGGAGTGATGGCTGGTGGCTCTTGGGGAAGAAAGCCAGGCGATAACTACGCTGGCGAGACGCCGGTCAACATGAGTGCTTGGAGTAAGCATGCTGCTGGTTTTACTAATCCATCGGTTTCTTTAGACGCGAATACGAATATTGTGGTGCCAAATGGTGAATCAAGTGTGGTTTATCTGGATTCATACCTAAAAGAAATGGGGCCTCGTTTATATGTAGAGAACCGCACGCTGACAGATTATGACAGAGCGCTTGAAGGAGAAGGTGTTCTCGTTACCTCTGTGAACATTCGCAATGCCTTTAATGATGTTGGCGAAATGCAAGTTCAGATCATGCAGGCGGATGGATTAAAAGAGCTTGAGCAAGGCTCCTTTGCTGACGAGAACGATTTATACCCACAAGGTAACACTTCAATTGGTGACAACACTAATCCTAGCTTGAGCGCAATTGCTGGCTTTGATACCAATGTTTCTGTTACTGGAATCACAAGTACATCGTCTTCTGCTAGCTTCGTGATGAGTCGTCCTGACGAGCCAAACAAATTCGCTTGGTTGAACAACCTTAACCGTGGCTACATCTTCGCGACTCAAGACAATGCGATCGCACTTAAAATGAACTTGGCTAATCCAACTGAGTTAGATGGCCTTCAATTGTTTGCAGTACCTACGAGTAAAGGTGGCGCCGTCAGTTACAAAGTTTGGCGCTACAGTTCAGTTAACGAAGTGTTTTCTACCATGACGTTTGATGACGCAAACGCTGAGTTACTCCAACAAGGCAGCGTGCAGCCTCCTAATCGAGTGCTGTTCTCTCAGCCTACTAAGTTAGCTGCGGGTGAACATGTTCTATTGGTTGAGATAGAAGGTGGCACTTATGAAGGCAGTATGAATTTCGGTGCGCTTCACTCAGATATTCTGCAAAGCGAGCGACCGTTGTGGGTTGGTAAAAGTGCAGATAAGTCGACTGAAGGTTTAATCAATACCGCCTTTTCGACAATTCCATTTGTGGCTCTGATGGATTTAGATGTTGCTAGTGTAGTGACGGCAAAACCTGATGCATTTGAAACGGCAAAAAACACTGACTATTCGCTGTCTTTGATGGCCAACGACGACATTGCTCAAGGGTACTTATTTAATGTCGTTATTGCTGAGCATCCAACTCATGGCAGTGTTCAAGGTGATGTTTACTCGCCGAAGAAGAACTTTGTAGGTGAAGACCGCTTCAAATATCGTCTTGTCTCTTCAGATGGCAGCATCACCTCAAACACCGTAGAGGTAGTGGTGACAGTAACGGGAGACAATGATGAACCATTAGCGGATGCGAGCGCAGATACAGGGGATCTAGAAAACAGCGGAAAGGTAATGCTCTCTGCTGCGGGTAGCTCTGATCCAGATGGTGACGACCTGGAATATTTGTGGGAGCAAATTGATGGCCTAGCGACAACCATTGAAAATGCTAATACCGCAGAAGCCAGCTTTGCGATCCCACAGGGCAGTAAACAAGGTGATGTATTGACATTCCAACTGACCGTTACCGATCCGAGCGGCTTAACATCGACATCTCAAGTGAGTGTCGAGGTGCAAAATGCGTCACCAGAAGCGAACACAGATAGCG
This sequence comes from Vibrio rotiferianus CAIM 577 = LMG 21460, assembly GCF_002741985.1. Taxonomy (GTDB): domain Bacteria; phylum Pseudomonadota; class Gammaproteobacteria; order Enterobacterales; family Vibrionaceae; genus Vibrio; species Vibrio rotiferianus. Next base: position 88,211 of record NZ_APHW01000009.1, read on the forward strand.
TAACAGTGACTGCTGGTGAGGATGTTGTCATTGATGTTCTTGCAAATGACACTGACGCTGATGGTCATGATTTGACAATTCAATCAGTGACTATCACGAGTGGTGGAGGCAGCGCAGTAATTGAAAATGGGAAAATCCGTTACTCAGCGCCATCAGGTACAGGGCAATCTGTAACGTTAACTTACAGCATTATGGATGAAAAAGGCTCTACAGCCACAGCGGTTGTGAATATTAATGTGCTTTCTCAATCGTCAGGGGTTTCGTTTGGTGATTCTGGTGGTAGCACTTCATTCTGGGCGCTGGTACTCCTAGGGCTGCTAGGTTGGCGTCGCCGCTCTTAATGCTTGATTATCTATTTTTAAAGCCACTTAAATGAGTGGCTTTTTTGTTCAACCCAAGCTACTACCAACTCTCTCTGCATCGCGAGAGGGGACTCCTGAATTTTTGTACGCCTTGTATTTTTGAGGCGTAGTCTATGGTTAGGGTCTGTTGACCTTTTGCGGTTAAATTTTGTTCGAGATAAAAGCGTTTTAATCGCGGCGAGAGGTTTGTAGCTTAGTTATTCTAAGCAAAATCCTCTCAACAAAGAGTAAACGCTTTTAGTCGAACCCTTTGGGCAGCGTTTGTGGCTCCTTTCTACTGCGTTATCGGCTTATCAGGTAGGGCAACTACATTTCAAAGCCTCTGCCTTGTATAAAGAATCCACAAACTGCTGCAAAAATCAGCTCAAAAGGTCAATAGACCCTAGAACTTCTAAAAGTAAGGATATTTTTATGTCTGATCATCAGTTTTCGATATCGGCTATTTGCCAAGAAGCAATCGTCATGGTTAGAGCAAACTTGCTCACCATTATTATCGCTTGTATTCCTTTGATAGTGGTTCACACCATTTTTATTACCCAATATCAAGAAGCTTTAGTCCAAGGCTCTCAAGAGCCTGACTTTTCCAGCTTTGGTGTCGGTTTTTTTATTACGACCTTTCTTTTGTATCCATTGGTTGCAGCGATGGCAGCGGTTCGCATTCACCGCATTTACCTTGCTCGTGAATATATGCGTTCCGCTCTTGATGTGATGCGCTTATCCATGCGTGAGCTGCGCTTTATCGGCTGGTGGATTTTATTTGCTTTAGCAATGGGATTGATCATCGCGCTACCAATATTCTTAGTGACGTTTTTTATCATTGTAGACGGTGGAGAAATCAGCTCTTTGGCATTGGAGGTGATCACTTTGGTCTTGAGTGTTCCGGGGTATTGGGTTCTGTCTCGTTGGTCATTGGTGTTGCCTGCCACTGCACTGGATCGAGAGCCGCGCAGTTTAGGTGATGCTTGGCGACAAAGCCGTCCATTCAACAAGCAGATTTTTGTGTTGATGGGCTTAATTCCATTGCTGGCTGGGACACTGAGTCAGTTGGTGTTTGCTGAGTTCTCTCATCTATTGGCAATGATTGTGTCGGGTGTAATTTTTGGTTTGTTTGGCGCTTATCAAATTGCACTACTGTCATTGAGCTATCGAACTATCGTAGACATCGAGCGATCCCGCTTCAAAGAAGTACCTGCCCCTCAGCAGGACAGTGACGAGTTTCCAGCCTAACCTGTAAGCAAAGAGTTCCACTGCAGGTGAGTTGCAGTGGAGCGCTTTCTTCCGAATACCATTTTTGCAGTGCCGGAATTTCTTAGTGCGCTGTCACTTCTAGACTCCTTGCTTTAGTGTTGATAAATACCCATGCATAATTCATGGCTGAAGGTGACCACGTTCACGGCGTATACTCTTTAACAGGAAGTCTTCGTTAAGGAACTGCAATGTCCATTTGGGAAGGGGTGAATTTCACTCATCGATTCAGTGCGCTACCGTCAGCATTTTTTACCCATGTTGTCCCACAACCGCTAGACAACACACGTTGGGTTGTTTGGAATGGCGAGTTCGCGCAGCAGTTTGGTTTACCAGTTGCTGCAAATGATGAGGTGTTGAATGTGTTTGCTGGGCAAGCGGACTTTGCTCCATTTGCTCCTTTGGCAATGAAATACGCGGGTCATCAGTTTGGGGTGTACAACCCAGATCTGGGTGATGGTCGCGGTTTGCTGCTGGCTGAAATGCAGCACCAAGATGGCACTTGGTTTGATATTCACCTCAAAGGGGCAGGGTTGACGCCGTATTCACGAATGGGTGATGGCCGTGCGGTGTTGCGCTCTACGGTGCGCGAATATCTGTGTAGCGAAGCGATGGCAGGGCTAGGGATTCCTACCACCAGAGCGCTAGGCATGATGGACAGTGACACACCAGTTTATCGCGAGAAGATGGAATACGGTGCGCTGCTGATTCGTGTTGCAGAAACGCACATCCGCTTTGGCCACTTCGAGCACTTTTTCTATACCAATCAACTCGCTGAGCAAAAGCTGCTTGCAGACAAAGTCATTGAGTGGCATTTCCCTGAATGCTTAAAAGTGGTGAAGCCATACGCGGCAATGTTCGAACTTATTGTAGACAAAACTGCCGTGATGATTGCTTACTGGCAAGCATATGGCTTTGCCCATGGCGTAATGAATACCGATAATATGTCGATACTTGGGCAAACCTTTGATTACGGGCCGTTTGGCTTCCTCGACGACTACGATCCAAATTACATCTGTAATCATTCGGACTACCAAGGTCGTTATGCCTTTGAGCAGCAACCTCGCATCGCGCTTTGGAACCTTTCTGCCTTGGCGCACTCCTTGTCGCCTCTTGTGGCGCGAGAAGATCTCGAAATGGCGCTTGGCAAATTTGAAGTGCGCCTTAGTCGAAAGTTCAGTGAGTTGATGCGTGCTAAGCTCGGCCTTCATACCAAAGTTGACGAAGATGGCCGCTTGTTTGAAGCCATGTTTGAGCTGTTGAATCACAACAAAACAGACTATTCCCGCTTCTTCCGCGAACTATCTAATCTTGATGCTAAACCTTCCCAAGCTGTGATAGATCTGTTTATTGACCGAGAGGCGGCAAGTGCATGGGTAGACTTATATCTTGCGCGTTGTGAGTTAGAAGTCGACGAGAACGGTGAGCGTGTCACGGTGCAGCAACGCTGTGAGCGTATGCGCCAAGTGAATCCTAAGTACATCTTACGTAATTATCTTGCTCAACTTGCCATTGATAAGGCAGAGGAGGGGGATTTCAGTGAAGTCAATCGACTGGCTGAACTGCTCAAGCGTCCTTATGATGAACAGCCTGAATTCGATGATTATGCCAAGCTGCCTCCAGAGTGGGGCAAGAAGATGGAAATCAGCTGTTCCTCTTAAATGTGTCATTTTCCACCCATCTCGTTCATCCGTATGGGTGGATTTGACCCTTTATTTTTTCAAATAACCTTTCTTTTAATTTTAAGTTGTTGATTAGCAGGTAATAATTAACTTGGTCTGCAACTTGCTCCTTGTAGAACATCCGTACCCATCACCCTCTATCCATTTAGGTACTCATGGAAAGGATGGGATGTGATTCAACAAGGAGAATAATAATGTTTAAGCCTCTAACCCTACTGTCTGTCTCTGCTCTGGCAATCACTAGCTTTAATGCTGCTGCAAACTGTGACCCTGGTGAAACTGTGATCAAGTTTAGCCACGTAACCAACACGGACAAACACCCGAAAGGCATTGCTGCTTCGCTACTGGAAAAGCGCGTCAATGAAGAAATGAACGGTAAAGTCTGCATGCAGGTTTTCCCTAACTCGACGCTTTACGATGACAATAAAGTACTGGAAGCGCTGCTTAACGGTGATGTTCAACTCGCTGCTCCTTCTCTTTCAAAGTTTGAGAAATTCACCAAGAAGTACCGCATTTTCGACCTTCCATTCCTATTTGAAGACGTTGCAGCTGTTGACCGTTTTCAAAACTCAGAATCTGGCGAGAAGCTGAAGAACGCAATGAAGCGACGTGGCTTGCAAGGCTTGGCGTTCTGGCACAACGGTATGAAGCAGATGTCCGCCAACAAGCCATTAATGTTGCCAAGCGATGCCGAAGGGCTGAAGTTCCGCGTGCAAGCATCGGACGTTTTGGTCGCCCAGTTCGAACAGCTTGGCGCAAACCCACAAAAAATGTCGTTTAAAGAAGTGTATGGCGGTTTACAAACCAAAGTCATCGATGGTCAGGAAAACACGTGGTCAAACATCTACGGTAAGAAGTTCTTCGAAGTACAAGACGGTATTACTGAGACCAATCACGGCATTCTGGATTACCTCGTAGTGACGTCGAATGACTTCTGGAAAAATCTGCCTGACGACCAGCGTGAACAGCTAAATACCATCATTCAAGAGGTCTCCGCTCAGCGTAACGCAGAGTCAACCAAAGTGAACCTTGCTAACAAGAGCAACATTATTGAAGCAGGTGGTGTGGTTCGCTCTCTGAGTGCAGAACAGCGCCAAGAGTGGGTAACGGCGCTTCAGCCTGTGTGGAAGAAGTTTGAGAAAGACATTGGTTCTGACTTAATCGATGCTGCGCTAGCTTCTAACCAGCAATAACAACATTAGACTGGCCCTCGTACGTTCCAACATATGGAGAGGGCCTCTTTTTCCGAATAATAACGTGATGTAATTATGGAACAGACATTTTTTGCCAAGGCCGGGCGAATCACCGATGCCATAGAAGAGACGTTGATAGCGTTCTTTCTTGGTGCTATGACCCTGCTGACGTTTGCCAACGTGATCTTTCGCTACGTCTTTAATGACAATATTCTTTGGGCTCTAGAATTAACGGTATTCATGTTTGCATGGATGGTTTTGGTCGGGGCGTCTTATGGTGTGAAGAAGCACTTCCATATAGGTGTCGATGTGATCATCAATATGGTCTCAGAGCCAAAACGTAAAATCTTTGCACTTCTTGCCTCTGCTTGCTGTTTGGCGTTTTCTATTTTGCTTTTGATCGGCTCTTGGAACTACTGGTATCCATTTGTCACTGAGCGCGCTTGGTATGAAACTGATGATATTCCTATGCCTGAAGTGTTTCAGTTTTTAGCTGAATGGCTCAATGAAGGCGAACGCTACGAAAAGCTACCACGATTTATTCCTTACTTTGCTTTGCCACTTGGGATGGCGTTACTCACTTTCCGTTTTGTACAAATTACTTGGCAAATTGCGACTGGGAAGCTGGATCGTTTAATTGCTGGTCATGAAGCAGAAGAAGAGCTAGAAGCTCTGAAAGAAGAGTTGAGCGAAGCCGCCGATGCGATTCCAAGTGGTTCAACGTCATCATCAGATCGTAAGGAGCAATAAATCATGGATATTCTGTTTTTATTCTTGATGGTTATTGGCTTCATGTTGATCGGTGTGCCAATTGCTGTCTCGCTGGGTCTTTCCAGTATTCTATTTCTATTAATGCATTCAGACGCGTCTTTAGCATCCGTTGCACAAACGTTATTTAATGCGCTTGCTGGCCACTACACTTTGTTAGCGATTCCTTTCTTTATCTTGGCCTCAAGCTTTATGTCTACTGGTGGTGTTGCTAAACGCATCATTCGCTTTGCGATTGCCATTGTGGGTTGGTTCCGTGGTGGCTTAGCCATGGCGTCGGTAGTGGCGTGTATGATGTTTGCCGCGCTATCAGGTTCGTCTCCAGCGACCGTGGTCGCGATTGGTAGTATTGTTATCGCGGGTATGATCAAAAACGGTTACTCAAAAGAGTTTGCTGCGGGCGTCATTTGTAACGCCGGAACCCTGGGTATTTTGATTCCACCTTCGATCGTAATGGTAGTGTATGCTGCGGCAACGGATGTGTCGGTAGGACGAATGTTCCTTGGTGGTGTGATTCCGGGCTTGCTTGCTGGTGTCATGTTAATGATCGCCATCTACATTGCCGCGAGGATTAAGAATCTACCTAAGCAACCATTTGTGGGATGGAAAGAAACGTTTGATGCAGCCAAAGATGCGAGCTGGGGCTTGTTGCTGGTGGTGATCATTCTTGGTGGTATCTATGGCGGTATTTTCACACCAACAGAGGCTGCGGCGGTTGCGGCAGTGTACTCATTCTTTATCGCGAACTTTATCTACAAAGACATGGGACCATTTGCTGATAAACAAAATACCAAACCAGCGATAGTAAAAGTGATTCAAACCTTTGTACATAAAGACACTAAGCATACCCTCTATGAAGCGGGTAAGCTGACAATCATGCTATTGTTTATCATCGCCAATGCCTTAATTCTAAAGCACGTACTTACTGAAGAACGCATTCCGCAGATGATTACCGAATCCATGCTGTCAGCGGGGCTCGGACCAATCACTTTCTTGATCGTAGTAAACGTTCTGCTGCTGATTGGTGGTCAGTTCATGGAGCCATCAGGCTTGTTGATCATCGTTGCGCCTTTGGTATTTCCGATTGCAATCGCACTCGGTATCGATCCTATTCACTTGGGCATCATGATGGTGGTCAACATGGAGATAGGTATGATAACCCCACCAGTTGGGCTCAACTTGTTTGTGACTGCTGGGGTCGCGAAAATGTCTATGATGAATGTAGTGAAAGCTGCTTTACCGTGGGTGGCCGTGATGTTCTTGTTCCTCATAATCGTTACTTATGTGCCATGGGTATCGACGTGGTTACCAACAACACTAATGGGGCCAGAGATTATTACTAAGTAAATGGAAAACTACAGATGAGGAGGTGAACTAAACCTCTTCATCTATTGATTTGTGGATCGATGAGCGAGGATCTGGGTTGACTCTTCGTTCATATCCATTCCACTTCTTATTACTTTTACGGCGTTCTTCTCCTGAACGCCTCTCCTCTTGATAGTGGCCATCAATTATGACGGTGTCACTGATGAACGGTACTCTGATTTTTTCACTCATACTCAAAGAAACCATGATTGCTTGTTCGTCTAAAAAGTATGGTTCAATTTAGGTGACTGAAGAAAGCTCAACTGCCATTTTCTTTATATATGTCTTTATCTATCTGATAACGTTGCATCTTGTCGTACAGAGTTTTTCGAGGCACATTCAATTGTTCCATGGTTTGCTTAATGCTACCGCTATTTTCCAGCAATGCGTTCTCTATTGCGGCCTTCTCGAACTCAGCAACTTGCTCAGATAGGCTTGAAATGGTTGGGGGGGGCGGATGGTGCTTCGCTTAATTGAGAGAGTTTGCCTAGCAAAACAAATCGTTCTGCCGCATTACGTAATTCACGCACATTGCCCGGCCAGTCGTGTGCGATCAACTGGGCCAAATCTTGGGGAGATAGACTGGGTGAGGTTTTTCCGTAACGTGATGCGGCGACCAATAAGAAGTGGTGGAACAGAGCAGGGATGTCTTCTTTACGTTCCCGCATTGGCGGCAAATCGAGGGTGACAACATTAAGGCGATAATAGAGGTCTTGTCTAAATGTACCTTCTTCGGCAGCCTGCTTTAAGTCGACCTTCGTCGCAGCAATAACCCGAATGTCCAGTGGCAGAAGCTCGTTAGAACCAACACGTTCAATCACTCTTTCTTGAAGCACTCGGAGTAAACGTATTTGTGCCTGAATTGGCATCGATTCAATTTCATCTAAAAATAGAGTTCCGCCCTGAGCAAACTCAAACTTACCGATACGGCGACTTTCTGCTCCTGTGAAGGCACCTTTTTCATGACCGTACAACTCGCTCTCAATCAGGTTTTCAGGCACCGCACCGCAGTTTACCGCGACGAAGTTATGATTGCGGCGGGAGCTCTGTTCATGCAGAGAGCGGGCGATCAATTCTTTACCTGTTCCGGTTTCACCAAACAACAAGATGTCTGCATTCGTATCAGCGATGTGGCTAATGGTTTCGCGTAGCATTTGAATACTTGGAGTTTCCCCGATGATTCTTGGTCCGAGTGTTTTACTGGCTTTGAGTGACTGGCGTAACTTATGGTTTTCATTGGTTAGTTGACGTTTTTCAATGGCGCGTTTAACGGTTTCAAGCAAATGCTCAGGTGCGAAAGGTTTTTCAATAAAGTCATAAGCACCTTGATGAAGGGCTTGAACGGCCATAGAAATATCACCATGGCCAGTGATCATGATGACAGGCAAATCCTCATCGCGTTGACTAAGTGTGGTCAACAAATCCATACCAGAAATGCCTGGCAAACAGATATCTGTGATTACAACACCGGCCTTTTCACCTTGTTGCATGGCAATTAGGGCCGATTCAGCGTCAGGAAAGAAGCAAGCATCGATTTCGGCTAGTTCAAAAGTTTGCTCGATTGCAAGTCTGAGGTCTGCTTCATCATCAATAAAAAACACCTGGCACATGGTCTCATCCTTCTGAAAGTTTGGCACTGGTTGATGTCATTGGTAGGCAAAGAGAGAATCGAGCACCACCTTGTTCTCGATTCTGTGCACTTAACTTGCCGTTCATGCTGGCTAAAATTTGCTGTGAAATAGAAAGCCCCAAACCTAAGCCATTTTGTTTGGTGGTTAAGAATGGTTCACACAGTTCTGAAAGTGTGAACTCACCGAGTCCAGCGCCATTGTCGTCAACATGAATCCATACGAACTGGGACTCTTTGTCTTGCTCAACGGATAGCACAACCTGTTTGTCTTTTTTTTCTTTAAGGGCCTCTAACGCGTTAGTAAGTAAGTTCACCAGCACTTGTTCGAGCTGAATGGGATTAATCTGCACTTCAACATCTTGTTCTATCAAATTTGTTTCTAACGTTACGCGAGCCGATTTGAATGCAGGTTTCATTAACTCTTTGACTGAGGCCACAACAGGTAAAAGGTGAACACGAATCAGTTCATTACCACTGGTTTTCTTCGCGAAGGAGCGTAATTGTTGACTAATATTGGCCATTCTGTCGGTGAGTGCAGAAATGCGTGTCAGGTTGTCTTCAACGCGATCAAATTTCTCTTTTTGTAGAAAGAGTTTACCGTTCTCAGCAAAGCTACGAATTGCCGCGAGAGGGTTGTTTAGTTCATGGCTAATGCTTGCTGACATTTGCCCTAATACTGCCAGTTTAGCGGCCTGTATTAGCTCATCTTGTGTGAGGCGTAATACTTGCTCTGTTTCTGCTCGTTGGGCAATTTCGGCTTGAAGCTCAGCGGTTCGTGCCATGACTTGAAACTCCAGCTTTTGATTGGCCTCTTGCTGCACTCGTTCTAGTTGGATGTGGCGTTGTTGGCGGTGGTAGATAAGCTGTCCGATGAGGAACAAGATCGTAAAGGACAGCGTGAGCACGAGCAGATAGCTCATTGTTGTCCATAACACAGAATGACGCGGAGAAATCACTCGGATTGTTAGCCCCAACTGAGGCAATGGCATAGAGGAAATAACCAAAGTTCCTTTATTGTACGGATAACCCTGTTTTGCTTCAGTATGTTGCTCTTCTAAGTTACCGACTAAATCAAGGCTGACTATTTCGGTATCTAAATACTGTTTGCTTGCCCAAACCTGTGCTTTCTGCGATTCACTGAGCGGTTTTAGGCTTTTAAATAACCAATCAGCGCGGCTACTCATAAAAATAATCCCGGCAGGATCACTTGCAACAAATACGCTTGTCGCTTGTTGCCAGATGTCTTCTATTTTACTTAGATCCATTTTTACCACCACTACACCAATAGCACCGCCTGCATAGACAATGGGGTAGGAGTAGTAATAACCCCGCTTACCCGAGGTTGAACCAAGTGCATAATACTGACTATTACTGCCGACGATGGCTTGTTTGAAATAAGGACGAAAGGCAAAATTTCGGCCGACGAATGATCGCGGTTTGCGCCAGTTACTCGCGGCAATGGTCGTGCCATACTGGTCAATTAAATAGGTATCAGCGGCTTCGATAACCTCATTTACGGATTCAAGGTATCGATTAGTGATTTCAAGCTGAGCGCTATTGTTTGGGGTGAGCAGTGCGTCAATCAGGGGGGCGTCTTTTGCTAACAAATGAGGGATATGCGCGTATTTATCGAGCTTGTTCTGAATATGACTAGAAAAGCGTTCGAGTTGTGATTGGTGTTCGTCGAGTAGGTCTTGATAACTGTGCTGCCAAACCCACCTGCCGCCAAGTAGTGCGCAGAAGAAATATGAGGTGAAAAAAAACAGCAAAATACGGCGACGCTGTGACATCCTTTCATGCTCCCAATTCTTCATAAGTCCATGTAAAGAAATGTTAATGGTTTGTTTGAACGAATGGCGAAATAGTTTCCAACTCTGTGGAGTAAAACAAGAGCAAGATCTCTTTTTAGGCTTTTCGATAAAAAAACCAGTCGATTCTCTTGAAAAAGTCGCTATTGTCCCCATTCTAGATATGGCTAGCGCATATAGGCGTTAGATTAGAGCCCGATTGAGTGAAAATGAGGTCGGCGTTTGAGAATTTAGCACAGACAATGCGCAGATAGTGGCGATTGGCTCGACAGGGTTACAACAGATCGCTAGAATGTCGCGTCTAAAATTCTGTCCTGAGGCTAATAGGAGATACCTTTAGCAGGTTTGTTGAAGATATCACTGATTAGTCCGGCACTGAAATTCAGTGTCGATACTCGATTTTAAATTAAGTGTTCGGATAGAGCACTACACAAGGATGAAGCGTTAACTCCAGAGAGTTCGCTCATACGCTCGGAAACACCGAGCCACTTTAGAGGTTTATATATAATGCAAGTTACTGTTGAAACGCTAGAAGGCCTAGAGCGCCGTCTTAACATTACTGTTCCAGCTGCAAACATCGAAGACGCTGTTACAGCTGAACTACGCAACATCGCTAAAAACCGTCGTTTCGATGGTTTCCGTAAGGGTAAAGTGCCTCTAAAAATGGTTGCTAAGATGTACGGCAAAGCAGTACGTCAAGACGTTCTTGGTGAAGTTATGCAACGTCACTTCATCGAAGCGATCGTAAAAGAGAAAATCAACCCAGCTGGCGCACCAACGTTCGCTCCAGTTGAAAACAACGAAGGCGCAGACCTAGTATTTACTGCAACTTTCGAAGTTTACCCAGAAGTTGAGCTAAAAGGCCTAGAAAGCATCACAGTTGAAAAACCAACAACTGAAGTTAACGATGCAGACGTAGAAGAGATGATCGAAACTCTACGTAAGCAACAAGCTACTTGGGCTGAAGTTGAAGAAGCTGCAGAAGCTGGTAAGCGCGTAAGCATCGACTTCGTTGGCTCTATCGACGGTGAAGAGTTTGAAGGCGGTAAAGCTGAAAACTTCCCACTAGAAATGGGCGCAGGTCGCATGATCCCAGGTTTCGAAGACGGTATCGAAGGTAAAACTAAAGGTATGGAATTCGAAATCGACGTAAACTTCCCAGAAGATTACCACGCTGAAAACCTAAAAGGTAAAGCAGCTAAGTTCGCTATCAAAGTGAACAAAGTTGAAGCTCGTGAACTACCAGAACTAAACGACGAGTTCGTTTCTAAGTTTGGTGTTGCTGAAGGTGGCGTTGAAGCACTTAAAGCTGAAGTTCGTAAGAACATGGAGCGTGAGCTTAAGCAAGCTATTAAGACTCGCATCAAAGAGCAAGCTATCGACGGTCTAGTTGCACAAAACGACATCGACGTACCAGCGGCACTTATCGAACAAGAAATCCAAGTTCTACGTCAACAAGCTGCACAACGCTTCGGTGGTAACCCAGAAGCAGCTGCACAGCTTCCACGTGAACTGTTCGAAGAGCAAGCTAAACGTCGCGTAGTTGTAGGTCTTCTACTAGGTGAAGTAATCAAGTCTGAAGAACTAAAAGCTGACGACGAGAAAGTTAAAGCGCTAATCGAAGAAATGGCTACAGCATACGAAGATCCATCAGAAGTTGTTGCTTACTACGAGCAAAACGAGCAAATGATGAACAACATGCGTAACGTTGCTCTAGAAGAGCAAGCTATCGACGCGATCATCGCTAAAGCACAGGTTACTGAGAAAGAAGTAAGCTTCAACGAGCTACTTAACCAACAACCTGCTGCTTAATAAGCAATATCTTGCGTAGAAGGTTGACTTAACGTCGACTATTCTGCTAACAATGGTCCGTGTGATACTCATCATCCGGGCCATTTATTTTAGGGACATAAGAATATGAGCTACCAAGAAAAAAATGCAATGTCGCCAATTATTGACGCGCTAGTGCCAATGGTGGTTGAACAAACTTCCCGCGGCGAACGTTCTTACGACATCTACTCACGCCTATTGAAAGAGCGTGTGATTTTTCTAACAGGTCAAGTGGAAGACCACATGGCAAACCTTGTCGTGGCTCAACTACTTTTCCTAGAATCTGAAAATCCAGATAAAGACATTTTCCTATACATCAACTCTCCAGGCGGCAGCGTAACTGCAGGTATGTCTATCTACGACACTATGCAGTTCATCAAACCAAATGTAAGTACTGTATGTATGGGTCAAGCTTGCTCTATGGGTGCGTTCCTGCTTGCAGGTGGTGCGCCAGGTAAGCGTTACGTTCTGCCTAATTCACGAGTGATGATCCACCAACCATTAGGTGGCTTCCAAGGTCAGGCTTCTGATATTCAAATTCATGCTCAGGAAATCCTGACCATCAAGCAGAAGCTAAACAACCTATTAGCAGAACATACTGGCCAGCCTCTTGAAGTGATTGAACGCGATACCGATCGTGACAACTTCATGTCGGCAGATCAGGCAGTAGAATACGGTATTGTGGATGCAGTGTTGAGCCACCGCGGCGAGTAATTTAGCCAGCGCATTTTGGCTAAATTTGATATACACTCATTCATAAAGAGTAAAGGCTAAGAGGTTAGCGAATGACAGATAAAAGCAAAGAAAGTGGTAGCGGCAAATTGCTGTACTGCTCTTTCTGTGGCAAAAGTCAGCACGAAGTTCGCAAGCTAATCGCAGGTCCGTCAGTTTACATTTGCGACGAGTGTGTCGACTTATGTAACGATATCATTCGCGAAGAAATTAAAGATGTTCTCCCTAAGAAAGAATCTGAAGCGTTACCAACGCCAAAACAGATCCGTGAACATCTTGATGACTATGTGATCGGACAAGATTACGCGAAAAAAGTGCTCGCAGTTGCGGTATATAACCACTACAAGCGTTTACGCAATGGTGATACAACGAGCGAAGGTGTGGAACTTGGTAAGAGTAACATCCTTCTAATTGGCCCAACGGGTAGTGGTAAAACACTGCTTGCTGAGACGCTAGCTCGATTCTTGGATGTGCCATTTACAATGGCTGACGCAACCACATTAACCGAAGCGGGTTATGTAGGTGAAGACGTTGAAAACATCATCCAGAAGCTTCTGCAAAAATGTGATTACGATGTAGCTAAGGCTGAACGCGGCATTGTATACATTGACGAAATTGACAAGATTTCTCGTAAAGCTGAAAACCCATCAATTACGCGTGACGTATCTGGTGAAGGTGTTCAGCAGGCGCTACTAAAACTTATCGAAGGTACGGTTGCATCGGTTCCACCACAAGGTGGCCGTAAGCATCCGCAGCAAGAATTCCTACAAGTGGACACGTCTAAGATCCTGTTCATCTGTGGTGGTGCATTTGCTGGCTTAGATAAAGTGATTGAACAGCGTGTAGCGACAGGCACAGGTATTGGTTTTGGCGCAGAAGTGCGTTCTAAAAACGAAACCAAAACGGTCGGTGAACTATTTATGCAGGTAGAGCCTGAAGATCTAGTGAAATACGGCCTGATTCCTGAGTTCATTGGTCGTCTGCCGGTAACAACAACACTGACAGAGCTTGATGAAGAAGCGTTAATTCAGATCCTTTGTGAACCGAAGAACGCTTTGACTAAGCAATACGCAGCATTGTTTGAGCTAGAAGACGCTGAACTTGAGTTCCGTGAAGATGCGCTACGTGCTATCGCTAAGAAAGCAATGGAGCGTAAGACTGGTGCTCGCGGTCTGCGCTCAATTCTAGAAGGCGTTCTGCTAGAAACCATGTACGAACTGCCATCAGCGACAGACGTAAGTAAAGTCGTGATTGATGAATCAGTCATTAACGGTGAATCAGAACCACTGCTTATTTACAGCAATGCCGACAACCAGGCTGCTGGAGCAGAATAAATTCAGCCATGAATAAAAAGGAGGTAAGTAATTACCTCCTTTTTTTATTTCTCTTATTGAATCCAAACAATTAGCCCCCATATACTGCCTTAAGTAATACGTTAAACGTGAAAGCGGAAGAGAGAATTATATGAACTTGGAACGTTCCGAGCGTATCGAGATCCCGGTATTACCTCTACGTGACGTAGTGGTCTACCCACACATGGTTATCCCTTTGTTTGTTGGTCGTGAGAAATCAATTAGCTGTCTAGAAACAGCGATGGAAACGAACAAACAAGTGCTGCTTGTGGCGCAAAAGCAAGCAGACACTGATGAGCCATCCGTTGATGACCTTTTTGAGGTCGGTACAGTTGCGACGATTCTTCAACTTCTAAAATTGCCTGATGGCACAGTAAAAGTGCTAGTTGAAGGCCAACAGCGTGCCAAAATCAACCATTTTAAAGAAAGCGACTTCTTCTTGGCTGAAGCTGAGTTTATCGTGACTCCTGAATTGGATGAGCGTGAACAAGAAGTCATTGTTCGTAGTGCGATCAACCAGTTTGAAGGTTTCATCAAACTGAACAAGAAGATTCCACCAGAAGTTCTTACTTCACTGAGTGGCATTGATGAAGCGGCGCGTTTAGCCGACACTATCGCTGCGCATATGCCACTTAAGCTGGTAGATAAACAACAAGTTCTTGAAATTGTTGATATCACGGAACGTCTAGAGTTCTTGATGGGGCAAATGGAATCTGAAATCGATCTGCTTCAGGTCGAAAAGCGAATCCGTGGTCGCGTTAAGAAACAGATGGAGAAATCTCAGCGTGAGTACTACCTGAATGAGCAAATGAAAGCGATTCAGAAAGAACTTGGCGAGATGGAAGATGCGCCTGATGAGTTTGAAACACTGAAGCAAAAGATTGAAGAATCGAAAATGCCTCAGGACGCACGTGAGAAGACAGAACAAGAGCTGCAAAAGCTTAAAATGATGTCTCCAATGTCTGCAGAAGCGACAGTGGTACGTAGCTACATCGACTGGATGGTAAGCGTGCCTTGGAACAAGCGTTCTAAAGTGAAGAAGAACCTAGCGAAAGCAGAAGAAATTCTAAACGAAGACCACTACGGTCTAGAGCGTGTGAAAGAACGTATTCTGGAGTACTTAGCGGTACAAAACCGAATCAACAAGCTGAAAGGTCCAATCCTTTGTCTTGTTGGTCCTCCTGGTGTTGGTAAAACATCGTTGGGTCGCTCAATCGCTGCAGCTACAGGCCGTAAGTACACACGTATGGCACTGGGTGGCGTGCGTGACGAAGCAGAGATCCGCGGTCACCGTCGTACTTACATCGGTTCATTGCCAGGTAAGCTTATTCAGAAGATGTCGAAAGTTGGTGTGAAAAACCCACTATTCCTTCTGGATGAAATCGACAAGATGTCTTCAGATATGCGCGGTGACCCGTCGTCGGCACTGCTAGAAGTTTTAGACCCAGAACAAAACAATGCGTTTAACGATCACTACCTAGAAGTGGATTACGATCTGTCTGACGTAATGTTCGTGGCAACATCGAACTCGATGGATATTCCGGGCCCACTACTAGACCGTATGGAAGTGATTCGCCTGTCTGGTTACACAGAAGACGAGAAGCTAAACATTGCCAAACGTCACCTTGTTGATAAACAAGTGAAGCGTAACGGTCTGAAGCCAAACGAAATTACTATCGAAGATTCAGCGATCATCGGCATTATTCGTTACTACACGCGTGAAGCGGGTGTACGTAGCTTAGAGCGTGAGATTTCTAAGATCTGCCGTAAAGCAGTGAAGAACATCCTGCTTGATACAAGCTTGAAGTCTGTGACGGTGACAATGGACAACCTAAAAGAATACCTAGGTGTTCAACGTCATGATTTTGGTAAGGCGGATGACAGCAACCGTATCGGTCAAGTAACTGGCCTAGCTTGGACACAAGTTGGCGGCGATCTACTGACTATCGAAACGGAAGCAATGCCTGGTAAAGGTAAGCTGACTCAAACCGGCTCTCTTGGCGACGTAATGAAAGAGTCGATCCAAGCGGCAATGACGGTTGTACGTTCACGTGCTGAAAAGCTGGGTATTAACTCAGACTTCTACGAAAAACGTGACATCCACGTACACGTACCAGAAGGTGCGACACCAAAAGATGGCCCAAGTGCGGGTATCGCAATGTGTACTGCACTAGTTTCTAGCTTGACGGGTAACCCAGTAAAAGCAGAAGTGGGTATGACAGGTGAAATCACACTACGTGGTGAAGTTCTACCTATCGGCGGCCTAAAAGAGAAGTTACTTGCGGCACACCGTGGTGGCATCAAAACGGTACTGATTCCGAAAGACAATGAGCGTGATTTGGAAGAGATTCCAGAAAATGTTATCGCAGATCTGCAGGTTATCCCAGTACAGTGGATCGACGAAGTTCTGAAAGTTGCACTAGAGCGAGACCCTACAGGGGTTGAGTTTGAAGCTAAAAAATAGTGATGTGCAGCAAAAATAAGTAAAACTTTACGCTGATAGGCCCAAAAAGGCTTGTCAGCGTTTTTTTTTGGCACTAAGTTAAGTTCGACAGCTGTCAGCCCTTTAGGAATAAGGCCTGAAGCTACTTTATTTTTATATGGAACGAAAAGTCATCACAAAAATAATCACAGATGACACAAAGGGGAAATCACAGTGAATAAAACTCAATTAGTAGAAAAAATCGCAGAAAATGCAGACATCTCTAAAGCGTCAGCTGGCCGTGCTCTAGATGCATTTATCGAAGCTGTTGGTGGCACACTGCAATCAGGTGACCAAGTTGCTTTAGTTGGCTTCGGTACTTTTAGCGTTCGCACTCGTGCAGCTCGCACTGGCCGTAACCCTAAGACTGGTGAAGAGATCCAAATCGCAGAAGCGAAAGTTCCTTCATTCAAAGCTGGTAAAGCTCTAAAAGACGCTTGTAACTAATACTAGCGATCTTATCTCGGTTTCTGAGCTTTCGCGGTTTGCGTGTTTTTTGTTCAAAATGCTTATTTTGAACAAAAATTTACAAAGTCTCTGCCGAACTTTTTGAAATTATGCGCATCCTACTGATGCGCATTTCTTTTTCTGATATTATCGCGTCATTACATTTTTCTATTGGAAGCGTTTAGCTTCAATTGTGGAGAGCAGTTAAATTATGATGGATCGATTACGCGAAGGCGTGAACAGCATCGCGATCAAAATTATCCTTGGATTGATCATCCTGTCTTTCGTTTTCGCAGGGGTAGGGAGCTATCTAACAAGTGGTGGCAACAACGCGGCAGCTAAAGTAGGCAACACTGAAATCAGCCGTGGCGAGTTTGAAATGGCTTACCAAAACGAGCGTAACCGTATGCAAGCTCAATTTGGTGATTCTTTCGCTCAAATGCTAGCTGACCCTGCTTATGTTGAGTCTTTCCGCAAATCTGTTTTAGATCGTATGATCAATGACGTTTTACTGGATCAGCAAGCAGAATCACTAGGTCTTCGTATTAGCGATGCCCAAATCCGTACCATGATTCTTGAACTACCTCAGTTCCAATCAAATGGTAAGTTTGACCAAGATGTTTACCAAGCATCATTACGCCGCGCAGGTTACTCTCCAGATTCATTTGCTGAGTACATGCGCAGCCAACTTGTACGTGAACAGCTTCTAAACGCACTTCAACTGAGTGAGTTTACGCTACCGGGTGAAGTACAAGCTGAAGGCAAGCTATTCACACAAACACGTGATATTCGCACAATCACAATTAATCTTGATGACTTCGCTAAGCATGTAGAACTAACAGATGAAGAAATCCAAGATTACTACAAAGCAAACCCAGATAACTTTACTCGCCCAGAGCAAGTGAAAGTTGCTTACATCGAGCTATCTGCAGAAGAGCTGAAAAAGCAAATCCAAGTTTCTGACGCAGACGTTAAGCAATACTACGACGAGCACCTAGATAAGTACTCTTCAGAAGAGCAACGTCGCGTAGCGCACATCCTTGTTGAAGGTGATGATGAAGCGAAAGCGCAAGCAATTCTTGATGAGCTAAATGGTGGAGCAGACTTCGCTAAGCTAGCAGAAGAAAAGTCTGACGACTTTGGTAGTGCTGAAAACGGCGGCGACCTAGGTTGGATTGAACGTGATGTTATGGACCCAGCATTTGAAGAAGCTGCATTTGCGCTTAAGAATGTTGGCGACACAACGGGCTTAGTGAAATCTGATTTTGGCTACCACATCATCAAGCTTGAAGAGCTAAAAGATTCGGTTGCTAAACCATTTACTGAAGTCGCAGCTGAGATCAAGAAAGAAATGGTTGATCAAAAAGCAGTGGATCAGTTCTACGAGTTGCAAAGCGAACTTGAAAAAGTGGCATTTGAATACCCAGACTCGCTAGACGATGCTTCACAAGCTGTTGGTCAAACAGTGAAGACAACAGACTTCATCTCTCAAGTTGATGCGCCAGAAGTTCTTAAGAACCCAGCAGTAATGCAAGCGATTCTTAGCCCTGAAGTGAAAGAAGATGGCCTGAACTCTGAAGCAATCGAAGTAGCGCCTGAGCACATCATTGTTGTTCGAGTTGAAGATGCTCGTGATGAAACGGTTCTTCCTCTAGAGCAAGTAAAAGAGCAAGTTGTTACTGAACTTTCACGTGTTAAAGGTGAGCAACAAGCACTGACTCTAGGTGATAAAGTTGTTGAATCTCTACAAGCTGGCGATGACGCAATCCTAGCAGAAAACAAACTAGCGTTTGGTGAGCAGGAATCAATTGATCGCCGTTCTCCGTTAGCAAGCACAGTATTTGCGATGGCAAAACCTACTGAAGGTAAACCTGTGTTTGGTCAATCGAAGGACTTTTCTGGTAACATCGTTATCATTGAGCTAGATGCGGTAACTGCAGAGCTTGACGGTGAATTAGAACAGCAAGTTGCAATGCAAATGCTGCGTAGTTCAGCGCAACAAGATCTTGCTTCTGTCGTTTCTGTTCTTCGTGCTAACACGGATATCGAATACTTCGTTGTGAGCAACTAAACAAAACGAGTGTAATTCGCATGTTAAAAAAAACGGGTCGCAATAGCGGCCCGTTTTATTTTTGTCGCTCTTCACTTTTTTGATCTTTCTATATCCCATAGATTGCTTTTAAGCCAAAGATGAAAGAGGAGAAGGCAATGAAAATGAAGTGGATTCTATCAGTACTGTTATGCGTGCTTGCACCAGTTAGCTATGGAGTCGCAGCTGAGAGCAACAGTAAACATGAAGGTATTGAAATTACGGTTAATGTAAATACAGCTTCGGCAGAGGAGTTAGCGACGCTGCTGAAAGGTATCGGGTTAAAGAAAGCGAATGATATCGTTGAGTATCGCCAAGAGAACGGCCCATTTAAAACTGCGGCTGATTTGTCGAATGTTAAAGGTATAGGGTCAGCTACGGTTGAAAAGAATCTTCAGCGTATCTTGTTATAAACGTAGAAAATAATGTTCCTGCTATCCCGAGTCGCCTACTTTTATTGACTCGGGATTTTTTGTTTTTGGCTGACAGTTGATTACTTAACCAAACACTCGTCGGTGCAGGCCTCTTTCAATCAATGCCATACTCAAACCGCCGATGGCGCCGAACAAGTGGGCATCAACCGCTACGCGAGCACCAATCATGGCTGCTGTACTCGCTGAAGGACCGTAGAACTGCTCCCAAGCGACTTTAGCAATCAAACCACCTACGAGCACTAAACTGCTTCTCCTGCCGTCGAAAACCTCAGCCAGAGCCCAGAAACCGAATAAGCCGTGCAGCACACCAGATAGCCCGACGTAAACCGACATATTGGTGAACAAGTTCATTGCACCAACGAAGGTACACAAAACCAGAAATACGATGGTGAAATTACGCACGGTAGGGCGGAAGATAAATCCGATCACCCATAAACCAGCCAGATTCATACCTAAGTGAGCAAAGTTGGTATGCGTGAGATTTCCTGTTACGATTCGCCACCATTCGCCGTGGCGTATATTGTAAGCGTGCCACTCGGTTAGGCTTGCCATTGGTTCGAATTGTAGTATTAAACAGATAACGCTGATGATGCTCAGCAATGTATAAAGGTTCACTCTATGTCTCGTTATTGTTCTCAGTGTGGAAAATCGCGCAAAGCTTGTATTTGCCAATGGATTGTACCGCTAGCAAACGAGGTTGAACTTATCATCCTTCAGCATATGAGTGAAGAACATCGTCCCCTTGGTACGGCAAGAATTCTCAATTTGAGCTTAAATCATTGTACTTGTCTGATCGGAGAAGACTTTTCTGATAATGATGCCTTAAATGCTTTACTAGAAGATGATGCTTACCAACACTTTATTCTTTACCCGTCTGAGCAGTCGTTGTGCCTTTCTACGCTATCTGCAGATGAAAGTGCTTCCGTTAAGAAAATACGTTTGATTTTGCTTGATGGTACCTGGAAGAAAGCCTACAAGATGTGGCAGCTATCGACTAACTTGCATGCTATACCAACGGTGAAGTTGCCAGAGAATCTGCAAGGTCATTATACGATTCGCAAAGCGCCATCTGAAAACAGCTTATCGACGGTTGAAGCGGGATACCATGCGCTGAGCTTGGTAGAACCAGACAAAGATTTTGAGCCATTGCTGACGGCGTTTGAGAAGATGATTGAATTTCAAATCGCCCAGATGCCTCCGGGCGTATTTGAAAAGAACTATTTGAAAGGCGAGTAGCGCTTCCTTGCGTTACAAAACGATAGAAGAGAACAATTGACGATGCAGCTTTTGTGCATGGCCATCCGTCATGGCCGAGATGTAGTCGGCAATCACGCGCATCTTGGCACTCTCATTACTTGCTGTTCGCCAAAGATCTTGAGTGTGTTTTGGCAATAAACGCTCCGGATCAGCGCTCAGAGCTTCAAATAAATCCATGATGATTTGCTGGCCTTTATACTCAACAATTTGTACCTGATGTACTTGGATCACGTACTGGCTAACAAAGCTTTTAAGTACATCGAGTGCTTTAGCCATATGTGGCTCTAAACAAGCATTCCATGCGAGTAGCGAGTTATTAAATGGTACATCAACGACCTTGATTGAAATGCTGGTTAATAGCGCATTTACCATACCGCCAATCGCGTCTTTACGTTCATGGTGTTTACCACTAAACAGCATTTGTCCGATAGAACCTATGTGTGCTTCAAACCATGGGTCGCCACAATCTGCCAATTGACTGGCTGCACCTTCTTGCCATTGCTGACGAGTTACCATGCCAAGCACGATCGCATCTTCCAAGTCATGCACGCCATAAGCGATGTCGTCTGCGAGCTCCATAATCGAACAGTCGAGCGATTTGAATCGTGTTTTACAGTGCTCAAAATCCGATTCTGGGCGACAACGCATTTGGCTTAACAGCGCTTTGTCGCTGTCGGTTAATGGTGCAATGACCCAATCAAACAAGTCTTTATCACAATCGTAAATGCCTTTTGCTGGGCTCCAGTCTTTAGCTTTCAATTTGCGCTGATGCTCAACAGGTTCAGGTAAGCAAACTGCACGCGTGTGGCTGAGTAGAGCGGGGTATTTAATTAGCCCAAGCAATGCTCTTCGCGACAGGTTCATGCCGAAGTGCTCAGTATAGGGTTCTAGCTTGGTAACGATACGGAAAGTTTGGGCGTTGCCTTCAAATCCACCGTGCTCACGCATCATATAGTTCAGCGCCACTTCACCACCATGACCATAGGGTGGGTGACCAATATCGTGCGCTAAACAGAGAGAGTCGATCAAGCTGTCAGACGGCAGAAGGTCTCGAAACTCAGGTTGTTTCTTCTTAAGTTGAGCGACAATGCCCGTACCCAATTGTGCTGCTTCAAGAGAGTGAGTCAGGCGAGTACGGTGAAAGTCTTCTAAGCTGTTGCCATGCACTTGAGTTTTCGCCTGCAAGCGGCGGAATGCGGCGGAGTGTAAGATCCGCGCTCGGTCACGCTGGTAGGGGCTACGATGATCGTCACGGCGGATTTTGTGCTCATCATCATGGCGTTCTTGCCATAGGGCATCTAATTCAAACGACACTTTTCTCTCCATCAATTAGCTGATTTCATCCAGCGATAATTCAAAGCTTGGGGCAAAGGTATGTAAGAAGTACTCCATTTCAGGTGTCTTGCGCTCTTGTAGAGTAATGTCGAGGCGCTTCTTTGCTAAGGCAAATTCGTGATTGCCTGCACTCAACTCTTCAAGACATTTTAAGTAGGCACAAATGGAATCGGCTTGTTTTACAATTTTTGCGTCTTCTGCATGGGCTGAGTGAGAAAGCAGATAGGGTGCGAAATCATCTTGGAATTCTTCAGGTAACATCGACAGTAGTTTCTGCTCGGCAGCCGCTTCTATCTTTTTATATTCTTTGGCAATTTCCGGATTGTAGTATTTGACGGGTGTCGGCAAATCGCCAGTTAAAACCTCACTAGAGTCATGATACATGGCGAGAATAGCAATACGCTCAGGGTTAAGAGTACCGCCGAATTTTTTGTTTTTGATTAGGGCGAGTGCGTGGGCGACAAAAGCAACCTGCAAGCTGTGCTCCGAGACGTTCTCTGGTGATACGGAGCGCATCAAGGGCCAACGTTGGATCAGTTTCATTCGTGCGAGGTGGGCGAAAAAATGGCTTTCTATCATTGCTCTCTCCTGAACGCCAACGCACTAACTATTCGGTCAGCGGTTTTGGCATTTAATACGAAAAAGGAGCTCACTGGGAGCTCCTCTAAGCATATGAGAGTTCAGCAGTAATTACTACTGGCTGTATGTCGTTAAGAATCGTTCAAAGCGTCCGATCGCGGTCTCGAGCTCTTCCACGTGTGGTAAGGTCACGATGCGGAAGTGGTCTGGTTTCGGCCAATTAAAGCCAGATCCTTGCACCAACAGTACTTTCTCTTGCTTCAAGAAATCTAACACCATCTGTTGGTCATTCTTAATGTTGTACATCTTAGTATCGATTTTCGGGAACAGATACATTGCACCTTTTGGCTTCACACAGGAAACACCAGGGATCTGGTTGATCAGCTCGTAAGCGCGGTTTCGTTGTTCAAGTAGGCGACCACCCGGTAGGATTAACTCGTTAATGCTTTGGTAGCCACCCAACGCGGTCTGAATCGCATGCTGCATTGGAACGTTGGCACATAGACGCATCGAAGACAGCAGTTCAAGACCGTTAATGTAGCCTTGTGCTAAGTGCTTAGGGCCAGTTAAGAACATCCAGCCACCACGGAAACCACAAACACGGTACGCTTTTGATAGACCATTAAAGGTCATTACCAATACATCTTCGGTTAGCGTGGCAACGGAAGTGTGTGTGGCGCCGTCATAAAGCACTTTGTCGTAAATTTCATCTGCAAAAATGATTAACTTGTGCTGACGTGCAATCTCAATCACTTCCAACAAGAAGTCACGACTGTAAACCGCACCTGTTGGGTTGTTCGGGTTGATCAGAACAATGCCACGTGTTTTTGGTGTGATTTTCTTTTTGATGTCTTCTAGATCTGGGTACCAGTCTGCGCCCTCGTCACATAGGTAGTGAACCGGTTTACCGCCAGACAATGCAACCGACGCTGTCCATAACGGGTAATCCGGCGCTGGGATGAGCATTTCATCGCCATTGTTCAATAGCGCTTGCATCGCCATTACGATCAGCTCTGACACACCGTTACCAACGTAAACATCTTCAACATCAAGGGAGCGGATGCCTTTACGTTGGTAGTGTTGCACCACGGCTTTACGCGCAGAGTAGATACCTTTGGAATCACAGTAGCCTTGAGAGGTCGGTAGATTGCGGATCACGTCTACCAGAATCTCATCCGGGGCGTCAAAACCAAAAGGGGCGGGGTTACCAATGTTTAGCTTTAGGATTTTATGCCCTTCTTCCTCCATGCGCTTAGCATGTTTGAGTACAGGACCCCTAATGTCGTAGCAGACATTGTCGAGTTTTGACGACATCCCGATATTTTGCATTGCTTAATTCCTAAAAAATCGTTAATTTCTTTATTAAAATACAATAATTTGATTTTTAATAGAATAAAAATCTGTAAATTATCCGTTTGCTGGCTATCTTTTGTCCGGTTGGTATCACAGGATTTTGCAAAAGATCGCATACGACCTTGATTTGCGTAAGGTCTAAACTTAGAGTAGCCGTCAGTTACCACTATCCTCACATGTTTCGAGGTTGATTTGTCACAGTTCCATCAAGCCGTAAAGAGAATTATCGAGCGAGTTCAGCAAACGGAAGGCAATCAAACACGTTTAGTCGAGCCACTCAGCGAGAAACCGAGTTTCGCGTTTATTGACTGGCTTGAAGCACAACCACTTTTTCCCAAGTTTTACTGGCAGTCCCGTGATACTCGTGAAGAAGTTGTTGCCCTAGGTCAACTCCATTCTTTTGTTGAGCCCGGCCCTGCCTATACGATCCTTGGCGAAGGCCAACGAGTATGGGGCGGTCGCTCATTTGATGGTCAGCACGAGAAGAATCGTCGCTGCATGCCGTCCTTCTTTTTCCTTCCGCAAATCGAGTTGATTCGTTTTGACGATCAATGGTCGCTTGCGGTAAACATCTCAGAAGATAAAACCCGTACATTAGCAGGCTTACAAAAGTTGGTTTGTGATGTACCTACGCTTGCGCCGATTTCCGCTCATATCCGTTCTATTGATCATGCGCCAACTGAGCCTCAATGGAATGCATTGGTAGAAAAAGTGC
Organism: Vibrio rotiferianus CAIM 577 = LMG 21460; assembly: GCF_002741985.1. GTDB lineage: Bacteria > Pseudomonadota > Gammaproteobacteria > Enterobacterales > Vibrionaceae > Vibrio > Vibrio rotiferianus. Next base: position 112,869 of record NZ_APHW01000009.1, read on the forward strand.
TGACTGGCATCGATAACGATGACTTTAAGAAGGTGGTTTTGGCGCGTCGTTCGAAAGTGCATCTAGATTCCATGCTTTCTGCGGCACAGCTTCTGAAAGCGAGCTACTTAAATAATCACCACAGTTTTCACTTTCTACTGAGCTTGGACAGCAAACACAGTTTTATGGGGTCGACTCCCGAACGTTTGTATTCGCGTGTAGGTCATGAACTTCATACCGAAGCGTTGGCTGGCACCATTGGTCGTGGTGGCAATGCGACTCAGGATATGGAGCTCGCAAACTGGTTGTCGCAAGACACTAAGAACCTCAATGAAAACCAATATGTGGTTGATGACATCATTGACCGTTTAACTCCGCATTCGGAAGTGGTTGAAGTGGAGCAAGAGCCTCGCTTGGTTCGCCTGAGAAAAGTGCAGCACTTGAAGCGTAATATTTATGCAGAGCTCAAGGCTGGTATCAACGGCGTGCAATTGCTTTCTGCATTGCAACCGACAGCGGCTGTTGCTGGTTTGCCTCGTAAAGAATCAATGCAATTTATTCTAGACAATGAACCATTTGCACGCGGTTGGTATGCTGGCTCGATGGGCTACATCAGTCACGAACGCGCGGAGTTTTGTGTCGCAATCCGAAGTGCGTTAGTTCTTGGGGACCAAGTTCAATTGTTTGCTGGCGCTGGTATTGTTCCGGGGTCTATTGCAGAACACGAATGGGCTGAGTTAGATAAAAAAATGTCGACGCTACTTTCTCTTATTTCAGACCACCCACCGCTTGGGGTTGCATCATGAGTGCAGATCAAGCTGTTTTAAATCGCATCTGGTCTGAAACCATCCTGACAGAATTGAACCGCTTTGGTGTGAACCACGTTTGTATCGCACCGGGCTCTCGTTCAACACCATTAACGCTAGAAGCTGCAGATAACCCAAACTTTACCATTCACACCCATTTTGATGAGCGTGGATTGGGATTTATGGCGTTGGGGCTTGCAAAGGCAAGTAAAGATCCTGTGGCCGTTATCGTGACGTCTGGTACAGCGGTGGCGAACTTACTGCCAGCTATTGCAGAAGCAAAGCTAACGGGTGAAAAACTGGTGGTGCTTACCGCCGATCGCCCGGTGGAGCTGGTGGGCTGTGGCGCTAACCAAGCCATCAACCAGCTTGGCATTTTTTCGCAGCACGTTTGTGACAGTTTGAACTTGCCGAGTCCTTCGCTAACAACACCACTCAATTGGTTACTAACGTCGGTTGATGAAGTGATGTTTACTCAGCGCTTGAAAGGCAGTGCTGTCCATATCAACTGTGCTTTTCCTGAGCCTTTGTACTCCAATGGAGAAAAGGGCACGTATCAAAGCTATCTTGATGCCGTAGCATCTTGGCAGGAGAGCTCGGATACTTATTGTCGCCGTTTTATCTCTCTGGCTAACGACGAGCATCCGGCATGCTTTGACAAGAAAGGTTTGGTGATTATCGGCAGCTTACCTTTAGAGCAAGCACAAGCTGCCAAGCAGTTTGCTGACAAGATGGAGTGGCCTGTTTTATCTGACCCACAAAGTGGGGTGAGCTCTGAGTGGGCATATTATGATTTATGGCTGCAGCACTCGAAGTTTGCGAAACAAATAGAATGTTGTGATCTCATTGTTCAGTTTGGTAGCCGCATTATCTCTAAGCGCTTAAATCAGTGGGTAGAAAAACAGGCTTCGGCTTCTAAAGTTGCTTATTGGTTGATTTCGCCACGCTTGGAACGTGACAACCAAAGCCATCTGCCACAATCTCATTGGGTCATAGAGCCTTCCGATTGGGTTGCCCAATCGCCTTGTGGTGAGTCTCATCATGCGGGCTGGGCAGCGAAGTTGTCAGAAGATATTCAGCAAGTAAGCCAAAATTCGAAAGCGTTATTTGCTTCTGATCCTCAGAGTGAACTTAATGAGATCGCTTTAGCCATCGATGTGGCTGAACGTGCTCGAGGTGTCGACCTGTTTATGGGGAACAGTTTGTTTGTTCGCTTGGTTGATATGTTTGGCAAGGTGGATAACGCAGAGGTCTTCACTAACCGCGGTGCATCTGGCATCGATGGTCTGTTTGCAACGGCGAGCGGTGTTCAGCGTAATCGCAATAATCCAATGCTGATGTACATTGGCGACACATCTGCGCTTTATGATACGAATTCGCTCGCTTTGTTCACGCATACGCAGCAGCCAACGGTAATTGTGATTACCAATAATGATGGTGGTGCTATCTTCGATATGCTGCCAGTACCTGTATCACATCGAGAAAAGTTCTATCAAATGCCGCACGGTTATCAGTTTGAACATGCTGCGAAGCAATTCGGTTTGCAATACTGTAAGCCTGAAACACTGGCCGAATACCAATCTTTGGTTTCTGAACATTTTGCTTCAGGGCAAGGCACATTAGTGTTGGAAGTACAAACGCCACCAAATCAAGCGACAGATCATTTAAGAGCCTTCAATAAGAATTTGCATGCTCTATTCTGAACATTTTCCCGCAACTGAAATACACCAAGGCAGCACTTTGCCGACTCTGGTGTTTTTGCATGGTTTGCTCGGCAGTGGCGAGGATTGGCAACAGTGCTTGAGCGCTTTACCTCAGTATGACCGAGTAACGATTGACTTACCCGGGCATGGGCGCAGCCAATCTATTTTTTGCAGCGATCTGAATGATTGCTGCAAATTACTCAATTCCGCACTATCTTTACTATTTCCTTCGCAACAACCGCTTATCCTGATTGGTTACTCAATGGGTGGACGCATTGCTATGCATGGCCTTGCTCACCAATGTTTTCCAGATCTCAATATTTGTGGAAGCATTGCTGAAGGAGGAAACTTCGGGCTTCAAAGTGAGTCAGATAAACAGGCACGGTTCGATAACGATTCGCGCTGGGCAAAGCGTTTCCAAACGGAGCCTCTTGCCTGTGTTTTGAACGATTGGTACCAACAGTTGGTCTTTTCTTCACTAAACCATGAGCAAAGACAAACATTGATTGCGAAACGAAGTGCTAATCTTGGTTCGGCCGTTGCAGACATGCTGCTTGCCACATCGTTAGCGAAGCAATCTTATCTGTTGCCAGCATTGCAGCAACAAGCGGTTCCGCTTTATTACCTCTGCGGCGAAAAAGACAAAAAATTTTGCCAACTGGCTGAGACAAGCGGGTTGGCGTATCGACAAATCGAAGGTGCTGGACATAACGTCCACCAAGAGCAACCACAGCGATTTGCGAGGCAAGTTAATCAAATAATTCATTCTCACTTTGCGTGAGAGCAACGAGAACAATGGGAATCACCATGGCTAAAACAGTAGGCATTTCTGAAGAAGAACTTTACGCTCCGGTTCAATGGAAAGATTGCGGCGACAAATACGAGGACATTCACTACCACAAGTCTGAAGATGGTATCGCGAAAATCACCATTGCACGTCCTCAAGTGCGTAACGCGTTCCGTCCTCAAACGGTAAAAGAGATGATTGATGCGTTGGCAGATGCTCGCTACGACTCTGGTGTTGGCGTGATCATTCTGACCGGTCTAGGTGAAGACGCATTCTGTTCTGGCGGTGACCAGAAGATCCGTGGCGACTACGGCGGCTACAAAGACGACCAAGGTACGCACCACCTAAACGTATTAGATTTCCAACGCGACATCCGTACTTGTCCAAAACCAGTGATCGCATCGGTAGCTGGTTGGGCTGTGGGCGGTGGTCACGTACTGCACATGATGTGTGACCTAACAATTGCTGCTGACAACGCTCAATTTGGTCAAACAGGCCCTAAAGTGGGTTCATTTGATGGCGGTTGGGGCGCATCTTACATGGCTCGCATCGTAGGCCAAAAGAAAGCTCGCGAAATCTGGTTCCTATGTCGTTTCTACAATGCTCAAGAAGCGGTAGACATGGGCTTGGTTAACACAGTGGTGCCACTAGCGGATCTAGAGAAAGAAACCGTTCGTTGGTGTCGTGAAGTACTGCAACACAGCCCAATGGCACTGCGTTGCTTGAAAGCTGCATTGAACGCGGACTGTGATGGTCAAGCGGGTCTGCAAGAACTTGCGGGTAACGCAACCATGATGTTCTACATGACGGATGAAGGCCAAGAAGGCCGAAACGCATTCAACGAGAAACGTCGCCCAGACTTCGACAAGTTCCCTCGTAACCCATAATCCGTATAAGAAGAGGAGCCATTGTGCTCCTCTGTTTCGTTTTTCGTCCTGAGCGTCTCGCCCTCTGGGAGACTGGCGGGTTCTCTCGTTAAAAAGCTCAGAATATACGGCATTACATAGGATTCGAATTATGCGTAAAGCGAAGATTTACCGTTACTGCCTGCCAATGGACAGTGGCGTAATACTGCGTGATAACAAGCTGACGGAACGTAAAGGTTATATCCTTGAATTAACGGACGGTGACAAGGTTGGTCGTGGTGAAGTTGCCCCTTTGGTTGGCTTTAGCCTAGAAGGCACTGAGGAAGCGGGTATTCAGCTGCAAGCGCAAGCAGAGCGCTGGGTGGCAAACTTGCCTTTAGATTACAACCATATGTATCCATCGGTTGCGTTTGGTCTGTCTATGGCTCAGTTGGAGCTTGAAGGCGGTTTACCTACGCAAGGTAAGTACCAAGTCGCCCCTCTGTGTAACGGTGATCCAGACGATCTGATCCCGAAACTGAACGAAATGGAAGGCGAAAAAGTCGCGAAAGTAAAAGTGGGTTTATACGAACCTATTCGTGACGGTATGCTGGTGAACTTGTTCCTTGAGTCGATTCCACAGTTGACACTTCGCCTTGATGCTAACCGTGCTTGGACACCAGAAAAAGCGCAGCAGTTTGCTAAGTACATTGCACCATCACTGCGCCAGCGTATTACCTTCTTGGAAGAGCCATGCCGCTCTCCGGGTGATAGCCTGTCTTTCGCTATCAATACGGGGATTGCAATCGCGTGGGATGAAACACTGCAAGATGCGGTTCGCCGTGAAGACTTCAGCTTAGAAGACCTTACCGGTGTGAAGACCATCATCATTAAGCCGACTTTGATTGGCTCGGTTGATTTCTGTATTAAGCTGATTGAAAAGGCGAAGGCGTTGGGTATCAAGGCGGTGATCAGTTCGAGCATTGAATCAAGCTTGGGTCTGAACCAGCTTGCTCGCTTAGCGCAATGGCAATTACCTAATGAGATCCCAGGTCTGGATACTATTGGTTTGTTCAAAGCGCAGCTAGAGCAAGGTTGGCCGAAGTGTGAGCTTCCAGTTCTTCCGCTATCTGAGCAGGAGTTAGTGTGGCATTCAGCATAGATACTATTGCGATTGCACCATGGAAATATTGGGCTCAAGTGAGCCCTTTTTCTATTGCGCTTGAGACAACAAAAGAACAAGTTAACTGGCAGCAATTGACTGCTCGTGTCGAGTTGTACGCTCGCTATCTTCAACAACAGGGTGTCGCGAGTGGAGATGTGGTGACGCTAGTCGGTAAGAACCAAGTTGAAACCTTGTGGTTTTATCTTGCTGCTCAGCAGGTAGGCGCAATTGCTGCGTTGACCATGCCGCAGCCTTTTGAGGCACTTTCAGGCAAGTTAACGACGCTATACAAGCCGACTCAGCAACGTTTTGTGTGGTTTGCTGGTGGTGTTGCCAGTGGCTACTCTGAACAGCAGTTATCGCAACTATGTATCATCCAGCTTTCGACTCTGAATAGCGAATCGTCAGTTGACACTGGCAGTTCAAGCGAAGGCTACGCACATGATGCTTTAGCGTCTATTGTGTTTACTTCTGGCTCGACAGGCACCCCTAAAGCCGTGGTGCATACTCATCGTCAGCACCTTGCTTCTGCTCAAGGTTTATTAGCTGAGTTTCGATTCAACCATCAAGATACTTGGCTGCTTTCCTTGCCGCTTTACCACGTGTCAGGCTTGGCGATTGTTTATCGCTGGCTATTTGCTGGTGGAACACTCAAAGTGGGGGGGGCGGAAAGCTCGCTGATGATATTCTTGGTGTCTCTCATGCTTCTTTAGTTGCGACACAACTTAAGCGTTTACTGGATGAACAAGTCGAATTATCTCTCACGCATGTTTTACTGGGCGGCAGTCATGTAGCTCATGAGTTGGCACTGCGAGCAACAAAGCAAGGCATTGAAACTTGGCTAGGTTATGGTATGACAGAAGCGGCTTCTACCGTAACTGCAAAACCAATCGATAGCATCAGTAACGCAGGTCATCTATTACAAAACCGCGATATTAAGCTGATGGAAGAACGTATTTATATCGGCGGACAAACCCTAGCTGCAGGCTATTTCAAGCAAGGCTCAGTTACCTCACTTCTGAATGAAAATGGTTGGTTCGACAGTAAAGATCTCGGAGAGTGGCAAGGCGACGAACTCAAGATCATTGGTCGAGCAGACAATCAATTTATCTCTGGCGGTGAGAATGTTCACTGTGAAGAAATTGAAGCGGTACTGAACCAAATTGAGAGTATTTCACAGAGTATTGTTGTGCCAGTAGAGGATGTTGAGTTTGGACACCGACCAGCGGCTGTGATTCAAACAGAATCGTTATTGAGCAAAGTACAGTACGAGCAATACCTAAAAACTAAGCTAGAGAAATTCAAATGGCCAGTAGCGTATTACGCAATGCCTCAAACCCTGTTGGGTGGTGGTATTAAAGTGTCGCGCAAAGCAGTGAAAGATTGGTTAAAGAATGAAGTGCAAAACGGTGACTAAGCGTTATTGCACTTCAGGGGGATGTGGTGATGGTGAGTCACCACAATTCTTTAGTTAGCGAGCGCTAGTTTCATCTGCTCAGCTACTTTATCTACTTTGCCTAGGCCGATGATGACTTGCAGGCCACCTTTACCAATACAAACCACGCCTGCTGCGCCGAGTTGTTTCAGTTTTGTCTCGTCAGCCAGCGATGAATCCTTAACGGTTAGACGTAAACGAGTAATGCAGTTGTCCACTTCTAGGATGTTGTCTGCACCGCCAATCGCTGCAATGTAGTCTTTTGCAAGTTCGCCAATATTCTCGGTCACTTCTTTTTCCATGTCTTCGCCACGACCTGGTGTTCGCAGGTTGAACTTGATGATTGCGAAGCGGAATACACTGTAGTAAATCGCAAAGAAGACTAAACCTTGTGGGATCAGCATGTACCATTTGGTTGCCAGTGGGTTTTGGCTTGATAGTACGAAGTCAACAAAACCTGCTGAGAAACCAAAGCCCGCCATCCACTGCATGCTTGCTGCAATGTACATTGAGATACCAGTCAGTACCGCGTGAATCAGGTACAGCACTGGTGCTAGGAACATAAAACTGAACTCTAGAGGCTCTGTAATACCAGTGAAGAAAGACGCCATTGCCGCAGCCAACATGATTGAGAACACTTTGGTTTTGTTTTGTTTATCAGCACAGTGATAAATCGCAAGAGCAGCGCCCGGCAGACCAAACATCATGATTGGAAAGAAACCGGCTTGGTACATACCCGTCTGGCCAACTACAGCAGTGCCGTTAGCAATAGATTGTGCGCCGCCTAAGAAGTTAGGAATGTCGTTGATGCCAACCACGTCGAACCAGAAGACAGGATAAAGCGCGTGGTGCATGCCGATTGTTAGCATTAGACGGTTAAAGAAACCAAATAAACCCGCGCCAACCGCACCCATGGATTCAAGTTTGGTTCCGAAAATAATTAATGCATCGTAAATCACAGGCCATACGTAAAGCAGAACAAACGCCAGCGCCATACCTGCGATAGAGGTAAGAATAGGAACCAAGCGTTTGCCGCTAAAGAACGCCAGTGCTTTTGGTAGTTCGACACCTGAGTAACGGTTGTAGATTTCAGCGGAGATAATCCCCACCAAAATACCGATGAACTGGTTGTTGATCTTATTGAATGCATCCGGCACTTCATCCGCAGCGACGTCCATTAATTGTGTGACGGCACCTGGCGCCAATAGCGTCGTCAGTACCATAAAACAGATAAACCCAGACAGTGCTGCTGAGCCGTTTTTGTCTTTGCTTAATCCGAAAGCGACACCAACGGCGAACAGTACCGCCATGTTGTCGATGATTGCGCCGCCTGATTTAATGAGGAATGCTGCTAAGACACTTTCAGAACCCCAGCCGACCGGATCTATCCAGTAGCCAATCCCCATCAAGATTGCCGCAGCAGGTAGGGTTGCTACGGGTACCATTAATGCCTTACCGACTTTTTGCATGTAGCCGAGTATATTCATATTTGCCCCTATAATTTTAATGCCACCTAAAACATGATCTATGTTTGAAAGTGGCGTTTTTATTAAGTTTCTAAGGGCTATTTGAAACTTAATTATCGACGCAAACAAACGAATTCACTACTATCATGAATTAATATTTTTAATGCATGGTCGATCATGGCGAATCAACAGTTACTGCTTCGAAACCTTCATACCTTTAGCATCGCAGCTAAGCATCTCAGCTTTACGCAGGCGGCAAAAGAGCTGCACTTGACTCAAGGCGCCGTGAGCCATCGCATTAAAGTACTAGAACAGGAATTGGGTTTCTCTCTGTTTGTTCGAGGCACTCGAAAGCTTGAACTGACATCAGAAGGGCATCGATTTCAAAAAACGTTATCTACGTCACTCAGTACCATTTTTAATGAGATTGAAGAGATCAAGTCGACGGACTTGGTGGGTGAGCTCAACATTGCTGCGTCCCCTGGGTTTTTGAATGGGTGGTTGATGCCTCGCATTGCGGATTTCCAACGCCATTTCCCAGGTTTTAACCTCAACCTTTTCGCCCAAGAAAACCAACTCGATTTGGTGACCAATCAGATTGATGTGGCGATTTTCTACGATACGGATCATATGGTTGACGTGTACCGTCAGCGGTTATTTGGCGAAAAATACATTCCGGTCTGTACGCCTCAGTACATGAAGGAACTGAATATCTTAGAAGACGGCACTGAGTCTCTCAATCGCATCAACTTTGTTCACGCTCTTGGTTCTGATGTTTGGCAGCGCTGGGTTGCTTATATGGGACTGGACGTGGATGTTTTTCAGCATTTTTACTGTGTGAGCCATCGTGATATGGCAGTGCTAGCAGCAAGAAATAACGTTGGCGTTGCGATGGGGCGATATCGATTCGTCAAAGATCTCTTAGACAAAGGTGAGCTAGTTAGTCCCTATCCTGTGATGGATACCCAGTTGGGTTACGACTTAATTTGCCCTTCAGGCTACGAGCACCGACCTAAAGTGAAAACCTTTATCTCTTGGATAGAAAGTCATATACCCAAGTAACCTCAAAATGCTTGGTTCAGCGAGAATGACTTGGTTTGAAGGCGAGGCAACAATTTGAAGATCTAGTGGTTCTAAATCAAAAGTTGTTAACGAAGCATACGAACCAAGGCAACTCGCCCTTTGGGAGCGTGCCACTGAAACAATTTCATCGTCAAACACTTGCTATTACCCTTCGTTGTTTTCCTTGCTTGCTTTCGGTAAGTAGGGAATCAGTGACAGCGCTCTGATTCCAGCACCTTGAAGTCACTTGGGTATAGTTGATTTCGCAATGAATTAGTCGAAAAGGGAATTTCGTATCCTTATAACTCTGAATCATAATCATGCTCAAAGATTAAGGAATAAAGCATAAGGTTCAGGATGATCAAATTAGCGTTAGCGGCAGCGGTGTTATTGCAAATCGGCGTTGCTGTCAGCACTGAGGGCTTAACGCGCTCGTTGGCTGAGTTAACCGCTTTTCTGGTTGCGATTGCTTTAGTGTTGGTACACAAAAGTCAAAGCGCCCAAAAAGAAGAGCCAACTCAGCCAGATAAAATCAATCAAGGTTTAGCTGAAAAGTAGCCAGCCAAGCGAGGTTGTTGAAATCAGAACCCACAATGTGACGCCAAACAACAATGGCTTAGCGCCTGCTGACTTCAGTTTCGATACTGAAATACTGCAACCAATCAAAAACAGACACACCACAAGCGCTTGCTTAGCAATAGCAAAGATGCCTTGATACACCACTTCAAATTGCGGGAAGAAGTCGCTGAATGCAATTGCAGCGCAGTACCAGAAAATGAAGTAAGGAATGACTAACTTACTTTTGCCTTCCTCTCCGTTTCCACGAGAAAAGATCACGGCACTGATGAATGCGACAGGAATGATCCACAGCGCACGAGCAAGCTTTAATGTTGTTGCCGTGGTTAGCGCTTCTTCACCGTAGGCAGATGCTGCGCCCACAACGGAAGACGTATCGTGAATCGCAATCGCAGCCCACGTTCCGAACGTATGCTGATCCAAGCCAACAGCGTGACCAATCACAGGGAAGATAAACAGCGCCAGCGAGTTGAGCACAAAAACCGTCGCTAGAGCTAAGCCAATTTGTTCATCTTTTGCTTTGATCGCAGGCGCGACAGCGGCAATCGCGCTACCACCACAAATCGCAGTACCAGAAGCGATTAGGTAGGCTGTGGTGCGCTCTAGCTTAATGGCTTTCGCGATCATCATGCCGATCACCAGTGTTCCGAGAATGGTTGCGATGATCAGACCAATGCCATCAGAGGTGACGGCGAGAGCCTGCTCAAAGTGAATACCGAAGCCTAAGCCAATGATCGAATAGGAAAGCAGCTTCTTAGTAAAAGAGGCAATAGGAAGTTCGGTCGGTACTAGGCTGAAGCTCGCCAATAGAAAACCGATCACAAGCGCAATAGGAGAGGACACAAAAGGGGTCAAACAAAACAGCAGTGCCAATCCAAAGGGGATATTCTTTGTATTCAAGGGTGTCGTTCGTGGTTGTGAGTTAAAGCGTGGAGTATACAGTAACGTTTTGGGTCAGAAAGTTTTAATGAATTGAACATGCGTTCACTAAAACTAAACGCATGTTCAAGAATATGAAAATACTTGTTTGAATTTAACGCCAGTCTCCGCGGAGTGCTTTTACTTTCTCAAACATGGCTTGTGCACTGGCTTGTTTTGGATCGACTGGCGTTCCCGCTTCTATTTCCAGCTTGGACCAAAAACGTGTTGGAAGCCCCTTACAGGCACGACCTTTCGCTCGGCTAAAGTAACTGCCCCACAAGCCTTTCAATGCCATCGGAATGACAGGAACAGGGCTACGGCGAAGAATGATATCAATACCGCGCATAAATTCATTCATCTCACCATCTGCTGTCAAACGTCCTTCAGGGAAGATGCAGACAATATGACCTTCGCTCAATGCTTTTTCAACATCACTGAAAGCTCTGCGAATAGAGGTTCGATTGCTGGCTGAGATAGGAATCACTCCTGCTCGACGAAGGAAGCGTCTTAGTGGAGGGAGGTTGGCATAGTCTTCTTCCATTACAAAGCGAATTAGGCGTGGGCAAACTGCACTTAACAGTAGCGAGTCCATATAACTGACATGGTTACAGACGATCAACGCCCCACCGTGTTCTGGAAGGTGGTGTAAGTTCTTGTGTTTTACTCGGTAAATAGTATGGGTTACCACCCACATCACGAAGCGCACTACAAAGATAGGGATCTGTAGAAAGATGTATGTTGCAACGAGGAAGTTAAGAATCGCCAGAAGTGCGAACAGTTGAGGTATGCTCATCTCAAGCACGCTCAAACAAACAATGCCTAAAACTGCACTGCCCACCATAAAGAGAGAGTTAAAGATGTTTAAGCCCGCAATGACTTGCGCTCGTTCAGTTTCTTTTGCTCTGTGTTGCATTAAGGCGTATAGCGGAACGATAAAGAGACCGCCGGAGACCCCGATCATCAATAAGTAAAAGAACAGCGACCAGAATGCCTCATAGCTAACAAATTCAGCGAATGTGTGGAAGCGAGGTAAGTCCGTTGGGATCGATGTCGCCATCAAGAAACCAAATATTGTAATACCCAAAGCCCCAATTGGTACTATGCCTACTTCAATACGATGATTGGAGAGCCAGTTACAAGCCATAGAGCCGACAGCAATCCCCACCGAGAAGAGTGCTAAAAGGAAAGAAACCGCGCTTTCGGTGCCATTTAAATACACCTTAGTGAAGTTAGGGAACTGAGTCAGATAAGCCGCGCCTAAGAACCAGAACCAGCTAATAGCCATGATACATTGGAAGACAATTCGATCAGACTTCGCAATAGAAAGTGTGAGTTTGGTTTGCTTGTAGGCTGCCACTTAAATTGAATATCTGGTGCGCCAGCTGAAGCGAAGGGAATAAAGCGGCTAGAGAGATAGCCTAGTACAGCGAAGATAACGACGCAGAATGCGGCAAGATATTTGGCATTGTCTGCAGATGCGATAAGACCTGCGCCAAGCGTACCGACCAAAATCGCGATAAACGTACCAGCTTCGACTAAGGCGTTACCAGGAACCAGTTCTTTTTCGTTGAGTTGCTGAGGAAGCAGTGCGTATTTGACTGGACCAAAGAACGCAGATTGCGTCCCCATCAAGAACAGAAGTAAAAGGAGCACGCCGTAGCTCTCGGTAATAAAGCCAATCGCTCCCAACAACATGATGCCTATTTCGAACAGCTTTACTTTGCGGATAAACCACGACTTCTCATACTTATCTGCTAGTACCCCCGCGGATGCGGAGAATAAGAAGAAAGGCAGAATAAATAGCCCCGCAGCAAGGTTGATGAACAAGTTACTAGAGATCGGGAGCGCGCTAGAACCAGCAAAAGCAACAAACAGCAGCAGTACATTTTTGAATATGTTGTCGTTGAAAGCGCCAAAAAACTGGGTAACAAAATAGGGAAGAAACTTTTGCTGTCGAAGTAGAGACGACTGGTTGTCAGGTGACATGAATAATCCCTTATTACCAGTTCATTAAATAATTAGAAAGCAAGTTGTCGATCAGCTCTTTTCCGTCGATAGGCTCAGAAGAGAAGAACTTATCATCCACGCTAAGTAGGGTGATACCATGTACACCAGACCATAATACCCGGCTTGCTTGTAGCACTTCTTGCTCTGTCCTCTGAGGAGCAATAGCAGCTAGCAAGGCTTCTAGCATGCCTGTCATACCGTCGATGCGTTTAGCATGCCACTCAGGGAGTTCGGCGCCATTCATATTGTGTTCGAACACTAACTGCCAGCGGTATGGGTTCTGTTGAGCAAAATCGTGATAACAATAAGCGAGCTGAAAAAGCGCTTGATGTGAATCTTTGCTGTTTTTAGTTGCCTTTGTTGCTTGTTGCTGCAGCTCATCAAGTGTTTGTGCCACTACATGCAAAAGTAGCAGGTTGTAGTTACCAAAAACATTAACTAAGGTACTCGGTACATAGCCAATCATGTTCGCGATCTTACGAAGGCTGAGATCGTGGTATGAGTTTTCCGCCAAAAATTCTTGGACAGTGGAAAGAGTTAAATTTACCAATTCTTCTCGGGTGTGATCGTTTCTGCGCGCCATAATTTAATACTACATATTGAACATTGTTCAATATGATAGACAGCTAGGTAATAGGCGTCAATAAGGCAATCACGTCAGAAACCTATGAGTTTGGCAATATTCTGATACATGTCGGATCATGTAGATAGTTTCATTGTTTTATTATAGCGAGTATGATGATTCCATATTCATCTTTGGCGTGCTACTGCTTGAGATTACAAAGTGCTCAGACGGTCGGATGCATATACTTAGATACTTATCGTCAATTTTAAGGATAACGATGAAACGTTTATTTTCGATTGTTGCTTTACTGATGTTTACCGTTGCCGTAACGCCTATCGCGGAAGCGAAGAAGTTCGGTGGTGGTAAATCTTTTGGTAAGAGTTACAAAACCGCGCCTGCTCCTAAACAGCAGCAACAAAATACAAATACCATCGGTAAAGAACAAGGTGCTAAGACATCGAGCAAAAAAGGCTTGATGGGTGGTTTACTGGGCGGTCTTCTAGCTGGTGGTTTATTGGCCGCATTCTTTGGTGGTGCGTTCGAAGGCATCCAGTTCATGGATATCCTAATCATCGGTTTGATTGCATTTGTGATCTTCAAACTGATGCGAGGCATGCTTGGCGCAAAGCAGGGCAGTATGAATCAGCATCGTCAACAGCCAGCATTTGGCGGTAACGCTTCTAAGTTCGAGCAACCAAACATGCAGAACTTTGAGCAGCAACCAAACACAAACGCTGGTGGTTTTGGCGGCTTCGGTGCTCAAACTGATGTACCACACAACTTCCCACCGGGTTTTGACCAAGCGGCATTCATTAACGGCTCTCGTGAGCATTACCGAATTCTGCAGGGTGCATGGAACCACAACCAACTGCACACCATTGAAGAGTACGTTTCTCCAAGCTTATTTGAAGACTTGAAGGCAGAGCGTGCGAAGCTGGAAGGCGAGCAACACACTGATGTGATGTATGTAGACGCTGAAATCGTTCGTGCTGATTATGACGCGAATAAAGCACAGCTTAGCCTACAGTTCAGTGGTCGTTACCGTGATGCTGAGGAAGGTATCGAAGAAGAGATCGAAGATATCTGGCACCTAGAGCGTGACCTAACCGTGCCAAACGCGCCTTGGTTGATTGTTGGTATTCAAGGTTAATCACCAACAGCGTTCAATTTAGTCTTAATAAAATCCCGCTTTCGAGCGGGATTTTTTATGCCCGTAGATCAGAGAATCTAAACCTATCAAACGAATGGTGAGTGGTTGAAGTCGAACAGAGTAGGGTTGTTATAAGGGAAACGATGAGCCAGACAGTAGGGAATAGTGAAGATAGAACTAATGAAGGTGAGCAATAGCTTGATTCCATAGTCAGAAGTAAATTGTCATAAGTAAATCGACTCAGACTTGGATGCTCTCTTAAATTGAGGTAGATATGAGTGCTTAGGTAACGTATTATTTAACGGGAAATCACGAACCATAGCTTTTTTACTGAGACTAGAGCTTAGCTGAGATAGTTGGGGTAAAGTTGAAAACGATAGCGATAGAACGAAAAAAGCCAGCTCAATGAGCTGGCTTTTTCAATATGGTGGAGGGGGACGGATTCGAACCATCGAAGGCAGTGCCGGCAGATTTACAGTCTGCTCCCTTTGGCCACTCGGGAACCCCTCCAGGGTAATTTTCATACTACAAAGAGTATACTTAAAAGTTAGTTTCCCAACCTAGCTTTCAAGTTGTTCTCATGTTCAAAGGATAAACATAAGAAAGAATATGGTGGAGGGGGACGGATTCGAACCATCGAAGGCAGTGCCGGCAGATTTACAGTCTGCTCCCTTTGGCCACTCGGGAACCCCTCCAGGGTATTTTATACTTAGATGTTAGTTTCCCAACCTAGCTTC
>NZ_APHW01000010.1 GCF_002741985.1 Vibrio rotiferianus CAIM 577 = LMG 21460
TGGTGGAGGGGGACGGATTCGAACCATCGAAGGCAGTGCCGGCAGATTTACAGTCTGCTCCCTTTGGCCACTCGGGAACCCCTCCAGGGTATTTTTATACTTAGATGTTAGTTTCCCAACCTACCTTCCAAGTTGTTCTCATGTTCAAAGGATAAACACAAGAAAGAATATGGTGGAGGGGGACGGATTCGAACCATCGAAGGCAGTGCCGGCAGATTTACAGTCTGCTCCCTTTGGCCACTCGGGAACCCCTCCAGGGTATTTTTATACTTAAGATTTCTTTTCCCAACACATCTCTCAAGTGCGGAGCGCATCATAGCAAACTCGCTCCGGCTGTAAAGCGTTTTTCTTACGTTTTTACGTTGAATGCTGCCTTTTTGGGCAAAGATGGCAGAAAGTCAGCGTTTTGTATGTCCTTTAAACAAAAAGGAAACTTACTATTTACCGGAATTTACACTACTTGACGTTATACAACGTATCTACTGATAAACTGTATGCAGTCAAGTAATATCCATTTATTCTTTAGTAGTTACGATTATGAGCATGAAAGCCACTTTATCCATTTTGACGCTTTCTATATTGATGGCCTCACCCGCAGCTTTCGCAGCAAAGCGTGGACCGTCAGCAGTAACAGTTGTTACTGAACAAGTAGAAACGCATGAAATCAATCAGTCTTTATCGTTAATCGGCAAGCTTGAAGCTGCGGAATCAGTCATTGTTGCTTCAGAGGTTGCTGGCAAGGTGAAACAGATCGCCGTTAAAGCCAATCAAAACGTTCAGCAAGACCAATTGCTTATTCTATTAAATGACGATAAAGCACAAGCGGCTTTAGTAGAAGCAAAAGCTTACTTAAAGGATGAGCAACGTAAGTTAAAAGAATTTCAGCGTTTGGTGAAACGTAATGCGATCACTCAAACAGAAATTGATGCACAAAAAGCCAGTGTAGAGATTGCAGAAGCGCGCCTTGATGCTGCAAAAGCCAACTTAGCGGATCTTCATATTGCAGCTCCTTTTGCCGGTACGGTTGGCTTTATTGATTTCAGTCGAGGAAAAATGGTCAGTGCAGGTTCTGAGTTACTGACTTTGGATGACCTATCGGTAATGGAGTTGGATCTGCAAGTTCCAGAGCGCTACCTTTCTATGCTGTCGGTTGGTATGGAGGTCGGTGCGACCACCAGCGCGTGGAGCGGTATGGGCTTTGTCGGTAAAGTAACAGGCATTGATACTCGTATCAGTGCTGAAACTTTGAACCTTCGTATTCGTATTGAATTCGACAATCCTGAAAACCACCTTAAACCAGGTATGTTGATGAATGCGTCTTTGGCATTCCCTGCTATTGAAGCGCCAATTATCCCTGTTCAAGCACTGGAATACTCAGGTACTAAGCGTTTCGTGTACGTTATTGATGAAGACAACAAAGCGAAGCGTCAAGAAGTACTCTTGGGTGCACGTGTCGACAACGAAGTTGTGATTGAATCTGGTGTTGAGATCGGTGACAAGATCGTCGTGCAAGGTATTGTGAACATGCGCGATGGCGTAGAAGTAAAAGAGATCGTTGCACCTGGCAAAGTGAAAACCGCTGATGCAAGCGGTGAGCAAGGTGTGAAAGGCTCGCAAGGCAAAGCGGCTAAGGAAGCAAATTAATGTTACTTTCTGACGTTTCCGTAAAACGCCCCGTTGCCGCGCTGGTATTGAGCATGCTGCTATGTGTATTCGGCTTTGTGTCGTTTACCAAGCTTGCAGTACGTGAAATGCCAGACATCGAAAGCCCAGTGGTCTCGATCAGTACACGTTACGAAGGTGCTTCAGCAACCATTATCGAGAGTCAAATTACCTCAGTGTTGGAAGACCAACTTTCGGGTATCAGTGGTATAGACGAAATCAGTTCGACGACGCGTAACAGTATGTCGCGTATCACTATTACTTTTGAGTTAGGTTATGACCTCAATACGGGGGTAAGTGACGTTCGTGATGCGGTTGCTCGTGCTCAGCGCTCGTTGCCAGATGAAGCTGACGACCCTGTGGTGTACAAAAACAATGGCTCTAGTGAAGCTTCCCTCTATATTAACCTTAGTTCTTCTGAGATGGACCGTACACAGCTAACGGATTATGCCGAGCGCGTACTCATGGATCGGTTTAGTCTTATCTCGGGCGTAAGTTCTATCGATCTTTCTGGTGGTTTGTACAAAGTCATGTACGTGAAACTAAAACCAGATTTGATGGCGGGGCGCTCGGTGATCGCCTCAGATATTACGTCAGCACTTCGTAGTGAGAACTTGGAAAGTCCAGGTGGTGAAGTACGTAACGATTCCACTGTTATGTCAGTGCGAACCGCTCGTACTTACAACACGCCAGAAGATTTTCAATATCTGGTCGTAAAACGTGCAAGCGACAACACGCCAATTTACTTAAAAGATGTAGCAGATGTCTTCATCGGTGCAGAGAACGAGAACTCGACCTTTAAAAGTGATGGTGTCGTAAACATCAGTTTGGGCGTTGTCCCTCAATCAGATGCGAACCCATTAGAAGTGGCGAAAGCTGTTCGCTCAGAAGTCGATAAGATTCAGAAGTTCTTGCCGGATGGTACTCGTCTTGCGATTGACTATGACGCAACGGTATTTATCGAGCGTTCTATTGCAGAGGTATACAGTACGCTCTTTATTACCGGTGGCCTGGTTATTCTGGTGCTGTACATCTTTATCGGTCAGGCTCGTGCGACGTTGATCCCTGCTGTAACGGTACCAGTCTCGCTTATTTCTTCCTTTATAGCCGCTTATTACTTTGGTTTCTCTATCAACCTGATTACCTTAATGGCGCTTATCCTGTCTATCGGTCTGGTAGTGGATGATGCGATCGTTGTCGTAGAGAACATCTTCCACCATATTGAGCGTGGTGAATCTCCTCTATTGGCAGCGTATAAAGGTACCCGAGAAGTAGGTTTTGCGGTTATCGCAACTACGCTAGTTCTGGTGATGGTGTTCCTACCGATTTCCTTTATGGATGGCATGGTTGGTTTGCTATTTACCGAGTTTTCAGTATTGCTGGCAATGTCGGTGATCTTCTCTTCGTTGATTGCACTAACACTGACACCAGTGCTGGGCAGTCAAATTCTAAAAGCGAACGTAAAACCAAACCGATTCAATCAAGTGGTTGATAAGTTGTTTGCTAAGCTAGAGGCCGGCTATCGTGCTGCTCTTAAAGGAGCGTTAAAGATTCGTTGGGCAGCTCCTTTGGTTATCCTTGCTTGTATGGGCGGCAGTTACTTCTTAATGAATCAAGTACCAGCACAGTTAACCCCACAAGAAGATCGTGGTGTTATCTTTGCTTTTGTTCGTGGCGCGGATGCGACTTCTTACAACCGTATGTCGGCTAACATGGACATTGTAGAAGATCGTTTGATGCCACTTTTAGGCCAAGGTTTCCTGAAATCATTCAGCATCCAAACGCCGGCATTTGGTGGGCAAGCTGGTGACCAAACGGGTTTCGTGATCATGATTCTGGAAGACTGGAATGAGCGTGATGTCACCGCTCAAGATGCCTTGAATCAAGTACGTAAATCACTGGCGGGCATTCCAGATGTGCGTGTGTTCCCATTCATGCCGGGCTTTCGCGGTGGATCGAGTGAACCTGTGCAGTTTGTATTAGGTGGTTCGGACTACGATGAGCTTTTAGTCTGGGCGGAAATGCTGAAGAACAAGGCCGAAGAATCCCCGCTGATGGAAGGTGCAGAGATCGACTATTCGGAGAAAACGCCTGAGCTCCTTGTATCGGTTGATACGCGCCGTGCCGCAGAATTAGGCGTTAGCGTAAAAGACATTTCAGATACTTTGGAGATTATGCTGGGTGGTAAAAGTGAAACTACCTATGTTGACCGTGGTGAGGAGTATGATGTTTACCTACGTGGTGACGAAAACAGCTTCAACAACGCGGCTGATTTAAGCCAGATCTACTTGCGAACTAACAGTGGTGAACTGGTGACTCTAGATACCGTTACTAAGGTAGAAGAAGTCGCGGCATCAATTCGTTTGTCTCATTACAACAAACAGAAGTCGATCACTATTACTGCAAACTTATCGGAAGGCTACACCTTAGGCGAAGCACTCGACTTCTTAGATCAACAGGCGATTGATAACCTACCAGGTGATATCTCAGTAAGTTACTCGGGAGAGTCAAAAGACTTTAAAGAGAACCAAGCCAGTGTTGCTGTTGTGTTTGCCTTGGCATTGCTGGTGGCATACCTAGTACTGGCAGCGCAGTTCGAAAGCTTCGTTAACCCACTGGTGGTAATGTTCACTGTACCTATGGGGGTATTTGGCGGCTTCCTTGGCTTAGTTGTGATGAGCCAAGGGATGAATATCTACAGCCAGATCGGCATGATCATGTTGATCGGTATGGTAACCAAGAATGGTATTTTGATCGTTGAGTTTGCTAACCAGCTGCGTGACCGTGGCATTGAGTTTGAAAAAGCGATTATTGATGCGGCTGCGCGCCGCCTTCGTCCGATCATGATGACGGCATTCACGACGCTTGCTGGTGCAATCCCTTTGATTATGTCTACAGGAGCTGGCTACGAAAGTCGTGTGGCCGTTGGTACGGTTATCTTCTTCGGCATGGGCTTCGCGACGTTAGTTACCCTGTTCGTTATTCCTGCGATGTACCGATTGATTTCTGCGAAGACTCGATCACCTGGTCATGTCGAGGCTGAATTGAACAAAGCACTGAGTCACGATACAAAAGGGCGTATTGCGCATCCGTAGGTTATTCTCGCTAAGATTTTGAAATTAAAAGCCGAACGTTTTTCGTTCGGCTTTTTTGTGTTTTTCGTCTGACTATTTATAGATCTGATGATAATTGTTGGTTATTCTTTCGTCACTTCTTCGAGGGGCACTGGATTCGCTCATCGTGTTTGGCTGAGCGTTTGGTCTTTTTTGGGTGCTGCATGCGCAAGGAATGATGCTGTACTAATGATGGTATGAGGTGTTTCTTGAAAAAGTGTCGTGGTAGTTATTTGATTGAAATGGTTGCGGTAATGGGGATGGTTGTATTGTTTGCGACAACCGTTTTACCTCAGTTTGCCAACGTTCTAAAAGCAAAAAGTGAGAAAACGTTGCAATCTGTTGAGCATCGTGTCCATGTCGATCAAAAGCACGATGAGATAGTTCTTTAGAATAAAGAAAGCCGAGGTCATATGCCTCGGCTTTGGTTTTCTTTGCAGAATTTTAAATCAGAAGTTCTTGCCAATACTGATTTGAAAACCGTCATACTTGTCGTAAAAATCATCCAGTTCCACATCAGCAAAGCCGTATATGTATTCTGCTTTTAGCCAAAAGTTTTGGTCAATATCCCATTGTAAACCACCGCCTACGTTGAACATCACGCCGGAATTATCATCAACGTTATCGAGTGATTCGATATACATCTCAGCTTGAGTTAGTAGTGCGCTAGCACGACCGAATAGTTTAAATGGAGTATCGCCAAGGTAAGGTGAAGTAGCTAAACCTGACACACCAAATTGGTAGTAGTGTAGATTGATTTTTTCACTGGTTGGTTGGAATTTCAGTTCACTTTGTGTGTAACGTACGACACCTTCTACTGAAAAGTACTCATTGATATTCTTACCCCAACCGATAGTGATATGCGGGTTTGCAAGTTCGCTTTCGGTATTGCTGCCAAATTTAGGCGTTTCGTAACCAATATTACCGCTACCTAAGTAGAAGTACATGTCTTGATCTTTTGGTTGAGCTGCATAAGCAGAAGCGCTTAATGCGATTGTAGACAGCAAGAAGATGGCATTTTTCATAATATGACTATAACCTTTGGTGGTACTAGCAGTTGAGTTTAATCAATGAGATAGAGGTTGGGTATATTAACAGCCTGAATAGACGGTTAGTCAACTAGCAGTGATCTCAATTCTAAAAATAAAGGAAAGTAAAGTGGCTGAATTCAAATACAAAAATCTGACCCAAGAAGAGCAAGACAAACTGGACGCAGCGACGTTTCGCCGTCTATTAGCGCATTTGGATGCAAACAAAGACGTGCAAAACATCGATCTAATGATCCTTGCTGGTTTCTGTCGTAACTGTTTCAGCAAATGGTACAAGGCAGAAGCGGAAGACCTTGGTGTGGATATCGACATCGATGATGCTCGTGAGCGTGTTTACGGCATGACTTACGATGAGTGGAAACAAAACCACCAACCTAAAGCAACACCAGAGCAGTTGGCTGCATTTGAGGCACGTCAGAAAAAGTAACGCTTCTTAGTGCAAAGATAATAAAAAAACAGCCCGCTGAATGAGCGGGCTGTTTTAGTATGTGAAGTCTGATTTTATTCAGTGATTGGACCGCAGCATGCTGGCTCAACGCAGCCTTTCGACTGAATAATTTCAAGCTGTGCAAGGTAAGGTTGAATGTCACCGATGTTTTCTTTTACCCACTCAGTGTTGTAGTAAGTGTCTAGGTAACGTTCACCTGAATCACAAAGTAGTGTCACGATAGAACCAGTCTCACCACGTTGCTTCATTTCACACGCTAGCTGAAGTACGCCATATAGGTTAGTACCTGTCGATGCACCCACTTTACGACCGATCAAGCCAGATAGCCAATGCGCCGTTGCAACACTTGCTGCATCAGGGATTTTGCGCATTTCGTCTACAACGCCAGCGATAAAGCTCGGCTCAACACGTGGACGACCGATACCTTCGATCTTGCTGCCGTTTTCGCCCTTGATGTCCGCGTTGCCAGATTGGAAGTAGTCGTAGAACACAGAGTTATCAGGATCAACTACACACAGTTTTGTGTCGTATTTTTGGTAACGAATGAATCGACCAATCGTTGCAGACGTACCACCTGTACCTGGGCTCATCACAACCCAGCTTGGGATTGGATGATCTTCTAATTGCATTTGGCTAAAGATAGAGTTCGCGATGTTGTTGTTACCACGCCAGTCTGTTGCACGCTCAGCGTAAGTAAATTGGTCCATGTAGTGACCGTTTAGCTCTTTCGCTAGACGACGAGACTCATCATAAATTTGGTCTGAACGGTCAACCAAGTGTGCTTTACCACCGTAGAATTCAATTTGTTCAATTTTCTTACGTGCAGTGGTTTTTGGCATCACCGCAATAAATGGTAAGCCTAGAAGACGCGCGAAGTACGCTTCAGAAACTGCTGTACTGCCTGATGACGCTTCAATCACCGTGGTTTCTGGACCGACCCAACCATTACAAATCGCATAAAGGAATAGTGAACGAGCCAAACGGTGCTTCAATGAACCGGTTGGGTGCGTGCTTTCATCTTTTAGATAGATGTCGATACCTTCCAAAGAAGGTAGATCTAATTTGAATAGGTGAGTATCTGCTGAGCGTTGAAAGTCTGCTTCGATTTTGCGTACAGCATTGTTGATCCAGTTGTGGTCAGTACACATAACGTGACTCCTCGAAATTCTGTAGGGTAGTTGTTTTTGTCTATAGGGATAATCTACCTATAACCCTAGAGAAAAACTTTGCTATTATTGTTTTGTTATTCACCTTTGGTAGAAAAGTTTTCTCTAAATCAGGAAATAGCTAGGAATGAGCTTAGACAAAATCGACAAACAGTTACTTTCTTTACTCCAAAACGACGGAACCTTGTCTTTAAATGACTTGGCTGAGCGAGTGAACCTGACCACCACTCCTTGTTGGAAGCGTTTGAAAAAGCTGGAAGACGAAGGTTATATCGAGAAGCGCGTTGCATTGCTTAGTGCAGAGAAGCTGGATTTATCTTTTATTGCATTTGTGCAACTTAAGACTAGCGACCATTCAGAAGGGTGGTATCACCACTTTGTAACCACCGTAAGTGATTTCCCTGAAGTCATGGAGTTCTATCGGATGGCTGGGGAATACGACTATATGATGAAAGTTGTCGTAAAAGACATGAAGCGCTTTGATGAGTTCTACAAGCGATTGGTCAACAGCGTGAAAGGTTTATCCAATGTCACCTCAACCTTTGCAATGGAGCCGATTAAGTACACTACGGAACTGCCGATAAGTATTAGCTTGTAACCTTCTGCAAGTTTTGGGAAATGGCTTTACCTACCACAAGTTGAGACTACTGATATTTACTCTCCGTATCATTGGTAATGAAAGTCCATTTAAACAGATGAAAAATCCACAAAAAATCGACATATCACGACTGTTTTTGTCTTATTTTTGAGAGATCATAAGAAAAGTCTCTGAGTACTTAACTAGTATTTTGTATGTTTGGTTTTTCTAATGCAGCTAGGCAAGCGTTTGCTTTGTGAAAAACTCTGTATTTTGGGCGACGTTATTGATCTTTGTGGGATATTTCATCGGTTTTTCAATTATTTGTGCATCGAATAAAAGGCTGTTGATGAATAAAACATCGTATTATTATCGCCGCACCTTGGGATGTAACTAATTATTACAAAAAATGAAAAATTACTTTTTAACTGCTTGCTTTATTGCTGCTTTATCGGGGTGCGGTGGTGGAGATACTTCACCACCATCAGTACCGCCTGTTGCTAGTGTCACCAAACAGGTTCGCCCAGCATTGGAAAGCGAAGATTCCTCGCTGACTTTCAATGGTCCTGGAACCGTAACTCATGCCATTTTACGTAATGTTCATGGGACGATTACATATCAAATTTTAGATTCGACTCCTCCTAATGTAATCGTGATTGATGAATACGATCAGCTTCAAGTGCTGCGCCCAGGAACAGCTACTGTAAAAGCAGTGGATTCCAGCTCTTATTATGAGCAATCTGAGTCGGTGTTTACGTTGACAGTAGAAAGAGGTGCGAACACCGAGCTTATGGTAAATGATTTACACATAAACCCGACAGAAAGAGGTGATAACTCGCTAACTGTGCGAGGTCAGAAAGGTGACCTTACATTCTCGGTAGCTTCCGGAGATGAGTACCTTATTCGTGTAGATCAAAAAGGTTCAGTTCAGCCAGTCGGTCCAGCAGGTATTGCTACTGTAATTGTTGCTGATAGTGGTAATGATTTTTACCAACCTAAAACCATTCACGCACGCGTGATTGTTCATGAAATCAGCGCAGATCAACTTCAGTATGCTAGATTAGAAACTGAGTATCGTGAAGGGGTTACATTAGAGCCAAAGCGATTAGACACAACAGACCTTGATAGTGTCTCATTTCGAATTGTAGATAGCTATCCTGATGATAATGTAGCAAAAATTTTGAACTCTGAAACTGGTTTGATTCTGGCGCGTAATACCGGGCGTGTGACTATTGAAGCTGTTGCCAACTATTCAGATTCCTACGATCATAAACAACAGACTGCTTACTTTACCGTAGATGTGCTTCAAGGTAAGCGTGAACCACTTCAGGTGAGCAACATTGCAGTAACTTATGCGGAAAATGGTTTTGTATATCCGAATGTCTCTCATGCGCGAGGAGCCCTTTCTTACCGTGTGCTGAGTGGTGAAGATGCAATCACAGTCAGCGAAGATGGTAAGAAACTCAAAATCCTTGGTGTAGGTCAGGCTCAAGTGGAAGTGCGTGAGAGTAGTCTAAGAAACTATCCAAGCAGCAAAACTACATTTGATGTAGAAGTTAAACGAGCATTAAATTCTCGTATCGAAAACGTCGAATTGAAACTCATTTATCATCCAGACCTGAGAATTCCATTGGAGTTTCCGGGGCAGAAAGGCCAGATTAGTTTGGTTGAACAGTTACCTAGTGGCTTACGCTTGGTTAATGATGAAATTGCAGTTGATCAGGCCGGGCATTATTTGCTCACTCTTGAAGATAACGGTGGAAGTGAATATCAGCCAGCTAGGTTTAGTGTTGATATAGATGTTGCTAAGGCTGTGGGCGAGAAGTTGTCTGTTCACAACTATGAAGAAGTTTACAGCAAGGATTTACAACTAACCTTAGAGCGTGACTTTGAGGCTTACAAAACATTTGATCACGTTGAAGTGTTGAGTAACTCGAACCCAGAGGTAGCAAATGAGATTGCTCGAGGACTGATCCATGTATACCGTTCGGGCAGAACAACTCTTGTTTTAAGGAGAGCTGAGAGTACAAACTATACGGCAGGTCCAGAGCAAGAGGTGAAGATCAACATTTTAAATGCGCCTAGCCGAATCCATGTAGATTCAAAAATCGATGCTGTGTGGAGGCCGAACAAACCATATTTGTCTCTACCAAAGATCACAGGAACAGTCGGCGAAGTATCTTATAAGATTGCCGAAGGTGAAGATGAAGATGTCGTATCAGTCGACGTTCATTCGGGAGAAATGCGAATCTTAAACGCTGGCAGCACAATGGTAGTAGTCTCCGATACTGGTAGCGCCCAATATGACCCAGGTCATGGTAGCTTTGCGGTGAATATTACTCAAGCAGACAACCCTGTTGATATCAAATACCCAACGGTAGATTTCCAACACGGTAAGAAAGTGGTACCAGAAGTATCAGCTGTAGATATTGAGACGAGCTATAGGTTGCTTAGCCAGACTAGGCCTGTCGTTACTCTGGAGTCAAAAAACACGGGTGAAGTATCAGTTCTTCATGCGGGTAGCTATAAACTCGAAGCGACTCTTTCTGCGAGAAACTACAAAACCAAAACGCTATCTGTTAATGGCTCTATTACGAAAGCCGATCACCCTGGGTTATCGAGTACATCGCAGCCTGTTAATTTTGAGCCGTTTAAGGCTATTACTCTTGAGCTAGGTCCTGCTATTGGGGTGCGTAGTTATGCGTTTGAGAATACGATCAGCCAAGAACTGGCTACATTGAATGCTCAAACCGGCGTTGTCACTTTGAACGAATATTCACCCGCTCATTCTATCAAATTGAAGGTCTCTGAAGCAGAGTCTGAAGACTATAAGGCTATGAGCGACAAAACTATCTCCATACCAGTTACTCTTGACAAGTCTGATGCTGATCGTGAATACACGTTAACTGGTGGTCAAACGGTAGTCGTTAGTACTTTAAGTGCGCCAGAGTTTGCGAATCTGCAAGATTCCGAATTTGGTCTCATGGGTGTGCGTGGAGTAAGAGAACCTACGGATGGTGAGATAGCTTCCTACGGCAAAGGAAAGGTCGTTTTGCTGCAAATGAAATCAATCGATAACCCTGAAGCATCACCAAAAGGTATGTGGATGCATATTGCTCGTATTGATGACTGCTTGTCATTACTAGACGAAGATAATGTTAAACCGTTTCAAGCGATCAGTTATCTAGATGATGGTTATTGCAAAACCGGTAGAACCCTGCGTCTGACAAGGTTTTTGGTGATTGATGATAGCCAATTGAACGATGGAGAAACCTATAAAATCGATAGCCCATTAGTTTATTACCGTAAGGGCGCTCGTAAGTTTCGAGCGGATGATTTTGGGGGGGGCTTATGAGGATCCTGACGTTGTTTATGGGATCTCCAAGTACGGATGGCATAAATCACTCTATGAGTGGGGTGTTATTCAAATGAATTATAAAGTGAATTAAAAAAGGGGAGTGCAGCGCACTCCCCTTTTTTAATTTACGTATTCGTTATTTAGTAAAGCGCATTACGCCTTCTTGTACTGCTGTTGCAACTAGGTGACCTTGTTGGTTGTATATCTCGCCACGAACTAAACCGCGAGTGTTGCTCGCTGTTGGACTTTCAATTACATACAACAACCAATCGTCCATCTTAAATGGACGGTGGAACCAGATTGAATGGTCAATTGTAGCGACTTGGAAGTTGGGGGTCATCAGTGACACTTCGTGTGGGTGAAGTGCAGTGGTCAAGAAGCCCCAATCCGATGCGTACGCCAACAGATATTGGTGGATCAATTGATTGTCAGGCATCTCACCATTGGCTCGAATCCACAGATACTGTTTCGGCTCTATTTTTTTGGGTTTTAGTGGGTTAACTATGTTAACTGGGCGGGTTTCAATGGGTTTCTCGCCACAGAACGTTTTACGTAGCCGCTCTGGTAAGAACTCGGCAATGTGGCTTGCTAGCTCCGTTTCGGAAGGGAAATTTTCCGGCCCAGGAATGTCGGGCATGGTGTTTTGGTGATCAAACCCAGGTGCGTCACCATGGTAAGACGCAGTCAGGTAGAAAATCGGGCGACCATTTTGAATGGCTTTAACTCGACGAGTACTAAAGCTACGACCATCACGAAGGTTCTCGACGTCATAGATGATCGGCTTTTCTGGATCTCCAGGATAAAGGAAGTAGCTATGGAATGAGTGTACCGTGCGAGCTTCTTCAACGGTATAGCGGGCTGCTGATAAGGCTTGTCCGATAACTTGTCCACCATAGACTTGCGGTAGTCCTAAGTTTTCACTTTGACCGCGGAATAAACCCTCTTCTAACTTTTCGAGCTGTAATAGACTCAGCAACTCTTTTAGTGGTTTACTCATGCTCTCTCCTCAACTTAAGATTTTTGATTGCTTCAATTATGAAACAAAATCAATTGTTTGGTAATTTCTAACTTAGTCAAACTATTGTCAAATAATGCTCGGTATAGCAGACAGTTTAATAGTCTAAGATTATACTTGCTTCGAATTTATACACCTATTGAGGAATATATGAAAAAATCACTACTACTTGTTACTTCTTTACTATTTGGTGCAGCTCTAGTGGGTTGCCAAAGTTCTCAAACGACAGAATCTGTAACGGCTGAGGCATCAATGAAGACAATTACGGGTACAGTGGCTTATCGTGAGCGTATCGCGCTTCCTCCTCATGCAGTAGTAACCGTAGCCCTAGAGGATGTGTCTTTGGCCGATGCACCAGCGAAAGTTCTTGCGAAACAGACATTCGAGACTGAGGGTAAACAAGTACCTTTATCGTTTGAACTAAGCTACAACAGCAACGATATCAAACCAAACCACCGTTACAGCCTACGTGCACGTATTGAAGTGGACGGTAAGCTACGTTTTATCAATGACACAAGCATTCCAGTTATTACTGATGCAGAGCAAACGCACGAAGCAAATATTCGTCTAGTGGGTACACGTTAATCGTTAGTCCAATTGATTGTAAAATGGCAGCCTAAGGCTGCCATTTGTATTTTTTGAGTGAGACTTTTCCGATCTCAGACACTTCAATGCCTTCCGCTTCAAGCTTCTGCTTTTGCCTCTCCAGATCACGACCTTTTAACGAAATCTTTCCTTGGCTATTAACTACTCGAAACCATGGAAGTTTGCTGCCTTCTGGTAGATTCCCTAATGCTTTACCTACGTGTCTTGCATAACCAGAATAGCCTGCCATTTTTGCGATCTCGCCGTAAGTTGAAACTCGTCCAATAGGAATTTGGTGAATTACAGCAAAGATTTGCATTAGAAATTGGTCCATACTGAAAGTGTCCACTGTTGTTTACCAAGGAATGGTAATACACAAGACTTGTACTTCGCTATCAGTTCTTGCTCCTTAACATCATTTGCCGCTCATGTTCCTTCACCGTGTTTTGTTGTTTCTTTTGTGAGCCGCAGCTGATCTCTAAGAGTAAGTTGGAAATACAAAAACAAGCTCAGTCTTAGTTTATATAGACCCGCTCAACGACGTTGAAGGCCCAGTTTGATATGCCGTTGAGTTACCAGGTTGGTTGGGGAAGCCAGGAGGCGCTATGATTTTTTCAACACTTCAATTTCTCGTTACGACTCTTCTTGCCGTGGTGTGCGCTCGTGCCATCAGTTTGAGCGAAGGAGACATTCCCGTTCTTGCTTTGATGATTCCTGCGTTGTGGATACTACCGCAAGGTGGTATCGCAGGATTAATACTTCTAGGAGCAATGACCGTTTATGGCTTGACGCTATCAATGCAGCCAATTGCTTTGTCGATTGGAGTGTTGATTCTATTCCCATTACTCATGGTCGTGTTTTCGCGGCGTAGTTCACTGGGCGTTTTGCTTACCGCAGGTCTCATTGTGCTCACGTTACAAGTTGGCATCATGGTAACGCAGCAAGCTGGCAAATTAGATGGGACTCCTTGGATTACCGTTGTTCAAACGATGGCCGTTATCGTGATGTGGTGGGCGGCCAACCATTGGAAACCCTCAGAGAAACATAGCTGGTGGTCACTGTTGTTATTGTTGCCATTATGGTTGGCGGATTTGCCTTATGCTGTATTAGTTGCGCTAAGTGTCACCGGGATCCTCGCTTCTATGGAAGCGCTGACTAAGATTAAAAACTCAATGCGCTGGGGAAAGTTACTTTGTTGGACGTTACCAACCGTAGGCTTTGCTGCGTTGGTTGTTAACCCGAATATTGATGTTCCTAATCCGGTGTTTGTAGTCTGGATTTGCTTATTGGGAACGGCTTGGATGACAGACTATATCTTGAGAAGCAGCGACGAGCAGGCAGAATTGTAACGTACAGAAATTTAAAGAGAAAGAGTGATACTCTCTACAGTCTCTCCATCAATCGATGAAAAATGAAGCCGAATAGTATATGTTCGGCTTTTCATATTTACAGGGTATGTCAAGTACATGTTGTTGGGTGAATGGCCCAACTAACCGTATACATAATTAGTTGGTCATGGTTAAGATTTTTAAAGGGCTGGTATTTGCTTATTTGTTGCAGTGCAGTCCATTCTTGTTTGCTCAGTCAGTGCATCAGAAAGAATATAAAGTTGCTACAGAAGCGGATGATATTGTTACACGCGCTTTGTTTGATGCGATTTCAGCAGAGTTTGATGTATCGATACAATACGTCAATTTCTCTAGCTTTGATGCCATTCTAGATTCTGTAGCAGAAGGTAAGAGTGACTTTGCCGCCAATATAACCTTCACCGAAAAGCGGGCTAAACGCTTTAGTTATTCCCGCCCAACGAATATCGAATACACCTACCTATTCGGTCACACAGATAAAACCTTGGATGACATTCATAACGTTGGCGTGCCTCAGGATACAATATACTCAGAGCTTATCAGGCACTATTATCCGGATATCGAGCAGGTGTTTTATCAAGGCCACGATGAAGCCGTTGAACTACTGAATAGTGGTAGGGTTGATGGTGTTGTCGATGCCATCAACCAACTCAAACCCATGTTGGTAGATGGGTTTGATGCGCAGTTACTTAATGATCAAATCTCTATTAAGCCTGTTTCCATTGTTAGCCCCAAAGGTCTGCATTTACATGAGCTAGAGGCTTTTTCTGAATATATCCACAGTGAAGAAGTACAAAAATTACTTAGGGAAAGGGTCGCAAAATATCAGTTTGAGCTTCGTCAGAGCGCTTTACGGGAAGGGTTAAGTACTTTACCTATTGATTTGAAGCAGCCAATAATCATTAAGCTTGAGCCTATCTTCCCTTACGTGGTTTACAACGACGATGGAACCATAGAGGGAATGACAGCAGAGGTGGTCTACAAAAGCTGCGATATCTTGAACTTAAATTGTGAGATTGTGAGTCAAAAGGATGAAAGCTGGGAAAGCATGTATAGCCAGTTCATTCAAGGTGACATAGACATGATAGCACCGCTAACGATAAGCCGTGACCGCCGTGCATTTAGTTACTTCACCCAGCCGCATTATTCGCCAAGTTCGGTCATGGTAAGGCGCCTAGGATACAAACCTAATGTCTATTCTCATGTCTCCCAGCTAATCTCTGAACGTATTGGTGTGGTGAAAGAAGACTTTTTTGATCATCTTTTGAGCCAGATGTTGCCGCTAAAAAGTTTGAAAAGATATGAAAACCAACAAGCTCTCATCGATGCACTACTTGAGCGAGAGGTGGACTATATCGCGATGGATACTGCGATGCTCAACCATTTTCTTCGTCTAAGTGAGTTATTGCCCATAGAGCAGGACAATGCGATTGGTGAGTTTTATCAATCACAGCTTTCAGTTGGCTTAGCCAAGTCCACTAAAGGTGAATTGTTGGCGCCATATTTTTCGAGAGCCATATCTATGTTGAATTTGGACAATATTGTCGCTCGATACGATTTACGGCCAGATTGGCGTACGGCATTAGAATATGAGGTAAGGTTGGCAACCCAAACTCAAGCTGTATTCCTATTTGTACTGATATTTGCAATCTGTGTATCGATTTACCTTTATCGTCAATCCAATACCGATAATTTAACAGGGTTACGCAATCGCAGGTCATTGCAATTGCGTTTTCGCCAGGGAGTCTCACCAGAGTTAGCAATCCTCTACCTAGATATTAATCGTTTCAAGCAAATCAACGATACATATGGTCACAGAGCGGGAGATATGGTTTTGCAACAGCTCTCAAATGACATCAAAGCCTTGTGGGATGACAGAAGCTATCGTCTTGGAGGAGATGAGTTCATTCTTATTGGTAACCCGACTCAAGCACAGCTAGAGCTGGCGATAGAAAAGCTGGCAACTATTACTCTACAAGGTGGAACGTTAGATGAAGCTCACCCTATCTCTGTTTCTGTTGGTTGCTCGGTGAATCGTCAAAAGACATTGAGTCTAGAGAGCGCTCTCCATCTTGCCGATGAAGATATGTATCAAAGAAAGCAAGCATCACGACAAGAGACGAGACCGAAGCCTGCCGATGAGATTCGTGTTTAATTGTTGAATTGACCGACTTTTGTTCAAACAGTAGGGGAAAGGGAAAAATCGTTACTTTAGCCCTTGCAATCTGAAAGGCGATACTTAATAATCCTCCCATCATTTGAGACACGCTCTCAAAACAGAATTATGGGGCTCTGGTCCTCTCGCAACAATAGCTCGTGAACTCGGTCAGGTCCGGAAGGAAGCAGCCGCAGCGTGTGACTTGTGTGCCGGGATGTGGCTGGGGTCCCACCCTTTAAAAGCCTCGCTTAAACAGCGAGGCTTTTTCGTTTCCGGTGTCTCTTTTTGTTCATTTCACTTTATTCTATAATCTGGCGCTCTAGTTCATGCCATTTTCACCTGGGATATTTTCATGATTTCAAAAAACCAACTAAAACTGCTTCGTGCTTTGGGTCAAAAGAAGCAGCGTAAAGCGCACGGCTTATTTCTGGTTCAAGGTGAAAAGAACGTACTGGAATTGGCAAACAGTTCGCTTACGGTAAAGCAAATCTTTGCTACGGCTGAGTTTCTAGAGCTGCATCGCCAAGAACTAAACGACTTCGAGTGTATTGAAGCGTCGCTTGATGATCTAACCAAAGCAAGCACGCTGGTGAGCAACAACGCGGCCATTGCTGTAGTTGAAATTCCAAATGTAAAAGTGCCACAGGCTAAAGGCTTGATGATCGCATTGGATGGCGTTTCGGATCCGGGCAACTTAGGCACGATCATTCGCGTAGCAGACTGGTATGGTATCAAGCACATTATCGCGAGTACAGATTGTGCCGATCCTTACAACCCAAAAACCATCAGTGCAACCATGGGCAGCTTTGGTCGTGTGCAAGTGAGCCTAGTGGATTTACCAAGCTACCTAGAAGGTGCAAGCTTGCCTGTTTATGGTGCTTTCCTTGAAGGTGAAAGCGTGCACAAGACGGAATTCTCAGCAGAAGGCATTTTGTTGATGGGCAGCGAATCTCACGGTGTGCGTGAAGCGGCGTCTAAATTTGTGACCGACAAGATTACTATTCCAGCATTTGGCGGTGCAGAGTCTCTGAACGTGGCAATGGCGACAGGTATTATTCTGGATAACATGCGTCGTCAACACAGCTAGAAGAAACATTCGATCAGAAAAACGAGATTCCCGACTGCGCTCCTTCGTCGCTATCGGGAATGACGAGCCTATTTTTAATCGGGGTCAAATTGGAAGCTAGGTGCTGCTGCTAAACGTATCCTAGGTAAATCATCGAAGGATTTTGATGGTGCTTGTGTTTACCCATCGAAAAGATCACCCCGCCTTTGAATGTCATCCTCGAGAGGGAGGGACGACCGAGTCGGGGATCTCTTGCTTGTGGCTTATTTTTCTAGCATGTCCAACTTGTTTGGCACACCATTCCACTTTTCTGCTTCATCCATTGCTGGCTTTACTTCAGTTTGTACTGGCCAGATTTCCGCAAGCTCTGCGTTGAGCTCTTTGTAGATCACTTGATCTTCTGGTAGCTCGTCTTCTTGGAAGATGGCGGCAGCGGCACATTCATCCACGCATAAGCCACAATCGATGCATTCAATCGGGTTGATTACCATAAAGTTCGGACCTTCGTGGAAGGCATCAGCAGGGCATACCGCGACACAGTCAGTGTATTTACATTGGATACAGTTATCGGTTACGACAAACGCCATGATAATCAGCTCTTAAGTTAGTCAAAATTGAAGAATGGGGATAATACTCATCCCAAGGCAAAATTCAACATTCGCTACGTTAATTCCGCCGCTCAACTTGGATTTAGTATGACAGACAATTCAATTTCTCGTAAAATGCGCGCCATTGTGAGCTGACCATTGTAGAACTCCTCAAAAATATGAAGAGAAATGCATGGTTTTGGCTAAGACACCTACCATAACGAGACATCATATGATTCGTATTAATGAAATTAAACTTCCTCTTGATCATGAGGAAGACGCGCTATTGGACGCGATTACTAAAAAGCTTGGCATTGCTGCTGAGAAAGTTATCTCTTTTAATGTCTTTAGACGCGGCTACGATGCTCGTAAGAAAACCAATATTCATCTTATCTACACGCTAGACATCATCGTTGAAGGTGATGAAGAAGCGTTGTTAGCGAAATTTGAAAAAGATCCGCACGTTCGCCAAACGCCAGATATGGAATACAAGTTTGTTGCGAAAGCACCAGAGAACCTAACAGAGCGCCCAGTGGTGATCGGTTTCGGTCCTTGTGGTCTTTTTGCGGGTTTGGTTTTGGCTCAAATGGGCTTTAACCCAATCATCGTTGAGCGTGGTAAAGAGGTACGTGAACGTACCAAAGACACGTTCGGCTTTTGGCGTAAGCGCACACTAAACCCAGAATCAAACGTACAGTTTGGTGAGGGCGGCGCGGGTACTTTCTCTGATGGTAAGCTTTACAGCCAAGTGAAAGATCCAAACTTCTACGGTCGTAAAGTGATCACTGAGTTTGTAGCAGCTGGCGCACCAGAAGAAATTCTATACGTAAGTAAACCGCACATCGGTACCTTTAAACTGGTTACCATGATCGAAAAGATGCGTGCGAAAATCATCGAGCTAGGTGGTGAGATCCGCTTTAGCACTCGTGTTGACGATCTGCATATGGAAGATGGTCAAATCACAGGCGTAACGCTATCAAATGGTGAAGAGATTAAATCTCGTCACGTGGTACTAGCGGTGGGTCATAGTGCTCGTGATACGTTTGAAATGCTGCACGACCGTGGCGTTTACATGGAAGCAAAACCGTTCTCTGTTGGTTTCCGTATCGAGCACAAACAGTCGATGATCGATGAAGCGCGTTTTGGTCCAAACGCAGGTCACCCAATTCTTGGCGCGGCAGACTACAAACTGGTTCACCACTGTAAGAATGGCCGTACGGTTTACAGTTTCTGTATGTGTCCTGGTGGTACGGTTGTTGCGGCAACGTCTGAAGAAGGTCGCGTAGTAACCAACGGTATGAGCCAATACTCTCGTGCAGAGCGTAACGCGAACAGCGCAATCGTTGTGGGCATCTCTCCAGAAGTCGATTACCCGGGTGATCCGCTAGCGGGTATCCGTTTCCAGCGTGAACTAGAATCGGGTGCTTACGCACTAGGCGGCGAGAACTACGACGCACCAGCACAGAAAATTGGTGACTTCCTGAAAGGTCGAGATCCAAGTGCGCTGGGCGATGTAGAGCCATCATTCACTCCAGGCATCAAACTGACTGACCTATCAAAAGCGCTACCTGCGTTTGCTATTGAAGCGATTCGTGAAGCAATCCCAGCGTTCGATCGTAAGATCAAAGGCTTTGCTTCTGAAGACGGTCTACTGACTGGTGTTGAGACGCGTACGTCTTCTCCAGTTTGTATTAAGCGTGGTAAAGACTTCCAGAGCATCAACCTGAAAGGCTTCTTCCCTGCAGGTGAAGGTGCTGGCTATGCTGGTGGTATCCTTTCTGCGGGTATCGATGGCATTAAAGTGGCTGAAGCGGTGGCGCGTGATATCGTTGAAGCGATGGAAAATGCTTAATTTATTCGAGTAATAATACTTCGAAAGCCAGCCTCATTTGAGGTTGGCTTTTTTGTTTGCACTGCATAGCTAATTATTTCTAACTTGAGTTTTTATTAATTCGATTTAGCTCGACCTCTGCGCACGCTATATATTTTCACTGTTCATCACCAGACGGAGTTTTGCACCCGAGGTAAATAAATATGCAACTGTGTATTTATTGTTTTGTCTTATGTATCAGTTCGGATAGAGATCAATAGACTAAATCTATAGATAAAATTGCTAATTTCCATTTAGTAAAATCAAGAAATTAGACGACACTTATCTTAAAGGCAGCAAAAACGTGCCGCTAAGGAGATAAGAATGCACTCACTAAAAGTTAAAGATTACATGACATTGCAAGCGGTGACGTTCACCAAAAACATGTCGCTAACAGCGGCTTTGGATAAGGTGATGCAAAGTGTTACTCTAGGTGGACCAGTTATTGACGAAAACGAGAAAGTCGTAGGATTCCTTTCTGAGCAAGACCTTTTAGACAAACTCGTTAAAGCCAGTTACCACTGTCAGGATACACATACTGTTGAAGAGTGTATGCATGACGATGTACTTTCTGTGTCACCGGAAATGTCGATCATTGAGTTGGCCGATATGATGAAAATAGGCAAGCCCAAAATGTATCCGGTAGTGGATGACAAAGAAAAATTGGTCGGCGTGATTACAAGACGTGATGTACTTCGAGCGATAGGTAAGTCTCTAAACGAGTGCTTCCAGCATCCTGTTTAAAATCCAAATTAGATCCCCAGTTACCTCAAGATGCTCACTTCAGCTCTTGGTGTTACTTGAAGGGTAAAACTAAGACGAAAGGCGCCTCGGCGTCTTTTTGTCGTTGAGGAAGAATATGTCTACCCAAGACGCGAAGTTTGTCCAAGGTTCCACTATGCGTCACATCTTAGTGATGTCAGGGGCGGGATCTGTAGGATTGATGGCCCTGTTTGTTGTCGACTTGCTTGATATGCTATTCATCAGTATGTTGGGGCAGGTTGAGTTGGCGGCTGCCGTTGGTTTCGCAGGAACACTGATTTTCTTCTCAACTTCTGCGTCTATCGGCACGTCGATTGCGATGGGGGCTTTGGTCTCTAAGTCTATTGGTGCAAAGGACTTCGATCGTGCGAGGTTGATGAGCGGTAGTATTATGCTGACCGCCTTTATGATCAGTTTAGTGATCACTATTGGCATGTACATCCATATCCCTGAACTCTTAGCTGCAATCGGTGCAGAGGGAGTGGCTGCGGAACGTGCCGAGGCGTATCTTAACATTCTATTGCCAAGTGCGCCGATACTGGCGTTGGGTATGTCAGCAGGCGCAGGTTTACGTGCTGCGGGGGATGCTAAACGCTCTATGTGGGCGACCTTATCAGGTGGTATTGTTAATGCGATTCTTGACCCATTGTTCATCTTCGTTTTTAAATGGAATGTGGAAGGGGCTGCTGCGGCTTCAGTTATTGCTCGTTTCACCGTATTAGCATTCTCTCTTTATCCGTTAGTCAAAGTGCACAAACTGGTTTCTCTTCCAAACTTCGATATCTTTAAAAACAACCTCAAGCCAATTTTAGCGATTGCTGTGCCTGCGATTATTACCAATACTGCAACGCCTACTGGTAATGCAATTGTGACCACTCATATCGCTCAATTTGGCGAAGACTTCGTCGCAGGGTTTGCGGTGATTGGGCGCTTAACGCCAGTTTGTTTCGCGGTGATTTTTGCGCTTTCTGGTGCGGTTGGTCCTATCATTGGGCAGAACTTTGGTGCGGAGCGTATGGATCGTGTTAAGCGTACTCTGACCGATTCTTTACTGGTGACCACGATTTACACCCTAGGTGTCTGTGCTTTGCTTTATTTGCTGCAAGATTACATCGTAGCAATGTTTAGCCTGACGGGTGATGCTGCGATTATTGTTATCGCATTTTGTACCTATATTGCCATTACGTTTGTCTTCAATGGGACTTTGTTTGTCGCTAACACTTCTTTCAATAATCTCGGTAAACCGCTTTATTCCACGGCATTGAACTTAGGTAAAGCAACAATTGGCACTCTGCCTTTCGTTTACTTTGGATCGCAATGGTACGGAGCACTTGGCGTGTTATATGGACAAGCGGTGGGTACGATAGTGTTTGGGTTGCTGGCGTTAGTTGTGCTGAACAAACACATTAAAGACCTGATGCAAAACTTCGGAGAAGAAGATATAGAAGACGATCCAGCGATCACTTGCGTCAATACTCAACCTTTTTGCTCTCACGATGCGGTATTGATTGATGAAGTGGCAACCGCTTTGGAAGAAGAAAAAGCATAAATTTCGTCAATTAAACATAAATACACTTGACCTTGGAGTTGGCTCCAAGGTTTATTCTTAGCAGTAGATAAAGGTTTATCACCAATAAGGAAAGTGAATTATGTGTACGAAACATCAAGGTTGCCAACCAGGCAAAATCAAATCTGCGGTGGCAGTAGGTGCAAGTGACTCATGCTGCGCACCGGCAAAGCCAACGCTAAACATTACCCAAGCAACCGTTGCTGTCTCAGAAGAATCTTGTTGTAGCGGCGGAAGCTGTAGCTCGGATTCTGTTGACGACGAAGGCCCTGCCGAACCCCTCGAGTCCACCATTCGTCATAGTTGGCTAGTGTCAGGCATGGATTGTCCGGCCTGTGCGCAAAAGCTAGAGAAGGCCATCTCTTCTGTTGAGGGGGTCACAAATGCCAAAGTCTTGTTCGCGACAGAAAAGCTAGTGGTCGATTTTGATAACCGAGCACTTGCGCCTGTTATCGAGCAAGTTTCTCAGCAAACCGGCTTCCCACTGACTTCGACAGATGCGCCAAAACCAAAAGCTGAGAAAAAGGGTTGGCTGGGCGTTATCAAAGACAATGTTCAGATCCTCTCTATTGCAGGTGCGATGGCGTTTGCTGGCATCATTTCCGATTTCAATCCAACGCTAAGTACTTGGTTGTTTACTTTGACCTGTTTGCTTGGCTTGTATCCGGTTGCGATGAAAGCCATTAAGTTGGCCCGAACAGGTACGCCATTTGCGATTGAAACATTAATGAGTGTAGCGGCGTTAGGTGCGCTCTACCTTGGTGAAACCGCGGAAGCGGCGATGGTGCTATTGCTTTTCCTTATTGGTGAAAAGTTAGAAGCATATGCATCATCTCGCGCTCGCAGCGGTGTTCAAGCATTAATGGATCTCGTACCAGAGAATACAACCCTGATTGTTGATGGTGAACGTCAAGAAGTGCCAGCGTCACAGCTACAGCCGGATGATGTGATTGAAGTTGCGCCTGGCGGTCGTATGCCTGCGGACGGCCTGCTGATGACTCATGCGGCAAGCTTTGATGAAAGTGCGTTAACGGGCGAGTCTGTTCCGGTAGAGCATAACGAAGGCGGTAAAATCATGGCGGGCGCTGTGGTTGTCGATAAAGTCGTTCAAGTGAAAGTGACCTCACGCCAAGGTGAGAACGCGATTGACCGTATCCTGCATTTGATTGAAGAAGCGGAATCACGTAAAGCGCCACTTGAACGCTTCCTCGATAAGTTCAGCCGTTGGTACACACCGTTGATGATGCTTGTTTCTCTATTAGTCATCATTACACCACCATTGTTGTTTGCTCAACCTTGGGAAACGTGGGTATACCGTGGTTTAGCATTGCTGTTGATTGCATGTCCATGTGCGTTAGTCATCTCTACGCCAGCGGCGATCACTTCTGGCTTGGCAGCGGCAGCAAAACGAGGCGCACTGATCAAAGGTGGTGCAGCGCTTGAGCTATTGGGTCGTGTTGAATCAGTCGCATTCGATAAAACGGGTACGTTGACACAAGGTAAACCACAAGTGACTGATGTGGTGCCGTTTGATGTGACGGAAGAACAACTGCTTCGCTTAACGGCATCGATTGAGATTGGCTCAAGCCACCCACTGGCCATTTCGTTGGTGAACAAAGCGCAAGAACAAGGCATCAACATTCCTGAAGCTGCAGACAAAACCGCGCAGGTTGGTTCTGGTGTGACAGGGCTTGTTGAAGGAAAATTGGTTCAGGTCATTGCACCTTCGAAAGCCGACTTCCCAATCTCACAACAAGTAGAACAGCAAGTCTTGGCGTTGGAAGGGCAAGGTAAAACTGTGGTTATCGCACGCCACGATCAGGAAGTGATAGGTTTGATTGCCTGGCAAGATACGCTTCGTCAAGACGCTCAACAAGCCGTTGCTGCATTGAAGAAACTGGGTATTTCATCTGTGATGCTAACAGGTGACAACCCTCGCAGCGCCGAAGCAATTGCGAACCAAATTGGTCTTGATTACAAAGCGAGTTTGTTACCAGCAGACAAAGTGCACTACGTAGAAGAGATTTCAGCGCAGCACACCGTTGCGATGGTGGGCGATGGTATTAATGACGCCCCAGCGATGAAAGCTTCCAGCATTGGTATTGCCATGGGTGGTGGTACTGACGTTGCACTCGAAACGGCTGATGCCGCGCTTACTCATAACCGTTTGATTGAGCTAGCAGGCATGATCGAACTATCACGTGCGACGCTCAATAATATCCGTCAGAACGTTGCGTTGGCTCTAGGACTGAAAGGCGTGTTCTTGGTAACGAGCTTGCTAGGTATAACAGGCTTGTGGGTAGCTGTGTTGGCCGACAGTGGAGCAACAGCTCTTGTTACTTTGAACGCTCTGAGATTACTTCGTTTTGAATCAAAGCAAGTAAAATAACCATTCAAGTGAAATGAAAACTGACCTGAGGCAGAAGTGTCTCAGGTTTTTTTATGCCTGTTAAATCGAAACAACTTTGTTGTGTGTTTCGTTTGGCAAATCACTTATTCCTATGCAACGAAATGATCTTTAGTCCCTTAAAGTGTGATCTAAACCGTTTTTATTTGAAAGTGTGGTTTTATTACATTGTTTCATTGTGATTGCGATCACTCTATGTTGGTGAAAGGTTCGCTACAGTGCATCTGTACCCAACAACTTATTAATGAGCTTATTGTTTACAAAATAAGCCACAACAAGGAGCGACTTATGTCTCAAGCTGTATTCCATTTAGGTATTACTGAAGCTGATCTTAATGGTGCAACTCTAGCAATTATTCCTGGTGACCCAGCACGCGTACAAAAAATCGCTGAAGAAATGGAAAACCCTGTATTTCTAGCAAGTCACCGTGAATACACGCTATACCGTGCAGAGCTAGACGGTAAACCTGTTGTGGTTTGTTCTACAGGTATCGGTGGCCCATCTACTTCTATTGCAGTAGAAGAGCTAGCGCAACTTGGTGTTCGTACTTTCCTACGTGTAGGTACTACAGGCGCGATCCAACCGCACGTAAACGTAGGTGATATGATCGTTACTACAGGTTCTGTTCGCCTAGACGGTGCGAGCCTACACTTTGCTCCAATGGAGTTCCCAGCGGTAGCTGATTTTGACATTGCTACAGCAATGAAAGCGGCAGTAGAAGAATCTGGTGCTGCAGTACACATGGGTGTGACAGCTTCAAGTGATACTTTCTACCCAGGTCAAGAACGTTACGACACTTTCTCTGGTCGTGTTGTTAAGCGTTTCCAAGGTTCTATGCAAGAGTGGCAGGACATGGGCGTTCTGAACTTCGAAATGGAGTCAGCAACACTGCTAACTATGTGTGCAAGCTCAGGCCTAAAAGCAGGTTGTGTGGCGGGTGTAATTATCAACCGTACACAAAAAGAGATTCCAGATCATTCAACTCTGAAAGAAACGGAAGCTCGCTCAATTAAGGTTGTAGTTGAAGCGGCTCGTAAGATGCTTTAATAACAACGGTTAGTTGGCATTTAAACAAACGGGAAAAGCCAGAGGTTCGCCTCTGGCTTTTTCTATCTGTCGGTTTTGTGTTGAGTGTTAAAGGCAGTGAATCTGACGCAATAAAAAAGCAGCTCGAGGCTGCTTTTTTTGATTGGTATCGACGATTAGATTTCGTCAGAACCGCCGGCGGCTTCAAACCATGCACTAAGATGTGTCTTCAGATCTTTCAGCTCATCTGGGCCGATAAGTGCCAACCCTAAGTCTTCAGCACGTGTGATGTCATTATGGCGTAGCGGACGGAAGCTAACCAACATAGCACGTGCTTGTAGGCCACCTAGAAGGTCACGCAGTGATTCAAGCTTGTACAAGGTATCGTCACCATCATCACGCATACCTTTAGTCTTACATTCGATAATGTGCAGCTTGTTGTTTACTA
Organism: Vibrio rotiferianus CAIM 577 = LMG 21460; assembly: GCF_002741985.1. GTDB lineage: Bacteria > Pseudomonadota > Gammaproteobacteria > Enterobacterales > Vibrionaceae > Vibrio > Vibrio rotiferianus. Next base: position 26,232 of record NZ_APHW01000010.1, read on the forward strand.
CGGTCGCAACATCCAGTTCATTACGAACCTCACTTTCACCTAGCTTGCGATAGACTTGAACATTTAATGAACGATCTTGGATAGTCGGCATCGTATCTTGAATCTGCTTAACCGTGCTATGAACTAAGGTCTCTAGCCATTCACCATTTGAAAAGCGGCGGGCGTCTTCATCAGCGAATGTCAAAATGCCATTTTCATACGTAGCTATCTGAGCTTCAACCAAGTCGGTTAGCAGCATGTTCAGTTCACGGTAGCCTTGTTGCTTCTCAGAGAGCTCAACATCCAATTTTTGCTCTTTACGGCAGGTGGTTGCAAGATAGTTTAGAGTCGCAAGGCCAGGGCCAAGTTCAAGGGCATTGGAAGCCCAACGTTCGCCTAGTTCATACAGTTTTTGATCTAACTGAGGAGGAAGGTCAACGTGGTGGAATTCGCCTCGAGCACCAAAGATCGTCAGGTAGTCAGAAATCGTAATGTGGTCTTCTACTTGGCTGTCTTCTTTGCCATCAGGATATAGCCAGCAAAGCTTGTCACTATTTGGCTCTACCACAAAGATTGGCCAACGGTATGTACGGAACACTTCATACACAGAAAGCAATCGGTGACGAAGGCCACAGCTTGCGTTCAGCTTTACTTCTTCGCCTCGGTCATGGAGGTCTTTTGCCAATTTATGAATCGATTGTTTAATCAGAGAAGTGTTTACAACAGAAGGAATTTCAAAAAACTCGGACGTAATTTCTCGCTGCTCCAACACGGCACTCAGTCGCTCATAGATGTCAGCTTGACTCTTATCACCGATAAAGACGATATGGGTACTGACAGTGCGATTATCCAATAGAGGAGTGACCAATCTAACAGGGTCTTGGTCAATAATACCAACATGAACAGCCATAGGTTTTCCTTCTTATTTGGCTTGCTCGAAAAGAGAAAGTAAAAGGGATGAGCAAGCCATAATAACCATATGTAGACAAGGTCAATAAAAAACAAGGGCGACCTTATAAAAAGTCGCCCTTGTAGAGTCAGTTGGTATCTAAAATCGTTACAAATTATATCTTAATCTATAGCTTGAAGCGGTGTACCAATTCATTTTGCTGATGAGCTAAATGCGTTAGTGATTCACTCGTCGCGGCAATGCTTGCCATCGCATGGTAGCTCTTATCTGCAATGTTATTGATGTCTTCGATATTTCGAGCAATGTCAGCAGAGGTTTCACTCTGCTCTACAGCTGCTTGCGATATATGTGTGCTCATCTGACTGATTTCGATGATTAACGCTTGAATTTCTTCCATTGAGCTGTTGGCTTTGGATGCTTGTTCAACCGACATCTCCATGTCACTCATACAACTCTCAATGACTTGGCTTGCTGATTGTGAGCTCGTTTGAAGATTGCTAATCATGGATTCTATCTCAGTCGTCGACTGAGTGGTCTTAGAGGCCAAAACACGTACTTCATCAGCAACGACTGCAAATCCACGCCCTTGTTCACCTGCTCGCGCCGCTTCTATAGCTGCGTTTAATGCAAGTAGGTTTGTTTGTTCAGCAATGTTACGAATCACATCCAAGATCGAGCCAATTTGACCGCTCATTTTTTGCAATTCTGCAACAGCCGATACAGACTCGTTTAGTCTCGTCTCAAGTTGATTGATAGTAGAAATATTGCTGTTCATGATATTTCTACCTTGATCAGAAGCCGTTTCTACTCGCTGCACCATTTCTAGTGAACCTTGCGCACTTTGAGCGACTTCCTGAACAGAATGAGACATCTCAGTCATTGCGGTTGCTACGTTCGCAGTTTGCTCACGTTGATTATTCAACTGCATTTGCGCCTCTGATGAAGTTTGTTCATTTTCAGAGGCAGTATTGGAAAGGTTGTCAGAAGCGTCGTTTAGCTTCACAAGAATGTTGTGCAAGCTGTCCGCTAGGGTATTGATATGCCCACTGACACGACTGAATTCGTTGTTGTAACGATTATCAATGCGTTGAGTCATATCACCTTCAGTGAGGCCTTCTAGCACCTTAAGAATACGAGTCAATGGTTCACGTACGCTATGTGCAATGTGGTAACCAATGGCGGTTGCAAACAGAACGACAACAACAGCGATAACAATGGCTTTAGTAACACCATTCGAGTAGATACTTCCAGCCTCTGTCAGTGACTCTTCCAATTTATCCGTCGCTGTTGTGGTAAATTGCTCGAGGATACCCATTGTTGTATCCACTTTAGTGGCTAGGTTGGCGATGTTGTCGTACAGAGCTGAGCGAGCGGTTAGGTAGCTATTATGTTGGTCGAGTACCCCGCCTCGTTGGCCCACATCACGAGTAAATTGTTCAACGGATTCACCAAACGCATCTTTTATAGCTGGTAATTGCGTAGCGAGGCCACGAAATGCATAGTTTAAGTGTGTTACCGCTTTGCGGTTTTTCGCTACTGCTTTAGTTACGAACTCGGGGTTATTGCTGGCTAAGGCATCTGAAGTGATCACTTCGGCGTCTTTTAGCTTAATGAAATAGCTCTTGGCCATGACTTTAACTGAAATACTCGATTGATCAGCAACATACTCCTTCATACCAACCGACAGTTCAGTGTTTAGCTTTTGAAAGCGACGAGAGGACTTCTGCACTTCTTCTTGTGCAGCAAACATCGCCTCATAGTTGTCCATGGCTTCTTTAGCTTCCGAGAAGTAGCTCTGCTCAATTTCTTTAAGCTGGGAGAAAGGTTGTGCCAAAGAAGGGTAGATACGGCTGGCTGTCTCAAGTTTCCCTAACGTAGAGGTAAACTGTTCTTGAGATTTAGCAAACTCCTGACGCATCTCATCCATTCGTTGCTTATTCTCTGTTGTGAGAAAGTCTTTAAAAGACTTATCGGCTGACAGAAGCTCAACACTGGTTTGGTTTGATAACGAAACCAGCGGTAATGAATTCTTTGATACGGTTTCAAACTTGTTATGAATATCACTCATGCCACTCATCATAATGGCAATTGTGATGGCAAACAGAATTATGATCAGTGCAAAGCCTGCATACATCCGTTTAATTACTGACCCACGCATAATTAGCGTCCTCTCCCAGAAACAAGACAAAAAAATAGTTATGTCTTAAAAAATTAACAAAATTCCTTGAATTGTATTGAGTTTGAGACGCACGTTTTATGACGCACACGACAAAAAAAACTTCTATGTAACAACTTATATTGATAATGTTAAGTGAACACTGTTTTTTATTGAGCTAAGCCTAGGGTTGGCGCATACTAAAGCGGTTACACACCTTATAAATGGAGTACCCATGGCGGAAGAAACCATCTTTAGCAAAATTATCCGTAAAGAAATCCCTGCAGATGTTCTTTATCAAGACGATTTAGTAACGGCATTTCGAGATATTAACCCGCGTGCGCCGAGCCACATCCTAATCATTCCGAACAAGCTTATTCCAACAACGAATGACGTAGAAGCAGAAGATGAAGCGATGATGGGGCGTATGTTCACTGTCGCGAAAAAACTGGCTAAAGAGGAAGGCATTGCAGAAGACGGTTACCGTTTGATTGTTAACTGTAACTCACATGGCGGCCAAGAAGTTTACCATATCCATATGCACCTAGTGGGCGGGCGCCCTTTAGGCCCAATGGTTCTGAGCTAATTGGGTAAAAGTGGGTGGGCAACCCCACCCATAATTTCTCGTCTATACACATTTGCGGAGATGAATGTGAAACATGGTGTGAAGCTATTTGGATTGATGAGCTGGGTCCTGGTTGCTACAGGATGTGCAAACCTATCCGCTGGCAATCTGTTCAGCCACTATAGCGACCAAAATAAACAAGTTTATCAAGCGGTGGTTGCTGGTGAATATGCCAAAGCTGAGCAACTGCAATCTAGTGATGTTGGTGGCGATATACTTGGTAATTTTGAGCAAGGCCGAATCTCATTTCTTGCACAAGATTATCCAACAAGCTTGAGTGCACTCGAAGACAGCGATCGTGCGGTACGCAAACAACAAGATCGCGCAACCATCTCTGTTACGGAAACAGCGACCAGTGTGGGTTCTCTGGCTGTTAACGACAATTTAAACGAATACCAACCCGCCGACTACGAGCTCGGTTTCTTGCATTTGTATCTAGGTTTGAATTATCTACAAAAGAACGATCTAGAGGGGGCGTTGGTTGAAATGCGCCGTGCAAACCAAGTCCAAGAGGCGGCAAAGAAAGCGCGTGAAAGGGAACTAAAGCGAGCTGAGAAGGATCTTAAGAAGCAAGGTATGTCAGCAAACTTAGGTAGCGTATTAGCAAACTACCCAGACGCAGGCAAAAAGCTCAGTTCAGTACAAAATGGCTACTTGTTCTACCTTTCAGGGCTGCTTTATGAAGCATCAAGAGATTTGAATAGTGCGTACGTAGACTATCGTCGCGCACTCGCCGTGATGCCTGATAACAAGCAAGTCATTGACAGTACGATGTATGCGGCGAAGAAACTTGGCATGCGTCAAGACCTGCGTATGTTGGAAAAGCGCTATGGTAAAGCGCCTTCGGGGCTAAGCAAGTCACAAGGCCGCGTGATTGTGATTGATGAGCAAGGTGTGGTGGAAGCACTGCAAGGTTGGCGTATTGATTTACCTATTTATGACAGCCGAGGCGATGGTGCAATTTATTCTCTTGCACTGCCATACTATCCGAAACGCGGAACGCAACGTTTTGGTGATGTTGCGCTGAATGGTAACAAGCTACCTTCAAGTACATTAGCAGACGTGAATGCGATGGCACAGAATGATTTGCAAGAGCGTCTAACCACGATTGTGATTCGCCAAGCGATTCGTGTTTGGGCAAAAGACAGAATTCGAAAAGAAGCCGCCAAAGGTGATGATGTAGGCAATCTTCTTTTCAACGTATGGAACACATTAACTGAACAACCTGATACCAGAAGTTGGCAGACCCTACCAGGAACGGTGAAAACCGCGTCAAAGGTTGTGAGTCCGGGTAAGCAGAGCTTAAATGTCGGAGATCAGGTGTATCAATTTGAAGTGCCAGCACAGCAGACAACATTGGTATGGGTTTCCCGCCAGGGATTGCATTCCACGGTTTGGCATAAACAACTAGGGAGGTTGTAATGAGAGCATGGCTTATAGGTTTGGTTGTGATCATTGGTTTAGCGGGATGTGCGGATAACACCGCCGGTATCCGAATTGATGGTCAAACACAGAAGGTTTTCTTTAACGACAATGTTTTGGGTAGTCGTTTATTGGTAGACAACATTACCACGACTTATGTCGATGACCGTCCGCGCGGTGTTGTGCAGTTGAGCAGTAACTACAAAGGTGACCAGCACATTCTTTACCGATTCTACTGGTATGACAATACTGGTTTGGAAGTAAACACGAAAGCTGGCCCTTGGCGAAAAATGATCGTTCGTGGTTTTGAGCAAGTCTCTTTGTCCGAAGTGACAGTAAATCCGAACGGGACTCAGTTCCGCGTACAAATTCGCGAAGCACAAGATAACTAACTCGGTTCGAGTGACACATTTTCGGCAGCTATGCTGCTTTACTAAGGTAGAGATACCTTGGTAAGAAATACAAATTAAGGAACTCTCATGAAAAAAAGTATTATCGCTCTTTTAGGTCTTGCCGTCATTTTGGGTGGTTGTTCAAATAAAGTTTCATATGGCGATGCTCAGGCGACAGAAACAACGACGATTGACTTTGGTTCTACGGATTTACAAAAAATAGCTGGTGAAATGGTTGATAGCATGATGATGTCAGGATCTGTTGCTGCGATTACTCGTGACCAACGTCCAATCGTATTTGTAGAGCGTATTAAAAATAAAACGAGTGAGCACATTGATACTGAGTCTATCACCGATACTATCTCTACTAAGATGCTAAACTCTGGTAAGTTTCGTTTCGTAGATATGGACCGTGTTGAGTCTGTCCGTGAGCAACTTAACTTCCAAAATAATGATGAGCTTGTGAACCAGAGTACCGCGATTCAGTTCGGTAAAATGGTGGGTGCGCAATACATGCTTTACGGTAACCTTTCTAGCATCGTGAAAAACGCGGGTAGTGACAAAGACGTGTACTACAAAATGACAATGCGCTTGATGGATCTAGAAACCGGTCTGATTGAATGGGCGGACGAAACAGAGATTCGTAAAGAGCAATCTAAGAGCTTATTTGGCCTTTAATCTTTCCCAATACCTGACTATTTACTGAGTAAGGTAGTAGGAACTAGAGTGGAGAAGTTATGAATGGCATGGTTTTCTTGGCAACAAGCAAAGCAACTTGATCCGAGTTTAAGTGTATTAGACGGCTTCTTCGCTGTCCCTCCAGTAAAGGTTCAAACGGTTACTGGGGGGGGCTAACTAATCGTTGTTGGCGATTGGAAACTTCAGAGGGTCTTGCATATGTCTGGCGACCAGCCAGTGTAGTGTGCAAGGCCTTTTCTATTTCTCGCCATAATGAGTATCAAGTTCTCAATACTATAGAGCCTTTGCAACTGGGTCCAAAGCCTGTTTTTGTCCATGAGCTTGGCTTGTTGGTTGAGTGGGTAGAAGGAGAGACGCTCACTCGGAAGGGGATAGAACTCAAAGAGCTGTTACCTATTGCTGCATGCATTCACCAATATCCTGCTGGCGCAATTCCTTTGGTGCCGTTTTCATATATCTCACGAGTTGACCATTATTGGATACAGTTGGAAGGTGTTTATGAGAACACTGAGTTTGAGCAGCTATACCAAAAGTGGCGCTCTGAACCGTCTGTTGCGCCTGTGCCTGTCTCTTTATGTCACTTTGACCTTGGTTGCTACAATCTTGTTCGAGGTCAGGAAGGGGTAAAAGTGATTGACTGGGAGTATGCTGGATTAGCCGATCCGCGTTTAGACCTGACATTGGTTCTCCAATTGGCAGAGGCTCCAATTGTTCAAGGTGTTGAGAGCTACTGTGCTATTCGAGAGATAGAAGATGTTCAGCTTTGGATTGATGGCGTAAAAGCATGGCAACCAAGAACACTCATGATGGCTATGTTGTGGTATTTATTGGCTTATAAGTTATGGGGTGATGAACAATACTTAAACAGTGCGAATGAATTTAAAGACTCATTATGTATTGAAGATCACTGTTTTGAGACATAATGACATTTGTCGCTTTCACCACATGGAAATAGTGGTAGTTTAAAGTGAAGTACCAGATATACACAGGGAGAGGTACAAATGATTATTTACTTGCATGGCTTTGATAGTACAAGCCCAGGTAACCACGAAAAAGTTCTTCAACTTCAGTTTATCGATGATGATGTTCGTTTCATCAACTACAGTACACTTCATCCTAAGCATGATATGCAGCATTTACTCAAAGAAGTATCTAAAGTAATCGACCAGTCTGATGATCCAAAGCCTCTAATTTGTGGTGTAGGTCTAGGTGCATATTGGTCAGAGCGAATCGGTTTTCTTTGCGGCATTAAGCAAGTGATGTTCAACCCGAACTTGCATCCAGAAAATACGATGGCAGGGCGTATTGACCGTCCTGAAGAGTACGAAGACATTGCGACCAAATGTGTCGAGCAGTTTCGTACGAAAAACAAGGATCGCTGTTTGGTGATTTTGTCGAAAGAGGATGAAATCCACGACAACTCAAAAACCGCGGCAGAACTGGATAAACACTACGAAATCATTTGGGATGAAACCCAAACCCATAAGTTCAAGAAGATCTCACATCACCTGCAAGCGATGAAGGCATTCAAAAACGCCTAACTTGCCCTAGAGAGAACAAACTTATCTTGTTTAAACAGCACTTTTCGAAGTGCTGTTTTTGTTTCTATTCGTGCTCAAACGAACGACACCGATTCTGCAAGATTTTACATTTTGTATCGATTTATCATCTTGATTTATTGATTTAACCTTTTGTGGCACGAAAACGATACCGTAAAGCAGACGAAAATTAGCCAATCCGTATCTCTAGTAAGGATTTTTGTTGCCATCAAAGTATTGCTCTATATAATGAACTTGGTAAAAATAATTTGATAAATATCAAAAAAAATTGAGAGCGAGTAAAAAACTTGCCCATTTGTTGTCTGAGATCGTGTGTATCAGGCAAGTAAACCGATAACCGTTAATCCGTAATTAAGCATAAATAATATGGTATCGGCATTTATCCAAAAGTGAGCTCACCTCTAGAGACCAAAGAATTCATCGGTTGGATGTATGACCGCAATGTGATTGTGAGTCAGCATCGAGCTGAACCCATATATTCATTTTTGTAGAGGATAACATTGTGACACGCATTATCGTTGTAGGCGGCGGTGCTGGTGGCCTTGAGTTGGCAACCAAACTGGGCCGCACTCTGGGTCGTAAGAACCGAGCGCAAATTACACTGGTAGACCGTAAAGCGAGCCACTTGTGGAAACCATTGTTGCACGAAGTAGCAACAGGTTCTTTGGACGAAGGCGTGGATGCATTGAGCTATCGTGCTCATGCGAAGAACCACAGCTTTGACTTCCAAATGGGCAGTCTTCAAGACATTGACCGCGAACGTAAAGTGATCATTCTAAGTGAGCTTAAAGACGATCACGGCGAACTTCTAATGCCAAGCCGTGAGCTAGAATACGACATTCTAGTGATGGCTATCGGCTCGACATCAAATGACTTCAACACACCTGGTGTCCGTGATAACTGTATCTTCCTAGATAGCCCAGAACAGGCACACCGTTTCCGTAGCGAGATGAACAATGAGTTCCTAAAGCTGCACGCAAAAAATGGTAACGGTACTGTAGATATTGCCATTGTAGGCGCAGGTGCAACAGGTGTTGAACTTTCAGCAGAGCTACACAATGCGGTGAAAGAATTGCGTACTTACGGCTTTGGCGACTTAGATTCTAGCAAGCTAAACGTGAACTTAGTTGAAGCAGGTGAGCGCATTCTTCCTGCACTTCCACCACGTATTTCTTCTGCGGCGCATCAAGAGTTGGTTAAGCTTGGCGTAAACGTGCGTACAGCTACGATGGTGACGCAAGCGGATAAAGACGGTCTGACGACGAAAGACGGTGAGAAAATCCCAGCACAGATCATGGTATGGGCTGCGGGCATCAAGGCCCCTGATTTCATCAAAGACATCGCTGGTCTAGAAACTAACCGTATCAACCAGCTTGTGGTGAAAAACACGCTACAAACTACGCGTGACGATGACATCTTCGTTATTGGTGACTTGGCACAATGTACTCAGCCTGATGGCTCTTTTGTACCGCCACGTGCTCAAGCGGCGCACCAAATGGCCAGCCAAGCGTTCACTAACATCGTTGCTAAGCTAAATGGCCGTGAACTGAAAGCTTACGAATACAAAGACCACGGCTCTTTGGTTTCTTTAAGCCGCTTTTCTACGGTTGGTAGCTTGATGGGTAACCTAACCAAAGGTTCGATGATGGTTGAAGGTCGTATCGCGCGCGTGGTTTATATTTCGCTATATCGCATGCACCAAATGGCGCTGCATGGCGTGATTAAGACAGGCCTGATGATGTTGGTTGGCCGCATCAACCGCGTACTTCGTCCAAACTTGAAGCTACATTAATACTTTATGATTTGGCTCTTTACTCTGATTTGGTAAAGGGCGAAATAAAGGTCAAAACAAAAGCCACCGTATATCGGTGGCTTTTTTATTCTAAATCGCTAGGAAGCAGTGAATACACTACGCCATCTTTCGGCTTGCCATGGAAGATAAAACGGTTTCTGGCAACCGCTTCTTTCTGTGCTCCAATGGATTCAATTAACGCCTGACTAGCGGTGTTATCTAAATCGCAGACGATTTCTACGCGAGTCAAATTGAGCTTGGCGAAACAGAATTCCGCGAGTGCGCGAATGGATTCTTGCGCATAGCCTTTGCGTTGATAGCGGTCCGCTACCCAATAACCAATACTCGCCATATTGAAGGTATGGTAAAGCTCATTCACAGCGGCCATGCCAACGAGGTTGCCACTTTCACGTTCATAAACACCAAAACCGAAAGCCTCTGTCTTAACCCAGTTTAATCGTGTTGCCAGCAAAAAGTCTTGGGCTTCTTTGAGTGTGATATCTTGATTACACCAATCGAGCCAATGGTGCAGAGAAGGGGACTCAGCCAGTATACGTTGTAGGATGTGTGCTTCTTCTGAAGGAATAAGCCTGAGTGCTAAACGAGGGGTGATGATTTCAAAATCAGGCTCATGAACCAATACAACTTCCATGCTAGATTCTAGATAAAATAAAGCGCAGCAAATGCTACGCTTTAATTTTTTAATGATTATTGAACGCGACGCACTTGGATGATCATGCCCATTAATGGGTTGTCTAGGTAGTGAGTCTCACTACTGCGCATACGACGCTTCTGATCCATACGGTAGCTCTTCAAGAACGTTTCTTCAGTCACTGTAGGTGAAATTTCAGCTAGGTTTCCTACTTGAACATTCCCTTCAACTTCACCAAACTCTTGTGATTGCTCTTCTAGAGGCTGTGCCTCGAAACGAACTTCACGAACACTTGGCTCTCTAATGTCCATCGTAGTTTCTGCAAATAGATAGTGCTGAACGTAAATTTGTAGCTTTCCATCCAACTCGTATAGTGGTCCTGTAATACTTTCTTCAGTGTAACCATCAGATTGTAAAGACAGAGCGTTACCGTTTCTTTGGCTGCCATCAGAGTTGTATACTCCTGAAAAGTCTTTGCCGCCTACGATACGAAATACGGGAGCGCTTGCCTTACCACGGTCGCCTTGTCTCCAAGCTACGTGCTTAAGCACTTTAAAGCCAGCGTGGTTACGTAGAGCGGCTTCCTGAGAGTTTAATTGATAAGCTGAACGAGGTAGGAGAGTAACGCCTTTAGCTTGGCGATATGAATCACTCTCTAAACTGCCAACATTATCCATCTCAATTTTTGGAAGTTGATTTGGCCAAGACTCAGTGGTGCTTTCTGCGTCTACTGCTCGCTTGAAAATAATTACTTCAATATCAAACTGACGCGCAGCCCAAGATGGCATTGAAACGCATAGAAGTAACAATGGGATCAGTATTCTCATTCGACTATTAGCTCGTTGGTAATAAATTCTGTTTAAAATCATTCAGTAAGTCTTGAACAAACTGAATGCGTTTACGTCGGTCCGTCAATGGTACGCTAAACTTGAACTTAGTTGGACCTTCCATTGCAAATTTTTGCGGCTGTGATTGCAGGAGTTTAACTAAATACGCTGGGTTTATGTCAGCATCAGGGTAAAACTCAATGAATCCCCCTTATCATGCGCCTCAATCTTCTTCGCCTTGAGACTTCCTGCCCCAATTTTCAGTTCTGAGACAGATAGAAGGTTCTTCGCAGCATCTGGTAACAAACCGAACCGGTCAATCAATTCTACTTTTAGCTCAGACAGAGCCTCGTTATCAGTAACACTTGCAATGCGCTTGTACATGGATAGACGAGTGTTCACGTCAGGAATGTAATCATCCGGCAGTAGAGCGGGGATACGCATTTCTATCTCTGTCTGCTCGCGAAGCAGGTCATCCAGTGATGGTTCTTTACCTTCTTTCAATGCTTCAACCGCTTGTTCAAGCATCTCCATATACAGTGTAAAGCCAACTGATTGAATTTGACCACTTTGTTCGTCACCTAAAAGCTCACCAGCACCACGGATCTCAAGATCGTGTGTTGCTAGAGTGAAGCCTGCACCAAGATCCTCCAGTGAAGCAATTGCATCAAGACGTTTGATGGCATCTTTGGTGATCGCTTTCGGATGCGGTGTCAGCAGGTAAGCATATGCTTGGTGGTGTGAACGACCAACGCGACCACGAAGTTGGTGCAATTGCGCCAAGCCTAGGTTGTCAGCACGATCCATGATGATCGTGTTGGCTGTCGGAACGTCGATACCCGTTTCGATGATGGTGGTACAGACAAGCAAGTTGAATCGCTGATGATAGAAGTCATTCATGATGCGTTCTAACTCGCGCTCACGCATCTGACCATGGGCGACGGTCACTCGCGCTTCTGGAATCAGCTTTTGCAGATCTTCTGCTGTCTTTTCGATGGTTTCGACTTGGTTGTGGAGGAAGTAAACCTGGCCACCACGCATGATTTCACGTAATGCCGCTTCACGAACGACGGAATCCTCGCGTTGACGTACAAAGGTCTTGATTGCCAAACGACGGGCTGGTGGTGTCGCGATGATAGACAAGTCGCGCATACCACTCATTGCCATGTTTAATGTTCGCGGAATCGGAGTTGCGGTAAGCGTAAGGATATCCACATCGGCACGCATCGCTTTTACTTTTTCTTTCTGGCGCACGCCAAAGCGGTGTTCTTCGTCAACAATCAATAGCCCAAGGTCTTTAAACTTGATGTCGCTAGAAAGTAGCTTGTGAGTACCTACCACGATATCAACTTTGCCGTCAGCAACATCTTGGAGGATGACTTTCTGTTCTTTTGCCGATTTAAAGCGCGATAGTACTTCAACGCGAATTGGCAAGTTGGCAAAGCGGTCACGGAAGTTTTCAAAGTGTTGCTGTGCCAGCAGGGTGGTTGGCACCAATACGGCGACTTGTTTGCTGTTGTCAGTAGCAACAAATGCAGCGCGCATTGCGACTTCTGTTTTACCAAAGCCTACGTCACCACACACTAGGCGGTCCATGGCTTTCGCTTGGCACATGTCAGACAGAACAGCATTGATTGCCATCGACTGATCATCAGTTTCTTCAAACGGGAAAGTCGCTTTGAAGGTCGCGTATTGACCACGGTCGAGAGCAAACTTGTAACCCGGTTTCAACTCGCGCTTAGCGTAAACGTCGAGAAGCTCGGCAGCCACGTCACGGACTTTTTCAGCGGCCTTACGACGAGCCTTCGCCCATGCTTCACCACCGAGTTTATGCAGCGGCGCGCTCTCTTCAGCACCACCTGAGTAACGGCTGATTAGGTTTAATGAAGACACAGGAACGTAAAGCTTGGCATCGTTTTGATACTCAAGGGTCACGTACTCTGTTTTCATTCCACCGGCTTCAAGTGTTTGCAGGCCAATGTAGCGGCCGATACCGTGGTCGATGTGTACAACTGGCTGACCTGGTTTTAGCTCGGCGAGGTGGCGAATGACGGTGTCACTGTTGACGGTCTTTTTGTCTTTACGACGACGCTGAATTACGCGATCGCCCAGTAGATCACTTTCACAGATAAGTGCGAAGTTCAGCTCTTCGTGAATAAAGCCATGTTCTGCTGCGCCTAAGATCAAGCTGAATCGATCTTTGGAATCCAAGGCTTGGTAAATTGATTCATGTACCACAGGGCGAATTTTGATGCCTTGTAGTAATTCAGTCAGTGCTTCTCGGCGGCCTTCGGATTCTACCGAAAAGACGATTTTTCCTGTGAATTGCTCACTAAACTGGCGTAGACGAGAAAGTGGTTCTTTGTTCTGCTGTTGTACACCCAGTTCAGCCAGAGACTGTACTGCGAGGTTTTGGCGACCAGTACGTTTTACAACTTTATCTAGACTTAACAGGGCTTGAGGCAGTTGCTTAATTTGCTTGAATAGCTCGTCCTTTTTTAGCCACAGTTCATGAGGGGCTAATAACGGGCGAAGTGGATCGATTTTCTTTTGGTCGTAACGATAGTCGACGTCATTCAAGAACGTGTCCACAGCGGCTTCGATGTCGCCATAAACGATCAGTTGTGAATCATCTGGTAAGTAATCAAACAGGGTTTCTGTGTGCTCAAAGAACAGTGGCTGCCAGTATTCGATACCTGCAGGCCATGTCCCTTTGGTTACTTGCATGTAGATGGACTCAGGCTCGCGACGAGCTTCGAATTGCGTACGCCAACGAGTTCGGAAATCTTCGATTGCTTCTTTTGTGGTTGGAAACTCGTGCGCTGGCAGCAATTGGATTTGCTGAATGTCGTCGATCGAACGTTGATTTTCTGGATCAAAGGTACGGATGGTATCGATCTCATCATCGAAGAAGTCAATACGATATGGATCGGAACTGCCCATCGGGAACAAATCAAGGATTGACCCACGGCTAGCGTATTCCCCCGGCCCAAATACTTGATCCACATGACGGTAGCCAGAATTATCTAACTGAGTACGCAGTTTTTCTAGTGAGAATTGATCGCCTGTTTTCACCATCAAAGTATGTTGCAGCAAGAAGTCGCGAGGAGACTGGCGTTGTAAGATGGTACTTACAGGTACGATAGTTACACCATTGCGTTGGTTTGGCAGTTGGTATAAGCGTGCAATTCGATCAGAAATGATTTCTTGGTGCGGAGAAAAGTTATCGTAAGGCAGCGTTTCCCAATCAGGGAATAGACTGACTGGCTGATCGGTGAACTGTTCAATTTCTGCTTGAAGCTTCAACGCAATTTGCGGATCTGGTACAACAAGTAGAGAGTGGCTAGCATGCTGTTTTGCCAGCTCTGCGATTGCCATAGGTAATGCTGCGCCGGGTAGGTTGCCCAGCTGTTTTTTATCGCCACGCTCAGACGGATTCGTGACGGAGAGAATCGTTGCTTTTGTCATGGTACTTATTTGTTATCTCGCTCTAGTGAGCGCTGACGGAGTAATTTTTGCTGCTGGTATAGCGCGGCCTTAATCAATAGATCTTGGTCTGCTTCTCTAAGTAATTTGTACTTGAGAGTGATCAGATGCCCATGCTCTGATGATTCGCATTCTATTACCTGAGCGTAGCAGTAAATCGCAGCGGCTGGGTGGTCTAAGAAGAGCTTCACCCGAACCAATTGCCCTACCTCTACCAAAAGGTTGGAGCGGTAGCTTAATTGACTGGCACCAAATTGCGTGGTTTGAGAGCGCTGGGCGGGGTCGTCTTGCTGAGAAAGCATAAAGCTTAGCAAAAGATTAAGCTTTGAATTTTGCGTATCCAACAAGCTGATTACGTGTTTAAGATCTTTGTTCTGTAGCTCTAACCGAGCACTATCAGCGAGCATATCCAGTTGACTAAACTCGCTAGCCACAATGAATGGTGCAGGGATTTCTGCGAGAAATGATTCTTCACTTGGCAAAAGGTAATCTTCACTCATCACCTCAACATTAATAGTTAGGTTGTGGTGTACGGTGAAGTATTCTTGCTCAGTCATATTTAGTGTCCTTTTGCCAAACGAGCACTTCTCTTTCCTATAGTGAAAGAGGAAGGTAAGGCATTGATTATCGCTAACTGACTTAACTTATCAAGTTTCCTTGCTCTGTCAGGCTGAACTTTCTTAGAGAAAAATGGACTTATTGCATGTCGTTGACAAATTTAGCGATTATCTTGTCTTCTTCATAGTAAGAGTAAGGTAAGATAACCTGTATTAATTAGCTAAGTATTGGCTCCATTATTAGAAAACCAGTTGGTTTGTCCTATATGTATCATCCTATCTCTTTGTTTATTGGCATAAGGTATCTTCGGGGACGCTCCGGGGATAGATTCAGTCGATTCGTTTCTTACATGTCGACCGCAGGTATCACCATTGGTGTGATGGCGTTGGTAACGGTACTTTCGGTCATGAATGGCTTTGAGGCTCAGCTAAAGGAACGCATCTTAGGTGTTCTTCCTCATGCGGTGATTTCCCAGCACGATGGTAAAACGCCCGTTAGCGAGACTGCACCCCAATTTATCCAAAACATGTCGACAATCGCTGCGCCTGAACCGATTGTTCGCGGTGAGGCTGTGATCCAAAGTTCAGCGCAGCTAACCGCTGGTTACTTGATTGGTATCGAGCCTAAACTTGGTGACCCCATTTCTAATCATTTGATTGCTGGCCGTTTATCCTCCCTTAACGCGGGTGAGTATAAGGTTTTCCTTGGTCACAGCTTGGCGCGCTCTCTTAAAGTGTCGATGGGTGACAAAGTCCGCTTAATGGTGACCAATGCGACGCAATTTACCCCATTAGGTCGAATCCCAAGTCAACGTAACTTTACGGTGGCGGGCATCTTCAATACTGGCTCTGATGTTGATGGCCAGCTCATGATCGTCAATATGACCGATGCTTCTAAGTTGATGCGTTTGCCAAAAGGTACGGTGTCGGGTTGGCGCGTATTCTTCTCTGACCCATTTATGGTGACTGAGTTTGCAGATAAACCAATGCCTGACGGTTGGCAGTGGAGCGATTGGCGAGCGCAGCGCGGCGAGCTTTTCCAAGCGGTGAAAATGGAAAAGAACATGATGGGCTTAATGCTAGGCCTGATTGTTGGCGTTGCGGCATTTAATATTATCTCTGCGTTGATCATGGTGGTGATGGAGAAGCAATCGGAAGTCGCGATTCTCAAAACCCAGGGTATGAAGCAATCTCAAGTGATGGCGATTTTCATGGTGCAGGGCGCGAGTAGTGGTGTGATTGGTGCGATTGTTGGTGGCGCGGTCGGCGTTGCTTTATCGCTCAATCTCAATGCCATTCTGGAAGCGGCAGGTGTTGCTTTGTTTAGCTTCGGTGGTCACTTGCCAATCGTGATTGATTCATTCCAAATTTTATTAGTGGTAGTGCTGGCGATTGCTCTGAGTCTAGCTGCCACTGTTTACCCGTCTTACCGAGCATCTTCTGTTAAACCTGCTGAGGCACTTCGCTATGAATAAGCTATTAGAATGTCGTGATATTCGTAAAGTCTACCGAGAAGGCTCGTTAGATACGGAAGTGTTGAAAGGCGTGAGTTTTGATATCGACAAAGGGGAATTGGTCTCTATTGTTGGCTCATCTGGCTCAGGTAAGAGTACGTTGCTGCATATCCTTGGCGCTTTAGATGATGCATCTCAAGGTGAGGTGGATTTTCTGGGACAGAACTTGTCTGCGCTAAGTTCAAACAAGCAAGCGGCACTGCGAAACAAACACCTTGGTTTTGTCTATCAGTTCCATCACCTATTGGCTGATTTCACAGCAGTAGAAAACGTTGCTATGCCATTGCTGATTGGTGGCGCAAAAGTCGCGGATGCAAAAGCGGAAGCAAAAGCTCTGCTTGAAAAAGTTGGCTTAGGACACCGCATGGACCACCGTCCTTCGGAGCTGTCTGGTGGCGAACGCCAACGTGTTGCGATTGCCCGTGCTTTGGTCAACAAGCCTGATTTAGTATTGGCGGATGAGCCGACGGGCAACCTAGACCACAATACCGCATTGGCGATTTACGATTTGATGCGTGAGCTAAACCAGGAATCGAACATCGCTTTCTTGGTGGTTACCCACGATAACGAGTTAGCCGCGAAAATGGACCGTCAAATGCACATGCAAGATGGGTTGCTGGTGGATCGCTTTACTATTCAAACAGCGACTGCGGAGGGCTAATTTTGTTTTCATCTTTAGCATTGATGATCGGTGGCCGTTTTAGTCGCGCGAAAAAGCGCAACAAGATGGTGTCGTTCATTTCCCTCTCTTCCACCATTGGTATTGCGGTTGGTGTTGCGGTGATCATTATAGGTCTATCCGCTATGAACGGTTTTGAGCGTGAGCTACAGTCACGTGTTTTATCGGTAATCCCACATGGGGAGTTAGAAGGGGTAAACGGTCCGCTACATAACTACACCAAGACCATGAACCAAGCCTTGAAGCATGAACACGTTGTCGCAGCGGCGCCTTATGTTCGATTTACTGGCTTGGCAGAGAAGGGCAGTAAGCTTAAGGCGATTGAAGTGCGCGGTGTGGATCCTGCTTTTGAACAAGCGGTGTCGAGCATGTCGGAGTTCATTGACCCAGAAGCATGGCAAAACTTTTATGCGGGCCAACAGCAAGTGATCTTAGGCCGTGGTGTGGCGAATGAGCTTAAAGTAGATGTAGGTGATTACATTACTTTGATGATTCCCCAGACTAGCAGCACTAATAAGGTTCAAGCACCAAAACGAGTTCGCGTTAAGGTGGCTGGATTTTTGACTCTTAATGGTCAAATCGATCACTCATTGGCTTTAGTGCCTCTGGAGGATGCACAAGCTTATGCGCGCTTGGGTGATGGTGTCACGGGTATTTCGCTTAAAACCGATGATGTACTTAACGCGCCTTCCATTGTGCGTGAAGTGGGTAGCCTGATTGATGTGTATGTTTACCTGAAAAGTTGGCAACAACAGTTCGGCTTCTTGTATCGCGATATTCAGCTCGTTCGTACCATCATGTACTTGGTGATGGTATTGGTCATAGGTGTGGCGTGTTTCAACATCGTATCGACACTAATGATGGCGGTGAAAGATCGCGCTGCCGAGATTGCGATTCTTCGTACTATGGGCGCAAAGGATGGTTTGATTAAGCGTATCTTTGTGTGGCAAGGCGTGTTCTCGGGTGTATTTGGCAGTCTTGCTGGCAGTGTGGTTGGTGTTCTTGTTGCGTTAAATCTCACTCCAATCATCAAAGGGCTAGAAGCTTTGATTGGTCACCAATTCCTTTCGGGAGATATCTACTTTGTCGACTTCTTACCATCACAATTGCATTGGCCTGATGTTGCTTTGGTTTCAATTACGGCGATTGTGCTTAGCTTGCTAGCGACATGGTACCCTGCATCCCGCGCGGCGAAACTTAATCCAGCTGCGGTATTGAGTTCAAAGTAGTTGATAGAACTTAGCGAAGCGCTGGTAACTAACTGACACAAAAAAGGACCGAATCTCGGTCCTTTCTTTTATCTGCAATCTAACTATCATCTCTGCTGTGGCTCGGTAGCTTTCATACTTGAGTTACAACACCTTTCACGCCGAACGTTAAGCGTTTTCCATTCGATGCTTTGCAACCTGCCAATTGAAGAATAAGTACTTATCGTATCTTACGTTTTTGCCAGCTTCTTACTACTGAGTAACGCCAAAGTCCGCGAATACCAAAGTAGCCAATAATGGCAGAACCAACACCACAAATGGCACAACCAAGTAAAAATGGAGGCCCAATGGTGTTCATTTGCTCCATGATGAATTCCCACGACAGTTCAAAGTGGAAAGGCTGTGGTGGTACGTGCATGACCAATGCACCAAGCTTATAAGCAAAGTAGAACAGTACTGGCATAGTAATTGGGTTACTGATCCAGACAAGTGCTACGGATAGAGGCAAGTTGACACCAAGCATGATGGCAAGACCTGCAGCCATGATCATCTGACTCGGAAGCGGAACAAACGCCATAAACAGACCAACAGCAAAAGCACCTGATGCAGAGCGACGATTTAGACACCATAAGTTTGGATTGTATAAAACGTTGCCGAAGACTTTCAGTGCTTTTTGGCGCTTGATCATTTCATGATCTGGCATGAAGCGTTTTATCAGCTTTCTAGGCATAGGACGACATGACTCTCTCAGAAAAAAGTTTGGCCTTGGCGTTATTTGTAGCAAGCGTTTTTTCATCTGCGTGGTGGCCGATGATGCCGAGTTGGCATTGGTTGCTGCTGGGTATTTTTGCCGTTGGCTCAATAATCAAACTACGTCGAGGCTTAATGTGCATTGGCGTAATTTGGGGCTGTATGGTGGTTATTGCCCATGGCAATGTCATGGAACAACAAAAACAAGCCCTGTTTAAAGCAGGGGTGAATATTACCATAAATGGCAAAGTTGACAGCCCTTTTACGCAAATAAGTCACGGATATGAAGGAATTGTCGTTGTTAGCCACGTAAATTCTCAATCTCTCTTACCATTTTTTAAACCAAAAGTTCGGTTGATAACCTCAATTCCACTTGGTGTTAACAGTGAAATTAAGGCGGAAGTAGAGTTAAAGCCGATTACGGGCTTAAAAAACGAGGTTGGTTTTGATTCAGAAAACTTTTCTTTAAGTCAGGGGGTTGTGGCAAGAGCGACTTCGATGAAAGACAGTCGCTGGATTGTTCGCTCAAAAAGCGCTCTCAGACAAACACTCATCGCGCGTATTAACGCCAGTATTGCAGGTTTATATAATGAACCTTTAATAAGAGCTCTGAGTTACAGCGATCGCTCATTACTTACTCCCGACTTATGGAAAAGCTTGCGAGACAGTGGACTTATTCATCTAGTATCCATTTCTGGTTTACACATTGGCATGGCGCTCTCATTTGGCTGTTTTCTTGGCTTTTTGTTTCGTCTTGCAATTCCGTGGGCTAATCATTTGCCCTACATCTTTGGGCTAGTTTTCGCTGTTGCTTATTCTTGGCTTGCTGATTTTTCGTTGCCAACTGTGCGCGCCCTAAGTGTATGCGCGATCTATTTGTTTCTTAAGTACCATAAACTGCATTGGCCAAGTTGGAGGATTTTACTGCTCGCCATTAGTGGGCAACTTTTAGTCGAGCCGTTTTCTTTCCTAGGTAGCAGTTTTTGGTTGTCTTACTTATCGGTAGTTGCGGTGCTTGTTGTACTTAATATTGTTTGGATGAACCAATATAGTTGGCTTAACATTTTAAAGCATATCATCGCAGTTCAACTTGCTCTGTCGCTGTTCATTTTGCCAATTAGCGGCTACTTTTTTTCAGGTTTTAGCGCAGTATCTCCCCTTTTTAATCTGATTTTTATCCCTTGGTTTAGCCTGGTTGTGGTTCCTATGATATTTATAGCGCTACTTTTCACCTGCTTGACCGCAGATGTTTTTAGTTGGGTATGGATATTCGTCGATGGGGTACTTTGGCCTCTAAATTGGGCGTTAGGATTGGCTGAGGAAACTTGGTTTGCTGTTAGTGATGACTCACTTATTCTTATAACGTTGATATTGTTTTGCTCATTTGGGCTTCGTTTTCTTACTGTAAATAGCATCCTACTCATCATCGGTATTGCCACGCTCTATCTCGTCTTTCCCTTTAAACAGTACTATTGGCGTGTTGATGTTTTAGATGTGGGCCACGGGCTATCAGTGTTGCTTGAGAAAGACGGTAAGGCATTGCTCTATGATACGGGGAAATCATGGAGTGGGGGGGAGCATTGCTGAAAGAGTTATCTCGCCTATCCTACATTCAAAAGGGCATTCTCAAATTGACGCTTTGATCCTAAGTCATTTGGATGATGACCACGCAGGAGGAAGGAGGTTCTTAGAAGAGAATTTTGAACCTAATGATAAGTTCAGTAGTCAGCTTCTGCCGGATTATCTTCCTTGTATCGAGGGCGAAGCCTGGTATTGGCAAGGGGTGAAGTTTGAAGCAATCTGGCCACCTAAATTAGTAAGGCGTGCTTTTAACCCTCACTCGTGCGTCATTAGGGTCGTTGATCCTGTTTCTAACTTTCGAATTTTACTAACCGGAGATATTGAGGCCATTAGTGAATGGATTTTAATCAGACGACCAGAACTGTTAGATAGTGATATCGTGATTGTCCCCCACCATGGCAGTAAAAGCTCTTCTAATCCCAAGTTTATTGAAGCAATAAACCCTCAAATAGCCATCGCTTCTTTGGCTAGAAATAATAGGTGGGGGATGCCATCCCCATCTGTACAGCAGGCCTACACGTCTTTGGGCACATCATGGTTTGATACTGGAGAATCTGGGCAGGTGAGTATTTATGTATGGCGGGATTTTTGGCGATTAAAAACTCAACGTAACAAGATGTTTGAGCCTTGGTATAGGCAGATGCTGCGTAAGGGAGTAGAATAAGAGTCTTAATCTAAGAAAATAAAGCACTTCTATGTCGATAAATACTGATGAAACGACCTGGCAGACGTTTAAGCGTCTGTGGCAATTTATTCGCCTTTACAAATCAGGACTTGCCGTAGCCGTTGTTGCATTGGTCATCAATGCCGTTTCTGATACCTATATGATTTCATTGCTTAAGCCTCTATTAGACGAAGGTTTTGGCAGCGCAGAGTCTGACTTCTTACGCACACTTCCACTTATCGTTTTTGCGATGATGTTTATTCGTGGTGTGAGTGGGTTTGTTTCCACATATTGCTTAAGCTGGGTGTCGTCGAATGTTGTGATGCATATTCGTAGAATGGTTTTTAACCATTTTATGCATATGCCGGTCTCATATTTCGACAAAGAAAAAACGGGTAACTTGTTGTCACGCATTACTTATGATTCTGAACAAGTGTCTGCAGCAACCAGCCAAGCATTGGTGAGCATCGTACGTGAAGGTGCGAGCATCATCGGTCTTCTTGTGTTGATGTTCTACAACAGCTGGCAGCTATCATTGGTGCTGTTTGCTGTTGCTCCCGTAGTTGCTTGGGGCATTGGTGTTGTTTCTAAGCGATTCAGAAAAATTTCAAAAAACATGCAGACCATGATGGGGCACGTGACGGCTTCCGCAGAGCAAATGCTGAAAGGCCACAAAGTCGTACTTAGCTACGGTGGCCAAGATATTGAACGTCAACGTTTTGATATTGTAAGTAATCAAATGCGACAGCAAAACATGAAGTTGGTAACGGCCCAAGCGGCGGCAAACCCAATCATTCAGATGATCGCGTCTATTGCAATAGTCGTGGTGCTATACCTAGCAAGTATTGATTCAATCAAAGAGCAACTGACTCCGGGTACGTTTACTGTTGTATTCTCAGCAATGTTTGGTCTAATGCGTCCACTTAAAGCGCTAACAAACGTAACCTCACAGTTCCAACGCGGTATGGCAGCGAGCCAAACCTTGTTTGCCCTGGTAGACCTAGAGCCTGAGAAGAACGAAGGTAAGTTCACTGTAGAACGTGCGAAAGGTGATGTTGCAGTGAAAGACGTCAGTTTTACATACGAAGGTGCGGAAAAACCAGCGCTTGACAACGTGAGCTTTGATATTCCCCGTGGTAAGACGGTGGCTTTGGTTGGTCGTTCTGGCTCAGGTAAGAGTACCATTGCGAATTTGTTCAATCGTTTCTACGACGTTAGCGGTGGTTCTATAACACTTGATGACCATGACATTCGTGACTATGAACTAAAAAATTTACGTGAGCAGTTTGCTCTGGTTTCTCAAAACGTGCATTTGTTCAACGATACGATTGCAAACAACATCGCGTATGCGACGGAAGAGCAATACACTCGTGAAGATATTGAAAAAGCAGCCAAGCTTGCCCATGCAATGGAATTTATCAGCAAAATGGAAAACGGCTTGGACACCATGATTGGTGAGAACGGTGCAAGCCTTTCCGGTGGTCAGCGTCAACGTGTAGCCATTGCTCGAGCTTTATTACGTGACGCGCCAGTTCTGATTCTTGATGAGGCAACGTCTGCTCTAGATACCGAGTCTGAACGTGCAATCCAATCTGCTCTGGATGAACTACAGAAAGACAAAACTGTATTGGTGATTGCACACCGACTGTCAACGATTGAGAATGCTGATGAAATCCTAGTGGTGGATGAAGGTGCGATCGTTGAACGTGGTAACCATGCTGATTTGATTGCTAAAGACGGAGCATACGCTCAACTTCATCGAATCCAATTTGGTGCCTAAGAGCTGTGGTTGAAAAAATCTGGTTCGAAAACCATCCTCTCAAATACCTGCTGTGGCCGCTTTTGTGGCCACTGAGCTTGTTGTTTGGTGCGTTCAGTAAATCTAAGCGTCAACAATATCAATCAGGTAAAAAACAAGCTTACAAAGCGCCAGTGCCTGTAGTAGTGGTTGGTAACATCACAGCTGGGGGCAATGGAAAAACACCAGTTGTTGTGTGGCTGGTGGAGCAATTACAACAGCTTGGTTACAAACCGGGCGTTGTGTCTCGTGGTTATGGGGCGAAAGCGCCGCAGTACCCGCTTGTTTTGGATGACAATACACCAGCGAAACACTGTGGTGACGAGCCGAAGCTGATTTACCGTCGCACTGGTGCGCCTGTCGCTGTAGACCCGGTTCGTGCCAATGCGGTGAAAGCATTGCTTGAAACTGGCGTTGATATCATTATTACTGACGATGGCCTCCAGCATTACGCTCTAGAGCGAGATATCGAGCTCGTTATCGTTGATGGTAATCGCCGCTTTGGCAATGAAAGCCTTATTCCACTAGGTCCACTTCGTGAAGGGGTAGAGCGTCTTGCTGAAGTCGACTTTATCATCACGAATGGCGGTCAAGCTCAGCAAGGCGAAATGCCAATGTCTTTAGCGCCATCAAAGGCGATAAACCTGAAGACAAAACAACAAGTCGAGGTGAGCGAGTTAAACGATCTTGTTGCGTTTGCGGGGATAGGGCATCCACCACGATTTTTTAATACACTTAATGCAATGAATGCAGACGTCAAAGTGACGAAAGGCTTTGCCGATCATCAAGACTTTGACCAGCAAGAATTACAAGCATTGGCTCAACAAGGAGCTAATGTGATTATGACAGAAAAAGATGCCGTCAAATGCGACAGTTATGCGCAAGACAATTGGTGGTATCTGCCCGTTTCTGCACAGTTTGAATCAAACGATGCAGAACGAATTTTAAATCGAATAAAAGAGGTTAAAGCGACTTATGGATCACCGTCTGCTTGAGATTGTAGCTTGCCCTGTGTGCAAAGGTAAGCTGACGTACGATAAAGATAATCAAGAGTTGATCTGCAAACTGGATCGCCTTGCTTACCCAATCAAAGAAGGTATTCCTGTTCTGCTTGAGCCAGAAGCACGAACCATGAGCATGGATGAGGGACGCTAATGTCTTTTACGGTTGTCATTCCTGCGCGCTACGCGTCGAGCCGGTTACCCGGTAAGCCATTGGCAGACATTGGTGGTAAGCCAATGATCCAGTGGGTCTATGAGCAAGCGCTACAGGCGGGTGCTGAAGATGTGATTATCGCGACGGATGATGAGCGCGTATCTGTAGCGGTAGAGCAGTTTGGTGGTAAAGTTTGCATGACTTCTCCAAATCATGAATCTGGAACCGAGCGTTTAGCAGAAGTGGTAGAAAAGATGGCTATCCCGGCAGATCATATCGTGGTCAATGTTCAGGGTGATGAGCCATTGATTCCACCGTCTATTATTCGTCAAGTGGCTGACAACTTAGCGGGTTGTGATGCGCCAATGGCAACGCTTGCGGTTGAGATCGAATCGGAAGAAGAAGTCTTCAACCCGAATGCGGTAAAAGTAGTGGCGGATGAGCGTGGCTATGCTATGTACTTTAGCCGAGCAACGATTCCGTGGGATCGTGACAACTTTGCCAAGCAAGAAAAAACGATCGCGAACCCATTGATGCGCCACATCGGTATCTACGCTTACCGAGCGGGTTTCATTAATACTTACGTGAATTGGCAGCCAAGTGCACTTGAGCAAATTGAGTGTCTGGAGCAGCTTCGCGTGCTTTGGTATGGCGAAAAGATTCACGTTGAAGTCGCAAAAGAAGCACCAGCAGCCGGTGTGGATACTCCAGAAGATTTAGAAGCGGTACGCGCCATTGTTGCTAAGCAAGCACAATAAGCTCGGTATTGTTTTCCAAATTAGAAAGGCTCCTCATCGAGGAGCCTTTTTTGTCGGTATGTTAGCTTAGATGTCGTATAGGTTAGATATTGGTATCGTACTGATTCCGTTTTGGACAAGTTGAGAGGATCTCTCTGTGTCCGGTGTCTTTCACTTCCTCGAGAATTACGTCAAAGCCCCATAAGCGATAAACATGCTTTAATACCTCGTCATAACTGCTATCAAGAGGAATTCGGTTGTGAGGAATATATTGCAGTGTTAAAGAGCGATCACCACGAACGTCAACGTTGAAGACTTGAATATTGGGCTCCAGATTTGCCAAGTTATATTGCGCAGCGAGGGTTTCCCTAATGCGTTTGTAACCCATTTCATCATGAATAGCGGCAACTTCGATGAAGTTTTTCCGGTCATCATCATTAATCGCAAAGAGCTTAAAGTCGCGCATGAGCTTCGGTGACAAGTATTGGCTAATAAAGCTCTCGTCCTTAAAGTTATGCATGGCAAAGTGAACCGCATCTAACCAGTCTGTTCCTGCCAATTCTGGGAACCACTCTTTGTCCTCGTCTGTCGGCTCTTCACAGATGCGTTTGATATCTCGAAACATCGCAAAACCAAGTGCATAAGGTTGATACCGTTGAAGTAAGGGCTATTGTATGGCGGTTGTGCGACCACGCTTGTATGGCTGTGTAGAAACTCGAGAATGAACCTCTCAGAAACCAAACCTTCATCATAGAGATGATTGAGAATGGTATAGTGCCAGAACGTTGCCCAGCCTTCGTTCATTACTTGAGTTTGTTTCTGTGGATAAAAGTATTGGCTTACCTTACGCACGATACGAACAATCTCACGTTGCCAAGGCTCAAGCAATGGAGCGTGTTTTTCAAAGAAGTAGAGCAGGTTCTCTTGGGGTTCACTAGGGAAGCGGACCTTCATGTCTTCTTCTTTGGTTTTGGATTGTGGCACTGTACGCCAAAGTTCGTTAACCTGAGATTGCAGGTAAGCTTCACGCTCTTCCTGGCGAGCTTTCTCCTCATTGATCGAAATCTTTTCCGGACGTTTGTAGCGGTCTACACCAAAGTTCATGAGTGCATGGCAAGAATCGAGCAATTGTTCGACTTCGTGCACGCCATATCGCTCTTCACATTCCGCAATATAATTCTTTGCGAACAGAAGATAATCAATGATCGAACTTGCATCGGTCCAAGTTTGGAACAGGTAATTGCCTTTAAAGAACGAGTTGTGCCCATAACATGCGTGAGCGATAACAAGCGCCTGCATGGTGATGGTGTTCTCTTCCATCAAGTAGGCAATACATGGGTTGGAGTTAATGACGATCTCGTAAGCCAACCCCATCTGACCGTGCTTATAGTTCTGCTCTGTTTGTATGAACTTTTTACCAAACGACCAGTGATTGTAGTTGATGGGCATACCGATACTTGAGTACGCGTCCATCATTTGCTCTGAGGTAATCACCTCAATTTGGTTAGGGTAGGTATCGAGACGGTAATGCTCCGCGACACGCTTGATTTCTTTGTGGTAACGCTCAAGCAGCTCAAAGGTCCAGTCTGGACCATCTGGCAGCATATTCTCTCTGCGCTTCTTCGAGGCTTTTCCCGAAAGGTTTGTTGTTGCAGTGTTCATTGCCCACCTCCTTACGCCGTTTCTTTTTTGAATAGTTCACGAAAGACTGGGAAGATATCCTCCACAGAGCGGATATTTTTCATGGCGAAGTTTGGAAATTCTTCTGAAAGTTTTTCATATTCATGCCACAGCGTTTGGTGTGAGCGTCGTGTGATTTCAATGTATGAGTAATACTGACAATTCGGAAGCAATTTATTCACAAGTAAATCACGGCAACGAGGCGAGTCATCAGCCAGTTATCACCGTCAGATGCCTGGGCAGCATAGATGTTCCATTGGCCCACGGGATAGCGGTCTTGGACGATCTCGTTCATCAACTTGAGCGCACTTGATACAATTGTCCCGCCAGTTTCTTGCGAATAGAAAAACTCATGTTCATCGACTTCTTTCGCTTGGGTGTGGTGACGAATGAAGACGACTTCAACGTTCTCGTAGGTACGTGTTAAGAACAGGTACAGAAGCACGTAGAAGCGCTTTGCAATATCTTTGGTGGCTTGGTCCATAGAACCGGACACATCCATCAGACAGAACATCACTGCTTGGCTCGACGGAACAGGGCGTTTCTCATAGTTCTTAAAACGTAAGTCGAAAGTGTCAATGAAGGGTACGCTTTCTATTTTCTTACGCAGATCCTCAATTTCTTTCTTAAGACGATTTTCTTCAAGCTGTTGAGCTGGCTCGATGTTTTTGATTCGGACAAGCTCTTCTTCTAATTCATGAAGAAGGCGTTTCTTACCTGCTGTCATGGCGGTGCGACGTGCCAACGACTGTTGCAGTGAACGAACAACGGCAATGTTGGATGGAATACCTGCCGTTTGATAACCTGCTCGGTGTGTTTTCCATTCTGTGATTTTGGCAATTTGGTTTTTCTCAAGATTCGGTAGCTCTAAATCTTCAAACAAGATATCGAGGTATTCATCTTTTGAAATTTGAAAAACGAACTCATCTTGGCCTTCGCCGTCGGGGCTGGCATTGCCTTCACCAGCACCGCCGCCTTGGCCACCGCCTTTCGGGCGTTCGATCTTGTCACCAGTGATAAATTGGTCGTTACCAGGGTGCACGCGGTCGCGCACGCCTCCTTTACCCTGATGAAACATAGGTTCATTGATGTCTTTGTGCGGTATAGAGACGTCTTCGCCCGTTTCCGTGTTCGTGATCGAGCGTCGATTCACTGCGTCAGCTACCGACTCTTTAATCTGCTCTCTATGGCGCTTCAAGAAGCGCTGTCGATTAACAGCGCTCTTGTTTTTGCCATTGAGCCTTCGGTCTATAAATTGCGCCATGAAATAGCCCTCTTCATGTTTCACAAGCGACCTAACTCAAACTAGTTAGGATGACTTACGTACTCGTAGGTACCACTCAGAAAGTAGGCGAACCTGTTTCTCGGTATAGCCTTTTTCCATCATGCGAGCGACAAAGTCGTCGTGCTTCTTCTGATCTTCAGAAGAGGTTTTCGCATTGAACGAGATAACCGGAAGTAGCTCTTCAGTATTGGAGAACATTTTTTTCTCGATTACCGTGCGCAGTTTTTCGTAGCTGGTCCAAACTGGGTTTTGACCATTGTTATTGGCTTTCGCACGAAGCACAAAGTTGACGATTTCATTTCGGAAATCTTTAGGGTTAGAGATGCCAGCCGTTTTCTCGATCTTCTCTAGTTCTGCGTTTAAAGATGCTCGGTCGAATAGCTGACCAGTTTCTGGGTCACGGTACTCTTGGTCTTGAATCCAAAAGTCGGCATAAGTGACGTAGCGGTCGAAGATATTTTGACCATACTCAGAGTAGGATTCGAGGTATGCAGTCTGAACTTCTTTACCAATGAACTCTACATAACGAGGTACTAGATAGCCCTTCAAGAATTCAAGGTATTTCTCAGCAATTTCAGAAGGGAATTGCTCACGCTCTACTTGCTGTTCAATTACATAGAATAGGTGAACAGGGTTCGCTGCTACTTCTGTTTGGTCGAAGTTGAATACGCGAGACAAGATCTTAAATGCAAAACGGGTTGATAGACCGTTCATTCCTTCATCAACACCTGCATAGTCACGGTATTCTTGATAACTCTTCGCTTTTGGATCGGTGTCTTTCAGCGTTTCGCCATCGTATACACGCATTTTCGAGAAGATGGATGAGTTTTCAGGGTCTTTCAGTCGTGAAAGAATACTGAATTGAGCAAGAGTTTCGAGTGTGCTTGGTGAACAAGGTGCTTTAGACAGTTCACTGTTTTCAAGCAGTTTCTGGTAGATCTTCACTTCTTCCGACACTCGTAGACAGTAAGGCACTTTCACAATGTAAACACGGTCCAAGAACGCTTCGTTGTTCTTGTTATTGCGGAAGGTTTGCCACTCAGATTCATTTGAGTGCGCCAGAATCATACCGTCGAATGGAATCGCCGATAGACCTTCAGTTCCGTTGAAGTTGCCTTCCTGAGTCGCAGTCAAGAGTGGGTGTAGCACCTTGATTGGCGCTTTGAACATCTCAACGAATTCCATCAAGCCTTGGTTCGCTTTACACAGCGCGCCAGAGTAGCTGTAGGCATCTGGATCGTCTTGTGAGTAATGCTCTAACTGACGAATATCGACCTTACCAACTAGGGACGAAATGTCTTGGTTGTTTTCATCACCCGGTTCGGTTTTTGCGATACCAACTTGATCCAAGATGGATGGACGCACCTTGAGTACTTTAAACTTGGTGATGTCCCCGCCAAAGTCGTGTAAACGCTTTGCAGCCCAAGGAGACATGATTGACCGCAAGTACCGATGTTCAATACCATATTCTTTTTTAAGAATCTCCCCATCTTCAACTGGATTAAATAGACAGAATGGATGGTCGTTTACTGGGCTTCGTTCGCCATTTGCGCTCAAAACATAAATAGGCATGTTTTCCATCAATGCTTTCAGTTTTTCGGCAAGAGATGACTTACCACCACCGACAGGGCCGAGTAGGTATAGGATTTGTTTGCGTTCTTCCAGACCTTGTGCAGCATGCTTGAGATAAGAAACAATCTGCTCAATCGCATCTTCCATACCATAGAAGTCTTTGAAGGTTTCATAACGCGAGATGACACGGTTAGAGAAGATACGGCTCAATCTTGGATCTTGGGCAGTATCAATGACTTCTGGCTCTCCGATAGCCAAAAGTAGGCGTTCTGCAGCATTCGCGTAAGCGCTTTTGTCGTCTTTACACAGGGCTAAGAAATCCTGTAACGACATCTCTTCATCTTTTGCAGCTTCATATCTTGATTGATAGTGGTCGAAAATACTCATGTCGCTTTCCCCTTTAACTAGTCAGTCTACCGACGAACGTTGACGCAGGCTTACCCACCTTCAATATGCTCTTCGTTGTATGAGCTTATACGTCCTATTATCACGTTTGGTTTGTACTCTAGGTCAGCTAAACAACACCAAAGACTTTGCTTTATGGACAAATTTCACAACAACTGAGAACGATGGATAAGTACCTTTCAATCACTCCCTTTCTCCTTCTAAGCCTAGTCGGGGATTTCCAATTTTGCTTAACAATTATGAATTTATTGCAAAAGTGACATTTGAATCACTGTTTAGAGAATTAACAATTTGAGCTGTGAATAGGAGCGATAGAAATCAGATACGTGGCTTTGAATCACTGAGATTAGTGATTTGTGTGCAAGTTACAGAGAATGAAAGACTTAAGCGTGCTTAACGCATGAGGCTGAATTGTGATAGGGGAAAAGAAAAAGGAGAGCCTTTGCTCTCCTTTTCAGATACTTGCTGGATTATGCACTAAAGATTTGCGCCAGTTCGTTTGCACACAAGTGGTATTGACGAGGGCAGTTGCGCCAAGTTTTTAGCATGCGACGGTATTTGTCTAGCATTGGCATTTGGCTATTGAAGTGATGGTCCGCTTTATCAAATTGAGGGTAAAGACCTTCTGAATCCACTAGGAAGCGTACGTAATGCACTTGTTGTGCTTCCGTTGCGATATCAAAGCCAAGAAATTGAAGACGACGTTGATCTACATTACTACGCTCTTCATCATCCAGCATTTTGTGCGACTCTTGCATTGCATGGTACATCTCCATGATGTCGATGATTTCACGACATTCAGTTTCAGTTATGCAGCCAAAATCTTTGTTCAACTCGCGCATCTGTAGCTCGTAACCACGCTCCACAATCGTTTGTAGACGCTCGTATTTAGCCGCGTTGTTAGGGTCAAGCTGAGACATTAGGTTGTACTGGTTTGATAGGATCAAACGTTGAGCGTTTGACATTTCCATGGTGACCTCACTAAATAATCTAATACATTTTTAATGTGCTTAGGTTAACGTTTCGGACGAAGGTGAAACATGATCTCAACACATATTTAATATGAAAAATGGCAAGAATTATCGAATCTAGCCAGTTTACAAACACCGTATTAACGAGTGATTACAGCTTATTTATGGTAATGGTTGTATATGTAATCTCGGTCTGAGAATACCCTAAGCCATTCAGGTTTGAAAACCGTCAAAACAGCCAGTGACATTCCGTTGAGAAGCCCTTCAGGGAAGGCAAGCAGTGGGACAAAAATGAAATAATTGTGCTGGATAGTTTGCCACTCGTAATGACCCATAGAAAGATGATAAAAAGAGTTTATCAGTAGGTGGAGACTGCCAGTAAGAGCGCCATTGAAAAAACCAGCGACAAAGATGAAGATAAATATGTTTCGAGGAAGGTATTGATAGCTAAGTAGAAAAATGAAGTAGCTAATTAGTATTGGCGCCAATGCTGAAAGTATAAGCGTACTCGGTAACATCGATAGTGGTATGCCATGAATCAGGTGATTAATAAACATGGCAGGAATACAGAGCAAAAATGCCATGCGCCAGCCATACATCATGGTGAGTGTGGTGAGAGCGAGAAAATGTATCTGTAGGCCTTCCTTTATGCCTGCTTGTGCAGACCATAAAACACTTAGAGTGAAGAGAGTTGCAAAGACTAAGTGTTGAAATGGCTTCTCTTGTTCCATTTTAGGCCAAACGACTTTTCGCCAATCGGGTAGACAATAAACGACAGCGACCCAGCAAACAATGATGACCGAAACGAAATTAAACCAATCCATGTGTTGTCCCAACGCTTTTCCAGTGAACTTTACTTACTGTTTAATATCCCTAATACGTCTAACATGAGTTGGATAGGGCACAAAACCTGTTAGTTAGTTCGACTAGTTTGTACGAAACATATGCCGACGTATAGGTAAAAAAATACCAGCAAGTTGCTGGTATTTTTAATCTATTCAATAACCTGATATGACTTAGTATTTCACATTTGCGTGATATTGGGAAAGGATTGACTGGATTTCATCCATTGTCTCTTTTGATGGTGGATTTACACCCTCAAGTGGGTATTCAATGCCCAACGCTTCCCATTTATGTGCACCAAGTTTGTGGTAAGGAAGAAGCTCTACCTTCTCAATATTGTCCATATCTTTAATGAACTCGCCCAGCATGTGTGCTGCTTCTGGTTCGTCTGTGTAGCCAGGAACCACTACATAACGAATCCAAGTCTTTTGACCAATCTTATGTAGGTAACGAGCAAAGTCTAAAACACGACGGTTAGACACACCGATAAAATCTTGGTGGATCTCATCTTTCATGTGTTTTAGGTCAAGCATGACTAAGTCTGTCGCATCCAGTACTTCATCGATAACGTCAGTATGCTTGCGAATGTAGCCGTTTGTATCCAAACACGTGTGGATCCCTTCGGCTTGAGCAGCTCGGAAGAAATCACGCACGAACTCTGGTTGAAGCATTGCTTCGCCACCAGAGCAAGTAATGCCACCACCTGATGCGTTCATGAAATGACGGTAGGTTTTTGCTTCAGAAATAATTTCATCAACCGTCACTTCTTTACCATCATGAGTATCCCATGTATCACGGTTATGGCAATACTTACAGCGCATTAAGCAACCTTGCAAGAAGACGATAAAACGAATACCAGGTCCGTCTACGGTACCACATGACTCAAATGAGTGAATACGACCAGTTGTTGACATCTTTTGCTCTCATTTTTAATAAATTCTGACCGTTATTTTATTACAAATTGAAGGGTTAAAACAGTCTAAGAGGGCTTTCGATAGCTATATAGTGGGGAAAGAAAGCGGCGAAAGAATGCACTCACGCCGCATCTAGAGTTTTATTTAGAAGAAGGCGAATAACGAGAGAGAACCGGTGCCATAAACGTCGGTTTGAGCTTCTTTGTAATCAGGTGTTTTTACCGTGAACGTTAAGCTTGCGCCATAGTTTTGATTGTACCAAGTCGCGCCAGCAACCGCGCTAGCTTGCCAGTTCTGTAACGTTACATCATATTGTTCAGAGGGCTCTGGAAGAGCAGAACGGTCACCTTCAATGGTAATGTCATTGAAACGGTAGCGACCTTCGAATCCGGTAAACAAGAACCAGCTAGAGGTGCTTTTGGCCAGCATACTTGCGTGGAATGGGCTTTCAACACTGATATTCGCGGCGCCAATGCTGTTGCCTAGGTTTGTGCCCCAACGGAATATTACACCTTGAGATACATCGCTGCGGAAATTCCCCGCGTTAATGTCGTTTACATTGGTGATCTCCCACTGTGTGCTTTCACCTTCACTGCGCATCAGTTTGTTGAATGCACGGTAGCCAACGCTAAAAGCAATTTCGTCATCGATTTGATACTCCCAGCCTTGAGGATCTGTTGAGCCTGTAATGCCGTGAACGATTTGTTGTGCTTTCTCAGACAGTGAGCTTTCACCTGTTGCGCCAATAGTAAAGTTATAGCGAACCGCTTGGTCAGGGGTGAGTGAGATATAGTTGATTTCAGTATGCAAGTAACCGGCGTAAGGGCGATCATTAATGAGAGGGTAGTCAGCTTCAATGTCACTTGGAGTATACATTTTGTGGCCGAGCACGATTTCAATCTTGTCTACGTTATTTTGGCTGTTGTCATTTAGTGTGAGCCACTTCCACTCTGAGTCTTCACGCAGCTTTTCGGTAGCGTACGAGAGGAATAGACCGTTGGTATAGTCTTGGTCCACACCAAATATTCCGTCGTTATCTAGCGTGAAGGAAACTGTGGATTTAGAAGAAGCGAAGGCAGGAGAAGCTATCAAAGCCACAATGATATATTTATTAAGTTTCATAGGCGTTTTTGTGAGGATTTTCCGCATCATACTCAAGTTATGCTAGAAAATCTCAGGGTGGGTCACAACTTCGAACCAAGATAATAAAAAAGGCTGACGCATTGCTGCGTCAGCCTTTCAGTTATCACTCAAAGTGCTACTTCAATGAGTCTTATAGAGACTCAGTGAATGTACGTGCGATTACGTCAGCTTGTTGCTCTGCAGTTAGAGAGTTGAAGCGTACAGCGTAACCAGATACACGGATTGTTAGCTGAGGGTATTTCTCTGGGTGCTTAACAGCGTCTTCTAGAGTTTCGCGGTTAAGTACGTTCACGTTAAGGTGTTGACCACCTTCAATGCCAGATTCGTGGTGGAAGTAACCATCCATTAGACCAGCTAGGTTAGCGCGTTGTGAACCTTCATCTTTACCTAGAGCGTTAGGTACGATAGAGAACGTGTAAGAGATACCATCTTTAGCGTGAGCAAACGGTAGTTTACCTACAGACGTTAGAGACGCTACAGCACCTTTTTCGTCACGACCGTGCATTGGGTTAGCACCTGGTGCGAAAGGAGCACCTGCGCGACGACCGTCAGGCGTGTTACCAGTCTTCTTACCGTATACCACGTTTGAAGTGATAGTTAGGATAGACTGAGTTGGGATTGCATCACGGTAAGTCTTAAGCTGACGAATCTTGTTCATGAATACTTCAACAAGTTCACAAGCGATATCATCTACGCGAGCATCGTTGTTACCGAATTTAGGGTAGTCGCCTTCGATTTCGAAGTCGATTGCTACGCCATCTTCGTCACGAACTGGTTTAACTTTCGCGAATTTGATTGCAGATAGTGAGTCAGCAGCAACAGATAGACCAGCGATACCACAAGCCATAGTACGACGAACGTCACGGTCATGTAGAGCCATTAGTGCAGCTTCGTAGCTGTACTTGTCGTGCATGAAGTGAATGCTGTTTAGTGCAGTCACGTACTGCTTAGCTAGCCAATCCATGAAGTGGTCTAGTTTGCCCCAAACATCGTCGAAGTCTAGAACTTCGTCAGTGATCTTAGGCATTTGAGGACCAACTTGGATCTTCAGTTTCTCATCCACACCGCCGTTGATAACGTATAGAAGAGTCTTAGCTAGGTTAGCGCGAGCGCCGAAGAACTGCATGTGCTTACCAATGATCATTGGAGATACACAACATGCGATTGCGTAATCATCAGACTCGAAGTCTGGACGCATTAGATCGTCGTTCTCGTACTGGATTGATGAAGTATCGATAGATACTTTCGCACAGAACTTCTTGAAGCCTTCAGGTAGCTGCTCAGACCAAAGAACAGTGATGTTTGGCTCTGGAGAAGGACCCATTGTGTATAGAGAGTTTAGGAAACGGAAGTTTGAACGCGTAACTAGCGTACGACCGTCAAGACCCATACCACCCATAGACTCTGTTGCCCAGATTGGGTCGCCAGAGAATAGATCATCGTACTCAGGAGTACGTAGGAAACGAACCATACGTAGTTTCATTACGAAGTGGTCGATCATTTCCTGTGCATCAACTTCAGTGATCTTGCCTGCTGCAATATCACGCTCGATGTACACGTCTAGGAACGTAGAAGTACGACCTAGAGACATAGCTGCGCCGTTTTGTGATTTAACAGCTGCTAGGTAACCGAAGTAAGTCCATTGGATTGCTTCTTGTGCTGTTTCAGCTGGACGAGAGATGTCACAGCCGTATTTCTCAGCCATAACTTTCATTTGGCCAAGTGCACGGTGCTGCTCAGCGATTTCTTCGCGAAGCTGCATAGTCATCTGTAGATCTTCACCGTTCTCAAAACGCTCTTGTAGAGACTTGAATTGAGCCAGTTTGT
Organism: Vibrio rotiferianus CAIM 577 = LMG 21460; assembly: GCF_002741985.1. Lineage (GTDB taxonomy): Bacteria > Pseudomonadota > Gammaproteobacteria > Enterobacterales > Vibrionaceae > Vibrio > Vibrio rotiferianus. The sequence continues at coordinate 62,013 of NZ_APHW01000010.1, forward strand.
CTTTCATTAGACGGTCGATACCGTAAAGAGCAACACGACGGTAGTCACCGATGATACGACCACGGCCGTAAGCATCTGGAAGACCAGTTAGAACGCCTGATTTACGACATGCTAGGATATCTGGAGTGTAGATATCGAATACGCCAGCGTTGTGTGTTTTGCGGTATTCTGTGAAGATTTTCTTAACTTGTGGATCAAGCTCGCGATCGTAAGCTTTGCAAGAACCTTCAACCATACGGATACCACCGTTAGGGATGATTGCACGCTTAAGAGGAGCTTCAGTTTGTAGACCTACGATAGTTTCTAGGTCTTTTTCGATGTAGCCTGCATCGTGAGCAGTGATGGTAGAGATAACTGAAGTATCGAAATCAACAGGAGCGTGAGTCGCGTTCTCTTGTTTGATACCTTCCATTACCTTAGCCCAAAGCTTGTTAGTCGCTTCAGTACCTTCAGAAACTAGGAAAGATTCGTCGCCTTCGTACGGAGTGTAGTTCTTCTGAATGAAATCACGAACGTTTACTTCGTTTTGCCAGTCGCCTGCAGCAAAACCTTCCCAAGCTTTAGCAAATTGCTCTGCCATGACATACCTACCTTTTTAGTAGAAAAAAATACGTACTGCTTCGCCGTTGAGCCAGCTATCTCCATTGTTACATGGAGAACAGTACACTCTTAATGAATAACAATATTTATAGTCTTAAATAAGAATATTTGGGTAATAAAACTATAAATATTGTCACTAGTACTAATGTGGGTTCTTCCCAACCACAATTCAAGGCTACACTAAAAAATTTTTGCAAACCTTAAACTAAATCAATAAATCCTAAAAAATCTCGATAAAAATGGGGTAGCGACAAGCGCTACCCACACATTTTTTGAAAGGATGGTATTAAAGCCAAGCTTTAATGCCATATTGTCCTTCTAGCATACCTACTGCAAGCATAGCGACCAAACAGATAATCAGTACACCTACAGGGATCACAATCTTGTCGACAAATGAAAGGCGAGCCGCACGCTCTTTGTCACCAATTAGACCGTTGTTGTCTAGCAGCATAGTTAGTGCCCAAGCAAGTACAGGGTTAACAACCGCTGAACCGAAGATACAGATACCGGCAGCTTGAGAATCTTTCGAGTCTTTTACCATTTGCATACCAGCTTCAAGTAGCGGTAGAGATACACCTACTAGAAGAGCAACACGCATCACTGGTGGCCATACCGCGATATCCATTGGGAAGCCAAGGATCGCGATGATCATAACTAGAAGACCTAGAAGGATAGCACCACCAGGGATAGGGCGTTTTGCGATCGCTGCTGGGATCATGTAAGTACCCCAAGATGAAGTGATGTTACCACCACCTACTGCTGTACCTACCATCTGACGGATAGAACACATAGTCATCGTGTCATCAACGTCCATCAGTACTTTTTCAGTCTTTTTAGGGTAGTTCAGTTCTTGGAAGATACGGTGACCTAGGAAGTCAGGAGACCACATTGCCACGGCAAGGATTGCAAATGGTAGCGATGCGATGAAGTGTTCCATGTTAGGAAGACCTAGCATCCAACCTTCTTCAGTGCTGCCCCACCAGTAAACTGGGTTTAGGTTAGGAAGACCTGTTTCAGTGACGAATTTAATATCGAAACCAGCACCTAGCACTAGAGCGATCGCAAGACCGGTGAAAGCACACACTGGGATTGCTAACCAACGTTTGTTTACTTTTGCAAGGAATGCGTATAGCGCGATAGTGACGGCTAGTACAATAAGACCAACGTAACCCATGCTGCCAGCTTCAACGGTAGAAGATTGTAGGCCAACTGCCCAATCTTGAATCGAAGTGATCTGGCTCATGGTACCCGTTAAGCCCAAGAAGATAAGCAAGCCACCGGCCGTACCTTCTGAGGTGAGGTTCACCAGTTTAGAGCCACCTTTCAAGGCACTCAATAAAAGACCGAATACACCGATTAGAATTGCCAATGCAAGAGGGTGAGCACCAGCTAGAGCGATGGTACCAATAAGAGGGATCATTGGACCGTGGTTACCCGCAAGGTTGGCTTTAGGGTTAATAAAACCAGAAGCAAGTACACAGAAAAGAAGTGCAGGGATAAGCATTTCTACACGCGCAACTTCGATAGCAAAATCTTTGCCTAAGTTGACGTGGTCCCATGCTGCAGTAAGACCTTCAGCCCAAGACATCATTACCGCAGAGTACATTGCGATAATACCGATAGTACCAGCCAGTGCTGGAACAAGGTCTTCAAGCTCAAAGCGGAAATCACGACCTGGCAAGTTCAAGCCAAAGCGACGTGGCTTCATGATTTGCAGTTCGTGGTCTAGGTAGTCTGAACGGCTTGCGAACTCAGAAGATGGACGATGAAGCTCTTTGTAGCTCTTTGTCTCAATATCTGAATCAGAGTGCGCTTTATTTACTGCGTCTGACATAGATTCCTCATATGTTTAAAAAGTTATTAATTCTGAATTGAATTTTAAAATCCGCATCCTGCGGTACTTCCTATGCTAGCTATTATTAGGATTTTGTTGCACGCATACCTCGTGCCTAAGCATAGCTAATAACCTGTTGTGTTGAGGCACAAAAAATTCCTCACCATTGAGGCGGAGTCTAACAAGATAGCCCTTTGGGGTGATTGATTTAGATCACTTTAAGAATAGATGTGAAAGAAAACTACAGAAAGTGTCCAATATGAGAATGAACTGGTTTTTATTGATGTAATTTGATTACACAAGTTGCATAAAATTAGACTGATTGGGTTCTCATTCTAGAAGTAAATAACGAAATGGAGTGAAACATATTTTTAACGACTAAAGATGTTTCAAAAAAACTATTAATGCATTTAGTGTAGAGTATTATGCCTAATTCTGAATATATATGCTTATATTGTGTTGTCTTACTCTGGAGTGGTAAGGTTAATAACTTGTTGCATGTTTTTTTGTGTGGTGATAATTTGTTCCAAAATAAGGAGGGCGGAGTCCCTCTAAGCAGTGACATTACACAGGGAGTAAAGCGCAATGAATGATGTACCAGCGCTAGATATAAAAGACCTGCACAAAACATTTGGCCAGAATGAAGTACTAAAGGGTATTTCACTTGCCGCACATAAAGGGGATGTTATCTCTATCATTGGCTCTTCTGGTTCCGGTAAGAGTACCTTCCTCAGATGTATCAACCTTCTTGAAACTCCAACTGCCGGTGAAATTTGGGTAAACGGTGAGCTTATCCAGATGAAAAACAATCGAGCAGGGGAGTCCGTTCCTGCCAACGAAAAACAAGTACAACGTATTCGCTCTCGCTTAGCGATGGTTTTCCAAGGCTTCAACCTTTGGTCCCATTTAACCGTTCTAGAAAATGTGATTGAAGCACCAGTTCACGTACTTGGTGTACCTAAAGCGCAAGCGATTGAAAACGCGGAGCTACTGCTGAAGAAGGTAGGGTTGTACGAGCGTAAAGACTATTACCCTGGGCATCTTTCCGGAGGTCAGCAACAACGCGCGGCGATTGCTCGTGCACTTGCCGTTGATCCAGAAGTAATGTTGTTTGATGAACCGACTTCTGCTCTTGACCCAGAGTTGGTCGGTGAAGTTTTGGGGGTAATGAGAGATTTGGCAGATGAAGGCCGAACTATGCTCGTTGTAACCCACGAAATGGCATTTGCACGTGATGTATCTAACCATGTGATGTTTTTGCATCAAGGCTTAGTGGAAGAACAGGGAGATCCAGCTAAGCTATTTACAAATCCAGATTCAGAACGATTACAGCAATTTATCTCATCTATCTACTAATATTTCTTGGTTGGCAGTCTTTTGCCACCGATTAAGCACAACAATCAAAACCAAATAAAAGCAATCACAGGAGTATGGAAATGAAAAAGTGGTTATTAGCAGCAACGCTTGCTGCAACAGCAGCGTCTGGTGTCGCCCAAGCGAAAGAATGGAAAACCGTTCGCTTTGGTATTGAAGGCGCTTACCCTCCGTTTAGCTGGACAGAAACGGATGGCTCTTTAAAAGGCTTCGACGTGGATATGGCGAATGCACTTTGTGAAGAGATGAAAGTGAAGTGTAAGATTGTTGCTCAAGACTGGGATGGCATCATTCCTTCTCTACTCGCTCGCAAATATGATGCGATCATCGCTGCAATGTCGATCACTGAAGAGCGCAAGAAGAAAGTGGACTTCACAGGTAAATATGCTCTGATTCCAAACAAATTTATTGCGAAGAAGGGTGCAAATCTAGATTTTGACAACCTCGATGGTCAAAAGATTGCCGTTCAACGCGCAACTACTCACGATAAATACCTGACAGATAACTATGGCGATAAAGTAGATATCGTTCGTTACGGATCGTTCGACGAAGCCTACCTAGACCTTGCAAACGGTCGTGTTGCAGCAGTACTTGGTGATGCATCAGCACTAGAAGAAGGTGTACTAAACAAAGCTGGTGGTGACGCTTACGAATTCGTTGGACCTTCTCTGACGGATCCTAAGTGGTTTGGTGATGGCTTTGGTATTGCGGTTCGCAAGCAAGACAAAGACCTAACTAAGAAACTAGATGCTGCTATCTTGTCATTACGTGAAAAAGGTGTTTACCAAGAAATCGCAGGTAAATACTTCAACTACGATGTTTACGGCGATTAAGCTGTAACTAAGCGACCGTTGGCTTGTTCCTAGAAGTAGCCAACGGTCGATCTTTTGAGTTTAGGGATTAGGAACTCACCTATGCTGGATCTACAAGGATATGAAGCCTCGATCTTAAAAGGGGCTTTAGTAACTATCGAAGTCGCGGTACTTTCTCTGCTGTTAGCTGTCATTCTCGGTATGCTTGGGGCGTTGGCAAAACTAGCACCATACAAGTGGGCGAGGGCTATTGCGACACTTTACACCACCATCATTCGTGGCATTCCAGATTTAGTTCTGATGATGCTGATCTTCTTCGGTGGTCAAATTCTATTAAACAACAGTCTTTATTCGATCAATGAGACACTCAACGAATGGTTTACTGCCAGTGATCCTAACCATGAGTGGACTTCTTACTTGCCGGATTATATTGACGTCAGTCCTTTTATTGCTGGCGTGCTGACCATTGGATTTATCTTTGGCGCTTACATGGCTGAGACGTTCCGTGGCGCGATCATGGCCGTAGACAAAGGCGAGCTAGAGGCGGCAAAAGCTTATGGCATGAGCCCGGTGATGTCGTTTCGCAGAATCTTATTACCTCAAATGATTCGACATGCCTTACCTGGCTTTGGTAACAACTGGCTGGTTCTACTGAAAACGACGGCATTAGTATCCATCATTGGTTTGGAAGATATGGTACGCATGAGCTCGTTGGCGGCGGGTACAACCAAAATGCCATTCACTTTTTATATGGCGGTTGCGATCATCTTCTTGTTCTTTACCAGTGTTTCAACAGGCTTACTTAAGCTGGTTGAACGAAAATTCAGTATTCACGCGAGGTAAACCATGGATTTTTCATTGATCGTTGAAAGTTTCCCGGTCTACCTTGATGGGCTGTGGACAACAGTATGGCTTGTTGCTTTAGCGCTGGTGATTGGTCTGTGTGTATCGATCCCTCTCGCAGTTGCGCGCAATAGCACAAACTACGCCTTGAGTTTACCATCATGGGCATTTATCTACTTTTTCCGTGGGACTCCATTGCTTGTGCAGCTCTACCTTATCTATTACGGTATGGACCAGTTCTTCCCGGTGAAAGACACACTTTGGGAAAACGCGTGGTTCTGTGCGCTGGTGGCTTTCGTACTGAATACATCAGCCTATACGGCGGAAATTATTCGTGGGGCAATTAATGGTTTGCCTAAAGGTGAAGTGGAAGCCGCTAAAGCATACGGTATGAGCAAGTTTATGACTTATCGCCGCATTATTCTGCCAAGTGCATTGCGTCGTGCACTGCCAGCTTACTCTAATGAAGTCATCTTCATGCTCCACGGTAGTGCGGTTGCAGGTATTATTACCATTATGGACCTGACAGGGGCTGCTCGTTTGGTGAACTCTCGTTATTACGCACCATTTGAGTCATTCTTGACTGCGGGATTGTTCTATATGGCACTGACCTTCATCATTTTGTGGTGCTTTAAAATGGCAGAGAAGCGCTTCTTGGCATACCTAAGGCCGTTAAGCTAAATCCTTAGACAGCTAACAAGCAAAAAGAGCGCCTATTGGCGCTCTTTTTCAATTTGAAGACTTTTTCGATTTGGAGAAAACCTAGAACTATTTGAATGTCGACCAGATCGGTGCGTGATCAGACGGTTTCTCAATACCACGTAGTTCGTAATCAATGTCCGATTCAACGCATTTCTTCGCAAGTGATGGTGTTGCCAGGATAACGTCAATGCGAAGGCCACGGTTGTCATCAAAACCACGAGAGCGGTAATCAAACCATGAAAAACGGTCATCGACTTCTGGGTGTAAGTTGCGGAAAGTATCCTCGAAACCCCAATCTAATAACGTTTGCAACCATTCACGTTCTTCTGGTTGGAAAGAACATTTACCTGTCTTCAACCAACGTTTACGGTTTGGTTCGCCAATGCCGATATCTGAGTCAATAGGGCTGATGTTAATGTCACCCATGACAATCAGTTGTTCATCGTTAGTGTGGTGATCGTTCAGGTAAGTCATCAAATCGATGTAGAACTGACGCTTATATGGGTACTTGGTTTCGTGAGCAATGTTATCACCTTGAGGGAAGTAACCATTTAGAACCGTTACCTTCTCACCATTCTCATCTTCAAATGTAGCCATGATCATGCGCTTTTGGTGTTCTTCATTATCAGTTGGGAAGCCTTTTTGAACGCTGAGTGGCTCTTGTTTACATAGCATCGCCACACCGTAGTGGGCTTTTTGGCCGTGAAAGTAAACTTTGTAGCCCATCGCCTCGACATCTTCGATAGGGAATGCTTCATCGTGTACTTTGATTTCTTGAAGACCAATCACGTCTGGTTGGTGTTTGTCGATAAGCGCTTGGAGTTGATGCAGACGCGCACGAAGTCCATTGATGTTAAAGCTAATTACTTTCATTTTTTATCCTTCTCAAGGGGCGTGTTTGCGTATGATGTTACCATTGCAAAAGGAAGGTGCAAATGGTTCTCATGTAAGGGAATAGAGTAGAAAGATATGGTTAAATCGCGAGTTGCTACTGTGCCTTAAGTTTGTTCTCCAGATCACTTTGTACGATCTTTAGCGCTTTAAGTGCAGTCTCAGGATCGATCTCGTTTGTTTCTAACAGGTAAATCAAATCGACAGCGAGTTTGATCTCTGCTGGCGCGTCATCAAGAGGGGATTTTGGCTGTTCAGGCATTACTGGTTTTTTTCCCTATGAGTAATTTGGTTTTCCAATTTAAGAAGTGCAGCTTCGCAACGTTGTAGTCGTTGTTCTGTTGCTAATAAGACTTTCTGAGCTTCAGCCCTTGCAAAGCTTGGTGCCATTTCGACGGCCCGTTCTTTTTCTAATACCATTTCGCGTAAACGACGAGCCCATTCTTGGTGCTGAGCCAGTTCTTGGTAGAGAACGTTAATTGGTTTTCTGAAATGGCTGCTGTGTTTGATTTCACCTTTACGGATTTTGGTCGTAGAAATTTCGCGTTGAATAGCTGTTATTTGAGCGACAAGTCTTTCGGTCAGGTACTCTGCACGAAGTGCTGTGAGCTTTTCTTCTTTCTGTTCACGGACAATAGAATCAAGTGTTGCAGTTGCTTCTTTAACACAAGGGACCAATAACCGAGAACGGCAGTGGAACAAACGTTCATCAAAGAGAGGGACGTGATGTTCACCGCGTTGGCGATCAAGTGCCGCTGCTTGGTTAGACATCTGTTCTAAGCTTTCAGAAAGTTGATTAATGTTCATGTTAATCCCACAAACCACGCGTCATAAGCAAGTTTAATTGCTAATACACTTACTACGGTAACAAATACGGGGCGAATGAATTTAGAGCCAAATCGAATCGCGGAATGCGCACCAACAAAAGCGCCCGCCATTAAACAGACCCCCATGGTTAAGCCCAGTACCCAGTTGATATGACCTAAAATTGCAAAAGTGATAAGAGAAGTAAAGTTGCTAGTAAAGTTCATTGCTTTGGCTAAGCCTGACGCAAGCAAGATGTTCAGTCGATAAAGAGCCATCGAACTTACCGTCCAAAACGCGCCTGTACCAGGCCCTGCTAATCCATCATAGAAGCCGATCGTAAAACCTTGCATATACTGCTTTTTATTGAGCATAGGGCAAGGTTCAGGGGTTGGACTTTGATGTGTTGATTGCGGTGTTTTGTGGAATACGGTGTACATGGCGGCCGCAAGAATAATTAGAGGTAAAACCTTCTCTAACCATTCTGTACTAATAGCATCAACAAACAGCGTTCCTAATGTAGCACCAATGAGTGTTGCTACAAACGCTCGTCCCCAGCACTGTGGTTTGAACAAGCGCTTTCTATAATAGGTAAAAGCGGCAGTGGAAGAAGCAAAAGATGCGGCTAACTTGTTGGTACCTAATGCAATATGTGGCGGAAGGCCTAACGATAGCAAAGCAGGTACGGTTAACATGCCACCACCACCGGCTACAGCATCAATAAATCCAGCAACAAAAGCGACGAGCGCCAGCACCAACAACATGGTTGGCTCAATCATTTCCATAAATAGTTATTCTTCTAATATTCGATCTTGCGTTTAAACGGCGGAAGCGAGTCAATTAAAGCTTGCCCGTAGCGTTTTGTTACTAAGCGTCTATCAAGGATGGTCACTCTACCAGAATCGCGTTCTTTGCGCAGTAAACGACCGACACTTTGAATCAGCTTTTTGCTCGCATCAGGCACGGTGATCTGCATAAACGGATTCCCGCCTTTCTTCTCTATGTATTCCGAGTGTGCTTGTTCTACCGGAGAAGTAGGGACACCAAATGGAATCTTAGTAATGATGAGGTTTTCTAGTAGCTCTCCCGGTAAATCAAGACCTTCCGAGAAGCTTCCTGTACCAAAAAGAATGCTAGTTTTCTGCTGATCTACGAGCTTTTTATGTTTTTTTAGAATTTCTGCGCGTGAACTTTCGCCTTGAACTTGTAGTGCCCAGCCCCGTTTTATGAAATCTGAACTTAACGCATCCGCCACTTGGTTCATTTGCCAATAAGAGGAGAATAATACTAAGTTTGCTTTGTTGTCTTCTAAATACTTAGGCAAAATTTCAATAAGATATTCGGTAAATTGCGGCGCTTGAGGCTCATACTTCATCGCTGGAATCAAAAGCTCGGCTTGGTTTTGATAGTCGAACGGAGAAGCTAATGCTAAAAATTGAGTTCCTGACTCAGGTTTCGCATCGACACCTACTTGATGACAGAAGTAATGGAAGGAGTTTAGTGCGCGCATCGTTGCTGATACTAGGACTGCACCAATGCAGCGGCTCCAGATTTGTTGATCGAGTTGCCAGCCAATCTCCAGTGGCGAAACACTAACAATATAATCGCCTTCTTGGTCTGGGTGTTTTTCCAGCCATCGAGCCAGAGGAGCGCCTTTGTCGCGGGTAGGCTCTGCCATTAGGTTCCACACCTGTGCTAGGTTTTCCAAGCGCTGAATGTAAAAACCTAATTCAGCGAGGGCAGGTTCTGCCAACCTTGATGAAAGTTCACCATCTTTAACTCGCTCAGCTATAAGATCGGCGATCTTAGCCACACTTTGATTCGCTTTCTTACTTAGTTGCTTAAGATCTTTAGATTGATTTTCTAACCAAGTGGGCAGCTCGCCATGTTCAAAGCGATAAATGTACTCTTCGAACTGTGCAGGATCGAACTGTTTGGTTAGTAGGCTCAGTGCAGGGATGAGCTCTTGCACCGATTCCTGTAAATCATTGCGAAAACGGGCGACACGCTTCTCATCAGCTAAGGATGAAAACTTACTGGTCGATTGGTTGAGCTTCTCTAGCCAAGCTGCCGCACCTTTCAAGCTTGCAGATGCGGATGCGTGGTCGCGAGCTACATGGGGTAGGTGGTGGGCCTCGTCAAACACATAAATCGTGTTTTCAGGCTCAGGGAGAATCACGCCACCGCCTAAGTCTGCATCAGCCATCACTAATGAATGGTTGGCAATGATGACATCATTCTTGTCTAACTCTGCTCTAGCCTTCTGAAAAGGGCAGTTGCGATGGGCAGGTAAGCTATTATTACAGCTGTGCTTATCACTCACAATAAGCTGCCATAGACGATCATCTATTGGCTTTGGCCAAGAATCACGGTCGCCATCCCACTTACCTTGAGCAAGAGAACGATACATGGTCTCTAGAAGCTCGATGTCTTTCTTCTTTGGTTTTGTCTCAAACATAGCGAGCTGACCACCATCAACTCCGCTTGCAGTAGCAAGTTTCTCTGCACAGCAGTAGCGTTGGCGGCCTTTGGCCAAAATAAAGGAGAACTCTCGATCTGTAATACGGCGGAAAAGAGGCAAATCTTTGTTTACTAACTGCTCTTGTAAAGCCACTGTTGCAGTCGATATCACAACTTTACGGTTGTTATGTACCGCAACGGGAATCGCCGCCATTAAGTAAGATAAAGACTTCCCGATCCCGGTACCAGCTTCAGCAATTAGCATACGATTTGATTTGTGGTATTGCCCGCATAGCGTTTTTGCAATCTCAGCGACTAGATAGTTTTGTGCTCGACGTGGCACAAAGTTGTCCAGTTGAGCTTGTAAGTTCTGATAGCTGTTTCGAATCGACTTTTGAATGTTACTGGTTAGCATACGGGCCTCAAATGCGTTGGTGGCGCATAGTAGCACACTTCACTAGCTGTACAGTAGTTCACAAAATGGAATGCTTTTGTATGGAATGTAGATCTTGTTCACAAAAAAATATTGAACCTAATTCAAATGAAAATAATTTCATGGAATGAAATATATAAAACTTCAAAAATGCCAGTTTAGTAGTGTTTTGTTCTTTATTGGTGATTGTATAGATTGGTTTTTAATGTTTTAAACTGCTTATTAATGAAATGATAAATTAATAAAAATCAAGTCGATTGTTTAGAAGTTCATCGAATAATTTAAATATAAAAAATCAAGTTATTGTTTTTAAAGTGTATTTTTGTTTTTTGATGTAAATGTTTAGAAAATTTGACAGGCAGAATAATCTTTTGCACTCTAGTGCCCAGATTTTGCAAACCAACATTGTTACGCTTCGATAACAAGTGGTTTCGAAAATAAAAAAAGGGAATCGGACAAGGATATCCCAAACTAAGAAAAGGCAGTGGATTAATTATGAAAAAGACTCTATTAGCTCTAGCTGTAGTTGCGTCTGCAACTTCAGTAAACGCAGCTGAAGTATACAAAGCTGAAGGCGGTTCTGTTGATTTTTACGGTCAACTACGTCCAACTCTTTTATTCCTAGATAGCAACGACCACACAGCTGAGCTAAACACTAGCTCTTCACGTATGGGTGTTAACGGCGTTTACGTTGTAAACGACAGCCTAAAAGTTCTAGGTGAAGTTGAGCTAGGTGTAGGTCTAGGTGACAACTACGGCGCTGAAGAAAACTCAAGCGAGCGTACAGACGATACAGTATACGTTCGTCGTCACATCATCGGTTTCGACATGGGTGAAATGGGTACTATCCGCTTCGGTAAAGAAGGTACTTTCGCGGATGACGTTTACGGTGCTGATTACTCATACTTCTTCGGCGGTTCTGCACTTCTTTACGGACACGCTTGGAACAACTCTTCTCAAATCAAATACGCATTCGAAAACGATGCATTCTGGCTAAAAGCTGGTTACGCACTAGGCGAGAATGACAAGAACGAAGAAGTTCGCGAAGTATTCGTAGGTAAGTCTTTCGGTGACCTATCTATGCACGCGGGTGTTCTATCTTCTGAGAACAAGATCGCTTCTAAAGGCAACAACAGCGAAAACCTATCTTTCGAAGTAACTGCTGAGTACGCTCTAGGTGAACACACTCTAGGTGCAACATACTACTACAACGAGAACGATGACAAAGCTGCAAGCGAAACAATCGACTCTCACGCTCTTTCTCTAGCGGGTATGTTTGCAGTTGCTCCTAAAACAACTCTTTACTCTGGTTACGAGCTAGTAGCATCTTCTTCTGACAAAGCTGGTAAGAAAGACGGCGACCAATCTAAGTTTTACGCTGGCGTTGAATACAAGTTCTCTAAGTGGGCTCGCGTATTCGCTGAAGCTGGTTACAACTTCGATGGTGATAAGCTAGAAGCTGGTAAAGCGACTGCGGCAACAGATTCTAAAACTGACTTCGGTGTTGGTGCACGTTTCTACTGGTAATCAAAACCCAGTTTGATATTGTAAGACCCAGCTTTATGCTGGGTCTTTTTTTATTGAAGATAAGGAATATAAGTCTATGCAGTTATCACTAAAAGCAGCAATGGTATTGTCTTTGTTTGCAAGTGCAAACCTGTACGCTGCGACAACTCTGGTAGTGCCTGAGGATGTGAAATTATTGTCTGTAAATATGGAGAAGCCAAAGTTAGAGGGCGGCTTATTTTCAGATGAGAAAACGATGGAGATCCCGGACGGAACAAACCAGATTGTTTTCAAATATCAGCCAGAGTTTGAAATCGGTGATGACATTAAAGGCGTTTATGGTGACGTCATCATAGCCAAATTCGATGCAACAGATGAAGAACTAACGTTCGAGTTACCTAAATTCAAAACTTATCGCCAAGCACAAACAAACATTTCTCCTTTGGCGTGGCAGTTGCTTGATTCTAAAGGGCAGCCAATTGATTTGGTTGAAGACGTATTAGAATCTGATGGCGTTCAAATCGGTCGTAACTATTCTCAAGAGGCACGCAACTACAATATCGCTGGTGGTCTTGCTAGTGTCGCGGTTACTTACGTGACGGTTAACCAACACCAACAAGCGGTAAGCGAAATAGAGCCTAAAGCTCAGGAAATTAAGAGTAGCCAGAAATCCACAACTCAAGACAGCCAAATGGTTGATCTTTTAAAGACGATGTATAACAAAGCAACGCCACAAGAAAAAGAAACATTTAAGAAGTGGGTCGCTCAACAATAATCGTTATTTGTAGTAGTAAAAGCTAAAAAAGCAGGCCAATGCCTGCTTTTATGTTTTTTGAGGTTTGAGGTTTGAGGTTTGAGGTTTGAAGTTAGAGTTTGGTTTCTTTCCACTCTCCGGGTGTTAAATCATTAAGCTGTATATCGCCCATTGAGTAACGAACTAAACGCAGCGTTGGGAAGCCGATATGCGCTGTCATACGCCTAACTTGACGGTTTCGACCCTCAATGATGGTAATGGATAACCAAGTCGTAGGGATATTTGCTCTAAACCGGACGGGGGGGGATTCTGTCCCAGATCGCTGGCTCAGGCATTATTTCAACTTTTGCTGGTAACGTCATGCCGTCTTTCAGTTCCACTCCCTTTCGTAGCTTCTCTAAGTCTTCTTCTTGAGGCGCACCGTCTACCTGTACCCAATAGGTTTTTGGTGATTTCGATTGAGGCTGCGTTAACTTAGCCTGCAAGATGCCATCGTTTGTTAGCACCATCAGACCTTCACTGTCTCTATCCAATCGCCCTGCAGCGTATACATCTTTCACTGGGATGTAATCCGCTAAGGTTTTGCGACCATCCCCATCAGTAAACTGGCTTAACGTGTCATATGGCTTGTTGAAGATAATCACTTTACGATCTTCAGGTGCAATGCGTTGCCTCGCGGGTTTTGAGGATCGGGTTGTGCGGCCTGGCCTATTTTTAGCTGGTCCATTTGAATGGTTTGGCTTACTTGAGCGTTTAAAATGGCTTGATTTAGATTGGTTGCTGCGGCGACCTTTCTCATGACCCGTGCGAGATGACATGTTAACTACCTTGCAAAAATGTAAATGAACTGTGTTTGAAAGTTTTAAGTTTTCTTCTGATCGGCTATCATTTGCGCGCCTAAAACTAACAAAAGCGCACAGAATAATAGACTATTTAGTGTTATTTGTTTAATGATATAGCCAAGTTGCTTTTAGGGCGGTGTTCCTACATAAGCACAGCATAAAAGTAAACTTGGCACAAAGTGTACTCATGGATAGAGAGCCATAGAGCTTCAAACTATAAAAAAGAGTGCAAACCGCATGTCGCGTTGGTGAGGAGAAATGCACTACTAACGTTTAGCAATGCGTCAATTCAACAAACTCAGTTGCTGAGTTGTTCAGCTTAGTTGAGTAAAAAATAGGGAAATTTCATGCCTACAGAAAAACCTACAATTATCTACACAATCACTGATGAAGCCCCGGCGTTAGCAACCTATTCATTACTACCAATCATTCAATCGTTTACCGCATCGTCTGGCATTAATGTAGATACACGTGATATTTCGTTAGCGGGTCGTATTATCGCTAACTTCCCAGAGCATTTAAATGAAGATCAACGCATCGGTGACGCGCTAACAGAACTTGGTGAGTTGGCAAAAACACCGGAAGCAAACATCATTAAGCTTCCAAACATTTCTGCGTCTATCCCACAGTTAAAAGCGGCTATTAAAGAGCTACAAGCAAAAGGCTACGAACTACCAAACTACCCAGAAGAACCGAACACTTACGAAGAAGAAGCGATTAAAGCGACTTACGACAAAATCAAAGGTAGTGCGGTTAACCCAGTTCTACGCGAAGGTAACTCAGACCGTCGTGCGCCACTTTCAGTAAAGAATTACGCGAAGAAGAACCCACACTCAATGGGTGCATGGTCAGCTGATTCCCAATCTCATGTTTCAAGCATGGCGGACAACGATTTCTTCGGTAGTGAAAAGTCGACAACGGTTTCTGGTGCGACTGACGTAAAAATCGAATTTGTTGCTGCTGATGGTTCGGTAAAAGAACTTAAATCAGCATTCCCTCTGCAAGACAAAGAAGTGATCGATTGTTCAGTAATGAACAAGAAAGCGCTTGTTGAGTTCTTTGAGAAAGAAATTGCAGAAGCAAAACAACAAGGCGTCCTGCTTTCTCTGCATATGAAAGCGACCATGATGAAGGTGTCGGATCCAGTTATCTTCGGCCACGCAGTTAAGGTTTACTACAAAGACGTATTTGCGAAATACGGCAAGCTGTTTGAAGAGCTAGGCGTTGATGTAAACAACGGTATCGGTGACGTATATGCGAAGATCGATGCGCTACCTGCTGAACAAAAAGCAGAAATCGAAGCGGCTATTCTTGCGGTATACGAAACGCAACCAGCACTAGCGATGGTGGATTCAGATCGTGGTATTACTAACCTACACGTACCAAGCGATATCATTGTTGATGCTTCTATGCCTGCAATGCTACGTGCTTCTGGCCAAATGTGGGGACCAGACGGTAAGCAGAAAGATACTAAAGCATTGATTCCAGATCGTAGCTACGCAGGTATTTACCAAGCGGTTATCGACTTCTGTAAAGAGCACGGCGCGTTTGACCCAACAACAATGGGTAGCGTTCCAAACGTAGGCCTAATGGCTCAGAAGGCCGAAGAATACGGTTCACACGATAAAACATTCATTCTAGATGCAGCAGGTACTGTACGCGTTGTAGATGCTTCTGGTGCAGTTCTTCTAGAGCAAGCTGTAGAAGAAGGTGACATCTTCCGTATGTGTCAGGTCAAAGATGCGCCGATCCTAGATTGGGTGAAACTTGCTGTAACTCGCGCTCGTGCTTCGGGTGCACCGGCTGTGTTCTGGCTTGATGAAGCGCGTGCTCACGATGCAGAGCTTATCAAGAAAGTAAATGCATACCTTCCTGCACACGACACTTCAGGTCTGGAAATTAAGATCCTTGCACCAATCGATGCATGTAAATTCTCTCTAGAGCGTATCAAAGAAGGTCTAGATACAATCTCGGTAACAGGTAACGTACTTCGCGACTACCTAACTGATTTGTTCCCAATCTTAGAGCTAGGTACATCTGCGAAGATGCTGTCTATCGTTCCACTTATGAATGGTGGCGGCCTATTCGAAACAGGTGCGGGCGGTTCAGCTCCTAAACACGTTCAACAGGTAGAGAAAGAGAACCACTTGCGTTGGGATTCTCTAGGTGAGTTCCTTGCACTTGCTGCGTCTCTTGAGCATCTAAGTACAGTTGCTGGCAATGCAAAAGCTCAAGTTCTGGCCGATGCACTTGATAAAGCGACAGGTGAGTTCCTCGATGAAAACAAATCACCTTCTCGCAAAGTTGGTGAGTTAGATAACCGCGGTAGCCATTACTACTTGGCATCGTACTGGGCGAAAGCTTTGGCTGAGCAAGCGGTAGACGCCGATCTTGCGGCAGAGTTTGCACCAGTAGCAAAAGCGTTGGCAGAGCAAGAAGACGCGATTGTTTCTGAGCTAAACAATGCCCAGGGTGTAAAAGGTGAGTTAGGTGGTTACTACTCTCTGGATGACGCGCTAGCATCGACATTGATGCGTCCAAGCGCGACGTTGAACGCTATTATCAACAAGTAACTCTGTACGCGCTACTTAGGTAGCGCGTGTCAAAGACTGATAAAAACAACAAACCCGCTTTAAGCGGGTTTATTTTTCTCTTCATAAAAGCAAGTTATGTTGTGCTTTGACGAGAGCAAATGGTTTGTCTTTCCGACAGCGCTCTATTTATTTGGCTAGGTCTTCTATTGGTACTACGCTGCTTGCGTGTGAACCTTTTGGACCTTTTTCAACCTCGTATGAGACTTGTTGGCCTGCTTTCAGTGTACGATAACCGTCCATTTGGATAGTAGAGTAGTGGGCGAATATGTCTCCCTCTTCTTGATCCGAACAGATAAACCCAAATCCTTTGGCATTGTTAAACCACTTTACTGTACCTGTAGCCATGCGTTTACATCCCTCATGCATTTTTTACTGATGTTGTTCTTCACTTCGGCCATACCTTTAGCCAAAGTACTTCTCTTAGCAATAATGCTAATACACGTCATTGTTGCGCAAACTCTCAGCGAAGCAGTAAGCCTCCAGCTACAACACCACTGAAAAAATATGCATCAACACATTCCACTGTAGTCAAAGAGGTGAGACAGTCAATAGCAAATATGTACAAAAAACAACATATTTGAAAACAAATCACTTTTGAGATTAACAATTTTGCAATGTCTTTTGTCAATATAATCTGAGAATTAGAGTATCGGTCTATAAGTGTGATTAAGAGTGGTAAAAGATACTATCCACAAGGCTTATATTAGAAAAATGTGTGGTAAGAGTTGAAACTGCATAAATAGTGAAATTAAGAGGTTGCTCGTGGAGTAAATGTGATCTCTGCCTTTTGCTAGAGAGGGGGATAAATTCCACCAACGAAAAGTACTCAGTTGCTGGTTTAATAATCGGCTTTTGTCCGTATCAGAAAATCTTTTATTTGCAGCGAGTGAACTGGTGGATTAGGCTCTATGTAAGAGAAAAATTTTATCAATCAAAGTGCATTTAGGTGCCTTATCTCACTACACCGCACGGTATGCTTATGGTAGTCTGTTACGAAGCAGGTAAAACCATCAACCCTTTGATACGATAACTTTTAGATAGCCATGAGTAAAAATTTTGAATGGGTAACTCCAGACTCCGATCTTCTGGAGAAAGAAAGTACAAAAATTCAGCCTCCTAAGCTGTATAACGTTGTACTAAATAATGATGATTATACCCCTATGGATTTCGTCATAGAGATACTTGAGCGTTTCTTTTCACATGATATCGACAAAGCGACGCAAATTATGCTCAAGGTTCACTATGAAGGAAAGGCAGTCTGCGGAACCTTTAGCGCAGAAATTGCCGAAACAAAAGTAGCGCAAGTGACGATGTACTCAAGGGAAAATGAGCATCCGCTACTATGTACTATGGAGCAAGCGTAATAAGAAGACTTGCTCGAGCAACCCAAGTTGTTCTTTCGGGAGGTACTTATGCTAAATAAAGAACTAGAGTCAAGCCTTAACGGTGCATTCGCTCGTGCACGTGATAAACGCCACGAGTTCATGACTGTCGAACACCTCCTACTTGCATTATTGGAAAATGATGCAGCTAAGGAAGCCCTTCTAGCCTGCAAAGCGGACCTTGATGCTTTGCGAAATGAACTCGATATTTTTATCGACCAAACAACGCCGCTCATCCCAGAAAGTGATGAGACGCGCGAAACCCAGCCGACATTGAGTTTCCAGCGTGTACTTCAACGCGCCGTCTTCCATGTTCAGTCGTCTGGTCGCAGCGAAGTAACAGGGGCAAACGTCCTCGTTGCCATTTTCAGTGAGCAAGAATCTCACGCAGCTTACCTGCTCAAAAAGAACGACATTTCTCGTTTGGACATTGTTAACTTTATCTCTCACGGCATCACTAAAGCATCGGGCTCAAGTGAAGATTCTTCTTCGTCTGATTCGTTTGGCTCAGAAGCACCTGAAGAAACCAACCCAGAAGAGCGTCTGGAAAGCTTTGCAACTAACCTAAACCAAGTTGCGAAAGCGGGTAATATCGACCCATTGATTGGTCGTGACAAAGAGCTAGAGCGCACGATCCAAGTACTGTGCCGTCGTCGTAAGAATAACCCATTACTTGTGGGTGAAGCTGGCGTAGGTAAAACGGCTATCGCGGAAGGTCTTGCCTGGAGAATTGTGGAAGGCCAAGTGCCTGAAGTGATTCAAAATAGCGTGATTTATTCCTTAGATATCGGCTCCCTACTGGCTGGTACTAAATACCGTGGTGATTTTGAGAAACGCTTTAAATCTGTTTTGAAGCAGCTTGAAAAAGAAGAAGACGCGATTCTGTTCATCGATGAAATTCATACCATCATCGGTGCGGGTGCAGCTTCTGGTGGTCAAGTCGATGCTGCTAATCTGATTAAGCCTCTGCTAAGCAGCGGTAAGTTGCGTTGTATCGGTTCAACGACGTACCAAGAGTACAGCAACATCTTTGAGAAAGAGCGTGCATTGTCGCGTCGTTTTCAAAAGATCGATGTAGTAGAGCCTTCTTTGGATGATACGACGAAGATCTTGATTGGTTTGAAACCTAAGTACGAAGCTCACCATGAAGTGCGTTACACCAACAAAGCGTTGCGCGCAGCAGTAGAGCTATCGGCGAAATACATTAATGAACGCCATCTACCAGACAAAGCTATCGACGTGATCGATGAAGCGGGCGCTCGCAGCCGCCTAGCACCAGCAAGTCGTCGTAAGAAGACCGTTGGCGTTGCAGACATCGAATCGATGGTTGCTAAGATGGCGCGCATTCCGGAAAAATCAGTGTCGTCTTCTGATAAAGACATTCTGAAGAATCTTGATGACAAGATGAAGATGTTGGTATTCGGTCAAGACAACGCGATTGATGCACTCTCTGAAGCGATTAAACTGTCGCGTGCAGGGCTTGGTGTAGATAATAAGCCTGTAGGTTCATTCCTGTTCGCTGGTCCTACTGGTGTTGGTAAAACAGAAGTCACCGTTCAGCTTTCAAAGCTGCTTGGTATTGAACTACTGCGCTTTGATATGTCTGAGTACGGTGAGCGTCACTCAGTAAGCCGCTTGATTGGTGCGCCTCCTGGTTACGTAGGCTATGACCAAGGTGGTCTGTTGACCGATGCTGTGCTTAAGCACCCTCATTCAGTCGTTCTGCTTGATGAAATCGAAAAAGCGCACCCAGATATCTTTAACTTGCTACTTCAAGTGATGGATAACGGCACGCTGACAGATAACAACGGCCGTAAAGCAGACTTCCGTAATGTTATTCTTGTGATGACAACCAACGCAGGTGTGGCTGAAACTGAGAAAAAATCGATTGGTCTTATCCAACAAGATAACAGCCATGACGCGATGGCGGAAATCAAGAAAGTGTTCACACCAGAGTTCCGTAACCGTCTAGATAATATCATCTGGTTTAATAGCTTGGATGAAGCAGTTATCCATCAAGTAGTTGATAAGTTTATTGTCGAACTACAAGTTCAATTGGATGCTCGTGGCGTATCGATGGAAGTATCACAAGATGCTCGTCATTGGTTAGCGCACAAAGGTTACGACAAAGCTATGGGGGCTCGCCCAATGGGACGTGTTATCCAAGAGCAGCTTAAGAAACCTTTGGCGAATGAACTTCTGTTCGGCTCATTGGTTGACGGTGGTACAGTGAAGGTGACACTAGTGAAAGACGAGCTTAAGTTTGAGTACTTGAGCGAGAAAGAAGCTGCGCTTCACTAACATTATCAGTTAGTCCTGATAAAAGCGTGCGACGAGTCGCACGCTTTTTTTTTATTTTTATAGCACGCTGACGTCGCAAACTAATTCTGTTTTAGTCATGGGTAGGATATGGACTGGAGCGTCAATTCAATGAAACGGCTATTAATCGTGCTGTGCTTGCTGTTGGTTGCTTGTGACAATAGTCATTTGCATATAGAGAAAAATACCGCAGTTTTTGAGCCTATAGTCGCTCGCATAGAACGAGGTAAAGCGGCAAACATCCATAGTTTGTTAGTCTGGCAGAATGATCGTTTAGTACTCGAACTTTATCGAGAGGGAAGCGGAAGAAATGGTAATTACCACACCGCTAACTTAGCCGTAGGTCGCGATGTCCTTCATAATGTTCACTCAGTAACCAAGTCGTTTGTAGCCACCCTTATCTTCATTGCGATTGATGAAGGTAAAATAGAAAGCTTAGATGTACCAATTTTTAGCTTTTTTCCTGAATATCAAGCTAGTGATCGAGATAAGAAGCTGAACATCACCCTTCGAGACGTGATGAATATGTCGACTGGCTTTGCGTTGGATGAATTGAGCTCTCCGTACAAGCAGGGCAATATTTTTGCTCGGCACTATAATGCCAAAAACTTGCTTGAGCAGTTTTTGTCTACACCTCTCTCTTTTGAACCTGGAACTCGCTTTGCCTATAGCGGGCTCTCAACCATTGGGCTTTCTAAGGTGATTGAGAAAGTCTATGAAAAGCCTTTTACAAAGGTAATGAAAGAGAAGCTTTTTTCTCCTCTCGGTATTGTTCAGTATCAATGGTTAACTCAATTAGGAAGTGGAGAGCCTGGGGCAGATTGGGGCTTACGCTTAACCTCTACTGATATGGGTAAATTTGGTCTTATGTGGCTGCATAAAGGTGAATATGCGGGCAAACGAGTTGTTGGCAACAAATGGTTTAATGAATTGAGATTGAGCCAATTTACTGGCTATGAAATGGGGTACGGTCTGCATTTTTGGCAAGTATCAAATGTCAATAACGCTGTTGCCGCGGTAGGCATTGGTGAGCAATACATTATGATGCTACCGAGTAAAAATGCGGTAATTGTCGCGACAGCAGGTAACTATGATGTCGGTAACAGGCCGGTATTACAACTCACAAAGGAACTGGCTGAATTGCTTTAGCATTAACTAAAAAACGGAGCAATAAGCTCCGTTTTTTATTTGCATCCGAAAATCTATGATTAACGAGCGCGGAAGACGATGCGGCCTTTAGATAGGTCGTATGGAGTCATCTCTACAGTTACTTTATCACCAGTAAGAATACGGATGTAGTTCTTACGCATCTTGCCAGAGATGTGTGCAGTCACAACGTGACCGTTTTCAAGTTCAACGCGGAACATAGTGTTTGGTAGAGTGTCAAGCACAGTGCCTTGCATCTCAATTACGTCTTCTTTAGCCATTTAATCCTCTTTAGAAATTAGGCGGTATTAGCGCGCTTATTTTGCCGCTAAACAGTAATTATGTAAAGTTGGGGCGTATTCTACCCTTGCCAACGCTGATTTACTAGCCTTTGGTGTCGTTGAAAGCGAGTTTTGTAGTTCATCGCTGGACATTCATCGATCTGATAGCCCAAATATAACCAATCTTTACTCTGTTTTTGGCAGTACTCCAATTGAAACAGTACGGCTAACGTACCAAGAGATAAAGGAAAGTCAGGATCAAAGAAGGTATAAAATGCGCTTGCACAATGCTCCATTATATCGGTAACAGCAACGGCTAATAAGCGATGACTTTCGTCATAAATATGAAGGAACCCAGTGGTTAACCATGTCGTTTGAGCAAATCGTTCAAACTCATCTTCTTTTGGGGGGTACATGGTTCCATTTTTGTGCCTTTGGCAAATGTAATGGCTGTAGAGTTCAAACCAACCATCGTCGAGTTTACTTTTCATTTCCCAATAAAAGGTTTGGCCTTTCTTGAGTAACCGCTTTTGACTCTTTGAGGCGACAAAATCCTGCACTGCGATACGAATGGGCTGGCAAGCATTACAGTTTTCACAATGAGGTTTATAAATCGTGTCACCGCTGCGACGGAACCCATTGGCCATCAAAATCTGATAGTTCTGTTCGTTGTGTAGACTAGCATCAAGCGCAACGGCCACGCGCTCTTCACGCTCTGGTAAGTAGCTGCATGGATGATTGTTCGTTAAACCGATACGAATTTGTTGCAGATCCGTGCTCATGATACGACGCCTTGAAGAGTTTGTGGTTCGAATGTTCCCAGATTGGTTTTCTTGTCTCTTAAAGATAGTAGTTTTTGGACGAACTCGTCACGTTCAATTTCAATTGCTCCAAGTGACTTAAGATGCGGGTTCATTACCTGGCAATCGATCAATTGACCCTGGTTTGACGCCAAATGTTCGCATAAATACCACAATGCAATTTTGGAGGCGTTGTCTTTAAGGCTGAACATTGATTCACCACAAAAAAGTTGCCCTACGCTAATACCGTATAAACCGCCAATTAACTGCTCATCGTGCCATACTTCTACAGAGTGGCAATGGCCGCGTTTTGCTAGCTCAATATATGAAGTTTGCATCTCTTCATTGAGCCAAGTTTCTTCTGCTGGGCGAGTTGAAGAGCATAGCTGAATGACGCGTTCAGTTGCGTTGTTTATTGTTACTTTATACTGTTGTTTACGCTGAAACTTTTTTAAGCTTTTGGAAGGCTTAAATGTCAAAGGATCAAATACAGCGCGCGGTGATGGGCTCCACCAAAGAATCGGCTCTCCGGGACCATACCAAGGGAAAATACCTTGATGGTAGCCATTAAGAATACGTTCAGGATTCAGGTCACCACCAAAAGCGAGCAAACCGTTTGGATCGCTCAATGCTTCGTAAGGTGATGGAAATGAGAGCGAATCACCAAGTTCAGTTAGATAGATAGCCATAAAGATAAAATTACCAACATCAGAGCCTATAGGAGCTTATTATGAGCGGAGTAATATTTAATATAAAACGATGGGCATGGATCATACTGTTTTTGCCATTTTTCGCCAATGCAGCTTATGAAAGAAATGTAGCAAAACCCGTGAATCAAGTCGTGTATGGTAAAGTTGATTCTGTGCGATACATAACGCAGCAAGAGATAAAACAGTCACAAAGTAACGGCTGGGAAACATTGCTCGGAGCTACCATCGGTGGTTTAGTTGGTAACCAATTTGGTGGTGGTACGGGCAAAGAAGTAGCGACTGCAGTTGGTGCGCTTGCTGGCGCTGCGGTAGTCAGAAATCGCGGCAATTACGAATATACCGTGGAATACAAGTTGGTAGAACTGCTGATCAAGGTTGATGGCAACAAACTTATCAACGTAATACAAGACGTTGATAATACTATGTTGTTTTCCCGAGGTGATGATGTTCGAATCTTGTACTTTGATGATGGCGTTAGAGTCGACATTGCCTATTAAGCCAACGTTTGCGTTACAAAAGCAAGGCTGATTAATTATTCAAAAAATAGCTTAGGTTTGCTCTGGTTTTGTGGCGGTTTTTTCGTTAGTCTGAATTTACGAAGAATTGTTTAGCTCTCAAAAACGGTTAAGTTGAGAGCACAAAGGATTATCAACTTTTAATGGAAAGCCTAACGTTACAACCTATCAATAAAATTCAAGGGGAAGTGAACCTTCCTGGGTCAAAAAGCGTTTCCAACCGAGCTTTGCTTCTTGCTGCACTAGCAAAAGGCACCACTCGTTTGACCAACCTTCTCGACAGCGATGATATTCGTCATATGTTGAACGCGCTGACTAAGCTTGGCGTTCAATACAAATTGTCTGAAGACAAAACGGAATGTGTCGTAGAAGGTCTTGGCCGACCTTTTTCTGTTTCTGAACCAGTTGAGCTTTTTCTAGGCAATGCAGGTACAGCGATGCGCCCACTTGCAGCGGCTCTATGTTTAGGTGAAGGTGAGTATGTTCTTACCGGCGAGCCTCGCATGAAAGAACGCCCAATTGGCCATCTAGTTACTGCGTTGAAAGCAGCGGGTGCAGATGTAACTTACCTAGAGAGTGAAAATTATCCACCACTAAAAATCATAGGAACGGGACTTAAGTCTGGCTCTGTATCTATTGATGGTTCAATCTCTAGCCAATTCCTTACCGCATTTCTTATGTCAGCACCGTTGGCTGAAGGTGAAATTCGTATCAATATCGAAGGTGAGTTGGTTTCTAAACCTTACATCGATATCACGTTGCACATCATGAAGCAGTTTGGTGTTGAAGTGATCAACAATGATTACCAAGAGTTCGTGATTCCTGCTGGCCAGCAATATGTCGCTCCAGGTGATTTCTTGGTGGAAGGTGATGCGTCATCGGCTTCTTACTTTTTGGCTGCCGCAGCGATCAAAGGTGGTGAAGTTAAAGTCACTGGTATTGGTAAAAATAGTATTCAGGGTGATATTCAATTCGCTGATGCGCTTGAAAAAATGGGTGCAGAAATCGAATGGGGCGATGATTACGTCATTTCTCGTGTTGGCCAACTGAAAGGCATCGATATGGATTACAACCATATCCCAGATGCGGCAATGACCATTGCGACGACTGCGCTGTTTGCTGAAGGCACCACCGCTATTCGTAATGTATACAACTGGCGTGTAAAAGAGACTGACCGTCTATCTGCAATGGCGACAGAGCTTCGTAAAGTTGGCGCAGAGGTGGAGGAGGGTGAAGATTACATCATCGTGAAGCCAGTATCACAGCTTACGCATGCTGCGATTGATACCTACGATGATCACCGTATGGCGATGTGCTTTTCGCTGGTGGCGCTAAGTGATACGCCGGTGACGATTAACGATCCTAAGTGTACGTCAAAGACATTCCCAGACTACTTCGATAAATTGAAAGCATTGAGCTGCTAATTAATCGTATTGAAAGAGAAAAGCCAGAGTGAGTGCTCTGGCTTTTTTATTGAATTTTAATTATTTATTTATTCAATGTGAATTCTTTAGAAAGATGATGCGCTAGGTATTTAAACATGTTGAATACCGCGGTTGTCTTCGGTGTCGGTAGGCCTTTCTCATCCAAGAAATATTCACCTTTAAATACCAAAACATCGTCTTTTTCTTCAACACTTGTTGCACGCATCCCTTCGATAAAGTCATCGTGCTCTTGGATAATTTGGTTTGCAATCAAAAGAAGGTCAAATTCTTCAATGTGTTTTCTGTCAGACATAGCACTCTCGTCATTCAATGAAAATTGATGGGGCGCAGTATACCCTCAATTGTCTTAGGTTTGCAGGCTAAAAACTGTGATTGCGTGTTTTACGAACATCGCACGTTAATATAGAGGGAGTAGCGAAGCGATTCGCATCTGCAAATAGCCAATATTTCATTGCCATAACTTAAGGTTACGTTCTAATCGCTTATGACAAATTATTTTGTGATGAGAGACAAAATTTATTGAATTCGACTAGCGAGAGGAAACTTTGCCTGCTTAGTATATGCCGCTCAAGACCTTTTGCAGAACCCTGACTTGTCAAAGTATAAAGGCGATGAATTGTCAACCAATCGGATCTGAATTTCAAAAAAGCAGTTGATCTTCTTTTCATCTCGCACAATAGTAAAAAAAGAAGCAATGAAATAGAACATTATGCGGGTAGCTTCCTTTGGGAGTTTTAACCCGCATTATTATGAAGGACGTTAGAGTCAGTTATGGGTAAATCACTCGTTATAGTGGAGTCACCAGCCAAGGCAAAGACGATAAACAAGTACCTTGGTAAAGACTTTATTGTTAAGTCTAGTGTTGGTCACGTGCGTGATCTCCCTACGGCCGGTCAAAGCACTGGTGAGAAAAAAGCCGCGGCAATTTCTACAAAAGGAATGAGCCCAGAAGAAAAAGCGCGAGTCAAAAAAGAAAAAGACCGTAAAGCTTTGATCAAAAAAATGGGGATTAACCCATATCATGACTGGGAAGCGAACTACCAAATCCTTCCAGGTAAAGAAAAAGTTGTAAGCGAACTGCAAAAATTAGCCAAAGATGCTGACCACGTTTATCTCGCAACCGATTTGGACCGCGAGGGGGAAGCAATCGCATGGCACCTTCGTGAGATCATCGGCGGCGATGAAGAGCGATACAAACGCGTAGTTTTTAACGAGATTACTAAGAATGCAATCCAACAAGCTTTCCAAACACCTGGTGAGCTAAATATGGATGGTGTTAACGCACAGCAAGCACGTCGATTCATGGACCGCGTTGTAGGTTTCATGGTTTCGCCATTGCTATGGAAGAAAGTGGCACGTGGTCTGTCTGCTGGTCGTGTACAGTCGGTAGCGGTGAAGCTGTTGGTTGAGCGCGAGCGTGAGATTAATGCTTTTATTCCAGAAGAATTCTGGGATATCAACGTAAATACGCACACTAAAGACAAGACAGCATTCAAACTTCTTGTTGCGCAAAAAGATGGCGTTGCGTTTAAGCCTGTCAACGAGACAGAGACCAAAGCAGCGCTTTCAGTACTGGAAAAAGCGAGCTACGAAGTTTGTAAGCGTGAAGACCGCCCAACAAAGAGTAAGCCGTCTGCACCGTACATCACTTCAACACTGCAACAAGCGGCAAGTACTCGTCTTGGCTACGGCGTTAAGAAGACAATGATGCTCGCGCAGCGTTTGTATGAAGCGGGTTACATCACCTATATGCGTACCGACTCAACCAACTTGAGTGCGGAAGCAGTAGATGCGGTTCGTGGATTCATCGGCTCTGAGTATGGAGACAAGTACCTTCCTGCTAAACCGCTAACGTACGGTAGCAAAGAGGGCGCACAAGAAGCGCACGAAGCGATTCGTCCTTCAGATGTTTCTGTGAAATCAGAAGACCTACAAGGTGTTGATGCGGACGCACACAAACTTTATTCATTGATCTGGAATCAGTTCGTTGCCTGTCAAATGACGCCAGCAGAATACGATTCAACGACAATCAGTGTGAAGGCGGCAGAATACACGCTAAAAGCGAAAGGCCGTATCCTCAAGTTTGACGGTTGGACTCGCGTACAACGCCCAATGGGTAAAAACGAAGATACGATTCTTCCAGCCGTTCAGTTAGGCGAAAAGCTAGACCTAGAGTCACTAGAGCCTAAACAGCACTTTACTAAGCCACCTGCACGTTTTACAGAAGCGGCATTGGTTAAAGAGCTTGAGAAGCGCGGCATTGGTCGTCCTTCAACTTACGCTTCTATCATCTCTACGATCCAAGATCGCGGCTATGTGAAAGTTGAGCAGCGTCGTTTCTACGCAGAGAAGATGGGCGAGATCGTTACAGACCGCTAGATGACAGCTTTAACGACCTAATGAACTACGACTTCACAGCTCGTATGGAACAGAAGCTTGACCAAATCGCAGAAGGCGATGTGATGTGGAAAGATGTCCTAGACAACTTCTTCACCGACTTCACTGGCGATCTTGAGAAAGCGGAACAGGATGAAAACGAAGGCGGCATGAAGCTGAATCACATCGTGATGACAGACATCGAGTGTCCGACTTGTAGCCGTCCAATGGGTATCCGTACTGCATCTACGGGTGTATTCCTGGGCTGTTCTGGTTATGCATTACCACCTAAAGAGCGTTGTAAGACAACGATTAACTTGGGTGATGAAGATGGCATCATCAATGTTCTAGAAGAAGATGTAGAAACTGCAGCGCTGCGCGCGAAGAAGCGTTGTCCTATCTGTGAAACGGCGATGGATGCGTACCTGATCGACGATAAGCGTAAGATGCACGTTTGTGGTAACAACCCGAACTGTGAAGGCTACATCGTTGAACACGGCGAGTTCAAAGTGAAAGGCTACGATGGCCCAGTTGTTGAGTGTGACAAGTGTGGCTCTGACATGGTGCTTAAGAACGGTCGCTTCGGTAAATACATGGACTGTACGAGTGAGACGTGTAAGAACACTCGTAAGATTCTGAAGAATGGCGAAGTTGCGCCTCCGAAAGAAGATCCAGTTCATTTCCCTGAACTGCCATGCGAAAACTCAGATGCGTACTTTGTTCTACGTGATGGTGCTTCTGGCCTGTTTATGGCAGCAAGTAACTTCCCTAAATCACGTGAAACTCGTGCTCCATTGGTATCTGAACTGGCGCGTTTTGAAGAACGTTTGCCTGAAAAGTTCAAATATTTAGCAACAGCACCGCAGGAAGATCCGGATGGTCGCCCAGCTGTAGTTCGATTTAGTCGTAAAACTAAGGAGAACTATGTGCGTTCTGAAGAAAACGGAAAACCAAGTGGGTGGACCGCTCTTTATAACGAAGGCAAGTGGGATATCACTGATAAGCGTAAAAAAGCGAAGTAATTCGATTCTATAACGATAAAGGCGGCTAACAAGCTGCCTTTTTTATTTTCAAAACCCTTCAATTCTTGATTGTCATAGAGCTTTCATCAAGACGCCGTATTTTTATTAAACACACCTATTTGTGCGCTTGCTGTGTGTAAATTGTTTTCATGATGTAAACGATTGCGTTGCTTAGTGTGACCGGATTATCGTCTTGAGCAAGTAACCTCTGTACGTGACACAGAATGGCATATTTAAAATTGTAATTTAATTCCAATTCGATAATTTAATACCTAATAAGTGCAACTGATTGCTGCCAATTAGTATAAAAACAAATCGAATAAATACGGCAGTAGAAAGGAAAGCACAATAGCTTAATTTTGCTCGCTAACTCACGGTTAGAGTTGGTGGAGTAGATACTATAAGGTATCCGCTCGATTACCCCTGAGGCTTATCATGATCGAGTGGATATGGAAATCCAAGCTATAACTATATGGAGAACAACGAATGGCTGGTGTTTTGGGAATGATTCTTGCTGGCGGTGAAGGCTCTCGTCTGAGGCCTTTAACGGAATCCCGCAGTAAACCTTCGGTCCCTTTTGGCGGAAGTTACCGACTTATTGATTTCGCTTTGAACAACTTCGTGAATGCGGATTTGATGCGCATTTACGTCCTTACTCAATTTAAATCTCAATCTTTATTCCATCACATGAAAAAGGGATGGAACATCAATGGCATCACAGATCGTTTTATTGACCCGATCCCTGCCCAGATGCGTACGGGTAAGCGTTGGTATGAAGGCACAGCTGATGCTATCTACCAAAACCTGCGTTTTATGGAGTTGGCTGAGCCTGATCAGGTATGTATTTTTGGTTCAGATCATATCTATAAAATGGACATCAAACAGATGTTGGCTTTCCACGAAGAGAAAGAAGCTTCGTTAACGGTTTCCGCATTACGTATGCCACTTTCGGAAGCATCCCAGTTTGGAGTGATAGAAGTGGATGCGGAAGGGCGTATGATCGGTTTTGAAGAAAAACCAGAAAGTCCGAAATCTATCCCAGGTGATCCAGAGCATGCACTTGTATCTATGGGGAACTATGTATTCGAAGCTCAGACCCTGTTCGCTGAACTGATTGAAGATGCTGACAATGAAGCTTCAACGCATGATTTTGGCAAAGACATCATTCCTAAGATGTTCCCACGTGGCGATGTGTTTGTTTATGACTTCAGTACTAACCGCATCACTGGCGAGAAAGAAGAAGTATACTGGCGCGATGTAGGTACGATTGATGCGTACTGGCAAGCTCATATGGATCTTCTCGAGAAAGACGCACCGTTCTCTTTATACAACCGCAAGTGGCCACTGCATACTTATTACCCACCATTGCCACCGGCGACCTTTACTGACTCTGTTAATGGTCGAGTGCAGATCATCGACAGCTTGGTATGTAACGGCAGCTACGTGCGCGGCTCACGTATTGAAAAGTCAGTACTTGGGTTTCGCAGCAACATTGCTTCAGCGTGTGACATTAGCCAGTGTATTTTGTTGGGCGATGTGAAAGTCGGGGAAGGTTGTGTGCTTCGTCGCGTGATTGTCGACAAAGATGCAGATATTGCTCCAGGTACACAAATTGGGGTAAATCTACAAGAAGATAAGAAACACTACCATGTGTCAGACGATGGCATTGTTGTAATTCCAAAAGGAGCACGTGTTGGCTACTAACAATTTGTCTGTTCTGTTTGTAGCGTCTGAAGTCGAAGGACTGATTAAAAGTGGTGGCTTGGCTGATGTAGCCAAGGCACTGCCGGAAGCCCTTCAAAATCTTCAGCAAGATGTACGAATTTCTATTCCAGCTTATACCGGTATAGAGCAACTGTCAGAAGCTGAGACGGTTCTAGAGACAGAGCTAACGAGTTGGCCTAATACTGCTTATCGAGTTCTAAAACTGATGCTTGGGGACAATCTGGTTTACTTAATTGATTGTCCGCCGTATTTCAATCGTCCTTCTATGTATGCGGAGAATAACCAAGCTTATTCGGACAATGGCGAACGTTTTGCATTTTTTAGTGCTGCTTGCCTTGATATGTTACCAAAGCTTGGTTTCCAACCAGACATCGTACACGCTAATGATTGGCATACGGGCTTAGTTCCATTCCTACTCAAACATCGTTATGGCGACGACGCCTTTTTTGCAAATACTCGCAGTGTAATCTCGATTCATAATGCGGTATTTAAAGGGGTATTTAGTTACGACGATGTTCAGTGCCTCCCTGAATTTCATAGTCGAAACGTACCAGACGCAGCGGTAAGCGCGACACACATCACCATGCTCAAAGCGGGCGTGATGAACGCAGATAAAATCAATGCAGTAAGTCCGACTTATGCAGAAGAGCTTAAGACTGAACTCGGTAGCCATGGCATGGCATGGGAGTTTCAACAACGTGCTGATGATTTAGTGGGCATTCTAAATGGCTGCGATTACAGTGCTTGGAATCCGGAAACAGATCCTAGTTTACCACTGAACTACAAAGCGAATCGGCAAAGTATGGTGCGTGGTAAGAATGCCTGTAAGAAAGCCCTACAAGAAAAGTTGGGGCTTGGTGCGTCAGATTGCGCAATGTTTGGTATGGTGTGCCGCCTCACGCAGCAAAAGGGTGTACATTATTTGCTACCAGTATTGGCAGATTTTCTGAAACACGACGTTCAAGTCGTGGTGGTGGGAACGGGAGACCCTATTCTTGCCGCTCAATTGAAAGAAGTCGCAGCACAGTTTGCAAATAAGTTTGTTTTTGTTGAAGCATACGATAATGAACTCGCACACCTTGTTGAGGCTGGTTCTGATTTCTTCCTGATGCCTTCAGAGTTTGAACCTTGTGGTTTGAATCAGATCTACAGTATGGCTTATGGCACCTTGCCTATCGTTCGTGGAGTTGGTGGCTTGAAAGATAGCGTTAATGACTACGATGTGGACATTGAAGAAGCCACAGGTTTTGTGTTCTATGAGCCGACACCGCAAGCATTGCTGCTGACTATGCTAAGAGCTCTATTGCTCTACGCACAGAGTCCGAACGAAGTAAAGCGTGTTCAGCTTCATGCGATGCAAAGGGATTTCTGCTGGCATAAAGCCGCAGAAGAATATTTGCTGTTGTATAGGTCTGCGTTAAATTAACGCAAAATTTTAAAAAAATGTAACTAAAGGCACCGAATGAGGTGCCTTTATTACCTTGCCCTTATAGAGTGTGGTAGGATTTACTCACTCTTTTTATACAGAACGTTTTCCAGACTGATAAATGACTCAGCCACTTCTATTCCATAAAACCTATTTACACCCTACCAGTAATGAGTGGGTCGTTTTCGTGCATGGTGCCGGTGGCAGTTCTTCAATATGGTTCAAGCAACTTAAGGCTTATAAAGAACATTTTAATTTGCTCTTAATTGACCTCCGAGGACATGGAAAGTCAAACCAGTTAATCAAAGAATTGATGACAAGTCGCTACACCTTTACGGAGGTAACGCAAGACATTCTAAAAGTGTTGGATCACTTGAAGATACAATCTGCACATTTTGTTGGTATGTCACTTGGAACGATCATCGTCCGTAACCTCGCGGAGCTTGCTTCCGAGCGTGTTCGTTCTATGGTGCTTGGTGGTGCGGTGACACGTTTGAACACCCGTTCACAAATTCTGGTGAAGTTGGGTAATTTAGGCAAACACATTTTGCCTTACATGTGGCTGTATAAGTTGTTTGCCTATATTGTGATGCCACAGAAAAATCAGCGTGAGTCGCGTCATCTATTTATCCGTGAAGCGAAAAAGTTGTGCCAAAAAGAGTTCAAGCGATGGTTTATCTTGGCCGCAGACGTTAACCCGTTGATGAAATATTTTAAGGATCGTGAACTCCCGATTCCGACGCTGTATTTAATGGGTGATCGGGACTATATGTTCATCAAGCCAGTTAAGGAGATGGTCGCAGTGCATAAGCAGAGTGTATTACGCGAAATCCCCGATTGTGGCCACGTATGCAATGTAGAAAGACCAGATGATTTTAACCAACATTCCATCGAGTTCATCAAGCAGCAAAGTTTAGCTGCTTAACGCAACGCTAGGTCAAAGCAATGGAAAAAGTAGGGGATATATCACTGCTCCCCGATTTGATATCTGCATTGCCAACACGCACCAAACTGCCCCTCATTTATCTCTGAACATTTTGGACACCGCCAATCTCGATAAGTCTGATTTGCTTGTTTTTGGTAATCTTCAACAATAGCAGCAGCTTTCAACTGTTGCTCTGGGTGTAAAAGCCAAATATAGGGGTCTGTATCGTCACCAAACGGCAATTCGCCCTTTAGCCCAAACATTCCTTCACCTCGAACTTCACAGCCAATTTGCTCGGTCTTGAGAAGCTCACAGACTATGTGAGCTTCAGCTGGGTTTCTCGCGATGAAGATTTTCATTGAGCGTTTCCATTTTGCTGAACTTGAGTTGGGCGAATCTTACTCATAACCCATTTGGCAATGATTGGAAACAAACCAAGTAAGGCAAATGACGCAAGTACGGTGGGTGACACAATGCCAGAAAGACTATCTATGGTGGCTAATTGAGTACCAGCGTTCAGATAAACTGCTGTACCTGGCAACATACCAACTTGGCTAGTGAGGTAGAATCGTGCAATGGTCATTGGTGTCAAACCCATCAGCAAGTTGATAAGGAAAAATGGGAAGACGGGAATAAGACGTAGTGAGAAGAGATAAAACGAGCCGTCTTTCTCAACGCCTTCGTTGATCGCACCTAGCTTATTACCAAACTTGCCTTGTACCCACTCTCGCAGTAAGTAACGGCTGCTAAGGAAAGCAATGGTCGCACCAATAGTGCTGGCAAAAGAAACCAATAAGAGACTGGTCCAGAAACCAAATAGAGCAGCACCCAGAAGCGTTACTACGGCAGCTCCGGGAATGGAGAAAGCGGTGATAGCTATATACGCAAAGAAATACGTTGCTGCAGCAAATACGAAGTTTTGGCTAATAAAAGCATTTAACGCCTCTTGCTGCGCCTTGGCATTTTCTAGGGTTAGATATTGACCAAAATTCAAACCTAAAAAGATAATCGTCGCGAGTAGGATCAGTCCTAAAATCAGTTTCTTATTCATATCTATCACTCCATTTCTGCTTCTTAGATAATAAGACAGAATGGAGTGAGAAAAAATTTCAAAAAAAACCGCAGTGTAAAACTGCGGTTTATGAATACCTGGAGCTCAAACTTGTATTATGAGAGGTGGTTAATTAGCTCTTCTCGGCGAGACTGAGGAACAACGCTCCAATGAGTACCGTTAATAGCGCCTTCAAGGGCCCACAGTAACTCGATGCTTACAGAAGCGGTATGCGTTTCCTGGATCGCTTTATAGGCGTTTAGCGCACCTTGTTCTTCGAGCTGAGTGACAGAGTCAATACCAGCTTTTTTAAGCATTCTCTCTGTCGCTAGTCTAAGGTTCGGTAGGTCTTTTAAACGCGTTGGTTTAGAACTGGCTTGCTGTTCTTTTTCAAGCTTTGCAGTTTCGAGTGAACTTTTGGCTACTTCCACTAAGTGTTGTGGTGTATCCCAAAGGTCTGGTGAAACGGCGTAGTACTTAGTAACAACAGGAAATCCACGCTTCTTGTATACGTAAGGTTTAAGTCCCTGAGTTTCAAAGTCTGAAGATGTCTTTTTATCTGCTCTGATATGAAGCTGGTTGTTAACGACTAATGCAAACATTGTTTCATCAGCAAAAAGGCCAAAGCCGCCAAACATTGAGCGTGACTTGATCGTACCAAGCACCTCAAAAAGCTTCATAGAGTCTTTGAGTATCGGTTTATCCATGATGTGTTATCTCGGTGTAATTTAAATTACGCCACCAAAAATCAGGTCCGAGAGAGTAGCAAACGCATGCAGACACAATGTCATTAAAGGGTAAACTCGTCATATGCATACTTGCCATCGGTAACCCCGCTACCATGCTATCTCATGCGATAGTTTAGGCCGGAAGCTTTGCGTCCCACTCTTTAGAGTGGTTTGCCCTGTGCGTGACACTGAGAGCATACTTGCTATATTGGACTAATATCACACTCTGCGTTTATAAATGTGATCTTGGTTCAATTAATAGTTATTTTTTAGTGAGTTAAGTTTCATAGATTAACAAAGTGGTCTACTAGAAAAAGGTCAGTACTAGAGAGTAGAGTGCACGAAGAAATAACAAGCCTGCAAAGTTTTACATACAAACCTGTTGCCGCGGATGAAATGTGAAATAAAAAAGCACCCATGTGGGTGCTTTTATGATGAGTACACGAGTACTACCTAAAGACTAGTTGAGCTTTCTAACCGTATTTCTAATCACGATCTCTGGCTGCATTTCAAACACTCGTTTTTCGTGTTCTTTATCTTTGATACGCTCTAGTAGGATCTCAAACGCGTTTTTACCCACACGACGTTTTGGTTGGTGGATAGTCGTTAGTGGTGGTGAGAAGTACTCTGCCAGCTCAATGTTGTCATAGCCGATAACAGAAACATCATCTGGTACCTTGATACCGTTCTGCTGAAGGCGGCTCATCAAGCCAAGTGCCATAGTGTCATTGAAACAGAAAACTGCGGTAGGGCGTTTTTCCATTGCAGTAATGTTATCTGCCGCTAGCACAGCGGTATCACATTCAAAGTTGCCTTCAAGAATCCAATCTTCGTTAACCGCAAGGTTTGCTTCTGCCATTGCACGGCGATAACCCGCAATACGCTCTTGGCACGCAGCTTTTTCGAAGTGACCGCTTAAACACGCGATGTCTGTGTGACCATTGTCGATCAGATATTTTGTCGCGATGTAACCGCCTTCTTCTGAGTTATCAATGATCTTGTCTGCTTGTGAGCTTTCTGGACCCCAGTCCATCACAACTTTAGGTATGTCTGAGTGACGATCAAGCATCTCTTTTAGTTCTTCCGTCAGGTCAGAACACATTACTAGAATGCCATCTACACGCTTTTCAGCGAGCATGCGGATGTAGTCACGTTGCTTCTCGTAAATACCGCCCGTGTTACATAGGATAAGAGTGTAACCTTGACGGTAACAGTAGCTCTCAACACCATCGATCACTTCAGAGAAGAACAGGTTGGTAGATTGAGTTACTAGCATACCGATGGTACGAGTTGAGTTGCACTTTAAACTGCGCGCAACGGCACTTGGTGCGTAATTAAGTTCATCCACCGCTTTCATTACTTTTTCTTGAGTTGCTTCTGCAACAAAGCGAGTTTTATTAATTACGTGCGAAACCGTAGTGGTAGAAACGCCGGCTAAGCGAGCAACGTCTTTAATAGTGGCCATAAATGATGTCCTGTATCGAGCTACTGTAAATACCGTAGTGAAGACAACCATACGCTTAGGGTCTTGCGCAAACCGAGCAACTGCGAATAGGGGCATTGCTGAGATATTTGGCAGCGGTTGTTCCGAAATCGGTATAAAAAGGTTTGTAGCAACATTTATCGCTGAGTTTCATATTCCTTTCTTATACTAAGTGAGGAATTGGTCAGCAATCCTGTTAAGAAAACACAAAAACCGCTTTATTTCAGCGGTTTACATATAAATCATATTTAATCGTTTGCGCTCACATTTTAGACTGATGCGGGCAAGCTGGCAATGTTTTAGGTGGTTGTTTTGTGCCTCGGAGGTCACAGTTTAACGGCTAAATGGATTGTATTTCTCTGCGCCAGATTAAAAACAAACGAATAAAATAGGGAGTCTGAATGACAGACTCCCCAAAATAGGCGGCAATTATTCACCAAGAAGGTAGGTGCTGTCCAGTTTACAAAATGCAATTAATAGTTGCGCGACACTAACATAGAAGCCAAATTCATCAAATTGCTTACATTTAGCGGCAAACTGAGGTAGCCATGTCAAAAGGTGTTGCTGGATGAACTCATTTTGCTTTTCGAACGCATCTTCCATGTGTTTTTCCTGCTCGAGTTCATTTGAGCGGATAATCATATTGCCTAAAAAATCTAACTCGACTGCTAAATGATCCGCAGGCTCTTTTAGATTTTCGTCAACTTGCACACCAAAGTCTGCCATCAGCTTTTCCATCTCTTCTGCTGGTTTATCGTTTAATAAACCAGATTCACCGATGTACATTGAGGCATAAGGTAGCGCACCGTGCTTTTCTGTTTTAAGAAAAAGTTCACAGAAGTCCGCAGCTAGCTCTAACTGAGCATCTTCACGATCTTGTAGGCGATTAAGCGCATCAACAAGGGTATCAACCGATGGTTTGAGTGTTTCATTTTCACCCAAACCAGCTAAAAAGCTTCGAATTTCAACACTATGATAAGATTCCAGCTCCTTGTCTGTTAGCTCTTTTGCGAACAGGCTAGAAAACCACCAATAAATCTCAGCTCGTTTTTCGTTAAAAGCTTTCACTTCTTGCATTTTTTTGCTCCCAAATAGTTATCCCCTAAGTGTAAACAATTAAAATGAATAGCAGTAACTATAATTGTTATGGTTTATTGGGAAATATGCATGTTTATGAATGGCGGCAAATAAGCTTGTTTTGCATCAATAAATCCACAAAATCTTGCTTTTTATTGTAACTATTACTAGATATGTTACTAGTTATGAATAGAATACGTCTTGGAAGATAAAAAAGACAGAAAGTGGTGTAAATGAGCTATCACGTATTAGTCGTAGAAGATGATGTTGTAACTCGCAGTAAGCTTGCGGGCTATTTCCAAAATGAAGGTTACAAAGTTAGTGAAGCAGAAAGCGGTGCTGAAATGCGCGAAGTGCTTCAAGAAGGCGATGTAGATTTGATCATGCTGGATATTAACCTGCCGGGTGAAGATGGCCTTATGCTTACGCGTGAATTACGCAGCCAATCAGATATCGGCATCATATTAGTGACAGGACGCACGGATAGCATTGACAAAATTGTTGGCCTAGAAATGGGCGCAGACGATTATGTAACAAAGCCTTTTGAACTAAGGGAATTATTGGTTCGCGTTAAAAACTTGCTGTGGCGTATCTCAGCGGCTCGTAACGGTTCACAAAAAGCAGCAAATGATACGAATGAAGAACACATAGTGCGCTTCGGTGAGTGGACGTTTGATATTCAGCGTCGTGCTCTAAGCCGAAATGGTGAGCCAGTGAAACTAACGAAAGCAGAGTATGAGCTGTTAGTTGCATTGTCTTCATACCCAAATCAGGTATTAAGCCGCGAGCGAATTTTGAATATGATCAGCCACCGAGTGGATGCGCCAAACGATCGTACTATCGACGTTCTGATTCGACGTATGCGCGCTAAGATGGAGTTTGACCCAAAGAACCCACAAATCTTTGTGACCGTTCATGGTGAAGGCTACATGTTTGCAGGTGACTAGAGTCTACTGGCTTAAATCACGCGTTAAAGAAAAAGGAGAGCAACGCTCTCCTTTTTTGTGCCTGCTGGTTTAGTTTTGAAGCTGGCTTAATGCACTTCTTCGACAGGCGCTTGGCCAATATTGTCGCGTAGGTGCTGCCAGATAATACCTAGTGTTTCGTGCCAGTATCGTTCCGTTTGTTCTAGGTACTGTGCTTTTGGAGCATAGCGATGCCAAGGTTGGTTGATATCGGCAACAGCCAAGAAGTTCGTTGGCGCTGGAATGGGCTTAATCCCTGCTGCACGAAACTCGTACATTGCGCGCTTCATATGGCTTGCAGAAGTCACTAGCACAATATCTTTCTGTTTTACGAATGCCGCTGCTTGCCTTGCTTCTTCCCAGGTATCTTTCGCATCTTCAAGCAAGATGATGTCAGATTTTGCCACACCAAGAGAAAGGGCTACGTTAGCCATCATACGGGCATGGCTGAGTTCTGACCCTCCAGCGTAGCCTGACAAAATGAGCTTTGCGCCTGGATACATACGAAGAATACGTATACCTTCAGTGAGTCTCATTAAAGCAGCACGACTCAGTTGTGAGGTGGGTGGTATTTCGTCATCGACCACATGGCCAGCTCCTAAAACCATCACATAGTCGACCGATTCTGACACGGGCAAGAATGCTTTGTATTCGCGTTCCAACGGCACAAGCAGCTTGGTCGAAATAGGTTGAAATGAGGCAAGGAAAATGCCAGCAAAAGTGAATAGAACAATGAAACAACCAGTTTTACGTTTGCTGGTAAAACTAATTAAAAATAGGCCAAATAGACCAATCAGCAGTAAGGCCGGTAAGGGCATGAGCAAGGCTGATATTACTTTTTTCAGCTCAAACATACTTAAATAGTCCGAAAAAACATCAATTGATTATAAAAATGAGGGAGACCCTCTTTATTCCTGCTTTTCTTGTGCCAGAATAGCGGCACAATCCGATATGATAACCCAGTAGACGTGACAGAAGACCGTAATTTCGACGATATCGCCCACAAATTTGCAAAAAATATTTACGGATCCGATAAAGGTGAGATCCGCCAAATCATTGTATGGGAAGATTTTCTACAGATTCTAAGTGAATTAGAGGCTGACCAGCAAGCCCTGCAGGTACTTGATGCGGGTGGTGGCTTAGCACAAATGTCGCAAAAGCTTGCTAAGCTCGGACATCACGTTGCTTTATGTGATCTATCTTCGGAAATGCTGCAACTAGCAAAGCAGGATATTGAAAAAAACGGTTTGCTTGAGCAGTATCGCCTGATTCATTCGCCTGTCCAATCCATTGGTGAACATATGGAAGCGCAGGTGGACCTTGTCATGTTCCACGCAGTGATGGAGTGGTTGGTAGACCCGAAAACCGCACTCGAAACCGTTTTGGAACAGGTCAAGCCGGGGGGGGCATCGCTTCGGTTATGTTCTATAACCACCACGGCTTAGTCTATAAAAATGTGGTTTGTGGCAACATTCCTCATGTTTTAGACGGCATGCCTCATCGGAAAAGATTTAAACTACAGCCACAGAAAGGTCTAAAGCCTGAAGAGGTCTATCAATGGATAGAAGATTCTGGTTTTAGCATTTGTGGAAAATCTGGTATTCGTTCATTCAGTGATTACATAGGCAATATGCAATACATGGGCGATTACGAGTTTGAAGATGTGTTGGCGCTAGAAAAACAACTTTGTCGACAAGAGCCATACCTCTCATTAGGCCGCTACATACACGTGTGGGCTAAGAAGAACGATAAACAGGAATAACGATGAGTGAGATGACTCTCAATGCTGCAGAGCAACCAATCGATGAGTTGGTTGGCTGGGTTAAGCAGCACGATTTCTCGTTGAACCTGACCACTGAGCGATTGGCATTTTTGATTGCCATCGCTGTACTAAGTAATGAAAGGTTCGATGAAGAATTGGGTGAAGGTGAATTGCACGACGCATTTGCCATCGTCACTCGACTTTTTGATGAGACCGGCGAAGCTTCGGCTTTCCGTGCGAACAATGCCATCAACGAGATGGTTAAGCAGCGTCTTATGAGCCGTTTTGTCAGTGAGATTACTGACGGAGCGAGCATTTACCGCTTGTCGCCATTAGCGATAGGAATTACCGACTACTACGTGC
Organism: Vibrio rotiferianus CAIM 577 = LMG 21460; assembly: GCF_002741985.1. Classification (GTDB taxonomy): domain Bacteria; phylum Pseudomonadota; class Gammaproteobacteria; order Enterobacterales; family Vibrionaceae; genus Vibrio; species Vibrio rotiferianus. The sequence continues at coordinate 101,963 of NZ_APHW01000010.1, forward strand.
GTCATCGCGAGTTCTCGAAACTACGTCTTTCTATCCAGCTATCCATGGTAGCGGATGAAATGGCAAAAGCGATTGAAGCGGCACAAAAGGGTGGCACTCCGGGCCACTGGAAGAAAAACGTTTACGGAATTTTGAAATATTCTGTAGGCGAGATCTTCGATCAAATCGACCTTAACCAACGTGTGATGGATGAGCAGCAACAGTCTGTAAAACAACAGATTGCTGATCTGCTTAATAAAGACTGGCGTGAAGCGATCAACAACTGTGAAGCACTTCTGTCAGAAACATCGAGCACGTTGCGTGAACTTCAAGATACGCTGCAAGCTGCCAGTGATGAACTGCAAACTCAGATCCTAGATATTCAAGAAATTGTTTACGGCGATCCTGAGCTTGAGTTCATCGAAGAAGCCTTATTTGGTCTGCAAATGAAGCTGGACCGAATCACAAGCTGGGGCCAGCAAGCGATCGACCTTTGGATTGGTTACGACCGACACGTACACAAGTTTATCCGTACCGCGATCGATATGGATAAGAACCGTGCGTTTAGCTCGCGTCTGCGTCAATCCGTCAAAGATTACTTCGATGCGCCTTGGTATCTGACTTATGCAGATGCGGAAAGGCTTTCTGACCTTCGTGATGAAGCCCTGGTACTGCGTGATGACGAGGTGACGGGTCAAGTTCCGATGGAAGTAGAATACGAAGAGTTTCAACAAGTCAATGATGAGTTGGCAGAGCGAATTGGTGACATGCTGAAAGCGCATAAAGATCAAGGCACACCAATCGACTTGAGCGTGGTTCTGCGAGATTACCTTGCACAACATCCATACACTCATCACTTTGATTTAGCTCGCATTGTCGTTGATCAGGCGGTACGTCTGGGTTACTCAGAATCCGACTACCAAGCTGTTCAGCCAGACTGGAAAGCAATCAACGAATTTGGGGCAAAGGTACAAGCGAATGTCATCGACCGATACTAATGAATACATGTCAGAAAATCTGGCAAAAGCAATTTCTAATCCTCTGTTCCCAGCGCTAGACAGCATGCTTCGAGCAGGGCGTCATATCTCAAGTGAAGATCTAGACAACCACGCGTTGTTGTCGGATTTCGAACTTGAGCTTTCTTCTTTCTACCAGCGCTACAACACCGAATTGGTGAAAGCGCCAGAAGGTTTCTTCTACCTTCGTCCACGTTCAACGTCTCTGATTGGCCGTAGTGTTCTTTCTGAACTGGACATGCTGGTGGGTAAGGTACTGTGTTTCCTTTACCTAAGCCCAGAGCGTCTTGCGCATGAAGGCATCTTCAATAACCAAGAGCTGTACGACGAACTGCTTGCTCTAGCAGATGAAAACAAGCTGATGAAGCTAGTGACGAACCGTGCGACTGGTTCTGACCTTGATAAAGAAAAGCTGTTTGAAAAAGTACGTACGTCACTTCGTCGTCTGCGTCGCCTAGGCATGATCATCAACATCGGTGAAACCGGTAAATTCAGCATCAGTGAAGCGGTATTCCGTTTTGGTGCCGATGTACGTATTGGCGATGACATGCGTGAAGCGCAGCTGCGTCTGATCCGTGATGGTGAAGCGGTAGTGCACACCAAAGAGCCAAGCCAAGGCAGCCTATTGTCTGAAGAAGATCAAGACGACCAAGCCCAAGAAGAAACAACAGAAGAGGGTGAAGCATGAGCATGATTGAACGCGGTAAATACCAATCGCTGACCATGGTCAACTGGAACGGCTTCTTTGCCCGTACGTTTGACATCGATGGTCTGGTCACCACGCTATCAGGTGGTAACGGTGCAGGTAAATCAACCACAATGGCGGCATTCATCACCGCATTGATTCCTGACCAAACGCTACTGCACTTCCGTAACACCACAGAAGCAGGCAGCAGCCAATCGTCTCGCGACAAAGGTCTGTACGGTAAGTTACAGCCGGGCGCATGTTATGCGGCGCTAGATGTGGTGAACTCACGTAACCAACGCCTATTGTTTGCAGTAAAACTGCAGCAAGTAGCGGGTCGTGATAAGAAAGTAGACATCAAACCGTTTGTTATCCAAGGTCTTCCAAGCCATGTGAAACCAACGGATATCTTGGTTGAAAGCGTATCTGCGACTCAAGCTCGTGTACGTCAAATCAATGAAGTAAAAGAATCGATCGCAGAATTTGAAGGCGTTCAATTTAAAGCCTTCTCTTCTATCGTGGATTACCACTCGCAGATGTTCGAATTCGGTGTGATTCCGAAGAAACTGCGTAACTCTGGTGACCGTTCTAAATTCTACCGCCTGATCGAAGCATCGCTTTACGGTGGTATCTCAAGTGCAATCACGCGCTCGCTTCGTGACTACCTTCTGCCACAAAACGGCGGCGTGAAGAAAGCGTTCCAAGATATGGAATCAGCACTGCGCGAAAACCGCATGACGCTAGAAGCGATCAAAACCACGCAAGCAGACCGTGACTTGTTCAAACACTTGATCACAGAGTCGACTAACTACGTGGCGGCGGACTACATGCGTCACGCGAACGATCGTCGTAACAAGTTGGATAAAACGCTGTCATTACGTTCAGAGCTGTTCGGTTCTCGTGAAACTCTCGTTGAGCAAAACAACCTGCTTAACCGTGTTCAAGAAGAGCTAGAACTGCTGATCGAGTCGGAATCTGCGCTAGAGCAAGATTACCAAGCGGCTTCTGACCACTTGCAACTGGTGCAAAACGCACTGCGTCAGCAAGAGAAGATCGAACGCTACCAAGAAGATCTTGAAGAGCTGAGTGAGCGTCTTGAAGAACAGATGATGGTAGTGGAAGAAGCGCAAGAACGCGTGATGATGGTGGAAGAGCAAGCGACCGTTGCGGAAGAAGAGGTGGATAGCCTTAAGACGCAACTGGCGGACTACCAACAAGCACTCGACGTTCAACAAACTCGTGCCCTTCAATACCAACAAGCGGTTCAAGCGCTGGAAAAAGCGAAGCAACTACTTGGCGATGACAGCCTAACGGCAGAATCGGCACAAGCGCTTGTCTCTGAGCTTAAGAGCAAAGAATCAGAAAGCACCAACGCGTTGCTATCGGTTAAGCACAAACTGGACATGTCTTCTGCGGCAGCAGAGCAGTTCGAAACCGCGCTTAAACTGGTACAAAGCATCGTTGGTCAAGTTGAGCGTAAAGACGCGTCTGAACATGCGAAAACCGCAATAGCGAAAGCGCGTGAATCTCAGCAAGTCGCGCAAAACGAACAGCAATGGCGTGCACAGCACCGTGACCTTGAGCGTAGCCTTAACCAGCAACGTCAAGCGCGCGAGCTAGTCAACGAATACCAAAAGCAATTCCATGTTGAACTGACTGACGAAATCACGTTTGAACAAGAGCGTGAACGTCATGCGATGCAAATCGACTCGCTAGAAATGACGCAAGAAGACGTGCGTGAACAACGCAGCGAACAGCGTCGTCTAGAGCAAGATGCAGCGGCGGAAATCAACAAGCTAGAAGCCATTGCTCCAACGTGGATTGCAGCGAACGATGCGCTAGAAAAACTGCGTGAACAAAGTGGCGCTGAGCTAGAAGATAGCCAGTCAGTCATGAGCCAAATGCAAGTGGTGCTTGAGCAAGAGAAAACTCTTTCTCTGGCGAAAGACAAACTGGCAGAGCGTCGCAGCCAACTTGACACTGAGATTGAGCGTCTTGCTTCTCCTGGTGGTTCAAACGACCCTCGCCTGAAAGGTTTGGCAGATACTCTAGGCGGCGTATTGCTGTCTGAGATCTACGATGACATCACTATTGATGACGCGCCTTACTTCAGTGCGATGTACGGTCCGGCTCGTCACGCTATCGTCGTTTCTGATCTGTCTGGTATCGAAGAGAAATTGGTAGAACTAGACGACTGTCCAGAAGACTTGTACATCATTGAAGGTGACATCGATGCCTTTGATGACAGCTCATTCGACGCAGAAGAGCTAGAAGGCGCGGTTTGCGTTCGCATGAACGATCGCCAAATGCGTTACTCTCGCTTGCCTGAAATCCCACTGTTTGGTCGTGCGGCACGTGAGCAGCGTTTAGAGTTACTACGTAACGAACGTGAAGAAGTGGTTGAGAAGCACGCGAAAGCAGCATTCGATTCGCAAAAAATGCAGCGTCTGTACCAAGCGTTCAACCAGTTTGTGGCAAGCTACATTCAAGTAGCATTCGAAGCTGACCCAGAGCAAGCACTGGCAACCATTCGTGACAAGCGTAACCAAATTGCCCGCGTACTGACTGATCTGGATGCAAAAGAGCAACAACAACGTTCTCAGCTTCAAACCAGCAAGCAAGCGTTGTCTTCTCTAGACAAGCTAGCACCAAACATGGCGTTGATTGAAGATGAATCGCTGCAAGCGCGCTTTGACGAGTTGGAAGAGAAAATCGCCCAGCTTTCAGAAGCAAAAGCTTTCCTAAATAACCACGCGAAAGCGGTGGCGGAACTGGAAAAAGTCGCAGTTGCTCTAGATGCCGACCCAGAGCAATTCGATGCGCTAGAAGCAGAATACAAAGCGGCAGACGAACAGCTACAAGATCTTAAGAAGCAAATCTTTGCACTTTCAGATCTCGTTGAACGTCGCCACTACTTCGCTTACTCAGATTCAGTAGACCTACTGAACAAGAGCAGCGAACTGAGTGAGCAGCTAAAAGCGAAATTGGTTCAAGCTGAACAAATGCGTACTCGCTCTCGTGAAGAGTTGAAGCAATCGCAAGGTCAAATGAACCAATACAACCAAGTATTGGCATCATTGAAGAGTTCACACCAAGCGAAACTGGAAACGGTTCAAGAGTTCAAACAAGAACTTCAAGAGTTTGGCGTTAACGCGGACGAAGGTGCAGAAGAACGTGCAATGCGTCGTCGTGATGAGTTGCATGAGCGTCTACACACGTCTCGTAGCCGTAAGAGCGAATACGAGCGCACGATCACCTCTACTGAACTAGAGATGAAAGGCTTGGCGAAACGTCTGAAGAAAGTTCAGAAAGAATACGTTGAGTTGCGTACCTTCGTGGTTGCAGCGAAAGCTGGTTGGTGTTCAGTACTTCGCCTGGCGCGTGAGAACGATGTTGAGCGTCGTCTACACAAGCGTGAACTGGCTTACATGTCAGCGGATGAACTGCGTTCAATGTCTGATAAATCATTGGGTGCGCTGCGTCTAGCGGTTGCGAACAACGATGATCTTCGTGATGCGCTGCGTCTATCAGAAGACAACGCACGTCCAGAGCGTAAAGTTCTGTTCTACATTGCTGTATACCAACACCTTCGTGAGCGCATTCGTCAGGATATCATCCGTACTGATGATCCAGTGGAAGCGATCGAAGAGATGGAAGTAGAGCTAGCGCGTCTAACGGAAGAGCTAACCCAACGTGAAAATCGCCTAGCGATCAGCTCTGAGTCGGTAGCGAGCATCATCAAGAAGACGATTCAGCGTGAGCAAAACCGTATCCGTATGCTGAACCAAGGTTTGTCGAACATCTCGTTCGGTCAGGTGAAGGGCGTACGTCTAAACGTGAAGATCCGTGAAAGTCACGAAGTGCTACTGAACGGTTTAGCAACACAACAAGAGCAGCATAAAGACCTGTTTGAATCGACTCGCTTTACCTTCTCTGAAGCAATGGCGAAGCTGTTCCAACGTGTGAACCCACATATCGATATGGGTCAACGTTCTCCTCAAGTTCTGGGTGAAGAGCTACTGGATTACCGTAACTACCTAGAGCTAAGTGTTGAGGTGAACCGTGGTACAGATGGTTGGCTACAGGCTGAGTCTGGCGCGCTATCAACAGGTGAAGCGATCGGTACCGGTCAGTCAATCCTTCTAATGGTTGTTCAAAGCTGGGAAGAAGAGTCTCGTCGTCTACGCAGCAAAGACATTGTGCCTTGTCGTCTGCTCTTCTTGGATGAAGCCGCGCGTCTGGATGCGAAATCGATCGCTACATTGTTCGAATTGTGTGACCGTCTGGATATGCAGCTTCTTATCGCGGCACCAGAAAACATCAGCCCAGAGAAAGGTACGACCTACAAACTGGTGCGTAAGGTGTTTAAAGACCACGAGCACGTACACGTAGTGGGTCTGCGTGGTTTTGGTCAAACGGATAAGCCTAAGACTAAAGCGCAAGAGATGATTGAAGAGTTTGAATCGTAAACTCCGAATCTAATAAAACGCCCGCAATGAACGCGGGCGTTTTTGTATCTGTTGTATCAAAGCTCAAGTCGTAAGATTCGCTTCTTGACGATATTGCTTTGGTGAGTTGCCACTCCATTTACGAAAAGCATGACGGAAGTTGGCACTGTCTGAGAAACCAATGCGTTCCGAAATCTCTTCGACGCTCATTTGTGTTGACGCAAGGTAATGACGAGCTAAGTGGAAGCGAACATGATCAAGGATTTGCTGATAGCTGGTTTCTTCCGATTTGAGATGACGTCGCAACGTTCTTGAAGACATACCCAACTCGGCAGACAACTGCTCAATGGAGGGATAACAACCTGGCCGCTCGAGAAACATTTGTGTGATCTTCTCTTTTAAACTGACATGACCGCTTACTTTGGCCAGCATTTCATCACAAGATTTCAAACACATTTGCAGCGTCATAGGGTTCGCCGCTGGCAGCGGATCGTACAAGCTGGTGGCATCGAACTGCCATTCCAAACGGTCGCTGTTGAACTCTATTTTGCAATGGAAGACTTGTTCATATAGCTCGCTGTGTTCAGGTTCCGGATAAGGGAAGCGAATCAATTTTGAGGGAAAAGGTTTTTGCATTACCTCTTCACACAAACTTTGAATGGCCGCGAACCAATATTCACAGCAAAAAGGCAAAATGGATTGTAGGTCGATAAGCTGCTCAGCTCGAAAGTATCCTGAGTTATCTTCCACCCACATTTTTTTCTTTAACACCGGCCCTGCAAGCCGAAGATACTTAAAGCCCATCATTAATGCATCGAGTAAGGTATTACTACTAAACACAGCATACCCAAGTACACCAAAGTCACTAAAACGAGCTTGTTGTCCAACTTCAAGCCCCAGTCCTGGCTCATCAGAATGGACGAGGGCATTGCTAAAAATCACCAGCTTTTGTGCGAGGGTGATGTGTGTGTCCGGGGCATAAAGTTCGGGGGCACTAATGCCACTGCCTTCAAGTAACGTTCCCACTTTCACAGAGGCTGAAGGTAGCGAGTAAGTAGCTGCAAGTCCAAAACACCACAGGATTCGGTATCTGGCTCATAAACTGCGGTGTATTCCATCATTGCCCCCTTTACATTCAGATCAATCCTAGCGGGTATTGGGATGGTATTCAGTCATGCTTGTCTCAAAGCTGTCCGAATATCACCGTTTTTTGTCTTTTTGTAACCTGTGCCTCATGTTATCAAAATGTTGTAATTGAATAAATTGCACAGTAGGAGAGAAACATGAATGTACTGGCTAAGCAAGATACGGATGTACAGCGTGATCAAGGAATGATTGCTACTAATGATTCGACAGTGAACGAACTTGAAATGTGGTTTGCTGAGTTACAAGCCGCTTATCAAGCAGAACCAGCAGCGAGCTATGCAGTGAGAAAGCATCGTTTATTGGCACTGAAGAAGCAACTTTCTCGATACCAAGATGTATTGGCACAAGCAATGAGCCAAGATTTTGGAGGTCGTTGTCACACTGAGTCTGTTATGGCTGACATACTTGCTCCTATCCTCGATATCAACCACGTTGTCCGTCACTTAAAAAGCTGGATGAAGCCAAGTCGTAGGCCTACTGAGTGGCTGTTCAAAGGCAATAAATTGGAAGTTCGATATCAGCCGAAAGGCGTGGTCGGGATTATCTGTCCTTGGAACTTTCCTCTTTATCTTTCCATTGGCCCAATGATCACGGCGTTAGCGGCTGGTAACCGTTGCATGATCAAGATGCCACCAAACTGCCCTGAGACGACTCGACAGCTGCGTCGCATGCTCGCTGAGATTTATCCAGACAACTTGGTCCGCATTGTTGAGGGGAATCATCCAGAGGCGATGGAAATCTCTCATCTGCCTTTTGATCATCTAGTGTTCACTGGATCGCCAGCAAGCGGCAAGATCATCAAGGCTAACGCTGCTGCCAATCTCACTCCTGTGACCTTGGAGCTAGGGGGCAAATCACCCGTGGTGGTATTTGATGATTATGACGTTGCGAAATCAGCAGAGCGTATCGCCCACGGCAAAGGCTTTAACTCTGGCCAAATCTGTATTGCGCCAGATTACGCCTTTGTGCCGGAAGGTAAGCAAGACGCTTTTGTCGAGGCGTTAAAGCTTGCTCATCAGAACATGTACGGCGAAATTAAAGCCAATCAGGATTACACTGCATTGGTGGATGATGCACAGCATAAACGCTTCCATGATTTGCTCGATGATGCACGCGAGAAGGGGGCGATCATCACTCAATGCCTCGACTATGGTGAAGGGCGAAAAACACCGTTGTACATCGCTACCAACCTGACTCCCGAAATGCGTATCTGCCAAGAAGAGATCTTTGGTCCACTATTACCTGTTCATACCTATCGCTCAATCGACGAAGTGATTCAATATATCGTCCAAAGACCTCGACCACTGGCTTGCTATCTGTTTAGCAACAACTCAGAACAACGTGAAACCTTGCTTACTCAGACCCACAGCGGTGGTGTAACTATCAATGACTGGGGATGGCATGTCCTTAATCACTCTGTGCCATTTGGTGGTGTGGGCAACTCAGGTATTGGCAATTACCATGGCGAAGAAGGTTTCCGCGAACTCAGCCACGCGCGCACAGTGCTAAAAATGCGCGATTGGTTCCCAATCCAATTGTTTGCACCGCCATACGGCAACATGGTGCAAAAGCTGGTGCTGCGCGTGTTTGTAGGTAAACCCGACTCAGACTTAAACAAGCACTCGTAACCCTCAATTCTTACCTCTCTACACAAAGAATCTTCAGCAGCCAGTGCTCGCTGGCTGCCTTGCGACCAAAGGAGATCATGGATGCATAACCTTGCTGTCAATCTGGAGCGCAGTGCTGCGCTCTTCCCTTCAAAAGTGGCGCTCAGGATGGGCGATGATGAAATTAGCTACGCTTCACTCGACAAATTCGCAGGCAACATAGCTGCCAACTTGAAACGACTGGGACTCCAAGTTGGAGATAAAGTCGCGCTGTCTTGTCCAAACATCACTTACTTCCCCATGGTGTATTACGGCATTTTAAAAGCAGGTTGTGTGGTCGTGCCTTTGAATGTGCTGTTTAAAGGCCGTGAGATTGCGTATCACCTCAATGACTCTGATGCTAAAGCGTACTTTTGCCTTGAAGGAAGCGAAGAATTACCAATGGGGAGCTATGGCAGGCAAGGATTTTCTCAGGCCGAGCAGTGCGAATATTTTATCTCGCTCTCTGCTCAATGCGAGGAAGGAGAACATGCAATAGACTCTTGGCTTGCTGAAGAGCATGAGAGTTTCGAATCGGTAACGAGAAATGGTGATGACACCGCAGTGATCCTTTATACCTCCGGTACCACAGGACAGCCAAAAGGGGCTGAATTATCCCACACCAATATGCTAACCAACGCCATGTCCTCCCAGTACCTGATGCGTCTGGAATACAGCGATACAACCATGGCGACCTTGCCGCTATTCCACAGCTTTGGGCAAACCGTGATGATGAATGCCAGCGTGCTGACAGGCTCTACCATGGTCTTGATTCCACGCTTTGAGCCGAAGTTCGTGATTGAGCAAATTATCCAGCACAAAGTCAGCGTGTTCGCTGGTGTGCCAACCATGTATATCGCACTGCTAAGAGCAGGTGAGCAATCTCCGGAACATTCAGAGTTAGTGAAGCACAGCCTTCGGTTAGGTGTATCGGGTGGTGCCTCTATGCCAGTAGAAGTGATTCGTCAGTTTGAACAGCGCTTCGAGCTTCCTGTGTTGGAAGGCTATGGGCTGTCAGAAACCGCGCCAGTAGCGACATTTAATCATATTGATGGTGATCGACTCCCGGGGAGTGTTGGACAGCCCTTATGTGGCTACGTGATTAAGATTGCCGATGTAAAAGGACACGCCCAAGCCGTTGGGGAATTAGGCGAAGTCTGCATAAAAAGCCCGAGTGTGATGAAAGGCTATTACGGACGACCAGAAGCAACACGCGATGCGTTACGTGATGGTTGGTTCTTAACTGGTGATATTGGACGTGTGGATGAGCACGGCAATTTGTTTATCGTCGACCGCGTCAAAGACATGATTATTCGCGGTGGCTACAACGTGTATCCGCGTGAGATTGAAGAAGTCTTGATGTGCCACCCCGATGTAGAAATGGTGGCCGTCGTTGGTGAGCATGATGACCGCCTAGGTGAAGAAGTACATGCCCATGTCGTGCTTCATCAAGATGCGCATTGTTGCCCCGATGCTCTGGTTGCGTGGTGTCGTGAGCAACTGGCCGATTACAAGTACCCGCGTCGTGTATTTATCCGTAAAGCACTGCCGATGACAGCAACTGGCAAGATTTTAAAACGAGAGCTTCATCCTTTAGACTTTGTGGAGGTCGAAAATGGACAAGTATGATTTTATCGTCGTTGGTGGCGGTTCAGCTGGTTGTGTTTTAGCGTCTCGCCTCACCGAAGATCCTAATGTCACCGTTTGTTTATTGGAAGCGGGTGGCACAGATTCAAGCCCTTTTATCCATACACCCGTTGGTGTGGTTGCCATGATGCCGACCAAGATAAACAATTGGGGTTTTGAAACGGTTCCTCAAGCGGGCTTGAATGGTCGTAAAGGCTATCAGCCGAGGGGCAAGACACTCGGTGGTTCGAGTTCCATCAATGCGATGATGTATGCCCGAGGTCACCGATATGATTATGACTTGTGGGCAAGCCTTGGTAATGAAGGGTGGAGCTATCAAGATTGCTTGCCGTACTTCAAGAAAGCGGAAAACAACGAAGTTCATCATGATGAATTCCATGGGCAAGGTGGTCCGCTTAATGTCGCTAACTTACGCTCGCCGAGTGGGCTCTTAGATCGCTACTTAGAGGCGTGTGAGTCTATCGGTATTCCACGCAACCTAGATATAAATGGTGCCGAGCAATTGGGTGCTATGCAAACCCAAGTAACACAAATCAATGGTGAGCGATGCAGTGCCGCCAAAGGTTATCTGACGCCCAACCTGAACAGACCTAATCTGACCGTTATCACTAAGGCGACCACGCATAAAGTATTGTTTGAAGGTAAACGAGCGATTGGTGTGGAATACGGCCTGAAAGGGCACAGCTTTCAGCTCAAGTGCAACAAAGAGGTGATTCTCTCTGCAGGTGCATTTGGCTCACCGCAAATCCTAATGCTCTCAGGTGTTGGTGCTAAGAAAGATCTCGACACTCACGGAATCGATCAAGTACACGAATTGCCTGGAGTAGGTGAGAATCTACAAGATCATATCGATCTAGTGCACACTTATCGATGCTCGGCTAAGCGCGACACGTTTGGTGTTTCGCTGCAAATGGCAACGGAAATGACTAAAGCGTTACCGCAGTGGATGAAAAACCGTAACGGGAAAATGAGCAGTAACTTTGCTGAGGGCATTGGTTTTCTCTGTTCGGATGAAGATGTCATGGTCCCAGATTTAGAGTTTGTTTTTGTGGTTGCCGTTGTTGATGACCACGCCCGTAAAATGCACCTGAGTCATGGCTTTAGCTCTCATGTGACTTTATTACGCCCCAAGAGCACTGGCACAGTGAAGCTTAATAGCATCAATCCCTATGATGAGCCGCGTATCGACCCGGCGTTTTTCAGCCACCCCGAAGACATGGAAATCATGATCAAAGGTTGGAAGAAGCAGCATCAAATGTTAGAGAGTGATGCGTTCGCAGAGATTCGCGGCGAAAACTTCTATCCGGTGGATGCCTGCGATGATAGCGCCATTGAGCAGGATATCCGTAATCGAGCCGATACCCAATACCATCCAATTGGCACCTGTAAAATGGGAATGGAGACGGATCCTTTGGCTGTGGTTGATAACGAGCTTAAGGTGTATGGCTTGGAGGCACTGAGAGTTGTCGATGCCTCTATTATGCCGACGCTGGTGGGCGGGAATACCAATGCACCAACCATCATGATAGCCGAGAAAGTCTCAGATAAGATAAAAGCGGAATATGCAGACAGTCAGGAAGTTGAAATGCAAGCGGCGCAAATGGGTTAGTGTAGTTATCTCCCTGAATGAATTAAGCCGAGTCTGTAGGGCAACAGGCTCGGCTTATTTTATTGCATGGCAGCAAAGTGCTACTCGTCTGAATAATCTTTTCCTTTTTCGATCATTTCAGCGAGTTCATTAAGTGCTTGGAATGAGATTTCTGACAAACGTTGAAGCTGCTCATCAATATCGTCATTCTCAGGGATGGTATTATTATTATCTGCATTTGTCGTATGCATTGCCCAACCTCTCTGAGTTGAGTTAGGGGAGCTATAATCATAGACAAATTTCGAGGATAAAAAGAAATGATTAATGACTAAAATGTTAGCTTGATCATTTAACAAAGTAAAAGTGTGCAAATAAGCTCATTTGCTTTGTAAGGGTTACTGAGAGAGTTAGTAAAAAAAAGAGCCAGCTCTCAGGCTGGCTCTTAGTTAGAATTGAGATTTAACCCCAAACTGCTCTGCGGCATAGGCCACTCGCTCTTTAGGTTTTGGGTACTCGGCAGGAGTGCCCAGATTTTCGATGTGTCTTAGACGAGGAAGCAGACCTGCCCCGTTTGCTATTTGGATGGCCAAGCCTGGGCGAGCATTTAGCTCCAACACCATTGGACCTTCTTCTTTGTCCAAAACCATATCGGTACCCATATATCCCAGTCCAGTCATCTCCCACGCGCTGGAAGCAAGTTCTAGTAAACGCTCCCAGTGAGGCACTTGCAGTGTAGACAAGTCTTTCCCAGTATCTGGGTGGTGAGTGACGGGTTGGTCAAACTGTACCGCACGAATGGCTTTGCCTGTCGCGATGTCGATACCAACGCCAACCGCACCTTGGTGAAGGTTAGCTTTGCCATCAGAAGCTGCTGTAGAGCAACGCATCATTGCCATCACAGGGTAGCCTTTGAACACGATGATTCGTACGTCTGGCACACCTTCATAACTGAAACCATCGAAACAGTCATCAAACTTAATCAAGTTCTCAACTACGGCTACATCGTTCTTACCGCCAAGAGAGAAAAGGCCTGCTAGGGCGTTACTAATGTGACGCTCCACCTCTTCTTTATTGCAGGTAGCACCGGATGGTTTGGTATAAACACCGTCTTTATGCGACGTAATGACCAAAATACCTTTACCACCACTGCCTTGTGCGGGCTTGATAACAAAGCCAGGCCATTTTTCGACCATCTTATGAATGGTCTTTACTTCTGCTTGGTTGTGGATCACGCCAATCAGGGCAGGGACAGTTGCCCCTGCGGCTTCTGCAATAATTTTGGTTTTCAGCTTGTCATCAACCAGTGGATATTTGGAACGATCATTGTAGCGACCAATGTAACTATGGTTGCGTTTGTTCATCCCCATAATACCTTTATGGCGAAGCTTGGCTGGCGAAGTAAAACGTTCAAACATCGTTTAGTCCTCCGCTAGTGGTTTAAAGCGACGTAACTCAGTTAGACGGTAACCTGTGTATGTACCTAGTAGTAGAATGCCAGCCAGAACAATAAGCTGTAGGCCGATAAAGTTAAACGTTAGGTGCTGGATGTAGGTGTTAGTCATTGCCAAGTAAACCAGTACCGCAGTTAGGAGTGAACCGCCACCTTGAAGGGCAACTTCTTTCGCGCCTTCCTCTTCCCATAGAATCGACATACGTTCGATAGTCCATGACAAAATGATCATTGGGAAGAAGGTAATGGTTAAGCCTTCTGTCAGACCAATCTTAAAGGCCACAACCGTGAACACAGAGATAATCATGATTACGGTGATGATTACTGCGGATATCCGGGCTACCAGAAGTAAGTTTAGCCTCGAGAGGTAGCTTCGGATTATGAGACCTGTACCAACAATCAATAGGAAGCCAACAATACCAGTCACAAGCTGCGTTTGTACAAACGCTACTGCGATAAGGACGGGCATGAAGGTACCGGATGTTTTAAGGCCGATAATCACACGTAGGAACACAACGATAAGCGCACCAATTGGAATCAGCATGATGGTCTTAAACATCGCTTGTTCTTCAAGAGGTAAGCTATGAATCGATAGGTTGAGTAGACCGTCCGCTTCGACTTTGTTGTTAGTTGCTTGTTGTGCAGTCACTTCTTGTTTGATCATCGAGAAGTGGACTTGGCTATTTTGACCACCAATGAGATCAAGCAGCGAGACGTTAGATTCATCCCAAACTAGAAGGTTAGGCTGTGCTGCCGCTTGCTCGGAGTTTGGTGAGAACAGAACCCACTCCTCTCCAGACCACACTTGAACCATTTGTTGAATAGCTTGGCGACGGCGCCCATCTTCTAGCTCAATAACGCCAACAATTTTACTCTGCACTCCAGCGCTGAGTAACATTTTGTGTAGAGCATCAGTTCGGTCAAAATCATTGAGGATTAACGCAGCGTTTTGACTGTCAGGATCGTTTAATGTTTTGATCAGTTCACGAGCGAACGTAACATTGTCTGCGGAACGGCTCATTGCTCTTTCGATCAGTGCGTTGGCCGCTGCCTGCTGTGGTGCCGATAACGTAGGAGGGACAATATCACCTGTTGGTGGAATAGGAGTCACTTTCGCTTGTGGGTCAACAAGAAACTGTGCTTTATAGTAGATAGTTTGTGGCCCCGTCGCTTGACGAATCGACCACTCAGCTCGACGACCAGAATCTGTATTAACGTATGATACGCCGTAGCCTGGAGATGAGGCGGATTCACCAATAAGTGTATAGCCGTTTTGAGTATGAGGTGCAGCTAACGAAGCTTTAACTTCATTACCATTGGCATTGAACTCGATTCGAGCCTCGACATCCCAAATTTGGCGTGTTTCTCCTGGAGTCCAAGGAACGCCGTAATTTTGGTGTCTGAAAACACTCAAAGCGATACCCGCTGCCACCAATAAGATGACAGACAGATAAAACGGTATTTTTGACGTCATAATCTACCTTATTATTTTTTATCTTCTTGTGTTTGGATGTATTTACGGCTCACATCAACAAGTGCGATGTCACGCATAAACTCTCTACCTAGTAACACAGGATGGTTCATTTGAGAGCGATCTGCCAACGTAAATTGCGCTTTTTCATGAATTTTTCCAACGCGCACCCAAAGTTCTACAACTGCGCGTCGTTCTAATTCTTCAGTGGTCGCTTGACGGATTTTTACGTAACGGATGATAGGTGCTTCAATCCAAGCTTGCTGCTCGTCTTTTGACTTAGTGCTGTCTTCTAGGTGGAAACGAACCCAGTTTTTTCCGTTTCTTTCGAACTCTTCGATATCAACGGCATTTAGTGAAGACGTGGCTGCACCAGTGTCAACACGCGCATCGAAGGTTTGTTTAATGGAATCAATCGTAACGCGTTCAATAGAACCAAGGACGATGTCATGAGTTGGTGTAGCTTGAATTGGAGCTGGTGCTTGGACGATGATCGGATCTTTTGGCTTTCTTACTTCATCCATCGCTTCTTTGCGAAAGTTGGAAAGTTCACCTTCTAACTTGTCAACTTGACCCTCTAGGCTTTCTATATAGTCAGACTGGTTACTAAGTTGAAGCTCTAAATTACTAATTTTGTTGTTAAAGTTGGTCTCTGAGGCTTGGATGGCCGCTAATGTTTCTTGGTGGTACTGTTCACCTTTGGTAAGCGTACATCCGGATAGTAGCGCGACTACAACAATCGGAGTCAATCGTATAAACATTGAAAACCTTGGGGCTGGATTAAGTTGTTTGTTTTTTAAGAGTTTAGCGTATATCGCTAAAGGCTCACAAGTAAGAATCTTTTCGATTGTCTTATATAGTGAGGAATAGCGACAAATAGCAAAAAATTAAGGATGCGATATGCATCCTTAACTGGAATTGAAAAGAGGTTAATGTCTTAACGGAGGGAGTGAGTTAAGACAATGTCAGAAATCTCAGTTAATTATGGCTTAGTTGCCACAAGTACCGCACGGCGAGGGGCAGGGTAACCTTCAACTGTTTTGCTAGGGTCGTTTGGATCAAGGTAATCCGGTAGAGAGTTATGCGTCATCCAGTCTGTTGTGCGCTGCTCGCCAACAGAAGTCACGTTTTCATCTACGATACGAACATCTTTAAAGCCAACCAACTCTAACCACACTTTCAGTGCTTTCGCTGACGGGAAGAAGTACACGTTACGCATTTGCGCGTAGCGAGACGTCGGAACCAATACCGCGTTCTCATCGCCTTCGATAACGAGTGTTTCCAGAACAAGCTCACCACCTGATACCAACTGGTCTTTTAGCTGTACCAAGTGATCCAGTGGCGAACGACGGTGGTAAAGCACGCCCATGCTAAATACGGTGTCGAACGCTTCTAGCTTAGGCAGCTGCTCAATACCCAGTGGCAATAGGTGCGCACGTTGATCATCACCCATTAGCTTGCGAATGGCTTCGAATTGAATAAGGAACAGATGAGAAGGGTCGATACCGACCGTTAAGCGTGCACCTTCACCCAGCATGCGCCACATGTGGTAACCGTTACCACAACCCACATCGAGTACGCTGCGGTTTTTCAGTGGCGAGATGTGCGGAAGAACGCGATCCCATTTCCAGTCACTGCGCCACTCGGTATCAATATGAATACCGTGCACTGTGTACGGACCTTTGCGCCAAGGGTGGAACGTACGCAGTAGGCTCTCAAGCTTTTTAAGCTCACCTTCATGGAAAGGCGTATCGTTGCTGATGGTCACTGAATTTTTGATGTCCACTTGGTTTGGTGCACCTTGTGGGATCTTGTTCAGTGCTTTCAGCCAGCGACCAAAGTCACCATGCTCAGCATTTTGCCAATCTGTTAACTGTTGAGGTAATACGTTTAGCCACGGCTGAAGACGAGTGTCTTGAGCGATTAACTGATAAAAATTAGCAAAATTAAACATAGTTTTTCACTGAGTTTATGGAGTCAGCAGACCCTGGGTAAAAGTTAAATGTGTCATTCCCTACAGTGAGGGACGAAAGTGATAGGGAATCTCGGTTTTTATCGTTTTTGATAAGGGAACCCAACTCACTCGTTCCTCGCTCTTGAGGATGACGTCCTAATGAGAGCGAACTGTGTTGCGAAGCTTATTTAATCGCAAACATCGAACCGAAGTTAAAGCATTGGAACCAAACGTCGTAGCTTGAGAAACCAATTTCTGCGAAACGCTCTTTGTGGTCTTTCTTTGAATCAGGACGCATCACGTTTTCAATCGCGCTGCGTTTTTGGCTGATTTCTAGTTCGCTGTAGCCATTCGCACGTTTAAAGTCGTGGTGAAGGTCAATCAACAGCTCGTTGGATACTTCATCTTCAAATACGAACTTTTCCGACAGAATCAAAATACCGCCTGGGCGCAGGCCCGCGTAGATTTTTTCTAGTAGCGCATAGCGATCTTCTGGAGAAAGGAACTGCAGCGTGAAGTTCAGCACCACAACGGACGCATTTTCGATTTCGATATTACGAATGTCTGCCTCTACCACGTCAACTGGCGTATCACTGCGGTACGCGTTGACGTGAAGCTTACAGCGCTCAACCATCGCAGGAGAGTTGTCCACTGCAATGATTTGGCAACCTTCTTGTTTGATATGACGGCGCATCGAAAGCGTAGCAGCACCCAAAGAACAACCGAGGTCATAGATGTTTGAGTGAGGCTTAACAAAACGCTCTGCCAACATACCAATTGCAGAAATGATGTTGCTGTAACCCGGCACCGATCGTTGAATCATGTCAGGGAAAACTTCCGCTACGCGTTCATCGAACGTGAAATCCCCAATTTTATCGATTGGAGCCGAAAAAATAGTATCTGGATTGCTCTTAGGGTTCATAACCAAATCTCTGCATACAAGCTGCCTGAAACGTCAGGCATCAAAAAAGGCGCGTATTTTATGGGAAATTCGCGCCTCTGTCATTTTCTTAATTATACGGATACCTAAAACATCTGTATTTGCGAGTTGCCATCGTTGGCAGGAAACGAAGACAAATCTGGCAGGGAGAGCTTAAGTTGTAGCTGTTTATAGAGCTTTTCAGCCAGTTCTGGCGCTAAGACGTTATCTGGCGTGTGAATCATCAAGTACGGTTGAATACCTTGTTCAATCCACATCGGCAGCTTCTTCAACCAAGGTTCGAAAAAGCGTAAGTTGTCGTCCATGTCTGGATGACCGATAAAACGAATCATTGGGTGCTTGGCCGTTGCTATAGCATGCACCGGGACGCGCGGCTTTTTCTGATGGGCGTCAATCACCGCTTCGGTCGTCGGCTGCGCGGCAAACACTGGGCGACTATCCATAATAATGCGGTCAATGCCACTTTCTAATAGCCACTGGTTTAGCGCACGCTCTTCTTCACCTTTGGAGAAAAACGCCATATGGCGAACTTCCACCCCAAGTGGGAAATTCGGTGGAAAGCAGGCACAGAACTTCTTTAGGCGATCAAGGTGCTCGGGACCAAAAGCGGCGGGGAGCTGAATCGTCCATTGCCCGACACGCTCATGAAGCGGTTCCATGACTTTCATAAAGTCACGCAACTGTTCGTCACAACCTCGGAGCATCTGCTCATGAGTAATGGCTTTTGGCAACTTAAAGGTGAATTTGAATTTGTCGTGAGTCGCGGCTTTCCAGTTTTGCACCGTGTTGAGCGTTGGTGTGGCATAAAAAGTGGTGTTGCCTTCTACGGTATGGAACACCTGCGCGTATTTTTCGAGTCGCTCTGCAGGCTTGGTTCCACTGCCATAAAAGCTCTGTTGCCATTGGTTGTGCGACCACATGGTTAATCCAAGTCGAAGGGGTAAATTATCCATATCTTTGCTTTACGTTTTTTCCTGAGCCCACTTTACGAGAGTTTTGCTGAAATAGGTAATTTCACGCTATAATCCCCATCAATTTTTTCGCTTTGGTGCGCTTTTGAACATTTGTTGTACTAAAAACCACCAATGAATGATAAAACACACTTAATTGTATGTTGAGTAGTCGATTTTCATAGGCTTTCAGCGTATAAATGGATCTTTACTCTGCTCGGCAATGAGGCTGACAGAGCGTAGTTAACAATATTTGAGAGATTGGGAATTTCATTATGCGTACCCATTACTGTGGTCACCTGAACAAGTCCCTTGCAGGACAAACTGTAGAACTTTGCGGCTGGGTTAACCGTCGTCGTGATTTAGGCGGTCTTATTTTTATCGATATGCGAGATCGTGAAGGTATCGTTCAGGTAGTTGTTGATCCAGATATGGCAGATGCGTATGAAGTGGCGAACACACTTCGTAATGAATTCTGTATCAAGCTAACTGGTGAAGTTCGCGTTCGTCCAGAAAGCCAAGTAAACAAAGACATGGCAACAGGTGAAGTTGAGATCCTTGCGAAAGGTCTTGAAATCATCAACCGCAGCGACGTTCTGCCTCTAGACTTCAACCAAAAGAACTCTGAAGAGCAACGTCTAAAATACCGTTACCTAGACCTACGTCGTCCAGAAATGAGCGACCGTATCAAGCTACGTGCTAAAGCGTCTAGCTTTGTTCGTCGTTTCCTAGATGACAACGGCTTCCTAGACATCGAAACTCCTGTACTGACTAAAGCGACACCAGAAGGCGCTCGTGACTACCTAGTACCTAGCCGTGTTCACAAAGGCAGCTTCTACGCGCTTCCTCAGTCTCCACAGCTATTTAAACAGCTTCTGATGATGTCTGGTTTTGACCGTTACTACCAAATCGTTAAGTGTTTCCGTGATGAAGACTTGCGTGCTGACCGTCAACCAGAATTCACTCAGATCGATATCGAAACGTCATTCATGACGGCTGACCAAGTTCGTGCAACGACTGAGAAAATGGTTCGTGAAATGTGGCAAGAGCTGCTGAACGTTGACCTAGGTGAATTCCCAGTAATGCCATTCAGCGAAGCGATTCGTCGTTTCGGTTCTGACAAGCCTGATCTACGTAACCCACTAGAGCTAGTAGACGTTGCTGACCTAGTGAAAGACGTTGAGTTCAAAGTATTCTCTGGCCCAGCAAACGACGAGAAAGGTCGCGTTGCAGTTATCCGTGTTCCTGGTGGTGCAGAGCTTACTCGTAAGCAAATCGATGGCTACGCAGAATTCGTAGGTATCTACGGTGCGAAAGGTCTTGCATGGATGAAGGTTAACGACCGTGCAGCTGGCATGGAAGGTATCCAATCTCCAGTAGCTAAATTCCTAAGCGAAGACGTGATCAACGGTATTCTAGATCGCACTCAAGCGGAATCTGGCGACATCATCCTATTCGGCGCAGATAAAGCAAACATCGTTGCTGAAGCACTAGGCGCACTTCGTCTTAAACTTGGTAAAGACCTAGAGCTAACGAAAGAAGGCACTTGGGCTCCTCTATGGGTTGTTGACTTCCCAATGTTCGAAGAAGACGACGAAGGCAACCTGCACGCTATGCACCACCCATTTACATCGCCTCTAGGTGTGACAGCGGAAGAGCTAAAAGCGAACCCAGCAGCTGCGAACTCAAACGCATACGACATGGTTCTAAACGGCTACGAAGTAGGCGGTGGTTCTGTACGTATTCACAACGCAGAAATGCAAGCTGCAGTATTTGATATCCTAGGTATCAATGCTGAAGAGCAACAACTGAAATTCGGCTTCCTACTGGACGCTTTGAAATTCGGTACGCCTCCGCATGCTGGTCTTGCATTCGGTCTAGACCGTCTAGTAATGCTGCTATGTGGTACAGAGAACATCCGTGATGTTATCGCGTTCCCTAAAACAACTGCAGCGGCGTGTCTACTAACAGACGCACCAAGCCTTGCAAACCCAGCGGCTCTAGAAGAGCTAGCGATTGCAGTGACAGTTGCGAAAGAAAAAGACGCAGAATAAGCGCACAACAATTAAAGAAAAAACTCCCGCACCTGCGGGAGTTTTTGTTTTAATGGCATATATACCCAAGTAACCTCGAGATGCTAGGTTCAGCGAGAATGACTTGGTTTGTAGACGCGGCGGCGATTTAAAGGTTTGGTGGGTCCAAATCAAGAATCGACAACAAAGTATACAAGCCAAGTCCCTTACTATTTGTAAAGAGTGCCCTTCGGGAGCGTGTCATTGACTCGATTTTTATTAAACCAATGGTTGCGTCAAACAACTTGGAAAGAGCTGGCTATTCCGCTGCGTTGTTTTCCTTGACCTCGAATCAATGACAATGCTCTGAATCCTGCATCTTGAAGTCACTTGGGTATAATTCTCATAAATTTAGTGAGTTATTGATTAGGACTCTTCATGTCAATTATTTTGGGCATTGACCCAGGCTCTCGCATTACTGGTTATGGCGTGATTCGCCAACAAGGTCGTCATCTGCAATATCTAGGCAGTGGCTGTATCCGTACTTCTGAAAAAGAGTTGCCAGGTCGACTCAAGCAAATCTACGCAGGTGTAACGGAAATCATTACCCAGTTTCAACCAGATGTGTTTGCGATTGAGCAAGTCTTTATGTCAAAGAACGCAGATTCTGCACTAAAGCTAGGTCAGGCTCGTGGCAGTGCAATTGTAGCGGCGGTAAATGCCGATCTTCCGGTGTATGAATATGCTGCGCGTCTGATCAAGCAGGCGGTAGTAGGTACGGGTGGTGCGGACAAAGTGCAGGTACAGCATATGGTTCAACACATGCTTAAGTTGCCAGCCAAGCCTCAAGCCGATGCTGCCGATGCGCTAGGCGTCGCCATTTGTCATGCCAATACCAATAAGACGCTGGTGGCGCTCGCTGGTAAAGCGACCAGTGCAAGAAAAGGTCGTTACCGTTAATTGTATTATTAAAAATGAGACATCTCAGACAGATTTAAGGATTAGATTTGTTGATAAAATGTTACAAAACTATAGTGGTCAGAGGTCTAATAAGAAATCAATCAAGGAAGATTGAACATGAATCCAGCCACGCTGTGGCGCAGTGCATTTATGCCGCGCCAAACTCAATGGACAAGAACACAACAACGTCAAGCTGACATCCTTTCTCTATTCACTTTCATCGCTTTTCTCGTCGGGATCTACAGCCTGATCAAATGGTCCAAACATGGACATGAAAGCTTAATCTTCACCTCAGTACTCTTAATTGCACTCGAACTGGTATCCGCTTTCAGCCTGAAGTGGTTCAAGCAACCGGCATTGTCGCTCAATCTTGGCTTTGTCGGCATGTCGGTACACGCGCTCAATATCATTTACCAAAGTGGTGGTGTGGTTGATTCTACGCAAACCTATTGGGTTCCTCTGTTAGTTGTCGCTTTCTTCTTATCTGGCACTCGCATCATAGCGATCTCTTGGAGCGCGTTAGTGATAGCGGTTTCTGCGTTCATGACATTCCAGCATGTGTCTGGTGTTAGTTTCCCTCAACTCGTGTTGTCTGAATCTGCGCAGCGTGTAGAGATATGGTCGGGTACTGTGCTACCACTGGTGGTGATTTGTATTGCACAAGCCTTTACTGCCAAGCAGCGAGATATTGCGATTGAAAGTGCTGAGAAAGCCAAAGCAGAGAGTGAGTTGGTGGCGCAAAAGGCAACAGAAGGGGAGTTGCGTTTGGCCGAGGTACTAGAGCAAGCAAACCAGAATTCGACTGAGCTCAAGCAAGTTTCCCAAGTGCTCGATAAACAATCTTCTCAGTTAGATGTTCAAGTGAATGCACTTAATGTAAACAGTGAATCCCAAGCCAGCGCGGCAGAGCAGATGAGCCAGCAAGTGCATCATATGGCGACAGGGATTGAAGAGTCGGGCAAGTTCGTTGAAGAGTTGCGTGAGAAAAGTGAAGAGGTTCACCAACAAGCGGAGAAAAGTTCTGAGTTGCTCGAAGACTCCACCCAAGCTATCAGCCAAATAATCAGCAGCCATGAAGACATCATGAAAGTGGCAGACTTAATTACGTCGGTCGCGGAACAAACCAATCTATTGGCACTCAATGCGGCAATTGAAGCGGCAAGAGCGGGCGAGCAAGGTAGGGGCTTTGCTGTAGTTGCCGACCAAGTACGCGATCTTTCTGCCAAGAGCAGTGAGTCCGCGGTGGAAATTCGCAACTTACTTGATCGCAGTGAGCAAGAAGTAAAGCATGGTCAAAGTGTTGTGACGTCAAGTACCGAGCGGATGAACACCATTATTCAGCAAGTGACCACTATTTCTCATGATGTACAGAGCCTGTCCAGTATCATGGCAACACAAATGACGGCACTCAAAGAGTTGGATGAAGCGAGCAGTGAGGTCGCCAATGGCGTAGTTAACACCAAAACCATCGCTGAGACGGTAGCGCAATACGGCGCTGAGCTGAACGGCCAAGTAGTCGCAGTGCGTAACCTCACTCAACAGCTTGATCAAGTTGTCTCAAAAATCTAAACCCACTGCATAAAGAACTGGATGTCTATCCAGTTCTTTATTATCCTGTCGCAAATTCATTTCCAAAGAGTATTTATAGTGATTGGACGTCTTCGCGGCACTCTGCTTGAAAAGCAACCACCTGAAGTTTTAATTGAAGTTAATGGCATTGGTTATGAAGTTCAGATGCCAATGAGCTGCTTCTACGAACTGCCAAATGTCGGCGAAGAAGCCATTATTTATACTCACTTTGTTGTGCGTGAAGACGCGCAATTGCTTTACGGTTTCAACACAGTAAAAGAGCGTGCACTTTTCCGTGAAGTGATTAAAGCGAACGGTGTTGGTCCTAAGCTAGGTCTGGGTATCCTTTCTGGCATGACGGCAAGCCAATTCGTTTCTTGCGTAGAGCGTGAAGACATTTCAACGCTTGTAAAACTTCCGGGTGTTGGTAAGAAGACGGCTGAACGCCTCGTCGTTGAAATGAAAGACCGCCTGAAAGGTTGGGGCGCTGGTGATTTGTTCACTCCGTTTACCGATGCTGCACCTGCGGACGCTGGTTCTGCGGCTTCTAACAACGCAGAAGAAGAAGCAATCAGTGCGCTTCTTGCTCTAGGCTACAAGCCGACTCAAGCGTCGAAAGTGGTTTCTCAGATCGCTAAACCGGATATGACCAGTGAGCAACTGATCCGTGAAGCACTAAAATCGATGGTGTAACGGAAAGTCCAAGGGAACAATATGATTGAAGCCGATCGTTTAATCGCGCCAGAAAATCCTTCGTTTCGTGAAGAAGACGTCATCGACCGCGCGATTCGTCCTAAGAAGCTGGCGGATTACCAAGGTCAGGATCACGTGCGTGATCAGATGGAGATTTTCATCAAAGCCGCTCAACTGCGAAATGAAGCGCTTGACCACCTTTTGATTTTTGGTCCTCCAGGTTTGGGTAAAACCACGCTTGCGAACATCGTTGCCAATGAGATGGAAGTGAACATTCGCACCACTTCTGGCCCTGTGCTTGAGAAAGCTGGGGACTTAGCAGCGCTGTTGACCAACTTAGAAGAAAACGACGTGCTGTTCATTGACGAGATCCACCGCTTAAGCCCAATGGTTGAAGAGGTGTTGTATCCAGCAATGGAAGACTACCAGTTAGACATCATGATTGGTGAAGGTCCAGCTGCTCGTTCTATCAAAATTGATCTGCCTCCTTTTACTCTGATCGGTGCAACGACGCGCGCAGGATCTTTAACTTCGCCACTTCGTGATCGTTTCGGTATTACGCAACGCCTTGAGTATTATAAAGTGAAAGACTTGCAAGATATCGTTCAGCGTAGTGCGGATTGTTTAGGGCTGTCGATGGAATCGGAAGGGGCGTTGGAAGTTGCTCGCCGTGCTCGTGGTACACCTCGTATCGCTAACCGCCTGTTACGCCGCGTTCGTGACTATGCCGAAGTTAAAGGCAATGGGCATATTTGTGTAGAAACGGCAGACAAAGCCTTGAACATGCTCGATGTGGATGCTGAAGGTTTCGATTATATGGACCGTAAGCTGCTATTAGCGATCATGGAGAAATTTGGCGGTGGTCCTGTCGGTTTGGACAACATGGCGGCGGCGATCGGTGAAGAGAAAGACACTATCGAAGACGTTCTTGAACCATATCTAATCCAACAAGGCTATTTACAACGCACCCCGCGTGGGAGAATTGCCACCGATCGTGCTTATCTGCATTTTGGAATTGAAAAGTAAGATTCCATATTTGACAAATGCGTGCTTGATATTTCACCAAGAGTGATGAGAGTCTCATTTATCAAATCCCAACTAATACTTTTTAGGTAAGAGCATTTTATAGATTGTTAATACTATGTTCTTACCTAACTCTGACAAAACTCTCCTGATTACCTCCCATTAACATACTCATCGAATATCGGTTGATCTGGATCAATGTGATGGATTTTTGTGCAAATTCACAGATGAAATATTGATATACATCAAAGCGGAATCCCGCCATAAACCTTTTGAAACAATCTGTTTTTAGAAGTAATATTAGCCCTAGCTATATTAGCTGATGCTTAACAATTAACTAACCAATGAAGCACATTTTTGCAACAAGATGCTGTGATAATTCAACATCTTTCAAGTGTAAATAACACTTGTGTATGGAATGCAATATGTAGAGAGTGTCATTCAGCCGACACATAGGAGTTACCATGATTGACGTAGTTGATCTGTCGCGGTTGCAGTTTGCACTGACAGCGATGTATCACTTCCTATTCGTACCATTGACTCTTGGTATGGCCTTCCTTTTGGCCATTATGGAATCAATGTACGTAATGACGAACAAGCAAATCTATAAGGACATGACCAAGTTCTGGGGTAAGCTATTCGGTATTAACTTTGCACTTGGTGTGGCTACCGGCCTAACCATGGAGTTCCAGTTTGGTACGAACTGGTCTTACTACTCGCACTACGTGGGTGACATTTTCGGTGCGCCACTGGCGATCGAAGCACTGGTTGCGTTCTTCCTGGAGTCAACTTTTGTTGGTCTATTCTTCTTCGGGTGGGATCGTCTATCAAAACGTCAACACTTAGCGGTAACCTGGCTGGTTGCGCTTGGTTCTAACTTCTCTGCACTTTGGATTCTTATCGCAAACGGCTGGATGCAAAACCCAGTTGGTGCAGAATTCAACTTCGAAACCATGCGTATGGAAATGGTGAGCTTTGCAGAAGTTGTACTAAACCCTGTAGCGCAAGTTAAGTTTGTACACACAGTAGCATCTGGCTACACGTGTGGTGCAATGTTCGTGTTGGGTATCAGCTCATACTACCTAATCAAAGGTCGTGACATCGCATTTGCTCGTCGTTCATTCGCGATTGCAGCTTCATTCGGTATGGCAGCAATCCTGTCTACTATCGTGCTAGGTGATGAATCTGGTTACGAGCTTGGTGAAGTACAAAAAGTGAAACTGGCAGCAGTTGAAGCAGAATGGCACACAGAGCCAGCGCCTGCGGCATTTACGCTGTTTGGTCTTCCAAACCAAGAAACGATGAACACTGATTACGCAATCAAGATCCCTTACGTTATGGGTATCATCGCGACTCGTTCATTTGACGAGCAAGTAACAGGCCTACATGATCTGCGTGAGGAGCACGTTGACCGCATCCGCACGGGTATGTATGCGTACGAATTGCTTGAAAAACTGCGTGCAGGTGACAAATCTGAAGCAAACATGACTGCGTTTGACGAAGTGAAAGGTGACCTAGGTTACGGCCTACTTCTGAAGCGCTATACCGACAACGTCGTTGATGCGACAGAAGACCAAATCCAAGCTGCTGCGGATGACTCTATCCCAACAGTGTGGCCGCTATTCTGGTCGTTCCGTATCATGGTTGCGTGTGGCTTCATTATGCTATTCGTCTTTGGTGCTGCATTCGTTCAGACATGTCGTCAGAAAATTGAGCAGAAACAATGGATTCTTAAAGCTGCGCTATTCAGCATCCCTCTACCTTGGATTGCGATTGAAGCTGGTTGGTTTGTTGCAGAATACGGTCGTCAACCGTGGGCTGTTGGTGAAATCCTACCAGTACACGTAGCAGCGTCAGCATTAACCGCTGGTGAAATCTGGACTTCACTATTTGCAATCCTAGCGCTATACACTGCGTTCTTAATTGCAGAAGTATACCTAATGGTGAAATTCGCTCGTAAAGGTCCAAGCAGCCTGAAAACTGGTCGCTACCACTTCGAGCAGAATGCTGACTCTGTTGAAGACAAAGTTAGCCGCCAAGTAGAAGCGTAAGGCAAGGAGACAACAAGATGTTTGATTACGAAATCTTGCGATTCATCTGGTGGGTACTGATCGGTGTTCTACTAGTTGGTTTTGCAATTACTGATGGTTTCGATATGGGTGTAGGCGCGCTTGTACCTATTATCGGTAAAAACGACACTCAACGTCGTGTAATGATTAACTCAATCGCTCCGCACTGGGATGGTAACCAAGTTTGGCTTATCACCGCTGGTGGTGCATTGTTCGCAGCTTGGCCTTTGGTTTACGCAACATCGTTCTCTGGTTTCTACCTAGCGATGATCGTTACCCTAGCGGCACTTTGGCTACGTCCAATCGGTCTCGATTACCGTTCAAAGATTGAAGATAAAAAGTGGCGCAACACTTGGGATATCTGTATCTCAATCAGTGGCTTCGTTCCACCAATCATCTTCGGTGTTGCGTTTGGTAACCTTCTACAAGGTGTACCATTCCAATTGAACGATTTCCTAATGCCAACGTACCATGGTTCATTCTTTGGTCTACTAAACCCATTTGCTCTGCTTTGTGGTCTAGTGAGCTTGTTTATGATCCTAATGCAAGGTGCAACTTGGCTTCAAATGAAGACAACTGGTGAAGTACATACTCGTGCTCGTAACGTAGCTCAGCTAACTGGTCTACTAACAGTGGTTGCATTTGTAGTAGCAGGTTTCTGGATCCAAAGCATCGAAGGTTACGTAATCGTAGGTGGTATCGACACAGCAGCCGCTTCTAACCCTTTAAACAAAGAGGTTATCCGTGAAGCTGGTGCTTGGATGAACAACTTCGAAGCTTACCCACTGCTATGGGCTGCACCTGTACTGGGTGTTGCAATGCCACTTCTAGCGGTATTGGCATCTCGCCTAGAGAAGTGTGGTATTGCATTCCTAACGTCAAGCCTTGGTAATGCTGGTGTTATCTTCACTGCTGGTTTTGCAATGTTCCCATTCGTAATGCCTTCAGACCTAATGCCAAACCAAAGTCTGACAATGTGGGATGCAACTTCATCTGAGCTGACGTTGAACCTAATGACAGGCGTTGCGTTTGTTATGGTTCCAATCATCCTGGCTTACACGTCTTGGACTTACTACAAGATGTTCGGTCGCTTGGATGACAAGTTTATTGAAGAAAACAAAAACTCACTTTACTAAGGAGCGATCACTATGTGGTATTTCGCATGGATTCTAGGTGTACTACTTGCTTGTGCATTCGGTATCATCAATGCTCTTTGGTTAGAGCATACTGAAATGATGGATAAAGACAGTGAGTAATCTCGCTGACAAGGTAGCAAAACTTCACGAACCAATGGACAAGACTCTGTTGAGAGTCTTGGCCTTAATCCTCGGCTTTATGCATGTTGGATTGGTGATGTGGGACCCAAATGCGTATCATCGAGAGATTGGTGGCTTTAACGCATTTATTGCACCAGCGCTGATTTGGGCATTATGCTCCAGCATGGTATATGGGGTAGGTTTCAAACCAAGAAACTGGTACTGGCAAGTGTTGTTCAGTCCTTATTTCTCACTTGCTATCTTAAGTTATCTAACTGCACTGTATTTCATGTAAGCGTTACGTTCTGAAATAAAGTCGGTTATTAAATCATCGAAATAAAAGCCAGACTTATTGTCTGGCTTTTATTTTTTCTACAAAATTCAAAAATATTCCCTTCGCTCAGTACCAATTACTGCCGCTTCAGTTATAGTAATTGCTTTAAAGAATTGAAATTACTGGTACTCCCTTGCAAGGCACATCAAATCCCTTCCGCTGGCCGATCACCGTGTATTACGAAGATACCGATGCGGGTGGCGTTGTATATCACTCTAATTATTTAAAATTCTTTGAACGTGCACGCACTGAGATGTTGCGTGCAAAAGGCATTTCTCAGCATGTGTTATTGGAACAAAACATTGGCTTTGTTGTCCGACACATGGATATCGATTTCAACCAAGGGGCGAGACTGGACGAGCATTTGACCGTTCTTACCCGAGTGTCAGAAATAAAACGTGCATCTCTGCAATTCTGTCAAGAATTAGTCAATGATGAAGGCAAAACATTGTGCAAGACAATTGTTAAGGTAGCATGTATCGATAATAAGAAAATGAAACCAATAGCTATCCCATCTTTTATCAATTCGGAGCTAACAAATAGTGACTGCTGATATTTCCATTTTAGATCTCTTTCTTCAGGCCAGTCTGTTGGTAAAGCTTGTGATGTTGACCCTGTTAGGCATGTCAATTGCGTCATGGGCGATGATCATTAAGCGCAGCAAAGTATTATCTCAAGCATCAAAAGACGCTGAGTCGTTTGAAGACAAATTTTGGTCTGGTACCGATCTTTCACAGCTATACCAGAAAGTAAAAGCTCGTAAAGACGAGATTGGCGGTACAGAAGAAATCTTCTACGCAGGTTTCACTGAGTTTGCTCGACTACGTAAGAGCAACGCTAACTCTCCTGCTTACATAATGGAAGGCACTGGCCGAGCGATGCGTGTTTCTGTAGCTCGTGAAGTCGATGAGCTAGAAACAAGCCTGCCTTTCCTTGCGACAGTCGGTTCTATTAGCCCATACATCGGCCTATTTGGTACGGTTTGGGGCATCATGCATGCCTTTATTGCTTTGGGCGAAGTAAAACAAGCGACGCTTTCTATGGTAGCACCTGGTATTGCTGAAGCTTTGATTGCAACCGCAATGGGTCTGTTTGCGGCGATTCCAGCGGTAATGGCGTACAACCGTCTAAGCAATAAAGTGAGTAAGCTTGAGCACACATACGCGACTTTCTCTGAAGAATTCCACAGTATCCTGCATCGTCAAGCAATGGCAGGCAGAGATGGCTCGGATAAGGAATAGTCGATGGCTGGCTATCAACCTAAAAAGCGTAAAATGACAGCAGAGATCAACGTCGTTCCTTATATAGACGTAATGCTCGTGTTGTTGATTATTTTCATGGCAACGGCTCCATTTGTTACTCAAGGAGTTGACGTTGATCTTCCAAAAACGTCGACTGCAGAATCGATGCAAGAGCTGGCGGGTGATACTGATAGCAGTTTCATCATCATCGAAATCGATCGTGACGGTAATTTAGGACTAAGCGTGAATGATGAAGAAGTCCAGCGCGGTCTATCTCTGCAAGATGTCATTGTTCGAGTAAAAGCGGAGCGCGAAATCAAACCGGATTCGCCAGTTGCAGTTGGTGGTGACGCGGCAACGCCTTACGCAGACGTAGTAATTCTGCTTGATGAGTTAAGTCGTGCTGGTATTCCAAAAGTTGGTCTGATGACTGATATCAGGGAATAGACATCGAAGATCTATGAAAGACAACAAGAAAAAAGCCAAAGAATATACCAAACCGATAGCGATATCGGTGGGTTTGCATGCGCTGTTAGTCGTGGCGTTGCTTTGGGGGACGGATTTCACCATGTCTAAACCCGAGCCAACAGGGCAAATGGTTCAGGCGGTGGTGATTGATCCAAAACTTGTTCAGCAGCAGGCGAAAGAGATTCGTCAGCAGCGCGAAAAAGCCGCGAAGAAAGAGCAAGATCGTCTTGATAAGTTGCGACGAGAAGCTGAGCAGCTTGAAAAAAACCGCAAAGCTGAAGAAGAACAGATTCGCAAGCTGAAAGAACAGCAGGCAAAAGACGCCAAAGCAGCTCGTGAAGCCGAAGCGGCTCGTAAGAAGAAAGAACAAGAACGCAAGGCAGAAGAAGAGCGCACTCGCAAAGAGAAAGAGCGAGCTGCAAAAGCGGAGAAAGAACGTAAGGCCAAAGAAGAGGCCGTTCGCAAAGCTGAGCAGGAGCGTATCGCCAAAGAAGCAGCAATCGCTAAGGCAGAGCAAGAGCGTGTAGCACGTGAGAAGGCAGCGAAAGAAGCTGAGGAAAAGGCTCGACGCGAACGTGAAGCGGCAGCGAAAGCCGAACAAGAACGTATTGCGAAAGAAAAAGCCGCCAAAGAAGCAGCTGAAAAAGCACGCAAAGAAAAAGAGCGTCTTGAGCGATTAGAGCGTGAACGTAAAGAGCAAGAAGCTGCGCTTGACGATATCTTCTCTGGGTTAGAAAGTGAAGCGAGTCAGAATACCGCAGCTCGAAACCAGTTCGTTGATGATGAGTTGGCGCGTATGTCTTCAATCTATACTCAAAACATTCAGCAAAGGCTGATTAAGGATGATTACCTGTTGGGAAAGGAGTGTAGGGTAAACATCAAACTCATTCCGACAGGGACAGATATGATGGTTTCAGGAGTTACGGTCCTTGGTGGAGATTCAAGGGTGTGCGCCGCTGCAAAAAGTGCGATCGCTCAAGTGGGTACTTTCCCAAAATCTACCGAAGCTTCTGTGAACGAAAGACTTAAAGATATCAACTTAACCGTTGCTTTAGACTAGAAGGAATAAGACGTGATTAAACGCCTTTTACTAGGAATGTTTGTACTGCTTGGCAGTATAACGAACGTGGCTCACGCTGCATTAGAGCTGGTCATTACTGATGGTATTGATTCAGCACGACCAATTGCTGTTGTTCCCTTTAAATGGGAAGGAAGCCAACCACTGCCGACAGATGTTTCTGCTGTGATCGCATCAGACCTTCAGCGTAGTGGTAAATTTAGCCCGATCCCTACCAACAAGATGCCTCAAACGCCTTTTAACGAATCTGAGGTTAACTTTGATGCTTGGACCAGTCTTGGCGTTGATGCTCTGTTAACAGGTAGCATTACTCAAAATGCGCAAGGCAATTTTGTTATCAACTACCAGCTAGTTGACGTAGTTCGTGGTCAGTTGACCGGTGGGCAGAGTCGAGCGCTTGGTGAAGATGGTGAACTTGTTCTGTCTAAGGATCATGTACTGTTCAACAAGGTTGCAACGGTTGAAGCCCCACGAATGCGTGAATACGCTCACCGTATCTCCGATTTGGTATACGAGCAATTGACGGGTGAACGCGGTGCGTTTATGACTCGCATTGCGTACGTGGTGGTGAATGATAAAGATCGCTTCCCTTACCAGCTTCGAGTCGCTGATTATGATGGTTTTAACGAGCGATTAGTCCTTCGTTCAAAGCAGCCATTGATGTCACCAGCTTGGTCGCCTGATGGTCAAAAACTAGCATACGTAAGCTTCCAGAACGGCCAAGCTGAAATCTTCATTATGAATATTTATACGGGTGAGCGTGAGAAGGTTACGTCATACCCTCGTCATAATGGTGCGCCAAGATTCTCACCGGATGGTAGTAAGCTGGCGTTAGTGTTGTCTAAGACGGGATCGTTACAGGTCTACACTTTAGACCTAAAAACTCGCAAGCTGACACAAATTACGCGTGGCAGATCAAATAATACAGAACCATTCTGGCATCCGGATGGAAAATCGTTGATTTTTACATCGGATAGGGGTGGTAAACCACAGATTTATCAAGTAAATTTGGGCGATAGTTCAATTAATCGTCTGACGTGGCAAGGTAGTCAAAACTTGGGTGGTCAAATTACTCCTGATGGCCGATTCCTTATTATGGTGAATCGAAGCAATTCAGGCTTTAATCTGGCAAAGCAAGATTTGGAAACTGGTTCATTGCAAGTACTTACTAAAACCCTACTTGATGAGTCACCGAGCATTGCCCCAAATGGTGGCATGGTGATTTACAGCTCGATTTACAACAAGAAAAATGTACTGTCGATGGTGTCTATTGATGGTCGATTTAAAGCTAGATTACCGGCAACAAATGGGCGTGTCAGAGCTCCCGCATGGTCTCCGTTTTTGTAGCAATAAGTTTGATTAATGAAGGAAAATAAGATGCAACTTAACAAGGTTCTAAAAGGACTACTAATCGCACTTCCTGTAATGGCTGTTACAGCGTGTAGTTCTAGTGACGACGCTGCTTCTAACACTGGCGCAGAAACTAACAACTCTGCGGAGACTACAGTAGTAACTCCAATTGACCCAAATGGTCAGCTAACAGAGCAAGAGCTAAAAGAGCAAGCACTACGTGAAACTCAAACAATCTACTTCGCGTTTGATAACTCAACAATCGCTGGTGATTACGAAGAGATGCTAGCTGCTCACGCTGCTTACCTAAGCAAGAACCCTGCGCTTAAAGTAACGGTTGAAGGCCACGCAGACGAGCGCGGCACTCCTGAGTACAACATCGCTCTAGGCGAGCGTCGTGCTCAAGCAGTTGCTAACTACCTACAAGCACTAGGTGTACAAGCAGATCAAATCTCTATCGTTTCTTACGGTGAAGAAAAACCACTTCTTCTAGGTCAATCTGAAGAAGTTTACGCTAAGAACCGTCGTGCGGTTCTAGTGTACTAATCTGAGGTAAACCTCATGTTCAGTAACACTAAGCGCGCTGTTACGCTTACGTTACTGGCAAGTGCAGCGAACTTCGCGTTCGCTGCACCAGCTCCAGTATCAGACCTCAACAGCACCTCATCGACCGCATCACAGACTCGCTCGGGTCCAGAAACTGATATCGAACGTCTAGAGCGTTTGCTACAAAATCGCAATCGCGTTCAAGTACAAATGCAGGGACAGATTGATCAGATGTCTCAGGAAATCAGTGATCTTCGTGGTGAGTTAGAGCGCAACAGCTATGAAATGCAGCAAATGCTTAAGAGACAGCGAGAGTTGTTTGTAGAGCTTGATCGTATTCGTGGTGAAATGAAAGCGGCTCCAGCTGCGGCAGAGAAGAAGCCAGCTGAAACAGGTGGTAAGTACAGTTCTAATGTAGATGAGCAAACCGCGTATCAAAATGCGGTTGACCTTATCCTTAAAAAACGTGACTACACCGGCGCGATTGCAGCTTTCCAGCAGTTCCAGAAAGATTACCCTGATTCTACCTATTCAGCGAACTCACACTACTGGCTAGGTCAGCTGTACTTTGCTAAGAAGCAGGACAAAGAAGCTGTGAAGAGTTTTGCGGCGGTTGTTTCTTACAAAGAATCTAACAAGCGTGCAGACGCATTGGTTAAGCTAGGTGATATCGCTGAGCGTAACAACAATGCTGAGCAAGCGAAGAAGTACTATCAGCAAGTTGTGGATGAATATCCAGGCAGTGCTTCGGCGAAAGTCGCTAGCTCTAAGCTGAAGTAAACAAAGTCAAAAGGGAGCCTAGCTCCCTTTTTCTTTGCTCGCTCTTTTCAAGGTATAACAAAGATATACGGCTAGACTGCTACAAATTCCGGTTACGGGTTGGTTTTTGAAAATCAACAAGGTTACAATACTCGGATTAAAGGAAGTTGCGTAGAGCAAGAGCAATGAGCCACATATTAGATAAAATCGATACAGTTTACCCATTCCCACCAAAACCAATCCCATTAAGCCAAGAAGAAAAAGCCGATTACATCGCGCGAATCAAAAAGCTGCTTAAGGAAAAGGACGCGGTATTAATCGCGCACTACTACACCGACCCTGAAATTCAAGCTTTAGCTGAAGAAACCGGCGGTTTTGTTGGTGATTCGCTAGAAATGGCAAAATTTGGTAACCGCCACCCTGCAAGCACACTGATCATCGGTGGTGTTCGCTTTATGGGTGAATCAGCAAAGATCCTAACGCCTGAAAAACGCATTCTAATGCCAACGCTAGAAGCGGAATGTTCGCTTGACCTTGGTTGCCCGGCGGACAAGTTCAGCGCGTTCTGTGACGCTCACCCTGACCACACGGTAGTGGTATACGCAAACACCTCAGCTGCAGTAAAAGCACGCGCAGATTGGGTGGTGACTTCTAGTATCGCTCTTGAAATCGTTGAGCACCTAGACGCGGAAGATAAACCAATCATCTGGGGCCCTGACCGTCACTTAGGTTCTTACATTGCGAACAAAACTGGCGCCGACATGTTGCTATGGCAAGGTGAGTGTGTGGTTCACGACGAGTTCTCTGCAGATGCACTACGCAAGATGAAGAGCGTATACCCAGATGCGGCAATCCTAGTTCACCCAGAGTCACCAGCAAGTGTGGTTGAGCTTGCAGATGCAGTTGGTTCGACTAGCCAGCTAATTAAAGCGGCGAAAGAGCTACCTCATCAGCAAATGATCGTCGCTACTGACAAAGGTATCTTCTTTAAGATGCAGCAGCTAGTGCCGGAAAAAGAACTGATAGAAGCGCCAACAGCAGGTGCAGGTGCGACGTGTCGTAGCTGTGCACATTGCCCTTGGATGGCAATGAACGGTCTTAAAGCGATTGAAAAGGCACTGAGTGAAGGTGGTGCAGAGCACGAAATCTTCGTTGATGAAGCACTGCGTGTGAAATCACTCATCCCGCTGAACCGCATGTTGGACTTCGCAGAGCAACTAAACATGCAAGTAAAAGGCAACGCTTAGTTGCTCAGTCTTGTTTAGGCAAAGCTTGCTAAGACAAATCGCAAAAACCAGCCGAATGTGGCTGGTTTTTTTATTTCTTACAATCAATAGGTTAGTATTTAGTTATAGCAATCAGAAAGGAATCGGAAACTTATGGCTGTATGGCTAGTACTGAAAAAGTGGCTAAGTACCCATCTTTTTAAGTTGAGCAACCGAAATCTTCTCGTCATTAGTGGCGCCTACATTGCCATCTCGTGGTTGTTGCTGGCTCTTGCAGGAGAGCATGCACTGACCGATAACTTCTCAAACTTCATTTACTACCTCATGGTGACCGCTTCAACGGTTGGCTATGGCGACTTATCACCCTCAAGTGATATGGGTAAGTGGGTAGTGGTGTTATTTATTATCCCTGGCGGTTTGAGCTTATTTGCTGCCATTTTGGGACGAGTTGCAGGCGGGGCGATTGACTATTGGCGAGCAGGCATACTGGGTAAACGGAGAGTAAGAGTGGAAAACCATATCGTATTACTGGGTTGGAATGGCGCACGCACTATGCACCTTATCCGCATGTTACAGCATGAAGAAGAGGGCAAACGCCCAATCGTGTTATGCAGTCGTTCAGATATTGAAAACCCATTACCGGGTGAAATTGGTTTTATTAAGGTGAACAGTTACACCGATGCGCAAGAGATGAAGAATGCCAACATTACCGGAGCTAACTGTATTATTGTTGATAATCTTAGCGATGATATTACTCTCTCGGCCGCCTTGTATTGTGCTTCGGTCAACCCTGATGCACACTTGCTCGCCTACTTTAAAGATGAAGCATTGGGACGATTGCTCAGTCAGCATTGCCCTAAGGCAGAGTGCATTCCAGCGGTAGGCGCAGAGATGCTTGCCAAAGCTGCAGTGGATCCAGGTTCAAGCGCGTTACACCAAGAATTACTTGCCTCTACACGAGGTATGACGCAGTACTCAGTGATTTACCCACAAGATCAACCGACGACCAGCGTGGAAAAGATCTTCGGATTTATCAAGAAGCATCACCAAGCAACGTTGATCGCATTCGATCTCGGCGACGGGATTGAACTCAACCCAGACTTAAATGCCCAAGTGCCGCCAAGCACTAAGCTGTTTTATATTGCCGACGAGCGAATTGATGACTTCGCTTGGACTGACATGAACAAGGATAAATAATGCATATGATTGCCGGCCTGTTAGCGGGTTTCCCTAACTTTCTTCTCTACTTCTCCGTTTCGATCGTTTTCGTACTGGCGTTCAAATTCGTCTATGTAAAACTGACACCGTACGATGAATGGCATCTGATCAAAGAAGAGAAAAATACCGCGGCGGCAGTCGCATTAAGTGGGGCGTTCCTTGGCTACTGCCTCGCTATAGCGGGTGCTGCAACCAACTCAGTCAATATTATAGATTTTATGGTATGGGGTCTCGTTGCGATGCTGGCACAAATAATTGCGTTCGGTATTGTGCGTTTTATTCTGCTGCCGAAAGTATCGGAGCGTATTGAGAATGATGAAGTACCAGCAGGCATTGTTTTAGCTGCCGTCTCTGTGTCTGTCGGTGTGCTTAACGCAGCCTGCATGACCTACTAGGAGGTTCGATGAAACGCAGTTCCAATGTGAAACGCTCCTCAATGGACAAGAGTTTTAAGGTCGGGCGAATCATTCCATTCGTTGCTTTCGGTGGGATTTTTTTCCTCGCAACTCAAGAATCAAAAACGGAAGGCTACATCTACGTCGATGCTGATGAGTGTAAATCTGCTGCGCCTGAGTTCAGTGAGCAGTGTGAAATCGCCTACCAAGAGGCAATGGCACGTGCAGAAGAAAACGCACCGCGCTATAACAATGAGTACGAGTGTGAAGACGACTTCTATGAAGACGATTGTTATTACAGCTCGCGCCATCGTTCTTATGTGCCGTTTGTGGGAGGATACTTCTTCAGCCGTGCAGTAAGTGGTTTAAGCGGTTACAACAAAAGCTACTACTCAGAGCCGATGTATCGTTATAAATCGAAGTATTACAACGGTGCAGGGCAGTTTTACGGTTCTTACCGCAATCAATCCACTAAGGTCGCTACCAGTAACCTAAATAAGCGCGGTGGCGGTACGATTGGTCGTGTGATGTCTCGCGGTGGCTTTGGTAAAGCGGTGTCAGTAAGCCGCGGCGGTTAACTGAAATGTTTCGACGAGAAATACTAGAAAGAGAAAACTGGCGTGAATTAGCACGCCAGTTTGGTTTTGGCTTCCATTCTATGTACGACCAACCGTATTGGGATGAGAGTGCTTACTATCAATTTACCCTTGAGCAGATTGAGAAAGACATTGAAGACCCAACGGAAGAGCTTCATCAAATGTGTCTTGAAATCGTCGATCAGGTTGTTCGAAGTGAGCAGTTACTGACGCAGTGTGCGATTCCCGAAGCCATGTGGTCGCAAGTCGCTTCTTCTTGGCAGCGAAGAGAGCCATCCCTCTATTCAAGAATGGACTTTGCTTACAACGGCTCATCGCCAGCAAAGTTGCTAGAGAACAACGCAGATACACCAACGTCATTGTTTGAAACTGGCTTTTGGCAGTGGGTATGGTTAGAAGACGTTGTCAATAAAGGGCGTATTCACCAAAGCGCGGATCAGTTTAATATTCTGCAGGACTTTCTGATTGAACGCTTTGCTGACATTGCCAAATTGCAGCCGGGTCAAACGCTGCATTTTAGTTGTTGCAAATACACCGAAGAAGACAAAGGTACGGTGCAATACCTAGAAGACTGCGCAAGGGAGGCTGGGTTAGCAACCGCTTTTGTTTTTGTTGAAGATATTGGTGTGACACAAGATGGGCAATTTGTGGATGCTGATGGCAGAGCGATTCGCTGGATGTTCAAACTCTACCCGTGGGAGTTTATGTTCGAAGAGGAATACAGCCAGTATCTCGCAACATCGAGTGTGAACTGGTTAGAGCCAATGTGGAAATCGATTCTGTCTAACAAAGCGTTGTTGCCCTTGCTTTGGGAGAGATTTCCAAATCATCCGAATCTTTTACCCGCGTATTTTGCCAATGATCCAAAAGCGGCTAGCTTAAAAGACTACGTTATTAAGCCTTTGTTTTCTCGCGAAGGTGCCAACATTGAGATTGTCAAAAATGGTCAGCGATTGGTGAAAATACCGGGTCCGTACGAATCGAACCAAAACATCGTTCAACAATATCATCCGCTACCGAAATTTGGCTCAAGCCATACTTTGATTGGAAGTTGGCTCGTGAATGACAAAGCAGCAGGGATCTCGATTCGAGAAGACAGCAGTTTAGTGACTCAAGATATGGCGCGCTATATTCCTCATATTATCCTTTGAGTGGTAGCGTTGGCTTGGTTTGCTCAAAATATTTGTTTCGTAAAAACTAAGCCTCTCGAGTTTGAGAGGCTTAGGACAGTGATTAACTACGATTCATCAGTGGCTATGTATGTGGCCATTTGCTTCTACTGCTAACTCAACCTCGATCGTTCCTGCATGTTTAAATTGCAGCGTCATCGGAAATCGTTCCCCCTTTTGGTAGGACTGCTTAGGATTGAAAATCATCAGGTGATAGCCGCCTGGTTGGAACATCACGGTTTTCATTGAGCCAATTCGAACGCTGTCGATTTTTTTCATCATCATCATTCCGTCGCTCATCTCGTGAGTGTGTATTTCCACACGTTCTGCAATCGGGGTAGAAGCACTGATCAAGAAGTCATCTTTGCTTGAACCATTTTTTAGTTGGAAGAAACCAGCAATCACGGTCGCATTCGGTGGGGCTTCTCGACTCCAAGGATGATCTATTTGAATACTATCCTTTGCATATTCATGAGCACTCACGGGTGCGATGAGACAAACAGATAAAAATAGGGAGATGATTTTTAGCGCTTTTTTCATAATTATTTCCGTTAATTGTTGTTGGTTTACCAAGTGAGGTTGCCTTGGTAGACGAGCCAAAATGCAGTTTGCTGGGTTTGAAGAATGGATTCGTAGTTGGTTTGAAATCTCAAAAGTTGATGCATGGCAAAGTGCCAGTTAGCAATAGCGCTGATACGCTGTGGAGCATGACCTTTAGCATCTAAAACCTGTTCGAATTCAGCGTTGGTTTTGGTTACCTCATTGTCTGTTATTAACCAGTCATAACGTGCGCCCATCTCAAGATTTTGGTACTGCCAACTTAACTGTGTAGACACACCGTGTTGAAATGCATCTAGCTCAGTTCGAATTTGCTGTGAATCCGTTAGAGTGGCATTTAGCCTTTGGCCCATCCATTCCACTTGCCAGTTAAAGTTGTTCCACTTTAGATCGGCGCCGAAGGTCAACAGGGTAGTATCACCGTCATAGGTTAAGTTGCTAGAGGCGGTGTGAGCATGACTGTGACCATCATTTTCCGCTTGCTTTCGCGAAGTCGCGTTAAAATAAGCCGCACTTGCTATCACTTGCAGTTGGTAATCCGCTCTCAGTTGATACCAATTGGCAGTCAAGCCAAAGGCGGCAGGCGAAGCGGAGCTACTATCGTACTGGGCAGGGTACTCGCTGCCACGACCAAGCCAAATAGTGGTGTCGTAACGGTTTTGAGCAAAGGTCAACTGAACACTATCATCGCTGTATTGACTACCAAGAAACGCTTGCTGGGTTAGTGAAGCATCAAGAAAACGCCAGTCGTGTTCGTGAACACCGTTATATAGCCCTATTGGGCTGAGTTGACGACCTATGCGTAGTGTCCAATCTTGATGCAGGTGGGGTTGCAGCCATAGTTCTTCAAGTTCTATAGACTCGCCATGGTGACTACCAATGATAAGTTTTGCCGCTAGAACGTTATCTACACTTGCCAAGAACCCAAGCTCGCCATGCATCAGCTGCAATCCTTCTTCGTAGTGAAAGGCTTTTGCATCCGTCACAACACCAGGAATTGAGTATGCCGTCTCTCTGTCGGTCTGATAGTAGCCAACTTGAGCAAAAAGGTTTGACTGTATATCGACCTCATCGAGCCAATCAGTTTGAGCTTGCTTAGCATGTAAAGGGAGCGTCACCAGCAAGCTACCCATAATTATTAGCACTTGCTTCATGACTTATCCTCTTGAGTAAACGGGTTCGCATAGCGAGGGTTAGAGATAAATGTCTCATCACTCAGAGCATGTAAAAACATCAGCATGTCTTGTTTCTCTTGTGCACTGAGGGTGAACCCTTTGACAAATTCACTCTTATTTGGGTTCTTTCTACCATCTCCTTGATGCTCACCAGAAGTGATGTTGCGACCACCATTGGCGTAGAAATCCAACACTTCGCCGAGTGTGGCGATACTACCGTCATGCATATAAGGCGCGGTGTAGGCGATATTTCTCAGCGTGGGTGGGCGAAATTTCCCTTTGTCTTTTGGATCTTGAGTGACGGTGAACAAGCCATTGTCTGCAATGGGATAGCTGCCTTTGCCATCAATGTTGTAAAGCCCCGTGTTAAAGAAAGGGCGCGAGACAAATACAGAGTCATCATGCAAGGTTGAATCGCTAAAATTGAAGCCATTATGGCAATGGAAACATTCCATTTTCTCGCTGTTAAACAGATCCTGACCACGCATCGCTGAGCTGCTCATGGTGCCGCGATCAAAATCTGAGTCTTTAGAGATCAAGGCTCGGTTGAAGACGGCAAGCGCTTTGATCACATTAGGAAACGTGACAGCGTCTTGCTCGTTGGGAAAAGCCGCATTGAACATATTTTGATAAGCCGTTTCACGACGGAATCGGTTCAATATCTCTTCTCGGTTCGCATCATTGATGCCCATCTCGACAGGGAACTCACCAAATAAAGGGATCACCAATTGCTGTTCGATCTCTTTCAAGATGGGGTTTGCCCAAGTGTAAGAAGCGTTATAAGCGATGTTAGTGAGCGTTTGTGAGTTGCGGTGCAACACTTCTCCTGTCGAGCCCGTTGGCACTTTTACACCGTCTGAGAATGCTAACGCTTGCTGGTGGCAAGATTCGCACGACATGGTTTGGTTGCCAGAAAGGTTCTTGTCATAAAAAAGATGACGTCCAAGTTGAAACTTTTCCTCTGTCGCAGGGTTATCTGCTGGCTCTTTAGGTGGTGGAAGTGAGCCCGTTTGAAAGTCAAAGCCAAATTCATTTTCGGCGTTGGGTGGTATCACGGTGTAATCCGATTCGCTGTCACAGCCTACGATGGCAAAAATCGTGAGCGATGCCAGCAAACCGCACTTCTGGTTTACTGACATAACAATTACTCCACTGAAACCCAAGCTTGAGAGCTACTACAGTTACCAGCAGTGCATTCGCCGGTCTCCAAATCTAGACCTAAGTTGTCATAGATGCCTTGGCAATCAGGGTCTGTGCTAGACGACATACAACCAGGAGGCGTATTTGGGGTATTAAAGGTAATGTCGTTGTTAGTGACTAGGCGCTGATAATCGAACACAATCACATTGGTTGCGGCGTCGAAGTCATCAAATTGGTAGGTTGGTCGATTTGGACGAGACGAGGCACAATCGATGGTTTCCTGTGTCGCATCCACGACTTCACAGCCTGTGGTTCCCAAATGAATATTCCAACCATTCACATCCATACGCAGATGCTTATGCCCGTTTTGCCAGCTCCAGTTCATGCCCATTACATCCAATGGTGAGATAGCGTCGTCACCGTCAATCCCGTAGTGGTTGAGCGCGGCAGGAACGCCTAAGGTAAAGCGAACCCCAGTATAGTTACCTTGGGGTATTTGACCTTTGATTTGATGGTTAAGTGCTGCATTACCATTTGCACAGCTGTCCGAGCCAGTTTCAAAGTCTAACAGTGCAACGTTTTTGTATTGCCATTTGCCATCCTGAATCAGCTCAAGAGGGGTTGCTACGCCATTGTTGTCAAGCAACTCGACTTCAGAAAGGTACATACGGACATCTTTAAACTCTGGGTTTGTATTGGCAGTGCCTGCAATTGCATTTTCCATCAGTTGACACTGAATGTCTTGTTGACCAACACGAGCTTTAAATTCAAGCGTGACATTTTGTAGTGAGGTTTCTGGGGTTGTTGTTGAGTTAGAGTCAGAACCGCCACCACATGCGGCGAGTAGCCCGCAACTGATTGTGGTAAAAAGAGATTTTGCAGTTGAAATACGGTTGAACATAGAC
Organism: Vibrio rotiferianus CAIM 577 = LMG 21460; assembly: GCF_002741985.1. Classification (GTDB taxonomy): domain Bacteria; phylum Pseudomonadota; class Gammaproteobacteria; order Enterobacterales; family Vibrionaceae; genus Vibrio; species Vibrio rotiferianus. The sequence goes on from NZ_APHW01000010.1 coordinate 144,623, forward strand.
TTTCCTTTCTAATTATTTTCGCAAGTCAGATTTGAATTCCAAAAAAAGTACGTGCGAATTTGTGCCGCTGTTTTGGTTAAACGCGGTCATTGATACCCAAGCATCTCGAGGCTACTTAGGTGTATTGTTATTTGAATTATTGATATCGACGTAGAAGCGCCGAATTAAGCAAGGAAAGTCTGAGGTGGGGATTGTTTTGGCGCGAGAGCAAGGTAAAGCTTTTGCTGGCACTGAATAGGTAAATCGGTATTAAAGCGTGGAGTGACGCGACTAAGCCAAAGAATGATAACCGCTAGAACCATCGCCATGATAGCGATAACGAACTGGCACACATCCAGTAAAGGGCAACTGAACTTTAATGGATCGTGAATCTCACTATCCGGTGAAATAGACATGGCGTTGTCGGCGATAAGCTCTTTAATGTCGACCCACTTGAAGCTTCTGCAGTACAGAGTAGGACTTTTTCATCCTGAGCTTCAGATAACCAGTTGTTGTTATGAACTTGTGATGGGTTAAGTGCTACGGTTGCCAATAGGTAAATCTGAAACAGCAAAGCAGCAATGACATAAACTGCCATTACTTTTTGTTTTATATGCTGATTTCTTACTGTGTGCATTGCAACATTCAATTAACCAAATTCGGCTCGGATACTAACAAAGAAATTAAGGAATTGTAATGTTGTTTTTATAAAATGGTGACGTCTATGGTTTGTTCGAATGTTTTTGCTGTGGGTTTGAGAAAGGAAATGAGGAGAGATGAATTGATAGAATAAGCCACTGAGAGTCAGTGGCTTAAATAAATTATGATTACTCTTGTTCTGCCAATGTGACACCACGTTGCGTTAGGCCTGAAAGCATTACTGGCATCGCATTGAAGATCTCTTCAAATTGCTCTAAGCCTTCCATGCCTTGTTCTGCAAGAGTTGTGATAGTTGTTTCTGGATCATAAAGCATGGTCAGAGATAGCAGCACACCGCCAAGTAATGCGCTGTCTTCACTATCTTCTGGCATTAAGGTTTCCCAATCATCACGAGCCAATTGCCATCCCTGAAGAACACCTTCACAGAAATCACGAGTTGCTTCCGTCACGATTTCACCTTCGTCCAGAGCGCAGCCTTCAGGCCATTGCCAACTGCCTTCCAATAAAGCAGGACGAGTTTGGTTCCACATTTGAACAATCTCATCGATGTACTGTTCTAGCTGCTCTCCATCAGAGAAAGGTGCGGTCTCTTCACCACCCCACAGGAATGGTAGCCATTCTTGAGGGTTCAGAACATTCGGCGCAGATGCCATTGCTGTTACGAAGCCTTGAGTTTTCGCTAGGTTTAGTAGTTTTCCATCAAGTTCTGGAAGAGAAAGGATGTCTTGTAGTTTCAAAATAGAATACCATTTGTTAATGGACTGGTTGGTTGCGAACATCTTACCAATCAATTTTAGATAAATCGATATTAGGGACGGATTCGTTAACTGCTATGGAAATACGCTCCTCGTTAAGAAAGAAAAGTATCCTCGCATTAACCGTGTATTTGGGGTTCTTTATCGCAACTATTGGTAGTGTGGCCTATTTAGTTGTGGAGCCTCCTGTCCGTGCCAAGCTCGAAAAAAACCTCGATTTAAGAACTCAATTACTCGCCTCACAAATTGAGCAGCCACTAACGAGCTCTATTGGATTAGTTCAAAGCTTAGTCGGTCTCGGCCAAACAGACTCACTTCAATTGAGCTTAGTTCATACCATTCCCCAACTGCTTGCCGTTAGCGATGACATTATTGTGAGTGGAGGGCTGTGGCCTAAACCATTTTTAGAAAACGAGGAATGGCGTTACACCAGTCTATTTTTCAATAAAAATGATGCTGGTGGCCTCGACCAGATCCAATCTTACAATAACCCTCAAACCGGAGGGTATGACAATGAGCCGTGGTATCAATCTGTGGCAGGAGCACCAGCAGGGGCTGTGAGCTGGTCAAGCGTATATATCGATACGTTTACACAAGTACAGATGATTACGGCTTCTTCGCCTTATTATCGCAATGGTGAGTTTGCAGGCGTAGCGACTGTCGACCTCTCTTTGGAAGCGTTATTCCAATTTATCCGTGAACACACCAATCAGTACTCTTTGGGAGTCGTGATCCGTGATGCGGATGAGCAGGTGATCGTTGAGCACAACTTCAATCTATCCAAAAATATCTATATCAGTGAGCTCGATTTTGGTGAGTTCAACTGGCAGCTTGATGTTGTTAACGCCAAAGTGAAAGTGGCGGATCAGGTGTTTGAACAAGTAATGAGTGTGGAACGCGGGATTATTCCATTTCTACTTCTTTGCGTATTAGTTGGCTATTACTTGCTTAATCGGTATATCGTGGAACCAATTGTGCGAATTGCCCAAAAGGTCGATGATTCTAAAACAGGCGGCATTATTGATATCAATTATGAAAGTGATGACGAGATTGGTCACCTGATCAGTAAGTTTAATGAAAAAACGGTTTACCTAGAGCGAGAGCGTGTGAAAGCACAAGCGTCAACCAACGCTAAAACCGCTTTTTTGGCCACCTTATCCCACGAGATTCGTACACCAATGAACGGTGTTTTGGGTACCGCTCAAATCCTGCTTAAAACGCCGTTAAATGATGAGCAGCGTAAGCACCTCAATACGCTTTACGATTCTGGTGATCATATGATGACACTGCTCAACGAGATTTTGGATTACTCGAAAATAGAGCAAGGTCATATTGAGCTTGACCACACTCCATTCCCGATAGAATCCATTCTGGGCAGTATCAATAGTGTTTACCATACACTTTGTGCCGAAAAAGGCTTACAGTTCAAAATTACCTCAAACCTGCCTCATGGTCGTTGGTACAACAATGACAAAGCGCGATTAAGGCAAGTTCTGTTTAACTTGTTGAATAATGCAGTGAAATTCACTGACTCCGGATATGTGGAAGTTGAACTTGACGAAAAGCAGGATGATGGCGCCAACAAGTTGATCATCAGCGTAAAAGATACAGGTATTGGTATTTCATCCGATGCACAAGCGAGGATCTTCCGTCCATTCGAGCAAGCAGAATCTTCCACAACTCGTCGCTATGGTGGTACTGGCCTCGGTTTAGCGATAGTGAAACAGATTGCGGAACATATGGGCGGTGGGGTTTATGTACAGAGCAGGGAAGGCGTCGGTACCAAATTCACGGTTGAGTTGAAGCTTGATTCCTGTGAGCCCGGTAAACTTGAAACGACAAATCGACACAAGATCAACTGTGAGGGGCTCAGAGCCCTTATTGTTGAAGACAATCGAACGAACACCATTATCATGGAAAGCTTCTTAAAAGATAAAGGCTTCGAATGTACCGCCGTAGAAAATGGTCAGCAGGCAGTCGACATTACGCTGAAGCAACAATTCGACTTGATTTTAATGGACAACCATATGCCAGTTCTTGATGGTATTGGCGCAATATCTGTCATTAGGAACTCTCAATCTGCTTCTAAGTCGGTGCTGATTTTTGGATGTACCGCAGACGTGTTCAAAGAAACTCAAGAAAGAATGATGGGGGTAGGCGCCGATCATATTATCGCGAAACCCATTGTTGAATCAGAACTGGATGACGCGCTATATCGTCACTCTCAACGGCTTTATCAATATCACCCTGAAGGCATTCAATCTTCAGATAAACCACTAAACACGGAGTCTTTGTTGCTTGAGTTCTACGTCGCGCTAGAAGACAGTGATTTAGAGGGCGCTAGCCAAACGCTAGCAAGGATTCATGCCTCAGTTCCTCAGAGCTTACAGCTACAGCTCGCAGAATTAGCGGAAAGTATCGAGTCCTACTTGTCGCAAGCGCAGCCACCAAAGCAAGAAGATATAGACAGCTTAACTGTACTGTTAGCAGACTTGTAAGACACAAGGATGCCCGCTTTATAGTGATTATCCTGATTTCCTCATGCTAAGCAGCATGAGGCGATCTTTTTTCTGCTCACCTGCCATATTTACAACTACTTTTCTTGTATTTCTCCTCATCTAAGTTCTTATTAAGTAATTAAATTACGTTATTTAACTCCATTTTGGTGCGGCTTTTTGGCCGGAGTTCCTGTTTTTAGTGATTTTGACTACTTTGGGTTTTGAAAGTAGTCATTAATTTACCTCTTTATTTTAAAAACAAGATCATAAACTACAATTGTTGTGCTCTAATGGCGATATGAACTGCCATGTCTCTCTTGGTGTAGTGAAAGATTTTATAGATGTCACTTAAATTGGTGTTTGATTTTAGAGGTTGTAATGAAGGCTCGTGGACCATTCTGTATTCGTAATGCAGCAGCAGATACTTTCGCTATGGTGGTTTTTTGTTTTATCACCGGGATGATCATCGAGATTTTGATCTCGGGTATGACGTTCGAGCAGTCTCTGGCATCACGTACATTGTCTATTCCAGTCAATATCGCGATTGCTTGGCCTTATGGCATGTTTCGTGATTGGGTATTGCGCCAAGGTAACAAGCTTTCACCTTCATCATTTATGAAGAATGTCTCTGACTTGGTAGCCTACGTATTATTCCAATCACCAGTCTATGCTGGCATCTTATTCGCGGTAGGCGCTTCTACTGATCAAATCATTACAGCAGTGGCGAGTAATGCGGTTGTGTCTTGTGGTATGGGCGTACTTTACGGTTACTTCTTAGACCAGTGCCGTCGTTGGTTCCGCGTTCCTGGCTACTATCAAGAGGCCTAATTGTCCCTGTTTTGCACAATTTAGCTAGATAGTGAGCAAACAAACGCAAAAGGGCGCTTTTTTTCATGTTTAGCCTTGACCATCAGGCACATAATCATTAAATTAGCGCCTCGTTAGCCAATGATGCTAACCACAATTTGATTCGGTGAGTTGTCCGAGTGGCTGAAGGAGCACGCCTGGAAAGTGTGTATACGGCAACGTATCGAGAGTTCGAATCTCTCACTCACCGCCACATTCTAAAAGGTCTGATTTATCAGGCCTTTTTTCATATCTGCACTAAAGCAATGCATCTCTGGAAGTACACAAAAGAGTACACACGATGCAAGCACCACTCTATCGAAGAGCTAATTATTTAGTTCTTTCTAATGCAGGGGTCTATATCCCCTACTGATCGAGCACTTCATTACGTTTTTATGGAGAGTATGGGTACGACACTAGCCTTCATATCTTTAGCTCAAATTAATGCTGGCTGCGGAACTCAACGAGCTGCAATTGTTCAAGAAAATGATCGAACAGGGTGGAGACTGGAAGAAAACGTATACAGTACCGGTTGGTAGCCCTTTCCCCAAAAGAGCCATTGATTGCTTGGATATCGCGGAATACTTCGAGGCAGATGAGGTGAAGCAATATATTGAGGATAACTTTGTTTGATACTTTAAACTGAACAAATGGGGGCGCGTTCGAATGGTGAGTCTTCAGTAGCCAGAAGGGCGGCTTTGCTGACGTCGATATCTACATAGCCGCTGAACCCTAAAAATTATGCCGCTGTTTTAAGCTTGGCTTGCTTCGCTTTCTTGGCTTGGAGTTTTGCTTTTTTATCTGGGTGCACTTCGATATGCGCCAGAGCGACTTCATAGCCTAGCAGCTGCAGCCTGTTGAATGCATTCTTTAAGTTGACCTTGGAAAAGAAAGGCAGCTTAGTTGGCAATGCGTCAATATCATAGATGGCATAGACGATTCGATAGTCACTGGCGTTTGGTGCGATAGCAGGATCTGTCAAAGGCATAACATCCTTGTGATTCGAATACAGCTTTTGACGAGCCTCTTCACTTCGACGGAAAATCTCCGCAGACACTACACCTTGGCTAAAAAGGTGGCTCAAAGTGGCGGAAGAGGTATAGTGTTTCACATGGATTAGGTCCGTCAGTTTATCGTGACCGTTATCTTTATTTACAAGGTCGCAGAATTCAAAACGGCTTTGCCCGCCACCAAGATAGATATTTTTGGTATCTAAGCACTCAATATTAGTGTCGTTATCAGCCACATCCTCATTGTAAGCGCCTTCAGAATCATGGTTGTAAGCTGGAAGTGTTACATCATAAGTGGCGATTTTTTCCATTACAGCATTGATCTCCTTAACGAAGTCAACGTTGATTTCATACCAAACTCCAGCACGCAGTTCATAGTGATTGCCATCTTTCTCAAGCTCACAGTACAGGCAATCGTAACCAGACCAAGTATGTTGTGTGATATGATCTTCATCTTTGGCAAACACCTTATAGCCAGTCTTGAGATCCTTCAGTTCGAGCGTTCCTTTTTTACCCACGATTTTGTTCAGGTATCGCTGCAGACTCAAAATATCTGAGCGTTGCTTGCTTTTGGCACCGTAGCTAAAGCCTACTACTTTGTCAGTGTCATATACATTTGGCGCGATCATATAGACGTTATCGTTTTGCGATGGTCCATTCGTCTGGTAGTTTTGGAGAAGCGTCACAAGCTCACAATCCAAGCTTGAGATAATTGTCGAGTCAGAGACTTCTCGAATGTTTTCCACCCACTTGAACTCGTTAGGCAGTGGTGTGGTGTATTTCTGGTAGGCTTTATTTAGCAGTCTCGGGAGCTCATCAAGCTTACCCTTGAAGTTCACTTTCAAGGCTTTTCGACGCCCGCTAACTCTTGAACCGAAGCCAGCATCGTTGCTCAGTCCTTCAATGGCAGAAAGCAAATCTTCATCAATGTCGATTGGAAAGTCTGACACTTCCGCGCTTAACCCGCTCTGAATACGAGCGTTTTGAGGAGTGGTTTTGTTTGATGCGGTATCGACCCCGCGGATATCTTTGGTGTCCACCAGATTTAAGGCCGTTCTCAATCCAAAGTCATGAACCATATAGTCCATTTCAATCATGTGATAGCCTTTTCCGAAGGCAACGAAAAAGGTTTGTCCGGCGTGATGTAGTTCCAACACCGCACCAGTAGATTGGTTAGTCCCGAAGTCTACTTCAGTTAATTGATTGCTTTCAGTAAATAATTTAGCAAAAGCTGGTGGGTTTGAGGTCGGTGTTTGAACGTGCATCGTACTTGTTGTTCCATCGATTTCAACGTTATGGCTGTTGGCATCGTTGATCTTGAGAACTGAAGTGTTGGCATTGATCCCTTTCTTTAATAGGTAAATCGATAGTGGTGTTGTAGTCGGCATTAAGAGTGCTCCTTAAAATTAGTAAATCATTCGCTTTGAACTCGCATTGTTTATTTGTTGGTTGCATAATGAACACTGATTCTTGGTTTGTCAATGGCGTGATTAAATTATTTTCACTCCATCGCTTTTGACTCGCAAAATGATTTTTGTTGATTTTAAGTGTGTGGCGGACTAAAGTATGAAGAATGAAAAAGGGCAGCGGGGGCAAAATGCAGGCTGTAACTATCAAAAAGATAACGAGAGAAGAGTTTGAAGAGGCGACGGACTGGCGGGCTGATTATCACCTGTCAACGGCGGCTATTCTTCCTGTGTTTGCAAAACAAAAACAATGGCCTCAGCTGAAAGATTATAAAGTTAAGTTTGTTGATGGCTGGCGATTTAGCGAAAGCCCAGAATCAGAGTGGTATATGGCAAATGTGTCTTTGCTGGATACTAGTAAAAGAGATCCTATAACTCTCAAATATCAGCCAAAATTGGTTGATGAGGAAACAAGGAAACTAGCGACAGATATTGAAACTACTTTGTTGGGAGAGCGCTATTACCGAATGAGGCATGTCGCCGACATGAGGTTGAATCCTGAGAGTAGTCAGTACCAAACACCGGTACTTTCATTCGAGTCTTGTGTTAAGCCTTCCGATGTTGTCGTGCGCAGGGTCGGCAGTGCATCTGCAGCTTATGTTTCCGAGTTTGATCGACAACATCCGATTGATGCCAACATGGCAATCGTGCGTGGCTTAAACCGCCACGATGCGCTTTGGTTGACCTATTGCTTGCAGCAACCTCTATACGTTGACTACCTAGAAAACAGAATTCGAAAAGAGGAGTTGGTTCGTGTGGGCCTGTCACAGTTAAAGAATATGCCTTTAGCGCCAACCCCTGATGAGTTTACTACTCTTTCTGAGCACTACCTTTCGTGTTTAGAGCGACTTTACTTTACCCAAATGTCGCTGCGAGACCTGCGCGAACAGGTTTCAACCTGGTTAACTGATTTCTTAGATAACTTATCCATCTCGTGGAATGAAAATAGGGTAAAGACGGCGTGGTTCAAATCTGAAGACTTAAGTGAGCGTTTAGATTTTGGTTACTCAGAGCACAGTAAAGTAACCCATCAACTATCCGCTAACGGCGGCCAATATCTATCAGAACTTGCTGTTATTGAACCGAAACAAGAGCAAGCACTGCCAGAACGGTATCAGTTACTTAAAATTAAAGATTTAAAGCCGAACTTTCGAGTGTCTGATGACCTTACCCTAGTCGACTCAAACCATGACGAAACGATTAAGATCAGCCGAGTGAAAAAGCGCTTGGTACAAAAAAATGATGTGCTGCTCTCAACATTCGCGAGAGAAAGTAAGGTATTGTGGATAAACGAAAATTTGCCTCAAGATACGCTGGCGAGTGAGCATTTAGCAACGCTGTTTTTCCACCAGTATGCAGGAGCGTACACCTTGCTGTTAGAAACGCCGTTAATCAAATGGCAAATGGCTCAATTAGTCAGTGGCAGTGTACAAGCTTTTATAAATTTATCCGATCTTGCCAAGGTGACGTTTCCACCGTTAACCTGTGAGCTGGCGACGCGTTGGCACAATGAATTAGACAACATCTTGAAAAAGCAAAGCCAAGCACTGGCAGAGATGAAGCAGATAAAGACACAGATGGCACAAGTGTATAGCAGTGTTCATCCAAATCTAGACGAGGTGAACCATGTTAACTGACATCGAGTTACGGCAAGCGCTGCAACAGACCCTTGATGGCCTGACGAGTCAGCCACAAGCTCTTGACGATATCTGGTCAAAACAAAGCCATATTTGGCAAGAGTTAGGCTGGCAGAAGAGCCAGTTATCGTTATGGTTAAACTGCCAGTCAGCAGTGGAGAGAGAGGCGAATACTGGTCTATTTTCTCTTCGAACCCAAGACGGAGCTACGGCGGATAACAGTAGCCAAAACTTAGGTGACATTTTGCTAGATTTGGTCGTCGAGCTGAAGCGGCCGTTACCAGTAAAGCTAGCGCTCAATAAGCTGCCCAGCCATATCGTCGCCACAGAGGGCATGCTGAAAAGCGCGGTGCAAGAACACCCCAAATTAACCATGATGGGGCCCTTAATTAAGCTTGCTTAGTTATCCCTATCTTGAAGTAAACCAATTTGACCTTTGAGCCTAGCTCAACAGAAAAGCCTCAACAAAAGAGGCACGTATTAGGAAAAGAATTATGAGTAATGCTACAGAACTCGCTCCAATTTATACGCCAGTTCGCAATCAGTTTCGCCAATTTAGCGAATCGCTACCGTTAGAAGCAACACAAGACTTTTATCAAGCAGAGCTTGTTTGGGGCATTGTTGAAGGTAACCAAACGCCAAAGATCTTGTTACTGGTGCTTGGTGATAATAACTGGCATTACTCAGAGCCAGAATCGTTAGATGCACTCGTATTTGAGCTGCTGGGTGAAAATGACATGCTGGGTGACGAGAGCCAATGGCCAGCGTTTATCTGCTTGGCAGATACGAACAACCAGCGTAGCTACGAGTTTAAAGGTTTTAGCCAAGCGGTACCTGAAATTCCAGGCATTGAGCTTATTCGCGATTACGAACGCTTAAGCGGAGAGCAAAACCTAGCTTGGTCAGCTATGGTATACCGTAACCTAATGCAAGATCTTGACGCGTTTCATGAACAGGTTTACCAAACCGTTAAAGATAAGGTGTCTGATAAAAACGACATTATTGAAGAAGTAGCGAAGATTCTGTTCTTAGAATCATTCCGAGTGCACCATAAATCAGGTAGTGACCTTGGTTTTGAGCACAATGGCAAGGCGTATCAGCTACCAGAAATCTTTACTTACCAATATGTACAAGCACATGGTGATGCTGCTGTTGAGCTGATCCAAGCTGCATTTGACCATTTCAAATCACATCCGGACTATGTTGTGGTTAACGACGCGGGTGAAGCGAACCCGATCTTTGATGCGAAAACTCACCTTCGCCTAGAAAAGCCGCGCAACTACGAAACTCTGTTAAAAGCGATTCAAGACCTAGGACCATTCACCGATGAGAAAAACGGTGAAACTCGCCAAGGCACATTGGCCGATGTATCGGCTGACTTCTTGGGGCGTGTGTTCGATGTCTTCCTGCGTGCGAACTTTGAATCTAAAGGCGGTTTGGGTATTTACCTAACGCCGAAGCCAGTAAAAGATGCAATGCTGGATATGGTTTTCCATGACATCGAAAACGATACTAATGCCGTCGCGCAAATCACCTCCGGTCAGTTCCGCTTCTGTGACCCTACATGTGGTTCTTACGGCTTTGGTTCTGTGGCGTTAAGCCGCGTCAAAAACTTCCTGCATACGGTCGCAGGTCTATCAGATCAAGAGCGCGAACAGCAATTTAACCACTTACTGGAAAATGGCTTTGTGGGCGCCGATGCTGCGCCGCGCATGGTGATGCTGGCACGTGTGAATATGGCACTGCAAGGTGCACCCAAAGCAAAAATCTTCTACACAGGTAATTCATTAACCACACCGTCGTTAAAGCCAAATAGCTTTGACTTGATCTGTACCAACCCACCATTTGGTACCCCGAAGTTTAAATCTGATAAACGTGGTAAAGAGTCGAAAAAAGCGTATGAAGCGGATATGGAACAGGTATTAGGTGGATTCCGCCCTGCTGAAGAGGTCGTCGATTCCTACAACGCCTACTACGACTACACCAAAATGACGTGGGAAGACACTGGTCCACTAGAACTAAACGAAGATGGCTCACCAGTTTGGGCGGGATTCCGAACAGACTTACGTAATGTATCTACAGGCAAGAAGCCTAAATACGAGCTGTTCCCAACGGTATCTGGCTTAGCTCTGGGAAGCAAACCAAGTAAAAATGGCGAATGGAAGCCAGTTAAAGGAGGCTCGATTGACCCTGCCGTGCTGTTTATCGATCGCTGCTTGCAGCTCCTTAAACCCGGTGGCCGTTTAATGATTGTTTTGCCAGACGGTATCTTGTGTAACTCGGGCGACCGCTATGTACGTGAATACATTATGGGCAAAAAAGATGAAAAAACTGGTGAGTTTAGCGGTGGTAAAGCCATTGTAAAAGCCGTGGTATCACTGCCATCCGATACCTTTAAGCTTTCTGGCACTGGCGCTAAAACATCCATCCTTTACTTGCAAAAACGCCCAGCAAGCGACAAGCATCCAGAGCAGTTTTTGCCAGAGCCACAAACCGATGTGTTTATGGCAGTTGCAGAAACTTTAGGTTACTTGGTGAAGAACAACATTGAAGATTATGCCGCAGGTGTAAGTAATGACTTAGACCCAATCGTCGCTGCTTATAAGCGAGGTGAGTGATGGACTCTAAATTCTATAACAGAGTGAGTCCTGCTGACCTATTTGAGAGACTAGATTCTGAATACTATTCATCAGAGTTGATGCATAACGAACAAAAAATCTCTGTATTTAAGCAAGTTACACTTGAAAGCATCGTTGATAGTTCTGTTCCAAATAATATCTCAGATCTTACGTCTAATGGTAGCTTTGAATTCTTGAGAGGGATCGAGTTTAACTCTACAGGTGGGATTCCTTTTATTCGTACGCAGAACTTGATGGATAACTATTTGTCAGATGATGGTTACCTCTATGTCAGTTCAACTAGTTCTGAAAAAGTTAGGAAGTCTTTATGTAATAGCGGTGATCTGATTGTCTGCCGAAAAGGTAAAGTTGGGTCTGCGAGTTCAGTACCAGACAGACTGCAAGGCGCAGCTATTAGTGAAAATGTCACTAGATTTTCATTAGATGATACTAAAGATGCAGACTTCATTTCTGTATTTCTTAATTCTTCCCATGGGCGAAAACGATTTCTTAGAGAAGCTACTGGTGTAATTCAAAAATGGATTAATAACGAAAAGCTTCGTGAAATAAAGGTTATAGAAATTGACCATTTAGCCCAAAAATACATCGGTGAGAAAGTCCGGCAAGCAGAGCGTTTGAGGGCTTGGGCGAAAAGTATTAAGCAAACTCTACAAGAATTTGAAAATGATATTCCAGTTAAGAAGTTCCCAAGGACAAATAAGAAGTACGCCATATCGAGAACTTTTGATTTAACGGAAAATCGGTTAGATGCGGAGTTCTATGAAGATAAGCATATTGATTTGAGTCGGCAGTTTAATGGTGAGTTTTCCAGCTTAGGTGCACTTACTACTGGATTTAAATATGGCTCGTCAGTTAAAGCTGATTATGTAGCAAAAGGTAAAGGTATTCCTTTTGTTAGAGGTAATGCTCTGACTGATAATGAGATTTCCAAGTCGGATATTGTTTATTTAGATCGCTCGCTAACAGATGAGTTGAAGAACAACTTTCTAAACATCGGTGACGTGATGATTACGCGAAGTGGTACCGTTGGTGTTGCTTGTGATGTGTATGAGGGGTTTGATAAATATGCCTATGGTTCATTTATCATCAACTCTAAGCCAAAATCTGAAGTTATCAATCCGCTATATTTATCTTGGTATTTGAATAGTTGGGTTGGTCAGCAACAATTTCGACGTTGGGAGAATGGAGCTGTTCAATTAAATATCAATACTGAAGAGTTAGCATCCATTGAAGTATGGACTGCTCCTAATGAGTTTCAGCTAAAAGTTGCAGAGCAAATCAAGTTACTTCGTGCCGTAAATAGGTTGGCGCAATGTTTAATCGCGTCTGCCAAATTATTAGTTGAAGATCTCATTGAAGGACAGCTTACCGAGTCGCAGTTGGTCTCCGCTCAGCAAGCACTAGAGACTGGCGATGACTCGCTCGATCGTTCTTTACTTGAACGTATGACCGCTGAGGGCATTGATGGTGAAGGTGATCCACTGTTTGATGATATTGATCAGCTATACGAGCTGCTTGAGCAAGCTAAACAAGCGCTTGACGCTGATGATGCGATGACGGAGGCCTAATGAAACAGCCATCATCACACGTCTTGAGTGACGAATTGCTGCAAAGCGAAAACTTCTTATTGGCAAGTGTGGTCAAGCCGTTAGAGCGTTTGTTGGAAAGTGGTTGCGCTATAATTCAAGACAAAGCCGTTCGTGAGCTGTTATCGGGCTTGGCTTACCCCTGTGATGATGGCAAACATTGGGTAGCCAGTCAGCGGCTACTTGATGGTGTGACCGAGCTTGGTTCAACGTCACAGTTGGTAGCAGCTGTGCTCGCGTGTGACAGCCGATTCCGCCAACCATGGTTAAACCTTATGGCGGCACGCTGCCAAGAGGCGTCTGAGCTGAGTGATCCACTGCAGTTGGTAGAGCGTATCCACCAGCTTGGCGTCGCCAGCGAGTGGGTAGAGGCTTCACTTGCTGAGGCCTCTTTGAGCGCGACACCGTATAGCGTGATTGAACGTGAGCTATTGGGTACCCAAGCAGACAGCATCAGTGCAGTGCCTATTCTCACGCGCGTATTAACCACCGCTTATCAGCTGAGCTTATGTCGCGGACAAGCCTTGCCCGTGATTGCATCAACCGCATTACAAGGTCAGCGCCCAGATATTGATTGGGTAAAAGGACGCTTGTTACCGGTGCCTAAAGCCGATGTTAAATACAACTCGTATTTGTTGGTTTCGCTCTCTTCATCTTACTCATCTTCGCGTTCAACCGAGACCAGTCAATCAGATGGCAGTGATCATCATGAACTTGGGCAGCAAAAGATAGGGCAACATAATTTTGACCAACAGGCGTTTGATAATCTCCCCCTAGATGCCACTAAGACCCGCAGTGATTTAGCGCTCGATTGGGTGCTCAGTTCGCCTTGGGCATTGCTGCTCGCGGCGATCACCTATGAGCAGGATATATGGTCAAGCGAAGGGCTAGGAGGTTTAATGCTTGAGTTGCCAGCTGGGCAAAGTGGCTATAAACCTAGTTTGGTGCAGGTGTTGGTGCTAAACCGCGATGGCGATGAGGTGCTGTGCGGTAGCTTGGCTCAGTTTGTTTCTCGAATCTTGGCTGAATTATCAATGGCGTTATTTCCGGCCGCTATCAGCACTCAAGAGCTTGACCAACAGCTTGGCGATGTTATTGAGCTATTGATTAAACGCCAAGTTTGGCAACATCGAGACGGCATCAGTGGCGAGCTGGATTACTACCAAATTAACCCGCAGTTTGCTGATGCCTGTTATCGAATGAAAGGCCAACGTGCTTTTGCCCTGTATGGAAAAAGATTGCGAGAGGCGATTCGTACCCAGGCTTTGCGTTGGCGCCAAGAGCAAGAGTCACTTATCAGCCAGGCCCATTCAACCAATACGAGTAATACCTCAGCGCAGTTTTAAAGGATGTATTCTAATGACAATAAGTAGTGCTAATAATTCGTCTCAGGCTGTATGGGATGAGCTGACGGAACAACATAACTGGGCGGCGACTGGTGTTTCGGATTATCCGTCAAAAGATCCCCTGGTTGGACAAAGTAAATTCTTCAATCGTTATCGCACCTTTATCAAAACCATTGACCATGAAGACGATAAATTCGCTCACGTATTTGCCGTTGAAGGCGAGTGGGGACGAGGTAAGTCCCGTTTGGGCTATGAGTTGATTGCACAGATCAATGACTGCTCTAAAGGTTGGTACGTGCGTAACGGTAGTGGTGAGCTAGAAAACGCTGAACTCTTTGATGATGAAAGTAAGCGAGACGAGTACTTAGGCTTATATATCCGCTACTCGCAAATTGTGTCTAAGTTCCAAAACACCGATAACTGGTTTGCCTATGGTTTATATCAAGCGCTGATCCCGTTGGCGACTAAACAGTTTGATGGCTCTATTCAATCGAGTATCGCCAAACAAGCACTGCAACGTATTGAGCCGTTTGGTTTTGAAGCTTCAGAGCTAGCGAATCGGTTGATGCTTGATCATGCTTTTTCTGATGAGGTACTGTATTACGACCAAGCTCAAGATGAGAATGGCAATACCATTACAGTCACCCAATTGGTTGATTCGGCTTACCAATACCTTCAAAAGTTTGGTATTCAATACATCTTGATTGTGCTTGATGAGCTAGAGACAGTGGCAGAAGCCGCTACCTACGGCATCGATAGGGATGATGCTTGCCAACTGGATGGAGAAGCCATTCGTCTGATTGGTAAAGCGATTAAAGAGGAAGATCCACGCCGTAAATTGCCATGGCTACGCTATGTAGCGCTTTGTTCCCCGCTTTTGGGACAACAGCTGCGTGAAATTCAATCGACGGCACGTCGTTTTGAGCTAGTCGAACTCGAAAATAATGCCTTTGCGGATGTATCAGATTATGTCGCTAAGCTACAAGAGGGTAACAAGCTACGTCATCAATATCCGTTAGGGTTAGTTGAAGCGGCTTATGCCATGAGCGGCGCTAACTTTGGTTGGTTCAATGTGGTGATGGCTAATATTGATGTTGAGCTAGATAAATACGCGGGCAATGGTACAGCGTTTAGCAATGTGGGTGAGCTGTTTGATCAAGTGCTGCAGAACTCAGGGCGGATCTCCGATCATGTTTTAGACCACAATGCGATTCATGGTATTCAGACTGAGGACAAAGCACTTCTTAAGCAAGCGCGTAATTTGTTGTTTGCTCAATTACCAAAGGCGTTAGATGCGGAGCATCAACATTTGTTGGCGTTATTGCCACTGAAAAATGAATATGATGAGCCGATCGTCAGCTTGTATCGTAAAGTTGATTGGTCGATGCTCGATTGCCGCCAAGCCTTGCAAGATGGAAAATTCCGCCGTGATCGTGATGAGTGGTTCTACCCAAGCGTAGATCAAGGTTTGAATCTTCAAGCGCTGCGTCAGAACTTACGTACGTTTGCCATTAACGAAATAGGTGATGAAAATACCTTTCTTCTACCGCTAGACGTTCAAGAATTCCGTCACTTGATCAGTCTGTTATATAGTCATCCCGCAGCAGAATTTGCTGCTGACGCACTATGGAAACGTTTCTTTGGTGATGTACAGCAGTTAGAGGATGAGGACAAAACCCATATCGGCCCAAGCGTGGCGATGCTGCTTCGTTTAGACATGCGTTATCGCTCCCAACAACAAAACTCCATGATTTTCCGTGAAGTAGGCTATGCCGACGGTCATGAAAAAGCGATGTCAGTGCTTAAGGCAGAGTGGGAGCGTTCACCACTTGTAAGACGTCGTACTCGATTGTTGGGGCTATTTCGCTTATTGGATCGAGATTGGAACTACAACCAAGAAGCCTTTGTAACTAAGCAAGACTTGGCTATCCAATTTACTAAAGCGGGCGGAGGGCGAGGCGCAAGCTCTGGATTGCAGTATTGTGAGGGCTTAAAGCTTCATCCTCAGGGCAAAGCTGCGTTTGCTTGGGTAGACAGTAAAGATGAGCTCACACGTCTAAACGAAGAAATAACAGGGCAATATGCAGCGATTGGGCGTGTACCTGTTGTTGCATTCACTGGCTCGATTGGGGTGATGGACGATTACGCCAAGGGCAGTGTTAAAGACGATTTGAAAGAGAACGTTTTACTTTATTATCTCAACACTAGTGAAATTGATGTGATTGAGCGAATTGGTGTCGATCAGCGTCTGCAAGAGGGCTTTGAGCTTAATGAGCAGGTGTTTACCTCTAAGTTCAAGAACCGTCTGAATAACATTCGTGATTACACTTACAACCGAATTCATGAATGGCGACAATGGCTCAATGAGCGTGGTTTGATAGCCTGGCCTCTTAAGCCTTCGGGGCGTATTAACGATGATGATCGCAATAAGCTTTTTAAGGCTTGGCAGTTACTCCTAGTTCAAGATAACAACGTCAATAGCTTGAATGATATTTTGCCTGAGCATGGCGTTGATGCGGCAGATATTCGAGCGGTGTTCAGCCGTTTATCACTAAACGGTAAAGTTTTACAAAGTGGCTATCAGTCAAACGAACATGCTGGTCTTTTTAGCGACATCGAGCATCCGGCAC
Organism: Vibrio rotiferianus CAIM 577 = LMG 21460; assembly: GCF_002741985.1. Taxonomy (GTDB): domain Bacteria; phylum Pseudomonadota; class Gammaproteobacteria; order Enterobacterales; family Vibrionaceae; genus Vibrio; species Vibrio rotiferianus. Next base: position 161,675 of record NZ_APHW01000010.1, read on the forward strand.
AGGCACAGGCCCGTGTACCTGCATTTTTGGCAGAGATAGCCAACCCGAAAAAAGCCAAATCATGGACATTGGACAACGCTCAAGAGAAGTGGTACTGGGGGTATTTGTGGTCTCCAGCGAGTCAAGGCTTATCTTCTAAAGCGGTATTCAGTGATTGGATGTGGCTCTGCAGCCAACTGAACTTAGCGAAGATAGAAGATCGCCAAGCTAAGAAAGAAAAATGGCTACCTATTACACGCTTTGAGATAGAAGAAGGTGAGTTAGATTACGCGACGACATGGTTTAATGGCAAAGGCGTGGATAGTTACCAAGGGCGCGTGGAAGCCTTAAGAGAAGTATTCGGCGAGGATAGGATCCCGGGCTTGTTTGCTGGAACGGAGGGCAAGCATGGAACTGAAACCACCAAAGCTCTGAATCATTTGGAAGAGGCGACGAAACTCGTTGTTCTTATGACCAACAAGGAAACTAACCTCGAATCAGAGCTATCCGCTGTTGTTGATGCATTTCCTGAGTTGCTGCGTTTACGTTATCAAGTACTTAACCATATTCGTGCAGTGCGAGATATCCATGAAACGAGCGCGGACCTACGTTTGGAACAACGGATTCGATTAGAAGACGACTCTCGTTCGCTTTATTCTCGTATTGAACAGGCATATCAGTTTGCTCAGTTTGTACAAACAGCAGCGCAACGAATCGAAGTTGCGTGTGACAATGTAATATCGAACATCAGTGATGAGCCTGCAGCTCAAGCCCCTTTCCCAAGCAAGCTATTTACGCTCTCTTTGGGAACCATTAGCAACATACTTCAGGGGGCAATTAAGCAGTCACAAGTCACTGAAACACAGCGAATAGAGTATCAGGGCTCAACTGAGACGCTTAACTTCTACTTGCGCACATTGCAATTGGATAAAGTTTCTAGTCGCTTGGATGATTTGGCCAAAGAGGTGGGTGTTGATATCCGAAGTGGTAGCCATAGAAGCTTTGACGATATTAGCGGTTACATCGTACAGGCGTATCGTAGCTTGCTTAAGATGTTCGCAGACACAAAGGCTGATTTTGGCAAATTGGATAATAAGCTTTCTGATCTTAAGTTTCAGCTTGGTGACATGTTACCTGTTGATTATCCAGAGGCTGATCACCCGAAAAAAATTCTAATGTATCAAGAATCTTTACGTGATATCGAAGATGCATTAGAGGACCTTGATGAAGAAGTTGATCTATTCAGAGAGAAGTTTGCAACCGACGCTCGAACAGGGCAATTCTCAGCGATTAAAGATGTACCTGTAAAACTCATGAAGCCTATTACTGCACAGCTTGGTGTATTAATGGGTAAAGTGAACAGTGTCGAGTCTGCCATAAAAGGTTATCGAAATGGGCTGATTGAGAAGGCTAATCGAACCCTCAGACCGGAAGTGACACCGCTTTTAATCGCGTTAGGTAACCCTGCGCTTGCGACGATTAAAGATGAAGAGGTCGCTAACCTATCGCTGCCTGAATTGGCTATTGAGTTGGAATGCCGCCATCGCGCTTGGCGCGAGCTCGCGGAGCAAGCGCTGCAGGGGACCTCAATCTCAGTCGAACGTTGGGTAGAAATTTCTTCGCTCATGCTCAGTAATTCAGAGCCGAATCTTACTTCTCAGGAGCAAAGTGAATTAGTGGACAAAGGAATCATTAAACTTCAAATCACCTTTGGAGGGGCTTAATGATTTTCTATTTAGCACTTTCACTTACTAATCATCGCAGAGGGCGGTTTTTAAGTTCGCTTATTGGAGCGGAGCCAGTTACTGAAACATTGCCACATCAAGGTTGCGTATTGATGTTAGGTAAAGACTTTCAACAGCTTGATGCTGCCAATAAGAGAGAGTGGCGCGACTGGGCGTTGTTGTCTGGGCGAACCTTGATGTTGCTTCCCCCTTACTCCTCCGGAGTGATTGATGAGGATATAGACTGGCAGATTGGTTTCAGTGAGGCAGTGCCTTCTGTTGATTCGCCATTGGTACGACTATTAGAGCCCGAGGTAACTCAGCAGGTTGCAGGTAGACAAGGTGTTTGTGAGCGTTCACAGGGGCATCTTTGGGGTGCTTCTGCGGCGAATACTCGCTACGTGAAACATCATGCTGCCTCGGGAGTGTTTGCAGTTACTTGTTTGCCATTATGGTCAATCTCATTAATTGATGAAACTGAGTCAGTGCGGGAATGGTTTGCGTTCTTTGACCGGTTAGCGGGAACACCAGATGCTATCGAGACTGACGCCGACAGTGAACCAACCCAGTTAGTAGCGACTGATTACTCGATCATGGTCTGTATATACGCATGGCAGGCGATCTCTGCGAGTGAACTGAATGCCTATCTATCTAATCAAGCATTTCCCGTTTTTCAGTTTACAGGGAATGAAATGGATGAGGGCTTTTCTCGATTGTTAGCAATTGGATATGTAAACGAGAGTGGGCTAACCACTGAGGGGTTAGAAATACTCAAAGAGAGTGCTTACTGGCTTTACGCAGAACAGCTAAAGGATGCAACACGATGAGAAAACAAAACTTAGCGCAATCTTTGGCGGTTGAATCACAAATCCGTCTGCCGGGAAGTGCAGGGCGATTGTTACAACAAATCAGAGATGTGCTTGCCGTCGCACCATTGTTCAAAAGTGCTGGTCTCGTGAAGCGTGTTGAACGGCCAAAGGTTATTGACTTGACGGTCTCCGGGATTGCCACCCATTCCTGTATTAAAAACGCCTTAGGCGGCTATATATACGCGTCTGGTGCAGTTCGCATCGATATGTGTATCGAACAAAACCAGGTGGGGACCGGTAGTAACGATTCTGTATCAGAGTTGGATGATATCGATTTTGAAGCGCAACGAAAGCGTCTAGATTTGGTGGAAATTCGCCAAGCTTATCAATTGGTCGAGAAGCAGCTACAGCAAGGGAGCCCTAGTCAATTAATTCTATTGGATACGCCACTATTTTTGGATAGGGCAATGACTCCATTAGATCGAAATGTAAAACACGTTGAGGAGTACCAGCGTACAAAAAATGTGATAGCTCAATTCTGGTCCAGCTATCGAGAACAATTGTTCCCGTGGAACCCTCAAGGGCCCGTATTAGCGAGTATTGTATCCGAAAGATTTAGTGCCATCGTTAACATTGCTAAGCAAGATTTACGTACAGAAGAAGGTCGCAAGCACTTGTTAACGACAGATGAGCTCGTGCAGCAAAATTTGGATAAGCTTGCTGACTTAGAGTCTCGCTTAGCCGGTATTGGTGATAAGCGTTTCATTCATGGCATTTTGGGATCCTTTACGCGCACGATGGCATTTCGGATGACAGAGAACCGCTCAAGAATGGAGCCAGCTGAAGCAGTTGATGCTGGTGTTATTGGCTTTCACTATCGAGGCGGACACACCAGTCAAATTCAAATGGTACAGCTTGCGGGTGAAGCTCAAGACTGGGACACCAAAAAGCTTGATGCAGTCGCTTGGAAACTGATGGCTTTAGATATCCAAGGTCAAAGCAAGCTAAAGCCATTACCACAACTTTTAGCGATGCAGCAATTGAAAATGCTTGACCAGTTTGCAGCGTATTACCGTCAGGGGTTAAGCGATGCAATCAAGAATAACGATGTAGAAGATACCTGGTTATCTGGGTTGGACGAGGAATAAAAATGAAACACAGTGTACTAGGTAAATTGGTTGGTAATACCGGTGACGCAAACAAACTCACTATGGTAGTAGAAAACTCTTTCTCTGTGCGAAGAGGAGAGTTTGTCCGGATTATGCACCAAGAGCGAAAAGATGAGCTCGATGTCGCTGTATTGGGCAGGGTAAATAAAATTCATCGCTCAAATATGCTCTTTAATTCGGGCTTCGGGGATAGTGTTACCGAGCTAGAACTGCTCCCTGGTGCCAATATGACTGGTGAGAACATGCATGCCACTATAGAGTTAGTGGGATATCGAGACCCAGCAACGAACCAGATCAAAATTCCTCGTCGTCCTCTTGATCCTGGCGCTAAAGTTGAAACAGTTGATTTTAAGTTCTTAAGTAAGTTCTATGAATTTAAAGAAGATAGTAGCCTTCATCTAGGTAACCTTGTTGGTTATGAAAGAGGTGAAAATACGGTACCGGTATACCTTGATGTCAACAAGCTAGTCACAGAACACATGGCCATTTTGGCGATGACCGGTTCTGGTAAGTCTTATACCGTAGGTAGGATTATCGAGCGGCTGGTTGCCTTTAATAATGGTACCGTTGTGGTGTTCGACCCCCATGGAGAATATGGGCGTGCGTTGTCCAAAGGTGAGCTGCAGTTCAGTGATGGCCTTGATTCTGTAGAAGATAGTCGAGACCAAACGGCCTTACCTGAAATAAAGGCAATGATCGAGAAGCTTCAAGCTGCCGATGCTGGTATTCAGGTTTATACACCTCAGGATGATGCCTTCAATCATAAATATGCTGGTAAGAACCATCCATTGGCGTTGCAGTTTGATAACTTTGAAATGGATGATATTTCAGAGATTTTACCTGGGCTAACAGAACCACAGCAACGTGTACTAGATGTCGCGATTCGCTATTGGCGAAGTGTTGATAAGAGTACCCCACGCGATATTAACCGTTTGCGCTATTTCTTGGGTGATGGCATCGAAGAACTACGTGATTGGGATGATTTGTCTGAGGCTGAAGCTAAGGCTCTCAACGGACGAAGTGCTGCTGTAGCATCAATGAAGCTTAGCCGTGTTTTGAATGAAGCGAAAAGCTTTTACTCAGCAGCAATGAAAGAGCCGACTGATATTTATCAGATGGTTGGTCGAGCTTCGAACCGCAAAGGGCGATTGGTTGTTGTTGATTTACAGGGTTTAAGCGATACCGCTAAACAGGTGGTTTGTGGCTTACTATCCAGTGAGATTCTAAGCGCTGCATCCAGTAAGACAGACAAGACACGCCCGTGCTTTTTGGTTTACGAAGAAGGGCATAACTTTGCGCCAGCTGGTGGTAATGCTGTCAGTCACCGCATTATTAAAAAGATTGCCGGTGAGGGTCGTAAATTTGGCGTGGGCTTTGGGATCGTTAGTCAACGCCCATCAAAGCTTGATGCCGATGTGACTTCTCAATGTAATACGCTAATAACCATGCGCTTAAAGAACCCTGATGACCAACGATTCATTGCCAAGGCATCCGACATGGTGAGTAAAGCAGACCTTGATGAGCTATCCAGCCTTTCAACGGGTGAAGCCTTGGTTTGTGGTCGTTCGATACCAGCTCCTCTATTAGTTAAAGTCGGAACCAAAGCACTTATCCATGGTGGTGAGTCGCCAGATGTACTAAGTGTCTGGGAGCGTTTTGATGGCTGATACGGTATCCAAGATCAAAGCGGAGCTAAATCAAAACGCCTTTATCGATAAAACTTTCCCTATGCTAACGGGCTGGGGAGTGAAAGATGAGGATGTATTGGTTCATAGCTTAGGGTGTAGTGTTTGGAACACATTGGGGCACCAGCTTGGTTTTATGGCCGTTGTCGAGGCACCTGCGCCACCTGGTGCAGGTAATGATATTCGTTCAGATTCTGTTTGGTTCTCATACGCGACTCAATCACCAGAAGTAGTTATTGAGTTTGAGCGTTATGATGGTTCAACACCAGATAAGACAAAGCTAATGGCAAAGTTAATGAACCTGTTAGAGGCTTACCATCGCTGGGATAGAAAGCCTTCATTACTTGTGCTTTCTTTTTGGAGTAAAGAAGTGGTTTCTGCGCCAGATATTAGAGAGTTAAACCATTTAGCGAAATATGGCGCGACAAACAGCAAAGGTGTGTTTATTCCAGGTATTGAGGACGCTCAGCTTTTGATTAATCGTTTCTTTTTTGAAGACACTGTAAGCCAAAAATTGTTTCTACAATCTGTTAGCTTTTGGGAGGCGCAATGAATCAAGTAGCAGGGCTGTTTTTACCTAAAGCGAATAAACAGCTTGGGGATAAATACTATTTGTTAGAGTGTTTAGGTGATGGGACCCACGGGTGGGTTTATCGAGCTGAACGACTAGCAGATGGGCAAACCGTCGCGATTAAGATACCAAAACAAAATTCGCAACCGGATCGTGTACTAGCAGAAGGCAAAGAGTTAATTGGATTAGACCCTCACCCAAACGTGATCCAAGTATTTGAGATGGGGAGAATCCCTTCCGAGAAGCACTTGTACGTGATAGAGATGGAGTACTTTCCAAGCGAAACGTTAGCTCAGAAACTAGAGAATCGTGAGTTTCATTTAAACCGTTCCGAGAAAGCTTTTCCTGGTAACGAGTATGAGTGTGTCGCGGTTAACTCACCGAAATACTATTTCAATGTTTTTGAGCAAGTTCTAGATGCTGTTGAATACCTTTCTGAACTGGTACCACCAATCTCACATGGCGATATCAAGCCACACAACATACTTATTGGGCAAAATGATCTGGTTAAATTAACAGATTTTGGTAGCTCAGCGTTGCCTTTAGAGTTCTATGTTAGAACGCGTGAAAATGGCGGTACGGTGCTTTATTCAGCGCCGGAGTTTTGTGATTGTGGTTCGCGTAAGGGAACAACGGAAGAGTTGCTTTTTGGGGATGTATATAGCCTAGGCGTGCTGTTGTATCAGCTAATGACGGGGCGCTTGCCTCACGATACACAGATCGAGGTGAGGAGCCACGCTCCTTTTGCAAAACCGAGTGAAATTAACTCTGGTGTATGCCCTGAATTAGAAGCTGTGATCTTGAAATGTTTGAACAAGCATCCACAAGATCGTTATGGTTCTATTCAAGCATTGAACGCGGATTTTCAAGCTTCTAAGCAAAGACAGCTTGTCTTCACTGCACCAAAGAATACCATTAAGACGACTACTACAACTCGAAAAGATTGGTCTAGTGAGGTTACTCAGGCTCTAGAAGACACAGATTACAAAGCTGCAGCTAAGACAGCTCAGCTAGAGTATCAGCGTAGCAAAAATAACTATGCACTGTTCCTTCAATGCCACGCCCTTTACCGTGATGAACGTTGGAATGACTTAGAGCAATTGATAGAAGATAACCACTCTGTCTTTATGAATAGCGGTGATAGTGACATTGAATCTGCACGAGTTATTGCTATAAAAGCCATGTTGAAGTGGCGAAACATTGATCTAGCAAAGGACCTTATTGAGATTGCTCGAATCAATGACGCGGACAACTTCGATGTGTCTTTGTGCTACGCATCATTGCTTGGTCTAAATGCACGGTACGAGGAAGCCAAAACTGAGCTGGAAAAGCTGAATAAGCTGTTCCCTATGCAAAAGAAAATACTAACTCGTTTACTGCAAGTGTGTGAACAGCTAAGAGACTACAACACGTCTGCAGGCTACTTGCGTGCGTTACTTAGATTAGTTAAGTCTGATGAAAAGCTGAACCAGAAACGCCAGCAGTATGAACGGCTAGGCGTTTGGTAACTATTTCAAAATCTGAGGTACACAAGACTAGTAGGAATGCTGACTTTAGCAGTGACGACAACATCTAATTATGCAATTATTCCAATATTCTAAGGCTTCTATTTGAAGCCTTTTTAATGTCTAGAGGTTAGTGATACACGATGGATAACTCTTGGATCCCTGAAAGTAGCGAAGAATGGTTTAAATGGTTGAAGAATGAAGAGTCAAAAACACGAAATTCATACTTTGCTAAGCCAGTTAACTTAATTCATGACTATGGTTCAGAACGAGCCACCAAAATTGATTATGAAGGTCGAGAGGTCCTAGAGCTATTACAGAACGCAGCTGATCAAGCAAAAGACAACAATGAAAGTGGTCGCGTGGTTATTGAACTGACTCATAGTGGGATGGTGATTGCCAATACGGGGAATGCTTTTTCTGTAGGTGGCATTCAATCGTTGCAAAATGCCCACTTAAGTCCAAAACGTCTTGGTGAGCGCAAGTTTATCGGCTGCAAAGGTCTGGGATTTAGATCGATTTTGAATTGGACTAGTAGTCCTATTATTTTTAGTGGACCTCTTGCGTTAGCATACAGTCGAAAAGTTACAGAGGAGAAGCTTAATGCTCTTATATCTGACAATGAAGAGCTTGCTGAGCTAGTTGCAAAAGAGACGAAGAAAAGCGATCTGCCTGTCCTTCCCGTCTTACCTTTTCCTGGTTATTCAATAGACAATGATATTCATGAATTTATCGATGAACGCAACTATGAGTTGGCTGATAAATGTTTAGATTGGAAAAGGAAGGGTTATACAACAGCTATTGCTATCCCTTTTAACAATTCCGATATTTATGATAGAGCATTACAGCAGCTAAGTTCACTGAGACCTGAAACCTTATTGTTTGTTGACTCGTTAGATGAGTTGCTATTCATATTACCAAATGAGCAAGAACGAGTATGGTCCAAAGATGGTGACGATACTGCCAAAATGGTCCTAGATAATGGTTCTCCGATTGGCATTTGGCAGGTGTTTAAAACAGGTGGTGATGTCCCAGAAGAGTACTTAAATAGTGATCAAAATGATAAATATAGCTATGAGTTAATTGTTGCTGTACCTGAAGTTGAAAAAGCATCAGAGATTAAATCATCTCCGTTATTTTCATACTTCCCTACTGAAATAATAATCCCTTTACCAATAGTGTGTAGCGCTACCTTGGAGCTAACTCAAGACCGAAATAATATAACTAAGCATGAAAGTAATCGTTTTGTTTTAGAGTGTCTTGCTGAATTTATCGCTGAAGTCGCCGAACAAAGGGCAAGGCAGCATTCAACGGGAGTAAAAGCTGGATTTAGAAATGTCATGCCAATCGGAGAATTCCCATTAAGTTTAATTAACCATGGCTTCCCAGATGTTTTATTGGATACAGTAAAACATCGACAGATAATCCCAACTCTTAGTGGAACAGTAATCAAACCTAATGAAGCTTATACAATTAATGGAGCATCAAATGGTTGGTTCCCAACTAGCGGTTTTGAAGATTTAACTCCTGCGAATACTGATGAACACCTATGGTTTAAGAAAGTTGGTGTTAAGGAAATGAGCGCAGAATTATTAAAGGAGCGAATATGCTCACTAGCTGATTTAACTCTGGATGATCGAGTCAAATTCATTGTCGGGTTAAAAGATAACAGTATCAGTGCTAAGGCATTCACCTCATCCTTATTTTTGGGAAGCAATGGTAAGCCTATACCAGATTCGTCATCAGTATATATATCTCCCAAAGATGCTTTACCTGAAGAGCTACCGTCTTGGCTAACACTTAGGTTTCTTGATATTGAAATGCAAAAGCTTCTAACTAGAGGCTTAAAGGTTAAGGATGCTAGGGAGCTACAAGTTGCATTAAAGGACTTTGGCTTACATGAGTATTCCTTTGCAGGGTTGCTGCAACACTTGATTGCTCAATCAAATCGTCGTAAGAAAAAGGATCCGGACAACGCGACGAAAATTGAAAGAGAATTATTCAACTTAATTTACTTACTCTACAAAAAGGAAAGAGTGGCAGGGCAATTACCTGCTTTCCCAGTTAAAGCAAACTTTGAACTTCCAAATCAAAATGGCTCTTCTACAAGAGCAACTGAAATGTATATGGGTAACGGATACTTGGATCATGGTTATGTGATGCAGAGCCTTTATGGCGATATATGTCCAGAACAGCTATTACTTCCTCCAGAACAATTTAGCATTTGTGATGATATAAGTGAGTTTTGCAGCTTTTTAGCTTGGATTGGTGTCTGTAAATGGCCTAGAGAAGTAACGGCAAAAGAATCGAATAAGAATTTTCTTGAATCTATTATTGCTGCATTTGACTATCCTGTTAAGTTTGAAGATTACATCTTTTCTGATGATCACGAGCTAAAGAACGCAAGAGTAAGTGTTAAATCGTATGTTTCAGTTGATAGACTAGCTGAGATACTTGTTCCAGATAAGTACCCGGCGATTATTGCTTGGCTTTCTAAAGATGAACGTTTCTATAACTGGATCAGACCGAGTTCTGAACATTTGACAATAAGCTCAATAAGATCTGGCGATAGAAATTATAGAACTTACTACGGGACCCTACCCTGCTATATTATTTGGAAAATCGCTAATACTGCATGGTTAAAAGATAAAGATAACAAGCCACTGATGCCAAGAGAGTGTGTCATAGGTGAAAGAGCGATTGAGTCAATATTTCCTAGGCCAGCTAAGTTTACGACACAACTTTATAAAGCTTATTCTCTATCGGAAAGAGAGCTAACTGATGCATGGCGAACTGCAGGAGTGATTACTAGTTTAGTTGATTTAAACATTAACGATATTTATGAAAGGCTAATTGAATTTCCTACTAACCGCCCTAGTGGCCAACATTCTCAAAGTCTATACCGTTGGGTACTTGACGCTGTTGAGGTCGCCTCAGGTGACCCCGGTATTTCTAAAGAGCGATTTTTAAGTTCAGGGAGAATGTGGGGAACAAAGGGTGAAGTATCGGGATACTATACAGTTGAAGATTTACACCATGCAGACTCCGATGGCTTGCCTAAAGAGTTGCTGGATCGGCTAGCGATTGTGTCTCTTCCACATAGAGTTGGTACCGACAAGGTTAAACGAATTTTCGGCGTAACTTCAATTGATAGGCTAGAAATAAAACAGAGTTTGAAAAGTCATTTATTAGCTGACACAGCTGATGATATTGATGCCTACTTTCAGCTTGTTAAGCCTCATTTCAAGTTATTGAGAGCAACTCAATCAAGTCAAAAACAACACCTGGGCTTGCTTGAAAAGCTACGAATTGTCATATGTTCAGAGATTAGTGCAGAAATGATTTATGAAGGTACGCAGTTTTCATACGATTTACCCATGTGGGGTTGGCTGATAGAGAATGAGACTTTGTACATTAGAACTGGTTCACAAATGTTGGAGTGTGATTCAGACTTATTAGCGGATACCATCGGTTCAGTTATGGCTTCAGTATTCCGCGTTGCGGACGGAGGAGAATTTGCAAGATTGTTCCGTTGTAAACCCAAAGACCGTAATATTCTCTTAAGAAGAATGCGAGGAGATAAGGCAGAAGAAGTTGATATGGATATTCTTGAGGCTTTAGCAGAAGATACTTTTGGGGTACTACCTGACATTGGCATTATTCAAGAGCCAACTGCAGCGACCGTGCCATCAAGTAGAGACTATGTACCACAGAAGCCAACAGAACCGGCATCAAAACAAGTATCCCCTGCAGACGGTCCACTCAAAGATAAACCATTGGAGATAACGCAAGTAGCGTCCCCACAGCCTAAAAGTACTAAAAAACAGAAACTAAGAGTCCAGGTTAAGACGAGTGGATCAACTAGCTCAACAAGCTACGTAAATGGATATCAAATTACAGATGGCAATTTTGCCGAGAGTAAAGTGATGGAAATAGAGAGCAATTTTGAACCCCCACGGTACCCACTTAGAGTTGGGCAGATAGTTGGTAGTGAAAGCTTTGGATGCGACATTCTTAGTTTTGACACTGAAGAAAAAAGAGATAAATTTCAGAACAATATAGATAGAAATTGGGATCAAGTTGCTCGCTTTATAGAAGTGAAAGGTCGGAAGCATAATACTGCTGAAATTGAACTTAGGGGTAACGAAAAGGCTGCAGCTAAGAGATACAAAGATAAGTATTTCTTGTATCGCTTACATAAAGTTTCGGATGAAAACTATCTTCTTAGTATTCTCCAAAATCCATTGGCTGATAGTGCGGCTATTGAGCAATCCGTTTATGTGAATCTAGACAAGTCAGAGACAAAAGAGGTTTTTGAGGTTACTGGTGGGAAGTAATCCGGACTGTTACGTTCAGCATAGTTCTTTATGTGGGTTTAAAGTGGCATCAGAGATGACATGCTTCAATTTGTGTTTGTGATGATTGTCACAAAAATAACATGTATGACAGAGTGTATATTCCCGAAAGTCGACTTGCCATAAGTTGTTAAATTTCAATGAGATAAATTAGTAGTTCGACTTCCTCACTCCCACCACATTCTAAAGCCTCAGCAGAAATGCTGGGGCTTTTTCGTTTTAGGTCAGTTTTGAACCCTGTTGAGTCGTGAATCAAAGCAGTATCTATGCTTTAGGGGTTTGTTTTCGCAGATGTCGATAGATCTATTCGCTAGCAAAGAAGAGCAAACTAACCGATAACCATCAACAGTAGTCAAATGTTATTACTTGGCAATTATTCAGCACATCGCCTCTCTCCGAAAAGGGCACCATTCTGATTTATCGCGGCTGTAAGTTACTAGTGTGATTCGTTCATTTAATCTGAGTCTAATGAGACCATACTGAAGTGAGCAAAACTTCAATAAAAAGGAAATGTCCTTTCTATTAATATCTTTTCTTTTTCTCTCTCTTTTTAATATCTCCTTTTATAGTCAATTTATAACTTAATATAGTGGGTTACTATATTAATATTATTGATGAGAATAATTCTTATGCCTGTTTTTCTAGTCTTGTTTATTAGTTGCTAGTTTGCACTTAATTGTTTCCAAAACAGGTCTAATTAAACTATCTATCACTACTGGTTTCTTTTTAAGTTGTTGATATTAAATTGATATTAATAAGCTTAATTTAAGCTAACTAGTAGCGTGTCACAGATTTTCTTCTACGCAAAACTTGGCTTATTTAAATATCAATAGCCAACTCGAATCCTCTCTCTAAAATAACCACAACAATTATAAGCTTTACCCTAAGCGACAAAAATCAAAATAACGATTCCAATAACGAAAACATGGAGGCCCAATGGCCAACTTATTGATATCTATTGCCCCTATTATTTTACTCATATGGATGATGACCAAAAATAAGGCCATCCCTTCAAATATTGCATTGCCGCTAACTGCACTTTTAGTCGGTGTCATTCAACTGTTTTACTTTAACGCGCACATCACGCCACTTGTGGCCAGCGCTATTGCAGGCGCGCTATCTGCCATCACACCAATTTCGATTATCGCCGGAGCCATACTTTTAAATCGAACCATCTCTTTATCCGGTGCGGAAGCGGTCATCAAACGTTGGCTAGAAGGCGTCAGCCGTAATCAAATTGCGCAGCTTATGATCATTGGTTGGGCGTTTGCCTTTATGATTGAAGGTGCATCAGGGTTTGGTACACCGGCGGCAATTGCTGCTCCAATCTTGGTTGGACTTGGTTTTCCGGCGCTTCGTGTGGCTATGTTGGCGCTTATTATGAATTCTGTGCCTGTCTCTTTTGGTGCGGTGGGTACGCCAACTTGGTTCGGCTTTAGTGGTCTTGGGCTAAGTGAACACGATCTACTGGAAATTGGTCGCACTTCTGCATTGCTGCATACGGTCGCTGCTGTTTTTATTCCGGTAATTGCGCTGAGCTTTGTCGTAAGCTGGAAGTCCATCCTACGTAATATCATCTTTATTCAACTCAGTGTTTTTTCCTGCACTTTGCCATACCTTGCTTTCGCGCAGTGGAACTACGAGTTTCCAGCGCTGATTGGTGGGGCGATTGGTCTCACCATTTCTATTGTATTGGCGCGGTTAAATATCGGGATGGAGCCAAGACAGCCAGAGGAAAATGAACAACAAGCGCAGATTCCAAGGGCCGAAATTCTCAAGGCAATGAGTCCAACGTTACTGCTTATCGCCATTCTCATTATTACTCGTATCCAGCAGTTAGGGATAAAGCAGCTCTTAACCGACTCGACTCAGCTATTCACCGTTCAACTTGGTCACTTTGCGGAGTTTAGCGTCTCAAACGCCTTAATCTTAAAGCTGAGCCAGATACTGGGAACTGATACGTCGTGGGCATACAAAACCTTGTATGTGCCTGCTTTAATCCCTTTCTTATTGGTGGTGCTCGTCAGTGCACTCGTCTTCAAAATGAGTAAACAGCAGCTAGGCCAAGTGTTTACTGAAACGGGGCAGCGAATCAAAACACCTTTCATTGCACTGGTGGGTGCTCTGATCATGGTGAAGTTTATGATGATGGGAGATGCAAACTCTCCAATCATGACAACTGGCCGAGCGCTGTCTGATCTGTTGGGCACCAGTTGGCAGTTCTTTGCTTCATACCTTGGCGCGTTGGGCGCGTTCTTCTCTGGCTCGGCGACCGTTTCTAATCTCACCTTTGGTGGCATTCAACAAACCATTGCGCAGACAGTTGGCTTGCCACAAAACCTTATTTTAGCACTGCAATCTGTCGGCGGTTCGATGGGCAACATGGTCTGTATTAATAACATCATTGCTGTTTCAACCATTTTGGGAATCGCTAATAAAGAGGGTTACATCATCAAACGAACGGTGATCCCTATGGTTCTGTATGGGGTGATTGTCGCCTTAGTGAGCAGCGTTATTTAAACCAATTATGCCTACCTGCACTGTAGTAAGGGCTTTGGGAACAGAGTCATGCAGGTGGGCAAACTATAAAAAATCACTGGATTTAGGGCGTATGCCGAGTAATCAAAGTCAGTGAACACTGGAGCATAAAAATGAAGGTTAACTTTTTTGTCACTTGTTTATGTGACTCTGTGAAATCGGAAGTCGCCAAAAAGACGGTGCTACTTCTAGAGCAGTTAGGCTGCGAGGTTCTATTCCCAACTCAGCAAGGTTGTTGCGGTCAGCCGTCATTAAACAGCGGCTATATTGAGCAAAGCAAACCAGCCATGAAAAAGTTGATTGAGAGCTTTGAAGGTAATGACTTCCCAATCGTGACGCCTGCAGGTTCTTGCGCAGCTTCTATCAAAAAATACCCAGAATACTTAGCCGCTGAACCTGAGTGGGCTGAAAGAGCACAAAAGGTTGCGGATCGCTTATTCGAGCTGACTCAGTTCATCGTTAACAAGTTAGATAAAGTGGATGTTGGCGCTCGTCTTAACGGCCGTGCGGTTTACCACCCATCCTGCAGCTTGATTCGTAAATTGGGTGTGCGTGAAGAGCCGCTCAAGCTTCTAGAAAATGTTGAAGGGTTGGAGATGCTGCCAATCAAAAACCAAGAAACGTGCTGCGGTTTTGGTGGGACGTTCTCGGTCAAAATGTCAGAAATTTCCGGCGAAATGGTGAAAGAAAAAGTCCGCCATATCAGTGATGTCAGTCCAGACTATTTGATCGGTGCTGATATTAGCTGTTTGATCAACATTGGTGGTCGTATTAGCCGTGAAGGCAAGCCTGTTAAAGTGATGCATATCATTGATGTGCTGTTGAGTCGTTAAGGAGAAGAGTATGTCGATGAAAACCAGCGATGTGAACTTCAAGCAGCGCATCAAAGTAAAAATGCAAGATGAGTTTATGCGTCACTCGGTGGCGAATGCTCAGGAGCGTATGTTCAACAATCGCCAACTTGCGGCGGATAAGCTCGGCCACTGGGAAGAGTGGCGTGATATGGGCATGGACATTCGTAATCATGTATTAGAGAACCTAGATTACTACCTGCATCAACTGAGTGAGAACGTGGTAAAAAACGGAGGCAGTGTGTTTTTTGCTTCGACTGCAGAAGAGGCAACGGATTACATCGAAACCATCATTCAGCAGAAGGAGGCCAAAAAAGTCGTCAAGTCCAAATCTATGGTGACGGAAGAGATTGGTCTAAACAAAGTGATTGAGCGCAATGGCTGCGAAGTGGTTGAAACCGATTTGGGTGAATACATTTTGCAAGTGGATGACTGTGACGCGCCTTCGCATATCGTTGTGCCTGCTCTACACAAAAATCGTACGCAAATTAAAGCGATTTTTAAAGACAAGCTCAACTATCAAGGCTCGGAAGATCCAGAAGAGATGACGCGCTTTGTACGTGATTATATTCGCCATGATTTTTTAGAGGCGGATATTGGCATTACCGGTTGTAACTTTGCTGTCGCGGAGTCGGGCACGGTTACTCTAGTCACCAATGAAGGTAATGCCCGTTTGGCGACGAGTTTGCCAAAAACGCATATTGCCGTGATGGGGATGGAGCGTATTGTTCCAACTTTTGAAGAACTGGATATTGTGATCAGTTTGCTTTGTCGCAGTGCGGTCGGTTTACCATTAACCGGATATGTCACCGCCTTAACTGGCCCACGTGAAGCAGAGCATTGTGACGGCCCTGAAGAGTTCCATCTAGTGATTGTCGACAATGGCCGATCAGATATTTTGGGCTCTGAGTTTAAAGACATCTTGCGCTGTGTTCGCTGCGCGGCTTGTGTGAATACGTGCCCGGCTTACCGTCACATTGGTGGCCAATCGTACGGCTCTATCTATTCGGGCCCAATTGGCGCGGTCCTTTCCCCACTTCTTGGCGGATACGATGATTTTAAAGATCTGCCATACGCATGCAGCCTATGTAAATCTTGTCATGACGTTTGCCCAGTTAAGATCCCGCTTTCTGATCTACTTATGAAGCATCGTGAAAAAATGGCCAGTGACAAGATCACGCCTTTTAGTGAACGGGCTATCGTTTCTGGTTTCAACCTAATTAACGCTAAACCGCTTCTATGGGATATGAGCATCAAAGTGGGTGCAACAGTCGCTAGCGGTTTGATCCGAAATGGAAAAATGCCACTCAGTGTCGGCGCAATTAAGCAGTGGAATGAATCAAGAGATCTTCCAACTCCAGATGGCCAGTCATTACGTAGCTGGTTTGCCAATCGAAAACAGAAATAAGGATCTCAATGATGTCTACGTTAAAAGATAACAGCCAGGCAGCGGTTCATAATCGCGGTCAGTTTCTGCTTAATATCGCCAATAAACTTGGTAGAAGCGCTCCGTTAACGCAAGTTACAAGGCCTTTACTTCGTCACTCTTGCCACCAAGAGGTGATGAAAGGGTTGAGTACCGAACAGTTAAAGCAAGTATTGCAAGAGTATGCGCGCACCTCGTTAGGGGCTGAAGTGATTGAGACGACAAAGAGCCAGCTTCAAGCGGTGTTGGGTGAAATCTGTCAACGTGCTTACACCGCCGAACAAGATACCAAGAGAGTCGATACGATTTTCTCAGCATCTCCCGCTTTATTGGAACTTGTCACACCATCGGAGCTCGCGAATGCACAGCATCAAGTGCATGTTTGGGATAACGCCTTAGGGTATGAAGCGAATATCACCATTGCGGAGCGCGCTAAGATTGGTGTCGTAATGGCGGAACAAGCACTCGCTGAGTCAGGAACTGTGGTGCTTTATAGCGATCCGAAACAAGGTCGATCAATTAGCTTATTGCCAGAAAGTTCTGTCTTTGTGATTGTCAAAAGTACGTTGTTACCTCGCTTAACTCAGGCGACGATGGCACTGCACAATAAAGCTCAAAGGGGTGAACGTATTCCTTCATGCGTTAACTTTATCTCAGGGCCAAGCTCTACTGCTGATATTGAGCTGATCAAAGTGGTGGGTGTGCATGGCCCTGTCTCGGCGACTTACATTATCGTTGACGATATGTAATTAGAATTCAATTTGCTCTATGGGAACAGGGCATCAAGGCACATCTCATGTGGGTGTGCCTTTCTTCTATTAATGGCTCGTCTCTTATTGGGTGAACCGTTATAATCCTTTCATACTCTTGCTCTTTAGAGGATCTCCTATGCCGCAAGTTGATGATCTTATTCTGTTTACGCAAGTCGTTGAGCACGGCTCTTTCAGTAAAGCTGCGGAGCATAACAACTCCACTAAATCGATGATCAGCAAAAGAGTGAGCAAGCTTGAAAGTGATCTTGGTACGCAACTGCTTTATCGCACCACTCGTAAACTGACGTTAACAGAGGCAGGAGAGGTGCTTTATCATCGCTCTAAAGATATCTACTCCACAGCCAATGCCGCGTTTAAGTCGATAACGGGTTACAACGAATCTTTAGCGGGTCATATTCGAATGTCGGTGCCAACTATTTCTGGAGAGTTGCTACTGGCTGAGTCTATCTCCGAGTTTTGCAATAATAATCCTGGCCTAACCGTTGATATGTCGATGGATAACCACTTCGTTGACTTGATTGAAGATAACTATGATTTAGTGATTCGTACTGGCTATTTAGAGGATTCAAGTCTCATCGCGCGTTTCATATTTAACTCTCGCTGGATGATTTGTGCCTCTCCAAAGTACCTTGAAAAACACGGTGAGCCGAAAACGCCAAAAGCCCTTCAAAGGCATAATTGCTTGGGCTATACCCATGAAACAGGCGGCACCTTTAACTGGCAATTTAAATGCAACAGTGACAATTATACTTTGAAAGTGTCGGGAAATTTCTCTTCTGACAATGCCGCAGCACTGCGTAAAAGTGCGATAGCTGGCAATGGTCTCGCTTACTTACCGACATGTTTGGTCTATCAAGATCTTCAACAAGGAAAACTGGTTGAGGTGCTTTCAGAGCACACCAGTAAAGTGGTCGGCATTTATGCGGTTTATCCATACACTCGCAATCCAGCGAAACGAATCCAAGCATTGATTGAGCACATCAGAGAAAGCTATTTGTCGATTCAAGAGTGTTTTTAAACGGGCGAATTCGTTTGGCTGCTATGCCTGTCAGATAGAGCACATTCAGCTCTTAATGTGGCCTGCAATGAGGATGAATTAAAAGAGGTAGCTTTACAAATGTCTGTTTATGCCGGATTTCCTGCAGCATTAAATGGTATGTTCGCTTTTAAAGAAGTTCTTGAAGAAAAGAGCGAGCGTATAAATTTACTCGATTAGACAAGCAATACCCATTACCATAGTGCTAAATTCATTAGCTAGTAATTACTTATGTCTCTACCTCCTTGCCCAAACTGTAACTCAGAATACGTTTATCCAGACCAAGACCACCTTGTTTGCCCAGAGTGCGCTCACGAATGGAACCCGACTCAGGTAGCAGAAGAAGACGTCGTAAACGTGAAAGATGCCAACGGCACTTTGCTGCAGGAAGGTGATAAGGTCACGTTAGCGAAAGACTTAAAAGTAAAAGGCAGTTCGCTGGTACTTAAGATCGGCACCAAAGCAGTGATTCGTTGTATTAAAGACGGCAAAGATCATCAACTAGATTGTAAAGTCGATGGTGCTGGTGAAATGATGGTAACTGCGCAGTTTGTGAAAAAAGCGTAATTTAGGTAGTACTAGGTCAACAGACCTTAAACGTTTTCTATTAAAACCTCGGCTTATATACCGAGGTTTTTCTTTTTAGTTTCATTCTTTTTAATTCTCCGTCGGAAAATCACTTAGCTGATTTGTATCAGCTATTTTCATATCTATTCTATTTCTCTTACCTACATAAAGGTGCATGAGTAAAAATGGATACGAAAGAGTATGCGCCGGAGTATACAAGTAAAGAAAAACTGGTAAGGGTTATGAGCGTCGGTGTTCTCGGCGCCGGAGTGTTTGGATTATATAAATTCATAGCTAAACCCTACCTAGAGGGTATTGCTTCAGATCCAGAATGTTACGAGATAATGGGAATGTCAGGGGTAGAGTTTGTATGGAACCTAATATTCTTTGGGTACCCATTTCTAATGTTCGTATTAACTGTTGTTTTGATGCTGCCTTTGGGGATTCGTGGTTTTATCGAGGGACAGTTCCCACCGAGAGGTGTCAAAGTATATAAGCCAACCGTTATTCGACGAGGAGCGCTGGGAGTGTTTTTCTCTGCCGTTCATATTGTTCTACCAGCTTCTGCTTTTGGCGTAACAGTTTGGGGGCATTTCCAAATAGATATAATGATGGCCTTGCACTCATCTCAGCAGAGTGCAGTGTGTACGCAATCATACAAGCTGTGATCTTACTTCCTAAAAATCTACATATTAAATTCAATTATTTGTTGAATTTGAATTATTCATCGTAAAGATAAAAATAATTATAATATGTTGCACGGTATCTGGAATTACTCGCTCTATACCTCTGGTATAATCGGATGCAATTTAAACAATAACAAAGGGCATCTTTTTATGTTCAACAACATGTCTATTAAGCAGAAGATAGTGCTTCCTCTTACTTTAATGATTGCATTATTAACTATCAGCTCTGTTTTAAATGTTCTGACGATGTGGAAGCAGGCAGAACTTACCGATACGCTCAATGAACAAATCATTCCAAACTTATTTACTATTGAGGATGCCTACCGCGATCTTTATCAAGCGACTTCGGCAATTCAAGGTTTAGCTCTCGCAGAAACTCAAGCTGAGATTGACCACCACCTGTTCGAATATAAAGACAACGCGTATAAAGCCCTTCCGCGCATGAAAAAGTCGCTGGAGTTAACCCAAGCGGGTTTGTTACCAGCAAATCAAGCTAACGAAACCCATCAGCTAGTGAGTTTGGGCGAAAAATGGCTCAATAGCTATGAAGAGATGATTAACTCACCACAATCTCAATGGTCGAGTTTTTACATGGAGCACAAAGGCCAATTCGACAAGCAGTTCGTTGCGGTTCGTAAACAGCTTAACGTAGTGAAAGATGCGATAGAAGCTGAGCAGAAGTCACTTAATGCTCAGATTCGTGCGGCATCGACTCGCGCGGAATTAATTTTGGGTGCTGGCATTGCAATCGTTATTCTTGCAGCTCTGGGAATGGTCATTGTGTTGCTTCGTACTGTAATGAAACCAATCAACGATATTAAAGAGGCAATGACAGAAATTGCATCTGGTAATGGTGATTTGAGTCAGCGCATTAACATGAATGCGAAAGATGAGATTGGGCAGTTGGCTGGTGCTTTCAATGAGTTCGTTTCCAAGATCCAAACAACGGTGTCTCAAGTTATCGAGAGTACGAACACGCTACGTAACGAAATGTCGCACCTGAATGAGCTGACTGCGACCATTGCTGATTCTACCTCTCATCAGCAAAAAGACAGCGAAGCCGTAGCGGCTGCTGTCCATGAGATGCAGGTTACAAGCCGTAATGTAAGTGATAGTGCGACAGAGGCAGCGATGGCTAGCCAAACTGCTAACGAAGAACTCACCAACACCAATATTACTTTGGATAAGACCGTTCAATCGATTCGTTTACTTGCAACAGATATTGAAAGTGCAAGTGAGGTTATCAATACACTGGATAACGACGTAAGCAACATTGCTTCAGTGTTGGATGTGATTCGCGGTATTGCAGAGCAGACGAACTTACTAGCATTGAATGCGGCGATTGAGGCAGCTCGTGCAGGTGAGCAAGGTCGTGGTTTTGCGGTAGTAGCGGATGAGGTTCGATCACTGGCTAGCCGCACTCAACAAAGTACTGGAGAAATTCAATCTATGATTGAGAAGCTTCAGTCTGGCGCCAAGCAGGCAGTAGAAGTTATGCAAGGCAGTCAACTAAGCAGCGAAGAAACCATTAGCTCTGCCGGACATGCAAGTGATTCACTGGCTGAAATCCTAAACGCGATTGCGCGAATGAACGAGATGAATACCCACATCGCGACTGCAGCTAGCCAACAAAGTACCGTGAGCGATGACGTAAACAGAAACGTGCAAGGTATAGCAGACAGCAGCACTTCGATTGTAGATGTTGTGAATCAAGCGCAGCAATCACTGTCTATGCTATCTGAACAAACGCTACAACTAGATAAACAAGTGAGTCAGTTCCGAGTTTAATTTACTGCTGTCAGTATTCTAATTTTTGAGCCCGCCTTGTGCGGGCTTTATTTTTGGTCATCCCCATTTCTTTGTTACGAATTCTCTTATTTTGTCCACTCTTTTTCCTTGTTTTTATTGAGAAAAAACTCACTTTGATTGCTCACAGAAAATTTGTTTTTCCAATAAAAAATCACCTAAATTGAGAGTTCAATAACAGCTTTAAAACAAACATTTTTGTCTATCGTAAAGAGCGGTAAATTTTGTTGTATGTACAACATTGAGTAATTATCATCCCGACTAATATTTGCTGGCTTCAAATAAAGCCAGATTTTTTAGTTAGGAAGAGAGAATTTTCATGACACGTAGAACCACGCTATCGCTTTTGATTGCGTCGAGCCTTTTATTGGCGGGATGTGAGCAAAGCCAAGAGGGACAAGCACAAGGTGGTCCAGCGCCAACTCCTGAAGTCACCGTGATGACGGTAGCACCGACTTATCAGGCATTAACGGTAGAATTACCAGGTCGTAGCCGAGCGTTTAAAGAAGCAGAAGTTCGTCCGCAGGTAACAGGCATTATTTCAGAGCGCAATTTCGTTGAGGGTGGTGTGGTCGAAAAAGGTCAGTCGCTTTACCAGATCGATGACTCTACATTCCAAGCTGATTTATTAAGTGCTGAAGCGGAACTTATTCGCGCGCAAGCGTCGGAAGAATCGACGTACTCAACCGTTCGTCGTTACCGTGCGTTGATCACTAAGAAGTCTATCAGTCAGCAAGATCTTGACGAGGCAGAAGCGGCTTACAAAGAAGCGAAAGCGCAAGTGTTGGTAGCAAAAGCGAAGATCAACACAGCGAAGATCAATCTGTCTTACGCACAAGTAAAAGCGCCAATCAGTGGTGTGATCAGCAAGTCAAACGTGACGGCGGGTGCACTTGTTACTGCGAACCAAGCAGCGACGCTGACGACTATCCAACAGCTAGACCCAATCAATGTTGATATCGTGCAATCTTCTGCGCAGCTACTCCGTTTGAAAGCAGCGATGTCACAAGGTCACTTGCAAAAAGACGAATCAGCTCAGGTAACACTAACGCTTGAAGACGGGTCGACTTACGCACACAAAGGTACGATGAAGTTTACCGAAGTGAACGTAGATGAAAGTACTGGCAGCGTAACGCTACGTGCAGAATTCGCGAATCCAGATGGTTTGTTGCTACCGGGTATGTTCGTGCGTGCAACGGTAACAGTAGGTGTGGATCCTGTGGCGATTCTTATCCCGCAAAACACAGTTACGCGTGACGCGACGGGTAAAGCATCGGTTATGACTGTAGGTGCGGACAATAAAGTGACGATTACTCCGGTAACGACAGCTGAATCTATCGATAACCAGTGGCGTATCACTGAAGGCTTAAAAGCGGGTGACAAAGTTATTACGACGGGGCTTCAAATGGTTCGACCTGGTAGTCCAGTAACCATTCAATCAGGTGAGCAGGCATAATCATGGCACGATTCTTTATCGATCGTCCGGTGTTTGCTTGGGTTCTTGCGATTCTGACTATGTTGGCGGGCGTAATGTCCTTGTTCAACTTGCCGGTTTCTCAATACCCAACGATTTCACCGACCACGATCTCTATCAGTGCTCGTTACCCTGGTGCTTCTGCGAAAACCGTAGAAGACTCTGTGACTCAGGTTATCGAGCAAAACATGACCGGTCTGGACTACCTGCGCTACCTAAACTCAAGCAGTGATGCGTTTGGTAACGCAACCATCACGCTGACGTTTGATAGCGAAGCTGATCCAGATATCGCGCAAGTTCAGGTGCAGAACAAGCTGCAATTGGCGATGACATCACTTCCGATGGAAGTACAAAGCCAAGGTATCGTTGTAAACAAATCTAACACCTCATTCTTGATGGTTGTGGCGGTTTATTCAGAAGACCCGGACTTTACGGAAAATGACATCGGTGACTTTGTTGTTACCAATATTCAAGATCCGATCAGCCGTGTAACGGGCGTAGGTCAAGTGCAAGCGTTTGGTTCTCAATACGCAATGCGTGTTTGGCTAGACCCATTCAAATTGACTCAGTTCAACCTTACTGCAATCGACGTTGCGAACGCTATTCGTGAGCAGAACGCGCAGGTTTCTTCTGGCCAGTTGGGTGCTGCACCTGCACAAAAAGGTCAGTTGCTTAACGCGACGATCTCTTCAGCAAGCCGTTTAACCAGCGTGGCTGAATTTAGAAACATCATTCTGAAATCAGAAGCGAACGGCTCGAACGTTTATCTGAAAGACGTAGCGCGTGTTGAGCGCGGCGCAGAAAGCTACGACATCAAAGGTCAGTACAACGGCTTTCCGGCAGCTGGTCTTGGTATCTCTCTAGGTACTGGTGCGAACGCGTTAGAAACGGCAGAAGCAGTAAAAGAACGTCTTGGTCAGTTAAGTGCGACTTTCCCAGATGGTTTGAAGATCGCTTACCCGTTTGAGACAACGCCATTCGTTGATGCGTCGATCAAAGAAGTAATCAAGACACTGCTTGAAGCGATCGTGTTGGTATTCTTGATCATGTACCTGTTCTTGCAGAACTTCCGTGCGACTATCATTCCAACAATTGCGGTTCCGGTGGTATTGCTGGGTACGTTCGCGATCCTTTACGCGACCGGCTTTAGTGTTAACACCTTAACCATGTTTGCGATGGTTCTGGCAATCGGCTTGCTGGTGGACGATGCGATCGTTGTGGTAGAGAACGTGGAACGTGTGATGCACGAAGACGGTCTCGATCCAAAAGAAGCGACTAAGAAGTCGATGGGGCAGATCACTGGCGCGCTAGTGGGTGTTGGTTTGACGCTGTCTGCGGTATTCGTACCGATGGCATTCATGTCTGGCTCAACTGGTGTTATCTACCGTCAGTTCTCTATCACCATCGTAGCGGCGATGACGCTATCGGTATTGGTGGCGATCATTCTTACTCCGGCACTTTGTGCGAGCTTACTGAAAAAAGGCGACGCGGAATTTTCGGATAAGAAAGGCTTCTTCGGCTGGTTCAACCGCAAGTTTGATGCGGCAACGGCGGGTTACGAAGCGGGCGTAGCGAAAATGCTAAAACGCACGGGTCGTATGCTATTGGTGTTTGTTGCAATGAGTGCGGGTGCAGGTTGGCTATTCATGAACCTACCAACGTCGTTCCTACCGGATGAAGACCAAGGTACCGTATTCTCAATGGCAATCTTGCCACCGAACTCGACTCAAGAGCAGACTGAAAAGACGCTAGAAAAAGTTCGTGATTACTTCTTAGAAGAAGAAAAGGACAACGTTAAATCTGTCTTCTCTGTAGCGGGCTTCAGCTTCGCGGGTCAAGGTCAGAACATGGGTATGGCGTTTATCGGTCTGAAAGATTGGTCAGAACGTGAAGCCCCGGGTTCGGATGCGGCTTCGCTAACAGGTCGAGCGATGGGTTATTTCTCAACGATTAAAGAAGCAATGGTGTTTGCATTTGCGCCACCAGCGATTCAAGAGTTGGGTAACGCGACTGGTTTCGATTTCTACCTACAAGACTCAACCGGTAACGGTCACGAAGCGCTTGTAGCGGCTCAATACCAAATCCTGGGTATGGCAGCACAGAACCCGAAACTAGTGGGCGTGCGTCCAAACGGCCAAGCTGATGCGCCGATGTACCAAGTAAACATCGACCACGTCAAACTGCGTGCGCTGGATGTGAGCATCAATGATGTAAACCAAATCCTATCTTCAGCATGGGGTGGCGCGTACATCAACGACTACATCGATCGTGGACGCGTGAAGAAAGTGCTGGTGCAGAGTGATTCTGAATATCGTATGCAGCCGAAAGACTTCGACTCATGGTACGTGCGTAACTCACAAGGTGAAATGGTGCCATTCTCGGCATTCGCAACGGGTGAGTGGACTTATGGCTCTCCGCTATTGCAACGCTTTAACGGTCTACCTGCGATGAACATCCAAGGTGGTGCGGCTCCGGGCGTAAGTACCGGTGAAGCTATGGCAGAAATCGAAGCATGGTAGAAAAACTGCCTCCTGGCTTTACGGTGAACTGGAACGGCATTTCTTACGAGGAACGTCTGTCTGGTAACCAAGCGCCAATGCTTTACGCGCTATCGATTTTGGTTGTCTTCCTTGTACTAGCAGCACTTTATGAGAGCTGGTCAGTACCATTCGCGGTTGTGCTTGTAGTGCCTCTCGGTGTGCTAGGTGCGGTACTTGCGGTCATGACTCGCGGTATGGATAACGACGTATTCTTCCAAGTAAGCTTGTTGACCACTGTTGGTCTGGCAACGAAGAACGCGATTCTTATCGTCGAATTTGCGAAGGAATACTACGAGAAAGGCGCGGGCTTGATTGAAGCAACCTTGCACGCGGTACGTGTTCGTCTTCGCCCTATCATCATGACTTCGCTTGCGTTTGGTCTTGGCGTAGTTCCGCTAGCGATCAGTGCGGGTGTAGGCTCTGCGGGTCAGAACGCGGTAGGTACAGGTGTACTTGGCGGTATGGTAAGTGCGACCCTGCTTGGTATCTTCTTCGTGCCTGTGTTCTTCGTTGTGGTTGAGCGTTTGTTCGACCGCCGCGCAAGAAAAGAGGCTCAAAAAGAGCAAGTGGAATCTACTTCACAACCAACGGCAAGCCAAGAGTAGGACTTAGCGCTAAAGACTAAGTTATACTATTGCTAATAAGTACAGAAAAGGGCGCTTCGGCGTCCTTTATTTTTGGATTCAATTGGATAGTTTGCGTTTGAAGTGAAATATTGAGCCAAGAGCGTGTGGCAATTAGATTCCTGATCTCGCCTAGGCTCGTCGGAATGACGGGGTGTTGTTCTCTCGGTTATGTTTCTCGTCATTCTGAACAGCGAGGGACGAGCATGATTCAGAATCTGCTCACCGAGTGCTGTGACTTGATGTGAAATATTGAGTGAGAGCGTGTGGCCGTTAGATTCCTGATCTCGTTTAGGCTCGTCGGAATGACGGGGTGTTGCTCTCTCGGTTATGTTTCTCGTCATTCTGAACAGCGAGGGACGAGTGTGATTCAGAATCTGCTCACCGAGTGCTGTGGCTTGATGAGAAATATTGAGCCAAGAGCGTGCGGCAATTAGATTCCTGATCTCGCCTAGGCTCGTCGGAATGACGGGGTGTTGTCTCT
>NZ_APHW01000011.1 GCF_002741985.1 Vibrio rotiferianus CAIM 577 = LMG 21460
AAGTCAAACATCCGATTGTAGCAAGTATTTTGGTATATCAGTCCGTATTTAGTTTGTTTTGCGGTAGCTTTACGATTGGCTAAAGTGACAGGTGAGCTCAAACTGGAAAAACAAACATAACAAACTGTTTAAGAGTGATTCGCAACGCGTGGCATTTTTACTATGCGTTGGTTTTAGTGTTTAAGGTGGTATGCGGGAGCTTCGGTATTGCGTTGCTCACACCTTAACAGGGCGTTATGTGAACAAAACTGAGATTGATGTCGAGTTTATGAAAATATGATGCTCGACAGTTTCTGAACTGGAACAAATACTATTTCAAATCATAAACTTGGAGCGTCAGCATTGTGAGGTTTGTTTTAGTTGTACTAACACTGAACCATTTCATTTACTTATATTTCGAGCACTTTATCGACGGTGTAATGAGTAACCCTAGCGAAGCAGGTCAAGCTCCTGGGTATGGGATGGTTTACTCATTGTTGCTCTTTCCTTTCCAGCTTTTCCTAGAGCTAGTATTAATTGTCGCTTTGCTGTACCAAACTTTAGTAGTCCGTCAATGGAAAGGGAGCATATGGTACTGGTCTCCTTTTTTATTAACGTTGCTTCTGATCCTAGATATTGGATACTGAGTTTGCATGTTCACATAACAAATTGTTCAAGAGGGATTCGCAACGCGTGGCATTTTTACTATGCGTTGGTGTTAGTGATTAGGGTGGTATGCGGCAACTTCGGTATTGCGTTGCTCACCCCTTAACAAGGCGTTATGTTTCAGGAGGAAATGTGGAGTATCGAAAACTAGAAGCAAGTGATTGGGAACAATACAAAGAGTTGAGATTACTAAGCCTAGTGCAGTCTTCAGAAGCTTTTGAGAATAGCTTTAAGGAAGAATCTAAGTTAAGTAACGAGCAGTGGATTGCTCGAGTAACGGCTACTCAAAGTGCCTTTATTATTGGTGCATTTGACGGTGGAGTATTAATTGGAGTCGCAGGTTTTGCTCAAGCTCTCAAAGAGAAAATTAAGCACAAGTCTTACCTATGGGGTCTTTTTATAAAACAAGAGTATCGTGGTAAACATATTGCAAATGACATGTTGAGTAAGCTTATTCACAATGCCTTCCAAAATACTGATATTTCGCAGATTCAACTGACAGTCGCTTCTGAAAACGACGCGGCTATTTCGCTATACAAAAAGTTAGGCTTTCACAAATATGGTACCGAGGTTGATGCACTGAGAATCAACGGGAAGTCATATGATGAAATATTAATGGCCTATGTGACAACTGAAACATAACAAACTGTTTAAGAGTGATTCGCAACGCGTGGCATTTTCATTATGCGTTGATTTTAGTGATTAAGGTGGTGTGCGGCGGCTTTTGTATTGCGTCGCTCACACCTTAATGCGGCGTTATATTGTTTTTCAGCTTGAGGAGTAGTTTTTGAAACTAAGCAGTCATAAGTTACTTAGAACCATCTTAATCAGTCGTGAAGCTAGCTTGGAAGACCTTAATTCAGTTATAGAATCCAAATATGGTGATTATCGTGATTACTTTCCTTTAGCTAGTCTTGTTGTAAGTGGGTATGTTGCTTGCGAGGTTCGCAGTTCATCAGGGGAACCATATAAAGAGCGACTACTTGCATCAATACTTTACGCAAAAGCGTCGGGTGAAACAAAGGTTAATAATTACCATAATCCAAACGGTAAAGCGGGATATAAAGATAAAATTTTCACTATGACGGCTAAAACTCAGCTTTACTTTGATGAGTTAAAAGCAAAGCGAAACGAAAGGGTGTTTACTGCAATTATTAGTATTGTTGTGGGTGTGTCATCAGCTCTGATTACTTTAGCAATCAAAAGCAAAATTTGAGGATGTCGTCACCAATATAACAAACAATTTAAGAGTGATTCGGCACGCGTGGCATTTTTACTATGCGTTGAGTTTAGTGTTTAAGGTGGTATGCGGCGGCATCGGTATTACGTGCCTCACACCTTAATTGGGCGTTAGGTTTTTGGGGAGTAATTTGAATAATCTAATTCGAGATAATATAGCAACTATTGTTGCTGTTTTGATTACAGGTATAAGTCTAGGTGCTTTTTTTATACAGTTTCACTCAGGTCTCTCAAATGAGCAGGGTGACTGGGGAAGCTTTGGTAGTTATATTGGTGGCGTTCTTGGTCCTTTGTTTGCATTCTTGGCGTTTCGTGCCGGTCTGGAGAATTTAAAGTTTATTAAAAATCAACAAATTAGCTCTGAGACACTAATCGCTATTCGAGCTTATGAGAAAGATCTTAAAAGTTTGTATGAGATGGTTGTAACTTGTGATGACCCATGGCTTTGGACGAACGATATGGGAGGACAGTATGCAGGGTTGAAAGAACTTCCATTGAGTACTCTTTTAAAAAGTGACTCACTAGACTGGGAGTATCACTTGTCAGTACTTAAAGAGAGTCCCAAGTTACGACGCCAACCCGATGGCTCTTTGTTTCAAGATAATGAAATATGGTTACAAGCATTAAATGCGTCCAACGGGCTGTTTCGGTACATCGACTTATATCAGAAACAAGGCGGCGATCAGTCAATAATTGATTATTATACTAGTGCTTATGAGGTTCCTTACAATCGGCTTATACATAGTGAGATAGTAAAAACCTAACAAACAATTTAAGAGTGATTCAGCACGCTTGGCATTTTTGGCTTGAGTTTAGTTTAGTGTTTAAGGTGGTCAAATTGGGTGTGGTAGTAGCGTGCTTCACACCTTAATTGGGCGTTAGTGCGCAAAGATAAGAATTATAATTAGCAGGATTTAAAATGAGTGAAATTGCTCGTTTCATATCTGGTAAAGCTCCAGATAAATTTGGTCGCAATGTAGAGCAGTTGTTAGCTTACAACCACTTCTGGTTGGAGCATGATCATAAGTATATTCAAGTTCTTTTCCCGATTGATGAGGGTACTAAGTTCAATCAACATGCTCCTTTGGTAACTCAAGCAGATCGAGAGGCTTTTGCTAACTCAGAAGAATTGCGCATTACCCACTTAAAAGCACTCGACCTTTTACTCGAGTTTTGGGGATTGCAGCGAGATGGGGGTGAAATTTCTTCATTACTGGAACTAAGCCCTGCTAACCACGTCTGGCTTAAAAGTCATGACCACAACCAACTCCGCCTGACCCGAGCAATTCGTAGTTTGTATTTACTTGGTAATGAGCAGATAGCAGCAAACTTGTGTGACTTTCTAGTGGCTGCAGCCAGAGAAACCGGCATGGTTTCAGATAAAACGGTCGAGTATTGGCGTAACGCGCTCAAGGGTTAGGGGATCGCTGAAAAAGCGCACTAACAAACTGTTTAAGAGTGATTCGCAACGCGTGGCATTTTTACCATGCGTTGGTTTAAGTGATTAAGGTGGTATACGGTGGCTTCGGTATTGCGTTGCTCACACCTTAACAGGGCGTTAGGCTAATAGGAGTATCAAATGAATTTTGTTATTAAAACTAGAAAGTTAACTGAAAACGATTTGGGACGAGATTGCCCATTTCCAGTATTAGAGCAAGATCGATATGAAGAGCAACTAAAACTGTTGGCTGAAGATTTTAAAGCAATTAAAGGGATAAACTCTACATCAGTCGTTGGAGCTGAAATTCACATAGATAGCAGTTATTCCGAACAAGAGTTACTCAATAACCTCAAGCATCTTTTTCAAAGAGACTTTTGTATAGTTCGGTTCCAAGCCATTGAATCATTAGCCTAACAAACTGTTCAAGAGGGATTCGCAACGCGTGGCATTTTCACTATGCGTTAGTTTTAGTGTTTAAGGTGGTTTGCGGCGGCTTCGGTATTGCGTTGCTCACCCCTTAACAGGGCGTTATGTACTTTCTCGAAAATTAACCTAGCCAACGTATGAAATTAGGTCGTAAACTTAGCTTAATTAAAGGGTTAGGTGATAGATATGGCATTTTCAGAAATTGAGCAACAGCGTTATAGAAAGGTAGTGGAGAAGTACCTTGATTCTTGTCGGCCGGCAGAAGAGATCCGCAACCAACTTGATATTGGGTATCGTTTAGAGGGGCAAGTCATCGAAATCTTCGAGATACGTCCTAAGTGGAATGATCCATCCGAAAAAATGGAGTGCCCAGTAGCCAAAGTCAAATATTATAAGTCGCGTGATGCGTGGAAAATTTACTGGATGAAATCCGACCAAAAATGGCATTCGTATGAGCCAGTTCCAGAGATTCAACTTCTAGAAGCTTTCTTGGAAATATTGGAAGACGATACTTATGGGTGTTTCTGGGGATAGAACCAACCACGTACATAACAAACTGTTCAAGAGGGATTCGCAACGCGTGGCATTTTTACTATGCGTTGGTTTTAGTGTTTAAGGCGGTATGCGGCGGCATCGGTATTGCGTTGCTCACACCTTAACAGGGCGTTAGCACACAAGGAGAAGGCTTTGAAATTCGCAAGAAAATTTGAATGCTCAAGTTTTGTATTTACTCCAATAGAAATCGCTGATGCAGTGTGTTTATTAACCGCAGTGAACTCCGATTTATTTCCTGAGTCGCTTCCATTAGCAAACATTAAAACTCTAACTCAAGCTGAGAATTGGTGTTCAAATCGTATGTTAGAATGGAATATGGGCAAATGTTATGTTTGGAGCTGTCGCCGATTGCACAACTCCCAAGTTATTGGACAGGTCACATTACTTCCTCAGGAAAATCGTTTGGCTTTAGCTTATTGGGTTAATCCGGAGTTCTGGGGGCAGGGTTTAGCAACGCAAATGTGCAAAGCTTTGCTATCACATGTTCGTAGCTCGGGTTATCAAGGTAGTATTTGGGCAGGCGTCCATTCTTGGAATAGTAGGAGCTCTTCGGTACTAAAGAAACTGGGTTTTGAACAGACAGTTTCTAATAGTGAAAATACAGCGGAGTACAGCTTGGAAATTGTGTGCTAACAAACAATTTAAGAGGGATTCCCCACGCTTGGTATTTTTGGTTTGGGTTTGGTTCAGTGTTTACGGTGTCCAAATTGGGTGTCGTGGTCGCGTGGCTCACCCCTTAATTGGGCGTTATGTTTACTTTTAATTCAAAGGCTTAAAGTTCTTGGGCTCTAGTTCTTTATCCCTCGGGCAGTTCGTCCCTAGTAGACTCAGCAAATCCACATTGTCGGTCTCAGTTCTTGAATCTCTCAGCCCGTAAAACATGTCAATGTTCGTGGGTTGCTTCATTGTCAGGTCGTGGCGGTTGGCTCCTAGTTTAACTGGCTTAAAGTCGCTTTTAGTTTCTTAGCCAATTAGCATTTCGGCTTGGCAGTTGCCTCGGCAATTAGCCATTGTCTTGCGCTTTGGTTGGAAAGATAGGGCGCTTGTTGTTTCTTAGTCGGGTAGCCTCATTGGGCAGGGAAGTGGAATTACGCGTTTAAGGTTAATTGCCTTTGGCGGTCAAGCTGGTTCGAGCCTTGTGGTTTAGCTCAGAAAACTAGTCAGAAATAGCAGTTCTTTCTCAAGTAAATCATGTGTTTGTGGTAAAACATAACAAACAATTCAACAGTGATTCGCAACGCTTGGCGCTCTCACTTCGGGTTGAATTTAGTGTTTACGGCGCAGTGTTCAGGTTCAGTGTCTGCGCTGCTCACACGTTAATTGGGCGTTAGTTGCTTTCAGAAATAATAGGTAAGTACATGAAAGATAGATTGGTCTCATTTGATCTTGAAACAGATCTAGTTATGTCATTACGGTGCTTACTTGATGCTTTGTCTCAAATAGAAGCAGGGCAAAACTCGTATTTTAAATGGGCAGTAATATACGGACATAATTCGGTTCAATCGGCAATGTGTTTAGCTCTAATTACTTCAGATTCACGTCTGGTACGGAAAAGAGACAGCTACCATACTGATTATGGCGATTTAGATAATATTGAATGGCTCTATGAAAAATTGCGTAAGGAGGATTTCCTCCCTTACATGGGAAGTCAAATCATTGATAACCGGCGATTTAAAAAAGAAAGTGTCAGTCGCTTACAGACAACTCGGAACACATTTATTCATCAACATCCATCACAGTATGTCTTTACGTTTAATGAACTAGCCGAGTTACTATTTTTATCAGTTGAGCTAGTTGATTTCCTCGTTAATGATAGTGAACGTTTGGCTATAGACGGTCATACACAAAGTCAAATTAAGGGCTTGGTGGGTGAGTTGAGTACGCAACTAACAAACTGTTCAAGAGGGATTCCCAACGCTTGGGATTTTTGATCCCAATTTGAGTATTGTGTTTACGGT
Organism: Vibrio rotiferianus CAIM 577 = LMG 21460; assembly: GCF_002741985.1. Lineage (GTDB taxonomy): Bacteria > Pseudomonadota > Gammaproteobacteria > Enterobacterales > Vibrionaceae > Vibrio > Vibrio rotiferianus. Next base: position 6,265 of record NZ_APHW01000011.1, read on the forward strand.
GGTAATTTTAGGTGAGGTGGTAGCGTTGCTCACCCCTTAACAGGGCGTTATGTTGCTAGAGAAAAAGTACAGTCTAATGAAGAAAAATTTTGTCGTTGGTTGCACATTACTAGGTGTTGTCGCACTATTTTTCGTGGGTAAACGAAGTGGAGAAGAACTGTCATTAGCAGCTTGTGAGCTGGTAGAAAAGGTCGAAACTCCAGTACATTTCTTTACGGATGACTCTATAAGCGAATCAAAAATCAATGAATTCATCAGTTACTCTAATCTTGTCCTTGAAAACTCATGTGTGCCGATGCAACGAACGTTGTCAGGCATTACTAAGCTTGATCTTGCAGATTTCGAAGGAGTTGGTAGTGGTAAATTGCATCGACAGTTAGCGCAAACTGTGGGCGATTCTGTATTGGAGCCACTGCAACGCGAAGGTAGTTACTATGTACTAGTTCTTCCTAAAGAACACCTATTTTCACAGGACGGAACTGCTGGCAGTGCTCACTTGAATTTTAGTCGGAGCTTCGTGGTTTTATCATCTGACGCAAAAGTACATGTACTCGAACATGAATTAGGTCATTTGGCGTGGGCGTGGCATAACGATACGCCAGAGTACTTACTTAAAGGTCAACTCCTGTCAGAGAACCATAGGTTCATAAAACCTTATGCGTTTGGGGCTATGTGTCGTGAAGCAGGGACAGTGATGACGTATGCAGAAAAAGTGTTACCAGTGTATTCCTCACCAGGAATTGAATATTATGGGAAAGCTTGTGGTGATGGAGAAAAAGCAGACAATGCACGACACATGCGAGAGTTTGCTCAGTCGTTAACCTTAAACACCGCAACATAACAATCTGTTTAAGAGTGATTCGCAACGCGTGGCATTTTCACTATGCGTTGGTTTGAGTGTTTAAGGTGGTATGCGGCGGCATCGGTATTGCGTTGCTCACACCTTAACAGGGCGTTATGCGATTTCGAGAGGATGGTGAAATTGAACAGTCTGTACATCATTGGCAATGGGTTTGATCTACACCATGGGTTTAATACTAGATACTCAAATTTTGCTGAGTACTTACAAGTGCATAGCCCCAATCTCTTAGATCTTATTCATTGCTACTACTACCAAGAAAATGGGGTAGATTTGTGGGCTAACTTTGAAGAGAGTTTAGCTAACTTTGACAAAGAAGCTTTATTAGAAGATCTAAGTGACTATCTTCCGGTTATATCAAGCGACGAATTTAGAGATAGAGATTGGTATTCTTTCTCCATCGAAGTTCAGAATAAAGTAGGCGTACTAACTCGCGGGTTATGCGAAGAGTTTAGAAAGTTTATTCTATCTGCTACTTCAGAGAGCCGAGTTGATAGTAAATTGAAGCTTACTTTGCAGCCAAATGCGAAGTTTCTGAGCTTTAACTACAGTGATACACTGGAAAAACACTATTCTGTGCCTCAATCGAACATTACATATATTCATGGCAAAGCTTCTGATTTTTCTGCTCCCTTGATATTGGGACATGGTATTGATCCCAACGAATTTAAGGTTGTTCCAGAGAAACCACCAGAAAACGTGAGTCCTGAAGACCTTGAGAGATGGTATGAGTATATGTCTGACAGTTTCGATTATGCCTACGAGCAAGGGCTTGAAGAAGTTTATGGCTACTATGTTAACTCCTTCAAAAATACAGCTAGCGTTATTGAGAACCACTCACACTTCTTTACATCTTTAGACTCTATAGACAATGTGTTTGTACTTGGTCACTCTTTGTCTGAGGTTGATTTACCTTATTTTCAGCAAGTCTACGCAAATCTGCCTGAGCATTGTAAATGGTATATATCATTTCGTGGAGAGACTGAGTATTTAGAGAAGCAAGAGACAATCCAAAACGTTGGAGTGCCCAAGAGATTAGTGAGTATGATAGAACTTTGCGGTATAGCGTAAAAATCGCATAACAAACTGTTTAAGAGTGATTCGCAACGCGTGGCATTTTTACTATGCGTTAGGTTTTGTGGTTAAGGTGGCATGCGGGAGCATCGGTATTGCGTTGCTCACACCTTAACAGGGCGTTAGGCATAAGGAGTAAAATTGGAACTTATTCGAAATCAAATACTAGGCGGAACTTCAATAGATCGGCAAGGTGAACAGTTAACCTACGAGTTTCTAAACGATTTCTGTAACACTTTCAAAGGGAAACGCATGCCTCTAAATCAACAGCATGATTTAGGTCTAAAGACAATTGGCTATGCCGAGAACTTGAGGTTAGAAAGGCTCGGAAATAGTGATAAAGAGTGGAATCTTATTGGGGACTTATTTGTTGACCGAGATAATTTAGAAATAGCTGTAGGTGGTTTTAGCATTTCTGGTGTTGAAGAAATTAAGTCTGAAAACAACCCTGATTTCTTTCTCTATATTCCTTTCCCCTATTACAATGATGCGGAGTTATTAGAGTCACTATCCGAATCAAACAAAATCAACTTGGGCAAGTGGATTAAGAAAAATAATGACCCTGAATCTTGGGCTATTTTTGCAGCAACTGTTGCCTTTGCTTTAACTCCTGTGTGGGATGACTTTTATAAAACTGTTGTTGCGCCAAAAGTCAAAAAATTTGTATCAGAAGAACTTCCTAAACTAGCGAAAAAAGGTGTAGGGTTACAGCATGTTCAAATTATTGATTATCATGGATGCGAAATTGAAATTCGTTTTATAGGCGAACGAGGGCGAGAAAAGGAGTGTTATTCATTAAGTATTATGAGAAACGCTATTAGTATGGTTCAGCGTGAGCTCGACACTATCTTTTCCACTTCAGATCCTGTGTCTCGTATTGTTCTTTGTTACAACAAAGATGGTAAGTCTTATTTTGTTCATCGTATAGAAAAGGATAGTGGCAGCGTCGAGCATTATGCTTAGTATCAAGTTTGAAGTGCGACACTTTTTACAGATGCGCATGAATATACTCCGTTGGTGTCCTATACCCAAGTCTTTTGCGTGGGCGCGTATTTAGTTTGTGTGCAATTTCATTGCAGAGCTTCTGTGTCACATGTGACATAGAATGTTCGTTTTGGTAAGTATTGTCGTATCAAGCCATTGGTGTTTTCATTAGTGCCTCGTTCCCATGAGTGGTATGGGTTTG
>NZ_APHW01000012.1 GCF_002741985.1 Vibrio rotiferianus CAIM 577 = LMG 21460
GGACAAGTGAATGAGAGTGGAATTAAGCCGCTCAAAGAGTTCGCTCGAAAGCTCCGTCCATACCTTCATGGGATCACTGCTTCAGCAAGCTACCCGCTGAATACCTGTACGCTTGAAGGGATAAATAACAAGATAAAGTTAATTAAGCGGATGGGATATGGCTATCGAGATACTGATTACTTCTTCTTAAAGATAAAAGCGGCTTTCCCCGGAAAGCCGCGATGAACCAAAGAAAAGGGCTCATCAATTGATGAGCCCTTTGTTTATTTTGAATCCCAGTATTACAGAGATTGTAATAGCTGGTGGTAACGACCTTTCTCAGCTAGTAGCGCTTGGTGGTTACCTTGTTCGATGATCTCGCCTTGCTCCATCAAACAGATGTTGTCCATGCTTTCTAGCTCAATCAAACGGTGGGTAATAAAGACCACGGTTTTGTTCGCAAAGTGCTCTTTGAACAGTTCCATTACCGTTTGCTCGGTGCGTTTGTCCAGACCTTCAGTCGGTTCATCAAGAAGCAGGATTGGGGCATCACGCAATAGAGCGCGCGCAATACCAATTCGACGCTTCTCACCACCAGACAGTTGACGACCGCCGTCACCTAGCCAAGCATCCAGTCCTGGTTCGTCTAACAGATTCGACAAGTCCACTTTAGTAAGAATATCAGCCAGCTGTTCATCCGTTGCTTCTGGAGCCGCAAGCAATAGGTTGTCACGCAGTGTGCCATTAAGCACATCGACACGTTGGCTGACTACTGTGATTGCAGCGCGCAGATCAGACTCACTCCAATCTTGCAGAGGCGCACCACCGATTCTCACTTGACCTTGGTTTACATCCCAGTAGCGACAAAGCAATTGAATCAGCGTCGATTTACCTGAACCAGTTTGACCAACAATCGCTGTTTTTGAGCCCAGTGGCAGTGATAGCGTGAGATCTTTCAGTACTTTTTGCTGACCATCAGGGTAGGTGAAATCTACCTTGCTGAACTCAATATCTAGCGGCTTATCTTCACGTTTAGATTGTTCTGGGAAGATAACGTCTGGTTCCGCTAAGGTGATTTCGTTCAATCGACGCGCTGATGTCAGTGTTTGACCTAGATATTGGAAAGCACCGGCGATTGGCATCAGAATTTCAAAGCTTGCCATGGTGGCAAATGCGAACAGCGCAATCCAAGGATCTGGCGCACGACCACCAACGCCATCCGCAGCAAACCACAGCATAGCAACGAGCGTTAAACCATTCGCTAGCATCAGCAGACCAGAAGCCATACCCGTTAGGTTAGCGTTGACGAACTGGTTGGATAGCAGTTGTTTTTGCTTTTCTAGAATCACGTTACGGTAACGCTCTTCTGCACCGAACAGGCTCAGTTCGCTGTAACCTTGAAGCCAGTCCAGTGTCGCCACTCGCAGCTGTGCTTTATTTTGTGTCAGATGTTCGCCGTTATGCTTACCCAGTTTGTAGAACAGTACCGGCCACACTAACAGCATTACCGTTAGAATACCGCCAAGCAATAGGGCAAGATGCCAGTCAAAGAAAGCAAGTACTGCGGTTAGCGACAAGATGCCGAATACGCCAACAATCACAGGACTGATAAGACGCAAGTACACGTGGTCCATTGCATCTACGTCTGCCACTAGGCGGTTCAGTAGATCCGCATCACGCATGGTTGAAACGCGACCAGGGATCAGCGGCGCAAGCTTCTTGAAGAAGAAGATACGTAGATCCGTCAGTAGCTTGAATGTAGCATTGTGGCTAACTACACGTTCGCCCCAGCGGCCAGCAGTACGCGCCATCGCAGCGCCACGAACACCTGCGCCAGGCAGCATGTAGTTAAAGGTCTCACGAGCAATGGTCAAACCCGCTACAGCGGCTGCAGAGATAAACCAGCCGGACAGCGTTAATAGACCGACAGAAGCGGCCAGCGTCAGAAATGCCAGTAGCATACCCAGTGACAAACCAAACCAATGTTTTTTATACAGTTTTAGATAAGGGAGTAAATCACGCATCTAAGTTCCCCTTGTCTGATTCACGTTGAGCTAGGTTGGCAGCCAACATTTCTTTAAATAAACCATCTAGCGATGCCAACGTTGCGTAATCACCGCGCTGGACAATTTGTCCTTGCTGCATCACCAAAATCTGAGACACATTTTGCAGTGGTGCCAATTGGTGAGTGATCATCAAGTTAGTGGTGGACTCTGTGTATTTACTGATGCCTTCCATAACCAGTTTTTCGCTTCGAGCATCCAAGCTGGCAGTTGGTTCATCAAGCAACCAAAAACGACCGTTTTGTAGCATCGCACGAGCAAGTGCAAGACGTTGAGCCTGACCAACAGATAAACCACCGGAGCGGTCAGAAATTTGGTAATCCAAGCCATGCATTTCAACAAACTCTGCGGCGTGAGAGTCGTTGAGTACTGAATGGACTTGTTGGTCTTGAATGTCTTGCTTACCCAAAGTGACATTGTCACGAATGCTGCCGTGCAGAAGCATTGGGTTTTGCCCAATCCAACTGATGGCTTCACGCCATGTTGCTAGATCCAACTCAGACAATTCACAGCCGTTAATTTTCAAGCTGCCCTTGTATGGCATAAAACCAAGGATGGTATTCACTAAGCTGGTTTTACCTGCGCCACTTGGGCCGACTAGTGCCGTGCTTTGGTTGGCATCTAGGGAGAAGGATAGGGGACCGACAAGTTGCTTACCTTCAGGGCTGAAGATAACAAGATCGTTCGCTTCGATATAAATCGCGGCGTTTTGTTCAACAGCTTTGTGACCATCTTTTACTTGGTCAACGTCTAGCTCTAGGAATTCAACGATACTTTCTGCTGCACCGACCGCTTGTTGCTTCGCATGGTAGAAAGTGCCAAGGTCGCGAAGTGGTTGGTAGAACTCAGGCGCAAGGATCAGAATGAACAAACCTGCGAAGAGGGTTACACCAGCACCGTAGTAACCAAAGTTAAGTTCACCGATGTAGCTGAAACCGAAGTAAACCGCAGTAATCGCAATTGAAATCGAAGTGAAGAACTCAAGCACGGCAGAAGATAGAAAGGCAATCTTCAATACATCCATCGTACGTGTACGGAAAACTTCTGATGCCCCTTTCAAAGTTTCGGTTTCTGACTTAGTGCGGTCGAACAGACGAATGGTTGTCATCGCCTGCAAACGGTCATAGAAGTGACCTGAAAGACGCTGTAGCGCTTTAAAGTTCTTACGGTTTGCATCCGCGGCCTTCATGCCGACCAATGCCATAAACATAGGAACAAGAGGCGCCGTCACAAGGAAAATGAGGCCTGCCGCCCAGTTGATTGGGAAAACCACCACTAAGATGATGAAAGGTACCAATACAGACAACGACATTTGTGGAAGGTAGCGAGAGAAGAAATCTTGCATGTCTTCTACTTGTTCCAAAATCAACGTTGCCCAACTACCGGCTGGCTTGCCTTTGATGTAAGCGGGACCAAGTTGGTGGACTTTATCGAGAATCAGTTGGCGAATGTAAACGCGGATCTGTTCGCCGCAACGGTAACCGGCAATTTCGCGCCCCCAAGTACAGGCCGCGCGACCGACAACGGTGACACCCAACCCGACGAAGTGCCAAACAAGTTCACTCTTGTCGACATGCTCGATAATTAATTGGTGAAGAATGGAGCGAGCAGGGCTGCTTGAGCCAATAAAAACACGCTTGATAGTACGCCTAGGCCTATCGCAACCATCAGCCAGCGCTTGGCCAACTTACTCTGTTGCTTAAGCCACTTATTCAAGCTGCTTTGCTTTTTCTTATCCATTGTGAAGGCTTAATGATAATTGTTTTAATGAGGCGGTAGTATACAAAAGAAAACCCAGCGGGAATACCGCTGGGCTTTAAGGATATGACACAAATGTGAAAAGTTATTTGTCAGTAAGTGCGTCTAGGAAACGTTCTGCATCCAATGCGGCCATACAACCGGTACCAGCAGAAGTAATCGCTTGGCGGTAGTTATGGTCCATTACGTCACCAGCAGCAAATACACCTTCGATGCTAGTTTGTGTGGCATTACCTTCAAGACCAGATTGAACGATGATGTAACCGTCTTTCATGTCTACTTGGCCTTCAAAGATTTGCGTATTTGGTTGGTGGCCGATCGCGATGAATGCACCCATTACTTCCAAATCCTCGGTCGCATCGCTGTTTACATCTTTAATACGAACGCCAGTTACGCCCATATCGTCGCCAAGAACTTCATCTAGGGTACGATCGGTGTGAAGAATGATATTGCCATTTTCTACTTTGTCCATCAGACGTTTCACAAGGATTTTTTCCGCGCGGAAGGTATCACGGCGGTGGATCAAGTGAACTTCTGATGCAATGTTTGATAGGTAAAGCGCTTCTTCGACAGCAGTATTACCGCCACCTACAACTGCTACTTTTTGGTTACGGTAGAAGAAACCATCACAGGTTGCACATGCCGATACACCACGACCTTTGAATGCTTCTTCAGATTCAAGACCTAGGTATTTTGCTGATGCGCCTGTAGAGATGATTAATGCGTCACAAGTGTACTCACCAGAGTCACCTTTTAGACGGAATGGACGTTGAGACAATTCCACTTCGTTGATGTGATCGAACACGATTTCTGTTTCGAATCGTTCTGCATGCTCTTTCATGCGTTCCATCAAACCTGGGCCAGTAAGACCTTCAGCATCACCAGGCCAGTTTTCTACTTCTGTCGTGGTCGTTAGCTGACCACCTTGTTGCATTCCCGTCACAAGCACAGGGTTTAGATTGGCACGCGCTGCATATACCGCGGCAGTGTAACCAGCTGGGCCAGAACCAAGAATTAATAATTTACAGTGTTTTACGTCGCTCATTATGGCTCCATAGAGGGCTGAACATTTCATCCGATTGTATGGAAAATCGTAGTGCTTTAAAAGCATAAACGGATTGAGCTGATCGAATTATTGGTTATAGGTTAGAACTTGCTGATGTTTACGGAGAACCGTTTTTCGCTAGCATAAAATGCTGTTCATAGTGGAGAGTTCTAGTTTCAAATGCTGTCTGTTATCTAATTTGAATGTTTAAGCTAACATATGGTCACATCATAGAGATGTATGTCGTTTTTTTGTTTTTGTTGAAGCTATCAACGTCAAATTCTGGTAATTACAGAATATTTGCGTATCCTAGAATGTAAATTAAATGTTAATCAAACAAGCCAGATGTGCCTCATTAAAGGAGCCAATGATGTTACATTCACGTGAGAACACCCTACATTTAACTCAGCTCAGCATGGCAGCGATTGAGCAGCTTTCTCCTTCCTTCGAAGGTTTACCTCGTACTGAACACGCTGACGGCCAATATCGTCTTCGCCGTTACTCGGTGGTGGGGTTCGAAAACGGTCAGGTAGTCGATTTAAACAAAAACAGCTTTGTACAATCTTCTGATATCAACCGTTTCCAAGGTGATGTCATTCGTCAGTTTGAGCCGATTGAAAAAGGAATTCTTTCCAGTGAAGGTTTCCGAGAAATGTGTGAGCTGTTTGTTAACGCAAACCACTTACCAAACGGCCAGGAAATCGAAATCCACCAAATTCGAATCACTGCAATCTACGATGAAACTCAAGTTGCACCGGAAGGGGTTCACCAAGATGGTTTTGATCACATCGCATTAGTTGGTGTCGGGCGTCACAACATCATGGGTGGTGACATCATGCTTTACAGTAGCCACAACCAAGCGCCTTTCTTCCGTAAAGTGTTGGAAAATGGTGAAGTGGCAATGCTGGCAGACAGCAAACTGTGGCACAACGCGGTGCCAATTCGCTCAGTGATTAATGACCAAGAAGGTCATATGGATGTATTTGTACTGACAGCGACGGACAAACGAAATGAACTTCAATCTTAATCAGATCCGAGAACAATTCCCCGCACTGGCGCAATACCACAATGACCGCCCAGTGACGTTTTTTGATGGCCCTGGCGGATCACAAGTGCCGCAGTCTGTGTTGGATAGTATGGTTAGCTACCTTGGACGATTCAACTCCAACCTTGGGGGCCATTATTTCTCAAGTAGAGAGACGGTTGATGTTATGCAATCGGCTCGAGAAGCGGCTCAAGCTCTGCTAAACGCCCCGTCTTCCGGCAATATTGTGTTCGGTGCGAATATGACCTCGCTGACATTTCAGCTTAGTCGTGCGATTAGCCGCGATTGGCAAGAGGGCGATGAGATCATCGTTTCAGCTCTAGACCATTACTCTAACGTGTCGAGCTGGCAGCAAGCGGCTGAAGACAAAGGCGTGGTGGTTCATCAAGTCAGAATTAACGAAGAAGATTGCACGCTAGATCTTGCGCATCTTCAGAGCTTGTTGAATGAGAAAACGCGTTTAGTGGCGGTGACTTACGCATCGAACACCACCGGCTCGATTGTTGATATGCACCAAGTAGTCAAAATGGCACACAGTATCGGCGCTCAAGTTTATGTGGATGCTGTACATTATGCGCCACATCATTTAGTTGATGTACAAGCGCTAGGTTGTGATTTCTTGGCGTGTTCAGCGTACAAGTTTTTCGGACCACATGTGGGCATCGCTTACATCGCCGACCAATGGTTACACACCATCAAGCCCTATAAAGTAGAGCCGGCAACCAATATCGGGCCGGGGCGCTTTGAAACCGGAACACAGAGCTTTGAAGGCTTGGCAGGCGTCACTGCTGCGGTTGAATACCTAGCCCAGTTTGGTGATGAAGATGCATCACTTCGTCAGCGTTTAGAGCAAAGCTATGCGTTATACAGCCTACATGAGCAGCAATTAAGTGAACATTTCTTACAGCGCTTGGGTGCGCTTGATGGGGTGAATCTGTTTGGTATTAACAATGAAAGTAGCCAGCTGAGAACACCAACGTTTGCTTTGACGTTCGACAAATACTCCCCAGAGTTCATTGCTAAGACATTGGGTGAGCACAATATCTGCGTGTGGAACGGCCACTTCTATGCGCTAGGACTCGTTCGCCAACTGGGTTTAGAAGAATCGGGTGGCGTGGTGCGAATTGGTTGTATGCACTACAACACAACCGCAGAGATCGATATGTTGTTTGATGTGTTAGAAAGCATACTCGACGCGTAATCATCGACGATTCCACAAATCAAAAGCTCGAGCACTTGGCTCGAGCTTTTTTGTTTTTTATTGAGTGAAGAAGGGCTTATTCGCTCACTTCAACCTCATAAGAGGTGAACTTACGCACGTTGATCACGCCAGTATCAAAGATCAGGTATTGGCCTTTAATGCCTTGCAGCGTACCCGTAACAACTGGGTTTTTATCGAAGTTGTGCGAAGTGATTTTTGTAGGGTGCTGTTGAACTGGGTAGCTTAGAGAAGTGATGCTTTCGCTTAACACTTCAATCGCGTCATCGCCATACTGCTGTTTAATTTCAGCGATTTTGTCTTCCACTAATGGCAAAAGTTCTGCGAAGCGATCTTGCAGTTCAATTGGGTCGCCATCGCCTTTCAGCAACGTTCGCCAGTTTGTCTTATCGGCAATGTGCTTCGCTAGCTCGATTTCAATCAAGCCAGAGATATGGCGAGTTTTTACTTTGAAAATAGGCAGACCTTGCGTGGCGCCTTGGTCGATCCAACGGGTTGGAATTTGCGTGTGGCGCGTGATGCCCACTTTTAAACTCGAAGTATTCGATAGGTAAACGAAGTGGTCCACCATGCAGTTCTCTTCACCCCATTGTGGCTCACGGCAGGTGCCTTGTTCGTAGTGGCAAGTTTCTGGCTTCATGATGCACATGTCGCAGCTCGCCAATTTTTTCATACAAACAAAACAGTGGCCCTGCGAATAGCTTTTCTTAGTTTTCTTACCGCAAGAACAACAGTAAATATTGCCAGTATGAGTCAGGGTTAGTGTTTGACCGAGAAATAGGCTTAGGTCCACTTCTTCATCACCCACAGGGAGACGGTAGCTCACGGCACGATCAAGGGAAGCACGCATTTTGTTTAGCGTACCTGTAGCAATTATTGACATGACATTACTCATTATTGTGTTTTTGCACAGTATACCAGAATGGCTTGCTCACTGCTTGTAGCACATGCTTGTGAAGTGTTTCGCAAACCAGTATTTAATTAAGCTCTAATGTTTTATGGAATAAATATCACAAGTTACGATTGTTGTTGTTTCATCGCTGAGATCATTGTTCTTTAGGTGTTTTAGTGGCTTGATAAATATCTTTATTTGAAGTTCGAAAAAACATTCAGTACATTGCACTATATAATCATCAATTACTCATGGCTGAAAATATGAAGTGGATACATAAACTCATTTTTGCGTTGTCTATATGCACTATTACACTAGTCGCGCTTTATAGCCTGCTGGGCGATACTCGCAAATTGGTTGTGACTCCAGCGAAATATAAGTTCCATGCTACGAATGATTCCGCGGAGGGTGGGGCTAGTCAGTCGAGTATTAAGTGGGATGATGGTGACCTGCAGCTGAACTGCGATTTAAAGGAAAGTAGCTATGCTTGGCCTTACTGTGGGATCTCTATATACACAGACGTTAAAGAAGCAACCAAAGGTATTGATCTGTCAAACTACCACACGGTTCGTATCAAGCTTCGTTATGCAGAGTCAGGTCAGGGAACAAAGAAAATAAGGTTGTACCTGAGAAACTTTAATGAAGTCTACTCAAGCCCACAAGATGAATACACAATCAAATACAACGGTATGCAGTTTGACTCCTCAGGCCATACACAAAGCATCGAGATTCCAATTCAAAACCTTCAGGTGATGACCTGGTGGCTAGCTGATAATAAAGTACCTATTGAGCATTCTGGGCCGGAGTTTTCAAATATCACGCGAATTGATTTAGCTACAGGAGCGGGTGCTGGACTAGGCCATCACAAAATCATCATCGAGAAAATGGAGTTTGAGGGAGCATATCTAGCCCAAGAAACGCTGTTGTTCACGTTACTGTTTTCATGGATGGCATTAGGGTTAGCGTTCTCTTTAAATGAGTTGAGAAAAAGCAAGCAGGCTTTTGATAAAGCGCAAAAGCGACACCGTCATTTAGAGAAAACAAACAGCACATTACGCGCACAAAACTACGAGTTTGCAGAGTTGGCACACCGAGATGCGTTGACTGGTGCAATGAACAGACACGCAGTTCGAAACTGGATGGAACAAAAAGCCCGCCAAGTGAGATGGGGGACTGAGTCGTTCTCTATCTTGTACTTAGATTTAGACCATTTTAAAGCCGTTAACGATAAGTATGGGCACCAAATGGGCGATGATGTTTTACGAGAGTTCGTGATGGTTATTGCCAGCTCAATCCCAGAAGATCATCGTCTTGTTCGCTGGGGGGGGAGAAGAATTTGTTGTCTTTTGTCCCGGTTGCTCTGTTCATCAGGCCCAAGAAAGAGCAGAAAAGCTTAGAAAGAATGTAGAAAATCACCTTTGGATACATGGCGAAAAGTTAACTTGTAGTATTGGTGTTGCTGAGATGCAAAAGGAGCGAATGACTGAAGCGATGGCGAGGGCTGATGAAGCGCTTTATCAAGCGAAGCATAAGGGCCGTAATCGCGTTGAGGTTAACTTCGGACTAGTTTCATTGAAGGTGGTGAAGTAGACCCTAGATATAAAAAAAGGTGGTCGTACGACCACCAAAAGGGAAACTGCTGAACATGACTAGGGGGTAGTAGTTAGGTACTCACATTGATTACCGAGAACAGCAGCTGTAGTGCTAAATTTTCTAAAGAGAGCCGCGTATGAACGCGGCTCTCTTTGCTTTTACCAGAACAACCAAGCGAATAAAGTAAGAGCGGCAATACAGGCGATGTTGAGCACCATACCGATTCGCATCATCTCTTGCTGCTTGATGTGACCAGTACCAAAAACAATGGCATTTGGTGGCGTCGCTACTGGAAGCATGAAGGCACAAGAAGCAGCAACAGCGATTAGGGCTGATAGAATCACTGGCGATAAACCAAGTGCTTCTGCAATGGTGGCGAAAACGGGTACTAATAGTGCGGCGCTTGCTGTATTACTTGCAAACTCAGTCAAAAATACTACGAAAGCGACGACAGACAGAATCGTAATCAGAATACCTGCTTGCTCTAGGAAACCAGCTAGACCGTTAGCTAAGAATACGCTTGTACCCGTCGCTTTAAGCACGTTACTTAGACAGATACCGCCGCCGAATAAGATCAGTACGCCCCAATCGGTGGTTTTTTCAATGTCTTTCCACTCTACCGCGCGAGAAGCACCAAGCAAAAGAATCGCGCCAATCGCCACCAAAGTATCGAACTTCGCGAAGCCACCAAGCATTGCGTTAATTGGCTTGCTGAAAATCCAGAATGTAACTGTTAAGAGGAAAATCGCTAGGGTGATCTTCTTACCGTTTGTCCACTCAACAGGTTTGTGGTCAAGCTCGAACTCGTGACTCAAATCCGGCTTCGTCATGGTGTAAAGAATCAAAATTGCAATTGGCATCAGAATGAGTGAAATCGGCAAACCTAACTCCATCCATTCGGTAAAGCTCAGGCCAACTTCCGCAGCCGCGATGGCATTTGGTGGACTACCTACCAAAGTTGCTATACCACCAATAGAAGCACTGTATGCAATGCCTAGGAGTACAAATAGGTAGGTACTGTGGTTCTTTTTCGCATCCAATTTACTCATCACGCCTAAAACCAGCGGTAACATCATTGCGGTAGTCGCTGTGTTAGAAATCCACATTGACAGACCCGCGCTAACACCGAAAAGCATGAGTACTGCGACAGACATTTTTCCGCGCGCAATGAGCAGTACCTTATCGGCAATTGCTTGATCGAGCTTTTGCTTATGTAGAGCGGCCGCTAAAGCAAAACCACCTAAAAATAAAAAGATGATTGAGTTAGAAAAGTTGTTTAGCGCGGTTTGGGTATTAAACACGCCAAGGAACACGGCGAGTAGAGGGACAAGCAACGCTGTGATACTAACGTGGATGGCTTCGGTTAACCAAAGTATCGCGACAAATACTAAGATACTCAAACCCGTTACTACTTTAGGGTCGAAAGGAAGGGTAGTGAGTAAGACTAAAAACAACACGATATTAGCGGTTAAAATCATACTGTTTCGGGTGAAGAACCAGTTCTTCAATGTCACGGCGAGTGCGGTCATATTTGAGCTCCTTGTTCAGCGCCTTATTAATTATTATTTATGGCAAAGTAACTGACTTGTTTTTATTTATTGATTAAATGTTACTTCGCTTGAGGCGTTAAAGTTGGAGAGTTTGGGGGAACTGTTACGGAAATGTGAGGTGAGGATTTAGAAATGGGTAGTAATCTACCCATAAGACATTTTACAACTGGTCTGAAGTGTTTGGCGTTTGGGGCTCTTCTGCCAAATTGGGCGTGCTCTCTAGCTCTTGTTGCTCATCGTGAGGGACGATAGGCTCTTGTGGGCCAAGAAATTTTGGTTGAGTGTTCATCACGTAAAGATCGAGAAATGCTTTAACTCGTGCGAGTAACTCCCTCATGCGCATAGAGGACTTCTGTTTTTGAGTATCCGGCCCTGCTACCGCTAGGCACTGTGCATCAATATTGTAGGCGTTTGCGATAAAGAGGGCGCGTTCACAATGAAATCTTTGAGTTACGATGAGAAAACGCTCAGAGGCAAAGATCTTTTTAGCTCGGACGATAGAGTCTAGAGTACGAAAGCCTGCATAGTCGAGATGAATTGATTCCTCAGGTACACCTGCCTTCAGCAAATCACGCTTCATCGTCCAAGGTTCATTATAAGAGCGATGCGCGTTGTCGCCACTCAATAAAAACTGCTGCACTTTACCTTGATTGTAAAGGTCTATGGCAGCGTTGATACGATGGATATAGTAAGTATTCAGTATTCTCCCAATATACTTACTTGTGCCAAGGACGACGGCAACTTCGTGGGAAGGTACTTGTTCATAAGACGTAAAAATACGATCCTCAGATTGTGTTGCAACCCAGCGATCAATGGCAAAAATTACCGTGATGAAGCTAACTAAAATGATCGACAAAATCAAAGCTATTCGCTTCCATGAAAGCAACAACAAGCACTTTGACTTTATCTGAGACAAAAACAAACCAGAGATATCCTTGAGTAATAAGATGTTTCTCATCATATCCGATAGTCAGGAAATTAGAGAAGTCCATTTATGCCAAAATCTGGTTAGAATGGTAAAAAAAAGCATAAAAAACAAAAGCCCCCGTACTGCGGGGGCTATTTATTGTGCATACTGTCTCAAAAACTAGAAGGCTGTGCGCTTATAGCGACGGTATACAGGCTGCCAGAATGCTTGTTCAATAGCATCATTTAGCGCTTCATCTGTGATTTCTAGCGCAACACCTTGCTCAATTGCTTTCTTCGCAACAGCGAATGCTATCTTCTTCGATACCAAGTGAATTTCTTCCAATGGTGGAAGTAGTGCGCCATTACCGTTGATAGCCAATGGTGAACATGTTGCCAACGCACGGCTTGATTCCATCAGCATTTCATCGGTTACGCGCTTCGCGTTTACCGCAAGTACACCTAGCCCAATACCTGGGAAGATGTAGCTGTTGTTACATTGTGCGATAGGGTAAGTGCGGCCTTCATGAACCACCGGCTCAAATGGACTACCTGTTGCAACCAATGCTTCGCCGTTTGTCCAACGAATGATGTCGTTTGGTGTAGCTTCGACACGGCTTGTTGGGTTCGATAGTGGGAATACGATAGGGCGCGCACAGTGCTTGTGCATCTCTTTGATCACTTCCTCACTGAATAGGCCTGGAGCCCCGGAAACACCGACAAGAACGGTTGGTTTGGCATTATGCATTACATCTAGAAGCGAGAAACCAGTTCCTTCATTTTCCCACTTCTTAGTGTTGTCGAATTTCTGAACAAGACGCTGTTGGAAATCGAGAAGGTTAGGCATGCCTTCTTGCAATAGACCCCAGCGGTCAACCATGTACACTTGTGAACGTGCTTTCTCATCAGAAATCCCTTCTGACACCATTTGTGCGATGATCGCTTCTGCGATACCACAACCTGCTGAGCCAGCACCTAAGAAAGTAATACGTTGATCAGACAGCTTAGTGCCTGCCGCTTTACATGCCGCTAGCAGAGAACCTACCGTTACCGCAGCAGTGCCTTGGATGTCATCGTTGAAACAACAAATGCGATCTTTGTAGCGCTCTAGAAGCGGCATCGCGTTTTTCTGTGCAAAGTCTTCGAATTGGATCAGAGCATCTGGCCAACGACGTTGCACTGCTTGGATGAACTCTTCCACAAATGCATCGTAATCAGGGCCAGTGATACGTGGATGGCGCCAACCCATGTACATAGGGTCTGCAAGGCGTTGTGGGTTGTTCGTGCCCACATCCAATACGATTGGCAGTGTGTAAGCAGGGCTGATGCCACCACATGCGGTGTACAGAGCAAGCTTCCCGATAGGAATCCCCATGCCACCGATACCTTGGTCACCTAAGCCCAAGATACGTTCGCCATCGGTTACCACGATAACTTTAACGTTGTGGTTTGCTGCATTGTTTAGCAGGTCATCGATACAGTCGCGGTTTGGGTACGAGATAAATAGGCCACGACCACGACGGTAAATATTAGAGAAGTTCTCACACGCGGCACCAACGGTAGGCGTATAGATGATAGGCATCATCTCAGAAATGTGATTTTGAACTAGGCGGTAGAACAGTGTTTCGTTGGTGTCTTGGATGTTACGCAGGTAAATGTGCTTATCCATGTCACTTTCAAAGTTTTTGTATTGTTGGTATGCACGCTCTACCTGCTCTTGGATGGTTTCTGTTGTTTCTGGTAGAAGACCTTCCAAGTTGAATGAACTACGTTCTTCTGCAGAGAACGCACTGCCCTTGTTCAAAAGAGGGGTCGCTAAAAGAGCCGGACCCGCATATGGGATATAGAGTGGGCGCTTGTCGTTGTTCATTAGGTGCCTTAAATGTAGGGTTGAAGGATGCGTGTAAAATTCTAACGGGTTCGCCATTTAGTTGTAAACATTCGTTGATGTACATCAACGTAATGTCGCAAAAAAATCTGCTTCTAGACGAAAATATCGTCACTGAATCGAGCATAGTGAATCTTAGAGCAGGGATTTCTGACTCTGGTATACTCCCTCGCTATCTAATATCACGTTCTAATCTATTATGTCTCAATTACCTATCGATAGCTTACAAGCTGAATTTGACCGACTGGTGAATCAACATCACTTGGTGGTAGAAGCCGAAACAGGTTCAGGTAAATCCACACGCTTGCCGCTTTGGGCTGCCAATCACGGTCGAGTATTGGTGATTGAGCCACGTCGAATTGCTTGTACATCTTTAGCTGAGTTTCTAGCTGAGCAATCCGGTCAACCGTTAGGTAAGCAGATTGGTTACGCGATTAAGCTTCATGCTCACTACGATGAAAACACCAATGTTGTGTTCGTGACACCCGGAGTTGCACTGCGCTGGTTCGCGGAAAATAAACTGGCTAGCTTCGATATCGTGATGGTGGACGAATTTCATGAACGCCGCTGGGACATTGATCTCCTTACGGCGATTTTAAAGCAAGAAAAACAGCACCGTTTGATTGTCACGTCTGCAACCTTAGAGGGCGAAAAGCTGGCGAATTATCTGGATGCAAAGCGCTTACGTTCTGAAGGGCGCTGTTTTCCTGTCACCGTGACCCATCGCTCGGAGGATAGTCGTTATTTGCCGAACAAAAAAGGTTGTGAGAACGATGTCGTTCGAACAGTGAAAGAAGCGCTAGAAGGCAAAGAGGGTGATCTTCTTGTTTTCTTACCGGGTCGTAAAGAGATCACTCAATGTTCACAGATGCTGCAAAATCTCGATGATGTGCTGGTGGTAAAGTTACATGCTTCTGTCAGTGATGAAGAGCGCCACCGTGCACTGACAGTGCAAAAGCAACGCAAAGTCGTACTGGCTACTAACGTCGCGGAAACCTCTCTGACTATTCCAAATATTCGCGTGGTGATCGACAGTGGTTTGGAGCGCAGAACCGTACAACGAAATGGACGTACAGCACTGACGTTAACCAACATTTCTAAAGCCAGTGCAGCGCAGCGAATGGGGCGTGCAGGTCGTGTTGCTGAAGGGGCGTGCATTCGTTTGTTTGGTGAACATGCGCCGTTAGAATTAGTTACGCCGCCTGAATTGCATCGTGAAGAACTTGTAGAGCCAATGCTCGCAGCGGCTTGTTGTGGTTATAGACTTTCTGAACTTTCATTCCTTGATTCTGTGCCTGAAAAGTCACTCAACTCAGCACTCCAAATCCTGCAAGGGATGGAAGCGATCGACGAGCAAGGTGATATCACCGAGCATGGTAAAAGAGTTTACCCTCTACCAATTGATGCCTTATTTGC
The DNA here is from genome assembly GCF_002741985.1 of Vibrio rotiferianus CAIM 577 = LMG 21460. Lineage (GTDB taxonomy): Bacteria > Pseudomonadota > Gammaproteobacteria > Enterobacterales > Vibrionaceae > Vibrio > Vibrio rotiferianus. Next base: position 15,355 of record NZ_APHW01000012.1, read on the forward strand.
GGATTTAGTGACTCGTATCCAAACCAAATCAGAAAAAGAAGCGATGATCGACTTAGCAGCAGCGCTTTCTGTGCCGGCTCAATTGTATCAATTGCAAGGCGGGGAATCGGCCGAAGCATTAGCAATAGAAGAGCCATTTGGCTGTGATGCCTCGATGATGATTCGCTTGGTGCGCGGGGAGGAACTGCCCGGCGTTAACATTGATCTGAACGTGCTTGAAGAAGCGCAAGGTTTAGCAAAGCAGATGCGAGAAGTATTTGAATTGCCAGAGCTTGAAGTCGCATCTCGATACAAGCGTGATGAGTTAACCAAAGCTATCGCCAAGTTACATCCTGAGCTTGTATTCGTGCGCCGAGAACGACGTCGTGATGCATTGGGTAATGGTTTGATGGAAATGATGGTCAGTCGTAACAGCCGTTTTCCTGATAGAAGCGAAGCAGCATTAGTGCTAGATAGCCATAGCGTTCCCGGAAGAGGTGTAAAGCAGACACTTAACCTTGCCTCTGTGATGTTACCTATTTCACTTAAGTTGCTGCGTGAATTAGAACTTGGTGAGTGGCAACAAGGTGAAACCAACTATGAGGAAGAAGCTCCGCGCGCCACCATGCACTTGATCTATGCAGGACGAACCATTTGCACTGAATACCAAGTGCTTCAAGGTGGTGTCGCTGTTCAATCCATCGTGGAGATGATTGAAGACGAAACACTACTGCCGGGTTTCGCCCCGTTAAGAAAACAACAAATACAACATTGGAAGATTTATAACACGCTTGGGTTAAATCAAGAGCCTATCGATAAAGCCACGCTTGATGATTTGTCTTTTTCAACTTGGCTCGTGGAACAGTTAGAAACGCTTGGCGTGGAAAGCATGGAAGACATTGAACTGTTTGAAGCGGACGACATCCCATTTGAAGGCATACCAGATTGGGAATATCAGGACTTTGCAGAGCAGTTTCCGCTTAAATTGCTGTTGGCTGAATTAAAACTCGACGTAGAGTACTTTGTATCTCGTAAGTTGGTTCATGTTATTTACACAGATGGCAATCGAAAGGGAGATCCTAAACGCTGGGAGTTACCTCGTTGGTCAGGTTGGAAAGTGCAGTACAAAAAAGCCAGTCGTGTCATCGATGTGAAGTAGCCTTCAACGAGATAGCGAGATTTTTGTACTGGAACGGTATTTGCTACAGATACCGTTCTTTTTATTTATGGCTCAAGTATATGAGCTTAATAGGAATACAATTGCCGCTCTGTGGGCGGCGAGAATAGGAGAGTAATGAAATTTAAAATCCTTCCGCTTCTTTTGTTTCCAATGTTTGTGCAGAGCAAAAGCCTCACTAACATTGCAACATACGAAGACAACTATGTATTAGGTACGTACACGACAGATATTAATAGAGATGTTTTGAGAGGAAAGGCTGAGGACGTCGATCAACTTCAGCAATTTGAAGTAAAGTTCCAACTCTCCGCATCAGTGCCAGTGTATCGCTTTAACTCGGGTACTGCTGTGCTAGCTTCCTATACCCAAAAATCTTTGTGGCAGTTGGCGAACAACGATATTTCTTCACCTTTTAGAGAAACCAACTACAAGCCTCAAGTCTTTTTGGCACATCAGTCGAACATGTTGCTCTTTAACCATTTAGAGACAGGGTACATGCACGAGTCAAACGGTCAGTCGACAGCCTTATCGCGCAGTTGGGATCGCCTTTACTTATCTTTGGAACGCGTGTCCGGACCGATCGAATATGGTGTTCAAGGTTGGTGGGTATTTAAGTCTGAACATGATGATATGGAGGACTTTTATGCACCATATAAACTTTGGAGCAAATTCTATACTGGACCTGGCGTAATCGATGCTCGGGGTTTTTATAACTTCTCATCGGATAAAGGTGGGATTGAACTGGGGTATACGCACTCGATTAACGATATTTTAGGTATCTATCTACAGGGTTATCACGGGTATGGTGAAACCTTGATCGATTACAACCACTCTCAGACTCGGCTTGGGCTTGGTATTAAACTTATGAATTTATAAATATTTTTCATCTGATTTACTAATGAAGCCGCTTTTTCTTTACTCATTAAAATATTAATCAATTGAATGCTTATATATGGCGAAGCTGTACATCGATTGTTACAAATCTGGTTCTTATATTTCCTTTTGAATGTAAATTAGGGCATAAAAGACTATTGTCTTATATCCTATTGCTATATCAAAACAGTTGAACGATATTTGGTATATCTAATAAAAAGCGTGTCGAGGCCTATGATGGGACAACAAGGAAAGAGAAGCATTGAATTCGACTACACTAGCTTTCTAGGCGCATCTGGTAGCAAAAAGTGGACCTTTCTAGAAGCGTTTTCCACCATCGCTCCTATTTTTGGCATAATGTGGAAACAGAACATCGCGGAATTAACACAGCCCGAAGATCGTCTTTGGGAAGCTGCATTAAAATCGATGTCTTCACGTCAGAGTGATGAGTCCAATTTGGTTACTTTAGTGAGGTTAGCGCAAGGTGAAGGTATACATGAGCTGCGCGTGGTTATGCCTTATGCTTTGGAGGCTCAGCAAATTGAGTACATTGAGCAAAGAAGTAAACTCAAAATAGAGAGTAGTGAACCGGATGTTTTGACTGTCAAACTTTAGCCTTTCTTTTTCTTCACTTTAAACATCTAATAACAAGCGACTGATCCGACAGTCGCTTTTTTGTCTCCAAAAGCAACATTTCCCTATTTGTTATTAATGCAGAATTGATAATAAGTGTGATGAATATAGAGTATTTACACTTAGTTTAACATTTTTGTAACGTTATGACATGCAATTGTCATAACGTGCTTCTAAGTTTGTGTTTCACAAACAATGTTTAGACGCTATTTGTGATTGATAACTTATTCGCATTAGGCCGAACAATCGCTCTTAGCGAAAGGAATAAAAAATAACAAGGGAAGTTAATATGTCTTTGTCACGTAGAGATTTTATCAAAGCCATGTCTTCGACAGCAGTTGCAACTGGTCTAGTTGGATGTAATAGCGATGATGATACGTTAGTAGCGAGTGCATCTTTTGAGCATGGGGTTGCGAGCGGGGACCCAACACAAAGCCAAGTCATTATTTGGACGCGAGTCTCTACCGAGGCAGCAAACGTCGACGTAGAGTGGCAAGTTGCTTCTGATATGAATTTTTCAGATGTCGTTCAGCAAGGCGTGTTTTCAACTGATACCAGTCGAGACTTTACCGTAAAAGTTGATGTGATGAATCTCAACGCCAACACCAAATACTATTATCGCTTCCTGGTTGGAGACGCTTCAAGTGTTATTGGAGAGACGCACACTCTACCGGAGGGCGCTATTGATGAAATATCAATGGCCGTCGTATCGTGTGCGAATTATCCAGCGGGTTATTTCAATGTTTATCGTGAAATCATTAACCAACATAAAAGCAAATCTATCGATGTGGTTTTACATTTGGGGGACTATATCTATGAATATGGTTCAGGTGAATACGCGACTGAGAATGCTACTGCTCTTGGTAGAGAGCCAAGCAAAGGGACAGAATGTGTCACATTAGAAGACTATCGAGCTCGTTACGCACAGTATCGACAAGATTCTGATTTGCAGGAACTGCATGCGACTTTACCAATGATTGCCGTTTGGGATGATCACGAACTCGCGAACGATGCTTGGAAAGAAGGCGCCGAAAACCATCAAGATTCAGAGGGGAGTTTTTATGATCGTCGAGCGGCAGCAGCTGCTGCTTGGGTAGAGTGGCTACCAGTACGTGAAAACCCAATATCAAACATGTTGATATATAGGCAGTTCGCGTTTGGTGACCTTGTTAACCTGATGATGCTTGATACTCGCTTGGTAGGACGTGATAAGCCTTTAGACTACTTTTCCATGTCACCCCCTTCAATGGAGGGTATTGCTCAACTTGTGGCTGAGTCGAGAGCAAGCGACAGAGAGCTTCTTGGGATGGACCAGTTAGGGTGGTTAGTTGAGCAGTTTACAACTAACAACTCAAAGTGGAACGTGTTAGGCCAGCAAGTACTAATGTCGAAGATGGAAATTCCAAGCAGCGTCATGCTAGCGATGTTTCAACTCTTTACCGCCACAGACGAGCAGAAATCGGCAGCGTTATTGGCCGTTAACGCTGCAATGACAGCGTATCTTGCTGACCCAAGCTCAGACCCAGTGACATTACCGTATAACCTTGATGCGTGGGATGGTTACTATGTTGAACGAGAAAAGCTGTACCAGTTAGCACAATCCGTTTCTGGCAATTTCGTTTGTCTAGCAGGGGATACCCATAACGCATGGACAAGCGAGCTGGCAGATATGTCGGGTAATCCCATCGGTGTGGAGTTTGCAACAAGCTCTGTCAGTTCTCCCGGTTTAGAAGCTTATTTAGGATTGGATCCGGTTGCGATCGCTCAAATGGAGTTTACGCTTCCTCACTTATCGAAAGAGCTTCAATGGACAGATATCAAACAGCGTGGTTTTATGCGAGTAACCTTCACTCCGGAAAAAGCAGAATCAACGTGGTACATGGTTTCGACTATTACAGATAAAGAGTATCGAGTTACGACTAAGTCGGCTTCTACTACCGATGGTGTAACGTTAGATATTAACTAGACAGTTAACGTTGATTTGAGTTTGAACAAAAAAGTCCGCATTTGCGGACTTTTTATTTGGTTCATTTTAACCATTCATTTTAGAGATAAAGTTAGTCGATCAAACCGTACTCTTTGCTTAAGATCTCAATGATCTCCGCTTTGGGATTGTCACTTAACGTGATTGGCTGACCAGTGATTTTTTCTGCGATACCGATGTAAGTTCGTGAGATGTCCATCAAAGAGTCAACAGGCAGGTCGTTATCACGAGCGAGCGCTTCGCGCTCTGGCATTCGTTCTTTGTTAAGCAGAATATCAGGGTCAGGGAAGTGGTTTAGCAAGAACTGACGGAAACCTTCTTTCGAGTTTTCTACGATATTGCCCGCTTGGTATTCTTTCGTATCCCAAATGCGTGAAGAGTCTGGCGTGCCTACTTCATCCATGTAAATCAGCTTTTCGTTACCTGCCGCATCGTGGACGTAACCAAATTCAAACTTAGTATCAACGAATGTTTGGTCGATGGCGTTAAGGGCATCACTGATTACATTAAAACCCTCTTTTAGTAGCTTCTCGTATTGTGCAATGTCTTCTGCATTAGAGAAGTTAAAGGCTTCGAAGTAATCTACGATGTTTTGGCGAGTGATGTTCACGTCATCCGCTTCAGGTACGCCGGGAATGCCTTTCAAGATACCTTTGGTTGAAGGTGTCATTAGTAATTCAGGTAGCGCTTTATCTTTCTCAAGTCCCTCAGGAAGCTGAATACCACAGAACTCGCGCTCGCCATTTGAATAAGCGCGCCACATAGAACCAGTAATATATTTACGACAGATCGCTTCAATCTTCACTGGCTTCGCTTTTTGCACAATCCAAACGAATGGGTGAGGGATGTCTAAGATATGGCTATCAGCAAGGCCGTTGTCTTTAAACAATTTGAACCAGTGGTTAGAAATCGCGTTTAGTGCCGCCCCTTTTCCTGGAACGCCTTTTAGCCCACCTTCGCCGTGCCAGATACAATCGAATGCGGAGATACGGTCACTGATCACCATGATTGCCAGTGGGGCATCAGGAGCAACATCGTATCCTTTTTCTTTGATCAGTCGTGCGCTGTCTTCTTCAGTTAACCAGTATACAGAGCGAACTTTTCCGCTGTGTACAGGCTTGTGGGTGCGAATTGGCAGGTCGTCATTGACGGCAAGTACTTGATTAGCAAGGCTCATTGCGACATTCCTATCATCTTAATCAAACGTCATAAAGAGAAGATATCCAGCGAACAATGTGCGCTGAATAAATCGAATGAGGGCATCATACCAGAACTATTTTAACTCGCCAGAGAAAAAGCAAACGTTTGCCTTAATTTGTTGAAGTACAAAAAAACCCTCCTTAAAAGGAGGCGAGATGCAGGATGGATAACGTCGATCTTGTTAGTGGTACTTGTTCACTCTGCCTTCGACGAAAAAGACTTCACACTGATAACGTTGGGCAATATCGCGAAGCATTGATTGATTCATTAATGCAATCTTGTTCGATGCGACAACAGCGCTAGCATTACCAGATTGAATAGCTTTAATAACGATTTCCACTTCAGAAAGCTGTTGAGATGGCTTCATTTGAATGATGTTTTGACAGCGAATGTTAGAAGCAGCAAGTTGCTCAAAATCAGGGCGAGGGCACTCAGCAGTAAACAGAATCCACTGTTGCTGTTGAGACAATACTGCCAACTTAGAAAGAAGTTGGTCAGACACATCCATAGGTTGTGTTGCTTGTGCCAATACGTTGTAGCGAGAGTATGTATGAGATTGACTTTGTAACTGCATCTTACTGTTCCTTTATACATGCTGTATGTGTATACAGTAGTTTGTTTTTGGTGGCTGATCAACCAATTTTTAAAAGTCTAAGTTAATATTTTCCTATGATTATTTATGTTTGTTTTTGTAAATTATTGAAATTTAAAGGAATGATTTTTGGTTTTGTTTGTTTTTATGAAAGGGGATAAATGTGAGATAAGTAGTGTTCTTTTTCTATCTACAGGTCATTACAACTGTATATACAGTACTTTTTTGCGTCTATACAGTGCTTTGGATAAAGGAGGGAGCGCTTTGAGGTGCGCTTACCCACTCAAAGGTACAATCTTAGAAAGTGATTTGATTTAGTATTGTCGCAAACTAGAGTGCGTCGTTGTTTGACGCAGTTGGTATCATGTTTAGAGATCAAAAAAGCGCCTCTAAAAAGGCGCCTTTGAAAATCAGTTCCATTGATTTGTTCTGATTAGCTTGCTTGGTGTGCCATGCGTTCACGCATTTGCATTTCGCCTTGGTTAAACAGGCGAACGTCGATTTTCGCGATGTCGAAGCAAGATTTGCAAGAGCGATGGTACTTCCCATCAAGGTAATCATGACGAGTTACAAAGCTAGGTTTTTTACACCAGTCACAGGTGCCTTCTTCAGTGAACATTGATTTTCTCCCCACCTAAATTAGTTTTGAGTCGCTAGGTGTTATTTTTCGCCCCGTATTATGGCATACAAACGAACGTTAAGTTAAATGTCTGTTAATTTGTTTGAGAGGGAGATCGATTGCGAGCCTTTGTTTTCTAGGATGAAAAGCTCGCAAGGAAAGGGAGTATTGCTTTAATTTACTCTTTTGTAACATTTTGTGAAATAACTTTAAACGCTTGATTTAAACGCTTCATCTCATCTTCACTTCCCCTAGAGTCAGGGTGATAGAGTTTCGATAATTGTCTGTAGCGCAGTTTCACTGCTTTACTGTCGGGAATACGCTGTGGTGAGTAGCCAAATGTGGCACATGCTATTGCGAGTTTTTGATTGTCAGACTGCCCCTTAATTTTCTTAAACTCTTTGAACACCTTTTCGAGTTGGCGTTTAAGTTGTTTATTAGCAAACTGCAGTTCTTTCACCTGAGTCTCTAATTGCAGAGATTGCGATGCTTCATGCGCGATATTGGCTTCAACTTTTTTGTTGTGTCTTCGGTAACCAAAAGCAAAGCCACCAATCAATACACTTAACCCGAGTGCGCCTGAGGCATACCACATGTTCGTGGTCTCTGCTTTCTGTTCCTGTTCAACAGCTGCTTTATCTTGCGCTTGTTCATGTGTGGCATTTTTGTCTAACTCAACAATCTCGGAGACTTGCTTAGCCCTTAGTTGATTAAAGCGTTCTTCTAAAAACTGATTATACGCTTCTTCGGCTTGAGGGTTTTTTAGTGCGGCTAATTGGTACCAAGCCTCAAGTAGATCTTCGGTGCTGATGCGATTTTGATGGTGCTGAACAAAGTCTGCGAGGAGGAAGCCTCTATCGGTTGGATCGTTTAAGGCTACTGAAGTAAACCAATAAGTTGCTTGTGCGAAGTCAACGTTTCCTGTTAATCCTCTGGCGTAGTCTTCAGCTAATTGTTTCTGGGCTGGAATATAGCTTTGTCTTGCCGCTTGCTCTAGCCAATAACGCACGTCAGAAGGAGAGTCTGGGTTGGGTTTTAACGCCAGTTGTTGCGCTAGATCGAATTGAGCTTCAGGCTGCGTAGGACTTTGAGAAGCGAATGCAGTGCTTGTAAGGCAGGCACTTAAAGTTAAGGTAAGGGCGATGGTTCTGAAAGACATTGGGTATGTCAGGTCTAGCGGAGTTCGCTAGACCTGCTCCGGTAATCGTTATTATTACCGATATGGTGCAACCAAATTACTTCAGTGGCAAGATCTGGATTTCAACACGGCGGTTGCAAGCACGACCTTCAGAAGTTTGGTTTGAGCATAATGGGCTACGTTCACCATAGCCACGAGCAATTGCACGACCTGGTGCGACGTTTTGCGATACTAGGAATTGACGAACTGATTCTGCACGACGCTCAGATAGCGTTTGGTTGTATGATTCACTACCAGTGCTGTCTGTGTAACCGTCGATTACTAGGCTTGTGTCAGGGTATTCTACAAGAATGCGCGCTACACCACGCAGTGTATTGTGGATACCTGCATCTAGTTGGTATGAGCTAGATGAGAAACCGATGCCATTTTCCATACGAAGTAGCAGCTGGTTCTCACCAACACGCTCTACTTGTACACCTGAGTTAAGTAGTGCACGACGCAGTTCTGCTTCTTGTTGATCAAAGTAGTAACCTACACCAGCACCTGTTGCACCACCTGCAGCTGCACCAATTAGAGCATGCTTACGACGTTCTTTTGCGTTGTCACCTGTTGCTAGACCGATCGCAGCTCCAGCAATAGCGCCAATTAGAGCACCTTGAGTTGTTGAGTTTGTTTCGTACTCGCCTGTAGTAGCATTTTGACGTTGAGTAGCTTGACAGCCAGTAAGAGCAAGCACTAGTGCAAGTGCAATAGACATCTTTTTCAAAGGAATATCTCCATATAAAACAGAGGCGATAAAGTGAGCCTCACATTAGGAATCGAATTATACGTAGGGTGTTATTGATATTTGTTATGTAAAAGTCAGACTGATAATGAACTCAGCCAAAACGTTATTTGCTATCAAGCATTTTTCTAGCTTGTGCGCCACCAACCCCGCGGTTAACAGATACTTTGCGTCCTTTCTTTAGCCCGACTTCATAATCTGCGGTGAGATTTTTCATCGCTTCTTTTAGCTGTTTCTTGAACGTCTCGCGGTCGATGTTTTTGAACTCTTTATCTATGTAGTTATTGATTTTGTTTGCCGACTCTTCATCAGGTGAAATGGTCGGTAGTTTTTCTAAAGCACCTTCCACCCAACCAGAGACAAATGAGTTAACTCGACGAGTCACTTCCATTGATGATGTGCCTGAACCAGCAAAACTATTGCGGAACTGTCCGGTGCTTTCGTTCATTTCGCGATAGATAATATCGAAGGCAAATGCAGCAAAGATGGCTCGATCAGCTTCACCGATAAACTCTACTCGTTTTAGACCTTTATGGTTCAACAAAACTGCTTCAACACCAAACTTGGTATTAATGCCTCGAATCACGCGCAGTATAGTCGAGCTGATGTTAGCAGGTAACAGGTGGGAAGATTGTGTCTTACCCATCTTGATAAACTCAATGTCATCTTTATCTAGACCGTATTTGAGCATGAGGCGGTGCGCCATTTTGATAGCGTTTGCAGCCTCGTTTACATTGGCGGAGTTACCTAGTTCTAGACACTTAGCGATTTTCTTAAGAGCTTTTTGCTTATCCATTGACGACCAATAACAAAAACACAAAATTTGAGAAGTCGGATATATTACCTTTTTTGGCGTAAAAACGAAACCAAGGACTTTATGTCCAAAGGTTTAAGCTTGCTAAGCTATGTGCACCACAAAAGAAAAGCACCCATAGAAGGGTGCTTTGAAAAAGAGGGGGGGCTGACATTAAATTAGATGCCAAGCTCGTCAAGTAGGTCATCCGCCGCGCTACTCGCTGTTGTTTCAGGCTTTGACTTTTCTTCCATACTCTTACGGGTTGCTTCCAAGATATCATCTGGCGTTTCATCTTCAGCAACTTCAAACTCTTCTAGCTGGATAAACTCGGTTTTATCCATTGCTAGTTCCAAATAGAAGATGTTGTTATTTGCCGTAGAGAATGTCACGCGACGCGCTTGTGGGCGGTCAAGGTTAGTATCAACTTGCAGGATCACTTGCTTGTTCAGAGCCAGCATCTTAGGTTGGTTTTGCGTGATGTTTGTTTGTAGCTCTTTGCGGATTTTATTCGTGAAGTCACCCACTAGTTGGTTCATCAGCTCACCAAGGACATCACCGACTTCATCAGACGTATGCGAGATTGCAAGTTCTTCTTCCGGCATGCCCATATTACGCATGTAGTCCGTATAAATCTCTAGCGCCGCCTTTGCGGTAAAGTTAATGACAACTAAGCCAGTAAAACCACCGTCAAAAAGGACAAAGCAGCCAAAATCTGGCTTAAGGCTGGTTTTGTTGATCTTTTGCACCATTGCTGAATAGTGAACTTGAGAAGATGTTGCTGAAGTTAAGACGCCAGAAACCGACTGACAAAGTTTTAAAAGGATATCCTCAGTAGTGACTACTTTATTTTTTTTCATTCTAAATGCTCAATATAATGGTCTTAAAAGCGAGTTTTGCATCAATGTAGGTGTGAATAGCTAAAAAAGAAAGCATAAGTTCAATTGTTGCAATGAGAATCTGATTTGATCACTTTTTTAAATGTTGTAAAGTGACGAAATTCAAAGAATATTACTTAACCTATCAACTTCTTCAATTATCGCAATAATTGATTGGAGAGTCGGCCAAGTAAACAAAAACAATACCTATCACTGATCGGAATAGTGTCGTAGGGGCAGGAAGCAATGTTACCAAGATTACACTCTCAAACGGATGTCGATCCTCTTGTATTATCTTTCCTAAAAGAGTTGGAAAATGCAGGATTCACTGGCGACATCGAAAGCCAATATTCAAGCCGCCTAGCAGTAGCGACTGACAACAGTGTTTATCAACAGCTACCTCAAGCGGTAGTCCATCCAAAAAACACACATGACGTCTCTCTCATTGGTAAGTTGGGCAATGAAGAAGAATACGAGCGAATTACCTTCTCGCCGCGTGGCGGAGGGACGGGAACCAACGGTCAGTCGTTGACGAAAGGCATTGTGGTTGATTTATCTCGCCACATGAACAAAGTCTTAGAAATCAACGAAGATGAAGGTTGGGTTCGTGTCCAAACTGGTGTGGTTAAGGACCAACTTAATGACGCTGTTCGCCCTTACGGTTTCTTCTTCTCTCCTGATCTATCGACGAGTAACCGAGCGACTATCGGTGGGATGATCAATACCGATGCGTCTGGTCAGGGGTCTCTGAAATACGGTAAGACATCTGATCACGTGCTATCACTTCAAGCGGTTTTTGCTGACGGCTCGTTGTTAGAGTCGGATCTTTCAAATGGTTTGCCAAGTGAAGGTGAGTTTGCGCACACCGCAATGCATGTGACCGAGACGGTGTGCCGTGAAAAGCGTCCGCAAATCAATGACAAGTTTCCACCTTTAAACCGATTCTTAACGGGTTATGACCTCAAGAATGCGTTTGATGAGGGGGAAGATAGTTTCGATATCACACGTGTGCTGTGTGGTGCAGAAGGTTCACTGGCCTTTATTACTGAAGCCAAGCTTAACCTAACCCGTATTCCCAAGGCGCGCACCTTGGTGAACGTTAAATACAACAGTTTTGATTCTGCATTGCGTAACGCCCCATTTATGGTTGAAGCGAACGCTTTGTCGGTAGAAACCATTGATTCAAAAGTACTTAACCTAGCGAAACAAGACATCGTTTGGCACACAGTGAGCGACTTAATCACCGACGTGCCAGATAAAGAGATGCTTGGCATCAACATGGTGGAATATGCAGGCCAGGATGAAGAAGAAGTTGCTTCTCAAGTCGCCTTCCTGACTGCCAAGCTAGATAGCATGTTGGAGACAGAAGAAGCCGGTATTATCGGTTATCAAGTATGTAGCGACGTCGCGAGTATCGGCCGTATCTACAATATGCGTAAAAAAGCGGTTGGTCTGCTTGGTGCAGCCAAAGGGCGTGCGAAGCCAGTAGCCTTCGCAGAAGATACTTGTGTACCACCGGAAAACCTAGCGGATTTTATTGTTGAGTTCCGTGAGTTACTAGACGCGAAATCACTCAATTACGGTATGTTTGGGCACGTAGATGCAGGTGTACTTCACGTTCGCCCAGCGTTGGATCTGTGCGACCCTCACCAAGAAGCATTGATGCATGAAATCTCAGATGAGGTGGTTAAGCTGGTGGCGAAATACGGCGGCTTAATGTGGGGTGAGCACGGGAAAGGTTTCCGCTCTGAATATGGGCCTGAGTTTTTTGGTGAAGAACTCTTTACTGAGTTACGCCGAGTAAAAGCAGCTTTCGACCCGCACAATAAAATGAATCCGGGTAAGATCTGTACGCCACTAAATAGCGATGCAGAGCTGGTAAAAGTCTCCGACACCAAACGCGGCTACTTCGACCGCCAGATTGACGTTCAAGTCCGTGACAGCTTCAAACAGGCGATGGAGTGTAACGGTAACGGATTGTGCTTTAACTACGACACCAGTTCACCAATGTGTCCTTCAATGAAGGTGACAGCAGACCGTCGCCACTCGCCAAAAGGGCGCGCAGGTTTGGTTCGTGAATGGTTACGCCAGCTTACAGAGCAAGGCATTGACATTCTCGATCTAGAGAAGCAAACGCTAGAAAACAAGACATCCATCAAAACCATGATTGATCGTGTCCGTAATTCGATAAATCGCCGTCATGAGTATGATTTCTCACACGAAGTTTACGAGGCGATGAATGGCTGCTTGGCATGTAAAGCATGCGCGAGCCAATGCCCTATCAAAGTTGATGTGCCTAGCTTCCGCTCTCGTTTTCTCAATATTTATCACTCACGTTACCAACGTCCAGCAAAAGACTATTTGGTGTCGAACATCGAATCTATGCTGCCATTAATGGCAAAAGCACCAAGTGTGGTTAATGGTGTGCTTAAGCAATCTTGGGTTCAGAGCTTAACGGCTTCGACCGTAGGGTATGTTGATGCGCCGCTGCTTTCTGTTCCGACCTTAAAGGAGCGAGTTGAGACGTTAACCACTGCTTATGATCTTCAAGCATTAAGTGGTCTATCAAGCGAAGACAAGCAAAAGCATGTGCTGATTGTTCAAGACCCATTTACCAGCTACTACGACGCTGAAGTCGTGGAAGACTTTGTGAAGCTAGTTAAAAAACTGGGTATGAATCCCGTTCTACTTCCATTCAAACCGAATGGCAAAGCGCAGCATATTAAAGGTTTCTTACGTCAGTTTAAAAATACTGCGCAAGACACTGCTAAGTTCCTTGAAATGGTCGCGGATTTAGATATCCCAATGGTAGGGGTCGACCCTGCGTTAGTGCTTTGTTACCGCGATGAATACGCTGAAGTATTAGGCAGCAAGCGAGGCGAGTTTGATGTTCTTACTGCGCATGAATGGCTTCACCCAAGGCTAGGTGAGTTCGAGGCCCTGGAATCTAATGAGCAAGCGCCTTGGTATTTGTTCGCGCATTGTACAGAGAAAACCAAAATGCCAAACGCTGAGAAAGAGTGGGGGGGGCTATCTTCGCTCACTTTGGCGCGGTCTTGAATACCGTACCAGTAGGTTGCTGTGGTATGGCGGGTACTTTCGGTCATGAGGTGGATAAGCTATCAATGTCTCGTGATATTTATGATCTGAGTTGGAAGCCAAACTTGGATAAACTCGATAATGAGCGTTGTTTAATTACCGGATACTCCTGCCGAAGCCAAGTCAAACGCTTTGAAGGGGTAAAACCTAAGCACCCGGTTCAAGCTTTGCTAACCTTGATATAATACTTTACGAAAGCCCAGTTTAACTGGGCTTTTTGTCAGTAGCGAAACGTTACCAATGATGACTATGATTTATTCTCATAAGGATATGAAGATTGAAAAAGCTAGAGCTTAAAGTACCACCTGTTGCTCTTTTTTTGCTGATGGTACTACTGATGTACTGGTTAAAGGGTACGTTGCCAGAGATGAAGATTACGGTGCCTTTTGTTGAGTTTGTTAGCGCAGGGCTAATCGCGCTCGCAGTTGCGGTCGGTATTGCTGGGGTTTACGAGTTTCGTAAAGCCAAGACGACGGTAAACCCCGTTAAGCCAGAAACCGCATCGATGGTGGTTGATTCCGGCATTTTTGCATATACGCGTAATCCAATGTACGTCGCTCTACTGTTAGTGATCATTGCGGTTGGCTTATGGTGGCAGCATCTAAGTGTCATTTTGTGTAGCTTATTGTTTGTTGCATATATGAATCGCTTTCAAATCAAACCAGAAGAGCGCGCATTAGAAAGACTGTTTGGTGAAGATTATTTGGATTACAAGAATCAAGTGCGCCGCTGGATCTAAGCCACCACCAAAGGTGTTCTAAATGCTCTACGTTATCGAGCCAACCATTTAATGGTTGGCTTTTTATTATTTTCCCCACCGCAGTAATACCGCTGAACTGTCCACTTCGATGCACCACGCGAGTGCTGCCTCAACCGATATAACTTAAGACAGTAATACGAATTACCGATCTTTGCTCATTTTGTGCTTGTCCCTATTGTGATGTTTTTTGTCCGAATGTTTGTAACGAGACAGGGCGTCTCATCCTAGTATGGACAGCGAAAACACAAGGAGCAAATTATGCCAAACACACAAAAATTACACATTGATGTTAACGAAACTCACCCTGCATACCAATGGGCCAAGCGCCAATCTGACTCTGTCGAGGCATTTGGACATATCGGGACTCACATTGATTGTTACACTAAAGCGCCGCTGCGAAACTGTTACCACATCGATACGGTTGTTATTGATTGTCGCGAAGGAATGCCTAGTCTTGAGATGGTGCGAGGTTTAGACGTCGGAGGCAAAGGGGTTGTGTTGTATACGGGAAATTTAGAGCATAACGGTTATGGAACTGCGGATTATGGTCAAACACCAACACACCTAGATAGCCAAGTATTAGATCATCTTCTGCGTGAAAAAACAGCGTTTATCTTGATTGATAGCCACGGTATTGGTGCGCATGGTGATGAGCACATTTCATATGATAAGCGTTGCGAAGCGAGTGACTGCTTTGTCATTGAAAACATCTTGCTCTCAGAAGTCATCGCAAAACGAATTTGTAGCGTGTCAATCGAGTTTGATCGAGATAGCCAGTCAACGGGCAAGCGCTGTGAAGTCGTAGCGGTGCTTAGCGAATGAAGACATTGACAGTAACTTCTTTACAAAATATTGGACTGACCACGGTAGAGGTCAAATTCAAACCACAATTTGATGCCAGTTATCTTGCAGGTCAATATATTGTAGTCGTCGCTCCTATCTCAAAGGATGTGTACTACTTCTCCATGGCGTCAGCGCCCTCAGACTACGGAGAGATTACAATCCACATAGGTGACGTAAGGAGCACGACTAAGGCTAAGCAGCTCGTAGCAGAGATGAAGGTCGCGGGCTTTGCGTTTTGTGAAGGGATAGGGGGTAATGCCTATTTACGCGATACTGACCGACCAATGATTCTAATCGCTGGCGGTTCGGGTTATTCCTATGCTCGTAGCCTGTTGTTACAAGAGCTCAGTACAGAGCGTTCCCGTACGATAACCCTCATTTGGGGAGGTGAAGATGTTGATGCGCTTTATGAGATGGATGAGCTGCAAAGCTTAGAGAAAGGTGCACAACGCTTGAATTTTATTC
The DNA here is from genome assembly GCF_002741985.1 of Vibrio rotiferianus CAIM 577 = LMG 21460. Taxonomy (GTDB): domain Bacteria; phylum Pseudomonadota; class Gammaproteobacteria; order Enterobacterales; family Vibrionaceae; genus Vibrio; species Vibrio rotiferianus. The sequence continues at coordinate 31,172 of NZ_APHW01000012.1, forward strand.
CGGTGCTCTCAAGAGGTGATAAACCAGTTAATGGGTTTATCGGGAACTTGCTCAAAGTCAGCTACGATTTAGCGCTAGATTTTTCAGCGGCCGATATTTATGTTTGTGGAAGGCCTGAGATGGTGAGAAGTTGCAAACAACACATGCTTAAATATTTAGCAGTCGATGTTGAACACTTTTATTCTGATGTCGAATAGAACCAAAAAGCCCAGCGATTTGCTGTAATGCTGATCGGTTTAGAGACTTGAATGATCTTGGGATCGTATGATAATCCCCACTAACAACGTTAGTGGGGATTTTTTATGTTTGCTCAAGAGTTGGTTTTGGCTCATGAAACGATAGAGGATGGTAAAAACTACGAATCTGTAGTTAATGCCATTCAACTTGAATGGATAGAGCAAGCTTTGCTTGATACATCTAAAGCAAGTATTAGGAGACGACGTTTACCGGCGCAACAAGCGGTTTGGCTT
>NZ_APHW01000013.1 GCF_002741985.1 Vibrio rotiferianus CAIM 577 = LMG 21460
ATCATTAGCTCGGCACTTAAATAACATCTGTCAAAGATCGTCAGGGAGTTAGGCATCGTTGATGATATTAACTGTTTTGCGTAACTCACTTCTCCTGTTGAACTAGGACCAAAAGCAACATCATGGAGTAAACGACTACGAAGAGAGCAAAGCGCGCATAGCCTTACAACAGGGTACTCGGTGTGACGACTTTTACTGTGCTTAACGTACTGATAGTGATTAGCAAGCGCCTCGTTATCATGAGTTCTAAATTGAGTCCCATCGACTGAAAATAGTCTTAAACCAAACCATTTATCCTCGCTATCTTCGGACTTAGTCCAGTGCTGAGCCGTCATAGTGAATAGGGCTTTTAGTGGCCCTGCCGTGAGACGTTTTCTGGCTTGAGGAATAGCACTTGGAGCAATGGATTCACCTAAAGAGTTGGATAGTTTTAGGTCTAACTTCTCCAAAACATCAGTAATAGGTCTGTCGCGATACAAGCCAATACCGACTAGCAACCAAACGACCAACTCAGCAGGTAGCTTTCGTCTTCTCATGCTGGCTTTATTCGTTTCATCAAGCGCTTGTTTTATCCATTCCAATGGAAGCTCTTTTTGAAAAAGCGCAAGTGAATCAGGAGAAGCGAAGTCATCAACATCAATAAGCCAGTGAGCCAACATAAAAAATACCCTCAAACATGAAATGCTTGAGGGTATTTTCAACCAACCACAGGATCGTTCAACTGATCATTTGCTTAACTGATCGGAGTTACTTCACGAGAAGGGCTTTGTTGCGTTTATAAGCGTGAGAGCCTAGTTATTTACCAACGTCAGGCCGCTTGGGAGTGCATCACCGAAGATACGCTTCGATTCGCTCTCAGATAGCTCTTTGACTTCTTCAACCAGTGAAACCCAAGATTCAGGCACCTTGCTTTGCTTCAGTTTAGTGAGAACTTGTTCACGGTAGTCGTCAGAGATATCGAATAGGCGGTCGCCCGTCTTACGACAAATCATTACGGCTGCAAACGCGATCATTGGCTCTTTCTGCCAGTTCTGCTCTAACAGCTTAGGTAGCCACTGTTCCGCTTGTTCGCGAGGAATGACATTGTGCTGGCTGCCATACAAAGGCGTACGTGATGCTAAGCGACCCATTGCCCACCAGTGCGCTTGTTCGAACTGGTTATGGTTGATTGCCTTACTCAAGAACCACGTTGCTAATAGAACTTTGTCTTCGACTTCTAGGTGTTCAAGCGATGCCGCTAATCGAACCATGGATTCATAACCCATGTCTTGTGCCGCTTTGGCTGACTGTGGGTTTTTCATCGCGCCAGGGTGTAGGTATTTCGCGATGTCCGCCAAGATGGTCTCTTGCTGCTCTTGGCTCAAGCCACCTGCGATGCGACGCCAGAATACCCACCAGTCAGTCCAACCTTGATGGTTCTTAAACTGAATGTTTTGTTGGTAGAGACCCCAAACTTGCTCAATGCGCCATGAGTCGGTTGGATCGCCAAAGCCCGGACGCAGTGCAAAGCCAGCCAAACGAAGCCAGTTTTTCTCGTGTTGTTCAGAACGGCGACGACGCTTACGACCTTGTGCAAAGGTATCGAACAGTTGACGTAGGGTCGTGAAATCCCATTCGTCGCGCTTGCCAAGTTTCTTCTCAAGATCTTTGGCTAAGGTTTTGATCTCTTTGCTTTCCGCGCTTTTCTTATTACCGCTGTAAAGGCGAGCGATCAGCTCCTTACATTCGTTCAACTTAGGGTGAAGTTTAACTTGTTCACTGTCGTCGGTTTGCTTGTTACGAACTTCGAATTCCAGCTCCCAACGTTTGTTGTCGTCTTCTGCGCTGACACATTCCATCTTAAGCGTGCCGACTTCAGTCAACTGACACGCCAGTTGCACTTCTACGCGCTCTTTCTGGTTGGCTTGCAGTTCGGCACCTTCACCTTCAAGGGTGGTGATGTAAGGCGGCAGAGGCGCAAACAAGTCCGGATCAACGTCAACCATCACACCGTTTTGAATAGCGGTGTTATTGGTTAAGGTGTCGTGGGTAGAAGTCAGCAGGTTAAAGCGAACGGGTTCACCTAGGGTAAGCGAGAAGCGACGACCACTTAATCGGATCTCGTGTCCTTCTTCTGTGCCTTTTGCAAGCAAACAGAGCGCTTTACCCATCTTGTTCTTTTCTTGAAGATGCAAGAAGTAAGAACGCGCTGCGCCACCACCAATTTTAAGCTGCGCACCACGACGTGCTTTACCAAAGGCAACGGCACCCAGCGCAACAGACCAATCTGGATGTGGGTTATCTAGTACCGTAACTGGTGCGCCGCGCCAATCGGAAAGGAGGGTAGTGACACGCTCAGTCACAAGCTCGCTGTTGAACACACCACCGTTGAGTAGCAAACCGACTGGAATGGCATTTTGTTTGTCGTCTTCAATGCCAAGAGCGGCACGAGACACTTGCTGATGCGTCGTTAAGAATTCGGCAACGTGCTTACTCACCGCAGGGTCAGCAACGTATGGAAGACCAAACTCGACAACGGCGCTGCGGCGTTTGTCTGGTACTTCACTGAAATCAGAAAGCGGGAAGAAGCCATCTAAAGCGATTTGGTGCACTTCTTGTTTGCTCAGCCCAATACTCTTTGTTCCGCCAAGAAGTTTTGAGCCGCTGCCCAGCATGGTGATTTTCACTTCTTCAGGTGCATTCGCTGAAAGCAGGTTCTCTTTCGCTTTACGCGTTTGCTGAATCAGCTTAGTCAGGCTTGCTGCAGTGAGCTTCTTACTTTGATTGAAGCGGCTTTCCGCAAGGTGCGCGAGTGCTAAGTCGAGGTTGTCACCACCAAGCATCAAGTGTTCGCCAACGCCAATACGATCAAGGGCTAGCTCATTTTGTGAAGAGAAACTTGCTTCAATCAAGCTTAAGTCGGTAGTACCACCGCCCACATCGCACACCAGAATCAGTGGCAGCTCTTTGAGCTCATCGGCTGCGGTTTGCTGGTGGCGTGCGTACCAGTCGTAACAGACCGCTTGTGGTTCTTCGAGCAGGACGATTTTCTTTAAACCCGCCAGCTCAGCCGCTTCAAGCGTGAGCTTACGAGCGGTTTCATCGAACGACGCTGGAACGGTCACAACCACATCTTGGTCTTCTAGCTTGTTGCTAGGGTGACGGTAGTTCCATGCTTGGCGAATGTGGTTGAGGTAGCTTGCACTGGCAATGACAGGTGAGACTTTATCTACGTCTTGCGCGCCAGCCCAAGGAAGAATATCTGAGCTACGATCCACTGCTTGGTGCGATAGCCAGCTTTTTGCACTGGATACCTGACGTCCTTCTACCTTTGCGCCTAATTCACGAGCCCATTCACCCACGATCACGTTACTAATGTCGCCAGATACAGGTTCGTTTTCCCAAGGAAGTGTCAGGTCAGAAGGGGATATTTGACCAACCGCAGGGTGGTAGCGGAAAGAGGGCAGCAGTGGCTTACGAACCACTTCACCCGGACCAATCAATTGATCGATGTCGAATAGGGATACTTCGGATTGTTCAAGGTTGTCGGTGACTTCACAGTACGCCACCACAGTGTTAGTGGTGCCAAGGTCAATACCAACAAGAAAACGAGGAGATGCCATACAAACCTTCGTGTATTTAAAAACGGCACCCGATTGGATGCCGTTTGATTTTCTATTTATTCTTCTTCGTTTGAGTCGTTTTTCGCGTCTTCGCGTACATCGAACTCAACATGCCATTTTTGACCGTTATCAGCGGCAATGGCTTCTAAGTAAAGCGTACCAAGCTCTGTCACGCGAGAAGCTAGAGTTACTGGAACCACTTCACCTTCACGACGACCTTCAGATACAGGCAGCGTTACTTGGATTTCTGGAAGCTCTTCAAGCTCTTCTGGTGCCCAGTAGTCTAGGTGAGTACCCGCTAGGTCATCACGACGAACGGTTGAGCCGAAGAATTGGAAGTTAACTGGCTGACCGATGATCAAACCAAACTCTTGGCTCGGTACGTCAACACTTGAGCCTTCTTCCATACCAAATGGTGCAACACAAAGTGCTTCCATTGGAGGCGCCATGCCCGGAATCGCAGGCATTGCACTTTCGATACCCACGTAGTACGCCGAAGCAATACCACCACGGATACGAACGCCTTGACCACGACGTACAGAGCCGTAGTAAGCCGCACCGCTAGCAACTGCAAGGTCTAGATCCACACCTGTTAGGCGTTTCGCCATTTCAGCATCTGCTTCAAGTAGCCATTCGTTGATCGTGTCTTCTAGACGAGTTGCTAGAAGTTTCGATTTCAGAACGCCACCGTTGAATAGGATTGCCGTTGGCTTGATGAAGTCAGCTGACTGCGCTGCATCCGCACCTGGCATACCAGGCATGTTAGCGAATGGGTTGAAATCTTGAGCTGCTGCTTCGCCGCCATTTCCTGACGCAGAAAGAGCATTGGCTTGCTTAGACAAGAACGCTGCAATGTGACGAGTAATACCTGCATCTTGTGCGTAAGGCAGACCCATTTGCGTTAGTGCACCACGGTTACGTTGAACAGGGTGGTCAGTAATCGCAACTTGAGGGAAGAAGCCGTCAACCAGTGTTTGTTGTACTTCTTCTTGAGTCAGTTCTGTTTTCAACGTTGCGCCAAGCAGTTTAGAACCGCGGCTTGGTACCACGATTGGCACTGACTGAAGCTCGCTGTCGTTCAATAGCGCTTCTTTAGCGTCACGACATGCGTGCGTCATCGCCTGAACTTGCCATGGCTGTAGCTCTTTGCCTTCTTGCGCTAGCTTCATCTTCAAGCGGTACGCAAGTGCAAGGTCCATGTTGTCACCGCCAAGTAGGATGTGTTCACCTACCGCGATGCGGTTCAGAGTTAGGTTGCCGTCGTCTTCAGTTACTTCAACCAAAGAAAGGTCGGTTGTACCACCACCGATATCGACCACAAGCACGATGTCGCCAACTTCAACTTCGTCGCGCCATTTGTCGTTGCTGTTATCGATCCAGTTGTAAAGTGCAGCTTGTGGCTCTTCTAGAAGCGTTAGGTGCACGAAACCAACGTTGCGTGCTGCTTCTGCAGTTAGATCACGAGCAGCAGGATCGAAAGAAGCAGGAACCGTAATAGTCACGTCTTGATCGGCAAGGTTGTGATTTGGATTGGTGTGATTCCAAGCATCTTTTAGGTGCTCTAGGTAAAGCTCTGTCGCGCGAAGAGGGGATACTTTTTCTACTTCTTCTGGGCTACCTGCTGGCAGGAATGCATCACGACGGTTCACACCAGCGTGGCAAAGCCAAGATTTCGCACTTGCAACAAGACGAATTGGTGTTTTTGAACCTAGGTTACGTGCAATCGCACCAACCAGAGCTTTTGGCTCGCTCGACCACGGAAGAACGCGTGATTGCGGATTCATTTCGTGCTCGTGCGGCTGGTATAGGAAAGAGCCTAATTGGCTACGAGTCTCTACTGTGCCTGGCGCAGTAAGTTGCGGGATAGGCATTACTTCAACGCGAGCATCTTCGTCGTGTGTATCAACAAAAGACATCACACAGTGTGTTGTACCCAAGTCGATACCGACACTGAATTTAGGCGTCTGCTGAGTTTCAACAGACGCTTCTTGAGAATGGTTTTCTTGGTTCATGTGTTCCATTAAAGCTCAACCTCAGCTGGAGCGATCACAGATGCGTCGTAGTTCTCTGCAAGTTTAGGCAACGTCATTGATGTTGCTTTCCAACCTTTGTGAACTAGTGTGCCGTTGAATGGCGCGCTACCTGTTACGTTACCTGTTAGGCGGATTTCTTGTGGGTTGAAGCCTTCTTCAACCGTAATGCGAGTTTCTTCGTCTTCGTTGCGAACGTGTGCAAGCGTCACGTAGTCGTTCAGTACTTTCTGACCGCCAGTGTGAATTACGCGAGCAGCTGCGCCCACCTCTTCATCAGAGAATGACGTTAGGTCTTCTTTTAGGAAGTCAATCAGACGAGCTTCTTGCTGCATGATAGAAAGTAGCTGCATTGCAGAGTCTGTAGATGCCGTTGCAAGTTTCGATTCAACTTCTACAACACGTTCTACGACTTTCTCAACTTCCACTACTTTTTCTACTTCAACGATCTTCTCGACTGGCTTCTCAACCTCGACGATTTTCTCGACTGGTTTTTCTACCACTTTCTCGATCACTTTAGATTTACGAGATACTGCGATAAGAAGAAGTAAAACGCTCGAAGCCGCAAGGCCTGCGTGAAGCATATCGAACGTTTGAGGAATTAGGTTCAAATCAATGTTCATGACATTTTTCTCTTTCTATTGATTTATTGGCGCTTAGTATTGGCTCATATTTATTAACTAAAAGGATCGGCTTTGCGATCTGCACCAAGTTTAGACACTAAAATGATGGCGGATGTTAGCATATTCAAGGCTTAAGACTGTAATAATTCATGAATATACCTCATGATTAGCATGAAAAATCAACGATTAGATATAGATAAGTGCAATGTTGCTTGATGTTTACACACCTCTGGCGCAGTATCGTACAGCAAACGACGTTAAACACGCTTTTGACGTGGATGGGGCATGACTAGAAATACACTTCAAGAACCTTTTTTCTCTCGCTACAAAGCAACATTGTCTGCCTTTGGGGCGTCCGTGATCATTACGTGGGTATTTGTTTTCGTCGCCTATGTGATTCAGCAAAAGTACACCGTTACCATTTTTGATAGCTTAGCTCAGAGACAAGCTGAGTCTTTAAAAACTTACGTAAAAACTGATTTGGCCTTCATCGGTTCTGGCGCTAATTTCTTTCATTCGATAGACAAAAAGCACTGGGACAGATTTCCTATTTTTGCTCGCCAAGTTATCGATAGCTCTCCGAGCTTAATCGGTCTGCAGTGGATGCAAAAAGTCACGCCTCAACAGCTACCTGAACATGTAAAGCAAGTGCGAAAAACGTTCCCGAATTTTGAGGTGTTTACGGTTCCTAAAGATCAGCCCAAGACCTTCGGTTACATACTTCCTGATGATAAACCTGTTTATATCGCTTCTGATATTTACCCTAGAACACAATCAAATATCGATTTACTTGGCTTCTATTCCTCGAGGCTAAGGTTTGATTTGATTCTGGAAGACATCATTGCCAGTGGTGGGGCTAACATTTCAGATAAAGTTCGCCTTTTACAAGATGGCTATGACCGTTCGTTAGATAAAACAGGGCTCTTGGTCTATCACCCAGTTTTCGAGCAGGAAAGTAGGGAGCTGCTAGGGGTTGTTGTCGGGGTAGTGCGTAGTACTGTTTATTTCGATGATTTGATCACTAAAACGGCTACCGAACTAGAGATGCTAGTGAAAGTAAGCGATCTTGGTTTTGACGCATACGATGATCCGGTGCTGTTTCAAAGCGAAGATTGGGATTCTCACGATGGCGCTATCATCAAGAAGACCATCCAGCTTCCTAATCGAGATTGGTTAATTGAATTCAAATTAACGGATATGGTTTCTCCTTGGGATCGCTCAGTACTTTATGGTATCGCCTTTGGTGGTCTTATTATTTCTGTCCTTGTTGCTTACATTGTTAACTTACAATCCCGCGAGAAGGAGCGTCTTGCGAAGATGTTAGAAGCCAAAACTCGTGAGTTAACATCGATGGCAGAGCGTGATCCTCTTACACACTTATATAACCGACGAGCTTTTAATGATCACTTGCTGCATTTCATTAATGACGGCGTTGGCTTTACCTTAATTGGTTTTGATATCGATTGTTTCAAGCAGATTAACGACAAGCACGGCCATTTGGTTGGTGATGAAGCGTTAATTCATGTGACTAGGCTTGTCTCTGCTAATTTGAACAAAGGTGATAGATTTTACCGTTCCGGCGGTGATGAGTTTTGTATTCTTAGTCGCGTGACGGATAAACCGAGTTTGGAAGCTTATCTTGAAAAACTTCGTGGTATCGTTGCAAGTTCACCAATGGAGTATTCAGAGAGTATCGTGTTGTGTTCTCTCAGTATCGGTGCTGCACTTCATGATGGTGAAGATCCGGAAGCTCTTTTTCAAAAAATGGATGTACAACTCTACCTTAGTAAGAAAAATGGACGAAACTTAGTGTCGATTGCTGATTAATTCAGCGAGCAAGTTCGAGTTTTGATATTGGTTACGGTAGAATCCAACGCTTTCAAATTTACGCTAGGAATCAAGACAAACTATGAATCATAACCGTGTCGTGTGCTTTGATTTAGAAATGTGCTGTTGGAGTGAGAACGGCGTTGGCCGCACTGGAGAGATCATCGAAGTAGGTCTAGCGGAAATAGATTTGTCTAAAGGCGAAATCGTCAAGCGCGCACAATACTACGTGAAACCGGAACATGATGAGGTCTCGCTATTTTGTGTAGAGTTAACGGGCATTACCCCACGTAAGATTGAAAAGCAGGGCCGACCTCTAGAAGAGGTGCTTAAGTCGATGTTGAAGAACTTTGGTGGTCGTAACAAGATCTACGCTTCTTGGGGGCGTGATGATCTTATCCTGCTTGAAGAGTGCCAACAGAAGGGCATTGATGCACCATTTACTGAGTTCATTAACCTAGCTACCTTGTACCGAATTCAAAATCGCCTGAAAGACAAGCGAATTGGCCATAAAGCGGCACAAGAAGCGAAAGGGATTGAGTGGGAAGGTCGCCAGCACTCCGGTTATGTGGACGCTTATAACTTAGCGAAACTTGCACTGACCATGCTATAGAGATGTAAAAAGGGAGCGATGAGCTCCCTTTTCTATTTGAAGTGATTAAATTGCATTTTACTGCTTAGCTTTTTTGCACTTTGGATAAATTTTCAGGTTATATTCCGCGGCATATTGGGTTAAAAGCTTTCGTTTTTCTAACTCTTCATCATCTCTTACGATATCACTTATTCCTTGGATGATTTTTACCCCGCATAACTTAGCAGCGAACGCTCTTTCTTCAGTCTCTATACCCGGAAGAACATTACCACGTCCAGGCACCTGAAAAAGGCGGTAATCTTCCGCGTTGAGCGCTTTCTGTGTATCCGCTTCTACTTGCTTTTCGGCAGCACAACCAGTCATGGCAACCAGAGCAAAGGGAAGAATTGCTTTAATCATTTATTTCTCCTCACCCAAAATGCTGCAAGCATGAGTAAACCGAACCAGTTTAAGCTACCGCCGCTGCTGCTTGAAGATGATGAACCACCACCAGTGCTCGGCTTTGCCGCAACATTGATTGTTACCATTGCGGTAACCGTTTGAGATGTCTCGTCGGTTATCGTGTAGGTAAATGAATCAATACCCGAGAAGCCTTGTGCAGGTTGATAGCTGACTTCTGTTCCTGAGTTAATGACTGAGCCACTACCAGTGTAATGTATTGCACTAATCGTTAATGTACCTTGCCCCGCATCATTCGCTAATACATCGAGTACTGTTGCTGAGCTATTGTGGTCAAGATCATAGCTGTCATTTAGTGCTGAAATCTCGGCAGTGTTGGAATTAACTGTAACGGTCAGTGTTCCTGTCGACGTTTGGTTAGCACCATCAACGATTGAATAAGTGATGGTTTCACTCCCAACAAAGCTCGCTTGAGGTTGGTAGTTGATCACTGTATCTGTATGAGAAACCATACCTGCACCACTGTAGTTAGCTGCAGTGATCTTAAGTGTGCCTTCACCTTTATCGTTATTAAGTACGTTGAATGATGTTTCAGCGCTGCCTTGAGTAATCGCGTAGGCATCATCAACCGCTCTTACTTCTTCTGGTACCGCAACTGAGAAACCTTTCGAAACAGCAAAGAAGATATTATCACTACATTGGATCATCAAACGTGCATTGTTAGACGCTTGAGCAGGGAAGCTTACCGATTCCAAACCGTCATTATTGGTCGCAGAGAGCAAGGTTTGATCGAATGTCACACCGCCATCGGTTGATAGTCGAATATCAACGGCAGAACAGTTTATCGGGGATTGAGCAGTGCCAGCTACGTCCCATTCGATATTTGAACTCCCCAATATTGTTGAGCCTGCTGTAGGTGTGATTACAACAAAAGGTCCGCTGTTACGATCGACTGTTACCAAAGTATCATCACTCGACACACCACCATTACCATCTCTTACCGTGAGCCTGAAGTTTAAATCTCTGCTGGTTGTCGCGTATGTTTCACCTTTTGCCAGTGTACCATCCACCACATCTTCCAACCTTGGTAGATAACGCGTAGGCTCGGCTGTTGGCATCCAAGAACGGAATAGAGGGCCGCTGCCATAATCACTTGTTAAATTTGAGGTGCCCGTACCAGAGTCCATCTGCTCCCATACATAAGTCAGACTGCCAGTGCCTGTTGCTGAGCCAGTTAGTACCAGAGGTGTACTGGCTGGAACGGTATAGTTGCTACCTGCATTGACTACGGGTACTTCGGTTGCGGAAGTATTTACGGTTCCACAGCTTTGAGTTGCAAGATAGTCGTTGATCTCTTTGATGCTGGCGGCATGGAAGTAGGCGTCTGAGTTAACTTGTAAATCATCATCGCCACAGATACCAGCATATCCCATGATCGTGCTACCACTTCCGGGCTCGAAAGCGGTTGGATTGTTGCGGTTTGAGCCTTCGCAATTCCACATATTGCCGTTGAATGTGTGGTTTGCACCAAACTGGTGACCGAGTTCATGGGCAACATAGTCAATATAAAACGCATCGGTTTCTGGGACGTCACGGCCTGTGACACCAGCCCCTTTCCTAAAATCATCACATACTGAGCCTAGCGCGGCCAAACCACCGCCACCAGTGGTAAAGATATGACCAATATCGAATGCGTCACTACCAAACTGCCTCGTCAGATCATCATGGTTGCGATCAATGTCGATCCCTGCATCAGAGTCGGTAAACGGGTCCGTCGCTGCATTGGTATATATATTGAAATTCACTAGCTCAAGCTGCACGGCTAAGTCTGATTTATATACCTGATTTACTCGGTTGATGGCTGTCGTGATCGCAGAGCGAGTCAAGGATTCTGTTCCACCATGATATTGTGAGTATTCACCAGTTGCTGAGACGATCAGCCTGTAAGTACGTGACTCAATATTTGCGCGGGAGGTAAGCCGATTTTGCGCCATTTTTGCTTGGTTATTCTCTAAAACCTGATCCTGGAATGGGCTAGAGAGTTTGTGGTTGTAAGACACATAGTGACCTGAACCATCGGGCTTTGGTTCTACGTAGACGTACTCTCCATTGTGGAGAAACATGCCGTGGAACCCTTTCGGCGTGTAATCGAATCGGCCTTGTATACTGGTATCACCAACGGCATGGCCAGCGTACGTTCTTAACTCTGGATATTTTGCCTGCATGTCAGGTGAGAGGATGGAGTCGTAGGCTAAAACAAAGTCAATTAGCTCTCCATTAGGTAAAGGCACCTGAAGCGTTAAATCACCCCTAGCTTGACCATTTGCAAAGTGACTTTTTAACTTGCCCGCATCAACGGCAAAGGTCGTTGATGATTTGCTACTTGTTGATCTTTCGGAAAAAACAGACTGCCAAAGGTCGTTGGATAAGGCATCCGTACTAAACATCAATGACAGGGATATTACGCCGACTAACTTGTTGTACTTCATTACCATTCTCTGATGTATGTATTGTAAGAGTTAAATGTCTAATGAAAGTATTATAGATGCGGTGAATGATCAATAATTTATAAATGCAACCAGTGATTTACGTAATCAAGTTCTAGCTTTTTCCCTATTTAATGTGCTTACAGAATAGTGGCAGCTAAAAACAACGTTGCTGACGTAGGCTCAATGAAAAATTGGTCACTTTCAGCTACCTAATAGGGGCGTTTTCTCTTGTTTTGATTAGCTTTAAAGATGTTTAGCCGTATGCTAACTCGCGGAAAGTTTTGCACGAATGAACTCACTATGGTCGACATAGAGCAGCTCTGCTGTTTTGCGAATGACGGCATCTTCCAATGGATCAATTTCACCGTCAGCGTACGCCACTTCCCACATACTCTTGATAAGCTCATAGCGAGTTTCTTGTGAAAGCTCGCGCAGTTGTGAAGTAAAGTCATAAAGAGAAGTCGATTCCGCTGATTTACTTTGAGCTTGAGTAAGCAGTGTACTGGCGTCTTCTTCCGTCAGCGAAAGTAACTTCATAATTAAAGAGTGTTTGCTAGCTTGCTCTTTTTCATCGATTTGGCTGTCTGCCCCAGCTACCTCGCAAAGGAGACATGCTATTGCCATATTGGGTGACAGCGTGTTGGATTGGCTAAGGTCTGAGCCTTCAATAAGTTGTTTAAATAATGAAGTAAGCGAATTAAACATGTTAAGCACCAAGCTGTTATCTATTTGGTTAAGATGGTATTGGTTTGAACAAATCTCAAGGTCTTGATGAGATTTGACCAAGATCTCATACGAATGAGAGGACATTATTGCTCAATACAGAATTTGACCACTAAAAAGTGGATTTATTCCTCAACCTTCGTTGGTGGGAAATGTATTGAGTTACCTTCGCCAGTTAAAATGCTGATATTACTTGGCTTACCATTTTCATCTAATCTCAGCTCGCCAATTGCGCTTTGATTTACTAATCGATAGAAGTTGTGATTACTTGGGGCTCGTTTAAAAATTTTCAGACGCTTACGTTTAGTAAACCAGTTCAACGGTGAGCGGGGGCTGTACAAAAGTCTGTCCATCGCATCACAAGCTGACAGCAATTGAGCAGGAAATTGGTTCTTAATCCCGCTACAGGTGATTTGGTAGATGTTCGGACTATTGCGGCGAAAACGCAGTTTGATGTCGTACGCGAAAGAGTAGTGTACATCTCCGGAAAGAATCACAAAGTTGGTCGGCGTTTTAGTGTGAGTGAAAATACTGATTAAGGTATTCGCACTGCCCGGATGAGCCATCCAGTTTTCTGCGTCAATCAGCAGCGGTTGGCCACAGCTGGTCATGATGCGTTGCAGTGTTTCAATAAACTTTACACCGAACATTGGCGCAGCCGAGACGACGATCACTTTGTCTTGATGCATCAGTTCTTGCTGGAACTCGATCAAGGCTTCCCAATCCATCAAGCCAGATGGTTTGTTCATGCGTGATTCCGAGCGCCAGCGACGAGTTCGGGTATCTAGCACCACCACTTTGGGTGAAGTGTGGATGGTATAGTGCCAGTCTTCGAATCGATATAAGTATTGGATGAAGTTGTCTTGAGACTCAGGCGTTAGTTCATCAAAGTAACGGCGCGCATGTTCAATAAAAGGTGCATCGAACTTTTCTGGTGCGTTTCCCCAACCTTGGCATAACCAATACGCGATTAAGCTATTACCGATAATACGATTGGAGAAGCGATTCTCGTAGGCGGATTTTTCCCAGCCAACGGTCAGGTTCCAGTCGTCAGTAACGTCATGGTCATCAAAGATCATGTAAGTTGGGACGTGTGCCAACAAACGTTGAACTTTATCTAAGCCTTCGATAAATGCATCGATATGGACTTTCTCATCACGCCAATGTTGCTGCCATTTTGGCTCGAGCGCTTTTCCGCCGGTCGTGAATTGTCTATCCAATAAACGTTCGCGATTGACTAACGTCCAAGGTACTGGAGACCAAACGAGTAGGTACATTGCAAAAAGCTCAGCAAAGCTGATTAAGTGGTTTTCACATTCACGCGAGCTGAAAATTGGTGTTCCCCGATGAGGGAAAAGCTTGGTGAGTAAACTGCCATCATCTACGTAGTGGGGCAGGATGTTATCTCGGCCATAAAAGCAATCTGGACTTTGATACAGTTCTTGCGTGTTTTTAATCGGCGCTTGTTCGAATTCTTCATCAGGCAAGCCTAATAGCTCTACCAATTGTTCGATGGCATCCAGCATCGGCCCAGCCACATGATCGGCATAGATTTGGTCGCCGCTCATGAGCAGCATGTCAGGGCGCTCAGTGATTTGCTGGCTGGCAACCTTGGCGTCTGCTTGGACTAGTGTGTCTTTACTAAAATGATGTGGGTTTCGGCAAGAGCCGTGCAGTACATAATCAGCTTTCTCGCTAATTAAAAATTCGACACCTTGCGCTGCTTGCCTGTCTTCGCCATAGATAAGATGGGGCATCAACTCGGTTAGCAAGCCGGATTGAGTATGGAGCTGATAACGCAGTGCTTTATGGGTAGGAAATTTGCCTTGAAGTGTCAGCATACAAACCCAAGCGCGTTCGCCAACTTGCAATAGATACTCTGTTGATACTGGCTGGGAATAGTATTGTTCACCAGTGCTAGCATCGCTGATTTCAACCAAGCCTTCGAGAGGTTGGGTTGTCACCAACCAAATGTTCACTTCCATCGCGGTGACTTTTCTTAAAATCGGACCGGCAACAATCAGAGGAAGGGAGGAAAGTTCGTTGGTACTGAGCAATGTTGGCAAAGCGGTTCCTTATTGTTCTGAATCTTCTTCGAGTATTTCGATAACTTGTGAGCTGCTAAGTTCATGTCCCATCAGAAATAAACCTAACATCGCGTCAGCTTTTGATGCACTGTCGCTATCTTCATCGAGAATTTGTTGCAGGCGAGTGCGAATCAGATCGATTTCATGCTCAACAAATCCGCGACCTTCCTCCTCTCCTTGTATTTCTTCTGGAGCGTTATCAAACTGAAGAAAAAGAAGATCACCATCTAATTGTGTACTAACTAACCGTTCGGGTAGCCAGGATTCTCCCATTACGATATCTGGATCGTTTTGTTGAGATAAATCGTTAAGAACGGTGATGAGTTCGGAAGCTTTCACATTAATTTCATTAGGTTGGGTTTAATCTATACGCATTTCTATAAGTACAGCGCTCTAGTCACTCGACAATGAACAGAACACTTAACTCTTTACCACAAAACTTATTGGCACATCTGTTTACTAATGCACCTGACATAAAGTCTGTGAAGTTAGCGCAATATTAGTTACGATTATTGTAACGGCTAATACTTAAATAACATAAGCTTAAAATAGCATTCTGAGAACGTTTGGCTTTTTATCAACCAATTTTCCCTTTGGAACCTTATGAAGAAAACAACACAAGCAGTGGCTCTCTTGGCAACATCTGCTGTTTCCTTGCCCGCTTTATCCTCATCAGAACAAGAGTGGGGGATTGCAGCTATGTATCGTACAGCCGCGATACCTTTTTATACTGCGAATGATGACTCAACCGTTAGCACCTTTGTGCCTATGATGTTCTTCAAAAATGAGCATGTTTATATCCGCGGGCTTGAAGGTGGGGTTTATCTATATGACGAGGAAGACTCGCCTTGGCAAGTCAGTGGTATTACTCGTTTACGTTTTCTCGATATACCTAAGTCGGTACAAAATGCATTTGAAGGGGATCGTGTTGATTTCGGTGCTCAGCTTCAATACCGTTTTGATGACAATTGGCGAACAGAAGTGGAATTAATGACTGATGATGAGTTTCAGTTTCACTCTAACTTCCGTCTTGCTGCTAACTATGAGTTCGGTGATTGGGAGCTCGAACCCTCCTTAACCTTCCGCTACAAAGATGCTGATTTTAATAGCGCCTACTACTCATTCTCCGATGTGACAGGAGAGCGGATCGGTGCTGGTATAGATGCAAACCTAGGTGTCAAAGCCCGATACCATGTTATTTCAAACCTTTATTTACTCGGGCAAACCAGCGTTACAAGACTAGATAGCTCCGCATATAACAGCAAGATTGTCGAAGACCGTTACCAAGGTGAAGTTTTTATTGGCTTTGGCTTCTTTAACGACAAGGGTAAGGAGCTTAAATCTGAATTGAGTAACCGCCCGTATCTGCGTGTTGCACACGGTTGGGCAACGCCATCCAATATCGGTGATATTTTTAAATTCAATGCCGAAAAGGATGAGTACAACAACCAGTTGACGTCGCTCTTCTATGGGCACCCTTTGACGGATGAAATATTTGGCTTCCCGCTTGATATTTATCTGACGCCAGGCCTTGTGCACCATTGGTCATCGGAGGTTCAATCGTCCAGTACTGAGTATGTGATGGCGATTAAGGCGTACTATACGTTTAATTGGCCAACTAAGTGGCGCTTTGGCGTAGCTGAAGGGATGTCGTACATCGATAACATTACTTACATCGAAGATACTGAGATGGAAGAGAAGGGTTACACAGCAAGTAATTTGCTGAACTATCTGGATTTCTCATTTGATGTGAATGTAGGCGATCTGTTTAACCAGAAAGACTGGGAAAACATGTGGGTCGGTTACTCGTTGCATCACCGTAGTGCTATCTTCGAAAGTGCTTCCCAGTTTGGCCGCATCAAAGGTGGCAGTAACTACAACACGATCTACTTCCAGTATGATTTTTAATCTCAGCTCAAAATAAATACCAAAAGCCTCATATTAAAATGAGGCTTTTTTAATTTAAATAATTAGTAATTGTTCTTATTTTCATTCCCCTCTATTTGTGCTGGTTATTTATTTAATTGCAAAGCTATTTGAATATTTAATTAAATTGACACCTCTCTGACCTATTAATAATCCATTAATAAAAAACCTAGAAATGAAATATAAGATTACGTCTTGTCGTTTTTATAAATTGACTGGTATCAAACTTATTAACCTCTGAATCTATAAGGATATTGATAGTGGTAGGCCGCCATGCCTTAGTTGCTCAAGGCTTGTGCGTTCTGGCTTAATTGATGGTTTTGTAGAAATACTGTTTTGATTTGCCTTGTGTATTAATTAAAACGAAATTAGATATTTTCAATGAATGCCTATTTTGAAAATACAATCTCAATGTCTTTTATTTCTAACGAGTGTTCTTTCCCCACTTAAAGCCATTAATTAAGTGCCACTACCAAATTCAAAAACGTAATTTAGGAAAAAACCATGAGTCAAAATGGTAAGTTTAATATTACTCGGCGTGATGCTTTAAAGGGTGGTTCTGCACTTGGCGCTTTGGCGTTAGCAGGAAACGCGCTTTCTCTCCCGTTTGCAACTAAAGCGGTTGCCAAAGAAACGCCAGCAAAACCAAATGAAAAAATTGTCTGGTCGGCATGTACCGTAAACTGTGGTTCTCGTTGTCCGCTTCGTATGCACGTGGTCGACGGTGAAATCAAATGGGTAGAAACCGATAACACGGGTGATGATGTGTATAACCACAACCATCAAGTACGTGCTTGTTTGCGTGGTCGCTCTATGCGTCGCCGTGTTTACTCGCCAGACCGTTTGAAATACCCACTTCTGCGTGTTGGTAAACGCGGTGAGGGTAAGTTCAAACGTATCACTTGGGACGAAGCCTTTGACCTCATTGGTGACAACCTAAAACGCATCATTAAAGACTACGGTAATGACGCGGTTTACCTAAACTACGGTACGGGTACCTTGGGTGGTACGGTAACCAAGAGTTGGGATCCAAGCGCGACATTGGTTGCCCGTATGATGAACCTTTGTGGTGGTTACCTGAACCACTATGGTGACTACTCAGCAGCGAACATTGAATGTATGTCTGAGTATTTCTACGGCACTTGGGTAGACAACAACTCGATTGACGACGTACAAAACGCAGATCTTTGTTTGATGTTTGGTAACAACCCCGCAGAAACTCGTATGTCGGGTGGTGGTCAGGTTCACAACTACGTGGACGCAAAAAACATCAACCACACTCGTACGATCTGTATCGACCCTCGTTACACCGATACTGCCGCGGGTCGTGAAGACCAATGGGTACCAATCAAGCATGGTACTGACGCAGCACTGATCGCTGCTATCGCACATGTATTGATTAGCGAAGATAAAGTCGACCAAGACTTCCTTGACCGCTACTGTGTGGGTTACGACCGTAAAACTCTGCCAGCGTCAGCGCCAGAAAACGGCAGCTACAAAGATTACATCATGGGAACAGGTCCAGATGGTATCGAGAAAACACCAGAGTGGGCACAGCCAATCACAGGTATTCCTGCAGATGTGATCTTGAAACTTGCGCGTGAAATCGGCGATGCAAAACGCATTTACATCACCCAAGGTTGGGGTCTACAACGTTCAGCAAATGGTGAGCAAGCGTGTAAAGCGATCATGATGCTGTCTCTTCTTCGTGGTCAGGTTGGTCTACAAGGCGGTGGTACTGGTGCTCGTGAGGGTAACCACTCTTACCCATTCCAACGCTTCCCGAAAGTACCAAACCCGATCAGCGCTTCTATCCCAATGTTCCTTTGGACAGACGCGATTTTCCGTGGCACTGAGATGACCGATCTTACTGATGGCATCAAAGGCGTTAAGAAGCTGCAAAACAACATCAAGTTCATCTGGAACTATGCAGGTAACTGTCTAATTAACCAACACTCAGACATCAACCGCACACACGACATTCTTCAAAATGAAAAAGCGTGTGAAATGATTGTGGTGATCGACAACCACATGACCTCTTCTGCGAAGTATGCCGATATCGTACTGCCAGACTGTACAACCTCAGAGCAATCGGATTTCTGTATGGATGGTGCGGCAGCGTCAATGCCTTACTTCATCTTTGCAAGCCAAGCGATTCAGCCTCGTTTCGAATGTAAGCCAATCTACGACATCATGTCTGGTGTGGCGAAGCGCATGGGCGTGTTTGATGAATTTACTGAAGGTCGCACTCAAGAAGAGTGGCTTAAGTGGATGTATGCTCAGACCGTTAAACAAAACAACGATCCAAACCTGCCGTCTTACGATGAGATGAGAAAGCAGGGCATCTACAAGAAGCAATTCGACCGTCCATATGTGGCGTTTGAAGATTTCCGCCGTGACCCAGAAGCGAATCCGTTGCCTTCACCGTCAGGTAAGATTGAGATCTACTCAGAGACCCTCGCGAAGATCAATGAAGAATGGGAACTGGACGAAGATGAGTCCATCAAGCCATTGCCTGAATACGTTTCGACGTTCAACGGCTGGGATTCGCCAGATCGTAAAGAGTTCCCGCTTCAGTTGACGGGTTTCCACTACAAAGCACGTGCGCACTCTACGTACGGCAACGTCGACATCCTAAAAGCAGCAGCACCACAAGAGCTTTGGATCAACCCAGTCGATGCGGCTTCTCGCAACATTGATAACGGCGATTTGGTCAGCGTGCGCAGCAAGTTCGGTGAAATGAACGTTCGTGTAAAAGTGACCCCACGCATCATGCCGCATGTGGTTGGCTTAGGTGAGGGCGCATGGTACGCACCAAACGCAAAAGGTGTTGACCAAGCGGGTTCAATCAACGTGCTGACAACACAACGTCCAAGCCCGCTGGCAAAATCGAACCCGAGCCATACCAACCTCGTTGAAGTGACGCTAATTAAGAAAATGGGGGCTAAATAATGAGCACAGCGAAGCAGTATGGCTTTTACATTGATTCAAGCAAATGTACTGGCTGCAAAACATGTCAGCTCTCTTGTAAAGACAACAAAGATCTGGGTATCGACCGTAACTTCCGTCGTGTTTACGAGTACGTAGGCGGCAACTGGACAGAAGAAAACGGCGCGTTCCGTCAAAACGTGTTCGCGTACTACCTATCGATCTCTTGTAACCACTGTACTAACCCAGCGTGTACCAAGGTTTGTCCATCAGGTGCCATGCACAAGCGTGAAGAAGACGGCTTTGTTGTTGTCGATGAAAGCGTGTGTATCGGCTGTAAATCTTGTCACATGGCGTGTCCTTACGGCGCACCTCAATACAGCGAAGAAAAAGGTCACATGACTAAGTGTGATGGCTGTTATGAACGTGTCGCAGAAGGCTTAATGCCAGTGTGTGTTGATAGCTGTCCATTACGTGCGATTGAGTTTGGCCCAATTGATGAGCTACGCGCGAAATACGGTTCAAACGCGGATGTGGCACCACTGCCAGATTCTCGCATTACTAGCCCGAACTTGATCGTGAAGCTAAATCCAAATGGTCGTCCAACCAATGACCGCACTGGTTTCCTACAGAATCCAAGAGAGGTGAAATAATGTTATACGAAGCACCATTAGTTGCCTTTACGGTTCTTGCTCAAACCGCGGTTGGCGCGCACCTAACGGTTAACGCGTTCGAGAAATTCGGTAAGCCACCACGTGTGACAGAGCCTCGTATGAACATCGCTCGTTTCGCTATTTTGGTTGTAATGGGATTGGGTTTCTTGTTCTCAACAACTCACTTAGGTAGCCCGCTTCGTGCCTTCAACGCATTAAACCGAGTTGGCAGTGCAGCGCTATCTAACGAGATCTTAACGGGTGCAAGCTTTCTGTCTCTAGCGGGTTTGTACTGGTTGCTAACGATTCTAAAAATGGGCAGCGAAGGCGTTCGTAAAATCGTGAACTGGCTGTCTATCGCGGTTGGCGTGATTTTCATGTTCGCGATGGCGAATGTTTACCAAATCGAGACAGTGCCAGCATGGTACTCACCAATGACAACAGTTGCGTTTTGGTTCACGGTCGTGACTTCAGGTCTGATGTTTGGTTACACGCTGATCAATGTATTGGACGTGACGGCTGAGAAAACCAATCGTCGCCTAATGTGGGCTGGTGTAAGCCTGATTGCGCTGAACCTAGCTTTCTCAGTGATGCAGACGATTCACTTCGCAGGCATCTCGACCGCGATTCACAGTGGCTTAGATCAAATCACTATGTTATCTGGCTATGTTGCTGGTCATGTGTTGTTGCTTGTGGTTGCTGCTGCTCTTTGGGTATTCGCTGAGTTGTTTACCGCAGAAGGTCGCCAGAAGAACTTGCTGGTTATCGTGGCATTCGTTGCCTTGTTCGTTGCAGAGATTCTGGGTCGTAACGTGTTCTACGGCATGCACTTTACATCTGGTTTGTACTAATAACCGTTATTTGTACTGATAACCATTATTTGTACTGATAACAATTAGCAGAGTGGGGCGAGTGTTCGTCCCACCTCTGTTCCGTTTCATTTAATCGAAGAATAAAAACACCAGTCATCAAAGGTACTTCATGCAAATTTCTCAACTTGAACCACAAGATACCAGCATCGTTCTTAAGCTGTTGGGTGCACTGTTTTACTACCAGCCAAAAGATTACCCGGCGGCAAATCTCGATACGTTGCTGAGTAATACTGATACGCCAATTGAAGCGCTTAATGACATGCTGCGCAGCTTTCAAAACGAGAGCGAAGAGGCACTGCAAATGGAGCACGATCGCATGTTTGCCGGTATTGGTGAGATGCCAGCGCCACCTTGGGGTTCGGCTTATCTAGATAAAGAAGCGGTGTTGTTTGGTGAATCAACCATTGAATATCGTTACTTCTTGCAGCGTTGTGGTTTTGCTTTGGAATCTGACCAACGTGAGCCAGAAGACCAGATCGGCTTGATGCTGATGGTGTTAGGCATGTTGATTGAAACTGAACAGAAAAAACTGGCGGCTGAAATGCTGCGCGAACACTTGATGACGTGGTTTGGTTTTTTCAACAAGCGCTTCAAAAAAACGGTGACTCTCACGCCTTACTCAAAACTGTCGAACCTTACTGAAGAATTACTTCAATCCTTGAGTGAGCAATACCAAGTCGTTGTGCCAGCAAAGAGAGATTACTCGGATGCGCCAGTCTGAATCGGTTGACCTAAGCAAGCGACGTCTGTTTTCGTTCCGTCGTGCGCCAGTAGAGCAAGCTCAAGAGTCTCGTGTAAAAGCGAGACCGCCGTATGCGGTGGAAGAGTCGATGTTCACTCGGCTGTGTGATGGATGCGGTAAGTGCGCTTCGGCATGTCCAAGCCAAATCATTGAAATGGTCGATGGCGTTGCCGCGTTAGACATCAGTTACTCGGCATGCGATTTATGCGGCGCGTGTAAGTCGGCGTGCCCTACATTGGCGCTTTCTAACCAAACAGAGTCTACAGGCTTGATTGCCACTATCTCGAACAGCTGCGAAAACTTATACGGTTATTGCGGCAGTTGCGAGGACAGTTGCCCATATGATGCTTTGCAATGGCAAGATGATGTCAAACCTCAAATTGACGCTGCCAAATGCAAAGGTTGCGGACAATGCGCGCAAAGCTGCTACAACAGCATCATTAGCTTTGACTTAAAACGATAAAAAAGGGATTGGCGCGAACCAATCCCTTTTTGTTTGTACTCAATTCTATTTAATCTTACGCCAAGGTTGCCAATTGGCTTTGCGCGTCTGAAATGCCTTTCGCTGCTGCGTCTTCGCCCATGTTAAGCGCTTCTGCGTAAACAAACTCCACATCCGTGATACCAACAAAGCCCAATACTGTGCGTAGGTATGGTGTCATGCTGTCGGTTGGTGAGTCTTTATGAAGACCACCACGTGTGGTGACTACGATTGCTTTCTTACCTTCAATCAGACCTTGAACGCCATTTTCTGTGTATTTGAATGTCACGCCTGCACGAGCAATCAAATCAATCCAGTTTTTAAGCTGGGTTGGAATCGTGAAGTTGTACATTGGTGCTGCGATAACCAAAGTATCTGCTGCTTTAATTTCTTCAATCAAGGTATCAGATAGGTTAACCACTGCTTGTTGCTCTTGTGAAAGATCTTCTGTTGCACGAAGTGCTGTCGCAACGGAAAAGTCTAAAACTGGCAGTGGATTTGCAGCTAGGTCACGAACCGTTAGCTTATCTTGGTCTACATTTTTGATGAAGTCTTCAACCAGTTTGTTTGATTGAGAGTAATCGCCAAGGATGCTTGATTTAAGAGCTAGTACACGAGACATATGGATTTCCTTTAATAAGTGCTTTCGGCTATGTGATGCATTATAGGCAATGCCTAGCGACTCAAAACCCGATGGATTTGCTTAAGTTGTTCGAAAAAGTTGAATGACTGTTGGATGCTGCTTTCCGTTATCTTGTTCTAGCCCTTATGTGCTACAATCCGCGCAGTTTTATGTAATGAAAAGAATAGGAAACGCTTTGACTTCGTCACAGCCCCCAAAAAAGAATCCCGCTGAAGAGCAAGCGACACCGTCAAATGGTGCGCAAAACGCCAAAGCGAAGCAGGGTAATGCACCTCAAGCACAAGCTTCTCAGAATGCTGCGCCTAAGGCTCAAGTGAATAACGCCGCATCACTGCGCAAGGCACTTAACCAGTGCATGATGCGCGACCGCTTCCGTTTGAGTAAACGAATCTCTGGTGCGAGCAAAATCAAAAAAGACGCGGCACGTAACGCTGTGTTTGATGAAATCGCATTAGACATCGCCAAATCCATGATGGTTGTGGAGCAACGCAGTAGCTACAAACCAACGATTGAATACCCAGAAATTCTGCCAGTCAGCCAAAAACGCGACGACATTGCAAAAGCGATAGAAGAAAACCAAGTGGTTATCGTTGCGGGTGAAACTGGTTCAGGTAAAACCACTCAGCTACCAAAAATCTGTGCTGAGCTTGGTCGCGGTAAGTTCGGTCTGATTGGTCACACTCAGCCTCGTCGTCTTGCGGCGCGTTCGGTTGCGAACCGTATTGCTGAAGAGATGGAAACCAAGCTTGGTGAGTTTGTTGGTTACAAGGTTCGATTCAACGATCAGATCTCTGAAAATACCCAAATCAAATTGATGACGGACGGTATCTTGCTGGCTGAAATTCAGCATGACCGTTTCTTGAATCAATACGACACCATCATTATCGATGAAGCGCACGAGCGCAGCCTTAACATCGATTTTATCTTGGGTTACTTGAAAGAGTTGCTGCCACGTCGTCCTGATCTGAAAGTGATCATCACGTCGGCAACCATTGACCCTGAGCGTTTTTCAAAACACTTCAACAACGCACCAATCATTGAAGTGTCAGGTCGAACTTACCCAGTAGAAACGCGTTACCGCCCACTAAGTGGTGATGATGACAACGATCGTGACCAACTTGAGGGCATTTTCGAAGCGGTAGACGAACTGTGCGATGAAGGTTTAGGTGACATCCTGATCTTCATGAACGGTGAGCGTGAAATCCGTGATACCGCTGATGCACTGTCTAAACGTAATCTGAAGAGCACGGAAATTGTGCCGCTTTACGCGCGTTTGTCGGCGGGTGAACAGAACAAGATTTTCCAACCTCATGCAGGTCGTCGCATTGTACTGGCAACCAACGTAGCGGAAACCTCGTTGACGGTTCCGGGCATCAAGTACGTTATCGACCCGGGTACGGCGCGTATCAGCCGATACAGTTACCGTACTAAGGTTCAGCGTCTTCCAATCGAGCCAGTTTCTCAGGCGAGTGCGAACCAGCGTAAAGGTCGTTGTGGTCGTGTGGAAGAGGGGATCTGTATCCGTCTGTACTCAGAGGAAGATTTCGAGTCACGTCCAGAGTTTACCGATCCTGAGATCCTACGTACCAACCTAGCGTCTGTTATCTTGCAGATGACGGCACTTGGTCTGGGCGACATTCAAGCCTTCCCATTTGTGGAAGCGCCTGATAAACGTAACATCCAAGACGGTGTTCGTTTGTTGGAAGAGCTTGGTGCGATTAATGCAGAAGCGAAGGATCCAAAGAAACGCCTAACCAGCATAGGTCGCCAACTTGCGCGCCTTCCAATCGACCCACGTCTAGCACGTATGGTATTGGAATCACCAAAGCAAGGCGCGTTGAAAGAAGTGATGATCATCGCAGCGGCATTGTCGATTCAAGACCCGCGCGAGCGTCCAAGTGACAAGCAGCAATCTTCAGATGACAAGCACAAACGTTTCTTCCATGAAGAGTCAGACTTCCTGACGTTTGTGAACCTGTGGGATTACATCCAGAAGCAGCAAAAAGCGCTGACGGGTAACCAGTTCCGCAAGCAATGTAAACAAGATTACTTGAACTACTTGCGCGTGCGTGAGTGGCAAGATGTGTACTTCCAAATTCACCAGTCGATGCGTGAAATGGAATTCAAACTTAACGATGAGCCTGCGTCTTACCATGGCGTACACAGCTCAATCCTTGTCGGTTTGTTGTCGCACATCGGTATGAAAGACCAAGAGAAGAATGAATACCAAGGCGCGCGTAACGCTCGTTTCCATATCTTCCCAGCATCGGGTCTATTCAAGAAACAACCTAAGTGGATCATGTCTGCTGAATTGGTGGAAACCTCTAAACTTTGGGGTCGTATCATCGCCAAGATTCAACCTGAGTGGATTGAACCGTTAGCGAAGCACCTAATTAAGCGCAGCTACAGCGAGCCGCATTGGTCGAAGAAACGTGCAGCAGTCTTGGCACACGAGAAAGTGATGCTTTACGGTGTGCCAATTGTACCGAAGCGTTTGGTGAACTACGGCAGTATCGATCCAACCGTCAGTCGTGAGCTATTCATTCGTAGCGCGCTGGTGGAAGGCGAGTGGGAAACCAAACACGCGTTCTTCAAGCAAAACCGCAAGCTTCTTCAAGAAGTGGAAGAACTTGAACACAAATCTCGTCGCCGTGACATATTGGTGGATGACGATGAGCTGTTCGACTTCTACGACCAACGTGTTGGTACTGAAGTCGTTTCTGGCAAACACTTCGATACGTGGTGGAAGAAAGCATCGAAAGAGAACAAAGAACTGCTGAACTTTGAAAAAGAGATGCTGTTCAAGGGCGATGCAAGCCACGTTACTGATTTGGATTACCCGAACTTCTGGCATCAAAACAACCTAAAACTCAAATTGAGCTACCAGTTTGAGCCGGGTGATGACAGTGACGGTGTGACGGTACACTTACCGCTGCCGATCTTGAACCAAGTTGAGCCTGCAGGTTTTGACTGGCAGATCCCTGGCCTGCGCCATGAGTTGGTTGTGAGCTTGATTAAATCGCTACCGAAGACAATCCGTAAGAACTTTGTTCCTGCGCCAAACTACGCTGATGCATTTTTAGCACGTTCTACGCCAATGGAAGCGCCATTACTTGACTCGTTAGAGAAAGAGTTGCGACGCATGACCGGTGTGGAAGTTCTGCGCGAAGATTGGAATATGGATCAAATTCCGGAACACTTAAAGGTGACTTTCCGCGCGGTTGACCATAGAAATCGCAAGTTGAAGGAAAATAAAGACCTTCATGAATTGAAAGAGAGCTTGAAAGATAAAGTTCAAGAAACGCTTTCAAAAGTAGCGGATGACGACATCGAGCAGCAAGGTTTGCATACGTGGAGCTTTGGTGAGCTGCCTAAGGTGTACCAACAAAAACGTGGCGGTTACGACGTTAAAGCGTACCCAGCGATTGTGGATTCTAAAGACAGTGTTGAAATCAAACTGTACGAGACCGAATACGAGCAGGTTACGGCAATGCAAGCGGGTCAGCGTCGTCTGATCTTGTTGAACGTGCCGTCGCCAATCAAATATCTGCACTCCAACTTACCGAACAAATCGAAGTTGGGTCTGTACTTTAACCCTTACGGTAAAGTGCTGGATCTGATTGATGACTGTATCGCCTGTGGTGTCGATAAGCTTATCGAAGAGCAGGGCGGTTTGGTTTGGGAGCCTGAGAAGTTTGACGCGCTGAAAGAACACGTTCGTGCTGAGCTTGGTGATACCGTGGTGGAAATTGCGCAGCAAGTGGAAACCATCCTGACGACCGCCTTCAACATCAATAAGAAGTTGAAAGGCAAGATCGATTTCACCATGGCGTTTGCGTTATCGGACATCAAAGCACAAATCGAAGGACTGATCTTCAAAGGCTTCGCAACAGAATGTGGCTGGAAACGTCTGCCAGATATTCTACGTTACATGCGCGCGATTGAGCGCCGTATGGAGAAGTTGCCGATTGATCCGAATAAAGACCGTTTACACATGCTAAAAGTGGAGTCAGTAGCCAGTGATTATAAAGAGTTGCTGAACAAGATTCCAAAAGGCATGGTGATTCCGGAGAATGTAAAAGAGATCCGTTGGATGCTCGAGGAGCTTCGAGTGAGCTTCTTTGCTCAACAATTAGGCACTCCATATCCGGTTTCTGATAAACGTGTCAAAAATGCGATTGATGCTTGCTAAGCGATCAGTACAATAGCGGCGGTTTTTCTTGTGGGGATTACTGACTAATCAATGGTTTGTCCAGTTATAGGCTCTATTGGTACAGTAATTGCAGATTTTTGGCCACAAGTGATTTTTAGTCATAAGAGAGGCAAAGGTTCGCCTCTTTTATGTTTGCAGTACCAACCTCTGCCCAAAGCAGAAGTGGGTAATAATAAAGAGTAAAGGTTGATGATGAAGAAAACTCTATTGGCAGTAGCACTTCTTGGTGCTTCTTCTGCAGCAATGGCAGACTCGTGGATTTACGGCGGAGCGTCTGTAGGCCAGTCTGATTTTAAAGGCGAAAGTGACACTTCTTACTCAGTACACGTTGGTACAGGTATCTTGCCTATCATCGGTATCGAAGCAGGTGTAACTCAGCACGGTGAATTCAAAGTAGATGGCAAAGATACTAAGCTGACTTCTTACTACGCAGCACTTAAGCCAAGTATCGATTTCGGCCCGCTACACGTGTACGCAAAAGGCGGTATCCACCAGTGGGATAAGAAAGTTTCTGGCGGCACAAACGACGATGATTTCGATCTAATGTACGGTGTGGGTGCGGAATACTTCATTTTCGGTCCTATGTCTGTTGGTGCAAGCTACATGAACTACACAGCGGGTAAAGACGACATCGGTACTTTCTCTCTAAACGCGACACTGCACTTCCTATAATCATCGAGTTCTTCGAAGGTTTATTTGTAAAACGTCGGCAACATGCCGGCGTTTTTTTGTTTGTAAATCACACAAATAAATATTATTCCCCCACTTTCCGAAAAACGAGCTAGCTTTCTCATATAGTCTGGCTAGAAAAGCATAATAGACGCGAAAACACTCGTCTTATAGGCCAGTCTGGAATCCAATCAGAAAGGTATCACTATGAAAACAAAATTCTCGTTATTGGCTTTGGTGCTTTGTTCAAGTTCAGCGTTTGCTGACTCTTGGATCTATGCTGGTGGTCAAATTGGTCAGTCTGATATCGACAGCGAAAATGACACCACTTACGGTATTCATGTAGGCACAGGGATCTTGCCATTGATTGGTATTGAAGTTGGCTACTTTAACCATGGACAAGTTGACCTATCTTTAGGTGGAAACTCCGGCAGTGTGGATTTTTCTTCGTTCTACTTAGCAGCAAAACCTAGCATTGATTTTGGCCCTCTCCACGTATACGGCAAAGCGGGAATTAACGCATTTAATGTTGAATACAACGGATCATTAAGTTCTTTGGACAAGGATGATGGTGTGTCATATATGGTTGGATTTGGCGCTGAATACTTCGTTCTGGACAACATCTCAATCGGGGCGAGTTATCAAGCTTTTGGCGTGGATATTGAAGGAGATAGTGATAGCTTAAGTAGCATTACTGGCAATGTAACATTCCACTTCTTGTAATACTGGTTTCGCATCACCCCAAAGGCACCTTTCACAGGTGCTTTTTTGTTTTTTGTTGCCTTTCTTTCGTTCTGAGACCTTGTACTTTTAAACCGGACTTTTGTCCTGAAACTTTGTCCTGCTTCCTCATTATGATTGCGCCATCAGAACGAACGAGGAAAACATTATGACTGCTCATATCGCAGGTTCTGCAGAAGATTTTGCATCAACTGTTATCATGCCGGGTGATCCGCTACGCGCGAAATACATCGCTGAAACCTACCTAGATGATGCCAAGTTGGTTACGGACATTCGTAACATGCTGGGTTACACCGGTTACTACAAAGGCGAGCGCATTTCAGTCATGGGGCATGGCATGGGTATTCCATCAATGGTGCTTTACGGTCACGAGCTGATTAATGACTTTGGTGTGAAACGCATTATCCGAATCGGTAGTATCGGTGCGACGCAAAAAGACGTTCACATGCGTGACGTAATCTTAGCGCAAGCAGCAGGTACGGATTCACCAACTAACGCTAAGCGCAGCAGTGGCTACCACATGGCAACGTCTGCAACGTTTGAACTACTGCACAATGCTTACATGTCTGCGAAAGAGAAGGGCATTGATGTCAAAGTGGGCAATATTTTCACTGGTGATCTTTACTACGATCCGGATGAAGACATGATCCCTGCACTAGAACGCTTTGGCGTGCTTGGTGTGGACATGGAAGTGGCGGGCTTATACGGCTTGGCGCACCAATTCGGTATTGAATCTCTGGCGATTTTGACCGTGTCTGATCACTGCATTACTGGCGAAGAAACCACAGCAGAAGAGCGTCAGCTTTCTTTCAACAACATGATTGAAATTGCGCTAGAAACTGCCATTAAAGCTTAACCCTACGATTAAGTTTGTTTTGAGAGCTAGCTCGCTGGCTCTCAATCATGATAAGAACATCTATCCAATGAGCCCTTGGAGTGAACTATGAAAAATAAAATAACACTCACCGCAATTAGCTTTCTCGCCAACTTCATCATGGCGGGTTTTGCAACCCAATTTGGTATGTTGGTCGAACCGCTTGCCAACACCTTTGATGCGAACGTTAACGAAGTCGCGTCGATTTTCTCCCTATTAAACGGCGGCGCACTTGCTGGCACTATCGCTGCTTTCTTTTTGATTGAGAAAGTCGGCATCAAACGCATGACCGTGTTGTGTTACGGTGCGATTGCTGCTTCTGCATTGAGCCTATACGTTGCACCATCTCTGTTTATCGTGATGCTCGGAATGACTGTGATAGGTTTCTGTGGTGGTGTCGGTCTTTGTATCGCGGGTACTATCGTAGTATCGGTATGGAAAGACAAAATTCAAAGCACCATGCTGGTGGTTCAAGACGCGACCTTTAATGTTGCGGGCGTTGTTTTCCCTTTGATTACCACATATGCACTGACCAATGCCATGAACTGGAGCATCAGCTACCTGAGTGTGGGCGTGGTAGCGCTGGCAACTATGTTTGTTGCGCTGCTGACCAACTTTAACCAATGTGGCGGCGAAAGTGGCTCGGAGCAAGAGGCAAAATCAGAGTGGAACTTCGGTATCATCAGTGGCGGTGTGGGTTTGTTCCTAGGCATGCTTGCGCTATACACTTTCCTAACTTGGGCACCAATGTTTGTGAAAGAGAAGTTTGATATCCCATTTGAGCAAGCAGGCAACATCATCACACAATACTGGTCAGCGGCTTTGGTTGGTGCGTTGGTTTCTACCGTGATTGTGTCACGTATGAAGATTCAGACATTCCTACTGACTATCATCTCTGTTGCTATGGTGATCACTAGCGTTATCGTTACCACGGATAAACTAGAATGGTTGTCATACCTGACTTACGGTTACGGTTTTGCGTGCGCTGCGCTTTACAATGCCTTTATTGCTTACGGTGTATCGTTCGTGCGCAATGCAACCAGTAAGAACGTGTCATACATTTTGATCAGCGGCAGCGCGGGTGCGATGTTCAGCCCTGCAATCAGCTCGGTACTGGAGAGCGTGGTTGGTCTGCAAACCGTGATGTACGCAATCCCAGTTATCTACGCAGTCGTCGTCGCAATGCTGCTAGCGTCTATGAAGCTGAAAACCGCTAAGCAAGTTCAAACAGCTTAGTGAAAGCGAGCGAACTAAAAAGGTCTGCACTGTGCAGACCTTTTCTTATTTACGATTGAAGAGCTCAGCTATTCTTCGACAAAATTACGCAGTCCGTCCAAGTCGAGAATACGTAATCCTTTCTTTTCTTTGGCAATGAAGCCTTTGTTTTCAAGCTCTTTCACCGCGCGGCGATAAACACGGTCTGAGGTGGCAAATCGCTCCGCTTCCAGATAGTTCTTTTGGAAACCATCCACTGGCAGATCATTTAAATACTGATGGTAAATGTCGTACGCCACGTTATAGGTGATCGGGTAGAGTAACCGGCGAGAAAGAATTTCCACCGTATCTTGGTAATCAATCGCAATAGCACTGGCAAAGTAAAGCGACAGTCGAGGCTGCTCTAACAGGCACTTTTGCAGCTTTTGCGCGTCAATAATCGCAACTTCAACTGGCTCAACTGGGATAATATCCATTTGGCAACGATAGCCAGTAAAGAACTCCATCTCACCAAAGACTTGTTGTTCGCACTCAAGCGTGCCAAGCAGAAAGGTTTTGCCGTTTCTTGCCGTGACACCCATGGAGATGCGACCGGAATCGACCAGATATAAGTTCTCGACATGCTCACCTTGGGTGAGGAGCTTTTCGTTTTCATCAAAAATTCGGCGCGTACAGATGCAATCTCGGATCGTTTTTTCGATGAGATGTTTATCTTCACTCCATTGCGCCTCAAAGCGTCCTTTACCTAGGGTTTGTAATTGCATCGACGTACCTTAAATGACAATACCTGCGAGCTCAAAACGTGCCATTAATGACTTGTTCTCTTGCTGATACCAGCTTGCTGGCATGTTGGGTTTAAGCTGGGCTTTTTCTTGTTTACTGATCACAACATAGCGCAAAAACGTGTCGAGTGTGCTCGTCATCATTTCAAAGCTCATGTCGCCATCTTTACTGATGGTTTTTAATAGTCCAACGACCGTATCTTCAGGTATCAGCGGTTCGATTATCGTATGCTTACGCTCGCTAATCGTCTTAGAACAGGGCAGTGAAGCACGGGCAGTTTCCCAACACACTTTATTGGTTTTACTCACCAGGTTGTGTTTGTAGCAGTAATAGCTAAACAAAAAGCGTGACAGGTTTTGCCAGCGCTCAGCTTGGACTTCTAACCAAAGGTGTTGCAGATCGATATCAGCGTCGGTCATAGGTGTGATGTAGAAAAGAAAAAGAGGGGGTAGTGTAACTCGATTTTAGGTTAACGCCAAAAAGAGCGAATGATAAAAAAACGCCCCATACACGTTTTAAATTGAATAGGGCGTTGTTGTTTAATGATGATCTTATTTGTGTTCTAGATGCTTAGAACTGACCTAGATAGTGCCAATCTGCGTTATTTGGATTTTCCTCAGTTGGCCAAGGGAAGTACCAGTATTTACCGTCAATTAGGCGATAGTAATGGTAGCCACCACGGAAGTGATAAACGTATATGTCGTTAATCGTTCCCGTTTTGTTGTTTTCACCCCAAATACCCATACGCTCTTGCTTATGCCAAGTCAGGATCTCCGCTTCGAACTTGGCTAGGTCACTGTTAAGTTCCGTAACGTATTGCTCAATATCAGTATCGCTACCAATAAAGCGCCAATCAGCGTCAGAGATGTTTTGGGCCGGCAGAGTACTGTTTACGCCTGGGCGTTTTTGCATAAAGTAGCGGCGTTCGCCGTCTGCATCGGTATCGATGAAAATGGCGTTTTCCGATGCTCCCCATGCCGTTGTGCCTGCTTGTTCCCATGTCAGTAAATTAGACTGATTAAAGTAGTTCGCTACTCGCTGTGCATTGTCGATGCTACTACGATCAATCATCAGTGGGTTAAAACTGAACTGAACATGATTTTCTGCTGAGCCTAAATACTTCCAGCCCTCATTGTCTGCTTGATTGGTTGGGAAATCCGCGGCAGAAATGTCACGCATTAGGAAGTAATCACGTGTTCCTGTTACTGGGTTAGGGTACACGTAAAGTGCACCAGCGCGGCGTTCTGCGTTTGTCTCACCATTGTTCAGTACACCTGCACCGTAGTTGTCAGCAACGAACTTGTCGAAGTCAGCAACAAAACCAAAATCGATGCTGTTTAATGAAGTGTTATCAGTAAATAGTACTTGTTGATCAACGTATTGCCTGTAACCGTGTTCCTGACCTACAAAAATAGGGCCGACGAGCTTATCAATTGCTGGGTTTTGATCAGGGATCAAGCTATCCAGAACTTGCTCACCGTTGATGTCGGTACAGCTTAAGGTTACACGAGTCGGTAGTGGTAACTGCTCTAGGTTAAAGTGGAACTTGTTACTTTGCGAATCGTTAAGTCGGCTACTTGCAACCGCAACACTTTGTACTGAGCCGTCTTCACGCTCAACCGTGACTGCGCAGCTACGCTGAGAAATCATACTTGGTTGGAACATGCCACCTTGGTGTCTTGCATAACGCCAATCCGCACCGTTGTTGTGTTGTACGCCAGTAAATTGCTGACAGTGTGAAGATGTAAAGTAGCCTGCGCCGTCATGGCTCGTCCCTCGCTTGTCTAGAACACAAAGTGGTACTTCGCCAATTTCAGCGTTTGGTGTGTAAGTCACCGCGCCTTCACCGTATTTAGACAGCAACGAGTAATCATGATCTTGAGATACCATGTGTTCACGTTGACCATTGATGCTCCAATACATGTCTTCGCTGCTTTCACAACGAGCCAAATCATCGCTTACCGTACCGACAAAGTTTGCGCTTTCGCCATTGCTCGCTGTGTAGCTGAACTGACAAATACGTTCTTGTCCGTTATTTACCTTCATTGTTTGCCAGTGATCTTGCTGGATCTGCTCATCGGATAGAGAAGATACCGCTTGCCAACCTTCCGGATGGTAAGTCACTTCAGGTGCTGATGGTAGTTCAAACACGTTACCGTAGTTAGAGTAAATCAGCGGGTAAACTTGGCTTGCTAGTTCGTTGCGTGGATCGTAAATACCCAGCATAGTGACAACAGGCACACCTGCAGCGCTTGGTACTGGTGTATCGGTTTGCGCTTCTTCGTAACTTTGGTTTTCTTGGTTCCAACGTACATAACCAGTAGAGCTGTTTAAATCAACGTTAAAGCCGTTATTCAGCCAAGCTTGAACACGTCGAGACTGAGAAGGGTGCTCCAGCGTGTAGTGACTAATGGTGCCCAGCAGTGCCGCTTCACCACCAGCTTGCGCATCACGCATAAAGCGGAATTCGTCTGCAAATGGTGGGATAACTTCACCACCAACATCATTGGTCGTTGCTTTTCCTGTCCAGTGTAAGTTACCGATAAAGCGGCGATGCAGAGCATCCCAACCCCAACCAGATTCCAAATCGTGAGTTGATGCATGCCAAGGGTAGTGACCCAAACCAAAGTTATGACCAAGCTCGTGCGACCATTCGTTACCAGTTGTCGCCGTTAAAGTCACGATGCCACCGCCGCCACTGCCGCCATGGTCAATAATGCCGTTGGTGTACACGCCGCGGTTGGTGTGTGCAGTAATGTGGTTGAAGCGTTTATTGTAAGCTTGCGAATAACCTGCGCTATCGGTGATGCCGACGTTAGCATTATTTACACCTGTTGATACGAGTGCCTTACCAATCGCTTCACGCATGTCGCCACCGTGCCAACCGCCTTCACCATCAGAACTTGAGGTGTAAACCTTGCCATTTGGTAGCGTTACTTTCGGGAAATAAGCGGCAGTGTAATCCGACATCACCAGTTTAGATGCTGGGATCTTCTGGAAGTAATCGGCGCTCAGTTTTGCCATGTTTTTGATCATGGTGTTGCCATCACGCGGTGCGGTGAGCATACCCATGTCGATGTTTTGAATGATAAGCTCCGGCGCACCGCCAAAGACAAGTTCATTGGCAGCTAAGTCGCCTTGACGATCTGTGTTGTCCGTTAAGCGCAGCGACAAGCCTGGTTTCATCCAATTCCATTGCAGCGGCAGTGACCACGCGTGATGGGAGAACACCACTTTAGAGCGTCCATTATCTGGCTGATCAGAAGCCGCAAGCGCGCTTGGTGGCAGCATTGGGAGGCGAGTGATTACAGTGCCTTCAAAGCTCACTTCTACCCAAACTTGTTGAACGGTTTTGTCCTCTGGCATGAATAGGAGCAAGGCTTCACGGTCGATCACCAAGTCAGGGAACAGGTTCACATCGTTTTGATTCGGGGCGGTGGTAGTATGGGTCTGAGCAAAATGGATAGAACCAGTCAAATCGCCATTCAAGTGATTTACTAGTGGCAATTCGTCTGCGTAACCAAGGCGTGCGGCACTTGTCGTAAACTCAACCTTCTGTGGTTCGATACAATCAATCGCATTGCATGAAGAAAGCTCTGCGGTGTAGCGAGTATCTGGTTTTAGGTTGCCAATGAACAAGCCAGATTGAACGTTGTCATAGCGAACTGGCTCTGCACCTGATTCGGTCAATGTCAGAACCACATTGTCATTAGCGTTTTGCGTAGTCCATTTTAGCTGAACACCTTGATCTGAAACGCTGGCTACATTCAATGCATTGATGCTTGGTGTAGATAGGTCACCACAGTCCGAAGTTTCGATGTTTTGAATCATATCTGACTGCCAAATGTATTCGCCATTTGGCCCCTTAGAGCCACGAGCTGCAGGGATATATTCGACGTAGCAACCTGTGTCGTCTGGGTTCATCACGCCAAACTCTTTATGGAGCAGGTAGAAGCCACCGTTATACCAAATAAACTCCCATTCCGGACCGACGAAGTCCACTACGTTACGATAAGCTTGATCTTGGTCTCCAAACATAAAAGGGAACTTAGGGTAGTTATCGAAGTTGACCCAGTATTCATGCCCTTGAAAATCAAGGTAAGTTTTGCCATCACGTAGATACGTGTCTTGACCTTTTTCTACCAATTGCTTGAGCATTTCAATGCGTTCAAAGGTTTGATTTCCGATTTCGACCATAGTTAAGTCGTGGTTCGCGTTTGCGAAAGCGGCTGTACTTCCTAGGAGTGAAGAGATCAGCCAAGCGAGCGTATTTTTCTTCATATTAGACTCTACTTTTGACAATTTAATGGACATCAATGAGTCACAATAAACTTGGACTCTTGGGGGGGGATTTACATAACTCGCTTCAATGTGAATGAGTTATGAATGGGATTATCTGATGAGAATTTAGTTTGAAATAGGTGGGTTGGGCTCGCTTGTGAACTTGCTTCCAGCCCCAGCTTGATGGTGGAATCAGATTGGAACCTTATGTCCAAATTTGTCGTTATCTATCTATTCAAGGTGTTGATTTTTATGTAGTTGGCATCTTAATTGAGCGAAATTTATAAGTGTTTAGGCTTTTTATTAAAATACGTTGGTGTAAGGAGAGTAAATAGCCAATGTTCAGGGCAAAAACTGATATTGTGGCCATCTATTTTGGGGTTTCTGGTGACAGTGTCACAAAGTTGTGGGCAGATTTATGGCACTAGATTATTATTCACAGTGAGCACAATCTAGTAAGTGAAGTAAGCAAAAGTCTTTAATAAAAAATCCCCTTCAAGCATAGGGCCGGAAGGGGAGCAAAGTGATTATCTGAATTTAGGTTTGCAGTGAGCTTATTTTACTAGGAAGTGTTTAACGAACTCAGTGATTTTCACCATGTCGTCTACCGCGATGAATTCTTCCGTAGTGTGGACTTTTGCCATACCTGTAGAAAGGTTTACGGTTGTTAGCCCTTTCTTATTGAAGTTGTTCGCGTCGCTACCGCCACCTGTGCCTTTAGTGAACGCATCGATGCCCATGTCAGCGAATGCCGCTTTGATTGCTGATACGTGTGCATTGTCTTCTTCGATAACAAACGCGTCGTATGCACGGCTTGATTCGATTTCAACTTCTGCACCATGTTTTTCGCACACAGACTCGAATGTAGAGATCATGTGGTTTACTTGCGCTTCTAGCTTCTCGCCATTTAGAGAGCGAGCTTCGGCAATGATTTTTAGCTCTGGCATTACGATGTTAGTCGCTTGACCACCATTTACCATACCGATGTTTGCTGTTGTTTCTTCGTCGATGCGAAGCAGGTTCATCTGATTGATGGCATCTGCCGCTACCATGATTGCACTGATGCCTTCTTCAGGAGCTAGACCCGCGTGTGCTGGGCGGCCTTTGATTGTCGCAACGATTTTTTGCTGACCAGGTGCTGCTGTCACGATAGTGCCGATAGGACCGCCTGTGTCTAGTACGATCGCTTCTTTAGACGTTACGTGCGTCATGTCGAAGTACTCAGACCCGAACAGACCGCCTTCTTCATGCACAGTGAATGCAAGCTCTAGTGTTTTGTGCTCAAGGTTTTCTGCTTGGATGCAGCGAACCGCTTCCATGATTGCCGCAATACCAGACTTGTCATCACCGCCAAGAATTGTATTGCCTTTAGAGCGAATGATGCCGTCTTCAATGATTGGCTCGATGCCAATACCCGGCGTTACTGTATCCATGTGGCAGCTCATTAGGATAGAGCCTTCTTTCTTACCTTCTAGACGCGCGTATACGTTAAAACCGTTAGAAATGTGTTCTGGTACAGGTAGCTTTTGAACTGTAAAGCCTAACTCGCCTAGTTGCTCAGCTAGAGTTTCTGCGATTTGTTTTTCATTCATTGATTCGCTATCGATGCGAACCAGTTGGCAGAAGTGTTCAACTAGACGTTCTTGATTGATTTGTGTCATTTGGGTGTCTCTTTCTTTCTGGGTCGAGACCGCATCCGTATCGTGCGGGCCCGAAAGGGAACAGAACACCTCTTATTACACACCTTAACCCTGTTAAAACTGTCTTGAATCAAAAAACACCGCTGCCTGACATTGTTCTGACCTGAGAAATACCGGATCTGATGCGGTGGTCACGAAATCATTCATTTCATCTGATGTGAAGTCACTCGCTCTAGTTCGTGAAATAAAAAATAAAAATGACAATAGATAAGAAATTGTTTTAAAGACTAGGTTGTCAATAAATGAGGAAAAAATAAGCACTATAAATAGACCACTACGGCTAATAAATAAGGTGTGCAGTGATGAGTTTTTACTTTCGACTATTCGTTCTAATTATTACAAGTGTACTAATTGGCTTATTTCTTTTTCTAGAGTTGTCGTCAGCTGCTTTTGACAGCGAACACGGTACTGAGTACCCAGTCGGTAGCTTTGAAGTCCATATGTTCTTTGAACGACATCAGAATTACTTATGATGTTAAATGTTCTTTAAAATCAGTGTCTTTAGTTTTTTTTATGTCCGGATTTTATTTCATCATTTTATTTCATTTTTAAATTCTCGAAACAAATCTTTGGTTAAGGCAAGTTGGAAAGGAACAAAAATACCTAAGTAACTTCGAGATACTTTGTTCAGTGAGAAGAGCATAGCTTGCAGACGCGGCGGTGATTTGAAGGTCTAGTGTCTCTGAATCCTGCATCTTGAAGTCACTGGCGTAGCCATATAACGATGAATCCTACATATTTGGAGTTTTACCATGACAACAAAAACAACTCTTAAACCTGGCCTTGAATATAGCAACGAAACCGTTTTATATACTGGCAACATCATTACGATGAATACAGAGCAGCCGAAAGCAGGCGCTGTTGTTGTAAAGGAAGGTAAGATACTGTTCACTGGTACCAAAGACCAAGCTGAAACATACCTAAACAGTGAGAAGTTAGACTACCGCTGTGATGAGCAATTTGAAGGAAAAACGATTGTTCCAGGCTTTATTGAAGCCCACATGCACCCGCTGATGGCGGCTCTGTTTACAGGCATGTTCGAGTATGGCGGCCAGTATGATCGCTTAGGTGTTGGTGGCAAACTACTCAAAGGCTGCTCAACGGAAGAGACGCTAAAAGCCCGCATTAAAGAATTAAAACAAGAGCATGATAATGCAGGGAAAACAGGTGACTGGCTTAACCTTTGGGGTCTTGACCCATTATTGATGACCGATGGCTCCGTAGTAAACCGCGATTTCCTTGATTCAGTGGTTGATGATTCTCCAGTCTTTTTCATGCATGCGAGTTGCCACTTAGCCACAATGAATTCGCAAGCAATCGAAAAAGTAGGGTACAGCTTAGATGATGATCCAGAGTTTATTCTCCGTGAAAACGGCCGACTAACGGGTGATATCGCAGAGATGAAAGATCTATATCGTGCACTGAATGTTGGCGCATTTAACTATGGCACTGATCCTGCTGTTATCGGAAAAACATTGATTGATTACGCGAACATTGCGCATTCACTCGGCGTAACAACCGTTGCTGATTGTGGTATGGGTATTCCATCGAACCCATATCCGTTGTATCAAGCACTCAGTTCAAACCCAGCATTTAAACTTCGTGTGACTGCATACCCACTTGCTGGCGTATTCAGCGTGGATGAAGCGAATGCGATGAAAGCAGAGAACAACGATCGTTTAAGCATTGGTAGTGTTAAATACGTGAATACCGATGGCTCTATTCAAGGGTTTACTGCTAACTTATTGGACGGACAAACATTCTATAATGGCAAGCCAAGTACATCACTGACTCGTGATATTGAAGAGATCTATGAAGCTTCTCTTCCTTTTCATAAGGCGGGCTACAATATCTCTTTCCACTGTAACGGCAATGGTACAACAGAAAAACTGTTAGACCTTATCGAGCGTATGCAAAAAGACACGCCAATGCCAAATGCACGCCACTGTTTAGAGCACAACCAAATGGTGACAGATGAGCAGATGGATCGAATGAAAGAGATGGGTGTTTGTCACAACCTGTTTGGCACTCATATTCCAGTATGGGGTGACGTGCACGCGACTCAAACCGTTGGGCCAGAGCTTGTTAAGCGCCTGAATCCATTCCAAACCTCTGCGAAGAAAGGCATTCCGTTCTCTATCCACTGTGATGATGGTGTAACTCAGGTAAACCCGCTGTTTATGATGTGGGGGGGGCGATGAACCGCCAGTGCATCTTCTCTGGAAATGTATACGGAGAAGAAGAGTGCCTAACTGCAGAGCAAGCTCTACATGCGGTAACGCTAGGCGCAGCGTACCTAATGGGTCATGAGGAGAGCAAGGGTTCAATTTGTGCTGGTAAGCTTGCAGACTTTGCAGTTTTGGATGCAAACCCTCTCGAGACACCTAAGCAACAAATTAAAGATATTCGTGTGCATGCCACAGTGCTGGGTGGCGATGTCACAGTGCACCAAACGGTTACAACGTCAGTGAAAGAACCAGAAATGGCTTAATATAAATCTCACACTTTCACTTCAAGTCAAAGAGCACCTAATCAGTGCTCTT
Source organism: Vibrio rotiferianus CAIM 577 = LMG 21460 (assembly GCF_002741985.1). Lineage (GTDB taxonomy): Bacteria > Pseudomonadota > Gammaproteobacteria > Enterobacterales > Vibrionaceae > Vibrio > Vibrio rotiferianus. Next base: position 39,637 of record NZ_APHW01000013.1, read on the forward strand.
TTTTTGTATTTTATGTCGGTATACCCAAGTGACTTCAAGATGCAGGATTCAGAGCGTTGTCATTGATTCGAGTTCAAGGAAAACAACGCAGCGTAATAGCCAGCTCTTTCCAAGTTGTTTGACGCAGCCATTGGTTTAATAAAAAACCGAGTCAATGACACGCTCCCAAAGGGCACTCTTTACAAATAGTAAGGGCCTTGGCTTGTATACTTTGTTGCCGATTCTTGATTTAGAACCACTAGACCTTTAAATCGCCGCCGCGTCTACAAACCAAGTCATTCTCGCTGAACCTAGCATCTCGAGGTTACTTGGGTATATATCAGTTGGATGCATAGGCTTGTTTTAGCCTTACTCGCTCTTCAGCGTCGTATTACTGAAATGTTACATGGTGGACAGCTAGCAAAGACATCGCGGTGCAGTCATGCTTTAGATTCGCTTAGAAGAACGGTTTCGCGTTGAGTTCTCCGCTATCTCTGTAAGTGGAAGGTTTGCCAATGTCGAGCTCTTAATATAGAAGCATGATGATAAGTTTGGTTGGGGTTCTCAATTGACCTCTGAATCCACGACTTAAAGCAAGTTAGATGCATCCAGTTCAGAATTCGTGATTTGGATGTAAGATTTCATACCTTCATACCTTCATACCTTCATACCTTCGTATCGCTATACCTTATTCCAATCACAGCAACTCAGTGAGCAGAGTTATCGAGCGTTATAACAGGCTAGAATGATCAGTTATTTACCACGATTAGTATTATTGTTGCCTTCGGAGTAAACAGAGCGACTGGCTTTAAGTTCAGCAAGGCTTTGAGTGGCACAGGGAATGGCAGGGTAACGTTTAAAAGGGAGCTGCATCCACTATTGAGTTAAGTTGATGCAGCGTAGATAAAGATAAGAAAATGGGAACGGACGGTCAGAAACTTAATGCTGACCTTTCATCAGAGGCTTTGGGGGTTGCGATATCTTCGTTGGTTTAGTCTTACACTTGGTGCTTTGATGGAGGATTTGAAAGCTCACATAACCACCGAGAAGTGCGATAGTGGCAAGAATTCCCATTGCAAGGTTGAACCCCAATGCGCGAGCCTTAGCATTTTCGTTCAATAGATAGGAGGTTTGGTGAGAATCAAGTTGATAGCGTTCGAGTAGCACTTCAACTCGACTATCGTCGATATAGGGCACATGAGATATTTGATTTAAATCAGAGACAAAAGAGCGAGGGTAGTAGGTAGTTATCTCATGATTCGAACGAATACTGTGATCCATTGCCCATTGATTCAAACCACCAAATAGGCTGATTCCCAGCACTAATCCGATGTTTCTTACCGTCGCTTGTAAGCCGCCAGATTGCTCTGCCTCTCGCTCTCCTAATGCGCTAGTAATGATGACAGGGCATTGTGATGCCAAAATACCCATAGAAGCACCAAGTATGCCCATTCCGACATAGAAGGGTGGCAGTATGTACAAGCTTTGGCTTGAGAATATTAGGGTAGCGCTAGCGGTTAACATCCCAATGAAAGCGGTTTGACATAGCCTCTTTGGGGACTGCTTTTTGAATACGATTGGCGTCGCGATGGATAAACCAATCATACATGCAGAGAAAAGAAGAATGATCGCCCCTGAATGTGCAGATGAAAGGGATATTGCGACTTGTAGGTAAGTGACGATAACAAAACTGCTGCCACCGAGCGCGATGTACATTAAAGCGAGAACAATGAAACCTGTTCGTGATGCACGGTTTTTAAACCAACTGAACGGCAGCAAAGCAAAGCCGTGACGTTTCTCAAATCGTATTTGCTGGATGACGAACAGCGTAAAGAGCATGGCTCCGAAGCAGAGCAAAAATAGAGCCGGGCTGAAAGGAAAAACAAAGCTCAGCAATGTAGGAACATTAGCTCCGTTTAATACTTTAATTGCCCCCCCCAGTAAGGTATTTTTACCAATCCGAAAAAGATAGTTACGGTACTCGCCGCACCCAATATCGCCCCAACCGTATCGAACTTAGTTGGTTGATTGGTGTGTATAGGGCGAATCCCAAAAATGGCGGCAATAAGACAGGAAAAATAGCAGACCGCTATAAGAATGAATGGCCAAAACCAACTGGTATTATCGTGTAGCCAGCCACTAAGTAAAGGGATGAGAGCTGCTGCTAGCCCCGTAGAAGCCGCCATGAGTCCAAAGCCGATAGCACGATCTTTTCCAGGGAAATGGGCAACAACAAGTGCGAGGACTGCAGGAAGAATCAGTGCGGATGCAATGCCAGCAAGCGGGCGAATTAAGAGCGAAATTGTGTTGATGTTATCAATGGTCATGAAACCAAGCGTAGAGATGAACCCTACTGATGTCCCAAGGATCAGGAGTCGTCGCCAGCCGATGATCAAGCCTAATATGCTAGCAGGGAGCATGAAAGCAGCGCCAACGAGAGGTTGGACAATTCCCAAAAATTGAATGTTGGAAATGTCTGTTTGAAATACATTAACGAGCGCTGAGGTTGAGATCGAAAGGTTTGCTACGTCCGCGGAGAGCGTGAATTGCGCCAAACACAGTGCAATGAGCAACCAAGTCGTTTTTTTATCTTTAGTTTTATCCATAGAATCTCACTAGGTTTGCAGAGGTAAACGAATAAAGCCCCGGCATTGCCGAGGCTTTAATGTCACCGTTAATTCTTCATTAATGAGCGTTGGGGTAGTTTTGAACAAAGCGCTAACCCGCCAAGCATTAATCCAATCAACGCAAACAGTGCGTAATGAACAGATTGCAGACGTGATTCAGCCATTACTTCGATCACTATACGTTGCTCTTCCTTATCAACGATTAAGTGCTCCATTAGATCAATTGCCATTGCGTTTGATACGAATGGTAGAGAAGGTTGTTCAATAATGATTTGCTTAGTTTCTGCAGATAATGCTTCATGCTCCGCTACATTAGACTTGATTGCACCAGTCAGAGAAAACAGCATTACAGAGCCTAGAATCGCAACGCCAAATGCTTGACCAACGTTACGTGATGTAGCCTGAATACCGCCAGATTGCTGTGCTTCACGCTCACTCAGAGCTGATGTCACGACAATCGATGCCTGAGAAGCAAGTAGGCCAGCACCTGTACCAAAGATAGTCAGTGAAACATATTGCCAGAAGGTGATGCCATCAGCGGTGAAGCCAAAGAACATTAAACCAGTACCTGCAGCTGCAATGATAAAGCCTAGCTGACAGACTCTTTGGCAAGTTAGGTGAGCCAGTTTAGCTGGCGCACCGAGTGAACCGATCATCATGCCTAATGCGAAAGCACACAGTGCCATGCCTGATGAGAATGCGCTCATACCCGCAACAAGCTGCATGTAAGATACGTTGATAAAACCAGTTGCGCCAAATAGCAGGAAGATAGTTGCACATAGCACAAGGCCGACTACAACTTGAGGATTCTTACTGTATGAAGACGGCAGTAGTGGTGTGCCACCTTGTTCCTCGAAGCGACGTTCCCATACCATCAACGCTTTTAGAATGGCAGCGCCAAGTAGTACCGTTGGGATTGCTGGAGACATGCCAAGGATGGTGAAGTCTGTTAGTGGTGCCACTAGGCCCCATTCAGAAATCTTCAGTAGACCTGTAACAAAGCAAAGTAAACCAATACCAGCGAGTGCAATACCAACCGTATCTAGCTTGCCTTTGAAGGGGCTAGAATCAAGTGTTGGAAGTTTCATACTGCCAAACATAACTAGCAAGCAGTAGATGCCTAAACCAACAAACGCAACTCGGAAGCTCGCGACATCAAGAATAAAGCCAAACAGAAGCGGGGTTACAGCACTTGCAAGTCCGACCAAGGCAGCAATGGCCGAAAATGCAATGGCTTGGTCTTTGCCTTTATAAATGCCAGCGACGTTTGCGAGAACCGCAGGGATGAGCAAACAAGCACCCAAGCCAGCGCCAACACGCGCACCATAGTTTAGAACTTCCATATTCGGAGCAAAAGCAGCACCGAACGAAGCTACAGCAAGCATGCCGGCGCCAATAATCATTTGGCGTTTCCAGCCAATAATAAGGCCGATTAAGCCACCAGCAATCATACCTGCACCTGCAATAAGAGGATACATAGCGTTTGCCATTTGAATTTGTGGCATGGATGCGCCGTGCAAGGCGATTAGAGCATCGGTAGAGATAGCAAGGCCAGAGTTGTCAGCCATGGTAGAGAATTGTGCGGCGAGAAGAACAATTAAAGGAAACCATTTGGCTAGCCCTGTTTTCTCCTCAGGAGTAGGAATAGTAGAAGCGGATACCGTCATTGTAGATACCTTTTAGTTGAAGAGCCAAAAGCTCAAGTCGTTATAGTTATGAAATAATCTTCATCGCTATTTAACCTTGTGAGCCTATTTGCTCTCCAACCAAAAAAAGTATCTTTAGAACAAAAAAAATTGTATTTCTAAAATCGGAAGTAAAAAAACATAAAACCAAATTAACTATCTGATTTTCTAGTTAAAATGTAAGATACGTCCAAGCCGTTACTTTGTTCAACTTCGACAAATATTCTTCCTTCATCTAAATGCCAAGCGTTCAAGCGCAATAGGTTTCCACCTAGGGGAACATCTATTTTGGTGTTTTCGATAAATGCTTCTAATCCACGTACATGTCGGTTTTCAATATCGAAATGCGCACTCACGTGTTCTCGTTGTTGCAGCACCAAATTACCATCATATGTGTAGCTAAAGTCTTGGTATTTGTTATTAATCGAAAGCCGAATGTCATTATTATTGACGAGCATAAAAGCGCTGCTATCGATCTTTTTATCTCCAACATATATTGCACCTTCTCCTTGCCACCCTCCTTCATAAAGGCGGAAAGGGTCATTCAAATAGTGGTAGACCTGAGTTCCTAGAAAGCTTGATAGTCCGGCAATGACTGTAAGTAGAAACAGTGCTAAAAGTCGATTTTTTGGCATTCCAGAACCCCTGTTGTTTCAGAGCAAACTCTATAGAATGACTCATGTTTAGTTATGTATTTAGTGGACTCATTTTGTTTCACAGGCAAAGATGCGAGTTCTTGTTCTGTTGCATTAAAGAGTATCCAGTGTTTGCCATGTTGTTGACTGATACGATTGGGCTTAGAAACAAAAACGCCTGACGCAGAAAGTGCAAAAGAACCAATAGCGACAACAAGTATTGTGGTGACAGACTGTACTACGTTGGATCTTGGCTTGAGCGTATCCTCTTGTTGGTTATCATTTAGGACTCGTTCAGTTTGCTTTGGTTCTTCAACAATTGGTTTGCCGTAAGAATCTTCAATCTGTGGCGCAGCGGAAAGCACATAACCTTGCTTTGGAATGGTCCTTATGAGTGTTCTGTCTGCGTCTTGAAGTGAAAACCTTAGTGCTTTAACCGTTTGATTGATTGTTGCATTTGTCGCGTAAGAATCTTTCCAGAGCGTTTGTTCTATTGAACTGCGAGATAGCACATCAGGAAAGGTTTTGATTAACTCATAGAATAAGCTCGCTTCACGTGCTCGCAAGCGACTCAACTCTCCCTGATTATCAACCACAGCGGATGTTGGTGAGTAGTAGAGATCGCCCACCTTATAAATCGGTGGCTCAAGGCATAGTTTGGCCATTTAGTATTCTCAATGTCATTACGTCGATAAATATGCTAACTGGGTGCCGAGGTTTTTGATTTTGATCTACCGCAATAAATGAGCTGCATCGAAAATTGAAAGCTCAAAAATGAGATTTTAAACAGTAGTCGAGCATAAATAAGTGACAATTAATGAGAATTCCATTTGATGTATAAATGTGTTGCACGGAAAGATTTTTACTGTCTATTTTATGTTTGTCTGAATTCTCAGCGTGGTGCCTTCGTAATTAGGCTCTAGGGCAGGGCATCATTAAGAAACTATTTTTTTTTACTTATTGTTTTTTTATTTTGTTATCTAGCAAGGTGCAATTTATCTAGAGTGATTTGGAATTTGGTTTATGTCGACAATGACCATTATCCAATAACGCGCAATAGGTTTTTGACCATGACTAACTATAAGAAAATAACGCTAAGTAGTGCCCTGATCCTTTTTTCGTCTTATGCTCTGGCTGAGGAGCATATTACTCCGGAAGATGCACCAGATCCTGGTGACCATACAAAAGTATCCTCAGTGATTAATATCACTTACGGTAAGCAAAGCTTTAGGGAGCAGGATAATGACTTTGCCCAAATCCAAGGGCAAATGTCAGGAAAAAAAAGCAACGACAATCTCTTTCTGGGACAGCTAACCATTCAAGGGCAAGATAGAGGCAAGGTGGGCAGCGAAGACTTTAACTTGTCCCAAGTCCGGGCTCGTTACTTCGAGGTTAGCCATACTGACTGGCAGCACGCGCCTATGGTTGGTGTGTCTCTAGACTACATCGAAACCAGTTTTACTGACGCAATTTCGGATCGCTTGTTTGCTGTTGGTGGCTTGATTCGAGTTAACACCCCATTTAAAAACTGGCTGTCTTTCCCAATACTAGCTGGCGCTATCGGACAAAATAACAGTACTTATAGCCGATTAGGTATTACAGATGATTATACTTATGGGTTTCAGTTCAATTACTTAAACTCTATTTACCTACATGAAAATGGCACGCATGTTCAGGTAAACCCACAGTTTAGTTCACTTAATTTTGGCGGCAGTGTAGGGACGGTTAATCAGCTCCAACTCGATCTCGCGTTCCAAACACCTTTTACAGAAAACCGTAAGCACTGGGGAAAGGTTACCTACACTGAGTTTTTTGATGATACAGAACAGAGCTTTGGTCACAACAGGCAGGGCACAGAACTCAAGTTTACCTATAGCTACTATTTCTAGTAGAACCATTTAAATAGTTATCTAAGCGGCTCAATACAGCCGCTTTTTTCGTCTCACACCATCCTATCCCAAACTCACTTTTTTTCCACACTTCCACTGATAATTTATAGATCCAATCAAGAATTACGTTAACTGTTAGCTATACCTTTGGTTAACGTTTTGCTAAACACCATGGGCTTGTGCGTTGATATCAGTGGTTTCTAATTATTTGAATAGAGCAATCTGCACAGGTCACCTTTGGTTCATCAGATTTGAGATAACTAAATGAATAAAAGATCTGCACTAATACCGTTGTTTTTCCTATCAAGTATTGCTCATGCCTCGAGTGATTACGTTGTCGGTCAGTTAATCCCTGAAAAAAGTGTCGTTGTTAAAAGTGAGGTTGCAGGAGTCGTCGACTCTTATGTTTATGACAATGGCGATTTGGTGACTCAAGGCCAAGAGTTACTGTCTTTGTCGTCGCAAGACTATTCGTTGAGCTTAGAGCTTGCGAGAAACGAGCTTGAAGTAAGTCGCGCTGAGCTCGATATTCAAGAAAAGCAATTGAAGCGCTATCAGTCTCTATTAAAGAGCAAAGGCGTGTCCGCGAGTGATGTCGATAATCAAATTCGTGTGACCAACATTGGCCGAGCTCAATTTAATGTCAGCAACACCCAATACAAAATTGCCGCAAGGACGCTAGATAAAGCAACGCCAGATGCTCCATTTGATGGCGTAATTATTGATCGTTCTGTAGAGATGGGGCAGTTTATCTCGGTAGGCGATCCTCTATTTACTATCGCAGATATGGATAAGTTAAAGGTCAGTTTCCACCTTTTGGAAATTGATTTTAACAAGTTCACCAAGGGTGAAGCGGTGAAAGTCGAAGTCCCTTCGGTGAATAAGACGTTAGATGGAACGATTACCTTACTTTCGCCTGCGTTTAAAAACAGTGAACCAGGCTTCCTTGTTGAAGTCACCGTCCAAAACACTGAAGGCTTGCTGAACCCTGGCATGGAATCTTATGTCTATTTCAATGATGAGGAGGCGATGTGAACTTCTTCTTAGAACTACTCTCTCATCGTAAGTTTGCCTCTAAAATACTGACGATTTTGATCATCAGTGTCGGGGCGTTAACTGCGTACAACCTACCGCTGGCGGAAAAGCCGCGATTCGATCTAGGTAAAGGGAATATTGTTACCGTTTATCCCGGAGCAAGTGCTAAAGATATAGAGAGTAATATTACCAGTAAGATTGAAAAAGAGTTGCTTTCCATTTCAGGCTTAAAAGAGTTTACGTCTACCTCTGAAACTGGCATTTCAAACATCAGTGTGGTGCTGGATAGTAATGTTTCTGACCCCAATGCGGTTTACCAAGACATTCGAGATGCATTGGCACGCGTATCTGACTTGCCTTCGGGAGTGACTGAAGCGCCAACACTATCGATCAAAAAATCGTATAGTTTAGACTTTATGGTGGTGGGAATTTCAGGCGATGTTGGTTACAAAGCTCTGCGACAAAAAGCCAAAGATCTTGAGCTCGCGTTGCGCCGCGTTGAGGGGATAGGTGAGGTTTATACCGTTGATTTACGTGCTCCCGAATTTTTAATTCAGCTCGAACCGATCTCATTACGCCGATATGGCCTGACACTCGACCAAGTTGCAGCACTGATTGCCGAGCGTAACACTTTGATCAGTGGAGGACGTCTAGAGACGCTCAAGAACAATCCAGAATTAATGACATCGGCAGAGTTGGACAGTCTTGATGAGCTGAGAAACATGTTCATTTCATTCAGTCCCAATATCCAGCTAAAAGATGTCTCAGGTGTCATTGAGGATGGTTTTGAAAAAGGTGATGTTTACGGCTCGATAAATGGTAATAAGAGTATCCTATTTGATCTCAGGACCAATGAATCAGCCGATGTCATTAGTACTTCCAATGCGGTTAAAGCGTTGATTGATAGCCAGCAAAGCTTGCTAGGGGATAAGTACACAATCGCAATTGGTTCTGATTTGTCTGGAGATATTCAAGAAAAAGCGCGGATTGTAAAAGACAACGGTTTGGTAGGACTTGGTTTAGTACTGATTACTCTGGCGCTGTTCCTAGACCGAAGAATCGCGTTTTGGGTTGCGGTTTCCATTCCAGTTTGTATTTTTGGCACCTTAGCTTTACTTCCACCTTTTGGCCAAATCCTCGATGTGTTTACCATGTCGGCATTGATTTTAATCGTCGGCATCATTGTGGATGATGCTGTCGTTGTCAGTGATAAAATCGTCGCGTTAGTCGAAGAGGGATACCCTGTTGAAACCGCTGTAACTCAGGGGGTGAAGAGCGTATTTCCTGCTGTATTAGCAAGTATTCTTTCAACTATGATCGCGTTTGTGCCGTTGCTCTTTTTACCTGGGAACAGTGGTAAGCTCGTTTATGTTATTCCGCTTACCGTGATTGTGGCGCTATGTTTCTCATTCGTTGATGCACTGTTCTTTATTCCTGCTCACCTAAAAGGCATTTTAACCAAGCGCAACCAACTCAAAAAGAAAGCCTTCTTAGATTTAACGATCCTTAATAGATTGATTGAGTTTGTTATTCGCAATAGTAAGTTGGCGTTACCATGTATCACTGTTGTGATCCTGAGTTTAGGCGCAATTTCTTACAAGAGCTTGAGTTTTTTGTTCTTCCCTACGGATGGCGCGTATCTGATCGAGATAAGTGCTGAGTCGAATCCAGAACTGGATTTGGATGACGTTTGGCAAGAAACTCAAAAATTAGAGTCACTGATTAAAAATACGGAAGAAGTAAATTACTGGTACGGAGAGGTGAGTTCACCAAATAGCTATTGGGTTATCTCACTAACACCACCAAATAGTCGAACCCGAACGGCAGAACAAATCGTTGAGGAATGGGAAGAGAAAGCCACACAAATTACCGGTCTCGCCCAGATCGAATTTGACATTGATGGTGGTGGGCCACCAGTTGGACGCCCAGTTGATTTACGTGTTGTTGGCGGAACGGACGAAGGTCGTGAGAACTTAGCCAATGACTTAACGGCATATATTGATTCTCTGGACGGAACCAGTCGTGTGCGTCGTGATTTGAACGCACCTGCACCGCAGATCCAAGCAGAACTACAGCACCATTGGCTAAAATATTATGGCATTAGTGCGAACCAAGTAGGTGACATTATCAAGTTCGCGATTGATGGTCAGCGAGTGACTCGCATCTTTAACGGTGAGGAAGAAGTGTACTTCCGAGTCGCGTTAGAAGAGGATGATAAGTCACTTGAGGAGCTCAATAACCTGTTAGTTCGTGCGAGTGATAACAAGCTCGTGCCGCTGAGCGAGTTGGTTCGATGGAAAAATGCAGACTCAGAAGCTCAGATCAAGCACTTTAATGGTGAACGAGTTATCCGCGTGTCTTCAGGGGTAGATGCTACAGTCACAGACCCAGTGGCGGTGTTTGCTTTGGTACAACAAGAGTTTGCCAATAAAGAGTACGGCGGTGCATCGATCATCGCTACTGGTCAAATCCTTGAAACCCAGGAAGCACAACAAGGCTTTATCATTGCAATCAGCGTGGCGTTTATTGGCATCGCTCTGCTTCTCATCTTGTTGTTCGATAGGATGAGAGAGACGTTAATTGTCTTAACGGTGATTCCTTTTGGTATTGCGGGTGCGTTGTTCATTTTGTTCTTACACAATCAAGTTTTAAGTTTCTTCTCGATTATTGGGATGATCGCCTTGATTGGTATCATGGTGAATAACAGCTTAGTGTTGATCTGGCACTTTAAAGAACACGAATCGGATTGTAGTAAAAGCAACCTATTAGAGTTTGTGATTCAAGGGACTCAAAGTCGCGTTCGACCAATAACATTAACGACCATCACGACGGTTGCAGGTCTAATTCCTCTGGCGTATGGGTTTGGTGGTTATGACAATTACATGTCTCCAATGGCGTTAGTAGTAGGATGGGGCTGTGTTATCTCGATGATAGTGACCCTTACGGTTATTCCATCCATCTACCTTTGGACTCATCGTAATAACGGCGTGCAATCGCCTAATGAAATGGATGAGAAGACAAATGATGCGATACTGGTTAAGTAGCCATTAAAAGTAAAAGCCGAGCAAAACGCTCGGCTTTCTTTCGATTTGACTGTTACAAGTAACGACCAATCAAATGATCTTTAAAGTGCTTAGCGTTTAAGACTTCACCAGTTGCTTGTGTAACCAAATCATCAGTAGATAGCAGGCTTCCTTGGCTCCAAATATTGTCAGATAACCATGTGAAGATTGGTGACAGATCACCGGAGCGAATCGCGCCATCCACATCCACAGTTTTCTTCATAGCCGCCATAAACTGTGCTGCATACATTGCGCCTAGTGTGTATGACGGGAAATAGCCAAATGAACCATCGGTCCAGTGGATGTCTTGCATACAACCGTTTTTGAAGTTCCCTTCTGTTGATAGACCAAGATAAGACTTCATCTTTTCATTCCACAACTCTGGCACGTCGGTATGTTTGATCACGCCATTCATCAGGTCGCGCTCAATCTCGTAACGTAGGATGACGTGAGCTGGGTAGGTTAACTCGTCAGCGTCAACTCGGATAAAGCCTTTCTCTACGTGAGTGTAGATTTTTGATAAGTTATCTTGTGCAAACTCAGGGCCTTCAAAGTGGTTCGAAGCCAGACGTGCTAGGTGTTCAACAAATCCTTGGCTACGACCGACTTGCATCTCAAAGAACAGAGATTGAGACTCATGGATTCCCATTGAGCGTGCTTGACCTGCCATAGTGCCCGCTAGCGATTTAGGTAAACCTTGCTCGTAACGCGCGTGACCAGTTTCGTGCACGATACCCATTAGAGATTGAACAAATTCGCTCTCGTCATAACGCGTAGTAATTCGTACATCGGTTGGTACACCACCACAGAAAGGGTGAACACTTTCATCGAGACGGCCATGCTCAAAATCGAACTGCAAAAGCTTCATGACTTCTAGACCCAATGCCTTTTGCTTTTCAGCAGGGTAGTGGCCGTTAGGCAGTAGAATATTGTTCGACTTTTGTTTCTCGATAGCGTCATCGATTAGATTCGGTAGCCACGTTTTAACGTCTGCAAATAGAGCATCGAGTGAAGCGGAAGTTGTGCCAGGTTCATAAATATCTAGCATTGCATCGTAAGGCGTCGTGCCATTGGCTTCCGCTCGGATTTGTGCTTCTTCTTGAGAAAGTTTGACCACTTCTGCCCAGTTCTCTTCGAACCCCGCCCAGTCATTGTCACCACGCTGAGTACGCCAAGCGTGTTCACACTTTGAGCCCGCTAGGGACTGAGCTTGAACCAATGATTCTGGTAATAGGTTAGCCTGCTGCCAATCACGTTTCATTTCGCGAAGTACGGCTTGCTCTTTAGCAGATAGTGACTCTTCTTCTGCTTGAGCAAATAGGTCACCAAGGTGTGGCTGAGTCATTAAAGAGTGGATGTGGACTTCTAATTCTGCCACTGCATTAGATCGAGCTTCTGCACCGCCTGCGGGCATAACGGCTGCCTGATCCCAACCAACAATGGATGCTAAATGACCGAAGTTGAAGACTTTATTTGAATGTTCGACGAGTTTTTGAAATGCGCTCATGTGACTACTCTTTTGTATTTTCTTTCCTTAAACGCCCCAAAGGGGTCCTTGAACCTAGGGTTCCTTCTCTTGGTGCTGGATGCAGAACAGGATAAAGCATCAACAAATCACCGATAGCGAGATTATTTGAATTTACTATTTTTTAACAAATAATTCAGGTCTATTGTGCACAATTTCAGTAACTTGTATAGAGGTAGGATGCCTTTAGAAGGGGGGGGCAGTATGTGCGGTTAAGTACAACTAATACGTTAGTGTGGCTTAAATTCGTAATGAAACGGTTGGCTTGCTTTCTGAACGGCTTCTCTTCGGTTACTGACATTGAGCTTTTTGTACAGTTTATAAACGTGGGTCTTTACTGTGCTTTCAGCAACAAATAACTCTTCCGCGATTTGCAGGTTAGAATGGCCTTGAACGAGCCGATCAAGTATTTGCTTCTCACGTTTGGTTAATGTTGAGCTGATATCCTGCGAGTTCATTGCGTAAGGGCGAATGTCGCTGAGCATTTTTTCCATGACTTTTCTCGGTAGCCAGAGCTCTTGGTTTTCGACCGCTTGTATACAACGCGTTAAGTGCTCAATAGGAGCGTCTTCATAAAGCATTCCCTTGAGATTTAAACTCGCGGCGAGTTTAAGCTCAACGATACCATTAGGCACGTCGTAAACGATCAGGTCTGCCTCCGCCGTGCAGGCAGAAATAAAGCCATGATAATCATACTTTTCTAATTGTGCGTAGGATACCAACACAATGTCGAACGAGCCTTGGATAGTTAAGTGACTGAAATCATGAATGCTTTTCCTTGTGAACTTATACTTATTACTTTTCTCTATTTCGCGGCGTAAAAACTGATTCTGTATACAATGATCTCCAACCAAAAGAATACTGAGTCGGCCGCTGTTGTTTGCCCTACCGTGCATGACTAGCCCCAAAATAGTAATTTTGTCTTAGCACTTAATGTTAACAATATCACCATAGTTCACTGATATTGCCCTTGCCACTCTTTACTGTCTCATCATTGGGAATGCCTATGGTTGTTGTGAAAGAAGTGGCTCAATAGATATATCTAGAGTGTCGCTATACTTTCCTCCCGGTCTGTTGAACGTGTCACCAATGACAAAGTTAAGAGCAATGGGTAGCCCAGAAGTCATTTCACTTTTGTTCACTTGAGCCTCCAAAAGGTCTAAGTCAATCACTTGGCTATCAAACGAAAGTTGGTAGTCGATGTCCCATTGTCCATCATTCGATTGATGCCTTAACTTCCCTTGGTGGCTAGAAGTAACGGTAATTTGATAAGGGCTATTACTTTGAACCCATAAGTTGGGCGCATTACTGATCACTTTGTTTGAGTACAAGTTGCCCAAATCTAAGTCGTATTGCCTCTGAGTTAATCCATAAAATTGTATTTTTGCAATCGGGTTAACCGTGACATTCACCGTCGTTATTGCAGGTGATAGTGGTGTTTGGTTCAACATTGAAGAATAAGCTACAGCAAGCTGTAGTGTTCCGCTGTAGGAGCCTGCCGGGAGCCACTGCTTTGCTGGGTAACGCATTTGTATGATGGCCGAGGGCGATTGTTCTGTTAGTACAAATTGCCATTGGTTCGCAACGGACGTCCCGTTGCCGCCAGCCCATGTAAATGCAAGAGTTTGCTGGTTACTGCCTGTTAATGTCGTCGTTACGTCTTCCATTTGTAGTGACATCTCAACGTGACAATTTTCGCCTACAATATCTGCGGCAGCTTTATAAGAGTTGGTCATCGCATAAGGTCCATTGGCAAAGACATCATAGCTATAAGGCGTTGCAATAGGCTCAATGCTGAGAGAGTTTATTTGACAACCTACCACCGAATTGGATTGAAAGGCTGTAATTAGGGAAATCAGGTAAAAGGATGATCTAATCAACATAGAGCTCTCCCAGTCTTATCAGGACTTCTTTTTGTTCACTTAAATCAATGGTGACGGTTTGCTTTTCTTTAGTATCAAGTTCGAGTTTATAGCGCCCAGGTTTCAAGCCAGATATCGCAAACAAGCCATTTCTATTCGTAAAAAACTCAATTGGCAGCTGCTGTCCCGTTCCTAAGTAGCTTGCAGTTCCTGCCACAAGAGGGATGGGGCTGCCACTTTGTCTATCTAAAAGAGTGCCTATAACGGTTAAGACGGCATCGGAACCTATCTGAAGGGCGTACCCTTGTTTGTTTCCGGGATTGAGCCAAAAGGCACCTTCGCCAAGATCATAGCCGGGAGGAAGATCCTCTACGTCGTAACTAATCAGTTGTGTGTTGTAGGCGACCAGATCCGGGATTAATACGTTATGTTGGTTAGTGCTATAGACGCGGGCGTAATCACCATCTTTAGTTGGGTCTATCGCGATAGCGTTGTCTTCTAAGCTTGAATGCTTGCTTACAACCGCAAATGCTTCACGTACAGGGCGGCCAATCGTAACAGAGGTTCCTGCAAAGGCGAGGGCACTACCAATTTCGATTCTTGTGGAATGATTTCGTCTGTCCTCGTCTAGATCTTCAAGGCGTGAAGAGTGGTCCGCAATGAATTGATATCGATTTGCTGCATAGTTAATGCCGAGGTCGACGCTAGAATCTGTCTCTCTGTCGGTAACGACAGATGCAAAACCAGATACACCGCCAGTATTGCCAACGTTGTTTTGATAGGTGTAGTCGAGCGAAGCTTGATCGATTTCAGTAGAGTATCGGCCGACGACGCGAGACTGTTTGCTAAGCGGCCAACTCAGAGTTAGTGTTGTGTTGACTTCATCTGAGTCTACCTCATTATTCTGATAATTTACGCGAGCGCTCCAAGTAGCAGGTGTGCCAAAAAAAGGACCGGACAAGCTCGGGCTGACTGACCAATAATCATTGTTCTTGTCGAGACCAGAGCGATAGTTGAATGTCACTGCGGCTCTCAAACTATCGTAAATGTAAACAGCAGCAAAAGCTGACGCATAATGTGTGGTTAAATTTAATGGTGATTGGGTTGAGTCAAGGTCACTGACGCCAGAAAAATTCTCGGATTGATATTCGTAAACCAGGCTAAGTTGAGGCTGCCATGAATTGGTGTCGGAAAACTCCGCATCAAACGCCACTTTATAGGCGTGTCCATTGCCGAACTCTGGATGGTGGCTTTGGGACCCAGAAAGTTCGGTAATGCCAAGAGAATTCGCAAATAGAGCAGAAAAGCCATATTGATACAGCTTTTCTCTTGTCTGAGCGTTAACACCGAGTGTTAACCAGGGGGTTACACCAAAATCTAGGTAACCATGAGCGAGTCTTTGATCTGACAAATAATCTATGGCGCCATTGTCGAAAAATGAAGGCGCACCATACATCAGGCTATATTCAAACTCTCCGCTGTCCAATAAATCGTTACCTGTGGCAATCGAAAACTGGATGCGTTCTTGTTGACCCGATGAGTCAGTAATCACGAGTTCTACATCGTTCGTTCCTTGAGCCAAGGGGATGTCATTCAAGTTATAACTGCCTGCACCAAGCGTTAATCGTTGCACAACAATACCGTCAATCACAACGTCAACACTTGAGGTTCTTTGCAGCGTAAAAGACTGATTTGCTTTTGGTCGAACATTTCGGGTGGGGATAAGCGTAAAGTCTCGCGTAATGCCGAGCCCAAGAACGTCAGTGCCATCTTGAAAACTAGTGCCGGGATTGTACATGTCACCGACGACTAGCCTTGTTCCTTGGGTAGGGAAGTCGACATTGAGCCGCGTCCCTTCTCTATTGTATGTCGATTCTTTTTCAGAGCCATTTTCAAAGATGGACTCATACTCAATGTTAAGTAAACCGATGTTTAGGCCAGAATCTAGTCGAGAACTATAAAGGCTGGTTCTTGAGCTTTGCTCATCAAATGATTGGGTTTCATTTGCGTTTAGGAAAATGTTCAAATAACCACTGTAAAAGCTTGGCTCGATGTAATTGTAATGATCGTTATTATCGGACAACGAGATTTGCTGTGTGAGGCTTAGCTCATTTGGGACGGCGATGATGCACTCTAGGGTTGAAAGATCGAACTGTAAGCCCAGTCCGACTTTTTCAAAGTCAACTTGTGTGAGCGTTTCAAGGTTGTTTACTTCACGAAGCTTCTGGATGGCTTGCTGTGAAACTGAAGAAGATAATAGCTCTAGTGTGCTGTCTTTGGGTAATACAATGGAATCGTCTGCGGTGATGGTGATAGAAGCTTCACCGAGTACAGTATCACTGATCTTAACTAAAGAGACCAATTCGATATCCCTGCCAGTCGGGTTCAGAACGACTTCTCGACTATGGGAGACACTATTTGTTAGAAACAGTGAGAGTAGGGGTAGAAAGAAGAACTTCAATAATAAACTCAATTCATTGTTCTTTTCCATGATATAGACCGGCAGGTAAGGTTGAAGTTGACGGCAACTTTATTAATGAATGAGGAGGTAAGAATTGCTGCCCAATTTCGTTTTGCAGCAGATCATTTGCCTCAGAATTTAACTCACCAAAACGAACGAGTGATGAAAATGTGTATCGAGAGCCTCTATTTTGAAGTGTAATGGCACCGAGTTCATCAATATGGGCGTATACATTGGGCCTTAATGTTTGGTCGAACACGTGAACTAGCGCGTTATAATGTATATTTAAGTCAACGTCGGTTGTTACGTTATTGCTACGTTGAGCTTTTTCATTGTCTTTTACTTTAGCTTCACTAAATCGAATGAAATAACTCTCTGAATGATTAATAGGCTTATTCTTTAACCATTGTACTCGAAATGTTTGTTTTTTCCCCGGCATTAACATTGCTGCTGGTGGAAAAACTAAAATGTCTTCGTGATTGATATTATGAGTCGAGTATTTCCCATCTTCATTGAATACAATCTTTTTAACGGTCACTTCAATAGGTAATTTGATATTTGAGTTATTGGTGACAATCAACTGAGTATTGTTACTCTTGCTTGTATTCAGCTCTAAAACCGTAGGTGAAATAATAATGGCTAACGATGGGTAGCTCACGACTAATAGGAGAACGCCAAGTAGACTCATTATTCTCATTGTTATTCGTCCTGATCGATCTCGATTGATACCTTAGATGCATCAAATCCATCCAGCGGCTGCATGTCAAAATAGCGTGTCGAATGTGGTAACACTAATGTCCCCGCTATCAGCTTACTAATGTCGATGCCCTTGAGGTATTTAGAATGGTTTCCATCAGTTACTCGCCAGTTAGTTTTCGTTAATCTGCCATAACTGTCTCCAGTATTTTCGACTTCAACGATCCACTTGTTTTTCCCCTCTTGCACACTCTTAATATCAAGAGCTGGTGCTGTATTCTTTGGTCTCACATTGACAAGTGTATTGAACTGGAGCAGTAAACCAAGTTGACCGTTGTTGCCATCACCTCGTTTAACCTCTACTTGCTTAACGGCAATGCGATACGATTTTGATTGAGTGATCGATGGGTCGCCTAAGTATCGGATCATCACAGACTGGGAACGGCCAGGTTCAATAATGGCGGTTACGGGTATGACAAGTAACTCGTCATCCGCTGCTCGGATGGTTTCTTTTCCGTGCTCATCCATTGTCATAGAAAAAGGATAGAGCTCAACGGTGAGGGGCGCTCGGGAGGTGTTGTCTATACGCATGGACATCTGTGCTCGTTTGCCGAGAGGTTCCATTTCTGCAACCATAGGCTCGACTTTATAAGCGTGTGCATAAGAACAAACTAAAGATAGTACTACTAAATTTATCCAACGAGACATGTTGAGCTCCATCAAGTTCATCGGTGTTGCTGTTGTTATAGGGAGGCCCGTGCCTAAGCCTCCCATTGGGGGGGGAAGAATATCGATTAGTTTGATGTGATATTCACAGTTAACGTATCAGAGTAGCCGCCAGCCCAAGCCGCGGTTTCAGTCGTTGCTACCGTTAAGGTCGCGCCTACACCGCCTGCCAACGTTGATGAACCTGGGTAGGCTACATCTACCGATACATCATTAAGACCAGGACCACCAGGTGCATTCAAAACCAGAGGAGACAAACCGGTAGGAGTAAACGTAGCTGTGTATTCCAGCGCAAAGTCCTCATTATCATCAGATTCCAAACCACCTTCTGAGCTGGTTAGAGAAACAGTTGCACCATCAACATCATTACATTGCATACCCAGGTTGAGTGATACAGTTTGAATATTCGTTACATCGCCGAAATCAAGAAGTTGAGTAGCAAGCCCTGTAACTTCACAAACAGGTGAAACATAACCAACTAATTGAACATCGCCCGGTGCAGCATTGACCTGAGTACCAAATAAAGCAGTAATTGCTGCTGCGCAAATCGTTAGTTTTTTCATAAGAAGATTCCTTTAACTCAAGAGATAACATTCATGTTTAGCTCAAATCCTGCCGAGCTAGCTTTTCTGCGAAATTGCAGATTTCCTACTTCGTGACGTTATTTATTGATGGGTAGATATCAATTTCAATGACGTCTTTATAATAGCCTGCGTATAGCAAGCCATGCTCAAGCGTTACTCCTAGTTTCCCAATAGTGGAAAGAGGAATAGCGCCAAAACTGTCAATTTGTACTGGTGTGGTAATATCCTCACTGTTTAACTCTGTAGCGATATTTATTGAGCTAACATCCAAATTGATGGAATAATGAGTGAGGTTTACAAGTTCATTATCTTCGTGTTTAAGACCGCCGTATTTTGAACTAATAGTAAGCACTATTGGTTGGTTGCAATATATGTCAAAAGGTAGTGTTCTTGATATTTCATCAGAAAAGTCCATAGTGTCATTAGAACCAAAATTTACTTCACATTGATCACCGATATAGCCAGATATATTCATCGATAAGCTGTCAGCTTGGACATGTCCCAACATCCAAAACTGGGAAATCGTCAAATAAATCAAATTCGCTTTGAGTCGGCACATCTGACGTCCTTTGTGAATTAATACGTTTGAACTAACAAAACTATAAGTCTCCCTATGAATAATGAAGTAGTAAACAAGTTGGAAGCGATACATAAAAGTTGTAGATATAGTTGTAGTTTTGTATTTTTCTGGTGAATCAACTCAAGGTTGAGAGCAGGGGTAAGCAACTGATGCAGAGGCCGTTGCCATGGAAAATGGCCATTTTCATAGGTGGGGTAGAGCCTTTACATGCTGATTTATAAAAATGGACTTGCAGAACACACTGATTGGCGGTATTGATGGGTAATTCTCAATAACTCAATCAATGATATGGATATTTTAAATTTTGAGGCCTTTTTGGTTGCTATTACCATTTTGACCTTAACGCCTGGTTTGGATACTGCTTTGGTGATCCGTAATACCAGTCGCTCTGGACTAAAAGATGGTTGCACGACCAGTTTAGGGATTTGTTTTGGGCTGTTTGTGCACGCTTTTTTCTCAGCGGTTGGTATCTCTGCCATTCTTGCGCAATCTGCAGAGCTTTTCCAAACCGTTAAAATGATTGGTGCGGCGTACTTGATATGGCTGGGTCTAAGTAGTTTAAGAGCATTGATGAAGGCCAATGGTGGTATTGCAGTCTCAGAGCAAGTTCATCAGGCCTACAGTGGGAAACGATCTTTTCGAGAAGGTTTTCTTTCTAACGTATTGAATCCGAAAACTGCCGTATTTTATCTTGCGTTCTTGCCGCAGTTTGTGAACCCAGAAGGTTCGCCGTTGTTACAGTCGATGACGATGGCGATGATTCATTTTATGATTGCGATGGTTTGGCAGTGTGGTTTGGCCGGAGCACTTAATTCGGCGAAAAGCTTGCTGAAAAATGCGCGCTTTATGAAGTGGATGGAAGGGGCAACGGGTGCGGTATTAGTTGTTCTTGGTGTTAAGTTACTAGTAGAAAAGCCAGTCTAATGCGTTTACTTATTCAATTGATATTAATTCTCCTCCTTTTTCTGGCTGCGATGGTTGGCGCTGTCGCTTGGAAAGCCGTACCGCAGCTTCAATTTGAACAGAGAGACATGGACTGGCAGTGGCATTGGTCATACTTCCATCCGTTTTCAAATGGTATCCAACAAGCTAGAACACAAGACACAAAGCAGCTTTTACTAAGGCGCGTCTATCTAGAAGAGTCATTGGCTATTTATGTTATGACGACACTGGATAATAAGTTTGAAATTGATGTGGTCAAAGAGGAGAGCTGTAAGCCTGACTCTAGTATTTGGGCCATGGTATCGATTAACAACGAACCCGCATCCCATGTTCCTATGGTGTGTGACAGTAGCGGAGAAACCTACTTTCATCGTCATGTCAGACCTAAGCTTGTGTCGCTTGAGTTTGGTGTAGAAAAAGCAGTTATCAATGAAGACTTTAAGCAGTGGCCTATTGATGACATTAAAGTCGATCAGTTTAAACAACAGCACTCTTCATTTTTTGAAAAGCAAGGGGAAGAGGTCGAACACCAATGGTTGAGAGATTAGCAAAATAAAAAAGCCCGCTGAAATCAGCGGGCTTAAAGTTTCTAACTCGGTTTATGCTTTCACTGCATCAAAATCATCAGATTGAGAAGAGGATTTGAAGAACAGCTTTGTCTCTTCCAACACGACATGTCGTAGAGCAATCAAACCGATCAGGTTAGGGATTGCCATCAAACCATTCACAATATCAGCCAGCAGCCAAATCATGTCTAAGTGAAGGAAAGCTCCTGAAGCTACCAAACCAACAAAAATCAGTTTGTATGGCAGCACTGCTTTAGTACCGAACAGGAATACCACACAACGCTCACCGTAGTAGTTCCAACCAAGAATGGTGGTAAACGCGAAGAACATCAGGCCGATAGACACCAGCATTGGACCAAATGTCTCTGCGTTCAAGCCTACAGCAAATGCGTGCGTTGTCATCGCTGCACCAGAGAAGTCACTTTGCCAAGCGCCTGTAAGGATCAAAGCTAGACCTGTCATAGTACAAATGATGATGGTATCGAAGAAGGTACCAGTCATTGAAATCAGACCTTGTTTAACACAAGAATCGGTTTTCGCTGCCGCAGCTGCCATCGGTGCACTACCCAAACCAGATTCGTTTGAGAATACACCGCGAGCGATACCTGACTGGATGGCTAGCATAATGCTTGCACCCAAGAAACCACCTGTCGCTGCGGTTGAAGTGAAGGCAGACACCAACACCAACTCAACGGCGTTTAGCAATTGGTCAGCGTTCATGATGATCACGCTCAAACAAGCCAGTACGTAAAATACTGCCATTGCTGGAACCACTTTACCTGCAACACTCGCGATGGATTTAATACCACCCAAAGTGACAAACGCAACCAATAGAGTCAGGATGAAAGCAGCAAGTTCACGGTTTACACCGAGAGAAATTTCGCTGGCATCAAGAATCGCGTTCACTTGAGGGAAGGTACCGATACCAAAACACGCTACACCCAGTGCAAATACCGCAAACATGATCGCAAGCGCTTTCGAGCCAACACCATATTGTAGGTAGTACATAGGGCCACCAATCATTTGGCCTTTGTCGTCAACGCGACGGTATTTCACCGCAAGAAGACACTCCGCGTATTTGGTTGCCATTCCGAATAGAGCGGCAAGCCACATCCAGAATAGGGCACCAGGGCCACCAAGTTTGATTGCGGTAGCAACACCAACGATGTTACCTGTACCAATTGTTGCAGACAGCGCAGTACACAGCGCAGCAAAGCTAGAAACGTCACCCTGTTTATCAGATGACTTATCTTTACGAAATACCATCGCTAACGCAGTTGGTAGGTGCTTAAACTGGATCAAGCCTAGGCTAAAAGTGAAGTAAACACCGGTTCCCACAAGCAAAAGTAGCAGTGGTGGACCCCAGACAAAGTTATCAATGGTTTGAAGTAAAGATTGTAGGTCGTTCATGATTTCCCCTTAATAAAACAACTAATAAGGAGAAGAGGGAAAGGACGAGATCAAAGATCTCTAATAGAGCCAAGCTATTTAAATTAGGCGGGAACGCCAAATAGTTAGGTTGTTACTTTCCACTCCTCTGTCCTTTTGCCTGAGAGTTTCACCCTACACAAATGTGTAGGACTTGCTCCTTCGGCGACCGATTTAACGGTTCTCTCCAGAGGTTCCTCCAACTACAGTCCCCGCTACCTAAGTAGCACCTGAAATAGTTAATTCTTCGGCGAGTTACCCTAACTAAATGTTAAAATTTAGTTAATAACCACTCTCCTGCAGTCTTCATCGGAACATTTACTCAATCAAATGAGTAAAGGTTAGTTAATGATGCTGGTCACCATTAACGTGTGAACTCTATCATGTTTTGTTACCATTTCAACACCAAATGAAGATTTATTTTCAATACATTATGCGGATGTTGTGGCTTTGATTTCATAGGTTTGTCGATTAATTAAACAAATCACGTGCAATTGGGTTTATTCTTGGTGTGTATGGAAGGTCGGGGAAGGATTCTAGGGCGCGATGGGATTTCGATTGGCTGATGATATGTTGTTCACATTAGAACATTAATTTGATCAAAACGGGAGCAATCGCTTTAAATTCTACGCTATGTTGACCGTATGCTCCGTAGAAATAGGTTACAATGAGTTTTTGCGAGACTGTCTATGGAGTCAGATAGGTTCTCAGAGTTGGACAAGGAGGCAGTATGACCAGATTGTTAGCCATTGCAGTATTGGTGGCGTTAGCGTTTGTGTTATTTCGTTATCGTACCAATGAAAAAGTCCAAAAAGCGACCGTCATTACCTTGATTGGCGCATTCTTAATTTATACCGCATCAATCATGATTGCGGAACTCACTCGCTAGCAAATCAGTAGATCCCTTGGAGTAAGATACGGTGACTTCTCAGAACAATATTGAAGATCAAGACGAAGTAGTTGTCATTGAGGAGCGCGATAAGCGTACTCATATTTATATTGCGATTGCGGCAGTGTTGGGTTTGGCATTTGGTGGTTTAGCTGGCTCAGCAATGACAGCGAGCAAGTGGGAGTCCACGTATCAAGTGTTGGAAGAAAAGTACCAAGCACTGACACAAGACAAAACTGACTTGGTCTCTCAAGTAAAAACACGTGAAGCGAGCCTAGATCAAGAAGTTGATGCAAAAGTAGCGACACTGTTGGCAGAGAAAGAAGAAGCTCATAAAGCCGAATTAAAAGCACTTCAAGAACAGTTAACCGAAGTCGAAAAAGTGAATCTTGCACTTGAATCACAAGTGAAAGAGCAGAAAAACAAATTAAGCAGCACCAAGAATGAAAACGACAAGTTGAATCGCCAAGCCGATATGCAAGCGACGATGTTCGAGCGTTCTCGAGAGGTGTTCCGCAAAGAATTACAAATATCGCAAGAGCTTGAGTCTCTTGAGAAAGAGCGCGAAGCACTATTGCCTAAAATTGAGAAGCTAAAGAAAGAGTGTGATGTTTTCTTAGAAGGCAAATCTTGGGATGTGAAATCTGACGCCTGTGATAAGCACGATGAAGCAAACTCTCGTTTAAGCCAAGTTGACCAGCTTATTGAAGTCAATAAAATGGACTTAAAGCAGATTAAAGATATTACTGAAGACATGGGTTTATAGCACCATCGCTTCGGTAGTGACCACCTATTAAAAAGGAGCTCACTGAGCTCCTTTGTTGTATCTAATACCGTCTTAGTAAATAACCACTAATCAAAAATGTTAGCCTTGTTTTCAGACGTTTTTTCTGCGCTAACTCCAGCTACTTACTGTGATTGGGATAATTTTACGCTTTCCCTATTTTCATAAGCGTTAACCCTATCAGCCATTCAATAGTCTTATAACATGGTTGGCTGAGCTTATAAGCGACTAAGCTCTCTACCTGAGAGGTTAGCTCATAAACGTAAGGTTGATGATGTCTGCCTATCGTCATTTGGAAAGCGAGGCGCCATATCGCCAAGAACTGACCGTCTTCGAGAGCTTTCTGCCAACTCGCTATAAACACAGTCTCATTCTTTGAGAGATCTAACTTTTCAACCATCAGCTTGAGTAGGCGACCTTGCAGCGCACATGGAATATCTACTTTCTTTGCAAAGTGGTGGCTGATCCCCGTCCTCGATATCCCTGTCTGCTCACTCAACGTTGTGTAAGACATTTTCTCGTAACCAAGCGTTATCAATTGCTCTGTTGCAACATCGAGAATGGTGTTGATGGTGATTTGGGTATCTTCTTGTGTTCGGCGCGCCATAACTATTGCCAGTGTTGTGATTAAAAAAAGATACTACCACTTATCGTCCGCCATTCCATATCGGAAACCTAATATTGACGTTGTTCGCATGAGAAATGCGCATAACTGGCCATAAAAATAGCCAAGGTAACAACTTGTTTACATTTGCTTGTTGTGTGTAAATTGCTGATGGATATGATAATGCATTGATATAGCTCGCTTTCCGTATAATTGGCGTAAACGTTTGCTATTGCAAAATTGTGTGTAACATAAATTTTACAACTGCCGTTTAAAACTGCGTAAAGCCAGATTTCCACTCATGTATTCCAATTTTTCTCCTCCTGCGCCAAGTTAGAAATATCGAACGAGAACGCATGTTCAAATACAGCAATGACATAAGGAGAAAGTCATGGTGGACACCTACAACCCATTAGGAACGGATGGATTCGAATTTGTGGAATACACAGCGGCGAATAGCGAAGGCATTGAACAATTAAAAGCGCTGTTTGTATCGTTGGGTTTTGCAGAGATCGCAAAACACCGCTCTAAAGAGGCTTGGCTGTACCGACAAGGTGACATCAGCTTTATCGTTAACGCCCAGCCGCACAGTCAAGCAGAAGGCTTTGCTAAAGTTCACGGCCCATCGGTTTGTGGCATGGCATTTCGTGTGAAAGACGCGAACATCGCATTAAAGCAAGCGCTGGATAACGGTGGCGTTGAGTACAAAACTGAAATTGGTCCAATGGAGCTGAGCATTCCAGCGATATACGGTATTGGTGAAAGCCTTCTGTACTTCGTGGATCGTTACGGCAAGCAGAGTATTTACGATGTCGACTTCCGTTTCTATGACGATGCCGACGAGCGTTTAGCGAAAGCCGACGTTGGTATGTATGAAATTGACCATCTGACCCACAACGTAAAGCAAGGAAATATGGATGTGTGGTCAGGATTCTACGAGCGCATTGGTAACTTCCGCGAGATCCGCTATTTCGATATCGAAGGTAAACTGACCGGTCTTGTTAGCCGCGCAATGACCGCACCTTGTGGCAAGATCCGCATTCCAATCAATGAGTCTTCTGATGACAAATCGCAGATTGAAGAGTTCATTCGTGAATACAACGGTGAAGGTATTCAGCACATCGCGCTGACCACCGATGATATTTATCAAACCGTTCAAACGCTCCGTGATCGTGGAATGGAGTTTATGCCGACGCCAGACACCTACTATGAGAAAGTGGACGAGCGTGTGAAAGGGCACGGCGAAGATGTTAGCAAACTACGTGATTTACGAGTTTTAATAGACGGCGCGCCGACCAAAGATGGCATTTTGCTGCAAATCTTCACTCAGACTGTAATTGGCCCGGTGTTCTTTGAAATCATTCAACGTAAAGGCAATGAGGGCTTTGGTGAAGGTAATTTCAAGGCGCTGTTTGAATCGATTGAAGAAGACCAAATCCGCCGAGGAGTACTAAGCGATGCATAAATGGATCACATTCCCTCATCGGGAGGGAGTGTGCTCCAAGCAAGCACATGCTGATTTCCCGGAAGAGGCAATTTACGAACGTGAAGCAGGTCGAAGTGGATTCTTCGGCCCAGCAGCACATTTTCATCATCAACACGCACCGACAGGTTGGTCTGAGTGGGAGGGGGATTTACGTCCGCGCGCTTTCGATTTCAACCTAGTTGAAACGGCGAGCCAGATTTCGCCTTGGGCAGTGCCACACCTTCTACACAACGCAAACTGTAAGGTTCGCGTGTGGCGTATGGACGAGAATATGGACTTCTTGGTGCGTAACGCTGATGGTGATGAGCTGCTATTCATCCATCACGGAACGGCCGACCTTTATTGCGACTATGGTCATCTCAAAGTGAGTGAAGGGGATTACGTGATGATCCCGCGCTCGACCAGTTGGCGATTAGAGCCAAGTGAGCCAATGTTTGTTCTGATGATTGAAAACACCGATGCCGCTTATTCTTTGCCAGAAAAAGGCATGGTGGGCAATCATGCGGTGTTCGACCCGGCAGTACTGGAAACGCCTTCGATTAACGACGAATTTCGCGCGCAATACTCAGAAGAGCAAACACAGGTACAGGTGAAGCGTCACGATAAAGTCAGCGTCATTACTTATCCATTCAATCCACTTGATGCGATTGGTTGGCACGGTGACTTAGCGGTGGTGAAAGTGAACTGGCGTGATATTCGACCGTTGATGTCGCATCGTTATCATTTACCGCCTTCCGCACATACCACATTTGTTGGTGCTGGATTTGTGGTGTGTACGTTTGTGCCTCGTCCGATCGAAAGCGATCCTGGCGCATTGAAGGTGCCGTTCTATCATAATAATGACGATTATGATGAAGTCTTGTTTTACCACGCGGGGGACTTTTTCAGCCGCGACAACATTGAAGCAGGTATGGTGACTTTCCATCCGGCGGGCTTTACACACGGGCCACACCCGAAAGCGTTCAAAGCTGGTCAGGAATACAAGAAGAAGTTTACCGATGAGGTGGCAGTCATGATTGATACACGCCACGCGCTCGAGTTCTCTGATGAACTCGATAAGGTTGAAAACAAAGAATACGTCTATAGCTGGCAAGAGAAGTAAGGGGCAAGGATGAAATTAGCAACCAAGAAAAATGGCACTCGCGATGGTCTGTTGATGGTCGTGAGCAAAGACCTAACAGTATGCATGCCTGCAACCGAAATATTCCATGCAATGCACCTTGCGCCAACCATGCAAGTGGCATTGGATAATTGGGATAGAGTTGCGCCACAACTTGAAGAGCTTTATAGCGCATTAAATAGCGGTGACGTATCGGGATGCGAAGAGTTTGAATCCCACTATTTAGAGTCACCACTGCCTCGCGCATATCAATGGGCAGACGGCAGTGCGTACGTCAATCACGTCGAGCTAGTGCGTAAAGCGCGTGGAGCAGAAATGCCGGAAAGCTTTTGGGCTGATCCTCTTATGTATCAAGGTGGTTCAGATGCGTTTATTGGCCCTTGTGACAACATTGAATTTGCTAGTGATGAATGGGGTATCGATTTCGAAGGAGAAGTCGCGGTTATCACAGGTGATGTTCCGATGGGAGCAAGCATTGCCGAAGCGCAAGAATCGATTCGTCTCATCATGTTGGTCAATGATGTTTCGTTACGCGGTTTGATCCCAGCAGAGCTCGCCAAAGGTTTTGGCTTCTTCCAATCAAAACCGTCATCGGCGTTTTCTCCTGTTGCAGTAACGCCAGATGAGCTGGGTGAAGCATGGTATGAGAACAAAGTGCATCTGCCGCTTGTTTCAACCTACAACAATGCCCCATTTGGTTGCCCGAATGCAGGCATAGATATGACGTTTGATTTCGCTGATTTGATTGTCCATGCCTGCAAAACACGTCCACTTTCTGCTGGGGCGATCATTGGTTCTGGTACGGTATCGAACAAGCAGGGTACCGAGCATGGTACCTCTATCGAAGAAGGTGGTGTGGGCTACTCGTGTATTGCAGAGGTGCGAATGATTGAAACCATTCGTGATGGTAAGCCATCGACACGGTTTATGTCGTTTGGTGACGCAATCAAGCTAGAGATGTTTGACGCAGATGGTAACTCGATCTTTGGTGCGATTGATCAGCAAGTCAGCCAATACCTAAAACACTAACAGTGAGAGGTAAGGAAGCGATGAGCGATAACATCACCCTCTATGGCTATTGGCGTTCTTCGGCGGCTTATCGAGTTCGTATTTGTTTAAACTTGAAAGCCTTGGGTTACAAGTCAAAATCGGTTCATTTGGTACGTAATGGCGGTGAGCAGCACAGTGCGGAATATCATGAGTTAAACGCCTCTGAACTCGTGCCAGTGCTGGTGGATGGTGATGTTCAGTTAAATCAGTCTCTTGCCATCATTCAGTATCTTGATGAGCAGTATCCTCAAGTACCAGTGATTCCAGAGCAATCGCCGCTGAGATACCAAGTATTAGCAATGGCTCAAGATATCGCGATGGAAATTCACCCTCTTAACAACTTGCGCGTGTTGCAGTATCTAGAAGGGGCGCTATCTTGTGACCAAGAGACAAAAATCGAATGGATTCATCATTGGGTAAATCAAGGCTTTACAGCATTGGAAGAGAAGCTAACTCAGCATCGACAACAACATGGAAACTGTACCTACAGTGTGACTGACGTTCCCTCTGTTATTGATATGTGCTTAGTGCCGCAAGTATACAATGCGTTGCGATTTTGCGTGGACATGACACCTTATCCAGTGATCAATTCGATTGTAGAGGCGTGTAATCAACTGCCAGCGTTTATTGATGCCATGCCTGAGAATCAAGCCGACGCAAATAGCTAACACTTTCTTTGTACCTTAACGATTAACAAACGGGCTCCAGTTGAGCCCGTTTATATTCTTGTTTGATTAACGCAAGTCGTCCGCTACTGTTATTATTACCCCGCAATTTTTATCAGTTTTGTTGCTCTGCTGTAGTTTTCCCATTAGGCTTTGAGTAACTGTTTGTTTTGGGCGCACTTTATCTATGACCAACATCTTTATCATTGTTGTTCTTCTGGTTGTATTCTTCTTTATTATTCAAAAGTATGTTGTGAAGCAGGATGATACGAAAGATTACCCGTATCGTTCTAAAGGGCCAGTATTGAAAGGGCCAGAAAGCGCGTTTTTCAATGCATTGCGAGCTGCGGTAGGTGAGCACGGAGTCGTACTTGCCAAGGTTAATATGTCCAACGTCGTTGTTCCAAAGGACATTAAAAACAAGAAACAGTTTTTCGTTGCGAGTAACAGAATCTCACGTAGTTACTTTGATTACGTTATCTGCGATCCGAGAACGTTAGAGCCAAGAGTGATCATTGAACTGGACAATGGTCAGCAACTTCATAAAGGTAAAGTCGAGCGCCAAAAGTTGCTGATGCATGTATGCAAATCGGCGAATTTACCTTTGATTGGCGCATCTGTAAAACACAGCTACCAAGTCGGCCGTTTACGCCGCTTATTGGCCGCGCATATTGATTTGATTGAGCCTGATAAAGAAATACGTTTTTGTAAGAAGTGCGGCAGCCCGATGATCATTAGAACGGCAAGCCAAGGAGATTTTAAAGGGAGACGCTTCTTTACTTGTAGTCGTCAACCAAACTGTACTTACACCGAAAACTATAATGTGGTGTTTGATACAGAAAGTGAATAGATGCTGCTAGCACGTCGCTTTTAAAAGAGGCTTCGACTCACTAGTCGAAGCCTCTTTGTTTATGTAAGGCCATAAGAACCGCTCTTTGCAACAGTGACTCCGATAGCTCCTATACTTTGATAAAGAAAGAAGAATAGGGACGTGTTATGCGATATGGATGGATTCTTTCTGCGCTGCTACTCGCATTCAGTAGCAACGCTCAGCAGTCACTCAAACCACTTGAATGCCAACTGATAGACACACCGCAAGACCACTTCTTGTTTTATCGTGAGCAGATGGTTTACCACAGCGAGCAGTTTGCGATTTTCCAGAACTTTAAGGGGCGGGTGAGTACACAAGTAGATCTTAAAACTGGAGAACTGATCCGCACGACATACATTGGTGAACCGTTTGAACCGAAATATCAGATTCTGTTTGGCTACTGTCCAAATGTGTCGCAAGTCCTGCAGATTTGGATGCTGAATGAAGTGCCTTATGATAATTAATCTAAAACATAAAAGTTAAGTAGATCACACTTTTACGCCCAGTCAGGCGTGGCTTTGACGATAAAATCGTCTGAAAACGGGCGTTGAGTTTAGATTTTCGCCAAACGATTCAAAGTTAGTTAATTTATACTTGCACCCCTCATAGGATATAGCTAATATCCTTCTCGTTCTTAAGGAATGGGTCCGTAGCTCAGTTGGTTAGAGTACTACCTTGACATGGTAGGGGTCGGCGATTCGAGTTCGCCCGGACCCACCACTCCTTAAAGCCATACTAAAACCAAAGTATGCTGAACATTAAATTTGGGTCCGTAGCTCAGTTGGTTAGAGTACTACCTTGACATGGTAGGGGTCGGCGATTCGAGTTCGCCCGGACCCACCAAATTTAGTTCTTCGTGAACAAACGCAAAGCCCGCTAACTTAGCGGGCTTTGTTGTATCTGGAAGCTAGACGTCCTTGCTCCCCCTCACTCCCATACGAATTCTAGGAGCAAAGCAAAATAAAGATGTGATTATCACCCACTAAATATCTATGATTCCGCTTATTTCTTAGATTATATTTATAACCTTTAACAATAAATAAAAATACAAAATGAAACACCTGCATTCATTCTCTTATTTTATATTAGTTGTTCTTTAATTAAATTTTATTCCCATAATGATTTAAGAAATTAATTGGAATGTAACTCACACTATATAACGATGTTATTGGTTGCCTTAGATGTGTTCGCTTGTAGTGCGTTTTATCTGCATATACGTCACTTTATGTGTATTTCTTGACTGTAAGTTTATGTTTTTAAAGGTTGTCATGTTTAGGTGAGGAGTGTGTTATACAAAATCCAAATATTTAAAATTGTGATATTAATTCCTTTAGATAAATGTGGGACTTTTATTGAAATTAGTTACGTATATTATTTTTTACTGTTTTCTGATTAAAACTATAAACGCGCAATAGGTGATAGCGGATATAAAACGTCTGTTAGATCTTATTTGTACAATAAATGGAAGAGAGTGAAAAAGTGAAGGCAAATAATAACATTCTTAAAGCAGCAGTGGGTATGGCAATGCTATCCGGTCTGCCTACAGCGGCACATGCTCACGGTTGGACCGAGTTTCCGAGTGCTCGTCAAAACACATGTTATGAACAAGGCGGAATTTGGTCGGGTAATCCACCAAATGCAGCTTGTGCTCAAGCAAAAGAAATCTCGGGTACTTACCCGTTTGTTCAACGTAATGAATACGCCAAGAACATTACTGACTACAACAATATCGCAGCAGTAAAAGCGGCGATCCCTGACGGCACATTGTGTTTTGCAAATGACCCTCAGAAAAAGGGCATGGGTGCACCACATACAGCTTGGACTCGAACAGAACTCAACACGGGTTCATTTGAGTTTGTATTCAACGCCACTGCACCACACAACCCATCATTCTGGGAGTTTTACCTAACCAAACCAGGTGCAGATCTGAGCAAAGCGCTCGCTTGGGGTGACCTAGATCTTATTCAGAAAGAGGGCAATGTTCCTGTTGAAGGTGGTAAGTACCGTATGAACGTTACCATTCCTTCTGACCGTTCGGGTGACGCAATTCTATTTGTACGTTGGCAGCGTGATGATGCTGCGGGTGAAGGATTCTATAACTGTTCAGACATTACTATTGTGGGTGGTGAAACGCCTCCACCAGAGCCAACACCGCAACCTGATCTTGTAAAAGGTGACTTGTACATTCCCGTTGATTTCATCGGTCCTGATCTGGGTGACACGGTTAAGTATGACATCATCAACAAGTACGGCGATGTTGCACGCAGCTTTGATATTGAAGTGAATTCATCCAACATCAATGACTGGCAGCGTCTGTTGGCGTCAGAGATCAACGGATGGCATGCTGAGTTCAAAGGTGGAGCGGTATTCATTGGTGATTGGCATGAAGAGATGTCTCACTACATGTACTTCCAAAACGATCCTTCACGTAACTTCTTCAACTCAAAAGATAGCCGTGCATCGGGTGTGATCTCAGTAATTGATGGTGACGACGGTACGGTTGAGCCTCTAACTGGTGAACTCTACGAGCTTGTTAAGAGTGATAAGGTCGTAAATGCAGGTGACAAAGTTGTGATCGCCACCAGTGAAGCGGCAAACCTGACTCAAACTCAAGGCACGGCGGTGAGCATTCAAAACGATGGTACGGCGTCTATCGTGGTGGACACGACCGCTATCACTCAAAATGAAACACTTTCGTTTGTTGCCAATGCGGTCAACAGTGAACGTAAAGAGACATTCACATTTGAAGTGATTGCAGACGAAGGCAGTGTAGATCCAGAACCAACACCAGACCCAGATCCAAGTGGCGACGAATGGGATGCAGCAAAAACTTACTTAGGTGGTGAAGTGGTGTCTTACGCTGATGGAAAATGGAAAGCTCAGTGGTGGATTCAAGGTGGTGATGATCCACAAACGACTTACCAAAAAGACCAATGGGGTGTTTGGCGTCCGGCGAATTAAGACCTGAACTTTATGCGAATAAATCAGGCCACTTTAATCATGGATTGAAGGTGGCCTGATAAAGGTGTAACGTTATTTAATTGGAGATACAAACCCTTCTGGCTTGAGCGCAACTAAAGAGCACCTGATCGCTTGAAGGATATTTTCTGCAGTGTTGCCAATAACGAGCCCTTGAATACCTGAGCGTGCAATGGTTCCCATCACCAATGTATCAACGTCTTCGTTATCTACCCAACGGGGTATAAGTTCTTCAGCTGAGCCATGTAAGTGGTGCACTTTGATATCTCCAGAAATTCCAGACTTTTCAATCAACTCATTAAGCTTCTTCTGATGTTCTCCTTTCATCGCTTGAACTTGTTTATCAAGTATTTGGTCATCAACGTGTATCCAAATATGATGTCGTAAATAACTCTCCATTAGGAAATCCCAACAGGAGATAATTTCTAATGTCCCGTTACATGTATCAGCGATGGATCGTGCCGTTCTAAGAAGCTCAATGGCGAGTTCCATTTCTTCATTATTCTCGACATCTGGCTCTATAGCGACTGCGACTTTTTGGTCTGCCATCTGTTTGCTGTGTCTTCGGCTTATCCAAACGGGGCAAGGACATTTGCGTAGCAACTTCATATCAAGTGCTTTAAACCCTTTTTGGTCGTCAGATGCTGGTTCAGCTTCTTTAAAAACCAAATCGTGGTTACCACTTAATACATGTTGAATAACACTCACCGCGGGTTTTGTATTGCTTTCGATATCGATTGGAAATGAGTTAAAGTCTTGACCGATTGATGAAAGCTCAGCGTTAACGGTGTTTACTAGAGATGTTTGGTAAGTCTCCTTATATTCACTCATGCTAGACGGGAGTGCAGGGCAAGTAATTAGGCCACTGATTTTGGCGTTGTGAAGCTGGGAGAGTTTGAGGGCTTGATCCAGCGAGTTGTTTTGGCTGGCCAATCCGTGGCTAACGAACAAAATATTCTGAAATTTACTCATAACGACCTCCTTTTTCATAAGTGTGGTGCGTCATTACACATAATTCCACACGAAAAATGTGTTTTATTTTGGGATAAATCAAAACTTGCTTATATACCCAAGTGACTTCTGAATCCTGCATCTTGAAGTCACTTGGGTATACTCTACTAATTTAATATGTTTTTGATTGTAAGTTGTTTAAAAAGGAATACAATCGCGAATTATTACCCCTCCTTGGTGGATCTAAAAATGATAAAGAAAACCCTCCTAGCTATGGCACTTTCAGCCAGCATTATCGCGCCAGCAAGTGCTTGTACTGGCATCTCTCTTTCTACTACTACAAACGACCATATTCACGCTCGAACGATTGAGTGGGGTGAGAGCGATCTAAACAGCAAACTGATCGTTGCTCCTCGAGATTACTCGTTTACTTCAACCATGCCAGACCAAAAACAAGGGTTAAGCTGGAAGAGCAAATACGGGTTTGTTGGTATTTCGGTGAGTGACGACCGCTTTATTGGTGAAGGCGTCAACGAAGAAGGGTTAACGGCAGGTTTGTTCTACTTTAAAGGATACGGATCGCTAAAGGCGTACAATCCAAAAGATCGTACAAACAGTATTGCTGACATGGATTTTGTTCGTTGGATGTTATCGCAATTCAAGACGGTTGATGAAGTCAAAACCGCGATGAAAAACATCGATATTGTTCCTGTTTACATTGATGAAAAAGGGCAACCATCACCAACTGGACATTGGCGTGTTACCGACAAAGCGGGTAACAACATCGTGATTGAGATTATGGATGGTGGTCAGGTACACATCTACGATAACGAAGTGGGGGTACTGACCAACTCGCCAACCTTCCCATGGCAAGTAACGAACTTGAACAACTATATTCACCTTCAGCCGGGCACCAGTGCACCGACTAAGTTTGGTGGTGTAGAAGCGAGATCTTTTGGTATCGGTTCTGGCTTTTTAGGTTTGCCTGGAGATATCACACCACCATCGCGTTTTGTTCGTGCGGCATTCTTTGTTAATACAGCGCCAGAATCTAAAACCTCGCAAGAGGCGGTATCGCAAGCATTCCATATACTGAACAACTTTGATATTCCGATTGGTACTGAGTTTAGTTCTGAATATCGAGAGCATATCCCTGATTTACCAAGTGCTACGCAATGGACTTCGGTGATTGACCAAGGTAATGAAGCGCTTTACTACAAAACGATGCACGACAGCAGGATTAAGAAAGTTGATTTGACTAAAATCGACTTTAACCAAAAGCAAGAGTTAAAACGCAAACTCGATAATGGCTCATTCACGATAGAGAATGTGGAACTCTAAACATTCCCGAATGGGGGCTTAGCGGCCCCCATATTTCAAATGCTCAGCTGAATGATGAAGTGCTGTTGGTTCGTGTTAGGTGGGTAGCATCGTTGCTCGTTAACATTTGGTATGGACGCAGACCAAACAGTGGCATGATGGAATAAATATGATCGAACAGATCCGCTTGTACGCCTTCATAGTAAGCCCAGTCAGTATTGTTGGTAAATGCGTAAACCTGTAACGGAATACCTTCTGGTGTCGGCTCTAACTGTCTCACCATGATCAGCATGTACTGATGAATGTCTTTGTTCGCTTTCAGGTATGCATTAATGTAAGCGCGGAACATACCCAAGTTGGTCATTTGGCGTAGGTTGCCAAAGGCTGGCTCTTCATTCATTTCTTCATTGTAATCGTTGATTTCACGCGATTTCTCATAAATGTACTGGCGAAGGATTCGGATGCTTTTTAGCTTTTCAATTTCTTCATCAGATAAGAAGCGAATCGATGTGACATCGACATTCACAGAACGCTTGATACGGCGACCGCCAGAATCTGACATGCCTTGCCAGTTAATAAAGGCATTTTGCACTAGGGCATAAGCTGGAAGCATACTCACTGTGTTGTCGAAGTTTCGAACTTTTACTGTAGTGAGTGAGATTTCTTCTACTGTGCCGTTCGCGCCGTAAGAGTCCATTTGAATCCAATCGTTCAAGCTGATCATGTGGTTTGCAGATAGCTGAATACCTGCAACAAACCCCAATATCGTGTCCTTAAACACCAACATGACGAAGCCCGTCGCAACACCCAAACCGGAGAGGAAAATTACTGGTGATTCGTTGGCGAGAATCGACATGGAAACCACGACACCAACGAAGAAGGTGAACAGCTTAATCAGTTGGACGAAGCTTTTGATCGGCATTCTTCTTGTGATGCCTTTAAATGTTGCAATGTCATTTAATGCGTCAAGCAGGGCAAAGATCATCCAAATAAAAATGACCAAAATAGAGATACTAAGAATCCGGTCAAAAATGTTGGCTAACCAGTCGTAATGACCAACGGCGAGAGGGATAAAAGCATCCAACACCATGATTGGGATCAGCAGTGAGAGTTTTTCTAAGACATCATATTTCGCCAAACTTTCAGCGAGCGGTTTATTGGCTTTTTGCAGAACATTGTTTACTGACCGAACGATCAGATGATGAACTATCAGGTAACTGATCGCTGCAGCGGTTAAGCTCGCAAGAATAAAAACGGTTGTGAGCTCGACGCCATAAGGGTCACTATTGATGCCCACGGAACTGAGTTTGTCTGCAATAAAGGTGCGAATGTGATGATCGAGCAAAATGTCATCCTCAAAATGTAGCCTGAATGAAGAAGTGAGAACTTCTGCGTAGAAGTCAGGCAACAGGCCTTAGAAAGCCGCTAATCCTACTCTCCATCTCTATGTTTTGCACTGGTTTAATCCAGCAATCTTGAAACTTATTATTCAAAAATAGCGTATAGGCGAAGATGTGATACAGGTTTAACATCAAATTATGAAAACGGGACACGTTTTTCTGCTAAGTCTGTGAACTCTCAATGTTTTATTAGACTAGACTGAAAAGGCGGCTCGCGTTTAATTCAAGAGGCATTCAATGGAAAATTCTAATCAATCACAACAGCCTACATTTTTGTCTAAAGGCTGGAAATACTTCGTTATCGTTGGTGTTATTATCTGTTTAATGGGCATTGGTGCTATGAGCTTGCCGGTGCTTGCGGGCGTAACGATCTCGACCATCGTGGGTGCGGTACTGTTGTTCAGTGGTTTGGTTCAGGCATACCACACATTTTCTATTAACGTGTGGAAAGAGAAGCTTTGGTACGTTTTAAGTGCTGTGCTGTATATTGTCGGTGGCTTGTTCATTCTGTTTAAACCACTAGCGGGCCTTGTCACCATTACGATGTTGATGGTGATTGTGATGATTCTTAATGGTTTAACCCGTGTGTTCTTCGGGTTAAGCAATCGCAGTTTACCAAGCAGCAATGTGATCGTGCTCAGTGGCGTGATTTCTGTTCTGATTGGTGGCTACTTCTTTATGCTGCTCGATGATCCTGCGTTCTCGACTACATTGTTGGGCACTTTTGTTGGCATCTCATTATTGATTGAAGGCATTAGCTTTATCTTTATGGGGATGCAAATGAAGAAGCTCTCTTAATGAGCGTTATCTAGCATCTCGAGGTTAAATAGTACAAAGTGCCTGCCGGTTTGGTGGGCATTTTTTATAGAACGATAACGCTGAAGTGAGTTGCGAAACAACAAAAAGCCCGAGTATCTACTCGGGCTTTCTACGTGAATAGGAAGTTCTGCTAACGTTCTGCGTTATTTGGATTCACAAGCTCTAGCGTGGTTGGTATTGCGCTTTTCTTTAAATGACAGAACCAATTGAGGCACCAGTGACATGGTAATCATGCCGATCATTAGGCTGTATTGAATGAGCGTGAAGCTTTCACCCATCAAAATCAGACCAGATACAATCCCTGCAACAGGGTTAGCAATGCCACCAAACGTGAAGTCAACAACCGACATACGTTGCAACAACCATACATACATGCCGTAGCCAAGTGCCGTGTTGAGTACGATTACCCACAGCAACCCACTTACGTTTCTTAATGAGATGTTTTGGACAGCTTGAACGTAGGGCTCAGGGTTAATGCTTGCTAGTACACCTGCCGCGATAGATAAAATCACGCCGCCTAAAATAAGTTGCCAAGTGAGCACCGTCCACCAATGCATTCTTGAACCTAAAGATTTAGTTACGCTGCTGCCAATCACAATACACATAATGGCAGACAACATTGCCACTAAACCGACCGGGTTTAGCGTAATCGAGCTCGGGTCGAACAAGAACCAAGCCAGCGCGATAAGGGTGGCACCACTGATCCCTTGAATAAGACTCGGTTGGCGCTTGTAAACCATCCAACCAAATAGCATGGCAAAGACAGGCACTGAAATCATACCCACACCAGAGATCGCAGAAGGTAAGGTTAACGCCATCACGAAAATGAGACCGAAAAAGAGGGCGATATTAATCGTGCCAAGTACAAGCAAGATCTTCCAATCTTGTTTCTTTGGTAATGAAGGTTTGATAGCAAGTAGTAATAGACCAGCTGGCAATGCTCGTAGTGCACCAAGTAACACTGGCGGCCAGTCTGGCAAAGTAAACTGTGCTACGGCGTACGTGGTTCCCCAGAAGAACGCCGGAATCATCGCGAGTAAAATGTTCATGTTAAATATCTTTACGTTGAGATAATTTATTGTAAAGGTACGCTCGTTATTGCTTTTTGTAAAGTATCTTTATGTTAAAATAAATTCGTAAATCAAAATGTCTTTGGAGATGAAAGGGTAATGGACGCAATTGACAGAGTGGTAAGCCAGTGGGCTAAGGAAAAGCCGGATCTCGACACCGAACCGATGGCGATCATGGGACGTCTAATGCGGATTGCCAAGCATATGGAAAACCACGTTGCCGAAGTTCATAAGCGCTATGATCTCAAAATGGGTGAGTTCGATGTATTAGCCACGTTGCGTCGTAGCGGTGAACCTTATCGCTTAACTCCATCGGAGTTGATCTCATCGATGATGCTGACTTCTGGTGCGATGACTAACCGACTCGATAAGCTAGAAAAGAAAGGCTTAATTGCTCGAGAGCACAGTAAAGAAGATCGCCGCAGTGTCACTGTTCAACTTACTTCAAAAGGTTTTGAGTTGATCGATGCGCTTATTGAGCAGCATTTACAGGCACAACATGAATTGATGGGTTCGCTAACCAGCGATGAAAGAGAGCAGGTTAACCAGGCGTTAAAGCTGTTACTGCCTCAATATGAGTAACTGAGCTCCATAGGCTTCGGATTGGGATGAATCATGGGCATTGAAGAGCTAGAGCAGTTTGTTGGTACGTTTATGTGAATGCTCATATGATCTAGTGGCCGCCAAATTAATATAAGCTCAGCGTATTTCATTTTGATATCAGTAAGATAGTTTGTTCTTGGTCACAGATACTTCGCTTATCGCCAATATCAACAAACAAAAACTCGCACCTTTAACTCGCACCGACTATATAAATGTTATAGTGATGTTAAAGGTGAAGTTATGCGTGAACTCTCTGAATGGTTAGAAGCCTACGGTGAAAGCCATCAAAACCCAATCAATCAAAAGATTCATAAAGTGGCTGTGCCGGGTATCTTTTTATCCGTGGTTGGGTTGATTTGGTCTATTCCGCAAATTCCTTTGTTTGGATTCAATCTTAATTGGGTGTGGGTCGTTGCTTTACCCGCTTGGATCTTCTACTTCCGTCTGTCTCTCAGCGTATTCATGATGATGATTGGCTACACCGTTGCGTGTATTGGGCTAATCTGGTCGATGGACATACTCGGTTGGCCAGTTTTACAGATTTCGATGCTGCTTTTTGGTGTGCTTTGGATTTTCCAGTTTATCGGGCACAAAATCGAAGGGAAGAAACCATCGTTTTTTGAAGATGTTCAGTTCCTCTTAATTGGGCCAATTTGGGTGTTTCGTAAGCATTAACGTGGGAGCGTTAATGCTTATCGGCCATTAGCTCAAAGTTACTTGTTTATCTGAGTAATTATGTCGTTTAGTTTGGTTATGTTTTCGACGATCTCATGCATGTTCTCCTCTCCAACTTGATTGCAAAATTCTTCGGCGTAAGCTTTATGAAAAGGAGTGAGCTTTGATAAAACTTCATACCCTTTGGATGTTGGACGAAGCAATTTAGCTTTCTGGTGTGAAGGGTTCTCAATGGTTTCTAGAAGACCGTCGTCTATGAGTTGATTGCTTGTTCTTTGAACGCTCTGACGTGTAATACCCATCTTGCGAGCGACTTCTGCTTGGGTAAAAGGGTGGTTTTCCACTGCACCTAATATTTGCCAGCGTGTTGCAGTTAAGTTTGCTTGTGTTGCGATATGTTCAGCGATGGTAAGGAAGTGTCCATTAAGTTCGAATATAGAAAGCGCTAATGTACTTAGGTCTTGTTTGGCATCACGCATTACTTTTCACCTCGCCGAGCAATTCAAAGAATCCGTTGATGTCTCGCTGATAAAATAGCTTTTCCCATGAACTTAATGTTTTTTCTGAGTATAGATTCAAGGTTTTAAATATCTCGATCGCAAAAGCTACAGGCTCGATACCACTTGCAGTAATAACACGATTGCAGGTAACGGCAGGCGCATTAACGTAGTATTTGCTACCGGAGTAACCCATCATCTCCAAAAACTCCTTGGAGTTACTTGTATGTGATCTCTCGTCTAACAGGCCTTCTTTGGCTAACGCTGCCGTTGCACCGCATATGGCAGCAATAGATTTGTTTTGTTCGATGAATAGTCTTGCTTTTTGAATGAAATCGCTGATACCTCCGGTAGCAGCAGTATCAGAGCCACACAATATTAACATTTCGCTGTCGAGTGGATTCAATTCTTCCAAAGTCAAATCAGGAAGCATTGTGATACCGCCTTTAGATTTTACAGAATTTTTGTCTCTACCTACTGTTTTGACCTCGTAACTGTGATTATTTTGTTGAAACTCTGGAGAATTTATATGTGCTATTACGTAGCCAAATTCCCAGTCAGAAATTCCCTCGTATATTGCGAGGTGAACGATTCTTTTCATGACTTTTCCTCTAAAATGGTAACGCCTACAATAATGACAGCATGCTGTCATTGTTTCAAGGTTTATGATAAATTCAATTTAAAGCTATAAATTATGGGGAATGTACATGAGTGCAGAAGATCATTTTCAGGGTCAGTTTGAAGTTGAATTGAAATACCGAGTGAAAGACAAGCGAGCGTTTTTAACCGCGCTAAGCAGCTTACAACACGAGGTGATGTTCGAAGATAACCAAGAATCAGATTGGTTTTACGATACACCGGAACGCAAACTAACCAACGAAAACAAAAGCTTGGTGATTCGTGAAATTGAACCATCTGGCATTAAGCTTTGGATTGTTAAAGGTCCGGAAGAAGATCGTTGCGAAGCAACAGACATCACCAAGTCTCACGCGGCAAAAAGCATGTTGGAGAACATGGGGTACGAGGTGATTCTTCATACTAAGAAGACTCGCAGTATCTACTTTGTCGGTGAATTCCATATCACGCTTGACCACCTTGAAGGCATCGGTTATTTCGCAGAATTCGCAATCATGACTGACGATGAAAGCGCATTAGGACGCTACAAACAAAAACTGCAAGCACTAGCAGGCATGTTTGGTTTGGATGAGTCCAACAGAGAATTGCGCTCATATAAACAAATGTGGACCGCTCAGTAAAATCCCCGTCATTTCTTATTGGTCTGACAAGCAACTCCCTCCAATCGCACTATGATTAGAGTAGTGTGAAAGCGCTGTGTCTACGTTCATTAAAAGATGCAAGTAGCTAGTGACGATGTCACGGATTCGGAGGGGCAATGTACAACCGCGAGCACAAATACGTGTATTGGCGAGAAGAGCGCAAGAAAGGCAAATGGCACTACATTGTGAAGTCTTTCTTGATGATCTGCTGTGCATTGCTGGTTGGCAAAGTCATTGGGTTGTTCGTCTTTGGTGAGCTGCAAACCCTCAGAGATATCACGGAGCAGCTTCCAGCCGATCTGTTTATCATGATGCTGGTGGGCTTTCCGATCAGCGTGATTGGCTGGTATCACGAAGAGTCTAAATTTTTCCGTGCATTAAAGCGCCGAAATAAGAAATTCAAAGCACGATTAGAAAACCGAAATCAAGAAAATAAGTCCGTTTGATAAGGTGCTGCAATATTCGAGGGTTGCGGCTTTTTTACTCGTATGTCTCGTATCTCATTCCTGTACTTTCTAGCCATTGTGCGTCTAAACAAGGTGCGTTTGTATCGCGTCAAATTGTGTACCTGATGGCATTATTCCATTCTGATTGCGATACGAAACGAATTTAATGATTTTTGCCAAGATTTTGTTGTTCGCTCTTTGCTAGATTTCCCACAGAATATCTCCCTACAGGAACAAGAATGAATAAGAAAACCATGCTACATAGCCAACAAGTATACTTTTGTGATGATGAAGAATTGGCGGCAATGCAAACCGAATGTCTAGAGACTTTATATGACTATAACCAGACACGCCCGTCAGAAGGTGAAAAACGCGTTGAGATTATGCATCGCCTGCTCGCGTCAGTTGGGAAGAATTGCTATATCGAACCACCATTGAGAGCGAACTGGGGCTGTCATACTCACCTTGGTGATAATGTTTACGCCAATTTCAATCTAACGCTAGTTGATGACACTCATATCTATATCGGTGACCACGTAATGATTGGGCCGAATGTCACTATCGCGACCGCAGGGCACCCAATTGACCCGGATCTAAGGCGCGACGTGGCGCAGTTTAATATCCCTGTTCATATTGGCAATAACGTCTGGATCGGGGCCAACTCTGTGGTATTGCCGGGCGTGACGATTGGTGAAAACTCGGTGATTGGTGCTGGTAGTGTGGTGACAAAGGATATTCCAGCCAACGTTGTTGCGGTTGGTAATCCGTGTCGAGTACTACGAGAGGTCGGACAACACGATAAAGAGTACTATTTTAAAGACCGTAAGCTTGAACAAAATATATTCAACGGTTAGCCTAAACTCTCTACTTTACTAGGAAACTAGAATGATCCTACGCACAACTAACCTCTGGCTCCTCCTCCTCCCTTTGCCAAGCAGTCGGTAGGTTGAGTTGTGCCTGGCTGCGAGTAGATGCAGCCTGAGTCGTATTCTATCTCGTAGCCTTGTTTGAACATGAAAACATCGTCAAGGAGAGAAAATGAATACGGCATCTGAACCCAGCCCCCATGCTGAAAGTCAGCCTCAAAAGCGAGCGGTGAGTGCAATCACATTAGGCGTAATGTTCGCACTTGCAGGCACTTTGTTGTTCTCGATTAAACCTATTTTCGTCAAAATGGCGTATCAATATGGCGGTGATGCAGTCAGCATCATGACGCTCCGAGCCATCAGTTCGCTGCCTATCTATCTTTGTATTCTCTTTTGGATGTTGCGCCGGTGTGAGCAGCGAGCACAAGTAAAGCAGCATGGAGTGAAAGCAGCCGCCATTGGTGTGTTGGGGTACTATCTCGCAAGCTATTTAGATATCACAGCGCTTAACTATATTTCAGCGCAGTTAGAGCGGTTATTGATTTTTCTTTTCCCTACTTTTGTTGTTCTGATTATGTGGTTTAAGGAAAGACAAGCCCCGAAGCGCAATGTTTTGATTGCAGTAATGCTGGGGTATGTTGGTGTGGGCTTGATTGTCGCCCATGATCTTTCCCAATACGGCGAACAAATCTGGTTTGGCGGTGGGTTAGCGATTTTGTCGGCGTTTGTTTTTGCGGTGTATCTGGTGCTGAGCAAAGGCTGCATCGCCAAGTTAGGTAGCACCATCTTTACCAGCATTGGAATGGGGAGCGCGGGTGTCGCTATTCTCATTCACTTGTCATTCAGTGAGTTGGAATTGCACACCATGGGGAAAGAACTGATCATTGTTGGCGTACTATTAGGTTTGTTCTGTACTGTCATTCCTTCCTATTTGATCGCAGCAGCAATGGCTCGTTTGCATCCTGCGCACTTAAGCTTAGTCAGTAATGTCGGTCCTGCTATGACGGCGCTGTGCGCGATTGTCATACTAGGCGAAGCATTCACTTGGTATCACGCGATTGGCATGGTGCTGACCATTGCGTCTGTGGTGGTGATCAATCGTAGCAAATAGCGAAAAGAAACAGGCAAGTCGTGTAGAACGGGCAGGTCGAAAAAGTTCGACCTGCCAAGTGCCTAAAAGACGAAGTTCACCATAATGGTGTACATGTTTGCGTCATCGTCTTCTGGAGTATCAACAAACGCACCAGAGGCATTGCGATAGGCTTTGAAGTGTTGCCATTCTGCATTAAGTGACACGTTGTAGTGGAGATCGTATCTCACCCCCAATAAATAGCTGTCACCATCTTTGTGCTCTTGGTCATCAAATTGTTGGCCATACGTCGCGTAGGGCGTGAATTCGTTGAGGTTGTAAGAACCTTGTACATACCACGCAGAGGCAATATCGTTGGTTTGACCTTCGACAGTTAAGGTGAGGGCATCTAGCTCATACACGGCCCCGAGCGAAAATAGCTGTATTCTTTGGTCTGTCTCTTTCATGGCCAAGTTAACATTCGTGAGTATAGTTTCCAGATCGTATTTCGCATCAAGATAGCCAAAATTCCAGCGATAATTGTCGCCACTAAGGACGAGGTTAATGCCGTACATGCCATCGGTCGTGAACTTTAGTTCAGTGGTGTCGTTGTAATCAACACTGCTGTCGTCTTTAAATCCGATAAATGGTGTTGTTGTTAAAGTAAGGCTTTCATTTATATCGTGATTCCAAAGGACGGAGAGTCCATTGTATGCGGTAATACCAAGAATACTGTCATAGACTTCATTAGGCGGGCGAGCTGGTGTAAATGCATGGCCGACAAAGTAATACTCAGATGCTAAGAATAGCGGCATTCTTAGTCGCCCCCCCCACGAAACTCGACGTTCTCATACGTGTAAGCGATATAAGCCCATTCTAACTGAGGATTACTCCAGTGATCCTGAGGTCGTTTGACCACTTGAGCAGAGGCTTTAAAGGCATCGTAATAGAAGTCGAGTTGCAGGCCGAACGTGGTGTCACAATCGTAGCAGTTCTTGTCGTTAATAAATCGATTCACGAGAAGTGGCATTTCATTGTCAGATGACGCCCATGAAGTCGAGCCAAAACCGCTAAGCGTTAGGTTGTCAGTAATCTCGATCGCTGAGTAACTTGGAGCCGTGATACAAGAAACAAATAATGCAATCAGTGTTTTCTTCATATTATTTCTCCGAACTTACTACGTAGAGGATTTGCGCATTTGATGGGAGGCTACTGACGGGAGCGTAACCAATGCGATTTGGCTTTTC
This sequence comes from Vibrio rotiferianus CAIM 577 = LMG 21460, assembly GCF_002741985.1. Lineage (GTDB taxonomy): Bacteria > Pseudomonadota > Gammaproteobacteria > Enterobacterales > Vibrionaceae > Vibrio > Vibrio rotiferianus. The sequence goes on from NZ_APHW01000013.1 coordinate 84,607, forward strand.
TTTCATCCATTCTAAAAGCGTGTCTATGTTTGAGTTATCAATGACTTTCGGTGGGCGCGCTTTGCCTGAAAACGATAAGCTAGCCCAATGCGCGTTCATTTGTGCAATGTTCTTGTTGAGCAAATAACGATAAAACTCAGAACGTTCAGATGACGTATCTGGCCAATCTGCAAGTTCAACGCGATGGCCTTGTAGGCGTTTTGTTTTTCCTCGATATAACTTGCGGGCTTTCGTAATGCTCAGTTCATTAAACTCCGAGTTTAGGGAAAAAATTGCATAGCTGTCCGCGGCGAGCGCTTTACTATCAAAAGAAAGAAAGACAGCGAGTGAGACAAGAACACTCAACAGCACTTTAAGTATTCTTCTATTCTTCTCTAAGATATGGATATCCATAACCATTACCTTATTCGTTAAATGACGCTTTCAATTTGGTGAATCAGCTTTTCTTTACGTATTGGCTTCGGTACGTATGCGTCCATACCAGAATCAAAACAGCGTTGAATGTCGTCGTCCACCACACTTGCTGTCAGTGCAATGATTGGTGTTTTAGATAGACCAGAGTCTTGCTCAAACTGTCGAATCTCTCGGGTTGCCTCAAATCCATCTTTTATTGGCATCATGCAATCCATCAAGATAATGTCGAATCCTCTATCTTGTTGGAACATATCTACGGCAACTTGCCCATTTTCCGCGATTTCAAACTGATAACCAGCTTTACTGAGTAGGAGTGAAGCGACTTTCTGGTTCACGTTATTGTCTTCAACCAGCAAAATTCTTCCGTTTTTGTTTGCTGTGTTTTTGGGCGACTCTTCTATGATCGAAGTGGCTGCAGCCTCTGGCTTATCAGCGATGGCTTGTAACATTTTGTCTTGAAGAAGATTGGCTTTAAATGGTTTTGCCATGTAATCAGTCATACCTACGTTAAAGCACTTCTGGATGTCGTCATCCACTACGCTAGCAGTTAGCGCTATAATAGGGATCTTAGGTTTGTTCTGTTCGGCTTCAATTTGACGGATACGTTTTGTCGCTTCGAAGCCATCCATAACGGGCATCATGCAGTCCATTAAGATTAAGCAATACTGATTGGCTTGGTACATCTCAAGCGCTTCCTGACCGTCATTTGCGAAATCAAAGTCGAATCCAGCTTTGCGTACGTGCAGCCCCGCTATTTTTTGGTTCACATTGTTATCATCCACAATGAGAACTTTTCCGGATGTTGGCAGGTGTTCAGCGTTAAAATCAGCATCGAGATGGGGTGATCTCGCCATGCATGTCTTGATTGCTTTGGCAAGTCGTTGGCCAAGAAGTGGCTGCGTAATCACTGCACTGATATTTTTCTCAAAATCAAATTGCTCACTGTGAAGGTGGCGAATGAGGCATACATGAATATCACAGGCTTCTAGCTGTCGGAAATAAGATGTCTGCTTGTTGGCACAGTTAGGTTCACTTTCTACATAAACTAAAACGCTACTCGTTGGTAGTTGCGTAGCAACAGGTTTATCGATGCAACGGTAGTGTGTCGAAGAGCAAGCGATATTGTAAAAGCTCAATTCGTTAATCAATCGTTCACCAAAGCTAGAATCATCATAGAGTAGGGTAACGGGCTTGCTTGTTTCCGTATTACTGATGTTCTCATAACGAGCTTGCTGAATATCGAGTTCAAGTTCGAAGTAGAATCGGCTACCAATCCCTTTTTTCGAATCTAGTTTTATTTTCCCTCCCATCAACTCCACCAGCTGCGTACTGATAGCTAAACCCAACCCAGTTCCGCCGAACTGACGTGTGGTTGAATCATCTTCTTGAGCAAAGGGTTCAAAGATCTTCTTTTGCTGCCCTTCATCAATCCCGATACCGGAATCCGACACTGAGAACTCAATGTTTGCTTTTGTTCCTGTACGTTGTTTTGTTTCGATGGCTAACTGTACATAGCCTTTATCGGTAAACTTCACTGCGTTTGAGATAAAGTTCATCATAATCTGGCGTAAGCGATGATCGTCTATCATCACTCGGTACGGGGTATTTGGACTGATAGAGACATCTAGCACAATGCCTTTCTCTTTCGCCTTCGGGGATACGATCGAGGCAATGTCGTATATGGATTCACGGATACAGGTAGAGTGTGGGCTGATGAGTAACATGCCTGACTCAATCTTGGAGAAGTCCAATATGTCATTGATTAAGCTGAGAAGCAGATGTGAAGAGGTTTCAATGGTGTCAACGTAATCGAGCTGTGTTGCGGTGAGAGGCGTTTCAGAGAGTACTTCGGAAATACCAATCACGCCGTTTAGTGGTGTTCGGATTTCGTGTGACATATTGGCAAGGAAGCTACTTTTGGCCTTACTTGCTTGTATCGCATCATCTTTTGCTTGCTCAGCATCTTCCTTCGCTTGCTTGAGTTTGATACTTGCTTCCTGCCGCTCGTAGCTTAGGCGCTGAACTTCTTTCGCAAATTGGCTGAGCTCGTCTTTTCCTTTTACTATCTGTTTGAGACTGTCATCTTGCTTTGAGTCATCTCTTTTTAGAAACTTGAGGACAAGCTTAAGATCTTGAGTCACTTTATGACTAAGCTTCAATACCGAATAAATGACTAATAATGTCATTAATCCGATGATAAGTATGAAAATCAACTGCTCTCGTTCTGCTTTTCTAATTGCACTTTCTACATCATGAGTTAACTGCGCTTTAATTGTAGTATCCACGTCGATTAGGAGCTCTAACCTTGTTTTTAGCGCTTGTAGTCCTGTTTCAATTTCAAGGGAAGAGAGCTCATCAAGATCACTACGATTTAATAGGTAACTCCGAAAATCCTGGCTTTGCACAAAGGCATCACTGGTAAAGGTATCGAGAAGAAGGGAGACCTGTTCTTGGTTAGCATTCAGATTAAGGAATCGCTCTAAAAATAGTTGTTGGCTCTGTATGAGCGAAAGAATAGTGCTACGAAATTCGTCGTCGTACTCACCTTGTTGTGCGCTTTTTACAAGGATTTGGCTAAGTCTGTTCTCTTCATTAGACCAAAACAGTAGCCATTCGAGTTGGGTTAGGGCTGTTAAATGCTCTTTGATTTCCGGTGTTGCATTCGTGAATGGGACTTTTTCTAACTCAATTAAGAGTTGTTTGTAGCTGTCAGAGACCCACTCAGCTAAATCAAGCCTATCTTCCGATGCAGTCGTTTCAACCAGAGATATTGTGCTTTCTTTTAAATCGGCAAGCGCATCTTTCGCATTAACGTGTGAGCTATTGAACAGTGTTGGAGTTAGTGTAGATAGTTCTGATATTCGGAACTTAATGTCGGTTATAGGAGACGCGGCATTACTGTCCTGAGTGATTTGGTAAATCTCTGACATCTTATCGACATACTTTGAGAACAGCTCTGCTCGTTGTAGTGTATTGGCTTGCTCAGAGAGGCTTAGTACTTGTTGAGTTGCCAGTATAAGCAACATACATATAGGCAGTAGCACTAGGCTAATAAGTTTATGCTTAACAGAAAAGTTGTTCCAAGAAATCGCTCGCGCCACTGTTTACATCCATATAAAACCAGTTGATATAAAAAGTGTAGTTTAGTCTTAATAATGTGCATGATTACAACAAGATAATAGAACCCAAATCACACCTTAGGTCTAATGGTCGCTTTATTGTTGCCTTGCCTTCAAACCACGTCATTCTCGCTGAACCAAGCATTTTGAGGTTACTTGAGTATATAGGGAGGGCATGAAATAGATCGGAATAAAAAGTTACTTCACCGTGGAATCAAGTTGGTGTTAAATACGCTCCGGCCAAGTCTTTATAAAGTGAACTCAAGAGTATGACTGCAAAACTAATTTTAATTCGAGGCCTTCCTGGTTCCGGCAAATCGACGTTGGCTCGAGAACTTGCGGTTCAACAAGATGCCAAGCACTTTGAAGCGGATATGTTCTTTGAAACAGATAAAGGGGAGTACCAGTTTGACGCTCAACTCCTTGGGGATGCTCACCAATGGTGCTTTTCGCAAACAAAGAAGTGGTTAAAGCGAAACCGTGTTGTCATTGTCAGCAATACTTTTGTGCAACGTTGGGAAATGCAACGCTACTTAGATTTGTGTAAAAGCGAAGGCATTCCTGTAGAGATTCATATTTGCACTGGTGAATACCAAAGTGTTCATGGTGTCCCATTGGCGACCATCGATAAAATGCGCCGCCAATGGCAAGACTAATGGGCAAGTGAGCGCGAGTTTCTATTGACCTCTACCATCAATCATCACAACCAAAGTTCTTGTCATTATAGAGATGTCCGTAGTAATCCAGCTTTTGTACGAATCCAAACTCAGCGCATAGCTATGATCGAATGCGACTTTTCTTCTGACATCTTCAATGCATGAGTCATATCCTTGATTTACCTGCGCTAACCCTGTAATACCAGGCAATACGCCATAGGTGCGTTCGACAAAAAACGGAATTTCATCTTCTAGTTTTTGGTAAAAATCAGGGCGCTCGGGTCTAGGGCCGATTAATGACATCTCCCCCTTTAGTACATTGAAAAGCTGTGGAATCTCATCAAGTCGGGTTTTGCGAAGAACACGCCCCACAGGTGTAATTCTCGGATCGTTCTTGCTTGCCCACACTGCGCCAGAACGTTGCTCTGCATCCACATACATGGTACGAAACTTCATGATATTGAATAAATCCATTTGATCTGGCGTTGAGCGCCCAACGCGAAGCTGGCGATATATCACAGGCCCTTTAGAGCTACTTATTATCGCTAGTGCTATCAATGGAAATAAGGGTAGTGTGATTAACAAAATAACCAATGAAATAACCACGTCGAAGATACGTTTTGAGTTGCGAATTCTTGATTGTACTGACTTCATAATGTTCCCCTTAGTGGTGCACGCGAGTCCAACGGTGACGCTCTAAACCTAACAAATATCTTAAGCCGCCAATAAAATTAGCGTAGTGTCCTACCAACAAGTAACTTCCTAGTTTCAAGGGTTTGCTGATGAGGTGCTGAGGAATGAAATGTGCAATTGCGAAAACGGAGTAAACCACTATTTGAGCAATAAGGATGTACTGGAACAGCCAGTATTCCATCAATGCTATTGAACAAGCGAAGCTCATCAGCATTAAATACGGAATGGCGACTCTAAGCGCTTTGCCAGAGAAAAAGGTAAAGGCTGTTCCTCGATACCTCGGTTTTAATAACTGGTGAAGCTTAATAAGTTGCTGCATGTTACCGGCCGAAATACGAAGTCGACGTTTAAAGTCCATTTTTCTGTCACTTTGTTCAAGTTCAAGTGCTCGCATTTTAGGTTCATAAATCGCGTTTTTCCCTTTTGCGACAATGTTCATCGGCAATACAAAGTCATCATTAATAATGTTGCCAGCCAGCGGAGAAAAGAGTTCGGTACGGAAAGCGTAGAATGCACCGTGAGAACCAATAGAAGAGCCAACAAGAGATTCAAAGTACTTTAGGTTACTTTGGTAATGCCAATACTTTACTTCGCCTGGATTTTGAGAGTTAAGTAATTGATAGGCAGCATTGACTACTCCCACTTGTCGGTTTCGAAAGTGATGAGCAGCGATTAGCAAGGAGTCGCATGAAATCAACGCGGAGACATCACTAAGAACGGTAATATCGGAGGTTACCGTCGGAACGAGATCATTAATAACCGCGATTTTCCCTCTATTCGCTGAGAAGTTCTGAATGATAAACAGAGTATCTGCGCAGATTGCTTCTTGTATGGTTTGCTCTGCAATCTCTACCGTGCGATCTACACAGCCGTCACAAGCGATGATGATCGACAGCTTGCTGCGAGGGTAATCTAAACAGGCGAGGTTTCTGATTTTTTCCGCGATCCACTTTTCTTCATTGTAGGCTGGAACAATGATTGTGATGCTCGGTAAAAATCGGTCTGCTTTGCCGTCTACGTAACTACGTGCGAGAGTGTTTGAAGCTGAAGAAACAACATGTCTTTTAGACAAGAACTTCAACAGTAAAGGGTAACCGATATGGTGGTAAACAATTAAAGTAACGGAAATACCGAAGGTAATGAACAATGTAATTTCAATCATAGCTGTGCTCCTTCGGTTAGGTTTGAGTAGCGTTTAATCATTTCTCGAATATCAAAGTGGCGCTTAATATGATGTCGAGGTGAGGAGTTAACTGAACTCAGTTGCTGTTGAAGTGCTTTGGCGAGCGGTTCTGCTGCATTTGGTGGCACTAGTACACTGCTCTGTGGGCATAGTGTTTCACTGACTGCGCCAACGTCTGATGCAACGCACGGTACGTTACATGCCTGAGCCTCTAAAGTGGAGAGTGGAAAGCCTTCTTGTAGAGATGGGAGACAGAAAAGATCGAGGCTTTGGTAAAAGGTCGGCATATCCTGGACAAGGCCTAAAAAGGAGACTCTATCACTCAGGCCCAAAGTCTCGACTTGAGCCCTTAGAGTTGGTAGGCAGCTTCCCATGCCTGCAATTGCCAAATGTACATTTTCAGGTAGTGAGTGGAGCGCTCGGATAAGAATAGAATGGCCCTTTACGAGTTCTAGTCGCCCTGCGGTACCAATGATTTTTTTATTGGTTGGGAGTCCTAAAACTTTGCGGGATTGCAGTGGGTGTCCTGCAACAAATCTGTGGCAATCAATACCATTATGAATGGTGTTTACGTCGTGATAATCCAATTTTGAGATGATTTGCTTGGCAACCAGATCGGCGTCGGCGATAACCTTAGGCCGCAAAAGCTTAAGTAAAAGTGATTGTAGTCGAGCTGCTTTTCTATTATTCAGATGCCAAGCGTCATGCTCAGTATGAATTAGGCCAGGTGTTGTGGTGATGCGAGCAGCGAGCCCCCCCCATAAAGCAAAGGGCCGATATGATGGGTATGAACCACATCAGGCTTGAATCCGACTATGAACTTGAGTAAGTCATACAAGCAGGAAGGGGAGAAGCCGGGCTTTTTGTCTAAAAATATTAAGCTATTTTGGTATGGCTTCAGATTCGCCCACTTGTTTATTGCGTCGGCTGATGTTCCTTCGAGGCTAACGATCATGACGTGGTCTGAAGCTGGAGCAAAACGTAGCATTTCCAATACCAACATTTCCAAGCCACCAGGAGCTAGGTGCTGTACGACATGGAGTACGTTTCTTTTCTCTTGTTTTGGATTGACTCTCTTTTTCATTTTACTCACCTATTATGACGTTTCTAATAGATAACTGCACGAGGTGTGCCAAATTATTATCATTTAAAAACAATGACCTATGTTTCTGTATGGAGGTTGTTTTATTTTGAGAATCAGAATGGCGAGGTGAGAAAAAACAAAAGCGCCACGAATGGCGCTCAATAAACTTAAATGAGCTTTGGGTTAAGGTTTAATTCGAGGGATCACGGTAATGACCGGGACGCCCAAGCTCTTTACTAAGCTTTGCTTTGAACGAATGGAGTTATCTATCAGTTCTAAAATGGTGGCTAAGCTGATGCCTAACCCTGCGCCGCCAACAAAGCCTAACAATACAAATACGATTGCTGGCAAGTTTGAAGGAGAGCTGGGTACAAAAGGTTCATCAATCACTTTCACTCTTTTTCCTTCTTCAAAGCTACCCAATGAACCAGTAAGTTGAGCCATTTCGTAACGCTCGACAAGATCCTCATAGAGCTCTCGTTTTACTGAGACGTCTCGAGCAAGGCGGTTAATGTCTGTCGTCGTGCTACCAAAACGGTTGGCATCATACTCAAGTTCAGTCACCATTTTTTTCAGACTAATGGTTTCCTCCGTGAGTGACTCAAACTTACCTCGCATGATTTGTAACTGATGTAACTGACTGACCAATAGTGGTTGTGCTTCTCCTAATTGGCTGAGCTTGGTGTTGCTGGCGATGTCCCAAAGTTGTGCGCTATTGAGTTCCGGCTGTTTCGATTTGATCAGTATTGAGCGTTCCTGCTCCAACCGCTGGAGCTCACGTAACTTGCCTTGAACAAGGCTGTGAGCTTCTGTATACCTTGCGCGAAGGAGAGTAAGTTCACTGCGGATCTCGATAATCTGTTCTTCTATCTTACCAATCACTGGGTTAGTTTTTGACAACTGTTGGTCCAAGCTGCCAAGGCTTCTTTCTACACCTGCCAGTTCGGCTTCTTTTTCAGCCAAGGTTTGCTTTAAGCTAGCTAAGCGAGCAAGACTTTGAGATTGCATTTCTGGCGTAGCGTGTGAATAGGCATTTTTATATTCGGCATAAGCTAACTCGGCTTTGTCGAGTTGTTCTCTTCGCTTAGTAATATGCATGTTGAGGAAGTGGCTTGAATCCTTAATCGATGAGCGTTCTGGCGCGAGTAACTGCTCAATAAAGTGTTCGCTTACAGAAGTAAGCAGCGTGTCCATTCCTTCAGAGTGAGGGCTTTTTAGCTGAATTTGAATGAAATCTTTACCTAACTGATGAACAGACAACTGGGAGGCTAATTGTCCGATGATATAGTCGCGTTGTGCATCCGTAGTGTGTTGATCAATCAGTCCTTGCTCTGTGGCCACAGAGTAGAGTACGTGGCGACTTTTAAGCAAAGTGCTTAGTGCACTGAGTCGATCTTTGAGCATGGTCGAGACAGCGATGTCTTCAAGAAACGGATTCAATTTCGCTGTTTCTTGTATCAACATGCTGGTATGAGAGATATAGGTTGTTGGCAGTAACCTACTCACACCCAAACCGAGAATGGGCAGTATTAACATTGGTAGGACGATCAAATATCTTCTTCGCCAAGCGCCAACTAACATCGCGGTTAGGTTACTTCTTAGGTCGTTCATAACTGCCTCACTAGTTCATCAATGTAGAGCGCTTTGCTATCCCAGCTTTGCTGTCTAACGATGCTCATTTTCTCTTTATCAACGGGGATGAGGCTATCCATGCACTTTTTTACATCTGTGGCGTTATTTACAACGTTGATCATCCCTTTATAAGGATCGATAGCGGGAAAGTGTGTACTGATTACTGGCTTTCCTGCAGCAAGATACTCGAGTAATTTTAGTGGGTTACATGCTCTGATCTGTTTGTTATCGACAAAAGGTAACCAACTTACCGCCCAATGCTGAGAGTATTTAGGCAAATCGGTATGTGGTTTCGTCCCTAGGTAGCGCACATTCGGCAAGTTGGGTAGCAAGTTTGTGGTCAACTCACATGGACCAATAAATACCAAGGTCCAGTCTGGGCATTGCAAGGCAACCTGCTTGATTAAGTCGTAATCTAACCAATTGGAAAGGCTCCCGTAAAAGCCAATAACGTTCTCCTTTGGGGATGGTAAGTCATTCGCACTCGAAGTCGGGGTGGAGAATAAGTCATAGTCAACACCATGAGGCACAACAAAGGTTTTTTGTGATGGAAACCTGTCAGCAAGTGATTCACTTGCCACGAGTATAAGGTCGGCGTATTGCACCAAATCCGACTCGTGGCGTATGACAGTCTTGTGATCAACCCCTGCTAATGCAGAGAAATCGTCACCACAGTAATAGATAACACCGTTGTTGCTCATTGACTGGCAAACATCTGCAGCAGTTGGTAACGAAGTCCAAAAAATGGGTTTATCGAACTTGAGTTTTCTCAGGGTGTTTGTAAGTTGGAATTTGATCATTTCACAGGCAATACGTCGTGCAAAGCGAGTTTTAGGGGCCGGTATGGTGAGGCAATCTACGACATCGATATTGTGAAACTTACTGTTTGAGTAGTTTGCTTCTTTCTTGGAGTGAAATCGGCTTTTGACTTTTGAGAGTGCCCGTTTTAAATCCTTGGTTGATAAGGTAGGTTGTCGAAGGCCGATAGAGTTAACCCACAGTATGCGATAACTACGGCTAAGTTTCTTGATGATATGCTGAGTCGATGAAGGTAGGCCGCCAAAATCTTCCCCAAAAACCACAATCTCTTTCATAAACGACTCCGAATAAACTTAAACTGCAATCTAGGGAATCTGTTTCATAGTTCGTGCCAGAGTGTTAGATATTTAAAATCAATGACTTAAATTAGCACTGCTTGATGTTCTGTGGTTATTCTCATTTTGAAAGTCACTTTGCGCGATTCTATTTATCGCAACGGTAAGTGCTGCCAGTATATAGATTGGCCACGTAAAGCCTTGCGTTAAAAAAGTACCTGATACGATAGTGCCAATCAGGCCGCCAAACACGGCGTTAGCCCCAATGACAAGTGCTGAAGGCGAGTGTTCGCCTAGCAACCTAATCGATTGTCGAGATGTGCGGCATAAAGAGACAATAAGTGCGATAAATACAAATAGGCCAACAAAGCCCGTTTCGGCCAATACTCCGAACCAAGTAGAGTGGACTGCGTGGTTGATGCCGTCCCAATGAGGGCTGTAGAAGAAATAGTTGTAATAGAAGTTATCGAGACCTACACCAGTGATAGGATTGTGTATCGCCATCTTAAATGCCGCTTCCCATGCGTAGAGTCGGCCCATGGCTGAGGCGTCTATTCCTGCTTCCGCCGCTCCGCCCGATGCTCTTCCTGAAATGCCGGCTACCGCATACAGAACGAGCGCACCAACCAAACCAAGGGTGATAACCAGAGTTTTGCTTTTTATATGTTTGAATGCGAAATAACCAAATACTGATAGTGAACCTAAGAGTCCCCCTCGGCTTTGAGTTTCAATAATTGAAGCAAATAAGACAACACAGACGAAGAGAGCGAATCCTCTCAAGAGCCAATGTGAACGAACGTCTACCGCTTGAGCAACAGCAAAAGCCAGAGGGAACATAAGAACTAGCGCGAGGTCGTTTGGGTCGCCAAGCACTGAACCAAAGCTGCGCCCGATGGATACTCGAGTTCCTTCAACAAGGTCGATACCATTGGATGCATTAGACAGGGCAACATACCCGATGAGCAAGCCAGCGGTGATGATAGAAAATGATATTTTTGCAAGTTGCTTGGGCGTGTTAATGAGCCAAGTGATGGCAAGCGTCATTAGGATTATTTTCCAATAAACCGTTTTAAACTCAGTAATAGCGATACCGCGGTTAGATGCGAAAACAATTCCTATGGTGGTAAGAAGCCAAAAAATGGCTAACCACTTTAGCGATGGGTGCCAATACGGCTGTATGGAGCGACTCAATATAATGTGAAAGCACAAAGCCCCCAATGCGCCTAAAGAAAGTAGCAAAGGAATTTTGAAGTTATAGATTGTAGGGAATGCTTCATGGATTCTGAAGAAGGAGAAAATAACGAAAAGCGTAACGAGCCAAAAGGTTTGGCTTAAAGCAAACAAGGCCACTAAAGGGAATACACAAAGCGCTACAATCATCACTGGGTGAGGGAGCAGCCACCAGGCCCCCGCCGCAGCGAAGCAAAAAAACGCTGCGATGGTAATGTGTCTACCATTGCTGCTATGGGTATTCATTGTAAAGACCTAGACAGTTGGATATGCCACTTCTGTACTTGATCATTAACGGCTTTACGTTGCTTTTTCGTCATATAGTTTTTGGCGATTAAGAAGTAAACACAGCACATTACGATGCAGCATAGCATTGCGATAAAGGTTGAAGGGCTGGAGTGCACGAGTACCAGTCCGAAACCGGAGAGTAAGTGCATCACAACCAATAAGTTGATATTAAACCTCATTTTTATACAGCTCTTACCAACAAAGAGCGTCATTACGAGTTTTGCCATTTGAGCAATGTAGAGCGCGATGAATACCCCCCCCAGATTCCAATGTCGTTTAGGCTGAAAAGTAGTAGTACAGCAAGACTAGCGGAACAAGCATTAATCAGAAGTAGCTTATTGGTGTGCTTTTTATAGAGGATTGGGAGGTTGAGGAGTTCGTACCATTCTTTAAGCATTGCGATTGGTAGTAGGAACAGGGTGTATAGAAAGGCATCGTGGTAAGTTTCTGGCAGCAACGTATGTATGATGATATAGGCTAAAGTCGCAACCAAAGTTGTTAATGCTGCAATGTAGATGACGCCTAGGTGGGTTATTCGTATGGCTGTATTTGTATTACCTTCCTCAAGGAACGCAAATCGTCGAGGCATCCACCACATACCAAAAGGCTGGACCAATATGCACATCCCTAAAGCAAATTTAGCAGCGATAGCGTATACGCCCAATGTTTCTAAAGACGCATTGGCACCGATAAACCAACGCTCAGCGCCATTTAAGCAAAAGGCCATTAGACCCGCGAGCATGATTGGCGTGCTGTAACGGAGAAACGTGTATATTTGTTCTTTGCTCGGAAAAGCGAAGTGATAACGATTAATGAGGTGGAGCCAAACAAACTGAATTGAGGAAGCCACTAGGCCGCCCAGTAGCACCGATAATACAGAAGGTGAGGCGTTCAATGCTGTAATGATGAAAATAACTTGAAGCAGGGTGGTTGATACCATCATGGTAAACAAGGTTTTCGCTTTATCGTCCTTCATCCTCAACCACGCAGTACCGATACCAATACTGCCCTCAAGGCTGATACACAAAATGATAACGATAAGCTCAAGCAACATAAACTCGGTTGGCAGGGGAACAAGGGAGAGCATTGCAAACAGAGCCAGTGCAGTAATAAACGATATGCTAACGGTTAACGTGTAGATGTTGTTTCTTAGTTTTAATTGTACGTTTGTTCGTTTTTCTGTTCCGACAAATCGAAAGAGAGCTTCGTTTAGCGCAAAGCAAACAACCAAAGCAACGACAACGTTAAAAGAAGTAAGTAACTCCAATTTCCCCATCTGTGCAGGTGCTAAGAAATGAGGGATCACAGGCAGCATTAATAAGCTAATGCTTTTATTAATAACCAGCGCCAAAGCGAAGTAAGACATGTTGATCATAGCCTTAGACATGATGGGCCCCCTTAGCAGGACGCTTATGCTTTGGCTTTGAGGTAAGATCATCACTTCCATTGCTTAATGTACGAAGAATTGATTCATAACATCGATTGGCTTTATAGAGTTGGGCTAGATTCAATGCCTCCATACTCATGGTCACCTTTTGCCAAGGTGATTCATTGAGCAAACGTATTGCGTTGTGAAGTGATTTCGGGCAATTGGGAGTGTATTTAATGCAGTTTTTTCCGTGAATAAGTACTCGATCCCAATAACTGTCGTCACTAGGAATAACCACGCACATTCCAGCGGCTAGTGCTTCAAGGATTGAGAGACCAAATGGTTCGTTAATGCTGGTGGAAACAAATATTCCACAAGAAGCTCTAAGTTCATCGAGGTTGCTAGGAGAGTTCACCCACTGGATGTTACTCGCTTCAAAATCTGGTGTGGATGTATCTAATTCACTTTGCGGCTCTATATAGCATATTAGGGTGTCTATGTAGTTACCTTTATCTATACGACTCGCTTCAACCAGAAGATCGACGTTTTTCCATTTGAGCAAACTTGCCGCCCAGAAGACGCGTTGAGACAGAGGATTCGCCGGGCTTGACCAACGCTGTTCAGACAGACCATTAATAAAGATTTCGGCATTAAAGCTCATCCAGACTTTTCTTGTCTCCATTGCGGAGGTTTTTAGATATTTTTCCAAAGCGAGAAGAATGGAAGACTTTGTACTCGCGAGATAATAAATCTTTGCGGCTTTTGTAAGGCAATACCCTGTAGAGCGGGCGCCAGCTACTGGGCCATGAATCATTTGAACGATCGGTTTACTGATGATGAAGCGCAGCAAATACAATGGCATATCATTGCTAGGGCAAGACAGTCCCATATAACTATGAAACTTGGGTTCTCGAATAGCGATAAGCAAAAGCTGTAGAGTGTAAAAGCAGCACATCAACCAATAACCAAGGCCATAAGATTTTTGTATTGGAGAGATTTTTAGTGGCAATAACCTGATATTGGAATTCACCCTTAAGTGGGCTTCCCAATGTTGAACATGAGTAGAGGCAATATAACCAGTGATGTTTTTATTTTCGCAAAGGGCCAAAATTTCTGAGTTGGCGACTTTTGAACCACCATTCATAGGTATCGAGTCAAACATTAATACGCGCTGCATTACTCACCCCCGCTAGTTCAGGTTTAACCATCGTGTGATGGGTTTTACCCCTCGTGAAAGAGGGATTCGTGTCGGTACACAGGCCTTAAGTTCCTCAAGGTAGATAGATTCAATCGCTTGTACCGAAGTGGCTACAGATAAGTTGTTTTCTGCATGATTACGAGCGTTGAGCGATAACCTTTCGCGTAATGAAGCGTCAGTCATCATCTGCTGAATGGCATTTAGTAGGCTGGCCATGCCGGAACTCTGATATAAGAGCGCGTTGTGATTGTGTTTAAACAGCTCCGGGATACCACCAACCATAGGGGCAATAATAGGCAGTTCAGCAAGAGCAGCCTCACCAAGCGCTAGGCCAAAAGCTTCTTCATATGCACCACTAATAAAGGCATCTACATTACCAGTAAGCCATTCGGCAACGTTGTCCTGTTCACCAACAAAATGAATGCGCTCATCAACACCTAGGCTTTTTGACAGTCGTTCTAAGTGCTCTCTTTCTTCTCCGTCACCGACAATGACCAAGTGTGGGTTTTGTTGGTGATAGTTGTGTAAACGCATGGCATGAATGAGTCGATCAAACCCTTTACGTTGAATTAGAGAGCCGACAGACAAAAAGGTAAACGCGCTGGCAGGTATGCCTAAATCGCGCTTCACATCCTTCGATAGGGGCTTCTGTGTTAAAGAAACGCCGTTATGTACGACACGCATTTGTTGTTTTGGGTAGCCATCTTCTAGCAGTTGTAAACTCACATTTTCACTAACGCAGATTAATTTAGGGGAGAGGTGTAACCCTAAAGAAAAGCGATCTCTTAGCGTGTAGTGGCAGTGTAGTTGTGTTACGAGTGGGATATCTGCCATGCGTGCAGCCCAGCACATCCATTGACAAGGCCCGCCACTATTTACGTGTACAAGGTCAATGGCGTGCTCTTCTATCAAGTTTATGCCTTGTTTAATGAGCGTGTTCCAGCCACTTACGTCCCAGCGGGGCACATTCCAGCCACCAACCATATGAAACTCAGAAACCGTATTCTGAATACCTAACTGGCTGCATTTTTTCGCCAACGGCGAGCAATTAGTCCAAACGATTGGCTCAAACTTCGAACGATCTAGCCCTTTGAGTAGATCAAGCAACACGACCTCGCTACCTCGAAGCCAGTTGTCGCCGTAATGTACGTATAGAATTCGTTTGATGTTGTTCATAATCACCTCGAATAGCCAATCTGTTATGTGTCAACAGTTGCAACCGAGATGCCAAAATATGCCATTAGTTTATATGTATGATTTTGTTTGGTTTATTGGTTTGTGGTGAGCAAGGGAGGGGATGCATTCTCAAAATGAGATTCGAAATGAGGATTCTATCTCGAACAAAATTTAACCGCGAAAGATCAACAGACCCTAATAGTATTGGACGAGTTTAGGAATCACACTCTCGGTGGAAAAGTTATTGGATATGGTCTCTATTGCTTTCTGTCGGACTAGCGTTTTTTGTGTTTCAGGCAACGTAGCCCAAAGAGACAGTTTGTCTGAGAGAGCTCGAACATCCTTTGCTAGAAACCCATTACTGCCATCGACTATAAGCTCTGGCAGCCGACCTACAGAAAAACTCAACACCACAATCCCTCGGGCCATGGCTTCAAGAGCTGCCATTGGCAAGCCTTCGTAGCGTGAAGATATGACGAGCAAGTCGATATTTGACCAAACCTTGTCCATGTTTTTCTGATGGCCATAAAAGGTAATGTTGTTTGGTGCATTAAGTTCCAGCTGAGCTCGGTCTGGTCCATCACCATAAATAGAGAAGTTTGTATTTGGGTTGAGCTTTGCTAGTTGTATGAAATTATCGGCCCCTTTTTCATGGCTTAAACGTCCAACAAAGGCGATTTGCTGATAGTTAGGGATATTTCGCGGTAGGGACACAAAGTTATTTAGCAATATCGATGAGCAGGGTAGTTTACGCTGAATTTCTTTACTCACTGCAAAGCGAGAGTTTGAAACAAAGCCAGTATAGCGATCAAAAAAATCATACAGCCATACCTTACCTGTTGGTGATTCTCCTGCATGAAAAGTTGATATCAGTTTGGGAAAGGTACGAGACAGAATTTTAGCGACTCTTGCGACAAGCGCAGCTTTGTAGCCGTGGGTATGGATAACGTCTGGCTTGTACTGCATTACAGCGGACGACAACTGCTGAAAGAGGCGCTTTTGCTGCCCGTTGGAAGATAATTGATCTAAGTAGGCACACTCAATATGCTCATTAGACAGCTTTTGATGAAGAATCGAATGTGTATCGTAGTGGTTAGTAAAAATCACCAAAGGTCTATAGCCAAACAGTTTCAACCCTTTAGCCAATTCAAGTATGTGGCTTTCTATTCCACCAAAGATCCGGCTATCGATTAGCAGCCAGATCTTTTTACTTGCGGGTTTCTTACTCAATTTTGGCCTCATCTGCTTCCCACGCTTGTTTCTTGCGGTATACCGTTGATGGGCTTAGCTCCAGCATTACAGCGGCATTGAGAACATTGCCATCACAAAAATTAATGGCGTTTTGAATCGCCTCTCGCTCGACTTCCCACATTGGGCGAATGCTGCCATCGTCATTAAAGTATGGAGTATTGTTTGAGTGAGTACGCGCGATAGGTTCATCGATATAAGATGGGCGTGTTTCGATGTTTTTTAGGTCGGAACTCGGTGTGATCTGCTGTACATGGTTTACTGAATCGCGACCAAAATTAGCGCTTGTTGTGTCTGTTTGAGCTCTCTTTTTGGCGGTTAACTGTGAAGGTAAGTGGGATAGGGAAACTTGCTCTTCGTTATTCAAAACAACAATGTTGCGAATGATGTTTTGTAGTTGTCGCACATTTCCCGGCCAAGCGTACGCTTTGAAAAGAGTTTGAACCTCTTTACTTAACGATTTGAATTTTTTCTTGTCTTGTTTTGCATAAGTGTTCAAGAAGTGAGTGGCAAGTGTGACTATGTCACTTCCTCTCTCGGATAATGGTGGCATATCGATTGGCACAACATGTACACGATAATACAGATCTTCACGAAATCGTCCTTGTTCAACTTCTTCTAGAGGATCTCGGTTCGTTGCACAGATAATGCGTACGTCTACCTTCATCTCTCTGCTAGCGCCTAGTGGTGTGTAGGTTCCTGTCTGTAAGAAGCGCAGGAGCTTTTTCTGCATTTCTAGCTCCATTTCGCATAGTTCATCCAGAAACAATGTACCACCATGTGCCAGTGTGGCCGCTCCTTTTCGGTCTGTGGTTGCTCCGGTGAAGGCTCCTTTGACATGACCAAATATCTCACTCTCCATGAGGTCTCTCGGAATAGCACCACAGTTGATAGCAATGAAAGGCTTATCACGACGATCACTTTGACGATGGATAGCTTCTGCACAAACTTCTTTACCCGTGCCACTCTCTCCGACAATGAACACACTGGCTGTAGTAGGGGCTACCGCATCGATTGTTTTGTAAACGGCCTGCATTGGTAGGCTAGAACCGATAAAGCCGTGATAGTTGTGTCTATCGAAAGTTGCTTGGATGTTTTCAACTAAATGTTCGAGCTTCGCCCGCTTGAGGTGCAATGAGACGGATGTTTTGAGGCGATCCGCATTGATGGGCTTCTCTAAAAAGTCTTCCGCTCCCTTTTGAATCAGATTGACCGCTAAATTTACGCTGCCATGAGCCGTTGCAATAATTACCGAGGTTTGAATATTGTTCTCGTTAATCCAATCTAAGACGTCTTCACCAGACATATCAGGCAACTTAATATCCAGGATGACAAGTTGAGGTTTGGTTCGTTCAATAAACTGTTTAGCCTCTTTACCTGTTTCAACATGGAAAATATCATAAGGCTCATCTTTAACATATTGTTTATATAAGATAGCAAGAGAGGTTGAATCCTCTACCAATAAAACCTTCGGTCTCATAATCCTTCCCCAACGTTATTCCATCATCGTTATCATTTTTGTTTTAATCTTTCTTAACATAAGTATTAGCATATGCTGTATCGGATGGAAGATATTACTTTATTTTTTAATGAATTAAGTGATCAAACGCAGTGATTGATGACGGCTAAAGCCCCATGTTTTTTCTATCAACTAACGCAGAAAAAGAGCGCTGGGCGAGTGTTGGCAGTTCTTCACATTTGGCTATAGCCTGTTGGTTTTCACCGTCTAAGCATAGTTTTTCTATGTCTCGAGCTAAGCGTGAGAGAGCTCGATTACCTAATGCCAGAGCAGAGCTTCCTAGTGTATGTACCTCAAATTCAAGCTGCTCTAAGTTGTGTGTCAGAACCGCTTGCTCAATGTTTGCAAGTCGTTGTTGTGATTCATCAATATAGTGCTCGATGAGCATTGGAATAATGTCTGCACTCGTATCCTTTATCATTTGCTGCAGTATCGTTTCGTCAACGAGTTCACCTTTTGATAGTCGTTCGGTCGCTTCCTTCATCACATTACCCCTTTCACAGTTCTAATAATTCACTTTTATGTACTGATTCTATCCAGTTTTGTCGCCAACGGATGGGAATGAATCGCAATTTTTCAATTTGTCTTAGTATCTCTTCCTTGAGGCTAGGTGAGTGTTTCATGTTTAAAACAGAACCAATCAGGTGTGCACCGCTTGAATCAAGAAGTGATTTAGCTTGCTCTAGCTGTCTTGTTGTCGTTTGGCCAAAACAAGTGACCAGTATCGTTGCGTCACAAGTTGATGCGACCATGTGGGCTGGGACGTTGCTTTTATTTAGACTTAGCAGTGGTGAAGTATCGAACACAATTTTGTCATAACGTGATAACCAATCCTTGATGTCACTAGATAGATATTTAGGGTCTCGAAAGTTGAGTTGCTTAGTTGCCTGTTCGGGGGCAGTCACTCCAACAAATGCTTGGTGGCTAGACGTATGGCCGATCAGCTGTCCAACCTCGTCGTCCAGCTTATACAAAGCTTCAAATGCAGGTTTGTGAAGGTTGAAATCCACATATAAAGTGCGTTGGCCAGCTAAGATAAATCGCTCAGCAAGTGACGCTGCAACAGAGGTTACCCCGTCTTCACTTTGACAAGCACTGATACAAATTGAGCGGTGTCCATTAAGTTCACATTGTAAATAAAGCTGCTCTATTTCAGCATGCGTTGCTGGTATCGTCATTAGAGGGCTCCTATCAAGACAATGGTGGTTGTGATTTGGAGGATATCGCGTAAACCTGCGCGCGCTTTTTCTGCAAAACTCTCATCTTTGTGTGGGATATAAATGGTGTCACCAGCACGGATAACTGGTAAGTCATAGATGTTGGCAGTTTTACTAAAATCGACCAAATTAAAGGTTCTCGCCTGACCTTGGCAGCAAGACATATTGACCACGCTTATTTTCTCTAAATAGGCACTGTCTGTAGGGCCTCCCGCCTCTGCAAGTAAATCCAGAATGGTCATATTGTCATTAAATACATATCGACCAGGGTCGCGGACTTCGCCAAGGACTCGAACGGTAGATTCTTTAGAACGATCTAACCAGTTTTTATCTTTCTCTGGAATGTAGATAGTGTCGCCAGGGCGAACGTTCGGCAAAATAGATTCATCGCCAGTTTCAAAATACAGGGACAGATTCAGCTTACTCACTTTGGCATAGCCTAACCCGCGGTGAGTGACGCGAATGTTGTGAATGTCAGCGTTTTGTGTCGGGCCATCGGCAGCGGACAAAATATCAAGAAAGTGCATTTCATGCGTAAATCGATAGCGGCCTGGTGAGTTTATTTGTCCAAAAACATATATCGAGGCGTCTGAACTTTGGCGCACCCATTGCGATTTGTTATCTGAAGGGTCATCAGGGAGTTCGTGAACACGGACGATCGAGCCAGCGAAAATCGCGGGAAGCCTTGATCTTGGAGAACCATCAAGGATGTATTTATCTAAATTGAACTTGGTCATTTTCCCATTATTTGCCACTTCAATTTCAGTGGTGTCTGCACGGCGCGTCGGTCCCCCAACATGCGCAAGCAAATCGATGAGGTCCATTTCATCTGACCATTCTATTCGTCCGGGACGAACCACTTCGCCCATGACTGCCACGGCGCGGTCAGGTGACACCTTGAGCCAAGACTTTTCGTTCATATCTGTTTTCTCAGGAACGAAGATGGCATCTCCAGCCTGAATCTTAGGAGGTGGCTGGTTACTTAGGCCTTCGGTATGGGCCGTTAAGTCAAACTTCAATACTTGACCGCTTGCTTTAATGACCCGAATTTGACGAGATTCCGCGTAGCGTGTTGGACCACCTGCATTGGCTAAGATGTCCATAAAGCTTGCGCCTTTTTTACCTTCATAGGCGCCGGGTTTATCGACTTCTCCCATTATGTACACCACATTGGCACCTGCTTTAATTTCCTCTTCTTGCTTAGGAACAAAAATAGTGGCGCCCGGTTCAATAGCTGGTAGTAACTTGGTATCACCAGAATCTAAATAATTCTTCAGATTAAAGAGGATAGGGGTGTTATTTGTGATGACTCGTATTTGCTCGACACTGGCATAACGAGTGACCCCGCCAGCGCGCATAATGATGTCCACCAATGAAGAGCCAGGTTTATAAGTAAAAGAACCAGGTGCGTTGACTTCTCCAAACACTTTAATTGCTTTCGCTGAGTCCGCACTGTCCCCGGAGTTTGCTAATTTTGCAGCATCAAACTCTTGCTCAATGTTCCCAACCAAAGGTGAAGCCGGCACGAATAGAACATCCAGAGACTCCAACGTAGGTAACTGACTCTCATCTCCGGTATCTAAAAATCGTTTGTAGTCAAACTCAATGTTGTTGTTACCACGTTTGACAATCATTTTGTCGAGTTGCGCGCCTGAACGCAGGTCGCCAGCCTCATACAAGAACATCTGTATATTTGAACCCGTTGGGAGCGTGTACTCACCGGGTTTGTTTACATAGCCTTGCACAGAGATGAGTAATTGTTGCTGCTTAATAAACACGCGTGCGCTGCTCACTTCTCGGTACACGGTGTTCAGATTTTCGATGATGACGGTCTGCAGTTGTTGTTCTGTGTAACCAGCCACAAAGACCGGGCCAATTTCAGGGAGCTCTATTCGGCCACGCTTATCAACCTGAAAACCTCTATTCAACGTTGCTTCGCCGGGGAGGTTAATTTGCACCAAATCGCCGACTTTAACTGTGCTCGAGTCGTTATTTGCTAGCGAAGTTGAAGGGATAGCACTAAAGACGATTGAGAACATGATTAGGAGTATGCGCATGATATTCATAATGTGCCTCCGTGAGTTGTCTCTGCAATAACTTCAATGCTCACTCGTCGGTTGGTCAATTTAACGCCTGGGGTTTGACCTTCATAGAGTGGTAACTCTTCTCCCAAAGATTTGGTTTCAACTCGATCGGGAGATATGCCAAAAACAGTTAGATATCGCTTTACTTGCTCTGCTCTGTCCTTAGCCAGTTTTTGGTTGTAATCTGAGTCGCCGGAAGCATCTGCATGACCTGTAACGACGAGAGTTAGGTCATTATGGTCACGTAGCAAATAAGCGGCTTCTGCCAAGTGCCCCATGTATTTAGGATTAATTTCTGCTGAGTCGATGGCAAATTGGTTATCAATATTTAGTAATTGATAAATACTCGCCACTACATCGAGATCTTGTCGAAGTGCGTCAATATCCTGAGGGGGAGTGCATTTTGTCTGGGTGAGTACGTAATCGAGTTGTTTTTCGAGTTGGTTGAGTCGCCGTCTTTGTATAACAAGATCATTTGCAGCATCCAGCAACAGTCCACCTTCTAACTCGCGAGCAATGCGGTTTTGCTTCTCGAGGGCCTGAACGACGGCAGCAGGGAAACACCACCGTGCGCCTTCTTGGATTAATGCATCAAGGTGTAGCTTGCTAAGCTGCCAATCAAAACGTAATCCATGTTCTGGGCCAAGTGGCTCGTCTGGCATTACCGGAGAGAACTGGTAGTTTTCAATAGATATATCTTGATAGCTTTCAGCAAGACCGCCGTTACCATGTTCGGGGTAGCCAAGAGAGGAACACCCAACGATGCCCACCAACAAACTGCAAACGAATCCTTGTTGCACAGTATTTAGCATGCCAACCTCCGTTTATCACGGTTATTTTTTGTTTTAAAGTTTTGAATTAACAGGTATTGCGTGGTCAATACGCAGCAAACACATGATCTCTAGTGGTTGTCCTGCTACGTTCTCGATACGCATACTCCTGTTGCGTTCAACTAAGCGCTTATACAAGTAAACAATGGCACCAATACCAGAAGAATCAAGAAATTGGACGTTTTCTAAGTTCACTTCAACTTCAGGATGATTGTCCGAGTGAATCACATCGTCAATTTGACTTTGCGCCTCGCGACAACCTTTGGCATCTAGGTCACCATAAATTTCCAATGTAAGTTGGGTGTGACTCGTTTCGATTTTTTTTAGTTCCATTGCGATATCTCCTTCGTTGTAATTCTTGTGTAGCACTTAATGTGCCAAATAATTTGTTTAGTAAATACAATTGGTTATGTGTTTTTGGTGTGCTCGATTGGTAGTGGCGGGTGTTGACTCTCAAATTGAGAATCAAAACGGAGTTAGCAATGAAATAGCCACATTGAGAAACTGGGTCACCAAAATGAGAATTAAATTGACGGCACTTTCAGAGTTGGGGAGTTGCGCAATATGAAGTGCTTTGAAGAATCATGTAACCAAGGTGACGATGAGCATCAGTATTGTTGCACTCTCTCGGATATATTTTGGTTGCCCATGTAGATTGGTTTATTGATGGGTTTTAATGATGCTTATGAGAGGGTAAAACGGTCGTTGCTTATTATGAGAATGAATTTAATTGCTTTGGCAGTAATTGCTACGATTAGTGCTACTGCAGAGTCTTCTGAGACACCTTTTGTCCCCCTTGCTGAAACCTACCACCAAGATATCGATATAGCGGAATATTGGTACAGTGAGAAACTTGATGGCATTAGGGCGTATTGGACTGGTAGACAGTTTGTTACTCGAAACGGGAATACTATTCACGCACCGGAATGGTTTAAGAAAGACTTACCTCCGTTTCCTCTTGATGGGGAACTGTGGGCTGGACGAGGTAACTTTAATATTGTTCAGCAAACGGTTTTAGATAAAACACCCAATGATGCGTCGTGGAGGGCCATCGATTTTATGGTGTTTGATATTCCTGAAGCGGCTGGTGATTACCAAAAGCGATACTATAATCTTCAAAGTATTGTCTTACAGCTAGATGCTGACCACGTAAAGTACATTGAGCACAGGCCGATAAAAAGTGAGAAACAACTTTTTAAGCAGCTCGATAACATTGCACACTCTAGGGGTGAGGGTGTGATGTTGCGAAAGGTATCTAGCCGATATCAAGCTGGGCGTGGTAGTGACTTACTTAAGCTTAAACGCTATGAAGATGCAGAAGGTGTAGTTATTGGTTACAAACCAGGAACGGGAAGACTGCTTGGAATGATGGGGGCGATTTTAATACAGACATCAGAAGGAAAGCAGTTTTACATTGGCAGCGGATTTACCGATGAGGATAGAAAATCACCACCTAAATTAGGCGCAACCATTACTTATCGTTTTAATGGCTATACGCACAATGGCATCCCTAAATTTGCTCGTTATTTACGTGAGCGACTAAAAGAATAAAATCAGCGCTCTACTTTGACACCACAACGCCCAAACAGATCTTTCCAAAAATGCACATGTTCTAATGCTTTTTTTCGGAACTGGTTGTGTGCCGATTCAATGCCGTAACTCTTCCCGTGCGCAGCCATTCTTTGTTCGACTAATCGGACTCCAACACTTAACTGCTGATAAGTACTATCAACGAACGCCATATAAGGTTGAACTTCGGCTACATAGATGGATTGGAATACGTTTTTCAAATAGCGAAACTGAGTTGTATCACGGTTAGCGCCACAAATGATCTTGTCTTGGTTTTCTTCAAGCATTTGTGTGGTTTGTTCTAGCCAATGGGTCGCATCAACCAAGGTGTAATAGAGTCGTCCAACAATACGTGTTTTTTCGAGCTCTTCTTGATAGTTCACTATGGTAACGTCGGGTAAGCGAGAAAGGGTGCGATAGGGTGTTTGGTACATTTCATCTAGAGCAAGGAAAGCATCTCGCACATGGGCAATTTGGTCTTTGCTTTCTAATGGTAACCATTCAGAACCTGTTAGCTGTTTGCGCATGGCGTCGCTAGTAAGCAGCATATTGTCGAGATGTACTGTTAGGTGGTGCCACTTCTGATCGTACAAGCCACTGAGCTTTGTGATTTCCTCATCGCTTAATGGGTAATCACTCAAGCATCCATTCAATGTTCTAAGCAGACTGGTTTGATAGTCGAAATCGTAAAAAGCGTCTTGAACTTTTCCCAGTTGTGAGTTCTTTTCTGCCAACAAGTTAAACAGACCACATTGACGCAGTTGGTAGCTTTCTAGTAGGCCAAGTGACAGGCGAGGGAGCTCTTGAAACAACTCTCGTTTGTCGGGAATGGTGACGGCATGTGAAGTTTCGAGTTCGGATTCCGATACCTCCAAAACATTTGCTAGGCGCTGATTGTATTTTTCGAATACAGCCTTCTCCGGGTTAAACCATTCGGTGCACCCACTGAGCAGAGTAGTCGAGAGTAAAAGTGCCGAAGCGATAAGCGAAGTTCTCACAGCATTTCCTTTTTTATCACTTAGATAAGTATACTTTGTGACACGCGGGAGAGATCAAAAAAGCCAGCGTTCGCTGGCTTTAAAATTTGATAGTCTCGAAGTTTGAACTATTGCTGAGAGAAGTTCAACTGCACATCTGGTTCTTGGTGATGCATCCAACGGAGGCGAATACCCAATAGGAACGCAGCAGATGAAAGGCCAATAATAAAGCCTAGCCAGAAACCTTGTGCGCCCATTGGCTCTACAATCCAATCTGTGCGACCAAGTACATAACCGATTGGCAAACCAAGTAACCAGTACGCAATGAAGGTACGGTTGAAGATAGCACGCATATCTTTGTAGCCGCGTAGTGCACCTGCCGCAATAACTTGAACCGCGTCTGTACATTGGTAGATTGCAGCAAACAGCAACAACACCATCGCAAGCTCAATTACTTCTGGGTTGTTGGTATAAAGCAACGCAATTTGCTCTCGGAACAGCACGGTTAGGATTGCTGTCATTACTGCGAGTGCAAGACCAACCATCACACCGACACGAGAAGCGACACGTGCACCGTCTACGTTCTCTTCGCCTAAGCGATGGCCAACACGAATACTCACCGCTGCACCTACACTCATTGGTAGCATGAACACCAGTGAAGAGAAGTTAATCGCAACTTGGTGCGCCGCGACAATGATTGAGCCCAACGGAGAAACCAAAAGCGCCACCACTGCAAACAACGTCACTTCAAAGAACAACGCCGCTGCGACAGGGAAGCCCAGTTTGAACAAACGAACTTGCGCCTTGAGTTGAGGTTTGTGGAACTCACCAAATAGATTAATGCTCTTTAGGCGTGCTGAGGTTGTCACGTAAAGCAGCAGTAAGCCAAACATTACCCAGTATACGATTGCTGTTGCAACGCCACAACCAACCCCGCCTAAAGCAGGAGCACCGAATTTACCGTAAACGAAAATCCAGTTAAGAGGGATATTCAGCATCAAGCCAATAAAGCCAATCACCATTGCTGGTTTTGTAAGGGACATCCCATCAGTAAAGCTGCGCAAGGTTTGGAATAGCAAAAAGGCTGGCACAGCGAAGATCACGGCATGGATGTAACCTACTGTCTTCTCTGTCATCGCGGCTTCGACATCCATAAACCCAAGAATGAACTGAGTTTGGAACAATACGCCGATGATAGGAATACTGATAAGCAGGGCCAGTACGATACCTTGCTGGATCTCAAATGGGATTTTAACGCGTCGACCAGAACCATTTAGTTGAGCGACTACTGGCACAAGTGCCATCAATAGGCCTACACCAAATAGAATTGATGGAAGCCAAATACTTGCTGCTACAGATACGGCAGCCATATCGGTAGCGCTGACGCCACCTGCCATCACAGTATCCACAAAGCCCATCCCCGTTTGCGCGACAGAAGCGATCAACACAGGGGTTGCTAATTTAATAAGGCTCGATGCTTCTTCTTTATAGCGATGCACGAAATACTCCAGAGCGGAACAATAAGTTGTAAAAGAAATTGTTTGAAAAGATATAGAGCGCTCGAGGACAAAAGATGTGATGAACTGATCTGATGGTTGATTTTAGTCACTATAAGGTGAAAAAATGCCTCGGAGGAACTCCGCGCAGATGATAAACAATTGTATGCTCAGATACCATACCCACAAGATGTGGAATTTTGGTTAATTGATAGACGATTGTAAAAATCGTCTTGGAACGTTTGTCTTGGCTATCAGTCGCTTCTAACAAATAGGTAAAAAGAATGTTTACAGGAATCGTTCAAGGTACGGCTAAAGTCGTTCATATCGACAAGAAAGATCGCTTTCAAACTCATGTTGTGGAGCTCGAAGGCGCTTTAAATGAAGGTCTAGAGATTGGCGCGTCTGTCGCGCACAACGGTTGCTGCCTCACCGTAACCAAAATAGAAGGGACCCAGATCAGCTTTGACTTAATGCAGGCGACGCTAGCGTTGACCAACCTTGGTGAATTGGCAGAGGGCGATAGCGTGAATATTGAACGCGCCGCGAAGTTTGGTGATGAGATTGGTGGCCACAGTATGTCGGGGCACATCAGCTTGATGGCTGAAATTTCGGAAGTGATTGATACGCCAAATAACCGTACGATTTGGTTTACGCTGCCACAAGATTCTATGAAATATGTGCTAGCGAAAGGCTACATTGGCTTGGATGGGTGTTCGCTGACGATTGGTGAAGTCGAAGACAACCGTTTCTCTGTTCACTTAATTCCAGAGACATTAGAAAGAACATTGTTCGGTCGTCGCCAAGTCGGTGAAAACATCAACGTAGAATTCGACCCGCAAACGCAAGCGATTGTTGACACAGTAGAGCGCGTACTAGCAGCGAAGCAGCTTTAGTCTGCTTGTAATAGCCAACTTACTTCAACAACGAAAATAATAAAGGAGCACTTAAGGCTCCTTTTCTTATTTCTATTGGGGGATGAGTTTCTACTCGTAGTTGTCATCGATGAATAATTCGACTTTCTGCTCGAGCTCATCAACCTTCATGTTGAGGTGGATGGCATGGCAGCAAGCCGGACAGTCATCATAAAACTCTTGGTTACCGTTACTTGCATCGAGAGTGATGCCAATTGAGTGCCCGCAGTGGGGGCATTTAACATGTCTTTCTGTGTAATTTTGCATACAAAAACTCCTAGTATTGCAGGGCTTTTAATACTTTGTGTTAGAGAAAATACAGCCCTTGTTTACTCGCTTTTCTCTTTGAGTCAGAGATACAACGTAAGCCGAGTTACTAAGAATATTAGGTGTTCTTGTTGCTAATTGAGTCGAAATAAGTGGAAAAGTTGACCCCAAACTCACGGTTGAGCTTGGGGGGGGATTATATGGTGGTGATATGCGTCGAAAATTTACAATATGAAATGATTTACATGCTAAATATGCAACGAATGTTCAATATGAGACGATCTTATTTATTAGCACTTGAGCTTGTTCTAAATAATGTCCGCCAAATAAGTTGCAATGATTAAGTATATGATAAAGATTATAAATGTCTTTTCGTTCGCTATAGCCGAGTGGTAGAGGGGAGACAGACTCATAACCTTGATAAAATTCGGGTGTAAAGCCACCAAATAATTCAGTCATCGCGATGTCACACTCTCTATCACCCCAATAACTTGCCGGATCGTAGCAGATTGGACCAAAAGGGGTGAGGGCGGCATTGCCATTCCACAAATCACCATGGAGAAGTGAAGGCTCAGGTGAATGGTTGGCTAAGAGGCGTTTTACCACGTCAATAAAATCATCTATATCGACTAGCTCAATGCCTTTTTCTTTGAGTAATTGGAGTTGCCAGCCGATTCGTTGTTCAGCAAAAAAAGTGCACCATTTCTTGTGCCATTGGTTTGGTTGAAGGGTTGAACCAATGTAATTGTCGTTGTCAAAACCAAATTCTTTTTGTTCTCCCCACAAGTGTAACTGCGCTAATTGCTGGCCGAACTTGAAACTGTTTGATGAATCCTCAAGCGGTTTTGTAGGGAGGTAATTTAGGATGATGAATGAGTGCGTTTTGGTTGTTCCCACCAAAACTACTTCAGGCACAAAAACGGTGGAGGTTTCTCTGAGTAAGTGAAGACTCTCTGCTTCGAGCTCAAACTTAGTGAAGAAATTACGCTCGTTTATCTTTACGAAGTAACGTTGCTCACCATCGTTAATCATATAGCTTTCACTGATGTCACCACCTGAAAGCCTCGTTTTTTCTGCGATTTGATATTCGAATAGTAAGGTGTCAGAAAGCTGTTGAGCTATTGCTTGCCACATAGAAAACTCCGCTAATCCACTTAACCTCCAATAGTTTAGATGAAGTGGCGAAGGATTGACGGGTAATAGAGCAAACTTCGGCAACAAAATATGTTGGAAATGTTAATAAATTGCATAACTGTGAATCAAGTCTCTTATAAGTGACTG
Organism: Vibrio rotiferianus CAIM 577 = LMG 21460; assembly: GCF_002741985.1. GTDB lineage: Bacteria > Pseudomonadota > Gammaproteobacteria > Enterobacterales > Vibrionaceae > Vibrio > Vibrio rotiferianus. The sequence goes on from NZ_APHW01000013.1 coordinate 113,145, forward strand.
ATTTACGTCACTACCATATGGCGGTGTCTCTATACAACGAGTATTATTCTTTTTTTGACTTTAGTTCCATAGGTGATATGAAAATACTCATATGTGACGACTCGGCAGTAGCACGAAAGTTGGTTATTCGTTCTATTTTGCAAGAGCCATCGCTGCAATTGCTCGAAGCTCAGGATGGTTACGAGGCGCTTCAAATTATGATGGAACAAAACATAGACGTTTTGTTCTTAGATTTGACTATGCCAGTAATGGATGGCTTTGAACTACTCGAATCATTGCCAGTGAGTACCTATGAAACAAAAGTGGTCGTCATTTCTGGTGACGTACAGCAAGAAGCAAAGCAGAGGTGTCTTGAGTTAGGCGCGCTTGATTTCGTGGAAAAACCGTTTTCTGAGCAAGAAATTGTGCCTTTGTTTACTCGTTTAGGGCTTCACTATGCGTTAATGAGCCCAGCAAGTACAAGTGAGCAAACAAAGTCAGCAACACTGTCTCCAATTGCAAAATTCCGTGAAGTTGCCAATATCGCCTTAGGTAAAGGTGCAGCAATTATGGCTGACCACCTGAGTGAGTTTATACAATTGCCAGTTCCTCACGTCGGTCCATTGTCATACGGTGAGCTTCACATGACATTGGTGGATGTTTTGGGTAGAGAACGATCTGTGGCTGTCTCTCAGCGCTTCGTTGGTGGTGGTGTTCATGGTGAAGCGCTGGTTTGTTTGCGCGGTAAGGACATCAATCTCATTGGCGAAAAGTTGGGATATTTGCTGGAGTTTACGCCGTCGAATGAAATTATCTTAAACATCGCAAACCTTTTGGTATCTTCTTTCCTCACCTCTTTGGGGAGCCAACTCGACAAACAATTCTCCTTACGCCAACCAGCCATTATTGACACTGTCTCCCCTTTCAAAGAAGAGAGCGAAGAGGCTGGCGAGCTCTTTACTATTGAATACACTTACATGGCTGAGTCCCTTGATTTTGAGTGTGAGGTCCTTTTCTTAATCGACAAGTCGTCTGTGGAAATCATATATGAAATCATGGAGCTAATTTGATGTCTGAGATTACGTTAGATATTGCTGACTTTCACTGGGTTACTCAAATTCTTGATACGATGGATTCAGGATTGGTGGTGATTGACCGGGAGTATAAGGTGTGTGTCTGGAATGGCTTTATGCAGTCATACAGTGGGGTATTGTCACAGAACATTTTGGGGCGTTGTCTCTTTGACCATTTTGAAGACCTACCGAGAACGTGGTTAGAAACGAAAATCAAAACCGCAGCGGATCTAGAAACACGTTCTTTTTCTAGTTGGGAGAATCGACCTTATCTTTTCAAGTTTCAGAATTTCTCCCCTGTTTCTAACGGCAGTAATTACATGTATCAAGATATCGTAATAACACCGTTGCATTCACTTTCCGGCGAGATAAATCATATCGCTATACAAGTTAATGATGTTTCTGAAACGGCACGTAACCGAATCCATTTAAAAGAGACGAACTTGCATCTTTCTGAAATCAGTAGAAAAGATGGGCTTACAGGGTTATTTAATCGAGCGTTTTGGGAGCAAGCTTTTAAAGAGGAGTTCGCTAGACTTAAATGCATGGAAACCCCATGTTCTTTGGTTATTTTTGATATCGACCATTTTAAGAAAGTGAATGACACATACGGACACCATACGGGGGACGAGGTGATCCGTCGAACCGCTAACTTGCTGAAACGCACAGCGAGAGGGAGTGATATTTGTGGTCGCTTTGGTGGTGAGGAATTTACAGTACTATTACCCAACACAAGTGAGGAGCAAGCAAAGTACTTTGCAGAGCGTTTGAGAAAGCGAATTGAGCAAGAAATCGTAAAAGTTGAAGAGTTTTTGATTAACTACACGATAAGTCTTGGCGTTTGCGAGTATAAATCTCAGTTTGATAGTCATACTCAATGGCTGAAGTCTGCCGATTCAGCACTATATCGTGCAAAAGAAGGCGGGCGAAACCAAACATGCAGTCAACAAGAAATGCATAAAATTGGTTGATATTCGTCCAGTTAATTGACTAATTTTGATATATATGAAATTAGTTAATGAAATTTTTTTGGCATGTCTTAGTATTGAAACTATTCGCTTTCCACAGTGAAAGCCAGCACCAAACGGAGAATAGAAGTGGTTGTAGAAACCGATGGATATCTGGCTCTAATTGAGCACTTGTCGCTAAACCTCGATATTTTTACTTCAGGAACCGGCGATACAGGTTCAGAAAGCATTGAAGATGTAGTAACCGACATGGTTGCCTCCAACATCATGGCGATCTTTGAACAGAACCCTGAGCTTCACTCAAGTGTTCGCTTTAAGCTTCTAAAAGAGGCTGACGCTGTAGTCGAAGACCTAAGCGAAGTGCTTGCGGGCGTTTGGCATAGAAAAGCGACAAACGAACAGATTACCTTCCTTGACGAATACATTGCCTTAGTTAAGAACCTATTTGATACCGCTGTCGCGACATACGATTAGTTTGGGTTGCTCTGAGTCCTTTTAATAGAAGAAGAGTTACAGGGTGACTCTTCTTACTTGCCAAAATTTAGATGACCAGTAGGGGTTATCTAACCTTGATATAATCACACCTTTGGATGTAGATGCGTGCATAAACTGCATATCTCCGAGGTAGATGCCTACGTGGTACGTTGTCCTCTTCGTCTTAAAGAAGACGAGATCGCCTTTTCTCGCATCTTGCCAATCCAGTTTTATACCTTGTTTTGATTGTTCCTTAGTTGTTCGAGGTAGTGTTAATTGGTATGCCTCAACAAAAGCTTTTTGCACAAAGGCGGAGCAATCAATACCATTTTTCTGATTTCCGCCATAGCGATATGGTGTGCCTTGCCATTCGACATAGAAGTCATTTAATGCCGGAGTATCGGAGAGCAATTGTGCCGAACTTAAGCGCTGGTCAGTTGTAGGGCTATTGCCTGGGCTAGACGAGCAGCCTACTAGTAATAGGCTGAATAATAACGAAAATTTTATATATCGCATCCTGTCTGCATTTAATCCTATTGTCTTATTAATGAAATCTTACCGTCATAAGCACTCAATAAGATGGGCTAAAAATCACACTTAAGTCTCATTTTCGTGACAATCCAAGAGTGATGACTGAGCCCTAACTAGAGTAAAGCGTGGACATTATGACAAGCCGCAAACGTTCAAGTATTTCATTGTCACTGGTACAAACCATCACTATTACATTCGTCACTATACTTGCTCTTGTTATAGCTTTATCTGCGTCAAGTTTCAAAGGAATGGAGCGAGTTGGGGTCGAGTTTGATGATCTTTCCACAAAAGCGCTGCCCATGGCGATGGCTAATGCTGCGCTAACAAAAAATGTCTTGGAACAAATCAAGTTACTCAACGTCGGTATGCAAGTAACGGAGCCCAATCAGCTTAGCTTGATAAGAGCTCAATTGATTGAACTTGCCTCTCAGACCAACGAATTGGTCAATCAAACTTCAGGAGTTGATTTCCATCTCTCTCAGATGCTTGCTGAGAATTTAGATGACTTACACAGCATAACGACAGTCGTTCTTTCCACACAAGCATCTGTAATCCAGATTCAAGCTGAGATTAACAGTGAACTGAGTGAGTTTCGATATGGTTTAAGCTCAATTGGCCCAGAAATGAATCGAATTAGTTCATTTCTTAGTATTGATAATTCAGAATCAGCCGATGCAGCAAATCGTTTTATTGCTTCCGCAAGTTCGATGGAAAGTACATTCCTGTTAATGATGATGCAAACAGAGTTGGAAGAAGCCGAGCAAGAGTATCGAGAGCTGAGGAATCGAATTGCGGGTATTCACCTCGCGTATGATGACTTTAAGGCTTGGCACCCTGAAATCTCTGAGTTTACGAGCTTAAGCGCACCCTATGAGATGGTACAAGCTGGTTTTGAAGAGGGTGGGCTCCTCCATAGGATCCTTGGTAAGTTACAGCAAACAGAACAACAAAAAGTTGACCTTGAGAGAGCCTCACAGCTTTCTAATCAAACCATTGCGTTATTAAGTCAAGTCTCTGAAGCCGCACGTAACTTAATTGACGACAGAGAGAGGATCGTACAGCTAACCATTAAGGAAGCGAGCTTCATAGTTGTAATGAGTTGCAGCTTATTGGCTTGTCTCATTGTTATTTCTTGGGTTGGTATAAGAGCGTGGGTTAATAGAGGGCTGAACAACATTACACATGAGTTGTCTTTATTAACTGAGCACGACCTACGTTCAAATGCTGTCGCAATAGGGCCAAGAGAAATGAAGGATATTGCAAGAAAGCTCAACCAGGTTATTGATTCAACACATGAATCCATAGCATTGGTTACGCGCAATTGCGAAACGCTCTATCAAACAGCAGAAATTAGCTACGAAGCGGCGGAGCAATCTAATCAGAGTTTGAGCTCGCAAAATGAAGCCTTAATATGCATGGTTACTACTGTTAAGCAGTTAGAGGCATCTATAAAGGAGATCGCTGTAATCACCGCTGCCTCATTTGAGGACTCGCAAGCCGCAACAAATAGTACGATGAAGGGTGTTGAGGTGGTCGACCAAAACCGAGAACGCCTTGCTTCTTTGGCCCAAGCACTCACTGCTAATGAAGACTCTATGCTTGAGTTGGATCAGAGAGTTAAGAAAATTTATGAGATGGTCGAGGTTATCAGTAGTATTGCTGAGAATACTAATTTGCTGGCTCTCAATGCGGCAATTGAGGCGGCTCGTGCAGGTGAACAAGGCCGTGGGTTTGCTGTTGTTGCGGATGAAGTTCGTAAATTGGCCAGTGGGACATCTCAACAAACCACCAACATTCGTGAAATGATGAAAGAGCTAGTGGCCGCAGCAGAAGGCTCGCGTAGAGCAGTCATAGACTCTCGAGAAGAGATGACACGAGCACTGCAATCGAGCGACGACGTTAAAATTGTTTTCTCAGATATTAATGTAGCCGTAAAACATATTCAGCAGAGAATTGAGCAGATATCCGTAGCAACAGAAGAACAAGACCGTGCTACGGCTGATGTTTCTCGTTCAATAACCCGCATTTCAGAACAAGGTGAGTTAACAAAACTCCGTTTGGATTCTATGGTTGCAAACTCAGAGCAAGTTGCAGAAATAGCAGGGCATCAGCAAGCAATGTTACACAAGTATCAGCTGCATCAAACGATTTAATACTTATTCAACTTCCAAAGATTAAAGGTAGGGCAAATGCTCTGCCTTTTTGCTTTCCATGTATTAAGGTGGGCTAAAGCTAATAGCCACTGACTCGTGTTGCGGTAAAAATACAACCTTGCGCAAACTCCTTGATATACAAAATGTAATTACACGTATTTATAAATGCCTGAGTTGATATATAAAGCAACTCGTTGAATAATGGTTTTGTATTAGGAAATCACAAAATACATACACAAGATGTCCTAGTTTCGACATAGACCTCACATTCCATCGATGCCAACGGAGGGCACTATAGAATGAAGTCTGAACCATTACATTCGCGTAAGTTTTCAATTCGTTTTACCGTTGGTAGCCTGTTTTTGTTTGCAACGGCAGTCACTGCGTTTATTGCGATCTCTTTACAGTACTATTTTGGCAAGCAGATGTCTCAAGAGCATGTGCTATCCAAGCTCGTTATGGCAACGACTGAGGTGAGTGAGTATATACAGCAAGTTGATACTAATGCGGCAAGCAGTGCAAGCATACTTAGAAGTGTGTCGATCGCTACACAGCATCAGTTTAGCGAAAATGAAACTAGGCAAATATTCACACAAGTATTGAAAGATAACCCTCTTTTTTACAGTCTGTATTTTGGAACTGAAACAGATGATTTCTATCAAATCATTAATTTAGCGTCGTCTCCAATTGTCAGGGAAAAGATTGATGCTGATCCAGAAGATCGTTGGGTCATCATTAAGATAAATGGTGAAGGTGATTTAAGGCTGAGACAAACACAGTATTTCACCGAAAAGTTTGAATTAACAAAGAGCAGTACTGAAACAAGTAACTACTTTCCAACTCAACGACCATGGTTTGATGCCGCAACTCAGGATGGTATCTACAAAACTGATCCTTACTTGTTCCAACACTTAAAAATCACCGGACAAACGTATTCAGTCAGAAGTAAACAAGCAGTCATTGGTGTCGATATTGTTCTGTCAGCGATAAACGAAAAAATAAAGCCTTCAGAACTAGGGATGAGTGAAGATAGCGGTGCAGAGTCGTTTGTTTTCAATAATAAAGGGGAGGTTATCGCATCAAACATCTCCTTGTTTGCTCCCGTGGAGATTCCTAACTCTAAGCCATTGAAACTGAGTCCCGAACAGCAGCAAATTATAATGAATACCCGTTCGCTAATGGTTTCAAACCAAAATGATTGGGGACCTTATGATTACGCTCAGGCGGGTCAACCAAATGGTTATTCTGTCGATATGCTTCGCCTTGTCGCTGAGCAAACAGGGCTCCAGATAGAGTTTATAAATGGTTTTGACTCAAAAACATTGGTAGACAAGTATATTCAAAATGATATCGACATTTTGCACTCGGTGGCTAAAGGCGCAAAAGGGTTGGGATATCAAAGTGTGTCAATGTTTGATGGCGAGTTAGCCATTGCAAGCCGAGGAATTAAAAATGTGCCAAAGGGGCTTGATGGCTTCCAGCAACAGAAGGTTGGTGTTGTAAGCAGTTTTGGTCTAAAAGGATGGCTGTTAGACCGTTATTCAACGCTAAACATCTTAGAGCTCCCTAGCTTAGACATAGCAAAAGAAGCTCTTCAAAAAGGCCAAATCGATTATCTGATTGATAACTATCACACCTTAGAAGAACTCAAGAGTTTAGATTCTCGTAATTCAATTGAATTAACCACGCTAAAAACTAGCGAAAAGCCGAGTTACCATCTTTTCATGAAAGAGTCAGATGGCTCAGTATTAGCGATAGTCAACCAAGCGCTATCAGCGATTACTGCTGAGCAAAAAGTTGCACTCAATGAAAAATGGTTGGATTCGAGCCAATGGCGCGGCAGCTTTGTGCCTTACCCAGAAATATACGAAATTACCAAAGACAGTGAAAAACACGACAGCATGATACCAGTTAGGATAAATGGTGAAGTGAAGTACGTGTATGTGACACCTTTGGTCACCAATGGCAGAAGTGTTGAATACTTTGCCGTGGTTATCCCTCAGTCTGTAGTTACCGAGCAAGTATTTTCCAAGCTGGTTACCTCAACGTTAGCCACCGGCTTGGTCATGATGGGGTTAATACCGCTAGCATGGAAGTTCGGTTCTCCAATTGTTCGTCCAATTACAGAGCTTAGAGAGGTCACTGAGCAGATAAAAGCAAGGAACTTCGGCAACTCGATGGCAGTAAATACTCGAATTAAAGAAGTATCTGAGTTATCAGACTCGGTCGTTGAGATGGCTGAGGAAATTCAACGTCATGAGAAACAACAGGATGAGTTTGTTGAAGCCTTTATGCGCCTTATTGCTCAGGCTATCGATGACAAATCGCCTTATACAGCAGGGCACTGTAATCGTGTTCCAGAAATTGGTTTGATGCTGGCTGAAGCGGCTGAAGCCAGTACTAGTGGTAAATTTAAAGACTTTAAGTTCAATAACGCAGATGAGCGACGGGAGTTTCGAATTGCTGCATGGCTTCATGACTGCGGTAAGATTACAACCCCAGAGCATATTGTAGATAAAGGCACCAAGTTAGAAGCAAACTATAACCGAATTCATGAAATACGCACACGCTTTGAAGTATTGTGGCGTGATGCAGAAATCCAATATTTGAAAACGATACTGTCTGGTGAGTTAACAAAAGAAGAAGCGAGAGACATCTTCTATGAAAAGAAACGTAAGTTAACCGATGACTTTGAATTTATCGCTCAGGCAAACATTGGTGGTGAGTTTATGAGTGATGAGAAGGTAGAGCGAATCAAACAGATCGCTCAACAAACTTGGTTAAGGCACTTCGATGACCGTCTGGGTTTGTCTCCGTTTGAAGAGCTGAATAAAAAAGAAAACAGCGCAAACTTGCCTGTTGTTGAGAAGCTATTAGCTGACAAGCCGGAACATATTATTCATCGTATACGCCCAGTGGAGTTTGATCCTAAGCATGGGATCAAAATGCAGGTTCCAGAACACCAATACAACATGGGTGAGGTTTATAACTTATCTATTTCTCGCGGTACATTGACAGCTGAAGATCGCTATAAAATTAATGAACATATGATAAGCGGTATAAAGATGCTTGAGGCGCTGCCGTTTCCTCCTGAGCTACGCAATGTGCCTCGATATGCATCAACGCACCATGAGACGCTAAAAGGTTCTGGCTATCCTAGAAAGCTGAGTGCTGAAGATCTTTCAGTTCCTGAGAGAATTCTGGTTATCGCAGATATATTTGAAGCGTTAACTGCAGCGGATAGGCCATATAAAAAGGCTAAACCTGTCAGTGTGGCAGTCGACATTATGTACAAAATGGCGTTGGATGAACACTTGGATATGGAGCTATTCCAACTGTTTCTAGAAAGTGGTGTTTATCTTGAGTATGCCAATACGTTTTTACCTTCCAAGCAGGTTGACCATGTTGATGTGAGTAAATATATATACCCAAGTGACTTCAAGGTGCAGGATTCAGAGCGTTGTCATTGATTCGAGGGCAAGGAAAACAACGCAGTGTAATAGCCTGTTCTTTCCAAGTTGTTTGACGTAGCCATTGGTTTAATAAAAAACCGAGTCAATGACACGCTCCCAAAGGGCACTCTTTACAAATAGTAAGGGCCTTGGCTTGTATACTTTGTTGTCGATTCTTGATTTAGACCCACTAGACCTTTAAATCGCCGCGCGTCTACAAACCAAGTCATTCTCGCTGAACCTAGCATCTCGAGGCTACTTGGGTATAGATTCCAAGGATCAGAGTTTAGAAGGATTTCATTGAGGGGGCATCAGAAAATACAAGAGCTCATCAACTAGTGTACACACGTGCGCATCCAGTACTGTTCAATTAATTTACTACTTTGTTTTAACTCTTGAATGTACTTGGCTTTAATTGTCGACAATCTTCAGTAATCTTTTTGTTTAATGGTCGATTTCAACCTTAATTACCCTTCTTGGTACTATACCTTAGTCTAAATTGTCGACAATTTACTTGATTGTCGACAATCTGATCGTCTATTTTATATTCAGGTTAACAAATTGTTGACACTTTGATTTCTAAATACGAGTGCTTTGAATATGAATACAGAATTGAAAACTCGTCATAAAGTGATTGTCTCTGAGAAGGAGCACACTAAATCTGAATCGCTGACCGAATCGTTAGTGGAAGCGATTGTGAGTGGTGAAATCGAACCGGGCAGTAAAATCTCAGAGCCTGAATTAGCCAAGAAATATCAAGTGAGTAGAGGCCCTTTGCGTGAGGCCATGATGCGTCTTGAAGGTCTTGGGTTGATTGAGCGCATTCCGCATGTTGGTGCTCGTGTTATTACTTTCTCTCCGGAAAAACTCATCGAATTGTATTCCGTCCGCGAAGCTTTAGAAGGCATGGCTGCCAGACTCGCGGCTCGCTATATCACTCAAGAAGAGTTACTGAGTTTGGAAATGCTATTGTCGACACATTCCAAACATATCGATGAAGTTGAAGGGGCGTCTTACTTCCACCAGCATGGTGACTTCGACTTCCATTATCGAATCATTCAAGCGAGTCGAAACAGCAAGCTTATCTCTTTGCTTTGCGACGAGCTGTATCACTTGCTGCGCATGTATCGTTACCAATCACCGCGTGCGCAATCTCGTCCTAATGAAGCACTCAACGAGCACAAATTCATTCTGCAAGCGATTCGCAACCGTGATGAAGAACTGGCAGAAATGCTGATGAGAAGGCACATCTCAGGCAGCCGAAAACTTATCGAATTACAGATCTTACATTCTGAAAGTAAAGATAGAGAACAAGACTAGAAGGAAATTGTCATGAGCTTATCTCCGGGGGCGAAGTTCAGACTCGCCATTGAGCAAAACAACCCGCTGCAGATCGTCGGCACCATTAACCCATACTGCGCCATGATGGCGAAAAATTTGGGTCACCAAGCTATCTATTTGTCGGGTGGCGGCATCGCTAACGCGTCTTACGGCTTGCCAGATCTTGGCATTACGACACTGAACGATGTTTTAGTCGATGTAGACCGTATCACCAACGCGTGTGATTTGCCGTTATTGGTCGATATCGATACCGGTTTTGGTGGTGCGTTTAACATCGCACGCACTATCAAGGCGATGGAAAAAGCGGGTGCGGCGGCAGTGCATATGGAAGACCAAGTGGCACAGAAACGCTGTGGCCATCGTCCGAACAAAGCGATTGTTAGCCAACAAGAAATGGTCGACCGAGTGAAAGCGGCGGTGGATGCACGTAATGATGAGAGCTTTGTCATTATGGCTCGTACTGATGCGTTAGCGGTGGAAGGCATGGATAGCGCGATTGAACGAGCGATTGCATGTGTGGAAGCGGGCGCAGATATGATCTTCCCAGAGGCAATGAATCAGCTAGACCAATATCAACAGTTCTCGGCAGCGCTCGAAGACGCGACAGGGAAGCACGTGCCGATTCTTGCCAACATTACTGAGTTTGGACAAACGCCACTATACGGCTGTGAAGAGTTAGCCCAATCCAACGTGGACATGGTTTTGTACCCATTGAGCGCATTCCGTGCGATGAACAAAGCGGCCGAGATGGTTTACAAACACTTGCTAGAAGTTGGCAACCAAGAAGCGTTGCTTGATTCAATGCAAACACGAAAAGAGCTGTATGAGCACCTTAATTACCACGACTACGAGAATAAGTTAGACAAGCTGTTTTCGGAGGGTAAATAAGGTCAACGAAGAAACAAACGGAAGCCCAAGACAAATACTATTTAAGAATCTCTAATCCAATAACGTGAAAATTGTCTGATTCAAAAGAGCCGATTTAAGAGAGCCAAATCAGACAGAAAAGGAGTTCAACAATGCCTCATTCTGTAGAAAAGAAAGCTGAGATAGGTGGCGCAGGTCTACGCGGTCAAAGCGCTGGAAGCACAGCTTTATGCACTGTCGGTAAAACGGGGACAGGTCTAACGTATCGTGGTTACGATATTACGGACTTGGCAAATCATGCTCAATTTGAAGAAGTAGCTCATTTACTATTACGTGGTCACTTACCTAATCAACAAGAGCTAGACGCCTACAAGACACATCTATTGAGCCTGCGTGGCTTACCAGCGGAGCTTAAGCAAGCGTTAGAGCTGATTCCTGCTGACGCACATCCGATGGATGTTATGCGCACAGGTTGCTCTATGCTGGGTAACTTAGAGCAAGAAATGGACTTTGAACAACAGCTCCATGCTACTGAGCGAATGCTGGCGCTTTTCCCTGCGATCATCTGTTACTGGTATCGCTTCAGCCACGATGGCGTACGAATCAAAACTCACGATAACAGCGAAGACTGTATTGGCGGCTACTTCCTGAAACTGCTTACTGATCAAGCACCAAGTGAAACGCACAAAAAGGTGATGCACTGTTCTTTGATCCTTTATGCAGAGCATGAGTTTAATGCCTCAACATTTGCGGCGCGTGTGTGTGCTTCTACGCTTTCTGATCTTCATTCTTGTATCACAGCCGCTATCGGCACGTTGCGTGGTCCACTTCATGGCGGTGCAAACGAAGCGGCGATGGAGATGATTCAAGATTGGCAAACGCCAGATGAGGCAGAAGCCAATATTCTGCAAATGCTAGAGAACAAAGACAAAATCATGGGCTTTGGGCATGCGATTTATCGTGAAAGTGACCCTCGTAATGCACTGATCAAGCGTTGGTCAGAAGCGTTATCGAAAGAGGTGGGTGACACACATCTTTACGCGGTCTCTGAGCGTGTGGAATCCGTTATGAAGCGCGAGAAAGGTCTGTTCTGTAATGCCGATTTCTTCCATGCTTCGGCTTACCACTTCATGGATATTCCAACCAAATTGTTCACGCCAATCTTCGTGATGAGCCGACTGACAGGTTGGGCGGCGCACGTGTATGAACAACGTGCGAACAACCGAATCATTCGCCCAAGTGCGGATTATACCGGACCGGATCATCAAGACTGGGTGCCAATCGAACAACGCTAGCGCGTGACGCCTCTTTGTGAGTTTTGTCTTGATGGCATTCACAAGGGGCGTCTCTTTCATCGCGAATCCATTTCAAAAACAGTATCGCGGTGCGTTCAGGAACAAGATGTACACTAAAGCGGAAGCAAGCCCATGAGCATCACCACAAATATAAATACTCAATATCGTAAGCCGCTCCCGGGAACCCAACTCGATTATTTTGATACCCGAGAAGCTGTTAACGATATTTCTCCAGGAGCCTATGAAAAGCTCCCATACACCTCACGCGTTTTAGCAGAGCAGTTGGTTCGTCGCTGTGACCCAAATACGCTCACTGATAGCTTAAAACAGTTGATTGAACGCAAGCGTGACCTTGATTTTCCTTGGTATCCGGCACGTGTGGTTTGTCATGACATCCTTGGACAAACCGCATTAGTCGACCTCGCTGGTTTGCGTGATGCGATTGCCGAACAAGGCGGTGACCCAGCGAAAGTGAACCCTGTGGTCGAAACGCAGTTGATCGTTGACCATTCACTGGCAGTCGAACACGCAGGCTTTGACCCAGACGCGTTTGAGAAAAACCGCGCAATAGAAGAGCGCAGAAACGAAGACCGATTCCATTTTATTGAATGGTGTAAAACAGCGTTTGAGAACGTTAGCGTTATTCCTGCGGGTAACGGCATCATGCACCAAATCAACTTGGAGAAGATGTCTCCGGTTGTGCAAGCCAAGCAAGGCATTGCTTACCCAGATACCTGTGTCGGCACGGACAGTCACACCCCCCCACGTTGATTCACTTGGCGTTATTGCGATTGGTGTCGGCGGTTTAGAGGCGGAGACGGTTATGCTTGGTCGCCCGTCGATGATGCGTCTGCCAGACATTGTTGGTGTGAAGCTGACTGGTAAGCGTCAACCGGGTATTACCGCCACCGATATCGTGTTGGCGATTACCGAGTTCCTGCGAAATGAACGCGTGGTTTCATCCTATCTCGAATTCTTTGGCGAAGGGGCTCGGGATCTAACCATTGGTGACCGCGCGACCATCTCAAACATGACGCCAGAATACGGCGCAACCGCTGGGATGTTCTACATTGATGAGCAGACCATTAATTACCTCAAACTGACAGGGCGCGATGATCAACAGGTCGACTTGGTAGAGAAGTACGCCAAACAAACCGGTCTGTGGGCGGATGATTTAGACACGGCTGTTTACGAACGCGTGCTTGAGTTCGATTTGTCCCAAGTCGGGCGCAATCTAGCAGGTCCATCAAATCCTCATCGTCGTTTGCCAACCTCAGAGCTTGCTGAGCGTGGTGTTTCTGGCGAGTGGCAAGAGAAGGAAGGCGAGCTTCCAGATGGCGCGGTGATCATTGCGGCGATTACTTCTTGCACCAACACCAGTAACCCAAGAAACGTTGTGGCGGCTGGTCTTGTCGCCAAGAAAGCGAATGAGCTTGGGTTGGTGCGCAAACCTTGGGTGAAGTCTTCATTTGCACCGGGTTCTAAAGTTGCTCGACTCTACCTTGAAGAATCTGGATTACTCCCCGAATTGGAGAAGCTTGGTTTTGGTATCGTGGCTTATGCGTGTACAACCTGTAACGGTATGAGTGGCGCACTTGACCCGAAAATCCAACAAGAAATCATCGACCGAGATCTGTATTCAACGGCGGTACTTTCGGGGAATCGCAACTTTGATGGTCGAATTCATCCTTACGCAAAACAAGCATTTTTAGCATCGCCACCTTTGGTCGTTGCTTACGCGTTAGCCGGTACGATTCGTTTTGATATCGAACGTGATTCTTTAGGCAAAGACAAAGACGGCAAGCCGGTTTATCTCAATGACTTGTGGCCAACGGATGAAGAAATTGATGCTGTGGTGGGTGAGTACGTTAAGCCAGAGCAGTTTAATCAAGTCTACATTCAAATGTTTAAACTGAATGATGAGGCTCGTAACCCGAATCCGCTCTACGATTGGCGTCCGATGAGTACGTATATCCGTCGACCTCCCTACTGGCAAAAAGGAGGGGGAAGGTGCACTGGCTGGTGAGCGAACTCTGTCTTCAATGCGTCCTCTTGCCGTTTTAGGCGATAACATTACGACCGACCACTTGTCGCCATCAAACGCAATTTTGGCAAGCAGCGCCGCAGGTGAGTACCTTGCGAAGATGGGCGTGCCAGAAGAAGACTTTAACTCATACGCGACTCACCGAGGTGATCACTTAACCGCGCAGCGCGCCACTTTCGCTAACCCGAAGTTGTTCAACGAAATGGTCAAGGAAAATGGCGAAGTCGTGCAAGGATCGCTGGCGAGAGTTGAACCTGAAGGCAAAGTGACACGTATGTGGGAAGCGATAGAGACTTACATGAATCGCAAGCAGCCGCTTATCGTGGTCGCAGGTGCGGATTATGGTCAAGGATCGTCGCGAGATTGGGCGGCGAAAGGCGTTCGCTTGGCGGGTGTAGAAGCGATTGTCGCGGAAGGTTTTGAGCGTATTCACCGTACCAATTTAGTTGGGATGGGGGTGCTTCCTCTGCAATTTAAAGATGGCGTGAACCGAAATACGCTCGAATTAGATGGCACTGAGCTTTATGACGTTATCGGCGATATCACTCCTGGTGCTGATTTGGCGTTGGTGATTACCCGTGCTAATGGCGACAAGGTTGATGTACCAGTGACTTGTCGACTCGATACCGAAGATGAAGTCCACGTGTACAAAGCGGGCGGTGTGTTACAGCGCTTTGCTCAAGACTTCCTCTCGCAATAGATAGCGCAATAACGGAGCAAGATATGGATAGCAAGATGCAAAGCCAAATCAAAGTCCCGGCGACTTACATGCGCGGCGGTACGAGTAAAGGTGTGTTCTTCAACCTTGAAGATTTGCCACAGCCCGCGCAAGTTGCAGGCGAGGCAAGAGACAAACTGCTACTTCGTGTGATTGGTAGCCCAGACCCGTATGCCAAACAAATTGATGGCATGGGCGGCGCGACTTCCAGCACCAGTAAAACTGTGATTGTGTCGCGCAGTCAGCGAGTCGATCACGACGTTGATTACCTGTTCGGACAAGTATCAATAGATAAGCCATTTGTCGATTGGAGTGGTAACTGTGGCAACCTTTCTGCTGCAGTCGGCCCTTTCGCCATTCATGCAGGGTTGATCGACGAAGATCGTATTCCTCAAAACGGCATCGTTACCGTTCGTGTATGGCAGGTAAATATTGGCAAAACCATATTGATTCATGTGCCAATCGTAAATGGTTTCGTTCAAGAAACAGGGGAGTTTGAGCTTGATGGTGTGACGTTCCCTGCGGCAGAAATCCAAGTTGATTTTGTCGACCCTGCTGATGGCGAAGGCAGCATGTTTCCAACCGGCAATCTAGTAGACGATTTGGTCGTACCGGATGTTGGGACTTTTAATGCCACCTTCATCAACGCTGGTATACCGACGATCTTCATTGATGCAGAAGCACTTGGCTACCAAGGCACTGAGCTTCAAGATGACATCAATAACGATGAATCTGCTCTTGCAAGGTTTGAGTTCATTCGTGCTTATGGCGCGCTAAAAATGGGCCTTATTGATTCGCTCGAAGAGGCTCAAACACGTCAACACACGCCTAAGATTGCGTTTGTTTCCCAGCCTAAATCCTACTTATCGTCGAGTGGTAAAACCGTAGAAGCAGGTGAGGTCGATATTCTCGTCCGAGCTTTATCTATGGGCAAACTTCACCACGCGATGATGGGAACCGCGGCGGTCGCTATTGCCTCGGCGGCATGCGTTCCGGGTACCTTAGTCAACTTAGCTGCTGGTGGCGGAAAGAAAGAATCTGTGACGTTTGGGCATCCATCAGGAACACTTAAGGTGGGGGCAAAAGCCAAACAAACAGAACAAGGTTGGGTGGTTGAGAAAGCCGTCATGAGCCGCAGCGCGAGAATACTGATGGAGGGCTTTGTGCGTGTTCCCTCCAATGTCTTTGAATAACACAATTGCATGGTAGTGATACTTAAGAGAAGCAATGTCAGGACATACTGGAGGAAGCAATATGTCTGCATATCAAAAAGAATACCTTTGGGCACAAAATGAACCGGAAAACTTTTGGCGTGCTCAAGCTGAAAACATCGATTGGTTTGAAGCGCCAAATACCATCTTACAAGCTGACGAACATGGGGTTGAACGTTGGTTTCCTGACGGCGTGTTGAACACGTCATGGCTCGCGTTGGATTATCATTGCGAGCAAGGGAGAGGCGACAAAACCGCCCTGATTTATGATTCGCCAGTGACGGGGCAAAAACAAACATACAGCTATCAAGCTCTGCGTGACCAAGTGGCAAAAATTGCGGGTATGCTTTCGAACCGAGGTGTAACCAAAGGCGATCGTGTGGTCATCTATATGCCGATGATCCCAGAGGCGGCAATGGCGATGCTAGCGTGTGCTCGATTGGGTGCGATTCACTCGGTGGTGTTTGGCGGTTTTGCCCCGAATGAGCTTGCCGTTCGAATTGAAGACGCAGAACCCAAAGTCATCATGACGGCGTCTTGTGGCATCGAAATCAATAAGGTGATTCCATACAAACCAATGGTTGATAAAGCCATTATGGACAGTCGTTGGAAGCCAGAGAAAGTCTTTGTTCTTCAGCGCCCACAGTGCGAAGCCGAACTTAATCTAGAACGTGATTTAGATTGGCAGCAAGAATACGCACAAGCTTTGCCTCATGCGTGTGTCCCTGTGTTAGCAACAGATCCTCTTTATATTCTCTATACTTCTGGCACAACAGGGAAACCAAAAGGCGTGGTGCGCGACAATGGCGGTCATGCCGTAGCGATGAAATATTCGATGACGTCGATTTATAACATCCCCCAAGATGGCGTGTTCTGGGCTGCATCGGATGTAGGGTGGGTTGTTGGTCACTCTTACATTGTGTACGCGCCGTTGATTCATGGCTGTACAACTATTCTATTTGAAGGCAAACCAGTGAGAACACCGGATCCGGGTGCATTCTGGCGTGTTTGTGACGAATACAAAGTGGATGTGCTTTTTTCCGCGCCAACCGCTTTTCGTGCAATTAAGAAAGAAGACCCAGAAGGCGAGTTCATTAAGCAATACGACTTGTCCAATCTCGACTCTATCTTTATGGCAGGCGAACGCTTGATCCACCAACGCTAGAATGGGTCGAAAGCAAAGCAGATAAGCCGGTCATTGACCACTGGTGGCAAACCGAGACAGGATGGGCAATCGCGGGCAATCCGACCGGTATCGAGGTAATGCCAGTAAAAGCGGGCTCTGCTACCAAGCCGATTCCTGGCTATCAGGTCGAGATTCTCAACGAAATGGGCATGCCAGTGGGCGCAAATCAACAAGGTTTTGTCGCTTTGAAGCGCCCATTACCACCAAGCTGTCTACCGACTGTCTGGCGCAACCATGACCGCTTTGAGACTGGTTATCTAAGTCAATTTCCGGGTTACTACGTATCGGGAGATGGCGGTTACCTAGATGAAGAGGGGTACCTGTTTATCATGGGTCGTATTGATGACGTAATTAACGTCGCAGGTCACCGTCTGTCTACCGGTGAGATGGAAGAAATCGTTGGTGGTCATCCAGCGATTGCGGAATGTGCGGTAGTCGGTATCCATGATGAGTTAAAAGGACAGCTACCACTTGGCTTCGTGGTTCTTAAAGATGGTGTGAAGATTGATGATCTAACGCTAGAAGGTGAGTTGGTGGGTAAAGTGCGCAACGAGATTGGTGCTGTGGCTTGCTTTAAACATGCGCTGGTTGTCGATCGTTTGCCAAAGACACGCTCAGGCAAAATTTTGCGAAGAACCATTCGTCAAATAGCCGATGGTGAGCAATACGTGGTGCCATCAACCATTGATGATCCATCCAGTTTAGGCGAAATCGAACGAGTGCTTAAACGTGGCTAGCTAAGTAAGATCTTAAGTAACTGTACCCTTAGGTTACCTAGGAGCAAGCACAAACATCGAGGCCTCTTGCTTTGTCGGCAAGAGGCTTTTGCATTCCTGCTTGCCTAAATGCATGTTTAAACACACACTATATGGATTCTTATTTTTGGCTTAGTTCTTATGTCTACTTTTGTAATCAAACCAGCGCTTTTTGACGATCTTGAGCAACTTAACGACCTAATGTTTGAGTTGCATGATGAACACCACATTCAATCCCCAGAGCTGTTTAAAACCGCAGAAGAAATCGAACAAGAAAAGAGCATTGCTCGCTATCTCGATAATCCTGAATGTTTGGTTTATGTCGCTAGAGTAGAGGATGAGATCATCGGCTTTGTGTCTGGGCATTTCTGCGAGCTTATTTCTACGGTTAGTAAACCTGTCATGATGGGAAGTGTTGATGAGCTCTACGTCTTACCAGAGTATCGTAAACAGGGTACTGCAAAAGCTCTGATTGAGAAGATAGAGGCGACATTCGTTGATTATGGAGTGAAACAGATGTTTGTTGAGGTTTGGGACTTTAACCAGACAGCGATTTCTCTCTATGAGAACCAAGGTTTTGGGCATCATATTCATTGGTTAAGAAAATCGCTATAAAAAGGGCATGTGAGCACACTTCTAATAGGTAACCCTGTGCTTTGAGTTTTCTACCATTCGTATCGTGAATTCAATGCAATCTGATGGTGTGTCATTGTTGAGAAATGATATTTTCCATGTCAAAATTTCTGACATAATTCTGATAATACTGGCAGAATCTCGCGCTCAGTTGGTCTAGTGTCTGAGCTAAGTCAATTGAAAATCAGTTTCTGATGTTTGCTATAGTGAATATGCGTTAGGTAGCAATTCTACAACTTGTTACTTAATTTTTGTCGTAAAATATTTGTGGCGTAGACATTATATGTCTGCGTGGCTTGTATTATTTAAGGTTTTTTTGTGCTGAGATCTTTGTTTATTCTCATATTTTTGTCGGTGTCATCTATTGTTTCAGGGAGCGTATTTGCTGCCTCTGATTCAACTGCCATAAAAGGTGCACTTTGTGTCGTGAAGGCCGATGAAAAGGTCGTATTGGTTCATGAGATTCTGACTGACAGAATTTCCCTACCTGGCGGAACCATCATTGCAGGGGAACCTGCGAAGGTCGCTGCCCAGCGAGAAACATGGGAAGAAGCTGGTTTGTCAGTGACAGTTGGAGAAGAGCTTGGAAGAACAGAGACGGCAGTCATTTTTGACTGTATATCGGACTCTGAAATTATTGCTTTTTCTCAAAACAACATGCTTGATGCTAACGAAATGCCGAGTTGGTTCGCTCCTCATTATGGAGTTGAAGTTGCGTCTACGATGTTAATGCAGGCTGAATCATTACCTTCGAGCCTTTATCGGTATCCTAGCCAGTGGCAACAGGTAAAATCCTTTATCCAAGAAGCTACTAATCAAGAAGTCTTGTATGTCAGCCAGTTGGTTGAGTCTGCACCTAGCTTTCGTCAACTTGAACTGTATTGGATGACCAACTTACAAAGTTTTGTTGGTTCTTTTTCAGATACGAGTGAAAGTTCTGCATGTAACTTTGCGAAAGCAGTAACTTTTCTAACCTCACCCGTCATGCTGTTACTGCTGTTTCCCTATGTAATGATGCGTTTCGACGGTCGGTTTGTATACCGACTTTTCTTTGCAGTATCAATTACTTCGATAATGTCCTTAGTCGCTCAGCAGGGCTTTTCTCTACCTAGGCCGCATGTATATTTACCGATGGCAGAATTAACTAAGAGCTATGGATTTAGTTTCCCAAGCCTTCCAATTGCTGTTTGGTTTTGTGTTGGCATGTTTATATTCCAACGAACAGAGTCCTTCGGGATGAATCGTATAACGATGGGTGCAGTTACATTAACCGTTTTGGTGATGTTCTGTAAGTTCTATCTAGGTACGGCATTTATATTGGACATGTTGATTGGTGCTGTATTTGGTTCACTGGTTGCTTGGCATATTTTAAGGTTGGAAAGTAACCCAGAAGTTGATGTTGATAACCTACTTTGCGCGAAGAGTGTTTGGTTGACGGTCACTTGTATTACAGCTGTTATCTCCGTAATTTGGCCGCGACCCGTTTTTGCTGCTTGGTTAGCCATACTTGTAACGGCTTCCGCTGTTGTTATCACATTTAGAGATAATGAAGTTCGACTCACATTTCAGCAAATGTTGTACCTGATTTTAATTTTGCTGTTTGCGAATCAGGTTTGGGACTATCTAAGTCAGTTAGTCGCTTATAGTGGGTTATGGTCTCTAATTACAGCAACGTTAAAGTACCCATTATTAATGCTAATTTTTGTCGCTATCGCACGAAAGCTGACTCTGCAAAAAACGGTCTTGTCCTAAAAGAAAGCCTCGCATTAACGCGAGGCTTTTTACTTCTATCCTTTTGGTAGAAGAGGGCGTGGATCATTAAGCGTTGAGAACAAACTTCTCGATTGATTTAGCCACACCGTGGTCATCATTGCTTTCGGCAATATAGTTTGCGATGCGTTTGGTCTCTTCCATCGCATTTGCCATGGCAATACCGAGGCCCGCGTATTCAAGCATATGGTGATCGTTTTCTGCATCGCCCATACAAATCACTTCTTCAGCTTTGATGCCCAAGTATTCAGCGATCGCCGAAACACCGATGCCTTTGTTACTTGATGGGTTCAAAAACTCTAAGAAGAAAGGCGCGCTTTGCACTACCGTAAACTCTTGTTTTAATTCCGCAGGTAAAGTCGCAATAACTTCAGTTAGTTTGCTTGGCTCTGCAACCATCATCGCTTTAATGATCGCGTGATCATCTTCTAGAGAGTCGAAGTTCATTTCGGTAATTTCAAGACCGTTGATCTTCGCTTCGATGTCTGTGTAAGGGTTATTCTCTTCTGTGATTAGGCCGTGCTCTTGGCTGAATGCGTGAACATAAGCGCCAAGCTCGCGCGCTTTACGTGCAATTTTCTTCGCCGCTTTGCCATCAATGATTTGCTGGTGGATGATTTCGTTCGTACCAATGTTTTTCACCATTGAGCCGTTGTAGTACAAAACAAAGTCTTTGTCTGAGTCGATGTTCAACTCATCTAATTTGTCTTGCATTCCTTCAAGAGGGCGGCCAGAAGCAAGGACAACGGTAACACCCGCTTCACGTGCTTTTGCAATTGCTTGTTTGTTCTCTTCAGAAATTACTTTGTCGCTGTTTAGCAACGTACCGTCCATGTCTAGGGCGATCAGCTTGTACATCTTTACTTACCTTAAAAAATTGGGAACCTGCGTATGAAACTACAAAACAACCTATTTTAACAATTTATTTTTGGTTTAAATTGACCTGAGTGCGCCTCTCCATTAAGGTCTTCGCCTCGAAGTATAATGAGTTGAGTGAGTTCTACGTTGTATAAGCTAAATGAGATGTTTGAAACCATCCAAGGGGAAGGGGTTTTCACTGGTGTGCCAGCAGTTTTTGTGCGTTTGCAAGAATGTCCGGTTGGGTGTTCTTGGTGCGATACGAAACAGACTTGGTACGCGGAAGAAGAAGACCAGCGCCAGATCGGTGATATCTTGGTGAAAACAGAAGATTCTCCAACGTGGTGTTTCGCATCGGCAGAAGACATCGTAGCTGAATATAAAAAGCAGGGCTTCAATGCGAAGCATATTGTGATCACTGGTGGTGAACCATGTATTTATGATTTACGTGCTTTGACGGCTGCATTTGAAGAAATGGGTTGCCAATGCCAAATCGAAACCAGTGGTACTTCAGAGGTAGTGACTTCAGAAGGAACATGGGTGACAGTGTCACCTAAGGTCGCAATGAAAGGGAAGCTACCAGTGCTTAAAAGTGCATTAGAACGCGCAAATGAAATCAAGCACCCAGTTGGCACCCAAAAAGACATCGTTCAACTGGATGTGTTATTGGCCTCTGCAGAGATCGGTGAGAAGACAGTGATCGCACTTCAGCCTATCAGTCAAAAGCCTCGTGCTACCCAACTGTGTATTGATACCTGTGTTGCTCGCAACTGGCGTCTGTCGGTTCAAACTCATAAATACCTAAGTATTGCTTAAGCTCGGAGAGAAAGATGAAAAAAGCAGTGGTTGTTTTCAGTGGTGGACAGGATTCTACAACATGTCTGGTTCAAGCGTTAAAAGAGTTTGACGAAGTACATGCCATTACATTTGACTACGGTCAGCGACATAAGCTGGAGATTGAAGTGGCAGAGAAAGTCGCAAAAGATCTTGGTGTCGCTGCACATAAAGTGATGGATGTTGGCCTGCTGAATGAACTTGCTATCAGCTCTCTGACACGTGACGACATTCCAGTTTCACATGAGCTACAAGAAAACGGTTTACCGAACTCGTTCGTTCCTGGCCGCAACATCTTGTTCCTAACGCTAGCTGGCATCTACGCTTACCAAATTGGCGCAGAAACGGTAATTACGGGTGTTTGTGAAACAGACTTTAGTGGTTACCCAGATTGCCGTGATGACTTTGTAAAAGCGATGAACAGTGCGCTGGTTAAAGGCATGGATCGTCAATTTCAAATCAAGACGCCATTGATGTGGTTGAACAAAGCAGAAACGTGGGCATTGGCCGATCAATATGACGCGTTGCAACTAGTGCGTGAAAACACACTAACTTGTTACAACGGCATCATCGGTGATGGTTGTGGTGATTGCCCGTCCTGCGATCTACGCAAAGCGGGCTTAGACGACTACCTAAACAACAAAGAAGCTGTTATGCATTCTTTGGTTGAAAAGCAGAAGGTGGAAGGTCAATAGGCTCATTGTAGGCATCAATGACTGAGTTTCGTCCCGTTTTCTTTACTTGATACAGGGCTTGATCAAGTATTGAATAAAGCTCATCAAAGTCTTTCAACGATTTTGAGGTCGATAAATAGGACATGCTTGCGGTAACTTTGAGCGCTTGGTTACTTTCAGAATAGATGTGCTTTTCAGAAATCGTTTTATGCAAACTATTAATTCTGAAAGGCACGTCAACCTCATCGACGTTCGTCATTAAAAGTATAAATTCTTCTCCTCCTAATCGGCCAATCAACTCACCTTTGTGTAACTTCGCAGTCAAGCTATCGCAGATATAGCGTAATACCTTGTCACCAGTAGGGTGGCCGTATATATCATTAATATCTTTGAACTTGTCGAGATCTAATAACGCGAGTACGTGTTTATTCTCACTTCCACTGATTGATGCTTTAGTTTTGATTTTCTTTATTACTGAAGCTCGATTTAAGACACCAGTCAGGTCGTCAAATTGCGCTCTTGTTTTTGCCTTCTTATGTATGAACCAAAGGGCACCCATGGCCATGATAAGGCAAGCAATTACAAAGTTATATGCACGTTGTTGATATTTAAGCTCTTGGAACTCGTGCTGCTTTAAATCTTTAAGGTTTCTAATCTCAGTTAACTTTAACTCGTGCTCAAGTTCTTTCTTGGTTAAGTCTAGAGCTTTTATAGCCTTAATGTTGCTCGCATCCCTTGTTGCAAGCTCAAGATTTGCGTATTCCTCGTAGTAAGAAAGAGCAGACTTAAAGTTCTTTCGCTGTTGTTCGATTTTTGAACTGATAAGCAAAGCCTGTGCTTGCAGTGAAGGCGCCGAACTATTACTTTCAAGTGAGAGTGCACTTCTAGCGTTGGTCTCTGCCTGTGACAGGGCGTTTGCTGATAAGTACGCATCAGCGAGTGCAATGTGGCTTTCGAGTTGTAGGCGATGGTTTTGAGTTTGCTTTCCTAGGTGGAGTGCCTCCTCTAGATATGGTAAAGCACGCTCAAGATCGCCGGATTCCAATATCGTGGAGCCTAAACCTAAGTATGTTAGACCCAATCCATAGTAAAAACGCTCTTCTTTCAATATAAGCAACGCATTCTGGTAATGTTGAGTAGCTAACTGATATTCATGAGTCTTTCTAAATAGGGTTGCTAAACTATGCTCTACTTGAGCAATTTCTAACGGAGACCCCTTGGCTTTCCTTATAGATAGCGCTTGGAGTAAATAATCTTTTGCTTGGTCATATTGGCCTACTTCTATCATTAGTAAAGCAGCATCATTGTAGATGCCAGTAGGGTCGCTGCTCTCAGGTAGTAGGTTAAGTAATATTGCGTACTTTGATAGTGCCTCTTGATAGTTGCCTCTATGATCGTAGTTGTTTGCAATTACCCTGTAAGCAAGATCTAAAGGAAGGAAGGATAAACTTCCCGTTGCTAATGCTGCTTCTAGTGACGAACAGTAAAAATTTGCCTGATGATACCTGCCTTGTTCGTTGAGCGTGTAACACAACTGGTAATTGAAGAGGGCTTTCATCGGTACGTCAGAATCAGCCTTCGCTATATTAAGAAGCTCAGTAAATTTTTTTACCGATAAGTCATATTTACCTTTTTTTCGGTTTGCAATCGCATTCAAATAATTGGATTCCACACGCGCAGCTTTCCCATCTTCGGCTTGGTTGTTGCCAAAGTAAGGCTGATTAAGCATAAACATGTAGTCAAGAATTAAACCGCTAATGTAGAGCTTTTCCGCGGTTGAGCTGACAGCATGATATCTGTCTTGAAGCATGTTGAGAGCCAGCTCTTTGTTTGTCTTTACCGTGCGCTGATAGACTGAATGCCAATTTGTCATACTTTGGGCGTTTTCAGCGGATAGAGGGGCGCTTATGGCGAGCAGAGTAAAAAAAAGAAAAAGCTTGCGCATAGTGCATATAACCTTAATTTTTCTAAATTATTATTAGCGGAATGATATACCATTTGCATAAGGGCCTTTGTGACGTAGGGCTGATGATTGGGATTTTTTTATTGCGGAAAATATGTCACTGAAAAAGAGATAATAAAAAGCCCCGCATATGCGCGAGGCTTAACAATCAAAGGGGATTTTATGCGATGTATAGTTTCGCAAGGTCTTGAGGTTCCATTTCTTTACCCTCAAGTTGGGCATTCCAGTTTGTACCAACTAAAACACCATCTTCAGCAAGAGTTAGAAGCCAATCTTCAACAAAGATATCAAGAGGGATTTCTAAGACTTCAAAATCTGCCCACTCTTCAACATTATGCGCTTGTGCGTCTTCTTTCGACGACCAAAACGGCATAACTTCGCTGTTTTCGAATTCAGTTGAATCGCAAGATAGCCAACCTTCTTCGTTACGTAAACCCCAAACCAATTGGTTTTCTTTTGTTTCGGCAACAAAAAGATCCAAGTTTGCTTGGATATCTGATGTAAGTTTGCTCATTTCAAAACTCTCATTGTTAGAACATGTTAAGGGTAACACTAAACTCAACTTTCCCCCAATGATAAATAGTCTTTGAATCAAAGATGCCTACTTATTCAACACTTCAGTGCTAGCTTTTCGGTAAAGCTGTGAAGATTGTCCATTCTTTTTTTACGTTACCTTTGTAACCGACTACTGTCGCTGTCACTCTTCGATTCATGGCATGGCTAACTTCATCGCTTCCTTGGTAGGCTAATTGAGTATCGCCAAAGCCGACAATTCGCAAGCGTTCTGGAGTAATGCCAAAGTTTATAAGAAGATTTCTGACGTTTTCTGCTCTCCTTTGCGACAATTCAAAGTTGTGCTGACTGGTTCCTGTTTTACTTGCATAACCTTGAAGTTCAATTGACGTTGATGGGTATTCTTTTAGGAAACTAGCCATGTCACTGATCTGTTTTCTAAAGACAGGGTTAATTTCATCTGAATCATTAGCAAAAAGAACGCGTATTTGCATTTTTTCCGATGACTTAACGTACTGACCACATCCATCGTTGTCTAATTCAGATTCTAAGGGTGTTTCTGGGCACAAGTCTCTTGCGTTGATTACACCGTCAGAATCATCATCTTGTAAATCAGCCGACTGGAGCGCAACTGGCACCGATTGGTAAGCGAATTCATCCTGAGCCTGAGTAGGTAGAGTAATAGCTAACGGCATCAGACTAAGTAAAAAAGTCAATTTTCGCATAATTAATATTCCACCTTCTGCTTCCACTCTTGGGGAGTGTCAATTCTCAATGCATTGAGTAACTGACCAGTAGCATTCATTACTCGGTATTTTGCGTATTGCTCAGCATATTTAGCATCAAGATAACCTTTTCGTGCCTCAAACAGTTCATTCTCGGTATTGAGGACGTCAAGGAGGGTACGTTTTCCTATGCGATATTGTTTTTCATAGGCAATAACAGTTTTAGCTGCAGAATCCACATGGTCTGACAGAAACTCTTTTTGTTGAAGTGTTAGATCTAGAGCGCTCCATGAAAGTCTTAAGCCTTCCTCTACATTCTTATAAGCTCTCTCTCTTAAGTCTTTTGCTTTGTTTAGCTGGTATGCAAAGCTCTCTGCATTTGCACTATCACTGCCACCATTAAACAGGTTATAGCGCATGCGTAGCATAGCACTGGTCTCATTACTGTCACCTTCAATGCCTCCAGCATCATCTCGCCATGTCTGTGAAGCCTCTACAGACACTGTCGGGTAATAGTTACCTTTAGATTGCTTGTACTGGAATTTGGCAGAGTCTACATCGACTTTTGCTATCTTGATGACAGGGTGCTCTTCGAACGCTTTACCTACCGCTTCATCTATTGTGTATGGGATAAAGTTCTGATCTGCTCTTGGAAACACAAGGCCCTGAGGTGACTGACCGACAATGCGCATAAACATGGTATGTGCATCAAATAAGTTATTCTGTGCCGCAGCAAGGTTACCGTGCGCTTTAGCTAAACGAGCCTCAACCTGTGTCAAATCTGCGGTAGAGCCGATCCCTGAGTCGACACGCTTCTTGATGTCACGATAGATTTTTTTGTGTACAGCAAGATTGTTTTCAGAAAGCGTTAAGATCTCATAGGCTTTTACAGAATCAAGATAAACTTTGGCAACTTGTAATGCCATGTCTTGAGCATCCGCCAACAGTTGATAGCGTAAAGATTCTGCATCTGCTGCCGTTCTATCCATATTATTTAGGGTGGCTGAACCATCCCAAATTAGCTGAGTGAAAGTAATGCTTGCTTCTTTACGTGTTAAGTCAGTTACATCACGGTCAGAGTCGGCGGAGTCTACACGCTCGTAACCTATGCCAGCGTCTAGATCAACACTCGGCAGGTAGGCTCCTGTGGCTGCTTCGTTTATATATTTTTTGCTAACGAATTCGTTAAACGCACCTTTGATATCTGGGTTGGTTTGAAGGCTATTGGCAACAGCCTGTTCTAAAGTTTGCGCACCTGTAGAAAAAGATGCTATCACGCTGAGACTAATCAGCTTGGCTGGAGTCCACTTCACTTCGTTGCTCCTAAGTGATTTATATAGGTAAATGCTCAGATCTGAGTGCTTTTTATTGAGCGTCGTTCGTTGTGTCAATAATTTAACGCACATTGAGTTACATAAGCAACAATACAATTGTTTGAATATTAATAAAATGTTACCGAGAGCTTTTCGGTAAACAAGTTAGTGATAGGATTTATGTATTGTTTCTATATGTTTCTATAGGTTTCAGCATTTAAAGTGCTCTAAGTTTTGAACCAACATCACGATATTGAAAGAGAGGGCTCATTGGTAAATATGTGACCTATTGAATGAAAATAGTTATTAACTTGCTGTTAATAATACTGCCATTAAGGCAATATATAACTATTAAGCATTACTGGTCAAAAGTTTGACGCAAACAAAAGGTCACATAGTATCATGGATCGTACATCTTTAGTTTCATATCAAGAGCAAGTGGTTGTAATAGGTTTAGATGGCCACATACGCATACTCTCCGAAGGCTCACAGCCACGTAACGGTGAGATTATCGTAGAGCGAGTTAGTCAAAGTGACTTGAAAGTGGAGCTCGTAAAAGACGAACAAAGTACTGATGTCAGCGATGATATTGCTCAAATTATTGAAACTCTAGAATCGGGTGAAGATCCAACCCAACTCAGCGAAGAGTTTGCTACGGCAGCAGGTACTGCCAATGGTTCTAGCTATCAACTAACGGCGACACTTGAAAGAAGTGCATCTGAAATTTTAGCCGCGACAGATTTTCAAACCTCTGGCCTTCACGATCTTGGTGTGTCGCAAACTCAAACACTGTCATTGCTCGAAGCATATCTTAACTTCAACCAAGTTATAAGTTCCGCAAGCGGTAACCCTGATACTCTGGCACCGAGTGTTCCAACGGTGGTGATAACTGAAGACAGTAACAACGATGGCTCGCTTGAAAACAATGAAGTGGATGGCGTGGTCGATGTACTGGTTACTTTACCCGCTGATGCCGAAGTGGGCGATACGCTCAGTGTGACTGGTCAGCCAGATCGAGTCATCACACAAAACGATTTAGATAATGGTGTCACGCTGCAATACCTGGTTCCGGCAGAAGGTGAAACGCTGACCGTTGTCGCTACGATTACGGATCAGGCCGGTAATACTTCAGAGCCAGGCCAAGATAAGGTAACGGTTCCAACCGTTGAAGTACCGGATACGGATGCACCAGACGCGCCAACGGTGGTGATAACTGAAGACAGTAACAACGATGGCTTGCTTGAAAACAATGAAGTGGATGGTTTGGTCGATGTACTGGTTACCTTGCCGGCTAATGCAGAAGTGGGCGATACGCTCAGTGTGACTGGTCAGCCAGATCGAGTTATCACACAAAACGATTTAGATAATGGTGTCACGCTGCAATACCCGGTTCCGCCAGAAGGTGAGACGCTGACCGTTGTCGCTACGGTTACGGATCAGGCTGGCAATACTTCAGAGCCAGGCCAAGATGCGGTAACAGTTCCAACCGTTGAAGTACCGGATACGGATGCACCAGACGCGCCAACGGTGGTAATAACTGAAGACAGTAACAACGATGGCTCGCTTGAAAACAATGAAGTGGATGGTTTGGTCGATGTATTGGTTACCTTGCCGGCTAATGCCGAAGTGGGCGATACGCTCAGTGTGACTGGTCAGCCAGATCGAGTCATCACACAAAACGATTTAGATAATGGTGTCACGCTGCAATACTCGGTTCCGGCAGAAGGTGAAACGCTGACCGTTGTCGCTACGATTACGGATCAGGCTGGTAATACTTCAGAGCCAGGCCAAGATGCGGTAACGGTTCCAACCGTTGAAGTACCAGATACGGACGCACCAGACGCGCCAACGGTGGTAATAACTGAAGACAGTAACAACGATGGCTCGCTTGAAAACAATGAAGTGGATGGTTTGGTCGATGTACTGGTTACCTTGCCGGCTAATGCAGAAGTGGGTGATACGCTCAGTGTGACTGGTCAGCCAGATCGTATACTGACACAAAACGATTTAGATAATGGCGTCACACTGCAATACCCGGTTCCAGCAGAAGGTGAGACGCTGACGGTTGTCGCTACGATTACGGATCAGGCTGGTACTACATCCCCAGAA
Source organism: Vibrio rotiferianus CAIM 577 = LMG 21460 (assembly GCF_002741985.1). Lineage (GTDB taxonomy): Bacteria > Pseudomonadota > Gammaproteobacteria > Enterobacterales > Vibrionaceae > Vibrio > Vibrio rotiferianus. The sequence goes on from NZ_APHW01000013.1 coordinate 142,584, forward strand.
GCACAAGACAGTGTAACGATACCAGAATATATTGGTGATGTTGTTATTACGACTGTTAGTGCATTAGCTATTGAAGGTGAAAGCAGCGCTTCATTCCAGATCTCGCGTACTCCAAACCAAGGTGAACCAACAGGCTTAGAAAGCAAGGTCACCTTCAAGTTCGATACCAGCGTGGCGGGCTCGGTTGATCTCAACGATATCGATTCGGTCAAGATTGGTGACACGACCTACACAGGCGATGCACTTAAGGCGTTGTTCAACGAGGGCATCGAGCTGACCCTCACCGGTGCTGAGAGCATCAGTGTTGTCGTCACACCAAAAGACGACGCAGAGATTGAAGGTTTAGAGAGCTTAGTCGGTCAGATTGTGGCTGGCGAAGGCGCGACGATCCTACCGGGTAATAACAAAGCAAACGCCACCATCAATGATGAAACCGTTGACCGTAACGAAGTGGCGGAGGTGTCAATCAAGACGGTGGACGCTGCCGCAGTGGAAGGTGAAAGCACGGCTTCGTTTGCTATTTCACGCACAGAAGAAGAAGGCGAACCAGCTAAGGTCACCTTCAAGTTCGATACCAGCATGGCGGACTCGGTTGATATCGACGATATCGATTCGGTCAAGATTGGTGACACGACCTACACAGGCGATGCACTTAAGGCGTTGTTCAACGAGGGCATCGAGCTAACCCTCACTGGTGCAGAGAGCATTTCCGTGGTGGTT